>NZ_JBPUKE010000011.1:0-905 GCF_053470465.1 Rhodococcus sp. GB-02
GTGAATGCCGCAGCTTCGGTGGTGTACTTGAGCCCCGCTACATTGTCGGCGCAGGATCACTTGACCAGTGAGCTATTACGCACTCTTTCAAGGGTGGCTGCTTCTAAGCCAACCTCCTGGTTGTCTTCGCGACCCCACATCCTTTTCCACTTAGTACACGCTTAGGGACCTTAGCTGGCGATCTGGGCTGTTTCCCTCTCGACTACGAACCTTATCGCCCGCAGTCTCACTGCCGCGCTCTCACTCACCGGCATTCGGAGTTTGGCTGATTTCGGTAAGCTTGTGGGCCCCCTAGACCATCCAGTAGCTCTACCTCCGGTGAGAAACACGCGACGCTGCACCTAAATGCATTTCGGGGAGAACCAGCTATCACGGAGTTTGATTGGCCTTTCACCCCTACCCACAACTCATCCCCTCAGTTTTCAACCTAAGTGGGTTCGGTCCTCCACGACGTCTTACCGTCGCTTCAACCTGGCCATGGGTAGATCACTCCGCTTCGGGTCTAGAGCATGCCACTACGATCGCCCTATTCGGACTCGCTTTCGCTACGGCTACCCCACACGGGTTAACCTCGCGACATGCCACTAACTCGCAGGCTCATTCTTCAAAAGGCACGCCATCACCCCCAACAGACAAGTCTGTTCGAAGGCTCTGACGGATTGTAAGCGCACGGTTTCAGGTACTATTTCACTCCCCTCCCGGGGTACTTTTCACCTTTCCCTCACGGTACTAGTCCGCTATCGGTCACCAGGGAGTATTCAGGCTTATCGGGTGGTCCCGACAGATTCACACCAGATTTCACGGGCCCGGTGCTACTTGGGTTTCCATTACAACAGTCACAAAGTTTTCGTGTACGGGATTCTCACCCTCTACGACAGGCCGTTCCAGACCACTTCCACTAACCC
>NZ_JBPUKE010000012.1:0-628 GCF_053470465.1 Rhodococcus sp. GB-02
GTGATTTCTTACTGTTGGCCAACACGGCAGCATTGACAAAATGAACCCCACAACCCCACGCACACAACCCCTGCCGGGTATCACATGCACATGGTTTAGCCTCTTCCGCTTTCGCTCGCCACTACTCACGGAATCACGGTTGTTTTCTCTTCCTGTGGGTACTGAGATGTTTCACTTCCCCACGTTCCCTCCACACGCCCTATATATTCAGGCGCGGGTAACACGACATCACTCGTGCTGGGTTTCCCCATTCGGACATCCTCGGATCACAGCTCGGTTGACAGCTCCCCGAGGCTTATCGCAGCCTCCTACGTCCTTCATCGGCTCCTGGTGCCAAGGCATCCACCGTACGCTCTTCATTACTTACAACAAAGATGCTCGCGTCCACTGTGCAGTTCTCAAACAACACACAAACAACCACCTCACGCAGACACCAACACAAACCACCAACCCCGAAAGGCGATAATCTCTGCGGTATGACTGCAGCAGTCATTTGTCGTTACTTCCTAGAAAGAAACACTCGCGTGTTCTCTCAGGACCCAACAGTATGCCGATATAATTTGTTCTCCCACCAGCACTGAGGCCGGCAGTAATGAAAACGAATGCTTGTCAGCGTCCACCCATGAGC
>NZ_JBPUKE010000013.1:0-436 GCF_053470465.1 Rhodococcus sp. GB-02
GGCAGGTGTGTGGATGGGTAGGGGAGCGTCGTGTGGCCATGGAAGCGGCAGGGTGACCTAGCCGTGGAGGCCACACGAGTGAGAATGCAGGCATGAGTAGCGAAAGACGAGTGAGAAACTCGTCCGCCGAATGACCAAGGGTTCCTGGGCCAGGTTAATCCGCCCAGGGTGAGTCGGGACCTAAGACGAGGCCGACAGGCGTAGCCGATGGACAACGGGTTGATATTCCCGTACCCGTGTGAACGCGCCCATGGTGAATCAGTGATACTAACCATCCTGAAGCCACGAGAAGACCTTCGGGTCTCGAGTTGGTGGATGCATGGGACCTGATCTGGTAGTAGCCAAGCGATGGGGTGACGCAGGAAGGTAGCTGAGCCAGTCAGTGGTAATACTGGTGTAAGCGTGTAGGGCGTGACCTAGGCAAATCCGGGTCGCA
>NZ_JBPUKE010000014.1:0-234 GCF_053470465.1 Rhodococcus sp. GB-02
TGCTTCGTTGATTTCGACGAGGTCGAGGTCGGTGGGGTCGATACCTTCCTTGGCGCAGGCCTTGGCGATGGCGCGGGCGGGCTGGGACTGGAGGGTGGAGTCCGGTCCGGCGACGACGCCGTGGGCACCGATTTCCGCGATCCAGGTCAGGCCGAGTTCTTCGGCCTTGGCTTTGCTCATCACGATCACGGCGGCGGCGCCGTCGGAGATCGGGGAGGCGGAGCCGGCGGTGAT
>NZ_JBPUKE010000015.1:0-210 GCF_053470465.1 Rhodococcus sp. GB-02
GATGAGTGCGTCGCCTTGTCCGCCGCCGCCGCAGAGTGCGGCTGCGCCGATGCCGCCGCCGCGGCGTTGCAGTTCGAGGGCGAGGTGCAGGGCGATGCGGGCGCCGGACATGCCGAGGGGGTGTCCGACGGCGATGGCGCCGCCGTTGACGTTGACCTTGGCGGGGTCGAGGCCGAGTTCGCGGGTGGAGGCGATCCCGACGGCGGCGAA
>NZ_JBPUKE010000002.1:0-1524266 GCF_053470465.1 Rhodococcus sp. GB-02
CCCCAACCAGGTCACCGGCGCAAACCGGAACCCCGTGAAGAAAAACTGGATTGTGTTCGCCAGGCACTTCGTACAACCTCGTGTCACTCACCCTCGCAGGTGGGAGTCGGTGTCCGTGTCGCTCTGACCTGGACAAAGTTACGCGAAGATCAACACAACACCAAATCGCCAGGTCAGAGCACTGCTGCGGGTTAACAACCGAGAATTTCCTCGAATTTTCTTCTACCGCGATGATTTTCTGTCGCCGCTGCGGTCTGTATGAGCAGGAACCAACAGGAACCGAAGCGATCAGTAATCAGTCAACCGACTTCAAGGAGCACTCCATGTCTCGTCTTCTCTTCGTCAACATGCCCGTCAAGGACGTCGCTGCCACGCGGGAATTCTTCAGCGGCCTCGGCTTCGAGTTCAACGACATGTTCAGTGACGAGAACACCGTCTCGATGATCGTCAGCGATTCCGCCACGGTCATGTTCCTGAACGAACCCCGTTTCGGGGACTTCATCTCCGACGACATCTGTGACACGTCGAAAGCTCGCGAGGCACTGATGTGTGTGTCGGCCGACAGCAGGGAAGAAGTCGACGCCTTCGTCGACGCAGCGATTGCTGCCGGCGGTAGCAAGTGGATGGAGCCCCAGGATCACGGCTTCATGTACGGACGCGCATTCCGCGACCTCGACAATCACGTCTGGGAGGTCATGTGGATGGACCCGGCTGCGACTGTTCCCCAGCAGTAGCGCAAAGCAACAGCAGTAGCGCATAACAACAGCAGTAACGAGTAGCCGCGCGGGTCCTCCACACGGGAGGGCTCGCGCAACTCCTTGCCCCTACAACTCTGCAGGCAGTCCGAACCGTGCGAACAGACTCAGATCGAAGAAACACGTCACGTGCGAGATCCCGGACTCGGTGACATCGAGAACGTGCAACTGGAAAGCACGGTGAACCCCATCGGGCTCGCGCATATAGAGGCCGAACGCCGGCTGGCCATTGGCGGCGGTCGGTAGTAGCCGCATCGCGCCTGGTCCGTCGGCCGGGCATTTGGTTCCGATGAGCTGCCCGATTGCCTCGGGGCCTTGGTACCAACCCTCGAACGGCGGCATCTCCCAGATGGCTTCGCGCGTGAACAGCTCCACGATGGCCTCGACGTCGTAGCTCTCGAAGCTGTGCACGTAGTCGCGAAGCAACTTCCGGGCAGCCTCGGTACTCGGTTCCACGAGATCGTCCTCAGTGGGCCCGATGTGATTGATCTGCGCGCGAGCCCGCTGCAGCAGGCTGTTGACCGCAATGGTTGTGGTGTCCAGGGCCTCCGCAACTTCCGACGCCTTCCACTGCAGAACGTCACGCAGGACTAGAACCGCACGTTGGCGCGCGGACAAGTGCTGCAAAGCGGCAACAAGCGCGAGCCTGACCGAATCGCGATTGACGACCATGACAGCCGGGTCATTGACGTCGCCCAACGCGGAATCCGCGATCGGTTCCAACCAGGCAATCTCGTTGCGTTCGATCAAATCGTCGGCCGGGTCCGAACTAGGTGCGCCGAGGCCGGTCGGGAGTGGACGCCTCGATCGCCCCTCCAGCGCGGTCAGGCAGGTATTCGTCGCGATGCGGTAGAGCCAGGTCCTGAGCGATGACTGGCCTTTGTAACCGTCGAACCCGCGCCAAGCCCGGATGAACGTCTCCTGGACTTGGTCTTCGGCGTCGTGGATCGACCCCATCATGCGATAGCAGTGCGCCAGCAACTCGCGGCGGTACGGATCGGCAAGAGTGAGGAAATCACTGTCCAACGCCTGATCGACTGTCATTTGTTCAGACTAGTGGCCGAGCGCCCGAAACACAGGCGCCGGCGAGAATTGGATCAGGCGGGCGCCTGCACCGCGGTCAACCGGGATTTCTTCCGGAGCACGAATCCCAGTGCTTCGTAGAGTCTGATCGCATTCGTATTCGATTGCACTGCATGGAGAAACGGCAGCTCGCCGCGCTCGCGAATCCCGGCAGCTACGGCACGGATCAGCGTCGTACCCAGGCCTCGACCCCGAAAGTCGCTGTCAGTGCACACCGCACTGATTTCCGTCCATCCCGGAGGGTGCAACCGCTCCCCCGCCATGGCAACAAGTCTTCCGTCGACGCGAATGCCGCAATAGCTGCCCATCTCGACGGTACGAGGAAGAAACGGTCCGGGCTTGGTGCGCTCGATCAATGCCAGAATTTCGGGAACGTCGCCCGTTCCGAGAAGTTCGACCGACGGATCAACGGAGACTTCGAGTGCGGACCCGTCCATCTGCACCGAGCCGAACTGATCCACAACGCGCCATCCTTCCGGCGGGCGATGATCAAATCCTCGTAAACCTACTGTGCCGCCTGGCCCTACGAGTGCGAGTAGGTTCTCCCAGTCTTCGGCGTCCAACTCGGGCGGATGACCGACAAACGGCGCGACAGTCGGGTCGTATCGCGCAACTCTCCCTGCCCAGCGAGCGAATTGCGCATGATGTCCGCGAAGTCCTTGTCGCACAGGGTCGTCCAGTGGATGGGTGTCGACATCCGTGTCAACCGTCTCGACAAACGACGCCAGGGTAGCCTCCGTGGTCATCGAACCTCTTCCTACCCAAGTCTGCCAGTGATGGAAGCGAACGAAACTCCCCGTCCACCTCGATCACAACGCTATGAACACTTGCTGTCGTAGTCTCCGGATAGAATCAAGATGATTCTGATTTCAGCCGCACTCCCGGCGACAACCAGGGTTCGAGCGCAGATTCTCACCAAGACTTTCGTCGCGACACCTGACCAACCGGAAGGCTGTTTGTCATGAGCAACCCCGACCCGATCAGATCCGCATTCCACCAGCTGCCACTGAAGGAGATGGACGCTGCGACGCTGGTCTTCGCCATCGAGAGCGCCGTCGACGAGATGGCACTCCCGGGCGAAACCTTGCGGCTCGCCATGGAGGTCGCGACCCTCGCGCACCTCGATCAGTTCAGAAAAAACGGAATCAAGTCAAACGAGGATCCCTACATCGTTCATCCCCTTCGGAATGTGTTGCGGCTGCTTCGGTACGGGTGCTCCGACGTCGAGATCCTGAGCGCAACCGCGCTTCACGACACGGTCGAGGACCGACCACACGCCGTCATCGCACTCCTCGGTGGCCAGACTGCGGACGACATGTCCGCATCCGAAGCGCAAGAACGTGCGTCAGCACTTATCGCCTCGCACTTCACCCACAAAATCGCCGAACTTGTTGAGGCAGTGACTAATCCAATCGACTACCCGCACGACAACACCACCGGCTACCAGGATCACGTCATCCGCGCGATCGCGGATCCCGCAGTGTTCCTCGTGAAGTTCAGCGACTTCGTCGACAACGCGGGAAGCGTGAAGTACCTGAACGAGATCGACAGACTGAGACTGGTCACGAAGTACGAACCGCTTGTGGAGCACTTCAAGCGGACTTCACTTGCTCTCGGCAACGCATCGCAGCTCCCTTCCGGAGGACTCGACGCGATCGCACAGCACATCGCAACCATCGAAGGCGATTTCTCGAATACGGTCCGACTGGACGTAAAAAATACTCGCCAGTAGTACCGATCAGTAATAATCGAGCAATCGGGAGAATTCTCCGAATACGCGATTTTGTTACCAGTGAGTATTCACTTTCTTGCCAATTTCATTACCATCGTGATCCGTGTCACAGAGCCGAATCTTATTGCACCACAATGACTTAAGGCTATAGGTGTAACCGTGGTTCACGTTGACTAATATTCTTCAATTCGCCCAGGTGACATGAGCGTCGACATACTGCATTCTTAGATAAACCAGGGATTCCCTGGAAGCAGACACAATATGTTGCTGATTCGTGATTGGAGCGGTTCTGAGTCCACGCCTGCAGGGTGGCACACAAGGCACACGTGGTGCAGCAGCGCACACGGTGCTTCGGCGCAAGGGACTCGACGAACCGGAAGGGCAATCACCTGCCGACGCGCAACCGGGGGAAACACAGCGCATCGCGGCGTAGTTCACGAACCGGACAATCCGGGTATGTGGGACACGGTCGGCTCATATCGCAACGTACGTGACGAAGAATCTCATCAAGGGACGGTGGCAGTGACAATGTTCAAACGAATCGCAGTGGTCAATCGAGGTGAGGCCGCGGTCCGCCTGATCAGGGCTGTACGCGAACTGAACGCCGAACACGACCACGGCATTCGCGTCATTGCACTGCACACAGAGGCCGAGCGGCGCGCCATGTTCGTCCGCCAGGCCGACGAGGGCGTGACGCTGCGCAGCACCGGCGCCGGCAGTCCGTATCTCGACTACGCCGAACTCGAGCGAGCACTTCTCGCAGCCAAGGCCGACGCCGTCTGGGTCGGCTGGGGCTTCGTGGCCGAGGACCCCACGTTCGCCGAGATCGTCGCGAAACTGGGCATCACGTTCATCGGTCCGAGTGCCGACGCGATGCGTCTACTCGGCGACAAGGTTGCCGCCAAGATCCTCGCCGAAAAGGTCGGCGTACCAGTCGCACCGTGGAGCGGCGGGCCGGTCGAGACCCGCGCCGACGCACGCCGTCACGCACAGGCAATCGGTTACCCACTGATCATCAAGGCTCGCAGCGGCGGCGGTGGACGCGGCATCCGCAAGGTGTGGGCCGAGGACGAACTCGAAGTTGCGCTCGAGCGCACTCAGGGTGAGGCCGAGCGCTCGTTCGGCGACCCCGTCGTCTTCCTCGAACGCCTTGTCACCGATGCGCGCCACGTCGAGGTACAGATCATCGCCGACAACCACGGCAACGTCTGGGCTCCGGGCGTTCGTGACTGCTCGATTCAGCGTCGCAACCAGAAGGTCATCGAAGAATCCGCTTCCCCCGTCCTCACCGAAGAACAGTCGGACCATCTCAAGGAGGTCTCGGCCGAACTCGTCAAGGCAGCCGGATACCACGGCGCCGGCACGGTCGAATACCTCTACCAGCCCGAGAAC
Organism: Rhodococcus sp. GB-02; assembly: GCF_053470465.1. Classification (NCBI taxonomy): domain Bacteria; kingdom Bacillati; phylum Actinomycetota; class Actinomycetes; order Mycobacteriales; family Nocardiaceae; genus Rhodococcus; species Rhodococcus sp. GB-02. The sequence goes on from NZ_JBPUKE010000002.1 coordinate 4,963, forward strand.
AAGCTCTTCACCTTCCTCGAGGTCAACACGCGCCTTCAGGTCGAGCATCCGATCACCGAGGTCACGACAGGCATCGACCTCGTCAAACTGCAGATTCTCGTGGCCAGCGGTGAAGAGTTGGTCGGCGACTGCCCGCCCGCGTTCGGTCATGCCGTCGAGGCTCGCCTCAACGCCGAAGACGCCGACAACGATTTCGCTCCCGCGCCCGGCACCGTTCAGCTGCTGAAGTTCCCCCTCGGCTCGGGCATCCGCGTCGACACCGGCATCGCGGCCGGCGACGTCATTCCGCCTGACTACGACTCGATGGTCGCGAAGGTCATCGCGTGGGGCCGCAACCGCTCAGAGGCACTCGCGCGTCTGCGCACCGCCCTCCGTGAAACCACCGTCGTACTCGACGGCGGCACCACCACCAAGTCTTTCCTTCTCGATCTCCTGGATCGCGACGAGGTCATCTCGGCATCCGCGGATACCGGCTGGCTCGACCGCACGGGCGCCCTCACCGGCGCCACACGCCGCGCCGACGTCGCACTGATCGCCACCGCCATCGATGCCTACGACGCCGAAGAGTCCCTCGAGCGTGCGGCCTTCCTCGCCTCGGCACGTGGCGGTCGCCCCCGCGCCAATCACGCGATCGGACGTACCGTCGAGCTCAACTACCAAGGTCAGGCATACAAACTGACAGTCGGGCGCATCGGCCCGCACCGCTACCGCGTCGACGGAGACGCAGGCGACATCGAGGTCGACGTCGATCGTCTCGGTGACTTCGAGTCACGTCTGGTGATCGGTGATCGCCGCTTCCACGTCGTTTCCGTCGTGAGCCCGGCTCGTTATCTCGTCGAGGTCGACGGCATCAGCCACCAGATCAGCCAGGACGACGCCGGAGTGGTCCGCGCGCCAGCTCCTGCCGTCGTGGTGGCCGTACCGGTCACGGTCGGCGACGACGTCGAAGCCGGCTCCACTCTGGTCGTGCTCGAATCCATGAAGATGGAGACCGCAGTCCGCGCTCCCTACGCGGGCAAGGTGCGAGAAGTTCTCGCTACCGTCAACTCGCAGGTAGATGCCGGCGCGCCGCTCCTGCGTGTCGACCAGGTCGGCGAGGAAGCTGTCACGGAAAAGGCTCCGCGAGTCGAATTCGATCTTCCTGCTGCGACTTCCGGTACCGACGCCCGCGACGACGCACTGGCACAGCTCGAAGCGCTGACCGCGATGCTCAGTGGTTACGACGTCAGCGGCAAGCACGCCAACGCTGTTCTGGCCGAGTACGACGCACTTCGCAGTACACTCGAATCCGAGGACCGCGTACTGGTGCAGGCCGAACTGGCCGTGCTGACCACCTTCGCCGACATCTGCGAGCTCTCGCGCAACAAGCCCACCTCGGGTGAGTCGGCGAAGGACGAATCCGTCCACAGCCCCCGCGAGCACTTCCACACCTTCCTGCACTCGCTCGACGCCGAGCGTGAAGGTTTGCCCGCGTCGTTCCGCACGAGACTCGAACGCGCACTTCGCCACTACGACGTCACCGATCTGGAAGATCGCCAGGCAGTCGAGGAAGCGGTCTACCGACTCTTCCTGGCTCTACAACGCATGGAAGCCCAGATCCCGGTCATTGCAGCACTTCTCGAAGGCTGGCTGGTCGGTGACAAGGCTCCCGGTTGCTCGGCTCAGGAGCTGAACGAGGTTCTCGATCGACTCATCGTCGCGACGCAGGTCCGCTACCCCGTCATCGGCGACGTCGCCCGCAACCTTCGCTTCCGGTTCTTCGACGAGCCACGAATCCGTAAGGTTCGCGAAGACGTCTACGACGGGGTACGCGGCAACCTCGCCTACCTCGAAGAGCAGCCGGACGCTGCTGATTTCGACGAGCGGATCGCCAACCTCGTCGCCACCCCCGAACCGCTCCTGGACCTGCTGGGTCGAAAGATCGGCCTTGGCAACCGCGATGGCGGGCCGCTGCTCGAGGTCATCACACGTCGCTACTACAAGATTCACTCCTTCGAGGACGTACGCGTTTTCGAGCACGTCGATCGCCGTTTCGTGACCGGTAACTTCGATCTGAAGGGCGACGGTCTGCACCTGGTATCGACGGTGGCCGAATTCGACGCTCTCGGAACCGCTCTCGACGATGTCGCCACGATCGCGCAGGATGCTCCGTCGGGTCGCGGCCTGGTGGTCGACATCTACCTCGACTGGCCGAATCAGCCCGCTGACGGCGACACGCTCGTCGAGACACTGCGTACCGAACTCTCGCGCAACGAGACGATCACCCGTTCACGGCGCGCTACGGTGATCATCTGCAACCCCAACGGGGATCCGGTCCGATGGGTCACCTTCCGTCCGGTCGACGGTGAACTGGTCGAGGACCACATCATTCGCGACATGCACCCGCTCACGGGTCAGCGTCTGGACATGTGGCGCCTGAAGAACTTCAACGGAAAGCGCCTCCCTGCTCCGGAGAACACCTACCTGTTCCACCTCTCCGCCAAGGAGAACCCGAAGGACGAGCGTCTGATCGCTCTGGCCGAAATCCGCGACGTGACACCGCAACTCGACGACGAAGGTCAGATGGTTGCTCTGCCGGCCATCGAGCGCACTCTTGCCGCCTGCCTCGACGGCATCCGCCGTGCGCAGTCCCAGCGCGGGGACAAGCGTCGACTCGCAGCCAACCGCGTCGTGCTCTACGTGTGGCCGGTCGCCGACGTTCCCAGCGAACGCTTCTCGGTGATCGCCCAGAACGCAGCCCGACTGACCGTCGGTGCCGGAATCGAAGAGATCACGCTCATCACCCGCCTGAAGGACCGAAAGGGTGGCGCACCCAAGGAAGTTGCGCTGCGCTTCTCCTACCGCGCGGGTGCCGGTGTGGTCATCAACAAGACCACTCCCCCCACCGAACCGCTGCTCCCCCTCGACGCCTATGCGCAGAAGGTTCAGAGTTCGCGGGCACGTGGCACGGTGTACCCGTACGAGCTGATTCCGCTCCTGACCGGCACCAAGGGCACCTTCGTCGAGCACGACTTCGACGAAGCGGGCGTCCTGTCCCCCGTCGAGCGTCCGTACGGACTCAACAAGGCCGGCATCGTCGTCGGTCTCGTGAACACTCCGACGCCGCGTTATCCCGAGGGGATGACCCGTGTCGCGCTCTTCGGTGACCCCACCAAGGCGCTCGGTACCGTCGCCGAGGCCGAGTGCTCACGCGTGGTCGCTGCCATCGACCTGGCCGAGAAGTTGAACGCTCCGGTCGAGTGGTTCGCACTGTCTTCCGGTGCCACCATCTCGATGGAGAGCGGCACCGAGAACATGGACTGGGTCTCGCGTGGCCTGCGCCGGATCATCACCTTCACCCAGAACGGCGGCGAGATCAACATCGTCGTCACGGGAATCAACGTCGGCGCTCAGCCCTACTGGAACGCCGAAGCCACCATGTTGATGCACACCAAGGGCATTCTGGTGATGACCCCGGACAGCGCAATGGTGCTGACCGGCAAGCAGTCTCTCGACTACTCCGGCGGTGTGTCGGCCGAAGACAACTTCGGTATCGGTGGTTACGACCGCGTCATGGGCCCCAACGGCCAGGCTCAGTACTGGGCCCCCGACCTCACCGCGGCGTGCGAGATCCTGTTCCGCCACTACGCACACTCGTACCTCGCTCCCGGCGAACGGTTCCCGAGGCGCGCGGCGACCACGGACCCCGTCGATCGCGACGTGCGTAGCTTCCCGCACACCCACCCGTCAAGCGACTTCGAGACGGTCGGCGACATCTTCTCCTCGGCGAAGAACCCGGATCGCAAGAAGCCCTTCGACATTCGCACCGTGATGCGTTCGGTGGTCGACCAGGACCACTCGGTACTCGAGCGTTGGGCCGACATGGCCGGCGCCGACACCTCGGTCGTTCTGGACGCGCACCTCGCCGGACATCCGGTCACGGTGGTGGGCATCGAATCCCGCGCGATCCCGCGTAAGGGTCGTTTCCCCGCCGACGGACCCGACACCTGGACATCGGGAACGCTGTTCCCGAACTCGTCGAAGAAGACGGCCCGCGCGATCAACGCCGCAAGCGGCAACCGTCCGATCGTGGTGCTGGCCAACCTGTCCGGCTTCGACGGTTCGCCGGAGTCGCTGCGCAACATCCAGCTGGAGTACGGCGCCGAAATTGGCCGCGCCATCGTCAACTTCGACGGACCGATCGTGTTCTGCGTCGTTTCCCGCTACCACGGCGGCGCGTTCGTCGTGTTCTCCGGCGCGCTCAACGACAACATGGAAGTTCTTGCTGTCGAAGGTTCGTTCGCCTCGGTGCTCGGTGGCGCCCCGGCCGCCGCAGTGGTCTTCACCCGTGAGGTGAACACCCGCACCAACAACGATCCGAAGGTGCAGCAACTTGAAGCAGACTTGGCAGCAGCCAAGGACGACACGGAGAGAGCACATCTGCGCGTCGAACTGAACGCTCAGCGCATCGCCGTCCGCTCCGACAAGCTCGGCGAAGTGGCATCCGAATTCGAAGCGATCCACAATATCCAGCGGGCCCGAGAGGTCGGCTCGGTGGATGAGATCGTCCCTGCCGCAGAACTGCGTCCGCAGATCATCGCAGCAGTCGAACGCGGCATGAAGCGCGCACTCGCGCAGTAAGTTTCTCCACACGTCGAGCGGCCCCCGCGAAATGCGGGGGCCGCTCGATGTGTATTCGGACCGCCGAATCGTCTCCAGACCGCACTTCGCTCAGACACCTTCGAGGGCCTCCCCGATCTCTTCGAGGACGTGATTGTGCCGCCCCATTGCGATCAGATGCCCCGCAGAGATGGTCGATCAGATGCCCCGCAGAGATGGTCACCGCCGCTGGCCCCTCGATTTCGAAGGCCACCATCAGTCCCATCACCGCAAAGTAGGCAAACAGTCAATCCACCGACACGGCCGTCGAGGAGCATGGTGTTGGCGTCGCCGGATCGCTGTCGGTCGACGCCGCCGATCCCCTAACAGCAGTCCATCGAAGAATTCAGCATTCGGACCCAACCCAACACCGACGGCGGCAATCACGATCCGATACATTTTTCGGCGAACCTGGCGAGGGCGCGCCATCGTCAGTGCTATGAGAGGGTACGGTGCGGGATGCAGCGACCACCTTCATCGACGGGAGTTCCACACAGTGGCGATCATCGGAAATTCGGACCTCGACATCTTCCGACTTAGCTTGGGCAGCAACCCTTTCGGTTGGACCGCAGACGAGCAGACATCCTTCGAGATCCTCGACTCGTTCGCCGAAGCCGGTGCAAACTTCATCGACACCTCCGACTCGTACACGGCGTCGGCTCCCGGAAATTCCGGTGGGGAATCCGAAACGATCATCGGGAAATGGATCACCGATCGCGGACTACAGAACGACATCGTCGTCTCCACCAAGGTGGGTAGCCATCCCGATTTCAAAGGGCTGAAGGCAGACAACATCGCAGCCGCAGCAGAGGCGTCGCTGCGCCGTCTGCAGACGGACTGCATCGATCTGTACTACGCGCATTTCGACGACCCGCAGACTCCGCTCGAACAAACGCTCGAAGCCTTCAATTCGTTGGTCGTCGCGGGCAAAGTTCGCTACCTCGGAATCTCCAACTACAGCCCCGACCGCATCCGGGAGTGGTTGCGGATCACCGAAGAGAACGGGTACGCCGCGCCGATCGCGCTGCAACCGCATTACAACCTGGTGCACCGTAAGTCGTACGAACCCGAACTAGCGCAGATCGCCACCGACAACAACATCAGCGTCTTCCCGTACTTCGCTCTCGCGTCCGGCTTCCTGACCGGAAAGTACAAGACCCGCGCGGACATCGAAGGCAGCTCCCGCGAACGGCTGACCGCCGGATATTTCAGCGACGCCGGACTCGACGTCGTCGCGGAACTGGCGACAATCGCGCAGGCACACGACAGCGAGATCTCGACCGTCGCGCTGGCCTGGCTGCTGACTCGACCGGGCATCACCGCACCGATCGCGAGCGTCAGCCGGCCGGAGCAGCTCCCGGCGCTACTGGACGCCCCGAATCTGGTGCTGTCGTCGAATGAACTGGACACTCTCGAACGGGTGTCGGCGGCAGTCGGCGCCTGAAATCAGGCAGTTTTGAGATGAGCGCCGAGGGCCGTGTTGTTGATCGTCCAGAACGACCAGCCGTCATGACTCTCGGTGTCGCCTGATATGTGACCGGTGACGGCATTTGCGGCGGCGGTCGGATCGGGGAATCGGCGGCCTTCCATCGGTCCGCGCATGATCTCGACCATCTCGGTGGTTTCGTCGAAGCGTCCGACCCAGCGGTATCCGTGGCAATCAGCCGTCATCTCGAGGCGATTGTCGACAACTTCGATCTCCTCGACACCGCTGGCGCGGCGCTTCTTCGCCGCGACCGGCGAAGCCTTGCGCTTGGCTGCGACCGGTGTCTCGACGTGAATGCTCGGATCCTTTACGGCAGCGAGGCCCAGAGCATCCCACCGATCGTGACCGTGCACGACGCGTCCGCGCGGGATCGCGTGATGACCTGTGCGATTGCGTCCGGGGCTGTCCATGATCCAGAGGTCGACCTCGGCGCGGATGTCGTCCGCGACCTCGTTGGAGGGCAGCATGAAGAACTCGTGCGGATCTGCTGCCAGGTCGACGAAGACCCAGAACTGCGAGCGCGTGTCGTCACTCTCGAGCGACTCGTCCTGACGCCTGGCCTGCCAGTCACCGTCGAGTTTGGAACGTACTCGGACGATTCGGCTGATGCCGTCTGCGCCCGTCACCTCGACGGGGTTACGACGTGAGTGCGTGAGGCGGACAGCCTTGCCCCCACGCTGCGTAGCTTCGGAAATGAACGCATTGATGCCGCGGCTTGCGGTGTCTTCCATGATCGACCTGTCTTGAAGCGGATACGCCCGCATCACCGGATCGGCACGGGGTTGAGCAAGGAGCGAATTCTCGGCCAGTTCTTCGTTCGTGCGGCCGGTCAGTACCTCCGACCTTACAGCTCCGACGTCGGCCTGACTACGGCGCCCGACGGTCGTTCCCAGAGGTCAGCAGTGCAATGTCCCCGTAAAGAGCCGCGCGGTGAGCGAACATCAGCTCTTCCACACCGTCGAATTGATCCCCGACGTAGTGCGTGTTTGCGGCCGAAAGTTCACGTGAACCGGAGCGCGCAAGGAGGTCGTCGATCCGGCTGTCGAGGCTCGCTGCATGCGCAACCGCGCGCTGCGAACTCAACTGATCCTCGGCCCGTGCGACCAGGTCACCGATCCGCGCGAGCGCCGCGACGCGTTCGACCAACTGGTCCCAGACCGCGCCGAGCGCTTCCTTGCGCGAAGCGATCCCGGCTCGGGTTCCCTCGTCGCGTGCCAACGCAGCCGCGTCGTCCAACTCCGCGAGAATCGAACGCAGCGCTACGGTATCGACCGCGATCTGGGTGATCTCGTCGGCCAGGTCGAGTTGATTGCGTTGGATGACAAAGTGGTCGGAATGCCAAGCGCTGGAGCTTTCGATCCGGTCGAACAGATTTCCGGCGAGGTAAAGAAGAGCGTCGTACTCGCCTGCACGTCCTTCGGGTTCGGAATCGACCAGTCCGTCGAGGACCTCCGCGATCCGCCTACTCGCGTCGGCGATGACGCCGGTTCTCTGGACCCGGCCCAGCTGGGCGGCGAGTTTGTCGAGCGCAGCGTTTCCGCCACTTGCCACGACGCCCAACCCCACCGGCAGCTTGGCTGGAACCGGGGTGCGGGTGAGCCCGGCAAAAAGTGCCTCACGTTGCTCGACGTCGAGATGAAGGCCGTCGCGGCGGTCCTTGCGAATGGCACGGACACTGCTCGCGAAGTGACGATTGGAATGCACTATCGCCGAACGCATCGACTGAACGCGCTTGTCGAGCGTCTGCACCCGCCGTTCGAGGACTACCTGAACAGGACCGATGCGAGTCGAGAACAGTCTGCGTCTGGTGCGGGCCAGTTCGTCGGTGAGGTAGCGCAACTCCGAGAAGCCGCCGATCTCCGGGAACGAGCGCCCGACACTGCGCCGGTTCGCCAGGATCGATCGCGTCGACTCGTCCGCATAGCCACCGGCAATCAGCAGTGCGACATCATCGGACAACTCCGGCCGGTTCGACTCGACGGTCCCCGCCGCACACCACTCCCTGACTCGAGTGGAGATGAGCGTTCGCCGTTCGGTCACCGACGCCACGACAAAGACGTCGTCAGTTCCGTCTGTCATCTCACGCCTCCTGCTGGTCGCCGGTTACCACTGTTCCAGAATCTGCCGACACGCGCCCGACCCTGCCCCTGAGCCCGACGCACCCCTGCCATACCGTAGGCGGGTGACCTCCCTGCGATCAGACGCGCACGCAGGTCACTCGCGCGCATCGAGGACTCCTCCAGCAGTTCAACCGCTGCTTCCCGACCTCGCGATCGAACAACTTCAGTCCCTGTTGCAAGTTCGTTCCTGGACTCTCGCGGAATGGTTCGCGATGGCCGACCAACGCGGATTCCTCGCGCCCGCTGCCAGCGTTCCGCTCTTCATGGAAGCCGCGCTGAAGTATCCCGAGCACCGCGAGGCGCTACTACGCCTCGCCGGTCGACGCGGGCAGTATCTGGCGGAGCAGAACCCGGATTGGGCCCAGCTACGACGAATCGGATCACGCCGGGACGAGCTGTGGCTTTCGCCCGATCCGGACGACCGTACGGCATGGTTCGATTACATACGTACGGTCGACCCGGAACTGGCGAGTGAAGAGCTCGAAATCGCCTGGAGCGAGGCGCCGACGGCAACTCGCCTCCATTTCCTCGACCATCTCGACGTCGGGCTGGGTGAACACGACTACGCACTCCTCGAGCGCGCACTGGACGATTCAGCCGTGCGGGTCCGTGAGCGCGCAATTCAACTCCTGCGGCAACTCCCCCGATCTCCGTTTGCCTCTCGCATGGTCACTCGCGCTCAGTCGTGGGTGCGGCTCGAGACGAAGCCGTTGCGACCCCGCCTGGCCGTCCGATTGCCGGGTTCGCTCGACGACCTCGCATTCCGAGACGGCATCGAAGACGTCCACTACAAGAACAAAGGCATCCGGCGCTGGTGGTTGCGTCAAGTTGTGACCGCCACTCCGCTGGCACTGTGGGAATCGATGGCCGGGTCGGCACGCGGCGCCCTCACCATCCCCGTAGAGAAGCAGTGGCGCGACGTGATGATCGAATCATGGACTGCGGCAACCGTCCTCCAGAAGAACACCGCGTGGGCGTCGGCATTTCTGGAGCGGGACGGGCGCACGACGGACCGGAGAATCGTCGCCATCGCGGACCCGCGCGAGCGCGTCGAGTACATCGTCGCCGGACACGCGGACGAGTACCTTCTGGGAGTCGACGGCAGCGCGCTACTCGACGGCATCGACCGCCCGTGGCCACTGCCCGTCGCCGAAAAATTGTTGAATGCCTTGGAAAACGAAGCGATGGAGCATGCTGCGACGGGCGAGGACTTGGGCATCCACTCGCGTCACAGTCACTTCTCCACCCTACGAAGTGTGCAGGCGCGCTTCCCTTTCGACGCGATTCCGCTTCTGCAAGACGCGGCGTCCCGGACGGGTGACGTCGGATGGAAACAAGCGTTCACCGACAGCGCCGTCAATATCGAGCAGCGCCGTCTCCGCTTGGATGTATTGCGCAACCACCACTGAACGGCGAAGGGGCCGCGCCCCGCTAACGGAGTGCGACCCCCTACCTGAGTCGTGAAAGGTCAGACCACGCTGACCATCTCGTGATCAGCCACACCGGCAGCCAACACCCGCAGGTGGTCTTCGGTGCTACCGAGCGTGTGCTCGATCGCAACGAGTCGGCTCACGTAATGACCCACCGGGTATTCGGCGGTCATACCGATGCCACCGTGCATCTGAATTGCTTCCTGACCGATGAGCCGAGCCGAACGCCCGATCTGCAACTTCACCCGCGAAGCGATCACGGGATCGACGACGCCGTCGGCAAGGGACATCGTCGCGTAGAGACTCATACTGCGCGCCAACTCGAGCGAGACGTACAGGTCGGCAGCGCGGTGCGTCAGCGTCTGGAACTTCGCGAGCGGAACACCGAATTGCTTACGCGTCTTGAGGTATTCGGTGGTCAGTCGCAGCGCCTCTTCCATCGCTCCGACAGCCTCGGCACACAGAGCAGCCTGCTCACGGATCTGCGCGGCTTGAATCAGAGCGGAAGCGTCGCCGCCCTCACCGAGCGCTTCGGCCGGAGTGTCGGTGAACTCGATCTGCGCACCGCGCAAACCGTCGTGAGTGGCGTAAGACTTGCGCACCAAACCGGAGGCATCGCTCTTGACGAGGAACAGTCCGACGCCACCGCTGGGGAGCGCAGCGCTCACGACGAGGATGTCCGCCGTCGCGCCGTGCCCGACGGGATTCTTGATCCCGGTCACGGTCCAGCCGCCGTCGACCTGCGCCGCGGTCGTAGCACGTTCGGTTGCCGGCCAACGGATTCCGGGTTCTTGATCGGCGAACGCCAGGAACGTGACGCCTTCGGCAACACCGGGAAGAATCGACGACCGCTGCTCTTGGCTGCCGCCTTCGGAGATGAGTCCGCCCGGCGTCACGACCGCGTCGAGTACCGGCTCAGGGGCCAAGCGTCGACCGATCTCGGTCATGACCGCGCCGGTTTCCACCGGACCCGCGTCCATGCCGCCGTCGTCCTCGGAGAACGTCAGGCCAAGCAAGCCGACCTCGGCCAGCTGCTTCCAGACCTGCGGGCTCCATCCGGGATCGGAGTCGATGATCGCATTGCGCTTCTCGGCGTCGTAGCTGCGCGCGAGGAGATCCTTGGTGGTGTCGCGGAGAAGTTTCTGCTCGTCGTTGAGTTCGAAGTCCATGCCACGCCTCACAATCCGAGGATCGAGGAAGCGATGATGCTGCGCTGCACTTCGCTCGATCCGCTGTAGATGGATACCTTGCGGTAGTTCAAGTACGTCGGGGCAGTGAGCTGCGCCCAGCTCGCGGAGGCGATGTCGCTACCCGCGTCGTACGGCAGTGAATCGGGGCCGGCCACGTCCATCAGCAGTTCGACACTCGCCTGCTGCAATTCGGAACCGCGAAGCTTCAGCAGCGACGACGCCGGATTCGGCTGTCCGTCAGCAGAACTGGCGACCACCCGGAGCTGAGTGAGCTCGAGGGCAAGCAATTCATTTTCGAGTTCGGCGAGTCGGGCAGCGAAGAGCGGATCTTCGAGCAGTGTTCCGTTGCCGACCTTGACCTCGGCAGCGCGAGCCTTGGCCTGCGCGAGACGAACCTTCGAAAAACCGACGCGCGTGACACCCGTGCGCTCGTTGCCGAGCAGGAATTTGGCGTAACCCCAGCCCTGGTTCTCTTCACCGACCAGGTTCTCTCCCGGGACGCGGACGTCCTCGAAGAACACTTCGTTGACCTCGTAGCCGCCGTCGATCAGCTTGATCGGGCGGACCGTGACGCCAGGCGTCTTCAGGTCGACGAGGATGAACGAGATGCCCGCCTGACGCTTGGGCGCATCGGGGTTGGTACGCACGAGGCAGAAGATCCAGTCAGCGTACTGTCCCAGCGTCGTCCACGTCTTCTGGCCGTTGATGACCCAGTCGTCTCCGTCGCGGACCGCACGAGTCTTGAGCGAAGCGAGGTCGGAGCCGGCCTCGGGTTCGGAGAATCCCTGGCACCACCAGATGTCGAGGTTCGCAGTCGCCGGAAGGAACTTCTCCTTCTGCTCCTGCGAGCCGAAGGCTGCGATGACCGGACCGACCATGTTGGCATTGAACGCCAACGGTTCGGGGACCGACGCGAGCTGAAGTTCGTCGAGCCAGATGTTGTGCTGGACCGGAGTCCAGTCCTTGCCTCCCCACTCGACCGGCCAGTGCGGTACCGCCAGACCGTGAGCGTTGAGGATCTGCTGCGCCTCGACCATACGGTCGCGCCCCAACTCCTCACCGTGGGCGTACGCCTCCCTGATGTCCGCGGGGATTTGCGTACGGAAGAACGTCCGCATCTCGTCGCGGAACGCTAGTTCCTCGTCGGTCAATGCCAGGTTCATCGGGATTCCTTCGCACTCGAAACCGGATTCATGTTCGGTTTGACCGTACCCCGACGACTCTGGAGGCGGAACAGGTACCGCAAAAAACGGCACTCAGGGCCGACTCCCTACACGGTTTTGAGGACCAACAAGTAACCCCCGCCCGCAGCGTCGATGCTCGTTTCGACGTTCAGCGACGGAGCCAGCCGCGACAACCGATCGATCAACCAGTCCGACGCTTCCTGGGCGTCGTCCTTGCCGGGGCAGCGAGCGACGGCGACGCGGCCACCCTTTCGCTCGAGTTGCTCCACGACCCCGATGATCGGAGCGGGATCCACGACGAACAACCGATCCGGCCATTCCACAACAGGTTTGACCGCACCCTTCTTGGTGTTGCATGCGCGGTGTGCCAAGCGTTCGACGCCACCTTTAGTTTTGCCACCCTTTTTTGCGGTGTTGATGCTGTCGATACTCGGTCCGCGCGGATCGTTGACGGACATGTCCGGATCGACCGTTTCGTCACACAGCCAGCAGCGCCAGGATTCACGTTCGCCGACTTCTTGAAGGGTGCTCATGTGGCAACGGTACCGTGCGCACTTTCGACTGCTTCCGCTACCAAAAGTGCGCACGGGCCGAAGGCCCTACATGTCCGCAATCGCCTCCAGCGGCTTCGTCTTGGCCGCTCTGTTGGCCGGCCACAGCGCCGCCAAGACGCCGACCACACCGGAGCCGATCAACATTCCGACCACCTGTCCCCACGGGATCGTGATCTTGTCGAGGCCCTGATCCGCGAGAGTGCTGACGAACGCCCACCCGAACGCGATGCCGAGAACAACTCCGACCGCCGCGCCGTACACCGCGATGAGCACCGATTCGAGGTAGATCGTGCGTCGCATCTGTCCACGCTGCATGCCGACGGCTCGCAGCATTCCGATTTCTCGTCGCCGCTCGACCACCGAGAGTGCCAACGTGTTGATGATGCCAAGGATCGCGATCACGACCGCGAGTGCAAGGAGACCGTAGAGGATTGCCAACAACGTGTTGATCTGCTGCCCCTGAGTTCCCTTGAACTCCTCACGATCCTGCACCTGGACGACAACGTACTTCTCCGTCGCCGTTTCGAGTTCGGATCGCAGCGTCGTCAGATCCGCCCCCGGCTTCGCCTTCACCAGAACCACGAAGTCCGGCAAGCTCTCCGCCGGCATCAGCTTCCGGTACGCCTCGTCCGAGACGATCCACGAACCGATCAGCTGGTTGTCCTCGAACACTCCCGCGACAACGGTCTGGTACTCGACGCCGCCGGGACCGGTCAGCGTCTGAGTCGAGCCGACAGTCCACCCTTTGTCGTCCGCAGTCGACTTCGAGACGAGCATGTTGTTGCCGGTCAGATCGACCGTGCCCTCGAGGATCTTGTACTCGAGCACGCCTTCGATCGGGCCGTCGAACGAAGCGCCTTGCTCGTCCTCACCGTCGACCTTCGCGCGCACTCCGTGCAAGGACGTCGCGCTCTGCACGTCGGGCACCTGCCGGACGGCGTCGGCCGCACCGCGCGGCACACCTATCGCGTTGGGTCCGGTCAGGATGTAGTCGGCCGAGACACCCACGTCGACAAGAGCATTGATACTCGCCTTGGCCGAGGAACCGAACACTCCGATGACCGTCACCAGCATCAGACCGAGAGTCAGCGCGAATGCCGTTGCGGCCGTACGACGAGGATTGCGCACCGCATTGGTGCGAGCCAGCCGCCCGATGGCGCCGAACGGCTTGGCGAACACGGCACCGAGCGCGCCGACGATCGGCCGCGACAGCGCCGGTGCCCCGAGAAGAACTGCGATGATCAACGAGAACGCACCGAGCCCGACGATCAGAGCCGCGCCGCCGCCGGTACCGCGAGAGCCGAACACGAGCAGTGCCACACCGACCACGCCGAGGATCGCACCGATCAGCGTCCGCACTCGCAGTGAGTCACCGGTAGAGGCGAACTCCTCACGCATGGCCGCCACAGGTGGGATCTTCGACGCACGACGAGCCGGGGCGTAAGCGCTGAGCGTCGTGACGACGACGCCGACCACCAACGCGACGATGATCGTGCGGGCACCCACCTGGAGCGGGCCTTCCGGCAGACCGACGTCGAATGTGTTGAGCAGACTGCGCAATCCGTAGGCGAGACCGATACCGCCGAGCAGACCGATGATGCTGCCGATGAGTCCGACCACGAGCGCCTCGGTGACCACGGAACGGCCGACCTGCGCTCGGCTGGCACCGATTGCACGCAGCAGTGCCAGCTCACGAAGGCGCTGCGCCACGATCATCGAGAAGGTGTTGTAGATGATGAACGTTCCGACGAGCAGAGCAATCGCACCGAACGCCAACAGGAAGTAGTTGATGAAGCTCAGCGCCGAGTCGACCTCGGCCTTGGTCTCCTCACGAACCTGGTCACCGGTCTGCACCTTGAGATCAGGGAATACCTGCTCGACGCGTTGCTGCAGTTCTGTCTGCGAGACCCCGGCGCCCGCAACGTCGATGTATTCGACGTGCCGACCGTCGGTGAAGAGTCCTCGTGCCTGTTCGTCGGTGAAGAGGGCACCGATGAATCCACCGGTGTCGCTACCGGCACCTTCGTAGATGCCGGACAGCGTCACGTCCACGATTCCGCGGGCCGGTGCCAGAACCTTGGCGGAGTCCCCCACCGTCAGTCCGGCTCGCTCGGCGGCGCTGGTGTTCAGCGCGACCTGGCCGGTCTGTGTCGGAGGCGAGCCCTCGACGAAAGTGTCGGGTTCGGCAATCGCCTGGCCCGGCGGTAGGTAGGACTGACCGATACTTGGCGCGCCGCCGGTCTGAACAGCACCGCCGTCTGCATTGATCAGGACGATTTGTCCGCTGACGGCCGGGGCTACCGCCCGGACGCCGTCGACCGCCGCAAGTTTGTCGACGTCCTCCACTGGAACGCCGCTGGTGTTGCGGTCTTCCATCGATACCCGGACGTCGACGCCCTGGGCGGTGTTCTCGAAAATCGAATCGAAAGTCTTCTGGAGGGTGTCGGTGAAAACGAACGACCCCGCGACAAAGGCCGTGCCCAGCACCACTGAGAGAACCGTCAGCGCAAGTCGCACTTTGTGTGCCGCCAAGTTGCGCAGGGAAACCTTGCGCATAGGCGAGTTGCTTACCGAAGCCATGTGCTCAAGCCCCGGCTTCCACGTTCACGACCGCCTGCGGAGCGTCCAGACGCTTCATCCGGTCGAGGACCGAATCCGCCGTCGGCTCGCGCAATTCGTCGACGATCTTGCCGTCCGCGAGGAATACCACCCGATCGGCATACGCCGCTGCCCGCGGATCGTGCGTCACGATCACCACGGTCTGATTGAACTCGTCGACCGCTGCGCGCAGGATCGAGAGCACCTCCCCGGAGGACTTCGAATCGAGGTTTCCGGTCGGCTCGTCGCCGAAGATGATCTCCGGCTGACCCGCCAGCGCACGCGCACACGCCACACGCTGCTGCTGACCACCCGACAACTCGCCGGGCCGATGATCGAGCCGATCCCCGAGCCCCAGCTTGGTCAGGACGCTGTCCAGCCAGGTCTGATCCGCTTTGCGTCCTGCGATGTCGAGCGGCAACGTGATGTTCTCGAGCGCCGTCAGCGTCGGCACCAGGTTGAACGCCTGAAAGACGAATCCGATGCGGTCGCGTCGTAGTTGCGTCATCTGTTTGTCGGAGAGCGTCGTGAGTTCCGTGTCGCCGATGAGGACAGAACCCGAACTGGCGGAATCCAGACCGGCGAGGCAATGCATCAGCGTCGACTTGCCGGAACCGGATGGCCCCATGATCGCCGTGAACTCACCGCGGGCAAAATCTGCGGACACCGAACTGAGGGCGTGCACCTGGGTATCTCCGGTGCCGTAGGTCTTGGACAGGCCGACTGCGCGGGCCGCGACATCCTGGGCGTGCGAACTCATGATCGCCTTTCCTGTTCACTTCGGTGCTACTTTGCGGGCGTGGCGGGCGCCCGTGAAAACACGGACGCCCGCAATGGTTGGTTCCATCCTGTCGGGTGTGGGGCCCGCCCGCCATCGGGGACCACCCTGATATCCACGGCCGAGCCGATCAGGGTCTGAGAATTGACGGCCATCCCAGGGGCGTGCATTGGCGAGAAACAGCGATATGAATGGCGGGCGCACACTAACCTTGTGACACCAATCACACGAGAGAGGCGGCCGAATGTCCGACGCCACCGCTGGAATCATTTTCGATCGGCTAGAGCACTGGGCGACGGTCAAGCCTGATCAAGCAGCGATGACCTTCCAAGGGACCGAGTACACGTGGGCACAGTGGCGGGACCGCATCTTGCGTATCGCCGCCGCCCTCGCCGAATCCGGCATCGGCGCCGGCGACACTGTCGCGTTCGTCGACAAGAATCATCTGTCCTGCCTCGAAGTCACCTACGCCGCCTCACTGCTCGGCGCCGCGAATGTCATTCCCAACTGGCGACTTTCGGGCGAAGAGCTGGATTACGTCCTCGCGGACTGTGGCGCTCGCATTCTGTTCGTCGGCAGCGATCTCCTGCCCCAGATCGTCGCCATGCGCGACCGATTGACGGCCGTCGAATCGATCTTCGCCGTCGGCGGTGAACACGACGAGTTCGAACCGTGGATCGACGAGGTCACACCACTGCACTCCCGCCCCGAGGTGAGCCCCGATGCCACCGCTCTTGTTCTCTACAGTTCCGGGACGACCGGTCGCCCCAAAGGTGTCCAGCTCACGCATCGAAACCTGTTCGCGCACAGCAGTAATGTCCTCGAAATCCTGCCGGCCCACGAGGATCACCGATTCTTGATCGCGATGCCGATGTTCCACGTCGGCGGAACGTGCTACGCCATCATGGCAATTCACACCGGTGGGCGCTGTTACTTCACGAGAGAAGCCGACGGACCGTCGATCTTCGCCGGTCTCGCCGCCGGAGCCAACATCGCCTTTCTCGTCCCACCGGTCATTGCCGGAGTCCTCGCCGCAGGCGAGCAGGCGGTCGCCGCCTTCACGGCATTCAAACGCATTACGTACGGCGCCGCCCCCATGCCCCTTCCGTTGTTGCGAGCAGCACTCGAGGCTTGGCCGGACACCGAGTTCGTCCAGGTCTACGGTATGACCGAAATGGCAGGTGTCATTACTGCGTTGATGCCGGACGTTCACCGCGACGAGGCGCAGGTCGAGCGCATGGCATCTGCAGGTACGGCGATCCCCGGCGTCGAGATGCGCGTGGTGGACCCGGTCACGCTCGAGGACGTGCCCACCGGTACGACCGGCGAACTGTGGTGGCGATCCGAACAGTGCACACCCGGATATCTGGGCAAGCCCGAGGCGACGGCCGAAACCATCACCGCCGACGGATGGTTGCGCAGCGGCGACATGGGCCGCGCCGACTCCGGCGGCTTCGTGTTCATCGAGGACCGTCTCAAGGACATGATCATCACCGGCGGCGAGAACGTCTACTCCCCCGAGATCGAACGCGTATTGGTGGAGCATCCGGCAATTGCGGAGGTCGCGGTCATCGGCGTTCCCGACGACCGCTGGGGTGAAACCGTCAAGGCCGTCGTGGTTCTCACCGCCGATGCGCAGATCGACGAAACCGAACTGATCACCTACACACAAGAACGCCTCGCAAAGTTCAAGTGCCCGACCAGTATCGACGTCGTCGAGATCCTTCCTCGCAATCCCACCGGAAAGATCCTCAAACGCGACCTCCGCAAACCCTACTGGGAGAACCGCGAACACAAGCTGGTCTGAGAACCCGTGCTGTAATGGGGCGGTGACTTCGCGCCGCCCCACCACACCCCGACCGAACGATCCGTGCCCGTGCGGCAGCGGCAACGCGTTGGTCGAGTGCTGCGGCAAGTACCTCAGCGGGGCGGCGCATGCCCCGACCGCCGAAACCCTGATGCGTTCGCGCTACACGGCTTTCACTCTGATGGACAACGAATACCTCACGCGGACTTGGCATCCCGACAATCGCCCCACCGAACTCGATCTCGATCCCAACCAGAAATGGCTCCGGTTGGAGATCCTGGACACCGAACGAGGCGGCCTGTTCGATCCCGACGGCGTCGTTGAATTTCGCGCTCACTACGCATTCGGGCGCGAGCGGGGAATGCTCCACGAACGCAGTCGATTTGCGCGAACTGACGGCAAGTGGCTCTACATCGACGGCGATATCGGTTAGGTAACTCCGGGCACCGCCGCCGCGGAACCCGATAACGCGAGCCCTACGATCGAGTCATGACAACGAACCGGACGAGATCATTTGCCGCTGTCGCTGCCATCGCAGTGGGCGTGAGCCTGACTGCCTGTTCGCAGGACGCGGAGACCACTCCCACGGCAGCCACCTCGGCCGTCACCTCGACTTCGAGCGCCGCAGCGTCGACCACAGAACCAGTCCCGACGGACAGCTCCGACAAGACATCGGCAGCGGGCACCGAATCCAAGCTCACCGTCGTCGACGTCCGCGTGGGCGAGCACGACGGATTCGATCGCGTCGTCTACGAGATGGGCGGCACCGGCACACCCGGATGGCGCGTCAAGTACGTCGACGCGGCCACGCAGGAAGGCAGCGGAAAGCCCGTGGACATCCAGGGCGCCGCAGTGATCCAGGTCCTGATCGACGGTTCCGCCTATCCCTTCGACAGCGGAGTCGAACAGTACTCCGGCCCCAACCCGATTCCCGGCGTCGGCGGAGTCGTGACCGAGGTCAACGGGTCGAACGTGTTCGAAGGAGTCACGCAGTCGTTCATCGGTGTGACCGAGAAGCAGCCGTTCACGGTGACGACGCTCAGCGATCCTCCGCGAGTGGTGGTCGACGTCGCCCGCTGAGGCCGCACTTGACCTGAAGTTTGGTTTAGGTTCTACCTTCGTGTCGTACCGGCCGCGTAATCTTCGTGGCCGGCGACCGGAGGGGCGAAGTCATGAGCATGGAAGTCACCGCGTGGAACGCGATGTACAACGCGATGCACGCGCAAGAAGATCGGCGCCCGTTCTCGAAGGCGACACTGAAGCGGATCGCGACGTTCGCAGTCCCGCAGAAACGCAATCTCAGCTGGTACCTCGCACTGAGCGTCGTCACGGCTGCGCTTGCCGTGGCAACACCTGTCCTCGCCGGGCGCGTGGTCAACGCGATAGTCGGCGGCGACGCCGTCGACGTGGTCGTCAAACTTGCCGCCCTGATCGCATTGGTCGCAATTCTCGAAGCCGCTCTGGGCCTGCTGACCCGGTGGCTCTCGGCCAGCATCGGTGAAGATCTGATCCTGCATCTGCGCACCACCGTCTTCGATCACGTCCAGAAGATGCCGATCGCGTTCTTCACCAGAACTCGAACCGGAGCGCTCGTCAGCCGTCTCAACAACGACGTCATCGGCGCTCAGCGCGCCTTCAGCGACACATTGTCCGGAGTGGTCAGCAATCTGGTCACGCTGGTGATCACGCTGATCGTCATGCTCGGGATCTCGTGGCAGATCACCGTGCTCGCGTTGGTACTTCTCCCCATCTTCGTGATCCCCGCACGGCGGATGGGCGCAAAACTCGCGGCACTCAATCGTGAAGCTGCCAACCATAATTCGATGATGAGCACCCAGATGACGGAACGGTTCTCCGCTCCCGGCGCGACTCTGGTCAAGCTGTTCGGTCGCCCTTCGCAAGAGTCTGCGGAGTTCGCGGTTCGTGCCAGGCGTGTGCGCAACATCGGAGTCCGGACCGCGATGCTGCAGTCCGTCTTCGTCACAGCACTGACGCTGGTCTCCGCGCTTGCCCTTGCCCTCGTCTACGGCCTCGGCGGCTTCTACGCGCTGCGCGGTCAGTTGGACGCAGGCTCCGTCGTCGCGATGGCGCTACTGCTCACGAGGCTGTACTCGCCGTTGACCGCACTGGCCAGCGCCCGGGTGGACATCATGAGCGCTCTGGTCAGCTTCGAGCGCGTATTCGAGATTCTCGATCTGGCACCGCTCATCACCGAGAAGCCCGATGCACGCAAGGTGCCGGAGGGCCCGGTATCCGTCGAGTTCAAGAACGTCACTTTTGCTTACCCGTCTGCCGACAAGGTGTCACTCGCTTCGCTGGAGGAGGTCGCGATACTCGACACCCGCGGCGGCGAGGACGTGCTGCACGACCTCTCGTTCCGCACCGAGGCGGGACAGATGATTGCCCTGGTCGGCACATCCGGAGCCGGAAAGTCGACCGTGGCGCAGATGATTCCGCGCCTTTACGACATCGACTCCGGATCGGTCGAGCTGGGCGGCGTCGACGTCCGAGACCTCAGTTCCGATTCCATCCGTGAGACCGTCGGCATGGTCACGCAGGACGGGCACCTGTTCCACGAGAGCCTTCGATCCAACCTGCTCCTCGCGCGACCGGATGCCACCGAAGAAGATCTGCGTGAGGTCCTGGAGCGAGCACGGCTCACCGACCTGGTTGCGTCGCTACCCGACGGATTGGAGACAGTGGTGGGTGAACGCGGATACCGCCTCTCAGGCGGTGAGCGTCAACGCCTGACCATCGCACGACTGCTCCTGGCCCAGCCTCGCATCGTCATCCTGGACGAGGCCACCGCGCATCTCGACTCGACGTCGGAAGCCGCGGTTCAGGAAGCACTCGGCGAAGCACTCGCCGGGCGGACTGCTGTGGTGATCGCACACCGTTTGTCCACGATCCGGGCAGCCGACCTGATCCTTGTCATCGAGGCAGGCCGGATCATCGAGCGCGGCAATCATGAGGATCTGCTTGCACGCGGTGGTCGCTACGCCGAGTTGTACCGCACGCAGTTCGACACCAACGCCAGGAAGAACAGCGCTCTCGAGCCGACGCCGATCTGATACTGCCCGCCCCCCTGCCACCACCCCACAAAAAACAGGCGCTGACCTCCTCACGGAGGTCAGCGCCTGTTTCAGTCTTTATGTCAAGACGTTGAAGCTGTACGTCAGTCGTTGTAGCGTTCGCGTCCGCCACCACGGCGGTCGTCACGTCCACCGCGTTCATCACGGCCACCACGCCCACTCGGACGTCCCTGCGGCGGGCCGAAATCAGGCTGCAGCTGGATCAGAACTCCGGAGATGCGTGTGCGACGCAGAGCTTCGAGAGTCTCATTGGAGAGGTCGGCCGGCAGCTCGACAATGCTGTGATCCGGGCGAATGCTGATGTGCCCGAAGTCGCTGCGACGAAGCCCGCCCTCATTGGCGATGGCACCGACGATGGCACCCGGCACGACGCGGTGACGCTTGCCGACTGCGATGCGGTACGCGGCCAATTCCTGACCCTCGGGTCCACGCGAGCGAGGAGCCGGGCCGTCGTCGAAACGGCGAGGGGGACGAGGTTCACGGGGCTCACGCTCACGACGCGGCGGTGCCGGCGGCTCGGGAGCCAGCAGGAATGCCTCACCGTCGCGCGACTGCAGTGCCAGGGCGGCAGCGATGTCGATGAGCGGAACGTCATGTTCCTGGTCGTAGTCCTCGATCATCTTGCGGAACATCGCGAGATTCTCCGATGCCAAGCTCTCGGTGATGGAGTCACCGAACTTGGTCACACGCTGGGCATTGACGTCGTCGACACTGGGAAGTTGCATCTCCGCAAGCGGCTGACGCGTCGCCTTCTCGATGGACTTGAGCAGATGACGCTCACGCGGAGCGACGAACAGCAGCGCGTCACCCTGACGACCGGCGCGACCGGTACGACCGATGCGGTGAACGTACGACTCCGTGTCATGGGGGATGTCGTAGTTGACGACGTGGGAGATTCGATCCACGTCGAGGCCTCGAGCAGCAACGTCGGTCGCGACGAGGATGTCGAGGGCGCCGTTCTTGAGCTGACCGATGGTCCGCTCACGCTGTGCCTGGACGATGTCGCCGTTGATCGCGGCAGCCGAGTGCCCGCGGGCGCGCAGCTTCTCCGCCAGGTCTTCGGTGGCCTGCTTGGTACGGACGAAGATGATCATCGCCTCGAAAGCCTCGACCTCGAGGACCCGGGTCAGTGCATCGAGCTTGCGCTGATGAGCAACCTGAATGTAGCGCTGCGTGATGTTCGAGGCGGTCGACGTCTTGGACTTGACGGTGATCTCGACCGGATTGTTCAGGTACTGCTTCGAGATCCGGCGAATCGAGCCGGGCATCGTTGCCGAGAACAGGGCAACCTGCTTGTCGCCGGGGGTGTCGCGGAGGATGCGCTCGACGTCCTCCTGGAAACCCATCTTGAGCATCTCGTCGGCCTCGTCGAGAACGAGGTACTTGAGATTGGTCAGGTCCAGGGTGCCCTTTTCGAGATGGTCGATGACACGACCCGGGGTACCGACGACAACGTGCGCACCACGGCGCAGGCCGGACAGCTGGACGCCGTAGCTCTGGCCACCGTAGATCGGCAGGACGTTGAGTCCGGGGATGTGGGCGGAGTACTTGCCGAATGCCTCGGCAACCTGAAGCGCCAGCTCACGCGTGGGAGCAAGCACCAGCGCCTGGGTCTGCTTGATCGACGTGTCGATCCGCGACAGAACGGGAACTGCGAAGGCTGCGGTCTTGCCGGTACCGGTCTGTGCGAGACCGACGACGTCCTTGCCTTCGAGCAGTGGCGGAATGGTGGCAGCCTGAATGGGCGAGGGCGACTCGTAGCCCACGTCTGACAGTGCCTTCAGTACCCGATCATCGATGTCGAGGTCGGCAAATGTTGGGGGTTCGGGGTCACGCTCAATATCACTCATTTGACCAGCAGTTTAGCGGATAGAGTATAGACACGACGACATACCGGGGGTGCATTTACGACAGATCCACCCTCCCAGCGGGTTTCGCCTAGCGTAGGAAGCATGACCGCAGCCACCACAGCCACCCCCGCCCAGACCGTTGTCGCGATTGCCCAATTCGCCCCGGGGACGGACAAGAAAGCCAACCTCGAATCACTGCGATCACTGGCTTCCGATGCAGCAGCACGGGGCGCGAAAGTTGTCGTGGCGCCGGAGTACTCGATGTTCACCGCACCGAAGACGGACGAGCGACTGATCGAGTCCGCGGAGGACCTGGACGGCGAATTCGGTTCGGCACTTGCGGCGGTCGCCGCGGAGTTCGGAATCTTCCTCGTGGCAGGAATGAACGAGCGAATCGACGACGTGAGCAGAATCTCCAACACCCTCGTCGCGGTGGACCCCAACGGCGAACTGGTGGCGACCTACCGCAAACTGCATCTCTACGACGCCTTCGGCTACCAGGAATCGGCCGTGATCCGTGCGGGCGACATCACCGAACCGCAGACTTTCGGGTGCGACGGCCTGACCTTCGGCCTCCAGACCTGCTACGACCTTCGTTTCCCGGAAGTCACCCGGCGCATCGTCGACGTCGGCGCTGACGTCTTGCTCCTGCCCGCCCAGTGGGTGCCCGGGCCGCTCAAGGAAGACCACTGGACCACTCTCGTGCGCGCCCGGGCCATCGAGAACACGATGTACATCGCAGCGGCGGATCAGAGCGCGCGCGGCGGCGCGGGTGCCAGCATGATCGTCGACCCGATGGGCGTCGTGATGTGTTCACTGGGCGAGCAGGTCGGGGTCGCCACCGCGGCTGTCACGGCCGCACGAATCGCCGAAGTACGCGAGAAGAATCCCGCTCTCGCGCTGCGGAGGTTCACGGTCTCGTCTCGGTGACCTGCAGCGAGTAGCGTCGAACAGGTCGGGGTTCGAGCTTCTCGAGGACATCGCAGTGACCCAGTATCGGGATCGATCTTCCGCCGGCAAATTTCTGGCCGGGCGGCTCGAGTCTTTGCGTATCGACAAGCCGGTCGTTCTCGGACTCCCACGCGGCGGAGTACCGGTCGCAGCGGAGGTGGCGGCGGCACTGAACGCTCCGCTGGACATCGTGGTGGTGCGCAAGCTCGGTAGTCCCTACAACCCGGAACTGGCGATGGGCGCTATCGGTGAGGGCGGCGTGCGGGTCCTCAATCACGACGTCATCGCAGCGGCTCGCGTCTCGAAAAGAGAACTCGTCGCCGTCGAACGCGACGAACGACTCGAATTGGAGCGGCGAGCGCGACTCCTTCGCGAGGGCCGGACCCCGGTTTCCCTCCTCGGACGCACTGCGGTGATCGTCGACGACGGAATGGCCACAGGTGCGAGCGCTGCAGTTGCCTGCCGGTGTGCGCGCACCGCGGGTGCCGCCTCGGTGATCGTCGCTGTACCCGTCGCCTCCCCCGAAGCCATGAGAGTGATCGCGTGCACTGCCGATCGCGTCATATGCCCCTTCGTTCCGGCACTGTTGGGCGGCGTCGGTGCCGCATTCGAGGACTTTCATCAACTCAGTGACGACGAAGTGCTGACCTTCCTCGCCTGAGAGGCCACCTCTCGAGCCTGAGCGCAGTCCAAGAGATCTCTGAGAATTTGTGATGTGTGCAACATTTCGCTCCTCGGTGCCGATAGCCCAAATGGAACAAAAAGAATTCGGCTTTCTGGAGGAACCGTGACCATCTCGACCGATACCGTCGACGCCGTCGCAGCCGCGTGCCGTGACCGCCTGGGCGACCCGTCCGCATGGGTTGCGTCAGACGCTTATCGACAGAGCCTCGCCCTGTGCATCATCGAATCCGTTCAGTCCACGTCGGGCCACAGCGAAGTGACCGTCGTCGATCGCTACCTCGCCTACCGGAAAGCCCGCGAAGACAAACCCGTCACGGACGGCGCACGCGAACTCCTCCGCACGTTCGAGGAAGCCGGGAGCTCGGATCAGTGGGCAGGCAAGATCGGCTCGTACAAGCGCCGCTACACGGCGACGGGTGTCCCCATCGAGGCACGTCACATCCAACAGGTCGCCGAGAAACTCCATCACTTGCGGATCAACAGCGTCGAGGACCTGCTTTCCGCTGCTGATTCCGACAACGCACTCGATGCGGTTCACCACGCCTGGGTCGACGCCTGCGGAGACGGTTCCGAAGTGACCTGGGCGCACCTGTTGATGTTGGCGGGAATCCCCCACACCGATCTGGGCACCGCTGCCGACACCTTCATCAGCGCAACACTCGGCACCAGCGAACTGCCGGGAGACACCTCGGAGATCCTTGCAGCTACTGCAGAGCAACTCGGAGTGGATCCGGACCGATTGGACTACGCAATTCGCCGCTGGTTGTCCGTACACGGCCGCACGCTCCAACACGTCGCCTGAGTAACCGTAAACAGCCGGTCACACTAAACTGCAGGTCAGCGCCCGACCAGTTCTACCGAATAGTAACGACAGTGCAAAATGCCGACTAATGTGATGCAATGCACATCAGAAATGTCAGTAGTCACTGGAGGGGTCAATAGTGCGCGAGTTCTCAGTTCCACAGTCGTTCTCAATTCCGGAGAACGTTTCAATGGCCGACTCCGTGTTCCGTCATGCCGAAGAAGACCCCACATTCGTGCCGTTCAAGAGGCCGTCGAACGGTGGATGGGTCGATGTCACCGCAGCTGAATTCGCGAAGCAGGTCTCCGCAGTTGCCAAGGGCCTGATCGCTTCGGGTGTCGAGCTCGGCGACCGCGTCGCTATCCTGTCCGCTACTCGATACGAGTGGGTCGTTCTCGACTACGCCATCTGGACTGCCGGCGGATGCACCGTCGCGATCTACGAGACCTCCTCCCCTGACCAGGCGCAGTGGATCCTCGAGGATTCCGCGACGACACTTCTGGTCGTCGAAACGGCCAAGCACGCGGAGACCCACAAGGAAGTCACCGACGGCGCAGAATCCCTCCGCGAAGTTCTGGTCATCGAGTCGGGTGCCATCGACGAGTTGTCCAGCCGCGGTTCCGCAATCACCGACGAAGAACTGCACACTCGTCGTCACCAGGTCACCGCAGCCTCGCCCGCGACCCTGATCTACACCTCCGGAACCACCGGACGCCCCAAGGGCGTTCAGCTGACGCACTCCAACTTCTACGCCGAGTCCAACGCCTGCCGCCTGGCCATGCCGGAGTCGATGGTCCCCGGCAAGAAGACGCTGATGTTCCTGCCGCTCGCCCACGTATTCGCGCGAGCGATCTCCTTCGGCGCTTTCGACGCCAAGGTCACCGTCGCCCACACGTCGGATCTGACGACGCTCCTCGAGCAGTTCGCCGGCTTCAAGCCCAACTTCATCCTGTCGGTGCCCCGCGTGTTCGAGAAGGTCTACAACTCGGCTCGTCAGAAAGCTGTCGACGGCGGCAAGGGCAGCATCTTTGACAAGGCTGCTGCCACGGCCATCGAATACAGCGAATCCCTCGAAAAGGGTGGCCCCGGACTGGCACTCAAGCTCAAGCACGCGGTATTCGACAAGCTCGTCTACTCGAAGCTGCGCGCAGCACTGGGCGGCGAGTGCGAGCGTGCAGTCTCCGGCGGCGCAGCCCTCGGTGCGCGCCTCGGCCACTACTTCCGCGGCGTCGGCATCCCGATCTACGAGGGCTACGGACTCACCGAGACCAGCGCCGCGATCACCGTCAACACCTCGAGCGCGCAGCGCGTCGGCACCGTCGGCAAACCGATCAACGGCCACGCCGCCAGAGTCGCCGAAGACGGCGAACTCCTCCTGCAGGGCCCGGTAGTGTTCGCCGGCTACTGGCACAACGAGAAGGCCACAGCGGAATCCATCGTCGACGGCTGGTTCCACACCGGCGACCTCGGATCGATCGACAACGAGGGCTACGTCTCGATCACCGGCCGCAAGAAGGAAATCATCGTCACCGCCGGCGGTAAGAACGTCGCACCGGCAGGCCTCGAGGACTCTTTGCGCGCGCACGCTCTGATCAGCCAGTGCCTCGTCGTCGGTGACGGTCAGCCGTTCATCGGTGCACTGATCACCCTCGATCCGGAAACACTGCCCGGATGGGTCGAGCGCAACGGCCTACCCGCGAACACCGCGATTGCCGATCTGGTGAAGAACGCCGATCTGATCGCCGAGATCGACTCGGCCGTTGCCGACGCCAACAAGAAGGTCTCCAACCCCGAGCAGATCAAGAAGTACACGATCCTCGAGGTCGACTTCACCCAGGAAACCGGCGAACTGACGCCGACGCTCAAGCTCAAGCGCAACATCATTCACGAAGCTCACAAGACCAAGATCAGCGACCTGTACGCCTGATCCTCGTCTTTCACGCGTCTGGCCCGGTTCGAATGCGAACCGGGCCAGACGCGTTTCAGTCTCCGGCGGACAGAAGTTCTCTTTCGATCTCCGGAGGCAGTCCGTGCACCGCACGATCCTCCCGCTGGGTCGGCAGAGTTTCCTGCTGCATCCACTCCCAGGTATCGCGCACGGTGCCTTCGACGGGACGGCACTGCAACCCGGTCCGCGCTGCCTTGGCGGTGTCGGCTTCGAGGAAACCCGCGAACTCGCCCTTTTGCGGGACCCAACACGGCAGTTGTGTCCACGGCTGCGCTCCAGCGGCCGCCAGCCTGTCCTCGTCGATCCACACCAATTCCGCGCCCGAACCGGTGGCGTCCACGCACGCCTGAAGGAGCCCGGAGGTTGTGGTGTGCCCGGACGGGCTGATGACGTCATATGCCCCGCCGATCCCTGCGACCAGTCCGGACAGGACAAAAGATGCGATGTCACGAACATCGACGTATTGCAGTGGCCTGGTCGGCACCCCGGGAGCAACGACGCGGCCTCCTGCGCCGATGCGCTGCAGCCACCACGGCAATCGCCCGATGTCCTCGTGTGGTCCGAGGATCAGCCCTGCCCTCGCGAGCAGTGCATTCGGGAAGAATTCCAGGACAGCGAGTTCGGCGCCGCGTTTGGCGGACGCGTAATCGCTGCCGTCGTCGGACGTCGCGGAAGCGGCGACCACAGGTGAGCACTCGTCGACGTGCGAGCCCCACTGGTAGACGGATCCGCTGGAAATGTATGCGTACCGTTCGACGTGACCACGCAAGACGCGTGCATTCTCACCGACCACCCGAGGGCTACCCGACCACGTGTCGACGACAAAGTCCCATCGACGGTCACCGAGCGCCTCGGCCATCGCTCGCTGATCGGTGCGATCCGCGAACAGGACCTCCGCATCAAGCGGTGGCGCTCCGGTGAGCCCCCGATGGAGCACTGTCACTTCCCAGCCCCGCGCCAGAGCGTCGTCGACGAGGGCGCGGCCGAGGAACCGTGTTCCTCCGAGCATCAGCAGCTTCATGACGGCCATCGTCACTCGAAAAGCGTCGTGCGGCAACATGTTCGTCTGGTAGCGCAATTTCCGGCGAGTGAGGCTCGGACGAAACGCTCAGATACCTCGCCCCGGATTGAGAATGTTCTTCGGATCGAATGCGGCCTTCACTGCGAGCATCATTTCGCGTTCGGTCTCGCCGACCATGTCTGCCATGTACGGCGCTTTGAGAACACCGATACCATGTTCGCCGCTGATCGTTCCGCCCAACGCCAGCGCCCCGGCGACGATGTCGTCGAACGCTCCGCGGGCACGATCCTGCGCTCCGGCTTCGGCGGCGTCGAACACGATGGTCGGGTGGAGATTTCCGTCGGCGGCATGACCGAAGGTTCCGATCGTGACACCGTGACGCTCGGCCGCCTCGCGGATGCCCCCCAGCATGGACGGTAACGCAGGCACGGGCACCGCGACGTCGTCGAGTAGCACCGTGCCCAACGCCTCGAGAGCAGGTAATGCCATCCGGCGAGCCGCGGTGAACTCTTCACCTTCCACCGGATCGTCGGTGTGGAAAACTTCTCGCGCCCCGACGCTTTCGCACGCCGCGGCACAGTCCGCTGCCTCGGCGGCCGCTGACCTACCGTCGCACTGGATGAGCAGCATCGCCCCGGCCGATTCGTCCAACCCCATCTTCGTCAGGCGATTGACCGCGCCGATTGTGACGTCGTCCATCAACTCCATCTGACACGGTTCGGCCACTGCCGACACGGCGAGGACGGCATCGATTGCGGACTCCGCGGAATCGAAAAACGCGACAACGGTGGTCGCGACTGTTGGCGCTGTACGCAGACGCATCGTGGCTTCGACGATGACCGCCAGAGTCCCCTCCGACCCCACGAGCAGATGTGTCAGGTCCAGCCCCGCAACATTTTTGCGCGTCCGTGCACCGGTACGGATCACACGCCCGTCGGCCAGCACCGCCGTCAGGGCCGCGACGTGATCACCGGTGACGCCGTACTTGGCGCAACAGATGCCGCCCGCATTTGTCGCCAGATTGCCGCCGATACTCGAGATGGCCCGGCTTCCCGGATCCGGTACGTACCAAAGTCCCTGCTGTGCAGCAGCTTCGGCGAGGTCGCCGTTGATCACTCCGGGCTCCACCGTGGCGGTGCGCGCGGCGGGATCGATCTCCAGAATGCGATTCATGCCCGCGACGCTCAGAACGATGCATCCGTCGAGCGCGTTGGCGGCGCCGGTCAATCCGGTACCCGCCCCTCGCGTCACCACCGGAACGGAGAGTTCGTGGGCCACCGTCATGACGGCGACGACGTCGTCGACCGTCTTTGCCTTGACCAGCGCGGCGGGTCTTCCGGCTGCGGTGAGCAGTGATTGATCCCGGACGTACGCACCCATTCGGTCGGGATCGGTTGTGGCCCTGTCCCCCAGCGCTTTCTGCAAGTGTTCGCCCAACAGATCGATACTCGTGGTCATTCCGTTCGTCCTTCGTAGAATCCGCGCACGTGGCGCTCGACCAAATCGGCAGCCTCGTCGGAGGCGCCGCGCTCGATCGCGTCGGCGATACCCTCGTGTTCTTTCAGCAGTGCGCCGAGTGTGGCTGCCGAGTTCTGTCGCGCGTCGAGTTCGCTCAGCAAGTAGCCGGCGATGCTGTCGCGCAGAACCGCCATGACCAACCCGAACGCCTTGTTCCCGCCCGCTCCGGCAAGCGCAACGTGAAAGTCGACGTCTGCGTCGTGGAAGGCGACCGAGTCGTCGGCAAGCGTCGCGACGCGCATCCGCTCGATCGCGTCCCTGGCGTCGCCTGGCACCGCACCGACTGTGCGCAGTGCAGCGGCTTCGAGCAGCACTCGTAGTTCGACAAGATCGCCCAGGGGAACTGCACCCACCTGCAACGCGGTACTGAGGGCGGTGGCTGCGGAATCGGCCGTATGCTCGTGCGTCACCCGAGGTCTGGCTGTCGACGTTGTGTCCGCGCCGGTCAGCAATCCCTGCGCCTGTAGGACGCGAAGTGCCTCACGGACCGTCGATCGACCCACCGAGAACGTCTGTGCAAGTTCCTGTTCGGTCGGCAAAGCCTCACCGACGGGAAGCGAGCCGTCGAGTATTGCAGCGCGGATTCTTCCCGACACGGCAAGGCTGAGCGGCATGCGCGACAACGGAGTCGTATCCATGCCGCGACGCTACCACCCCTTGCCTGCTTGTCTGACAAACTGTTTAATTAGTTTGATTCGTGACCCGGACCACAACAGAGAAGGTGCCGACCATGACCGACAAGCTCGAATTGGATCCCGCAACCACCGCCGTCGTGCTCATCGAGTACCAGAACGACTTCACCACCGAAGGCGGCGTCCTCCACGAGGCCGTCGCACCGGTCATGGAATCGAACGGACTCCTCGCGAACACCGCCGCGCTGGTGGATGCGGCCCGCGCGGCGGGTGTCACCGTGATGCACGCACCGATCACCTTCGCCGAGGGGTACAACGAAATCACCTCGCATCCGTACGGAATCCTCAAGGGCGTCGTCGACGGCAAGGCTTTCGTGAAGGGCTCGTGGGGCGCCGCGATCGTCGACGACCTCACCCCGAAGGACGGCGACATCGTCATCGAGGGCAAACGCGGACTCGACACATTTGCCAGTACCAACCTCGATTTCATTCTGCGCAGCAAAGGAATTCGCACGATCCTTCTCGGCGGTTTCCTGACCAACTGCTGCGTCGAATCGACCATGCGCACCGGATACGAGAACGGCTACCGGGTCATCACTCTCACCGATTGTGTAGCCGGAACTTCGGTCGCCGAACACGAGAACGCGATCACCTACGACTACCCGATGTTCTCGCATCCCGTCACGTCGAAAGAGGTGCTTGACGCACTCGCCTGAGAGGCCTACCTGGAATGCGCGAGAAGGAATTCACGGGTGACGCCAGTGACACTGGCGTAAACCTTCTCGTGCAGTAGGTCGTGACCGGCGTCCTCGAACTCGCGCATCTCGACGTTGCGCAGCGTCCGGGCCCAGCCTCGGACCGGATCGACCGGCGCGATCCGGTCGTCGGTGCCGTGAACGACCAACACCGGAATCCCGGCTTCGGAGAGTTCCGCCCACCCGTGTTGCTCGACCGCGCTGCGCGGAATGCCGCACAGCACCGCGGAGGCAAAATCGTGGTCGCGATGAGCCAGCATCGTCAGCGCCGCCACCGCACCCAAGGAATGGCCCATCACCGCCTGCGGGACGTCGGGCAGTTCCGCCAAAGCGATGTCAGCCAGCGCGGCTGCGTCGGCAGCAAGATCGGACAGCGGAGCGCCAACCCCCGGATCACCCTCCGACAAGCCGTGCCCGGTGTGATCGATCGCCCACACGTCTATCCCCGACGCCGTCATAGCACCCGCGAAGCGGTGGTACTGACCGCTGTGCTGACCGAGACCGTGAAGAAAGACCAATGACACCGTGGGCACCGCACCCCCTGCCGCCGGCCAATGCCGAAAGTGCACCTGACCGGTTCGTCCGTCGAAGAAGGGCATGATCGTCATTCTGCACTCCGCGACCGGTATCCGCGGCGCGTGGGCGATTACTGGCGGGTTGCCTTGTCGGTGAGCGATGGCACAATCGCCCTGTGTTCCTACTCGATGATCAGATCGTCTACAGCGCCAGCGACCTCTCTGCTGCTGCCTCGTGCGAGTTCGCGCTGTTGCGGCAACTCGACGCCCGTACAGGTCTGATCGCGGCCGAGGCCGTCGAGGCGGATCCGATGCTCGAGCGAACGTCGAGCCTCGGCGACTCGCACGAGCGCGAACAGCTCCAGAAGTTCATCGATCAACACGGTGACGGCGTCGTCATCATGCCGCGCCCGGAACACTCACGCTCGGGATTGACCGCCGCCACCCTGGCGACCGTCGAAGCAGCCCGATCAGGCGCTCCCGTGATATATCAGGGAACATTCTTCGACGGCCGGTTCCTCGGGTTCTGCGATTTCCTCGTCCGCGAAGGCGACACCTACGCCGTCTACGACAGCAAACTCTCCCGGCACGCCAAGGTGTCGGCGCTCCTCCAACTCGCCGCGTACGCAGACGCGTTGGAGCGCAATGCAATCGCCGCCTCCGCTCAGGTTCACCTGCTGCTCGGCGACGGCAGCACATCGTCACACGACATCGGAGACATCGCACCGGTGTTCGCGGCGCGCAGAGCTGAACTCGAACGAGTCCTCGACGAGCACCGCGCCGAGGGAAAACCAACCCAGTGGCTCGACGATCGGTACCTGCGTTGCGGCCGATGTGACACCTGCAGCGTCGAGGTCGAAAGCCATCGGGACCTCCTGCTGGTTGCGGGTGTCCGCGGCAATCAGCGCGAACAACTGATCGTCTCGGGGATCACGACAATCGACGAACTCGCCTCGAGCACTGGCCCAGTTGAGGGAATCCGCCGGGAGACCCTCGACAAACTCCGTGCGCAGGCAGCTGTTCAACTCCGCCAGGAACTATCCGGCGACGCCGAATTCGAGGTCTACGAGCCCTCGGCGCTCGGCGGTCTACCCGTCCCCGACGCCGGTGACATCTTTTTCGACTTCGAGGGCGATCCACTCTGGGCCGAGGACGGATCCACCGACTGGGGGTTGGAGTACCTGTTCGGCGTGGTCGAAGGGCCGGCGGACGACTACGTGTTCAAGCCGTTCTGGGCACACGACCGCGAGGGTGAGCGCCAAGCGCTCCTCGACTTCCTCGACTACGTCACCGCCCGCCGCGAAGCCCACCCCGGGATGCACATCTATCACTACGCCGCGTACGAGAAGTCGGCGCTGTTGCGCTTGGCCGCCCGTCACGGTGTCGGCGAGCAGACGGTGGACACGCTGCTCAGCGAGAACGTGCTCGTCGACCTGTATCCGATCGTCCGCGCCTGCCTACGGATCGGGCAACGCTCGTACAGCATCAAGAAACTGGAGCCGCTCTACATGGGTGAGCACGGCCGCGACGGTGACGTGACCAACGCCGCCGCCTCGGTCGTCGCTTATGCCGACTACTGCGAATTACGCGACGGCGGACAAGCCGACCAGGCCAGGGATCTTCTTCAGGGCATCGCCGACTACAACGAGTACGACTGCGAATCCACTCTCCGCCTGCGTGATTGGCTCGCCGAGCGCGCCGCAGAACACGGTGTCGAACTTCGTGAGCCGACCGGACAGATCAAGATTCCACTCGAAGAACTCACCGAATCGGAAATCGCGCTCCGCGACTTCGCCGGCCACAAGGCCGGTTCGACACGCACCCCCGATCAGCAGGCTGCTGCTCTATTGGCCGCAGCAGTGGGATACCACAATCGCGAGCGGAAGCCGTACTGGTGGGCCCACTTCGACCGATTGGTCACACCGATCGAAGACCTCGTGGACATCCGCGACGTCATGGTGGTCGAGCAGTCCGAAATCGAAGCAGACTGGCACAAGAGCACCCCGCGGCAGAAGAAGTTTCGTCGCCACATCCAGTTGACTGGGAGTTTCGGCACCGGAACGTCTTTGAGCCCGGGCAGTGACCTTTTCGCGCTCTACGCAACCCCCTCCCCGGATGCCGTTGCAAGCGAGAACCCCACCCAGCGCGGCACCAGCAGCGTCAAGGTCACCGCCGTCGTCAAGTCCGAAGGGCTCGACGTGGTCACCGTCGAAGAACTGCTCAGCGGTGACGAATACATCGATTCCCCAGTCGCATTGGCACCTGGTCGCCCGATTCCCACCGGACGTATGGAGAAGTCCATCGCCGCTGCCGCGTCCGCCGCCAGTGAGACCCTGCCCGAACTGCCACACATCGCAGCCGTCGACATCCTCAGGCGCAGCACCCCGAGAACCCTCTCGGGTTCACCGCTGCCAGCTGTCGGCACCGACAACAACTACGCGGACGCCATCACTGCCGCACTTCTCGACCTCGATGATTCCTACGTGGCGGTGCAAGGTCCTCCGGGTACGGGCAAAACCTACACCGGCGCTCGTGTCGTCAAGACACTGATCGAACAACACCATTGGCGAATCGGAGTGGTGGCACAATCACATTCGGTGGTCGAGAACATGCTCGGCGGCATTCTGAAAGCCGGCGTGGACCCCGCACTGGTCGCAAAGAAGGGCAGCCGCAGCAAGACGGCGGAATGGCAGGACATCGCGTCCGAGGAATACGCCGGTTTCATCGCCGAAGCGGAAGGCGTCGGCTGCGTCATCGGCGGCACTGCATGGGACTTCGCGAACACAGATCGTGTTCCCGCCGGCAGTTTGGACTTGCTCGTGGTCGACGAGGCAGGTCAATTCGCGCTGGCCAACACCATAGCCGTCGCGATCTCCGCGCGAAACCTGTTGCTACTGGGCGATCCACAGCAACTGCCGCAGGTCAGCCAAGGCACTCACCCCGAACCTGTCGACGAATCGGCACTCGGTTGGCTCGCCGAGGGACACGGCGCACTGCCACCCGAACTCGGCTACTTCCTCGAGAAGACTTGGCGGATGCACCCGGATCTGTGTGCGCCCGTGTCCGCACTGTCGTACGAGGGCAAGCTCCATTCTCAGGAAACCGTGAGTGCGGCAAGAAAACTCGACGGACTCGCTGCCGGAGTGCACACGGTGTTCGTCGATCACCGCGGTAATTCCACGTACTCTCCGGAAGAGTCGCAGGAGATCGTTCGCCAGATCCAGGGCCTTCTCGGTACGCCATGGACCGACCCGAGCGAGTTCGAGGGAACCAGGCCGCTGGAGCAGTCGGACATTCTCGTGGTCGCGGCGTACAACGCACAGGTGGGCACCGTCGAGCGCGATCTCACCGAGGCCGGTCTCACGGAGGTCGAGGTCGGCACCGTCGACAAGTTCCAGGGCCGCGAGGCCGCGGTGGCAATCGTGTCGATGGCTGCCTCTGCCGTCGAGGACGTCCCGCGAGGAATGTCGTTCCTGCTGTCGCGGAACCGCCTCAATGTTGCTGTCTCCCGCGGCAAGTGGTGCGCGATCATCGTCCGATCACACGCGTTGACGCAGTACATGCCCAATACGCCCGCAGGGTTGGTGGAGCTGGGCGCGTTCATGAGGTTGACGAGCTAGCCGAGTATTTTCACACCCAAAGCCTGTCCTACCCGAAGCATTGCCCTTCGCCGCGGTAGGTGGGAACCGAGGTTCGGGTGCCGTCGGCTTCGACCACGTACACGCGGTCGAAGCGCTCGCACAACTCGCCGGCCTTGGCGTGCCGGAACCATACCCGGTCGCCGATCGCGATGTTTCCGGCTTCCTTTCCGGTGACCGGGGTCTGAACTTCGCCTGCACCTTCGTTGCGGAGCAGTTTGAGACCGGCAGGCCAGATCGGCGACGGAACGCGGGTGGCTCCCGCAGGTCCCGACGCGATGTATCCGCCGCCGAACAGGGTCGTCACGGACGGGGTCGGCTTGCGCACTGCCGACAGAGCGAAAAACAGCGCAGGATCGGGTCGGAAGGCGCGGTAGCGGTCGAACAGGGTCGGTACATACAACCCGGAGCCTGCTGTTACCTCGGTCACCACAGGATCGGCCGAGCTGACCTCCAGCGACCCCGTGCCGCCGCTGTTGACGATCTCGAGTGCACCCACGGCATCGGTGACGGCCGCGACCACAGCGCCCCTTCTGGACGCCAATTCGCGCGCAGAGGCTTTCTTGACCCAACCGATCGGAGCACTGGTGTCAGGAAGGCCGGCAATCTGAGCTTCGTAGAACATCACTCCTACGACGGAGAATCCGCGCTGGCGAGCACGCGCCGCGAGTGCGGCGACCGCGGCAGGTTCGCGCAGTGGCGAGCGTCTTACGCCCAGATGGATCGGGCCGATCCGTAGTGACGCGTCGACGTCGAGACACACCCGGACAGGCGCATCCCCCGTCGACGCCGAACGAATGAGATCCAACTGTGCATCGTCGTCGATCATCAAAGTGATCGATTCGAGGGCGGTGTCGTCGGCCGCGAGATCCGCGATGGCGCCGCGATCCGCGGTCGGGTATCCCATCAGGATGTCCCGTGCGCCCAACCCGACCAGCCACAAAGCCTCTCGCAGTGAGTACGCCATGATTCCGCGGAATCCCCCGGACGCGGTCAGTGTGTCGCCGAGAGTTTCAGCCAGAACCGTCCGACAACGAACCGATTTGCTCGCCACTCGCACTGGTGTTCCACCGGCGCGGCGCACCAGGTCGGCTGCATTACTGCGAAGTGTGGTCAGATCCAGAGCGGCCAGAGGCGGGTCGAGTTCTCGCGTGGCAGCAGTGAGTCGATCGAGGGTCCGGGTCACAGATGATCCAATCGTCGCGGCGTGCGACCAGTCAATCACCAATACTGGACGTATGTCCAGGATGGAGCCTTTACTGGGGCGCGATCACAGCTTTGTTGGCAATCACCTGAACCATTTCTCCGAACTCCGCGATAGTCGCGTCGGAGTCACGATCGACCAGCCATCGCAGGACGAGACCGTCGATAAGGGCAAGACTCAGGCGCGCAATCGAACTCAACGGCTCGGTCCACACGGTGCCGGAAATCTTGGCGCACTCCTCGAGAAACGAAACCGCAAGCTCGTCCATGATTCGGTACTGCTCGAAAGCAACAGCCCCAGCACGTTCAGCGCCGAGATTACGACTGCGGAGAGCCTGCGCGGTGATTTCGTAGGTCAACAACTGCCTGTCCGGCGTTGCCTCGATAGTGGGCCACATTCCCGTCAACCCGATATGCAGCAATTCCTTGAGCCCCTGTACGCCGCTGAGATCCGGCGCGTGTCGCACCTGCGCGAACGCGTACTGCATCGACGCACTGAGCTGCAAAATGAGCGTTTCACCCATCGCCGCGATCAGCGCTTCCTTGCTCTCGAAGCAGTAATGAACGACGCCGAGCGATACGCCGGCCTCTTCTGCCACCGCCCTTACCGTCACAGAACTGACACCGCGTTGTTCCGCAATCGACAAAGCGGACTCGACCAATTGTGTGCGGCGTTCGTCCGCCGGGAGCCTGTTCAGCATCCAATGATCGTAGAACGCAAATGACAAAATCTTCGCGCAATACTTGCCTGGACGACCGTCCAAGTACATTATTGCGTAATGGCTTCGGACACTTGGCAGAACTGGGCGGGTACTCAAAGTGCCTCGCCGCGTCGCTTTGCGACGCCGACAAATACCCGTGAACTTTCGTCGTTGGTCGCCGAAGCTGCGGCGCGTGGCCAACGTGTGAAGGCAGTCGGCGCAGGCCATTCGTTCACCGGTGTCGCGGTCACCGACGGTATCCTCGTCAGCCTGGACAACCTGAACGGAATCGATTCGATCACGCCGACCGACGACGGCGCGCTGGTCACTGTTTTTGCAGGCACTCGCCTTCACGCCCTCAACGACGCCCTGTGGCAACGCGGATATGCGATGGCCAATCTCGGCGACATCGACGTCCAGTCACTGGCCGGCGCGACATCCACCGGCACGCACGGAACCGGCGCCCGATTCGGCGGTATCGCCACACAGATTCACGGAATCGAGATCGTTCTCGCCGACGGATCCGTCGTTACCGCAAGTGCCGACGAAAATGTCGAATTGTTCGAAGCAGGGCGTCTCGGATTGGGTGCAATCGGCATCATTTCGAAGATCACTCTCGCTTGCGTACCGCGATTCACGCTCCGCGCAATCGAGGAACCCGACACGCTGTCTCACATACTGGACACCCTCGAGAGCGATCGCCTAGGCCTGGATCACTTCGAGTTCTACTGGTTTCCGCACACCGACCGCGTGCTCACGAAGAGCAACACCCGACTCCCCGGAGATACCGAACCCGATCCGGTGGGCAAGGTCCGCGCGTTCGTCGACGACGAGCTCCTCTCGAACACACTCTTCGAAGGTGTCAATCGCGTCGCCACCCTGGCACCGGCCGCGATCCCGAGAATCAACAACGTGTCATCTCGACTGCTCGGCGCCCGCGAGTTCACCGATCGCAGCTACCGAGTATTCGCGTCCTCGCGCCGGGTGAAGTTCAAGGAGATGGAATACGCGATTCCCCGCGAACACGTCACCGAGACGCTCCACGAAATCGATCGCTGGATGAAGAAGTCCGGAACAAACGTCGCTTTCCCCGTCGAAGTACGTTTTGCTGCCGCCGACGACCTCTGGCTTTCGACCGCTCACGGTCGCGACACCGCCTATATCGCAGTCCATCAGTACCACCGCCGACCTGAAACCGAATACTTCGCCGCAGTGGAAGCCATCGCGCGCGCCGTCGACGGCCGGCCGCATTGGGGAAAAATGCACAACCGGACCGTCGACGACCTGCGTCCTACGTACGATCGACTGGACGATTTTGTCGCCGTTCGAGACAAGTACGACGCGAATCGAGTGTTCGACAACGAATACCTACGTCAGGTGCTCGGCGACTGACGGTCAGTGCCGCAGCAGTTCCGCTTTTCGCGCGTCACTGGCGAACGAGGCTTTGATCGAGTTCCGGGCGAGAGTGTCGCGCTCGGCCTCGGTCAGCCCCAAGGCTCGGCCCAGTTCGGTGAAGTTGTCGTCGACGTATCCCCCGAAATAGGCCGGGTCGTCGGAGTTGACCGTGACGATCAAACCCATCTCGAGCATCGATCGAAGCGGATGATCCGACAGCGAATCGAACACTCGCAGACGAACGTTCGACAACGGGCAGACCGTCAGTGGAATCTCCTCGTCGACCAGACGTTCGATGAGGGCAGGGTCCTCGAGCGCCCGGACTCCGTGGTCGATACGCTCGGCGCCGAGAATGTCGAGCGCCTGCCAGATGTACTCGGGCGGTCCCTCCTCACCGGCGTGAGCAACGACGTGCAAGCCCTCGGCACGCGCACGGGCGAACACGTCTTCGAACAGTGAGGGCGGGTTGCCGACCTCGGCGGAGTCGAGTCCGAGCCCGACGATCGGCGCCTGCAAACGAATGATTTCGGAGAAGATCTCTTCGGCGTCCTTGACCGGCTGATCACGGAGAATGGCGGCGATTGCCGCACTGCTGAGCCCGAACTCGCGCTCACTCGATGCCACCGCATCCATGATCCCGTCCAGGACCTCGGTCAGCGGAACACCACGGACTACGTGCGCCTGCGGATTGAAGAAGAACTCGGCATGCGCGACTCCGGCGGCAGCCGCCCGACGGAAATACGCCCGCGTCAGGTCGGCAAAATCCTCCGCGGTACGCAGGACGGCCATGTTGGCGAAGTAGAGATCGAGGAACGACTGCAGGTCGGTGAACTCGTACCTCGACTTCAGATCGTCGATGTCCTTGTACGGCAGATCCATTCGATTGCGCTCGGCGAGCCGGTAGATCTGTTCGGGTTCCAGCGAACCCTCGATGTGCATGTGCAGTTCGGCAACAGGAGTAGCCATGTCCGTTCAGCGCCCCTTCCAGACCGGGGCACGCTTCTCTGCGAACGCCG
The DNA here is from genome assembly GCF_053470465.1 of Rhodococcus sp. GB-02. NCBI lineage: Bacteria > Bacillati > Actinomycetota > Actinomycetes > Mycobacteriales > Nocardiaceae > Rhodococcus > Rhodococcus sp. GB-02. The sequence continues at coordinate 44,469 of NZ_JBPUKE010000002.1, forward strand.
TTGCACCCTCGCGTGCATCTTCGGATGCGAACACCGGCGCCATCACCTGCAATTGCTTCGCGAAAGCTTCGTCGTCGGACCACCCGCCGGCCTTGACGATGATCTCCTTGGTGACCGCAACCGCGAGCGGTCCGTTGCGGGTGATTCGATCTGCCAGGTCGAGTGCGCCTTCGAGCGCCTTGCCCGGCTCGGTCAACGTGTTCACGAAGCCGTAGCGGTATGCCTCCTCGGCGGTGAAACTGTCACCGGTCAGGGCCAGTTCCAGAGCCTTCTGGTACGGAATCCGCTTGGGCAGGCGCAACAATCCGCCGCCACCTGCAACCAGTCCTCGCTTGACCTCCGGGATACCGAACTTCGCTTCGGACGACGCCACCACCAGGTCGGTGGCGAGCACGAGTTCCGTGCCGCCTGCCAACGCGAAGCCCTCGACCGCCGAAATGATCGGCTTGCGCGGGGGCCCTTCCGTGAATCCGAGACCGCGTCCCGGCACGAGTACGTTCTCGCCGGCCACGAATGCCTTCAGATCCATACCGGCACAGAAGTTTCCGCCTGCACCTGTCAGCACCGCCAAGGACAGATCGTCGTCCGCATCAAGCTCTTCGACCGCAGCGGCCAACGCGTGACTGACCGCCGAGTTGATGGCGTTGCGCGCCTCGGGTCGGTTGATGGTGATGATCAGCGTCCGCCCGCGCCGCTCGGTGAGAACCTCGTCCGCCATGATGTCCCTCTCGTTTGTCGACGATACTCGCGTGACTACGCGACGTTGCGTTCGACAATACGGACGAAGCCATCGGGGTCGATCTGCGCGGTGTCGTGAGTGCAGAACCACCCCTGGGTGAATCTCTGCGAGGTCGCTTCCGGCGAATTCCAATACCGACGCGTGACACTCGGCCCGCGGCACAGCAACTCACCGAAACCACCCGGCGCGTCCGGGCCGTACAACGCCACTTCCATTCCGCCGAAGGCGATTCCGACGCTGCCGAGGTGTGTGGGTGCCGACTCGGCCGGCAGAATGAGACCGGCCCCACAGGTTTCGGTTTTACCCCAACCGATCACATGTCGAGCGGCCGGGAACATCGTCAGCAGCTTCGCTTCTTGCTCGGCCGTGATCGGCGATCCGCTACAGTCGATCCACTGCACCGACCTCGAACCGGCACGCGCCGCCGGTCCGAGCGTGAGCAACCGTGGCTCGAGCAAGTCCTCGGGCCGCCCGGTCACGATGTCGACGGTATGCACACTCTCGCGCCAGAAGTCGCCGGCGAGGACCACCGTTCCACCGACCACCAGCGTCGCGAGCACGTGCACGAACTGACGCACAGACTTGAAATCATTGTCCACCAGCAGATTCCGCACACCTTCGACGCCGTAGTCGCGCGAGTGCAGAATACCGACGATAGCGGAGAGCACGTTCTCGTTACTCAACTCGACGCCCAGCATCTCGCCCGAAGAATCGGCGGTGTACGCGAGGATAGCCATCTCGTCCGGGGCCGCACCGTCGTCGATGAACGGAACACCTTGTGGGAGTTCACCATCGAGCACGAGCACCGAGCCACTGTCCGCGATGACGAAGTCCGCTGCATCGTCACTCAAGTGCACACCGACAGAGACCGGGACACCTCCCGCGAGGATGACGCCGAGGCACCCCTCCATCCATCGCACCCCCGCGGCGAAACGAATCGCCACACGATCGCCGATCTCGACGCCTCGCGACTTCAACCCGCCTGCGACCCGCGACGCTTCGGCCCACAGTTCCGCGAAGGTGACCTGCTCGCCGTCGACCTCCTCGACCGCAATGCGTGAAGAGAACCGATGGACGGCGATATCGAGGAGTTCGGACAGCGACGGGTCCAGTTGGCTGTACCGGAGCACCCCGTCACCCGCGCGAGTGACGCGGGCGTCGGCGAGGAGCAGATTTGAACACGGGTATTCCACAAGCGTCGACCGCATCGATACCTCCACGTCACTGACGAACCCACCGGCCCTTCGACTATATGACGTGGATCACAGTTCGTGGAGGTCTCTGACGATAAATGTCGGATATCTAATTTCCGGAGTAGACGGCCTTACCCGGGCCGACGTCGAGGAAACTGCGGACGGCGCCGCGCAGGTCGTCGGTGTCGAACAGCGCACCGGACACCCCGGGAGTCACCGAATCTGCATGAGCGATGCCGCCGGAACGCCACGCCGCCACGATCTGCTTGGTGGCGTCGTGGGCTCGCGTGGGTCCGTCCGCCAACCTGGTCGCGAGGGACCGCGCCGCACCGTCGACGTCGTCGTGGACTGCATTGACGACGCCCCAGGCGTGCAGGGTTGCGGCGTCGTACAGATCGCCGGTCATGACCAACTCCCGAGCCCGTCCGGAACCGGCGCGCTCGGCCAGGCGTTGCGGTCCGCCCATAGACGGCGTCAGACCGACCACAGTCTCGACCAGCCCGAACTTTGCCTTGGGCCCCGCGAGGATGATGTCGCAGGCCAAGGAGATCTCGAATGCCGCAGTCAGAGTCAACCCGTGCGCCGCGTAGATCACCGGGCACGGCAATGCCTCGAGCGGATGGCAGATCTGGGCGAACAGTTCGCGCCACAACTCCGCGCCCTGCTCCGGGTTCAGTCCGTCGAAGACGTGGACGTCGACGCCGGCCGAGTTGACCTTGCCCTCCGCGCGCAGGAGGACAGCTCGCGGCGGATTCTCGGTCAACGCTGCAACGTCGGCGATGACCGCGTCGAACATGGCCTGATCGAACAGATTGAGTGGTCCGTGCGCGAACGTCAGGACAGCCACCTCGGCACCACCATCGGTGGTGAAGCGCTCGAGACGGGTGGGGTGCGATTCGGGAGCAGTCATGCCGCCACACTGCCACATGGAACCGGCCTACGATCGTCGGGTGGACGGTCTGAGAAATGCGCTCGCGGACGTTGTGGGACACCGGTTCGTCGTCGACGACACCGACGTGTTGGCGACCCGTTCCACCGACCAGACGGGGCGCTACAGCGGGCACGCCAGCGCCCTGGTCCGACCCGGAAATACCGCCGAAGTCTCGGCAGTGCTGAACGTGTGCCGCTCCCACGGTGTACCGGTCACCGTTCAGGGCGGACGAACCGGCCTGGTCGCGGGCGCGGTGCCGGAGCACGACGACGTCCTGCTCTCCACCGAACGTCTCACGACGATCGGTGAAGTCGACGCGGCTGGCAGGCGGATCACCGTCGGCGCGGGAGTGACACTCGCGCAGGTACATTCCGCTGCGGCCGACGCCCGCCTGAAATTCGGCGTCGACATAGCGTCACGGGACACGGCGACCATCGGCGGCATGGTCTCCACCAATGCCGGTGGCTTGCACACGGTTCGATACGGGAACATGGCCGAACAGGTGCTCGGCCTCGAGGTAGTGATCCCCGACGGAACCACGATGCGCCGGTCACCGAAAGTGTTGGCCGACAATTCCGGATACAACCTGCCTGCACTGTGGGTGGGCAGCGAAGGAACTCTTGGTGTGGTCACGGCAGTCGATCTGAAACTGCGCCAGGTGCCGGCACACCGGGTCACGACACTGACCGGTTTCGACAGGCTGGAGGACGTCGTCGACGCGGGGCGAACGTTGCGCACTCTCGACGGCGTCGACGCACTGGAATTGTTGGACGGCCGCGGACTCGAACTGGCCGCACGACGGTTGAACGCGGCAGTGCCGACGGGGCGCGCGTGGTATCTCCTCGCCGAGGTATCCGCGGCTCACGATCCGATGGAAAGCCTGGCCGAAGCACTCGAACGCATCGCCCCGCCGGAAACTCCGTCGGTGGCAGTCGACGGCCCAAGTTCGACGCGCTTGTGGGCGGCGAGGGAATGCTTCGCCGAAGTGGTCGGACTCTTCGGTCCCCCACTGAAATTCGATGCGGCACTGCCCCTGGACTCGCTCGCAACCTTTGCCGAGGACGCCGCCGCGGTGATCGCGAATCGCGCACCGGAGGCGATCCCCGTTCTCTTCGGACACATCGCCGAGGGAAACATCCACCTCAATGTCCTGAACTGCCCGAACGCCGACACTGTCTACCGCAACGTCCTCGAACTGGTTCGCGATCACGGTGGAAACGTCAGCTCCGAGCACGGAGTGGGCTCGCTCAAACGCAACTATCTGGACCTGGCGCTCTCGGCGGAGGACATAGCCACGATGTGGGCGATCAAGCGAGCCCTTGACCCGAGCGACTATCTCAATCGCGCAGTGATGTTTCCCGACGCGCTTCGGCACTGACGGCCATCGCGTCGTCGTGGGCGTCGCCGCGTAGAGGCCGAGCGAAGCACACCGAGGCGACGAAACCGATGAGCAGCACACCTGCGGGCAGCCAGATCGACTCCGACATCGCCGTGCTGAACGGTTCACGGACGAACTCGGGTAGGTGACCCACCCCGGCTTCGGAACTACCGCCGGTCAGACCCTGGGCAGCCAATCGCGCGGTGATCAGAGCGCCGATCGCAGCGCTGCCGAGAACCGCACCCACCTGCCTGGTGGTGTTGTAGACGCCGGCGCCCGCGCCCGCCTGCATCGGAGGCAGGTTATGTGTGGCGGTGGCCGCGAGCGGAGACCAGATGCACGCGTTGGCGAAGCCGATCAGACCGATCGGCAGAAGCAGTTCCCAGATCGCGACGTCGGGAGACATCACCAGTGCCAGCCAGCCCAGGGCGATCGCGAACAGCAGGAAGCCGGTGCCCGCAATGTAGCGCGGATGCGTCTTGTCGACGAGCTTGCCGATGATCGGGGCAAAGATGCCGGTCAGCACGGCCATCGGAACGAGGAGGAGCGCCGACTGCGTCGGGGAGAGTCCGCGAACTGCCTGGGTGTAGAACATCAGCGGAAGGACCATCGACGTGATCGCGAAGCCCATCGCGGTGATGGCGACATTGGCGAGTGAGAAGTTGCGGTCCTTGAAGAGTTCGAGGGGAAGCAACGGCTCGTTCTTGTTGCGCGACTGGTAGAACACGAACACCGCGAGCAACACCACACCGGCGCCGATCAGACTCCAGACGAATCCGTTCCAGTCGTACGAACTGCCTTCCTGGATTCCGAACACGAGCAGGAACATGCCTGCGGCGCTGAGGATCACGCCGGGGATGTCGAACTTGTGCTCGCTCGTCGGCAGCGACGGAACCAGCTTCCAGGCGAGCAGGAAAGCGATGACACCAACCGGGACGTTGACGATGAAGATCCATTCCCAGCCGAGATTGTCGACCAACACACCACCGGCAAGCGGACCGACCAGCGTCGCAACGCCGGCAACGGCGCCCCACAGGCCCATTGCGGCACCACGCTTGTTCGGCGCGAAGGTGCGCGTGATGACCGCCATGGTCTGCGGAGTCATCATTGCGGCACCGAAGCCCTGGAAAGCCCTTGCCACGATGAGCATCTCGACGCTGCCGGACAGACCACACCACAGTGATGCGCCGGTGAACAGTACGAGGCCGATCATGTACAGGTTCTTCGGTCCGAACCTGTCACCGAGTCGGCCGGTGACGAGCAGCGGCACCGCGTACGCCAGCAGGTACGCGCTGGTGACCCAGACGACCTTGTTGATGTCGGTGCCGAGGTCCTCCATGATCGCAGGGTTGGCGACAGCAACGATGGTGCTGTCCACCAGAATCATGAAGAACCCGATACACAGCGCCCACAGCGCGTGCCAGGGATTGACCTGCTTTTCCATCTTCAGTCCTTAGGTAGTGCGGACGAGCCTGCGGAGCCGGCCAGCCGGTCGAGAAGTTCTTGTGAGAGCCAGGGCATTTCGCCGCTCTCGATGTCTGTCACCAACGCGCCGATCCACTCTCTTTCGGCGATCGTGAGTGCGTGGGCGTAGTCCGCACCCACCGTGAAGATTCGTGGTTTTTCCGCGGCCTTCACCGCTTCGTAGTCGACCTCGAATTTCGCAATCGTCTTGTCGAGGTGTGCGAGACGGATCCGAAGCATCTGACACGCAGTCGATGCGGAGAGGTTGTGCATTTCGGCGAGCGCGAGCGGCAACCGCGGATACTCCCGCACCGGAACCGCCAACATCTCACGTAGTTGGTGCTCGAGAGCATCACGGCCTCGGGCGGTGATCTCGTACGTCGTCCGTTCCGGTCGATTGCCCTCACGATCGGTCCCGATCGAAGCCAGCAATTCCTGCTTCTCCAGCCGGGAGACCGTGTGATAGAGCGATCCCGGCTTGATCTTCACCAGCTGATCGCCCCGTCGAACCGAGGCGAGTTGATACATCTCGTACGGGTGCATCGAACGCTCGGACAGCAGGCCCAGAACTGTGATTCCCAAAGGCGTCAGTGACACGTCACCCATGAGTCCCCCTCCCTGACAGGCCGCAGGTGCCTGACGAGCCGTATTTGACTATTTCTTGACTATTCCACGCGAAATAGTCCACATGGAATATACGACCTTCGGCCATCTCGATCAACCCGTTCGAACCGGACTAGCCTGTAGCGAGTGGACGATCATCACCTCGACATCATCCGACTCGCATGGGCACGCGAACTGGGCCTCGGCGACTCCGCGTTGCGACCAGCACACACCGCCAGAGTGGTAAGCGCCGACATCCACGTGCTGGACCTGGCCGGCGGTGGCGCGATTGTCGGACCACAGTGGTTCATCGAGCGCACGACGGACATCTCCGTCGAAGCGCTACTACAACCTGCGCGTCTACTCGACATCACCGGCGATCATGGCGGCCGAATCACCGGACCCGTCGACCTCGCTTTCCTCGGCGACTACACCGAGACACCACCAGAGGAACAACTGTTGATCTCCCACGAGGTCGACGACGCCCTCGCCGTTGCCGCTCTGTGCCCACCCGACGACAGCACCACCGCCGACCTCGAGACCCGCACGCGGTGGTTCACCGCACTCACCGATGACAACGAGGTACTCGGATGCGCGGCGTACTCCGAATTCCAAGGTTTCGTGGCAGATCTCACGACCCTGACAGCCCCAGCGCACCGCCGGCGCGGAATCGGCTGCGGAGTAACACTTCTGGCCGCGGAGGACGCACTGGATTCGGGATTGATCCCACAACTACGCACGAGTCGGGGCAGTGCGATCAGCGCAACGCTTCCACGTAAAGCCAAATTCGACGTTCTGGGGGCATACGCTCGGGTACACGTGCACCTGCCCAGTTGACACTCGAACGAGAGGAACCGCAGATGAGTACGGAAGATGGCGCGAGCGAACCGACATTCGTCGAAGAGGGTCGTGAATTCAAGCGCGACACCAACTACATCCAGACCCGGATCACCGAGGACGGTCGCGACGGTTACCCCGTCGAACCGGGGCGATACCGGTTGATCGTGGCGCGTGCCTGCCCCTGGGCAAACCGCGCCATCATCGTCCGCCGCCTGCTCGGCCTCGAAGACGTACTGTCGATGGGCATCTGCGGTCCGGTCCACGACAAGCGAAGCTGGACCTTCGATCTCGATCCCGGTGGCGTCGATCCGGTACTGAAGATCCCACGACTACAGGACGCGTACTTCGCCCGAGATCCCGACTACCCCAGGGGAATCACGGTACCCGCCATGGTGGAGATCTCCACGGGCAAGGTGGTCACGAACGACTACCCACAGATCACCCTCGACTTCTCGACGCAGTGGAAGAAGTACCACCGCGAAGGTGCACCGGATCTGTACCCGGAGCCTCTGCGAAACAAGATCGACGAAGTAGCCGAGTACGTGTTCCGCGACGTGAACAACGGCGTCTACCGCTGCGGGTTCGCCGGTTCACAGCAGGCCTACGACGAGGCATACGACACGCTGTTCGCCCGTCTCGATTGGCTCACCGAACGTCTTGCGCGGCAACGCTTCCTGGTAGGCGACACCATCACCGAAGCTGACGTACGCCTGTTCACGACACTGGCGCGATTCGATCCCGTCTATCACGGCCACTTCAAGTGCAACAGAAGCAAACTCAGCGAGATGCCGGTGCTGTGGGACTACGCGCGCGATCTGTTCCAGACTCCCGGATTCGGTGACACCATCGACTTCACACAGATCAAAGCTCACTACTACATCGTGCATTCCGAGATCAATCCCTCCGGAATCGTGCCCAAGGGACCGGAATTGACGCACTGGCTCGAACCACACGGCCGCGAACAGTTGGGCGGCCGACCGTTCGGGGACGGCACACCGCCTCATCCGCCCATCCCGTCGGAAGTGGTTCCAGCGCAGCACTGGGCCACCAGATAGATCGGGGCGACGCTACTCCCCTGCGTACGTCCCGAAACTCCAGTACACACCTTCTGGATCACGGCAGGTGAAACCTCGCGAACCGTAGTCTTCGTCGCGCAATCCCTGCGTGATCGTGGCACCGGCCGCGACAGCGCGTTCGTAGAGTGCATCGGCGGCGTCTGCGTCGTCCACCACGATGTACACCGAACCGATTCCGGGTGGTAGGCCGGCGATCGCCGAATCGGTCCGCGGGGAACCCAGCATGATGCCGCCACCGCCGGGCCAGTCGAGTTGGGCGTGGTCGACCACGTCCCCCTCTCCGTAGACGGCCTTCTCCACGAAACCGAAGGTGCTCACCAGAAAGTGGATTGCCGATCGGGCGTCGAGGTAGCGCAGTGTCGGCCAGATGGTCGTCGAACGAGGTTCCGAAGTGGCGGTCATAACACTCGAACTCCTGCCTGGGAAAACTCACGAAGAAAACCGAGTCTCGTACGAGCCTATGGCCCCTGCGATCACCGCCGCTACCGAAAACTTCACCTATTCTCGAGATACGGTCCACCTCGCTTCAGAGGAGGACAACTGTGGAGGGGCAGCAATGAGCAAGTCGACGAACAACGACAGCGGGCGTATCGAGAAGGTCCTCGTTTCCGTTCTCGACAACGGAAGCCGCCTGCAAGCGCCCGCAGTGGCCAAATACGTCAACCATGTCCGTAAGGCGCACCCCGACGAGTCACCCGCTCAGATCGTCGAGCGGATGGAGAAGATGTTCATTCTCGCCGTGACCGGAAGCGGCAGTGCCGTCGGTGCCACGGCCGCGGTGCCGGGCGTCGGAACGGTCGCGTCCATCGCTGCCGTCGGTGCGGAATCGGCTTTCTTCCTCGAAGCGTCGGCGCTGCTGACGTTGGCGATTGCGTCAGTGCACGGAATCTCCGTGCAGGATCACCAGCAACGACGCGCCCTGGTCCTGGCAGTCGCCCTCGGCGAATCCGGCATGGAGATCGTCCAGAAGGCCACCGGAATCACGGCCAAGAACTGGGGAACCGCGATCACGAGCAAGATTCCCGGACCCACGATGAAGGGAATGAACAGCACCCTCGTGCGGAAGTTCGTGACCAAGTACGCCGCCAGGCGCAGCGCACTGATCCTCGGCAAGCTCGTTCCCGCCGGGATCGGTGCCGTCATCGGTGGCGCGGGTAACCGGGCCATCGGCAAGGGCGTCGTCAAGAACGCGCGCGAAGCCTTCGGACCCGCGCCCGCCAGGTGGACCGATCACCTCATCGTGATGCCTGCCGACGATGCCGCACTCCTCCCCGAAACGCAGACACGCCGGGCCATCCGCAGATAGCTGTCCGGGCCGTAGGCTCGCATCACGTATTCGCCGCCGACCCGGGAGCAGCATTGACGAACACCGCAATGGGATCCTTCTCTGCGCCCATCGAGATTCGTGGGTTGACGAAGACGTTCAAGGCGGCGCACGCGGTCAACGACCTGAGCTTCGACGTCCAGGCAGGTTCGATCACCGGGTTTCTCGGCCCCAACGGTTCAGGCAAGACGACAACGTTGCGGATGCTCCTCGGGCTGGTGTCGCCGACTTCGGGATCGGCCACGATCAACGGCGCGCCTATGCGTTCGCTGCCCAACCCGGCGCGAACCGTCGGTGCCGTCCTCGACGTGGGCAGTCTCCATCCCAAGCGGACAGCGCTGGCGCACCTCGAGATCTACGCAGCCGCCATCGGTATGCCCACTCAACGCGCCGCGCAGGTACTGGGAATGGTCGGTCTGAGTTCGGTCGGAGCCCACAAGACCGGCACCTTCTCGCTCGGGATGCGCCAACGCCTGATCCTTGCCACGGCGATGCTCGGTGATCCCGAGATCCTTGTGCTCGACGAACCCGCGAACGGACTCGACCCCGAGGGCATGGCGTGGCTTCGTCAGTTCCTGCAGACCTTCGCCGGTTCCGGCCGAACGGTTCTGATCTCGAGTCACGCGCTTCGTGAAGTGGAAGCGACCGTCGACAGCGTGGTCATCGTCAGCGCCGGCTCACTCGTCTACCAAGGGACCATGGACGAACTTCGCCGCTCCCAGCGCAGTCGACTGCTCGTCTCGTGTTCCAACCCAGCGCTCCTCGCCACGGCATTGGCCGCTCGCGGAATCATCGACACCCAGATCACCCAGGACGGACGGCTCGCGGTGGGCGGCACCGATACGTCGGTGCTCCCGCCGGTGGCGTCGGCGGCCGGTGTCACGATCTTCGGTGTCGCGACCGAAGGCGCAGATCTCGAGCAACTGTTCCTCGCGATGACAACACCGCAGTACGCGGTTCCCCAGGTCGGTTACCACCGGCCTCCCGGCCCGGGTTCGGGACCGGGCTACTACGGCCCTGCCGCATACGGACCTTCCGGAGGACACCGATGACCACGCTCGTGCGCGCGGAGACACTCAAAGTCCTCACCCTGCGCTACTGGTGGGCACTGGCAATCGCACCGGTCGTCGTGGCTGTGCTGATTGCTGCCTCGACTCGGACGTTCGTCGAAGTTGTGGCCGATTCGGCCGACACCACTTTCGACGTCGATGTCGTGTCCACCGGCGTCAGCCTGGGTGTCTCGAACACGCTTGTCCTGGTGTTCGCGGCTGTCTTCGGAGCGCTCACCGCCGGATCCGAATTCGGCTACAAGACTCTCACCACAACGTTCCTCACAGCTCGCGGCCGCGACGGAGTTCTGGGCGCAAAACTTGCCGTCGTCGCGGTATTTGCCGTCGGCTACGCACTGGCGGTCGAAGTAGTCAGCATCGGCACGATGTTGCTCTTCGGCCGGGACTTCAGCTTCACCACCGATCTCTTCGCCATCTGCACCGCAGGCATTCTGGCGTGTGCGCTGTGGGCACTACTTGGCGCCGGGGTGGCCCTGCTCACCGGTTCGTCGATGGCCGGTGCCCTCTCGGTCATCCTGTGGTTCGTCTTCGGTGAATGGATCGTCCGCGCAGTGCTGCTCGCGATGGATCTCGGTGGGATCGGGGCCGCGCTTCCGGTGTCGGCCACGATCGGCACGATCGTCAACGCGGCACCGTCGATCGACGTCGACGCCTTTGCGTCCTGGCCGAGTGGCCCGATGATGTTGGCCGCTTGGGTCGTTCTGTTCTGCGGGCTCGGTTGGCTGCGAACCCGGACCCGCGACATCACCTGAAAAAGCTGTCTGGGGCCGGGTCTACCGTGGATCTCGATGAACACGATCAACACGGGCAGTCCGGTAGTTGGAGAGGCGGATCGAGCTCCGGGCTGGATCCGCCGCTTGGCCCACGCATGCTGGTTGCACCGGAGAGTTGCGATCGGCGCGCTTCTCGTCACCGTCATCGCTTCGGCGATCGACATCTCGTTTCCGCTCCTGACCCGCTATGCGCTCGACGCCGCCGGCCAGGAGAACCCGGGCAAGGTGATCGGGTTCGTCGCGTTGGCGATCGCGTTGCTCGCGATCGTCCGCTTCGCGTGCCAGTACGGCCGACGGATGCTTGCCGGCCGACTCTCGCTCGACGTTCAACACGACTTGCGGCTCGCCCTGCTCGGTTCGCTGCAACGCCTCGACGGACGAGGACAGGATCAGATCCGCACAGGCCAGGTGGTCTCCCGGTCCATCACGGATCTGCAGCTCGTCCAGGGTTTGCTCGCGATGGTGCCGATGTCCGCGGGAGCGCTCCTGCAATTCGTGCTGGCGATCGGCATCATGGCGTGGCTCTCGCCGCTGTTGACTCTCGTCGCTGTCGCCGTCATCCCCGCAGTAGGGCTGGTGGTGTTCCTGATGCGACCGATGCTCTTCGCCGCAACGTGGTCCGCGCAGCAGCGGGCCGCCGACCTCGCCCAACACGTCGAGGAAACCGTCACCGGCGTTCGCGTCGTCAAGGGATTCGGGCAGGAACAACGAGCCGTCGACCAGCTGGAGAAACATAGCCGCACGCTGTACTCCGAGCGCCTTCGCGCCGCGTGGTTGAACGCGAAATTCGCGCCAACCATGGCAGCCTTGCCCCAGCTCGGGCAGGTGGGAGTGATCGCTCTCGGCGGGTATCTCGCACTGCACGACAAGATCACCGTGGGAACGTTTCTCGCGTTCGCCACCTACATCGTGACGATGACCGGAGTCACCCGAACTCTGTCGTCGGTCATCGTCATGGCGCAGCTGGCGCGCGCCGCTGTCGAGCGTGTCTACGACGTCATCAACGCCCAGCCCGACATCGCCGATCCAGACCATCCGGTGGACCTGCCCGACGGTCCTCTCGGAGTCACCTTCGACGACGTGGCATTCGGATTCGACACCGAACGCGACGTCCTGACCGGGCTGAACCTCCGCATAGAACCAGGCGAGACCGTCGCCGTCGTAGGGCCGGCTGCGTCGGGAAAGACTGCGTTGTCTTTGCTTCTCCCCCGGTTCTACGCGCCGACATCGGGTCAGGTCAGCGTCGATACAGCCGACGAGACGTTCCCCATCGCCGAACTGCGTAGCGAGCAGCTTCGTGCGGCGGTCAGCCTGGTCTTCGACGAGCCTTTCCTGTTCTCCGACACCATTGCCGCCAACATCGCGCTTGGCCGCGAGGACGCCTCCGGCGAGGAGATCCGTGCTGCCGCTGCTTTGGCACAGGCAGACGCCTTCATCGAGGCACTCCCGGACGGGTACGACACCGTCGTGGGCGAACGCGGCCTGACGCTGTCGGGTGGACAGCGTCAGCGCATCGCGCTTGCCAGAGCCCTGCTCGTCGACCCGAGGATCCTGGTCCTCGACGACGCGACCTCCGCGGTCGACGCGGCAACCGAAGCCGCGATCTTCGACGCGTTCCGAGCCAGACGACGGCAGACCACCCTGATCCTCGCTCACCGGCGGTCCACCCTCACGCTGGCGGACCGGGTCGCGGTACTCGACGGCGGACGGATCATCGACTCCGGAACCGTGGACGAGTTGGAAGCGCGATGTCCCCTCTTTCGGGCGCTGTTCTCCTCCGCATCGGAACTACCGGCCGAACTCGACCAGGGCGACTCCGATGCCTTCGATCATGACCACCGCGAGCCGACAACCGCGCAGTTGTGGCCGCAGGCACCGGAATCCGAAGCCGACAACACCACCAGTGCCTCGCAGGGTGCCGGCGGTCCGATGGCCGGAGCACTCAGCGGAATCGCGGTGACGCCGTCCCTACGGGCAGCAGTCGACGCTCTTCCGCCCGCTCGCGAAGATCCCGGAGTCGCACCCGAAAGTCTGCGCGAATCGAATCCGCACTTCTCACTCCGACAAATCCTGAGGCCGGTTCGCTGGGTTCTGCTGGCAGTTGTCGCATGTCTTGCTCTGGACTCGGCTGCCGCGATCGCGTTCCCCTCCCTCGTCAGATATGCAATCGACCACGGGGTCGTGACCGCGGACAGCAGCACGCTCTGGATTGCGACGGCTTTCGGCGCGCTCCTGGTTGCCGCAGATTGGGTTGTCGTTGCGGTCATGACGGTGCTCACCGCCAGGGCAGGCGAACGCGTGTTGTTCGGACTCCGCGTCCGCAGCTACTCGCACCTGCAGCGGTTGGGCCTCGACTACTACGAACGAGAACTGTCCGGGCGCATCATGACGCGCATGACCACCGACGTCGACGCGCTCTCTTCGTTCATCCAGACCGGCATGTCGACGGCGATTGTGAGCGTCCTGACCGTCGGCGGAATTTCGATCGCGCTCCTGGCGACCGACGTGACGCTCGGCCTGGTGGCGCTGGCCGTCATCCCACCGCTCGTGGTCGCAACCGTGATCTTCCGCAAGATCTCCTCGGTGGCCTACCGCCAGTCCCGCGAGCGGATCTCGCTCGTCAATGCCGACTTCCAGGAGAACATCGCCGGCCTGCGAGCGGCCCAGGCCTACCGCCGTGAGGAAGGTGCGGCGCGCAGGTTCGCAGAACGCTCCGAGAGCTACCGCCGATCGCGGATGCGGTCGCAGCGAGCCATCTCGATCTACTTCCCATTCATCTCGTTCTTGTCCGACCTCGCGTTGGCCGCGGTCGTATTCGTCGGCGCGCACCAGATCGCCAACGGGTCGACGTCGCCCGGCGTACTGATCGCGTTCGTGCTCTACCTCGGTCTGCTGTTCGGACCGATTCAGCAACTCTCACAAGTCTTCGATGGTTACCAACAGGCAAACGTCGGATTGCAACGAATCGGCGACCTGCTGCGCACTCGAAGTTCGATCGAGACTGCCGACAGCGAGGATCTGATCGCGATTTCCGGACGGCTCGACGGCGCCGTCCATCTCGACGGAGTCGGGTTCCGGTACTCGGGCGCGGACGTCGACGCGCTCTCCGACTTCGATCTGCAGATTCCGCCGGGCACAACGGTCGCTCTCGTCGGCCGAACCGGTGCCGGTAAGTCGACAGTGGTGAAGTTGCTCGCCCGTTTCTACGACCCGACGTCCGGATCCGTCGACGTGGACGGAACCGACATCCGGAACTTCCACCTCCCGCAGTACCGACGTCGCCTCGGCGTCGTCCCACAAGAAGCGCATCTGTTCACCGGCACGGTCGCCGACAACATCGCGTACGGCAGGCCTTCGGCTTCGCATGCCGAGATCGAGGAAGCGGCGCGTTCCGTCGGCGCCCTGAATTCGATAGCCGACATGCGTGGAGGCATGAATCATCCCGTCGGAGAGCGTGGCCAGGGGCTCTCGGCGGGCCAGCGCCAACTGATCGCATTGGCCCGTGCCGAACTAGTCGACCCGGATCTTCTGCTCCTCGACGAGGCGACCGCGACGCTCGATCCCGCGACCGAACGAATGGTGCTCGAAGCAAGTCGGTCGGTCACCCGGAAACGGACGTCAGTCGTCGTGGCTCACCGCCTCGCCACCGCTGCCCGAGCAGACCTCGTTGTCGTAGTTGACCGGGGACGTATCGTTGAATACGGCCCGCACGATGTTCTGCGGTATGCCGGTGGTCACTACTCGGGACTCTGGGATGCATCGCAGGCACGTGAGGGGAATAATCTGACGTCGAGAACTGTCATCGAAGGCAACCCCGTCGTTTGACAGTCGGCACGGATTTGTACCGCCGAGAGGGAGTGCGCGATCGCAAGATCACGGACTTCCGTGAGACAGCTCACAAATTGTGTGCCGCACAATTGCTCGTCACACGCTCGGGCTAATCTCATATATATAGGCGCTCTGATCGGGTACCGAAATAGAAACGAGGCGAACACCTGCCGTGAGCAGCAGTTCTACATCCCAATTCGGACAGAACCAGTGGCTGGTTGACGAGATGTACCAACGCTTCCAGGACGACCCGTCGTCCGTGGATCCCAGTTGGCACGAATTCTTGACCGATTACGCGCCGGACTCGGCGAACACGGGAGGTGGAAACGGGACTGCCTCGAACGGCAACGCGGCTGCACCCGCCGCTGTTGTAGCTCCACCTGCTGCTTCCAAGGCCACGCCTCCCACCCCCAAGACCGCACCTCCCGCGCCGCCTGCCAAGGCTGCCGCACCGGCCCCCGCGAAGAAGGCAGCGCCCGCCGCCAAGGCTGCTCCGGCCAAGCCCGCAGCAGCCAAGCCCGCGGCGGCTTCTGCGAAGCCCGCCCCTGCCGGCGGAGCCGAGGAAACCAAGGTTCTCCGCGGCGCCGCAGCCGCGGTCGTCAAGAACATGTCGCTCTCACTCGAGATCCCGACAGCAACCAGCGTGCGTGCCATTCCCGCGAAGCTGATGTTCGACAACCGCATCGTCATCAACAACCATCTCGCGCGTACTCGTGGCGGCAAGATCTCGTTCACCCACCTCCTGGGTTACGCGATCATCCAGGCAGTCAACGCGTTCCCCAATATGAACCGGCACTTCGCCGAAATCGACGGCAAGCCGAACGCGGTCACGCCCGAGCACACCAATCTCGGACTCGCAATCGACCTTCCCGGCAAGGACGGCAACCGCTCACTGGTAGTTGCCGCCATCCGGAACACCGAGTCGATGAACTTCGTCCAGTTCCACGCGGCATACGAGGACATCGTCCGCCGTGCACGCGAAGGCAAGCTCACCGGCGAAGACTTCACCGGCGTCACCATCTCGCTGACCAACCCGGGCGGCATCGGCACGGTTCACTCCGTTCCCCGCCTGATGAAGGGCCAGGGCGCCATCATCGGCGCTGGCGCGATGGAATACCCCGCCGAGTTCCAGGGCGCCAGCGACGAGAAGCTGGCCGAGATGGGCGTCGGCAAGCTGATGACCCTCACCTCGACCTACGATCACCGCATCATCCAGGGTGCGGAGTCGGGCGATTTCCTGCGCACGATCCACAACCTGCTGATCAGCGACGAGTTCTACGACGAGATCTTCCACGCGCTCGGCAACCCGTACGAGCCGGTGCGTTGGCGCAAGGACGTGCCGGAAGGCGCCGTCGACAAGAACACCCGTGTTCTCGAACTGATCGCTGCATACCGTGACCGCGGCCACCTCATGGCCGACACGGACCCGTTGCAGTTCGTCAAGGACAAGTTCCACAGCCACCCCGACCTCGACGTCATCAGCCACGGCCTGACGCTGTGGGATCTGGACCGCGAGTTCAAGGTCGGCGGCTTCCACGGTCAAGAGAAGATGAAGCTGCGCGACGTGTTGAGCGTGCTGCGCGACGCGTACTGCCGCCACGTCGGTGTCGAGTACACCCACATCCTCGAGACGGATCAGCGTCAGTGGATCCAGGACCGCGTCGAAGGCCATCACGCCAAGCCTTCGGTCGCTCAGCAGAAGTACATCCTGAGCAAGCTCAACGCCGCCGAGGCCTTCGAGACGTTCCTGCAGACCAAGTACGTCGGCCAGAAGCGCTTCTCGCTCGAGGGCGCCGAAGCCGTCATCCCGATGATGGACGCCGTGATCGACCAGGCCGCCGAGCACCAGCTCGACGAGGTCGTCATCGGTATGCCGCACCGTGGTCGACTCAACGTGCTGGCCAACATCGTCGGCAAGCCGTACTCCAAGATCTTCACGGAGTTCGAGGGCAACATGAACCCGGCAGCCGCCCACGGCTCCGGTGACGTGAAGTACCACTTGGGTGCCAGCGGAACGTACATCCAGATGTTCGGTGACAACGACATCGCTGTCTCACTGACCGCAAACCCGTCGCACCTCGAGGCCGTCGACCCGGTTCTCGAAGGCCTGGTTCGCGCCAAGCAGGACATCCTCGACAAGGGCGAAGAAGGCTTCACCGTCCTGCCGCTCATGCTGCACGGTGACGCTGCATTCGCAGGTCAGGGTGTTGTCGCCGAGACGCTGAACCTCTCGCTGCTGCGCGGTTACCGCACCGGCGGCACCGTGCACATCGTCGTGAACAACCAGGTCGGCTTCACCACTGCACCGGAACATTCACGTTCGTCCGAGTACTGCACCGACGTCGCGAAGATGATCGCCGCACCGGTCTTCCACGTCAACGGCGACGACCCCGAGGCTTGTGTCTGGGTTGCTCAGCTGGCCGTCGACTTCCGTGAGAAGTTCGGCAAAGACGTTGTCATCGACCTCATCTGCTACCGCCGCCGCGGTCACAACGAGGGCGACGACCCGTCGATGACTCAGCCGGCCATGTACGACGTCATCGACACCAAGCGCAGCGTTCGTAAGAGCTACACCGAGTCCCTCATCGGTCGCGGTGACATCTCGCTCAAGGAAGCCGAAGACGCACTTCGCGACTACCAGGGCCAGCTCGAACGGGTCTTCAACGAGGTCCGTGAACTCGAGAAGTTCCAGCCCGAACCGTCCGAGTCCGTCGAACTCGACCAGACTCCGCCGGCCCGCCTTACCACGGCTGTCGCTCCCGAGGTTCTCGAGCGCATCGGAGACGCGTTCGTCAACGTCCCCGAGGGCTTCACTGTTCACCCGCGCGTCAAGCCTGTTGCCGAGAAGCGCCGCGAGATGGCCCGTGAGGGACATGTCGACTGGGCGTTCGCAGAATTGCTCGCGTTCGGCTCGTTGGCCGAGCAGGGTGCTTTGATCCGCCTCGCGGGTCAGGACTCCAAGCGTGGAACGTTCACGCAGCGTCACTCGGTTCTCATCGACCGCAAGACCGGCAACGAGTACAGCCCGATCGCCAAGATCGCTGCCGACGCCGAAAATGGCGGCAAGTTCATGGTCTACGACTCCGCACTCACCGAGTACGCGGGTCTGGGCTTCGAGTACGGCTACTCGGTGGGTAACCCCGACGCTCTGGTCCTGTGGGAAGCGCAGTTCGGTGACTTCGTCAACGGCGCGCAGACCATCATCGACGAGTTCATCTCTTCGGGTGAGGCCAAGTGGGGTCAGCTCTCCGACGTCGTGCTGCTCCTGCCGCACGGTCACGAGGGTCAGGGTCCGGACCACACCTCCGGTCGCATCGAGCGTTTCCTTCAGCTGTGTGCAGAAGGCTCGATGACCGTTGCGGTTCCGTCGACTCCGGCCAGCTACTTCCACCTGCTGCGTCGCCATCACCTCGACGGCATCCGCCGTCCGCTGGTGGTCTTCACGCCCAAGTCGATGCTGCGTAACAAGGCTGCAGTCAGCAACGTCGAGGACTTCACGACGGGCAAGTTCCGTTCGGTCTTCGAGGAGCCGGCATACGAGAGCGGTGAAAGCGCACGCGAATCGGTCAAGCGGGTTCTGCTGGTCAGCGGCAAGCTGTACTGGGAGCTTCTGGCGAAGAAGCACAAGGACGAGCGCGACGACATCGCCATCGTGCGTATGGAGCAGCTCTACCCCGTGCCGAAGCGTCGCCTCAAGGAGACCCTGGACCGTTACCCGAATGCGGATCAGTTCCGTTGGGTCCAGGAAGAACCCGCGAACCAGGGTGCGTGGCCGTTCCTCGGACTGGCACTGCCGGACCTTCTGCCGGAGACCTTGACCGGCATCAAGCGCATCTCGCGTCGTCCGATGTCCGCTCCCTCCTCGGGATCGAGCAAGGTGCACGCGGTGGAGCAGCAGGAGATCTTGGACGAGGCGTTCCTGCCGACCAACTGATCGGTGGCGTTCCTGCCGACCAACTGATCAGTGGCAAGCAATAAGGGCCGGGCCCCACATTCCGCAAGGAGTGTGGGGCCCGGCCTTTTGCGTGCATGTCAATTCGATTGCAGCAGACCCAGATCCGGCCCGGCATCGAAACCGACGGCGGCCAGTGCCAACGCGGGCAACGACTGAACCGTCAGGTCGATCAGTTCCTCGCGGGCGATGGCCGGCGCGCGGAGCCAACTGATGGTGGCTTCCTCGACAAACGCAATCCAACCGCGAACGGCCAACTCCACCTGAGGCGTTCGCGTCAGGCCGATCTTCGGGAGCTGATCGAGGGTCCTCTTCGCCATGATGTCGCGGGTCTGCTCGAACACCTCGCGCATCTGCGGATCCCCGCTGGCGGTCCCCCGGAGCAGTGAGACGTACGTATTGCGGTTCTCGGTCACGTAGTCGACATACGACGCCAGCACTGACCGGAGGGTGAGCATCGGATCGTCCGATTCGCTCGGCTCGGTGCGCTGGAGCATCTGTTCACTGCTGTGTCGGACGATCGCCAGATGGAACTCGCTTTTCGACGCGAAGTAGTGGAACAGAAGCCCACGCGAGACACCCGCTTGATCGGCGATGTCCTCGACGGAAATCTGTTCGAGCGGCCGTTCGGCCAGCATCCGCGCCCCGAGGTCGATGAGTTGCGCTCGGCGTTGCGCAGGGTCGAGCCGCGTTCGCTTTACTGCGTCCATGCCCAATAGACTACTGAATATTCGTCAATAAGCTATTGACCGTGACTCAATAAAGGCATATCGTTCCCTACATGAGTCTTCCAGTTACAGATACCTCAGCACCGGCCGCGGATACTCGCCACGTCGGCACACTGATCATCGGCAGTGGTTTCGCCGGTCTCGGTGCGGCGATCAAACTGGCACAGGCCGGCATCACCGACTACGTTGTCCTCGAGCGCGGCAATGACGTCGGCGGAACCTGGCGTGACAACAGCTACCCGGGCGCCGCATGTGACGTGCCGTCGCATTTGTACTCGTACTCTTTTGCACTCAACCCGGAGTGGACACGCTCTTTCTCCACCCAGCCCGAGATCTACAAGTACATCCAGTCGGTGGCCAACCGCCACAAGGTGCTCGACAAGCACATCTTCGACTGCGACGTACTCTCCGCCCGATGGGACGAGTCGTCGGCTCAGTGGCACGTCAGCACCAACAAGGGTGAATTCGTCGCAAAGATCGTCGTCTCGGCCGTCGGCGCACTGTGTGAGCCTTCACTTCCCGATATCAAGGGAATCGACGGCTTCAAGGGCGAGATCTTCCACTCCTCGCGCTGGAACCACGACGCCGATCTGACCGGCAAGCGCGTGGCCGTCATCGGAACCGGCGCCTCGGCCATCCAGATCGTGCCCGCCATCGGCAAGAAGGTCTCACATCTCGACGTGTACCAGCGCACGGCGCCGTGGATCCTGCCCCGCGCAGACCGCGAGTACACCAAGATCGAGCACCTCGCGTTCAAGTACCTTCCCGGCTTCCAGAAACTGTGCCGCACCGGCATCTACTGGATGCGAGAGACGCAGGTCGTCGGCCTGGCCAAAGCGCCGGTCTTCATGAAGCCGCTGCAGTTCGCCGCCGAGCGTCACCTGAAGGCTCAGATCAAGGACAAGGATCTTCGTAAGAAGGTCATGCCCAACTTCCAGATCGGCTGCAAGCGCATGCTGATCTCGAACAACTACTTCCCCACCCTCGCCCAGGACAATGTCGACCTGGTGACCGAAGGCATCGAGGAGGTCACCGCCAACGGGATCGTCTCGAAGACCGGCACCACGCGTGAGATCGATGCCATCGTCGTGGCGACCGGTTTCCACGTCACCGACTCCCCCACCTTCGCCGGAATCTTCGGCAAGGACGGGCGCTCGCTCGCCGAGGTCTTCGAAGAGACCGGCATGCAGGGGTACAAGGGCGCGGCAGTTGCCAACTTCCCCAACATGTTCTTCCTCGTCGGACCCAACACCGGCCTCGGACATTCGTCGATGGTCTTCATGATCGAGTCGCAGATCAATTACCTGGTCGACGCGATCACCACCATCGACAAGTACGACATCGGCACCATCGAGGTGCGCAAGGACAAGCAGGACAAGTACAACAAGGACCTGCAGGCAGCTATGTCCAAGAGCGTCTGGAACAACGGCGGTTGCGCCAGCTGGTACATGGACAAGCACGGAAACAACACCACCCTGTGGCCGGGCTTCACCTTCCAGTTCCGCAACGCCACCAAGCATTTCGACCTCGCGGCATACCGCAGCGTCGCCACCTCGGATCTCGGCGCCGTCGGCACCGCGAGCACTTCACAGATCGACCTCGACGACGAGAAGGCAGTAGCACAATGAGTGATTTTGCAGGCAAGGTCGTAGTCATCACCGGAGCAGGATCGGGCATCGGTCGCGCTCTCGCACTGAACCTGGCCGGCCAGGGCGCCAAGTTGGCGATCTCCGACGTGGATACCGTGGGTCTGGCCGAGACAAAGCGTCTGGTGGAGGCCATCGGAGCCGAGGTGAAATCGGACCATCTCGACGTCACCCAGCGCGAAGCGGTTCTCGAGTACGCAGACGCGGTTGTCGCCCATTTCGGCAAGGTCAACCAGATCTACAACAACGCCGGAATCGCGTACCACGGCACCTTCGAGAAGTCCGAGTTCAAGGACTTCGAGCGCGTCATGGACGTCGACTTCTGGGGAGTTGTCAACGGCACCAAGGCATTCCTCCCCCACGTCATCGCCTCCGGCGACGGGCATATCGTGAACGTGTCGAGCCTCTTCGGCCTGCTGTCGATGCCGGGTCAGAGCGCATACAACTCGGCTAAGTTCGCAGTTCGCGGCTTCACCGAGTCACTTCGACAGGAAATGCTGATCGCCAAGCACCCGGTGAAGGTGACCTGCGTGCACCCGGGCGGAATCAAGACCGCCATCGCGCGCAACGCCACCGCAGGCCCGGGCGAAGATCTTGCGGTCTTCTCCGAGTTCTTCGACCGCAAGCTCGCGCGCACCACTCCGGAAGATGCCGCCAAGACGATCGTCAACGGCGTTCGCAAGAGCAAGCCGCGCGTTCTCATCGGCATGGACGCAATCGCACTCGACGCCTGGGTTCGCCTCGTAGGATCGGGCTACCAGCGCATCGTCTCGATCGTCGCCGGCCGAATGATGCCCAAGTCCAGCTGAATTCGTTTTACAGCGCAGTTCGCATACAGAGTCAGGAGCCCTGCCGGTGAGCACGTTCACCCTTCCGCTGCCCGTGGTCGCGTTCTTGTTGAAGCCGTACTTCCGTCTGGCTTTCAACTCGCGACTGCCTTATCGGATTCAACGTCTGCTGCTCGAGGCCGGGGCACCACTGCAGCAGGTTCCAGCGGGCGCCGTCGTGCGCCCGCTGGAGCTCGCCTGCCGACCGGCGGAGAAGATCACCGTCGGCGCAACCGAGCGCCCCACCGCAGTTCTGTACCTGCACGGCGGTGCGTACACACTGGGTTCGCTGGCCACCCACCGTTCTCTCGCAGCGCATCTCGCGCGTGAATCGTCCAGTGCGGTCTTCACCTTGGACTACCGTCTCGCACCGGAGAACCCGTATCCCGCCGCTCTCGACGACGCGGTCTCCGCCTTCATGCAGTTGGTGACCGAGTTCGACTATTCCGAAGACCGCGTTGCCATCGCCGGCGATTCGGCCGGTGGCGGTTTGGCCGCCGCGACCGCTCTGCGTCTGATCGAACGTCACGGTGTGACCCCGGGTGCGCTTGCACTGATCTCACCGTGGGTCGATCCCGGCGATCGGGGTGCCACCAAGAAGGCCGACCTGGTGGTCAACACGGCGTGGTCCTTCGATGCCGCCGACGCTTACCTTGCCGGCGGCGATCGCACAGATCCCGGCTACGCACCGATGCACGGCAAGCTCGACGGGTTGCCGCCCACCCGGATTCACGTCGGTATCGAAGAAGTTCTCTATCCGCAGATCATGACGTTCACCGACAAGCTCTCCGCTGCCGGCGTCGATGTATCCCTGGTCGAGTACGCAAGACTGTGGCACGTGGCCCACGCACAAGCGTCACTGGTCAAGGAAGCAGCAGACGCCGTCGCCGATCTGGGCCGCTTCATCGCATCGAAACTGATTCGTGCCAAGGATGATTCGAGTTCAGCGGTGGGATCGAGCGCTCACTGACGGGTGTCCCACTCCGTCTATGTCACTGACGGGTGTCCCACTCCGTCTATGTCACTGACGGGTGTCCCACTCCGTCTATGTCACTGACGGGTGTCCCACCAGGTGCGGGCGACTTCCGAGGCTGACGCCTTGCCGGTCCGGACCTGATCGATCATCGCAGCGAGGTCGGTGGTGGACAGTTCACCGGCAACGACGCTGAGCGCCTTGACAGCCGAATCTCCCAGTGCGCCCGTTCGGAAGAGTGGAACGACGTTCTGCGCAGCCAGAACGTGATTCGAATCAGCGAGCACTGTGACGGCATCGGACTGCGCCAGCGCTGACAGCGTCGTGGTTCCGAATACCTGTGCACCGGGTACGTCCGCCGGTGTTGCCTGTTCGACACCGGCGAAGACACACTCGGCGCCCTCGGCCAACTGTTCTACCGCCCCGTCCTCGACGAATCTCACAGAGACGAGCGACGTCGCCGCGGCACACGAAGGGGCAAAGGCTTCTATCGTCTTCGCTCCCAACGACTGTGCGAATGCGGTGTCGAGTGCAACGACCGCACGGTCTTCGGCCATCGCATAGTCGGACACCGAAAGACCCTCCGGCAGAGAGCGACTCAAGGCTTCGAAGACGTCGTCGGCCTTGCGGGCCGGGGATGACGGGTCGTAGTGATCGAGCAGCGCGCCGGTGAACTCGGGTACCAACGTGACTCGGGCTGCGTCCAGGGCCTCTAGTGATTGGTTTCTGCCACCACCCACCGATTCGACGCGAGCCGACAGACCGGAGGAGGAGAGCACCGTCGAATACACCTCGGCCAACACCGAACTCTCCACCGATGCGTCCGCGGCCACCACGATCTGGTCGCGAGACTCCACTTCGGCGCTCTCTACCACCGAATCACCGTTTGCGCATCCGCTGAGAATCTGCAGGACCATCAGTGCTGCAACAACAGTCGAATACTTCGTGCGTGTGCTCTTCACCGAAATCCTCACATCCAATCCCATGGATCGAAAACCGTGCCATGTCGGTACCTATCGTTACACTTGTCGGGCGATGCGCGGTAACCAGTCTTGACGCAGCCACTCGGTGGCGGCGCCGTCGAAGCCACTTGGGTGGCTTCTCCACAAGGGATGGTTACCGACGCCCGAAACACGGGACGCCCGAAAAACCGGAAGGACGCTCATGCGCACCTCACGCTTTCGTTCCAACCGTTGGCTCGTAGCCGCGGCAACTGTCGTCTCGCTCACTGCGCTCACAGCGTGCGGTAGCAGTGACGGTGACTCCAACAGCGATCCCAACGCGGTCGTCGTCGGCTCCGCCAACTTCACCGAATCCGAGACGATCGCCAACATCTACGCCGAAGCACTGCGTGTCAACGGGTTCGATGTCTCCACGTCGTTCAACGTCGGCAGCCGTGAGGCGTACATTCCGGCGCTCGAGGACGGGTCCATCAGCGTCATTCCGGATTACACGGGAAACCTCCTGCAGTACTTGGATCCCGACAGCACAGCCACCAGCTCCGCTGACGTCCTCGCTGCCCTTCCCGCAGCCCTCGGGTCGGAATTGGCGATTGCGACGCCCGCGTCCGCCGAGGACAAGGACGCCGTCGTCGTCACCAAGGAAACCGCGGACAAGTGGAATCTGAAGACGATCGCGGATCTGGCTCCGCACTCCGCCGAGGTCAAGTTCGGTGCTCCGGCCGAGTTCCAGGAACGCCCAGCCGGATTGCCCGGTTTGAAGTCCAACTACGGTCTCGACATCTCGTCTGCCAACTTCGTCCCGATCGCCGACGGCGGTGGACCGGCAACCGTGAAGGCGCTCTCGTCCGGCGACATCACCGCAGCAAACATCTTCACGACGTCGGCCTCCATCCCGGCAAACAACTTCGTGGTTCTCGAAGACCCGAAGAACAATTTCCCGGCCCAGAACGTGGTGCCGGTACTGCGTGCGTCGAAGTCTTCCGACAAGTTGAAGTCGGTCCTCGATGCGGTGTCCGCCAAGCTCACCACCGAAGAATTGTTGGCACTCAACGTCCAGGTGTCCGGCGACACCAAGACGGAGCCGGCAGCGGCGGCCAAGGCGTGGGTGACGGCGCAGGGCCTCGACAAGCCGGTCTCGTAGTCACGTGATCACCTTCGAGGGTGTCACCAAGCAGTATCCGGACGGCACTACCGCCGTCGACCGTCTCGATCTCACCATCGAGGCCGAGTCGTTCACGGTGTTCGTGGGGCCGTCCGGGTGCGGTAAGACGACGTCGATGCGCATGATCAACCGGATGATCACACCGACGTCGGGCAAGATCTTCGTCGATGGCCGGGACATCGCCCAGACCGACGCGGTGAAACTCCGTCTCGGTATCGGGTACGTCATCCAGAATGCCGGCCTGCTTCCGCACCGCACCGTGATCGACAACGTCGCAACGGTTCCGGTGCTGCGCGGCGAGTCCCGCCGCGCCGCACGGAAAGCCGCGTTGAGTGTGCTCGAACGAGTCGGTCTGGACATCTCACTTGCCACTCGCTATCCCGGGCAACTCTCGGGTGGCCAGCAGCAACGTGTGGGAGTTGCCCGTGCTTTGGCAGCCGATCCGCCGATCCTGTTGATGGACGAGCCCTTCAGCGCCGTCGATCCCGTGGTGCGTGAGGATTTGCAGACCGAAATGCTCCGTCTGCAAAGCGAACTGAAGAAGACGATCGTCTTCGTCACCCACGACATCGACGAAGCAGTCAAACTCGGTGATCACATTGCCGTCTTCGGTCCCGGTGGGCGTCTTCAGCAGGTGGCGGCGCCTCGCGACGTGTTGGCCGCTCCGGCAACGGATTTTGTCGCCGGATTTGTCGGACGCGATCGCGGCTATCGGGGATTGTCGTTCCGCGCTGCCGACGAGGTTCCTCTTCACCCGGTCCGTACGGCCGTCGAGAACGAATTGAAGGCTCTGCGTCTCGAATTGGGCGAATGGGTTCTCGTGGTCACGGACAGTGGAAGCCCCCAGGGATGGATCGACGTGACCGGCGTCGAAGGCCTGCGCTCGGGACGCACCCTTGCTCAGTCGACGTCGGCCGGTGGTTCGCTGTTCTCCCCCGGCGGCGATCTCCGCCAAGCACTCGACGCGGCAATCTCGTCGCCTTCCGGTATCGGCGTTGCCGTCGACGGCGAGGGTTCGGTCGTCGGCGGGATCCTCGGTTCCGAAGTCGTTGCGAAATTGGCAGATCAGCGTCGACGCGAGGACGAGGAACGCAACCGAGTCGCCTTCACCGAGGGATTCGGGGCGTAGCGGCATGCGCTGGCTCATCGACAATTTCTCGACGGTTGTGGACTACTCGAAGACCCATCTGTATCTGGCGCTGTTGCCCTTGCTGATCGGCCTCCTGATTGCCGTGCCGGTAGGAACAGCGATCCGCAACGTCCGGTGGCTGCGCCGAATCACGTTGACCCTGGCGAGCATCGCGTTCACGATTCCGTCGCTCGCGCTGTTCGTCACGATCCCCCAGTTGTTCGGTCTCAAGACCCTTGATCCGCTCAACGTCGTGATCGCACTCAGCGTGTACGCGACGGCACTGCTCATCCGAGCTGTACCCGAAGCACTCGACTCGGTGCCGGACAACGTCATCGACGCCTCTACCGCCGTCGGGTTCACGCCACTACGACGCGCCCTGACTGTCGAGTTGCCGTTGGCGCTGCCGGTGATGATCGCGAACATCAGAGTTATTGCCGTTACCAATATTTCGCTGGTTTCGGTCGGATCACTGATCGGAATCGGTGGGCTGGGAGTTCTGTTCAAACAGGGCTACGACCGTGACTACCCGGATCAGATCGTTGCCGGCATCATCGCGATCGTCGTGCTGGCGCTCGCACTCGATCTGATCCTGTATCTGATCGGCCGATTCCTGACCCCGTGGACCAGGACGTCGAGCTCGTCGAAGGTTCCTGCCGTCCTGTCAGCCGAGGGGGAACCCGTATGAGCATCTTCACCGGAGCCTGGGACTTCATCGTCGATCCCGACAACTGGAGTGGCGACACCGGAATCGGCACCCGCATTCTCCAGCACCTGTGGTACAGCGTTCTGGCCGTGGCACTTTCGGCCGTGATCGCGGTGCCTGTCGGATTGCTCATCGGCCATCTGCGCCGCGGTGAGATCGTGGTCGTCAGTCTGGTCAACGCGCTGCGGTCACTGCCCACACTCGGCCTGCTGACCTTCCTCGTTCTGCTCATGGGACTCGGAGTCATGCCGCCGATTCTCGCGCTGGTGATCCTCGGCATTCCTCCGCTCCTCGCCGGCACCTACGCCGGAATCGCCAGCGTCGACCGTGGCGTCGTCGAGGCCGCGCGAGCGATGGGTATGACCGAACTCCAGGTACTCTTCCGCGTCGAGATTCCCAATGCACTCCCGCTGATTCTCGGCGGACTGCGTAACGCGACGCTGCAGGTGATAGCCACAGCGACCGTTGCCGCCTACGTCAACCTCGGCGGCCTCGGCCGGTACATCTTCGACGGTCTCGCGCTCTACAAGTACGACCGCGTGGTCGTCGGCGCAATCCTGGTCGCGGTTGTGGCTCTTGTCGTCGACGGTTTACTGGCACTGGTGGTCTGGGCTTCCGTTCCCGGTACCGGCAGGCTGCGCCGAACACCCGACCTCGCTCGTCTGTAGCTCGGTACCCACGAAAAAGCCCCGATCGGAACCTTGTGTGCGGGTTCCGACCGGGGCTTTCGTAGTCCCTCTTAGCTGGTCACGCCCTCAGCATGCGCTGCGGCCGCGACGGCTTCCGCTACTGCGGGTGCCACGCGAGGGTCGAGTGGGCTGGGGACGATTTTGTCCGCTGCCAACTCGTCGCCGACCACCGACAGGATTGCCTCGGCGGCAGCGAGCTTCATGCCTTCGGTGATGCGACGGGCGCCGGCGTCGAGCGCGCCCTTGAACACCCCAGGGAAGGCGAGAACATTGTTGATCTGGTTCGGGAAATCACTGCGACCCGTAGCCACGATCGCCGCGTACTTCGACGCGGTTTCGGGGTGAATCTCCGGGTCCGGATTGGAGAGTGCGAACACGATCGACTCGGGAGCCATCGAAGCGATGAGCTCCTCGGGGATCTTGCCCGCCGAGACACCGAGGAAGACGTCCGCACCTTCGAGTGCCTCGATGGCACCACCGTGCAGGTCGCGCGGATTGGTGCGGGCCGCGAGTTCTGCCTTCACCTCGTTGAGGTCGCTGCGCTCACCCGAGATGATGCCCTTCGAGTCCAGCACGATGACGTCGGCGATTCCCGCAGCGAGCAGGATGTTCGCGCAGGCAACACCAGCAGCACCGGCGCCGGAGATGACGACCTTGAGTGCGGTGATGTCGCGGCTCTGGACCTTCACTGCGCCCTTGAGTGCCGCCAGGACCACGATCGCGGTTCCGTGCTGATCGTCGTGCATGACAGGGCAGTCGAGAGCTTCGATGACGCGCTTCTCGATCTCGAAGCAACGCGGCGCCGAGATGTCCTCGAGGTTGACCGCGCCGAAGCTCGGACGCAGACGGATGAGCGTCTCGACGATCTCGTCGGGATCCTTGGTGTCGAGAACCAGCGGAATGGAGTTCAGTCCGGCGAAGTTCTTGAACAGTGCCGACTTGCCCTCCATGACGGGCAGCGAGGCGCGCGGGCCGATGTCGCCGAGTCCGAGAACCGCGGTGCCGTCACTGACCACGACAACGAGTCGGTTGGTCCAGGTGTATCGGTCGGCGAGGGTTTCGTCTGCAGCGATGGCGCGGCTCACCTGAGCAACACCCGGCGTGTAGGCGATCGAGAGGGCGCGCTGCGTATCGAGCGGCGCGGTGGTCTCGACCGAGAGCTTGCCACCGACGTGAGCGGCAAAGATTTCTTCGTCGGTCAGCTCGACCTTGGGTACGTTGATGGCTTCAGTCACGAGGGACACGATGACACTCCTGATTAGTCCAGCCTCATTCGGGGCTGGGTTACTGGGAAGTAATCCTCCGGACCGGTGCAAAATTTACGTTCACAACGGTCAGAGATCATTTCTTCCGCGAACGACTACTGAGAAGAAGAGCATTCGGCGTGCGCGAGAAAGTGGGCCGCAATACATCCGAAGCGTCATGGTGTGGGGCGGGTGAGCCCTGGCGTATCCATGCAATCTAGGTTCCGGGAGAAATTCTGACGAAACCTGCACTTCGGGGCCGGGCTGTGGCGCCGCCTCGAAGTAACTCCAGTTTGCCACCAGAGTCGGATCACAATCAAATCCTCCAAGCGGTCGGATTCCTCACCACACTCGAAACCCAGCCGTCATCCCCACCCAGTCATCCCCACCCAGTCATCCCCGCCGTGTCATCCCCACCACTGCGTCACCAACAACAGCCCCGCCACCACGAGCACGACCACCGATCCGGCAACCGCCGCGATACCCCGCCTGCGGTCACACCAGATCTGCGCGGCGAGAGCAACCACCGAGGCCGCAATGTGCGCAGTGATCGATGTCGTTCCCGGCCCCGGGAATCCGCGGTTTCCGCCCAGATATGCCGAACCGATGATCACGAGTGTCAAGACCACGATCCCGGCCGCCACGGTGCCGCTCAGGGCACGTAGAGCGCGGACCAGTAGCCATTGACGATTGTCGGCGGGATACTGGCCGTAGTCGTCTTCGTACTGATAGTCCTGATAATCCTGGTACTGGTATTCGTCCTCGTACCTGTCGTTCCGGTCGTCGTATGTCATCTCTTACGCTCCCGCGACGAATCCGCGGACTGATTCCGCAATGAGTTGAACCGCGATGGCGGCGAGCAGAAGACCCGCGATGCGTGCCAGCAGGCTGATGCCGCCCTCGCCCAGTATCCGGATCAGTGCCGTCGAGAACCGCAGGACCACGAACAGCACGAGGTGGATGGACAAAATCGCCAATGCGATCGCCAGGTACGACCCCGATTCACCGTCGGCTTGGGCGACAAAGACGATGACGGCCGCAATCGCGCCGGGACCGGCCATCATCGGCGTCCCCAGGGGAACGAGCGCGACGTTGACGTCGTCGGCTCCCTGCGGCCGGTTGGAGGCCTTGCCGGTCAGCAGTTCGAGTGCGATGAGAAGCAGCAGCAGACCGCCTGCGCCCTGCAACGCTGGTATGCCGATGTGGAGGTAGTTGAGAATCGCCTGACCGCCGATGGCAAAGACCGAGATGACCGCAAGCGAGACGGCCGGGGCCTGCCATGCCGCCCGATTGCGATCTTCACGGCTCTTGCGGCCGACCAGTGACAAGAACACCGGGATGACTCCGGGTGGATCCATGATCACGAACAGCGTGATGAACACGGTGAGGTAGAGCGTCGTGTCGAGCATCAGCGCCCCAATACCTCCACGCCGGTGGCGGCAGAGACGAGTTTGTCGAACTCGGCCTCGTCCGTGAGCTCGTCTCCGAGTCCGATCGTCTTGTTCTCGCCGTGGTAGTCCGAGGATCCGGTGACTGCCAGTCCGAGGTCGCCGGCCAGGCGCCGCAAGACGTCACGATCGTCGCTGCGATGGTCCGGGTGATCGACTTCGAGACCCCCGAGACCCAGCGCCGCCAGATCACGGATGTGGTCGAGTGCAAGCAGCCCGCCGCGCGAACGCGCCCGTCCGTGCGCAAGGACGGTCACTCCCCCGGCCGCTGCCACCAGCTCGACGGCGTACTCGAGCGGAGTGTCGTACTTGGGCACGTCGTATCGCCCACGACTGGACAACAGGTCGGAGAAGGCTTCGCTGATACTCGACACCACGCCAGCTCGCATCAGGGCCGCTGCGACGTGCGGGCGTCCGACAGACGGACCGGCGTCGGCGAGGATCTGATCGGGATCGACGGGCAATCCGTCGCGCGCCATCATCGTCGTCATCACCCGGATGCGTTCGACGCGTTCGGCGCGCAGTCGCTCACGTTCTTTGGCGAATTCGGGGTGCGTCGGATCGAACAGATACGCCAGCAGATGAACAGCCACGGGCCAACCGCGCTCACCTCGACCTTCGCACGACATCTCCATCCCACGAACCAGGGCGACGCCGGCTGGTAAGGCATGCGCGGCCTCGGCCCAGCCTGAAGTCGTGTCGTGATCGGTGATGGCGACTACGTCGAGTCCGGCGTCGGCTGCGGCACGCATGAGGGCAGCCGGGGTATCGGTGCCGTCCGATGCGTTGGAGTGGGTGTGAAGGTCTATTCGCACTGTTCCAGTGTGTCAGCAATCGGCAACTTCATCGCGCTCCGGTGGGCGAGCCGGAAGCTGACGTACGATTACGCCGCAGCGGCAGCGCAATTCGATCACGTGTCGCTGCAGTGCCGTTCCACTGCATCACTGGTTCCACTGCAATACAGACCGCGAAGGAGCGAGCGTGCCAACCATGCCGTCACTGCCGAATTGGTCGAACGGCAAATCGACGCAAGCTGATGCGCCCAAGATCCCCGTTCCTGCTGCACGCGCGATCGTCGACTGCGCGGTCTACGTGGACGGCGTGCGTTTGCCGGGCAAGTACACGCATCGCGCCGCGTTGGCCGAGGTTCGTAGTCGCGACAACGCCTTCGTGTGGGTAGGAATGCATGCACCCGACGAAGGTCAGATGCAAGACGTCGCAGCAACTTTCGGACTGCACGAGCTGATGGTCGAAGATGCCGTCCATGCACACGAGCGTCCGAAACTCGAACGCTACGACGACGTCATGTTCCTGGTGCTGCGCACGGTTGTCTACGTACCGCACGAGTCGGTGGCGACGGCGAGCGAGATCGTCGAAACCGGTGAGATCATGGTGTTTGTCGGTCCTGACTTCGTGGTGACCGTCCGCCACGGGGATCACTCCGAGCTGGCGAGCGTGCGCAAGTCACTCGAGCAGAACCCCGAGCGCCTCACCATGGGCCCGTTCGCGGTTTTGCACGCGATTACCGACCACGTCGTCGACAGCTATCTCTCCGTCATTCAGCTGGTCGAACAGGACGTCGACAGCATGGAAGAGCTGGTATTCAATCCGCGAAACACCGTTGCCGTCGAGCATATCTACCTGCTCAAACGTGAAATCGTGGAACTACGACGCTCGGTCACTCCACTCGGATTGCCACTGCTCCAACTCACCCAACCCGCGGGCGGCCTCGTCCCGAAGGAGATCCGCCGGTACTTTCGTGACGTCCGAGATCACCACACGATCGTGTCCGAACGCATCTCGGAATACGACGAGGTGTTGAGTTCTCTGGTCGATGCAGCACTCGCGAAGATCGCGGTGCAACAGAACACCGACATGCGCAAGATCTCCGCGTGGGTCGCCATCGCCGCCGTGCCGACCGGCGTCGCAGGTATCTACGGGATGAACTTCGAGAACATGCCGGAACTCGGATACAAATACGGCTATCAGTCCATCCTGTTTCTCATCGCCTCGGTGTGCGTCGGCTTGTTCTTTCTCTTCCGTCGCAACAACTGGCTGTGAACAACTCCTTCTGACTCCCTGTACTTGCCACCGTCGCAGGCGGACAATGGATATGGGTACGCATTTTCATTCCGTTCCCGAAATCCATTTTGCGACAAGCAAATTCAGATCCAAGGAGAAGTGGAGGGACAACCATGCCTACAGTCGAGCAATCCGTAGAGATCGCGTTGCCACCCAAGGACGTCTGGGAGTACATCGCCGTCGCCGAGAACTGGCCCAAGTGGGAAAACTCGATGGTCGAATGCACACAGATCACCGAGGGCCCGATGGGCGTTGGAAGCCGCTGGCACGGCGTCTCGAGAATCTTGGGCAAGCGTCTCGAGTGGACATCCGAATTCACCGAGTACGACCCACCGAGATCGTCGAAATCGACGTCCGTCGAGAGTCCGGTCAGCTTCTCGCAGACCATGACCTGCGAAGAAGTCGGTGACGGCACTCGGGTCACCTACCGACTCGACAGCGAAAGCGGACTAGGAGGCGTATTCGGCAAGATGGCCGACCCGATCGTCACGAAAGCATTTTCACGGACGGTTCGGGTAAGTCTCGAGAACCTGGCAGACATACTCGTGCACGCCGAATGATCTGACGGACAAAGCGCCAGAGCAGCCGGTACCACAGGGGCAGCCGGAACCTTAGAGCGAGGCGGCGGAACGGTGCGGATCGCGGATGTCGATCCCCGCCTCGGTCCACGCTTCCCGCAGTGCCTCTGCGCCGCGCAGGCGCACCCAGGCGGCTTCGGTACCGGTCAGGGGGACCACACCGAGGAAGCGCACCGGATCGAACGGCTCCGGCAGCGTCAGATCGGCGATCCCGCTGTCACCGAGAAGCACCGCCGTGAACGCAGTGTCCTTCCACAGCGGCTCACCCAGGTCCAACAGTGCGTCTTCGAGCAGCACGACCCCTTCGACGGACGGCGCCGCAGCCAGCACCGCGAGCATCCTGGCCACACCTGACGCAACACCCGTGCCACCGCGCAGGGTGAGCACCAACTCGGCGCGAGGACCGCGTGTGGGGTCTGCGACCAGTTCGTTGGGGTCACCCATCGGATGACGTGAGCACCCCAGTGTGGCGTAGCGAACCAGGCCGTCAGGCGACTCGAAACGCAGCACGTCCAGCGGTTCGACACCGAGGAACGTCACCGAGGCCGCGGTGGGGTCCGGCCCCTCGATACTGCTGACGAGATGGGCCCGGACGGAAGATACGACGCTGTCTGACACTCGTCCATCTAAACACCGTGCCCGCGAGGTTCGCAGCGCAGATACCTCGCGGTGGCGGTAGCGTCGTCGAAATGGTCTCCGTTCTCGCTGTGAGCGACGAGACCGTCGAATTCCTGTGGAGCAGTCAGGTTCGTTCCCTCGGAGTCGACGTGATCCTCGGCGCCGGCGATCTGCCGTTTGCGTATCTGGAGTACCTGTCGGATCAGCTGAATGCGCCCTGCGTGTTCGTTCCTGGGAACCACGACGCCGATCTTTCCGGATATTCGAACAAGAGATCGGGTTGGATGCGGGCCGGGATGCCGGCGCAGTGGCCAGGGCCGACCGGGGCGGTCAACGCCGACGGACGCATCGTGACCGTCGCCGGTCTGCGGATCGCCGGCCTCGGCGGTTCCATCCGATACAACTCGGGTCCCAATCAGTGGTCCGAGCGCCAGCAGAGCCGACGCGTCCGCTCACTCACCTGGCGAAACGCCTGGCAATCGCGGCTTCCCGGCGGTCGGGCGGGCGTCGATGTGCTGCTCACACACAGCCCCGCCCGCGGTGTCGGCGACGCCGAGGATCGGCCACATCGTGGGTTCGAATGCTTCACCCCCTTGATCCGCACCCTCGATCCGACAGTCATGATCCACGGACACATCCACCCGCACGGGCGAACACCTCTCGATCTGGAGGTAGGCCGGACTATCGTGCTCAATACCGTCGGCTTCACGCTGATGGAGATTTCCCCAGGTAAACCGCCGACGATCGTGAGGCGCCGACATGGCTCGTGACACCGGATTTCCCACAGCCGACGCGGAAAACGACTTCGCTCGTCAGCGTCGACGTGCCGACGTTGCACGTCTGGTCAGTTGGCTACGACGCGAACCGGACGACGTCAACGCGATCCTGCCGTTCGACGAAGTTGTCGCAGCTCTCGGTAAGGTCGGCGAGAAGTCTCTGGGCCTGCAGGTCGTCACCATCGAATCGATAGTCGGAAGTGTCGACCGCACAGGTGATTTCGACAGGTACTTCCGTCCGACGTCCACTCACTCGCGTGCTCGTTGGGAGCGACTTGCGGTGGCGCAACGACGCGGCGAATCGGTGCCACCTGTCCAGTTGTATCGCGTCGGCTCCATGCACTTCGTGATCGACGGACACCACCGAGTGTCCATTGCGTGTGCGATGCACCAGAAAACCATCGACGCGTACGTCACCGAAATCATCACGCGTATCTCACCGGAAGGCATCACTCAGCGCGCCGATCTGCTCATCAAGGACCATCGCCGACTATTCCTCACCCGCGTTCCGCTACAGGGTTCACAACGCGAAGCCGTCCAGGTCACCGACCCGTGGGAGTACGCCGAACTCAGTGAGTGTGTGGAGGCCTGGGGTTTTCGCCTCATGCAGGAGAAGGGCGAGTTCCTCGGGCGAGACACCGTGGCCCGCCGCTGGTTCGGTGAGGAGTTTCTCCCCGTCGTGCGAATGCTGCGGGGCGCCGACATGTTGCCCGAGCACACCGACGCCGAAGCATACTTGTGGATCGCCCGGGAGCGGTACCGACTGGTGCGGCGTCACATGTGGAATGACGAGATCGTAGCCGAACTACGCGATCGGGCACCACGAAAGCACAAGCCCGCTACGTAGCTACAGCGAACCGCACCTCTCGGGTCGGGATCTTCGGGTGCATGAACTTCAGCAACGAACGCGCTTCTTTCTCGATGGACGCGAGCGCGGTCTTCGGTTGCTGCGCAAACAGAGTCGCGCTCAACTCGACCGTCTCCTTGGCCGGCGTCACCGTCGCGAATCCCACCACCTTTCCGCGCACCAGGATGGCGGGCTTGATGATGCCGTTGATGGTGAAGACACGAGTTCGGTACTGCTCGTCCATGATTCGCGAGCGGTCGGCGTGCGAGAGCAGGATGTTGTCGAACGGAGCAAGGATTCTGACCGGCGGTGTTCCGGAGGTCGGTCGTGGCGCGTCCGGTA
The DNA here is from genome assembly GCF_053470465.1 of Rhodococcus sp. GB-02. Classification (NCBI taxonomy): domain Bacteria; kingdom Bacillati; phylum Actinomycetota; class Actinomycetes; order Mycobacteriales; family Nocardiaceae; genus Rhodococcus; species Rhodococcus sp. GB-02. The sequence continues at coordinate 80,397 of NZ_JBPUKE010000002.1, forward strand.
GATCGAATACCTCGGTCCCATTCTCGTTGACAAAGGTGATCAAGCCGGGACGTAGCCTCTCGAAGACCTCGGCGAGTCTCGTAAGCCCTGACCACGCTTGCGCATCTTTCACACTCGCGGGCCCGAACGCAGCCAGATAGCGCAGCACCATCGCGTCGGGATCTGGAGTTGAACTCACTTCTGTGCCCAGCCAATTCTCCAAGGTCGTCAGTGCCGGTGCTCCGGATCGTCCCCACAGACCTCGCGGTGGGACCTGGACCATCGGCAGAAGTCCTCGAACGCCGTGCGCCAGACCCTCGGCCGCGTGGCCGGGAAAGCGCTCTGCCAGTATCGGTCTCAGCTGCATCTGCGTGAGCGGCCCGTCCGCTACCAATTCGCGTCCCGCCTGCGCCAGCGCGTCGAGATCCAACCCGGTGAGCGCCGCACGCTGAGTGCTGTTGGTGTGGAGATCGCGTTCCATGATCGTCTGAACCGTGGCCCGGAAGGGACCCGCATCGGCGGCCGAGAGAGCAAAGACCGTGCCCCGCATGGCAACCAACCGCACCACCTGGCGCTTCTCGACAAGAGTGGAGAGGTCTTCTGCCGCGAAGTTCTTCAGCCGCGCCCACAGCGCCAGGTAGGGCGGATTCGGCGCCTGGGCCTGGAGTCCTGCCAAGTGCTCGATCGCATCCAACGCGCTGACCTCGGCCCGCCGAAGCAGGAACTGCCTCGCCAGAGTCGCAAGGTTGAGCTCACGATCGGTGATCAGCGTCATCGACAACTCCTCAGCGATCGTGGTCAGTGGCAGGGGCAGGGGCAGGGGCGATCTGGAACGGTATCTCGACTCGCGCGAGGGTTCCGGACTCTTCACCCGGTCCGACCGAGAACGAGCCACCCGCGGCAACAACCCGCAGTTCGTGCGAGAGCAACCCTATGTGGCCGGCCGCCCGCCGTTCGGCAATCCGATCGGCGCTGATCCCCCTGCCGTCGTCCGAGACCACCAGCACCGCACGGTAATCCAGTCGTGCGAGCTCGATCCGAACATTGTGCGCGCCGGCATGTTTGACGACGTTGCCCAGCAGCTCTCGGGCGGCGCCGAACAGGACGTCGTCCGCGGACGTGCGCAGATCATCGTTCCAGCCCGAAGTGTCGACGTCGACCACCACTCCGCCGCGTCCCTGCGCCGATCGGGCGAGGTCCCCGATTGCGCTGGCAAGGCCCACGTGAACTAGGACAGTGGGATGCAACTCCGAGACGGAAGATCTCAGCAGCGCTGTCGCTTCACCGAGCGCTTTCGCGGCTCGCGCCAAGGCGACAGGCTCCGCGCTGTCTGCCAATTCGTCGAGATCCATCCGCGCCGCGAGTACGTACTGGAGCGCCCCGTCGTGCAGTTGCTCGGACAGTTCTGTGCGCTCACGCTGTTCGAGCCCCATGAGCTCGGCCAGAAGGCTCGTGCGATGCCCGACGAGTTGTCCGATGGTCAGCACTCGTGATCTCTGAATCCGAGTCAATCCGACGGCGCCGGCTCCCACTCCGACCAAGGCCATGGTGCTCAACAGAATCGATGGCCACGGCTCGGAGTTCGAAGTCATCGTTGCCCAACTGGAAGCAAAAAATACACCGATCGTGCAGGCAACAACGCCGACACACACATCGGTCCGCAGTTGTGTACACGCCAGGACCGGAATGACGAAGAGTCCGTTGCTCAAGATGTCGGCGGTCCAACTCTGCTCGGCGGCGAGACCGGTCAGCAATGTCAGAGTTGCGAGCACGGCGAGGTCGACGAACAAGCCGAGCCAGATCATCGTCACCGGGCCGGTGCCCCCCTTGCGGATCCACAGCGCCACGGCTGCCGACCAGAGGGCATACGCGCCCAGAATCGCGAAACACCATCCCGCGTCGTTCATCGGCGGGACGAAGATCAGTGTCAGGGCGATGAACAGCACCAGAGCGCCGCGCACCGTCAGCTGCAGGTACGCACCGCGGTAGGCGTGTTCGCGCAATATCCGTTCGAGGTCCGGGCTGCCGGGCAGGTGCTCGGTTCGTACCGAGGATCCGTTCATCTGTCCTCCTGTGCCGCCCATCCCAGTTCCCTGTGAATGAGCTTCGCACACGAGATTTCACAATCAACCCGCAATACCGTGAATGGCACAGCATTCACCGAACCTCGACACCACGCAGGAGTGCTCATGATCTCGACCCGAGCAAGCAAGCGCCGCATCGCCACTCGATTTGCCCTCGCCGGCGCCATGGCAGCTGCACCGATCGCCGTGGTGGCCGGGACAGCACAAGCCGCCCCGGCCTCCACCCATCACGAGCAATTCGGCCGGTTGATCCCCCTGCCCGAGCCGGCCGACGTCGCACCCGGCCCCGAACAAGTACCGCTCCCTTGGGTCGCGACGTATTCGGTCACCTGGCCCGGATAGAGATTCACAGCAGCAGATTGGCTCCCGTACCGCCGTCGAACACTGCGATCTTGGCGGGATCGAACCACAGATCGATCGACCTGCCCTGAGCCACCGCGGACTCGGACGAGAGCCTGGCGACCAGTTGGCCGCCACCAGCGACGGCCGTTCCCGAATCTGCGGCGAGTTCCTCTAGTTCACGAGAATTGACGGCAGGACCACCGGCAAGGAAATACGCGTACTTGTCCGAACCCATCGACTCCAACACGTCGACGTCGACGGTGAAGGTCCCGCCGTGCGGCTTCTGCGCTGCATCGACCAGCGCCACGTCCTCGAAATGCTCCGGCCTGATTCCGACCACCACGTCCTTACCCGAGCCGCTGCCCGAGATCTTCGACTGCGCCGCCGCGGGCAGGCGAACATCGCCGATCGGCGTGCTGACTCCGTCGGCTGTCAACTGTCCGGGGAAGAAGTTCATGGACGGGGACCCGATGAATCCCGCCACGAACAGATTGTTCGGACGATCGTAAAGCTCCTGCGGCGCACCGATCTGTTGCACGATTCCGCCGCGCAGCACGACCACCCGATCGCCGAGGGTCATCGCCTCGGTCTGGTCATGGGTCACGTAAATCGTTGTCGTACCGAGCCGCTGCTGCAGACGGGCGATCTCCGTCCTCATCTGCACGCGCAGTTTAGCGTCCAGGTTCGATAGCGGCTCGTCCATGAGAAACGCCTTGGGGCTGCGCACGATGGCGCGTCCCATCGCGACACGCTGACGCTGACCACCCGACAGGTTCGCCGGTTTGCGATCGAGATGCTGGGTGAGGTCGAGCACCCGCGCCGCGTCGTCGACCTTGGCGTTGATCTCGTCCTTGGACATCTTCGCCAATGTCAACGGAAACGCGATGTTCTGCCGCACCGTCATGTGCGGATACAGCGCATACGACTGGAACACCATCGCGATGTCGCGATCCTTGGGGGCGCGTTCGTTGACACGCTCACCCGCAATCCTCAGCTCACCGGTCGAAATGTCTTCCAGCCCGGCAATCATGTTGAGGGTCGTGGATTTTCCACAACCGGACGGGCCCACAAGAATGATGAATTCTCCGTCGGCGATAGTGATGTCAACATCACTGACCGCCTTGGCTCCGTCCGGGTACAGCTTGGTCACCTTGTCCAGCACGATCTCGGCCACAGGCTTATCCCTTCACTGCGCCGGAAGTAAGCCCGGCCACGATACGACGTTGGAAGAACAGAACAAAGATGATGATCGGAATGGTGATGACCATGGCGGCCGCGGCGATGGACCCGGTGGGCTCCTCGAATTGTGAAGCGCCGGTGAAGTTCGCGATGGCCGCCGGGGCGGTGATGGAACGTTCGGTCGACGTCAGCGAAATCGCGAACAACAGGTCGTTCCAGCAGAAGATGAACACCAGGATCCCCGCGGTGACGATGCCGGGCGCGGCCAGTGGAGCCACCACCTTCCGGAACGCCTGACCCGGCGTCGCGCCGTCCATCTGCGCCGCCTTCTCGAGTTCCCAAGGAATCTCTTTGAAGAACGCCGAGAGCGTGTAGATCGCCAACGGCAACGCAAAGGTGATGTACGGCAAGATGAGTCCAGCCCAGGTGTCGAAGAGTCCGAGCCGTCGTTCGATGTCGAACAGCGGGCTCACCAACGAAATCTGCGGGAACATCGCGATCAGCAGCGCAACGCCCACCAGCAGCTTCTTGCCCGGGAAATCCAGGCGGGCAATGGCGTACGCCGCCATCGTTCCGATCACCACGGCGATGACCGTCGAGATGAGTCCGATGCCGATGGAGTTGATCAGTGCACTGGTGAAGGCGCTGGTGTCGAAGATTCCTCGGTAGTTGTCCAGGGTCCACTTCTCCGGAATGAACTTGCCGTCCTTGATGGTTCCGGCAGGTTTGAAGGACAGGCTGGCAATCCACAGGACGGGAACCAACGCGTACAGCAAGACCAGAAGGTTGACGACGGACCAGCTGATCTTGAGTCTGGGAGTCACGGTCATGTCAGCGTCCTTCCGTATCGGATCCGGGAGCCGAGGCACCGAAGAGTTTGATGAAGACGAACGCGATCAGAGCCACACACACGAAGATCAGCACACTGATCGCCGATCCGATGCCCAGGTTGAATGCCTTGAACAGGTTGTCGTACCCCAGGATCGACACCGAGCCGGTATCGTTCGCCCCCTTTGTCAGCACGTAGATGTTGTCGAAGATACGGAAGGCATCGAGTGTGCGGAACAGCAGCGCGACGAGGATGGCGGGTTTCATCAGCGGAAGGATGATGCGCACCAAGCGAGTCCACGCACCGGCGCCGTCGACCTGAGCCGCCTTGAGGAGGTCGTCCGGAACCAAAGCCAACCCGGCGAGCAGGAGCAGCGCCATGAACGGAGTCGTCTTCCACACCTCGGCAAGAACGATGATCGCGAGCGACGGGATCTGGTCGGTGAGTGGCGCACTGCCGTCGGGCAGGAGGTTGGCGAGGTAGCCGGTTCCGGGCGTCCACGCGTAGTACCAGCTGTACGCCGCAGCGACGGTGACGATGCCGTACGGGATGAGCACCACAGTGCGGACGAGGCCTTTACCCACGATCGTCCGGTGCATCACCAGCGCGATGGTCAGGCCTAGGACGAACTCGATGATGACCGAGATGACGGTGATCGACGTCGTCACGGCAAACGCCTGCCACCAGTAGCCGTCGGTAAGCACCGATACGTAATTGTCGAACCACACGAACTTTCGTTGATCCGGGAAGCGCAGGTCGTAGCGCTGCAAACTCAACCACACGGCGTAGACCACCGGATACGCGGTCACTGCGATCATGAGTATCGCGGCCGGCGCCACCAACCACAGGCCGAGTCGACGCTCCGCCGCCTTTCCGTCCGACATCTTCGACTTCTTGGAGTGCTTCGGCTCCGGCGAGGGGTCGGCGACTGCCGTTGCAGCTCCGGAGTTTTCGCTGTCGATCGTCACGGAATCAGCCCCTCCGAATTGACTGCCTTGCGTACCTGCTCGGCCAGATCGTTCACGGTCGATTCCGGATCGATGTTTCCCACAGGGTTGAGCGTGGCAGTGATGAGTGTCGAAATACTCTGATAGGCAGGAGAAACCGGCCGGACCGACGCGGTGTCCAGGCTGTCGCGAACCTCACGCCATGCCGGGTACGCCTCCTGGAACGCCGGGTCGTCGTACAGGCTCTCGAGCGTCGGCGGGACGCCACCGGCGACCGCGTTGTTGCGCTGATTCTCCTCGTTACGCAGGCATGTGAGCGCTTCGAAAGCGAGGTCCGGATGCTGACTGGTCTTGGCCACCGCGACGTTGAAGCCGCCGATCGTGACCTCCGCCGGTTTGCCCTCGATCACCGAAGGATAAGGAGCGGCAAGGAAATTCCGTTCACCGTTCACCGTCAGCACCGTATTTCCGGTGTTCTGGCTGGTGACATTGCCCTTGTCGTCGATATACGGAAGATCGCCCTTCTCGGCGTTCTCCATGATGCCAGGAAGCACGAACGGCCAATTGACTTGGAAGGCGGACTTACCGCTCTCCATGCCCAGGCGCGACGACGCTTCGTCCCCCTGCGAAATCGAGGGATCCGCCCCCTTCGCGGTGGCCACGCGCTTCATGACGGTCAGCGCCTGCTGGGCAGCATCACCGTCGGCGACCGTCACCGTGGTCCCGTCCGGCCCCACCACCGATCCGCCCGCACTGGCGAGAAGCGTGTTGAACCAGACCATCAATCCTTCGTACTGCTTGCCCTGCACGCCGATCCAGCTGGGTCGTCCATCCGCAGCCAGACCTTCGGAGATGTCGATCATCTGATCCCAGGTTTGGGGCGGCTGGCCGTCCGGCATCAAATCCTTTCGATACCAGAGCAATTGGGTGTTGGTGTTCAGCGGCGCCGCGTAGAGTTGGTCCTGCCATTTCGCCGACTCCAGCGGACCGTCGAGAGTCCCGTCGCTCACCTCGGCCGCGACGTCAGCGGGTAGCGGCAATGCCCAACCGGCTTCGGCGAATTCGGCAGTCCACACCACGTCGAGCGTCATCAGATCGAGTGACTTGTCATTGCCGGTCAGACGCCGGGCCAACTGAAGTCGCTGGTCGTCAGCGCCCTTGGGCAGAGTTTTCTGCTCGACCCGGTATGCACCGTTCGAAGCCACCGAACAATTGGCGGCTGCCTCCGCATACTGCTCGGCGCCGTCGGCGGCGGTGTAGAAGGACAGCACCACGCCGTCGTCATTGTCTGATCCACACGCGCTGAGCAAGGGCGCCAACAACAACGTTGCCGCGCCGAGCAGGCCCACCCTGTATCTCTTGTTCTGCACAGCCGTCCTCCTCGGGCGGCGAGACGGCGCAGTCGTTACGGCTGGCCGACGCACCGCACATCGGCACTTTTGCCGGAGAAGGGACCTATTTCCTTGTCCGGCAAACGGTCACGGGAAAGTGAGTATTACCTCGCCCGCGTGTACATAAAGTAACCGAGATCACACAAGTTGGCAGCCCGAGCAAGAATGTCAGATGGCGAGCTTGGCAAGGAGGTCGCGTGCCGACTCCGCCGTCTTGGGCTCACACAGTACGTCGTAGCGTCCGGCGACCAACTGCATCGTGGAGGCGAAGTCCCGCTGCCCACGCGTCGCAGCGTACGGGATGGTCGTCGAGATGACGCCGAAGATGATGCCGCCCACGATGCCCGCGATCAGCGGGGCGAGGAATCCACCGGTGACGATTCCGAGCACCAGGCCGAAGAACACACCGAGCCAAGCACCGGAGACGATGCCGCCACCGATCACCTTGGCCCACGTCAACCGACCGAGGACTCGCTCGACCTGCATCAGGTTCACGCCGACGATCGTGACGTCCTGAACCGGAAATTCTTGATCGGAGAGGTAATCGACTGCGCGCTGCGCTTCGGCGTAGGTGGGGTACGACCCGATGGGCCATCCCGAAGGCGGTGTCGGCAACGCTCCACGGCGCGACCCATTCGACGATTGACCGAGCGGATTGGACATGGCTGGCTGCGCTCCTCTTTTCGGGCACGTCATCCACGCGGATGACGCAAAGTACATCTACCCCTATTGTGCCCTTTACAGACCTGATTCGTTCGGCTATGCGAGCGTCAGGCGTGTTCGGGTGGCGTGAATTCCGATGTGCGCGTCATCCCCGCGGCACGCCCCTTGGCCGAAATCACCAGTGCCATCTTGCGACTCGCCTCGTCGATCATCTCGTCGCCGAGCATGACGGCACCCCGCCCTCCCCCGGCGGCCGAGGTGTGGAATGCGTACGCGTCCAGGATGAGTTCCGCACGGTCGTAATCGGATTGGCGCGGACTGAACACCTCGTTGGCCGCCTCGATCTGTGTGGGATGCAGTACCCATTTACCGTCGAAGCCGAGCGCTGCCGTTCGCGCCGCCGAACGAGTGAAGGCCTCGACGTCGCGGATCTGCAGGTATGGCCCGTCGATCGCCTGGACTCCGTGTGCCCGTGCGGCCATCAAGATGGTCATCAGAATGTGGTGATAAGCATCACCGCGGTCGTAGCCGTCCGGTTGCTCGCCGACGACCAGAGTTCGCATGTTCAGGCTCGCCATGAAATCGGCCGGACCGAACACGAGCGCTTCGACACGAGGGCTCGCGGTGGCGATCGCGTCGATGTTGGTCAATCCGATCGCGTTCTCGATCTGCGGTTCGATTCCGATTCTGCCGACCTCGAGACCATTGGCTTTCTCCACCTGCGTCAACAACAAATCGAGCGCCTGCACGTGACTCGCGTCGGGAACCTTGGGCAGCAGAATGGCGTCGAGATGGGCTCCGGCGCGGCCCACTACCTCCACGACGTCGGCATACGTCCATTCAGTGGTCCAGTCGTTGACCCGGACGACCTTGACCTGTTTGCCCCACCCGTCCTCGGCCAACGCGTCGCCGATCGACTCGCGAGCAACCTGCTTCGCCAGCGGCGCCACTGCGTCTTCGAGGTCGAGGAAGATCTCGTCGGCAGGCAATCCCTTCGCCTTGTCGATCATCTTCCGACTGCTGCCGGGAACTGCCAATACCGATCGACGGGAACGGTTGCGTGAAGTCATGTGCGGACTGCCCTTCTCGATTTTCGGTGGCGCCGTTGCAGATTTTGACGCTGGACGAATTAGCCTTGCAATCATGGCAGCAGCAGGCAAGGTATTTGCAGCCAGGCTTGCCGGCCTGGTTGTACTCGGCCCGGACGGCGAATCGATAGGTCGTGTGCGCGACGTCGTCATCACGGTCCGCATCGGACGCCAGCAACCGCGAGTTCTCGGCCTGGTGATCGAAATGTTCACGCGCAAACGCATTTTCGTCCCCATGTTGCGAGTAACGGCTATCGAGCCGAGTGCGGTCACCCTGACCACGGGCAACGTCAGTCTGCGGCGCTTCAACCAGCGTCCGGGCGAGGTTCTCGCTCTGGCGCAGGTACTCGATTCGCATGTGCGCGTGGACGACCCGGAACTCGAAGAGCTTCACGGCGCCGACACGATAGTCGTCGACCTCGGGATCGAATCGACGCGAACCCGCGACTGGGTCGTCTCGAAGGTCGCAGTTCGCGGCCATCGAGGACGCCTCGGTCGACGCGCGGCGATTCACGTCGTCGACTGGCAGCACGTCGCCGGCCTCACCCAGAGCGACCTCTCGCTCCCCGGCCAGGGCGTCGCTCACCTTCTTCTGCAGTACGAAGGGATGCGACCCGCCGACGTGGCCAACGCCATGCGCGAACTGCCGGAGAAGCGCCGCCACGAACTGGCCGTGGCACTCGACGACGAACGCCTCGCCGACGTCGTCCAGGAACTGCCTGCGGACGATCAGACCGATTTGCTGATGCACCTGGAAGTCGAACGTGCCGCCGATCTACTCGAGGCAATGGATCCCGACGACGCGGCCGACCTGCTGGGCGAGCTGCCCGAGACCGAAGCCGAATCATTACTGCAGTTGATGGACCCGCAGGATTCCGAGCCTGTTCGACGCCTGCTCGAACACTCCCCGGATACCGCCGGCGGTCTGATGACGCCTGAACCGGTGGTACTGACGGCCTCGACGACCGTCGCCGAGGCTCTTGCCCGCGCCCGCAACTACGACGTCACCCCGGCCCTGTCGAGCATGGTCTTCGTCGTGCGTCCGCCGACCGCGACTCCGACCGGACGTTATCTCGGCTGCGTCCACTTGCAGAAACTTCTGCGCGAGCCTCCAGCCAGCCTGGTGGGAGGACTTCTCGACACCGACATGCCCCGGTTGGCCCCGGACGACTCGCTGGCGTCGGTCACCCGATATTTCGCGACCTACAACTTGGTGTGCGGGCCGGTCGTGGACGACGAGAACCACCTGATCGGGGCCGTGACGGTCGACGACGTGCTCGATCACCTCCTGCCGGAAGACTGGCGTGAGGATTACTCCGACGACGAGGAACTACTCCGATGAGCGAACGGGCGTCGAGCACGACCGCACGGCAACGACTGGAAACGCCTCGCGGAAGCCGCCGGTTCAATCTCGATTTCGACGTCGAAGCTGTCGGACGCGTCAGCGAACGCATCGCCCGCTTCCTCGGAACCGGGCGATATCTCGCAATCCAGACGATCATCGTGATCGTCTGGATCCTGATCAACGTCTTCGCGGTGGCTCTGCAGTGGGACCCGTACCCGTTCATCCTGCTCAACCTGGCCTTCTCCACCCAGGCCGCCTACGCGGCGCCGCTGATCCTCCTGGCACAGAACCGTCAGGAGAATCGCGACCGGGTCTCGCTCGAGGAGGATCGCTCGCGCGCCGAGCAAACCAAGGCGGATACCGAATTCCTTGCCCGTGAACTCGCAGCTCTGCGCATCGCCGTCGGCGAGGTTGCCACCCGTGATTACCTGCGACGGGAACTTGAAGAGATCAAGTCGATCCTTGCTGCCGACGGCGAACCGACCCCGAAGAAGAAGCACCGTGACTCGAATACTGCGAAACAAAGTCACAACTAGCTGAGCGTTCGCTGAGTTTTGCTGCACGCACCGTGACCGATATGTAACGTGAGTCACAGCAATATGGATATCACGGTGGGTACTCCGGAGCGGGAGCGCCAGCAAAGGGGAATCGTGCGAGTACGCGGAATGATTGCAGCATCCACACTGGTGGGGGGACTGCTCGTCGTAACAGGTCCAGCGGCCCTCACTGCCGGAAGCGCACCGACCGGAGGGTCACAGGTTCCCATCGCGCTGGCGGGCGCCGCCTCGATTGCGCAGCCGGACTCTGTCGACTTCCTCCCGACGCCCCGCACGGTCCGAACGCAAAGATCTGCCCCGCCCAGCGATACGGTCGCCGGCGCCCCGGCAGCGCCTAACGCGGCGGCTGTCGTCCTCACTTCTCTGGGTATCCCCGAGATCGTCCTGAACGCGTACCGCTCCGCGGAGCTGGTGATGATGACCGAGGCACCGGGATGCGGAATCCCCTGGCATCTCCTGGCCGGCATCGGCCGCATCGAATCCGGTCACGCCAACGGCGGCAAGACGACATCGGTGGGAACAACGGTGACCCCGATCCTCGGCCCCGTCCTCGACGGACGGCTGGCAGGCAACGAAGTCATTCGCGACACCGACAAGGGCGCGATCGACGGCGACCCCACTCACGACCGCGCCGTCGGACCGATGCAGTTCATTCCGGCCACCTGGGCCGGATATGCCAGCGACGGTAACGGGGACGGAATCAAGGACCCCAACAACGTCTTCGATGCGGCACTCTCGGCAGCGAAGTACCTCTGCAGCGGCGGACTCAACCTGCGCGATGTCGCCCAGGAGACCAAAGCTGTTCTGCGATACAACAACTCGGCCGCGTACGCGGCAAACGTGATCATGTGGTCTACGGCCTACAAGAACGGCGTCATTCCTTCCGGTCAGCTGCCGTACACCTCGGGCATCAACACCGGCAGCTCGGCGATCAACGCCGCCGCCTCTGCAGATTCCGCCGCTTCGGCCGTACTCGCCGCTGCTGCGGCTACCGATCCGGCGGCCGGCGACAAGGAATCAGCGTCGACGTCGGCAACCCCGACCACCACTCCCCTCTTCCCGGGCCTGCCGGACATGCCTGCGCTCTCACCCGAGATCCAGGCACTGATCCCGCCGGGCGTAGTGCCGAACAGCCCGACTCCCGGACCCGACGCCGCCCGGAACGCAGCTCCCGGTCCGATCATCCCGCTCCCCGTCCTGACCTCACGGGGTCTCGTCTGGCCGATTCTGACGGCCGAGGGATGGCGCTGGCCCGACGATATGTGCGTGATCCTTCCGGACCCCGCAGCCCTCGATGCCTTGCAGGACGGCATCCTTCTGCCGTGCACTGTCCCAGGCATGGCTGTGGCCGCCACGGCACCCTCAACCGCCGATGCCGCGCCCGCGGAATCCTCGCCGCCCGCCGCCTCCTCGCCGGAGCCTGCACCGGCACCGGCTCCCGCACCGGAGCCCGCTCCGGCCCCTGCGCCGGCATTCGTGCCGTTCTTCCCGGGCCTGCCCGGCATGCCCGCTCTGTAACCAAAAAATCACGAAAGAACAGTGCATATGCCCCAAACTGCCCTTCTAGATCACGGTTGAATAACGGAAACGCAACAAATCAGGTAGCCTCGACTCCGTCAGTTGAACGGAAAACCTCCTCACGGAGGTTCAGGAGGCATACACAGTGGGTCGGCACAGCAAGAAGACAGATTCGCACATCCGTCGAAATTCGGTCATCGCGCTCACCGGACTCATCCCTATCGGACTCGTCACCGCAGCCAACACGGCCGGCGCCGCCCCCAAGGTCCCGTTCTTCAACACCAGCTCCGCCGAGACGGTCGACGCTGCGCAGGCCACGCAGGAACCGCAGGCGCAGATCCTGCCCGCTGTCGAAGCTATCGCCGAGCCCGCTCCCGCCGCAGCGCCGGAGCCCGCGCCGTTGGCTCCCGTGCAAGCGACTCCCCCGCTCCCCGCCTCCATGGCCGAGGGCGCACTCGGAATCCCGAGCGTTAGCGTCGCCGCGTACCAGAACGCCGAGCGGATCCTCGCCGTCGAAAAGCCCAACTGCAACATGCACTGGACGCTCCTCGCCGGTATCGGTCGCGTCGAATCCGGTCACGCCAACGACGGTAAGGACGCCGACGCGAACGGCAACCTCTACAAGCCCGTGATCGGTCTGCCGCTCAACGGCAGCCTGCCCGGTCAGGCCGTCATCATGGACACCGACGGCGGCGCCCTCGACGGCGACACCGTCTACGACCGTGCAGTCGGCCCGATGCAGTTCATCCCGTCCACCTGGAACCAGTACGCCGGCGACGGCAACGGTGACGGAATCGCCGACCCGCAGAACCTCTTCGACTCCGCACTGACCACCGGCAAGTACCTGTGCGACGGCGGACTGAACATGCAGGACGTCACCCAGGTCGCGTCCGCGATCCACCGCTACAACAACTCCGCGGCCTATGTCGCCAACGTTCTGGCCTGGTCGCTCGGGTACTCGACCGGCATCGTCCCCGCCGCATCGGACCTGCCGCGCATCCACTGACCTACCTGGACTTACCATGGAGTCATGTCTGTACTGACCGAGTCCGACGTTCGCTCAGCGCTCGCGCGAGTTCTGGACCCAGAGATCCGCAAACCCATCACCGAACTGGGGATGGTCAAGGGGATCACTCTCTCCAGTGACAACAGCGTCGACATCGGCATCTATCTCACGACCGCCGGTTGCCCGATGCGCACCGAGATCACCGAACGCGTCACCAAGGCCGTCGCCGATGTCGCCGGAGTCGGCGCGATCCGCGTCGAACTCGACGTCATGGACGATGCTCAACGAACCGAGCTCCGCAAGTCGCTTCGCGGCGATTCCGCCGAGCCGGTCATCCCCTTCGCCCAGCCGGGTTCACTCACCCGCGTCTACGCCGTTGCCTCCGGCAAGGGTGGCGTCGGAAAGTCCAGTGTGACAGTCAATCTCGCGGCGGCCATGGCCGCGCGCGGACTGTCCGTGGGTGTGCTCGACGCGGATATCTACGGCCACTCGATCCCACGCATGCTCGGCACCGACGCCAAGCCGACTCAGGTCGAGCGCATGATCATGCCGCCCGTCGCCCACGACGTGAAGATGATCTCCATCGCGCAGTTCACCCAGGGCAACACTCCCGTCGTCTGGCGCGGACCGATGCTGCACCGCGCGCTCCAGCAATTCCTAGCCGACGTGTTCTGGGGCGATCTGGACGTGCTGCTGCTCGATCTGCCGCCCGGCACCGGTGACATCGCCATCTCAGTGGCTCAGCTCATCCCGAGCGCAGAGATCCTGGTCGTCACCACACCGCAGCAGGCTGCCGCAGAGGTCGCCGAGCGCGCGGGCGCCATCGCCCTGCAGACCCGTCAACGTGTGGCGGGCGTTGTCGAGAACATGTCGTGGCTCGAACTTCCCGACGGCACTCGTATGGACATCTTCGGTGAAGGCGGCGGGCAGACGGTCTCCGATCGCCTCACGAAGGCCGTCGGCGCCAAGGTTCCGCTTCTCGGACAGATCCCGCTGGATCCGTCCGTCCGTGAGGCAGGCGACGCCGGGACACCGATCGTCCTCAGCGCCCCCGACTCACCCGCCGCCATCGCACTCAAGGACATCGCCGACAAGTTGGCCGTCCGTCAGCGCGGGCTGGCCGGAATGTCGCTCGGTATCAACACGGTTCGCAACCTCTAGAACCCCTCATACGAAAGGGCGCCTGTCACCGATCGGTGGCAGGCGCCCTTTCGTATGTCGAATCTAGGTTGCGTCGAAGTCCACGGGAGGACGTTCGCCGGCAGTGAGTGGCTTGTCCTTCGACAGCGTCTTCGGTTCCTGCACGCCACTCTGCGGCTTCTTGTCGAAGTTACCCGTGAAGATGGAGTCGTCACCGTCGAGGAGGTGCTGGGTGATCACAGCGCGCGGCGTCATTCCGCGCAGCTTGTTCAGATCTGCGAGTGGTTTACGCAGATCCTCGAAGTCGGTGCCCAGTTCTTCCTTGAGCTGATTGGAAGCGCCCGAAGCATATTCGCGCACCTGCCTCAGGGATTTCGTGACCCAGGAGACCGCACCAGGAAGCCGCTCAGGTCCCAAGATGACCAGAGCCGCTACGAGGAGGATCATGAACTCGCCCCAACCGATGTTGCCAAACACAGGGTCAGCCTACTGTGTGCTTGCTCGGTGCGCGCATGTCCGGATCAACCTCACAGGAAGATCGCAGAGCCCGATCAGTCCGACACCGGCGTGACCGAAATGTCGACCTGCCGTCCGTCGCGGATCAACTGAACGTCGACAGGCTGATCGACGGTCGTCGCGTTGACCGCAACCACCAGTTCGTCAGCGCTTGTCACCGGTCGGTCACCGACCTTGACGATGACGTCACCCTCGACGATCCCCGCACGTTGAGCGGGGCTGCCGTCGCGGACGTTGGCCACGGCAGCGCCGCTGGTCGCGTCGTTGACTGCGGTGCGGGCATTCACGCCGATGTCGGGGTGATGGACCTTGCCGTCGCGGATGATGGTCTGCGCCACCTCGGTGACCGTGTCGATCGGGATCGCGAAGCCGAGCCCGACCGAACCACCGGACTCACTGAGCATTGCCGTGTTGATACCGATGACGCGGGCTTCGTCGTCGACGAGCGCACCACCGGAGTTGCCGTGATTGATCGCCGCGTCGGTCTGGACGGCGTCGATGACGGCGTTGGTGTCGGTGCCTTCACCCGACAACCGCAGAGGCCGATTCAGCGCACTGACGATTCCGCGAGTGACGGTTTTGCTCAACCCAAGTGGTGAGCCGACGGCGACGACGTCGTCGCCCACCTGAACATCCTCAGATTTTCCGAGCTGAGCGACCGTCAGATTGTTGGCCGACACCTTGAGCACCGCGAGGTCTGTCTTGACGTCACGGCCGACGATCTGGGCGTCGGTCTTGGTTCCGTCGGAGAAGATCACCTGGATCTTCGCGTCCTGCGCGGGCGGAACGGCAGAGGAGATCACGTGGTTGTTGGTGACGATGTATCCCTTGTCCGAGATGACCACGCCGGATCCGGTACTTCCCTGGTCGCCGACGGCAACCTGAATCGACACCACGGAAGGCAGCACCGCGTCGGCGACCTTCGCCACCTGCGACTCCGGTTGTTCGCCGCCGCCGGATTGGACGAGGGTGACGCGTGAGCTGGTGAGTGAACTGCGATCGGCAGTGATGACCGTGGCTAACAAGCCGCCGACGAGCGCGATGACGAGCGCCATCCCGGCAAGTGCGGCCAGCGCCGAGGGAGCGACCTTGCGACCGAACAACACCTCACGCACATCGAGCTTCTGGGCGGGCTGCAACTGCACCGGCGCCTCGGACTCTGCGGGATTGCCCAGGGAGACGGCGGATTCCGGATCACGCCACGGATCGCTCGGCGGCTCTTCTTCGGGCGCGTTGTTCGCCGACGCCTCGGGATCGCGGCCGATCGACTCGGTGGCGTCTGCGGGTCGACCGAATGCTTCGGCCAGAACCGGGTCCGGAGCGCTGATCACGACGTCGGAGGACGGGGTCGATCGCGCGGCCACCGGAGTGAACGAGCCTTCGACTCCACTCGGCCGACCGAACACCTGGCGCGAGGCCGGATCGATCTGGGGTCGGTACACCGGGCGGGGGTCGAGTACCGGCGCATCTGCCGGTCTGTCCACCGAACCGTTTGCCGAAGAATCCGAACTCACTCCGGAGTGCCCCCTTTTTCCGTCAGTCACATCGTCCAGTATCACTGATCCGCGCCAGGAAGCAGGCGCGCGGCGTCATTTGCGCCAGCGACGGGAAAACCTCTTGCTGATGGTGGAGAAGCCCGCGGGCTGATTACCGACGGAACTGTCGGCGTTTTCCGAATTGGGTCCGGTAGTCGGACTGTTGCACGAGGGAATCTGGCTGAGAAGTCCCACCAGGGACAACGGCATCGTCATCTCGCCGCTTCGACGCAGCGCACCACGCGCCTGCTGCTGAGCATCGACGGCTGCAGCGCACTCGGCGCAGATCGAGATGTGATGGGAGGCCCTCAGGTAGGCCTGCATTCGGAGCTCTCCGTCGACGTAGGCAGCGATTGCCTCGCTGGCCAGATGTTCGGTCGAACCGAACTGGCGATGTGCCCGCGCCTCCGTCATTCGTCCCTCCAGGTGATTGACCACGTCCCGCTCTGCAGCTCGAACCCGACCGTCAGAAACCGACGAGTTCGGATTCGGCCGCGCGCTGCGCTGCCAGATGATCACGAATCGCCTGTCGCCCACGATGGATACGGCTACGAACCGTTCCGAGCTTCACTCCCAGTGTGGCACCGATTTCCTCGTACGACAGACCTTCGATGTCACAGAGCACGACAGCGGCACGAAATTCAGGTGCAAGTGAGTCCAGTGCGGCCTGCAGACCTGCGTCGAGGCGCGCGTCGTGGTAGATCTGCTCGGGGTCGGGACCGGGTGAGGGAACGCGGTCGTAGTCCTCGGGCAGCGCTTCCATACGGATGCGGTTGCGTCGGCGAACCATGTCGAGGAACAGGTTTGTGGTGATGCGGTGCAACCAGCCCTCGAACGTTCCGGGCTGATAATCGGAGAGCGAGCGGAACACCCGGATGAAGGTGTCCTGAGTCAAGTCCTCGGCGTCCTGGGCATCGCCTGACAGTCGGTAGGCCAGGCGGTACACCCGGTCACCGTGCTGACGCACGAGTTCGTCCCAAGACGGCATGGAGGACTTCTCACCAGTTGCATCGAACACAGCTGTGCCGATCAATTCGGAATCCACAGCCGATTCCGTCGTCAAAACTTCCGACTCTCGAGGGCGAGGCTCGTCGTTGACCTGGTAAATAAGTTGATCCTCCTGCTCGGGATCGCGTAGTTCGATCACCGCGTTGTCCGAATCACGTGATGCGCGATAATCGGGAGAACCAGCCGATGCTGTGATTTGTTCCCGATCACCGAGCTGCGAAAGACCAACTTGGTAAAAATCGATACCGCCGTGCGATCTTCGATCCGGCGATGTATACACCTTTTCTCATCGCGGTGTGCACGCCATATGAGGAGCCTGAGGGATTCCTGAGAATCCTGGTGACTGCGCGCCTTGCAGCGACAATCCGAACCGCCCGATAACCTCATGAGCGTGACCCACGCCGAACAGATACTCCGCCACGTCGAGGACGTAGTTTCCGAGGACGAGATTTTGACCGCGGCGCGAGATCGAGCGCTGGATCTCGGAGCCCATCCGGTGACGCCCGCTGTCGGCGCGACGCTCGCCATGTTCGCGAGAATGCTCGACGCGAAGACAGCCGTCGAGGTGGGCACCGGAGCCGGCGTGAGCAGCCTGTGGCTTTTGCACGGCATGCGCGACGACGGCGTCCTGACCACGATCGACAGCGAACCCGAACACCAACGGGCGGCCAAGCTGACCTTCCGCGAAAGTGGAATCGCTCCGGCACGCACTCGCCTGATCAACGGACGCGCTCTCGACGTCCTTCCCCGTCTCGCCGACGGCGGCTACGACCTGGTGTTCGTCGACTGCGCCGCGATCGACCATCCGCACTACGTCCGCGAAGGTGTCCGCCTGCTGCGCTCCGGCGGTGTCATCGTTCTGCACAACGCCCTCGCCGACGGTCGTGTTGCCGACAGTTCCGCTCGCGATGCGACGACTGTTGCGGTCCGGGAAGCAGCGAAGGCCGTGACCGAGGACGAGCGACTCATTCGAGTGCTCCTCCCCCTCGGCGACGGCCTCCTCTGCGCGAGCAAGCTTTAGATCCAGACGCCTTTCCCGATGGCGACGACGCCACCCTGACTGATGGCGAACCGTTCGCGGTCACGTTCGAGGTCGACGCCGATGATTTCGCCGTCACCGACCACGACGTTCTTGTCGAGGATCGCGCGCCGTACGACGGCACCCTTGCCGATGCGCACACCCGGCATCAGCACGCTGCCCTCGACGGTCGCGCCGTCCTCGATCATCACGTTGGAGCTGAGTACCGAATTACGGACCGTTGCCGCGGACAGGATCGACCCCGCACCGACCACCGATTCCTGGGCGAGTCCGCCCTTCACGAACTTGGCAGGTGCGAGGTTCTCGGTGGCGCCGCGGATGGGCCAGCGACGGTTGTAGAGATTGAAGATGGGATGCACGGACACGAGGTCCATGTGAGCGTCGTAGAAGGCGTCGAGGGTACCGACGTCGCGCCAGTAACCGCGGTCTCGATCGGTGGCGCCGGGAACGACGTTGTCCTTGAAGTCGTAGACCGACGCCTCCCCCGCGGCGACCAAGGCGGGAATGATGTCGCCGCCCATGTCGTGGTCGGAGTCGGAGTTCTCCGAATCCGCGCGGATGGCGTCCACGAGCACCTTGGTGGTGAACACATAGTTACCCATGGACGCGAACGTCGAGTTGGGGTCGTCCGGTGTCCCGGGAGGATGGGCGGGCTTCTCGAGGAACTGGGTGATGCGTCCGGACTCGTCACTGTCGATGCAGCCGAAAGCAAAAGCCTCGCTTCGCGGTACACGAATACCCGCGACCGTCACCCCTGCCCCGGATTCGATGTGGTGCTGCACCATCTGTTCCGGATCCATCCGGTACACGTGGTCGGCACCGAAAACAACGATGTACTCGGGGTCCTCGTCGTAAACGAGATTGAGCGACTGCAGGATTGCGTCGGCGCTGCCGGTGTACCAGCGCGGCCCGAGCCGCTGCTGGGCCGGGACCGGAGTGATGTACTCACCCGCGAAACCGGACAACCGCCACGTCTGCGAAATGTGGCGGTCGAGTGAATGTGACTTGTATTGCGTCAACACACAAATACGCAGATATCCCGCGTTGACAAGGTTGCTCAACACGAAGTCGATAAGTCGATATGCACCTCCGAAGGGCACTGCGGGCTTCGCTCTGTCCGCGGTCAGCGGATACAAGCGTTTGCCCTCGCCCCCGGCGAGCACGATTCCAAGCACATGCGGCTGGCTTCTCACACCGCTAACCTATCCGCACTGGTGAACTCCCGCTAGCGAAGCAGCCCGAGAGGTCCGATCGTGTCCCTCTCCGAACGGGCGGGGAAAGCGCGATCGGTAGCCGGATCGACCACGGGCGGTTAGGTTTAGCGCGTGCGAGTCGCGATGATGACCAAGGAATACCCGCCGGAGATCTACGGCGGCGCAGGAGTACACGTAACCGAGCTCGTCGCTCAGATGAAGCGGTTGTGCGAGGTCGACGTGCACTGCATGGGCGCCCCGCGCGAAGGCGCGTTCGTCCACTCTCCCGACCCCGCACTCGCCGGATCCAACCCCGCCTTGACTACGCTCTCCGCTGAACTGCGGATGGCGGACGCAGCGGCAGGCGTCGACATCGTCCACTCCCACACCTGGTACACCGGACTGGCCGGGCATCTCGCCTCGGCACTCTACGACGTACCGCACATCCTCACTGCCCACTCACTCGAGCCCAGACGCCCGTGGAAGGCCGAGCAGCTAGGTGGTGGCTATCGGATCTCGTCGTGGTCCGAACGCAACGCCGTCGAGCATGCAGACGCGATCATCGCCGTCAGTTCCGGAATGCGACTCGACGTCCTCGACGCGTATCCCGCTGTCGATCCGAGCCGCGTGCACGTGGTGCGCAACGGAATCGATACCGCGGTATGGCATCCCGGCGGATCTGCGACGCGAGCGCCGTCCGCGCTCGCGTCGATCGGCGTCGATCCAGCCGAACCCATCGTGGCCTTTGTCGGACGCATCACCAGGCAGAAGGGAGTTGGTCACCTCGTCGCGGCGGCACACCACTTCGACCCGGAGATTCAACTCGTGCTGTGTGCCGGCGCTCCCGATACACTGGAGATCGCCGCCGAGACGGAGAAGGCGGTGGCCGAACTGGCCAAGCATCGAGGCAACGTCTTCTGGGTGCGCGAAATGCTCCCGACCGAACAGATTAGGGAAATACTCTCGGCAGCAACGGTATTCGTCTGCCCTTCGGTGTACGAGCCCCTCGGGATCGTCAATCTCGAGGCGATGGCATGCGAGACCGCCGTGGTCGCTTCCGATGTCGGCGGTATCCCCGAGGTGGTCGCCGACGGCGTCACCGGGCGACTCGTGCATTACAACGCCTACGAGCCGAACGCATTCGAGGAGTCACTCGCGGCCACCGTCAATGCCGTTGTCGCCGACCGAGAAGGCGCCGAAGCGATGGGTCGTGCGGGCAGAATCCGTGCGATCGACGAGTTCTCCTGGGCCGAAATCGCCAAACAGACGATCGAGGTCTACGCGGATGCCGTCACGAGACGCTGATCCAGGTCAGATTTTGCGGTAGGTCGAGATCGTCGCCGACGCGGTGACGGTGCTCGGCTGCGGCAGCTTCGCCACGGCGGCAGCAAGATCGGCGGGCGTCAGGTGTCTCGCCGACGGTCCCATACCCACCAGGTCGAGGATGTCCTGGTGTGACAACGGCATCGTGAACTCGACCTCGTCGCTGCTCACACGGTCGAAGTAGCCGGCCATCGACGACTCGAGGCGTTCTACTTTGCGATCGTCGACCCGGACCATCGCAAGGATGTCGATCAGCTCGCGCAGATGCCTGTCGGTGGGCGTCAACACCACCAGAACGCCGTCATCGGCAAGAACACGATGAGACTGCGGACCGTTGCGCGGAGCGAACACACAGAGCACGTGAGACAACGCTCCGTCGCGAATCGGTAGTGGTTGCCAGACGTCTGCGACGATCGAGCCGATTCTTTCGTGGACCTTAGCAGCTCGCCGTGCCGCGAACTTGGACACGTCCAAGGCTATTGCGCGAGAATCGGGCAGCGAATCCACCACGTGAGCAAGGTATTGGCCTGTGCCTGCACCGATTTCGACGATCCGCGCAGGATCCAACCCAGCCGTAGTCGAGCAGGCCAGGGAGACGGCATCCATCAGTGGGTCGAAATGGCCAGCGCCGAGCAGTCGTGCACGCGCCGCGATCATCTCGGCACTGTCGCCGGTGAACTTCGTGGCTCCGCCGCTGATCAGGCTCACGTAACCCTGGCGAGCCACATCGAATCGATGTCCGCGGTCGCACTCGGCGGCGCCGTCCACCAACTCCAACTCGGCAGCGCACTGCGGGCAGGACAGAAGATCGATCACGGCGGAAAGCATTGATCCGTCCTTTCTACCTGCGGTGCGCACACACTTCAGGCCCCGTACCGAAACGGATACGGAGCCTGCGTGCAATCACGTGCTGTTGTTCGTACTGCTACAACCTGGACCCGACTAGCTGGTGACGTTCGTGAGTTCCACACCGAGCGCTGCAGCTTCATCCGGGGTCAGCTCGACGACGAGGCGTCCGCCACCCTCGAGTGGAACCCGCATGACGATTCCTCGTCCCTCTTTGGTTGCTTCGAGGGGACCGTCCCCGGTCCGGGGCTTCATGGCCGCCATCCTCTGCTCCCTCCAGATCTGCGCTGCATTGCTCTGCGCCTCGACTAACGGTGCGCCCCGCCAACAATCAGCGAGGCTCGTACCCTCCATTGTTCCCTATGGATGCGGGAACCGGGAATCTGAGTCACATTTAGGGGTGTTCAGTCGACCGTCACACCTGCGTCGGAACCCAACAATCAGCCACGTGATCATCGACCATTCCGGTGGCCTGCATGAGCGCATAAGCCGTGGTAGGACCCACAAACTTGAACCCACGTCGCTTAAGTTCCTTAGCCATGGCAGTCGACTCGGGAGTGACCGCCGGAACCTCTGCAATTGATGTAAGTCGTCTGGTGCGTCGAGGCGGCGAGAACGACCAGAGTAACGAATCGAGGTCCAGATCGGGTGAATTCACGAGCACTCGGGCGTTGGAAATCGTCGCTTCGATCTTCGCGCGATTGCGGACGATCGCGGCATCGGAGAGCAATCTCTCGACATCCGCAACTCCGTACGCTGCGACCTTGTCCGGATCGAACCCGTCGAAGGCTTCGCGGAACGCCTCGCGTTTGCGCAGAATCGTGATCCAAGAAAGCCCCGATTGGAATGCTTCGAGGGCGAGCCGCTCGAACAGTTCGTCGCGGCCGTGCAGCGGACGCCCCCACTCCTCGTCGTGGTAGTCGCGGTACAGCGAGTCACCGGGCGTCTCGACCACCCAGCCGCACCGAACCAGTCCGTCTGCCATCAGCCGTGTGAATCCTTCGACTCGGACTCAGTAGCCGCCGAAGACTCAGGTGCTGCCGAATCAGGCCCCGCCGCAGATACTTCGGACTTGGACAGGCCTTCAGGCTGGATCAGAATCTCAGACTTCTCGTCACGGCCCAGTTGTGCACGCAGAGAATCGATTTCCATTCCGAGGCGATGCAGAGCCCAATCCACTTCGCTCGCCTTGTAACCCCTCAGCACCTGCTGAAAGCGCAGAGCGTCGACATCCGCTCCGGTGACGTCCTCAGCCGGGAGCACGGTCGCCGTCGTGCCCGGAGGCAGCGGCGGCAGCTCTTCCGAGCGCCCGAACACAGCGCTGGCGGCGAGAAAGAGCATCGCGCCGACCAGTGCCATGACAATCAGGTACAGGAGGATCGTCATCATGGACCGATACTCCCATACCCGTAGGTAAGCGGTCAGACCCCCGCGGTGCGCACTATCGAATTCATCGGCGGTCGATCGACCAGCGATACCTCCGTGGTCTCGGGCACGAAAGAATCACCGTCGACCAAGAATTGGGTCAACCCGGCACCCGAATCCTCGATCCCGCACCGCCTGAGCATCGTTCCGATGATCTGCCGACTCATCACGCCGAGGTCGGCGAGCGGCCGGTTGCGATGCTTGCGCACACCGAGATTGACCTGACCGATCGCCGCCAGCCCCAACGTGTCGTACGTGTCGAGCAGCAAGCCGATCTCGACGCCGTAGCCGGGGGCGAACGGAACAGCCGAGAGCAACTCACGGGTGCCGGCGTATTCACCGCCGAGCGGTTGCAGTACCGACGTGAGTTCGGGCCGCAGCGCAGCCAACATGGGCCGCGCAACCAATTCCGTGACTCGTCCGCCGCCGTTGGCGTCCTCCGTGCCGCTCACGCGCAGCGGACGGCGGTAGTAGCCCTTCACCAGATGGATGCCGTCAACGGTGAGCAGCGGCCCCAGCAGTTTGGGCACGAACGCCGGATCGGGATTGATGAGATCGGAGTCGACGAATGCGATCAGATCGCCGGTGGTCGCTGCCACCGAACGCCACAGCACCTCACCCTTGCCCGCCGTCGGCGGGATGGACGGGACTGCGCTCTCACGACTGATCACCGTCGCTCCGGCAGCGCGAGCACGCTCGGCGGTTCGGTCGGTCGAACCGGAATCGAGAACGATCAACTCGTCGACCAAGCCACCGAGCAA
Source organism: Rhodococcus sp. GB-02 (assembly GCF_053470465.1). Classification (NCBI taxonomy): domain Bacteria; kingdom Bacillati; phylum Actinomycetota; class Actinomycetes; order Mycobacteriales; family Nocardiaceae; genus Rhodococcus; species Rhodococcus sp. GB-02. The sequence goes on from NZ_JBPUKE010000002.1 coordinate 104,111, forward strand.
CGGATGAATGGTGTCGACCACCGCGGCAACGGTGTCCTCTTCGTTGAGTGCGGGCAACACCACCGAGACGGTTCGGCCACCCTTCGCCCGTTCGAGTTCAGCGACCGTCCAACTCGGATGGTCCCAACTGTTGGCTTCTGCCCATACGCGGGTCGGGCCCGCACCGGTGATGCTCATGCCAGACCTCGAACCGTACGTACCGGGGCGCGGCGTCCTTGGATCGCGGCCACCATGTCGACTACTCGGCGGGTGGACGCCACCTCGTGAACACGGAACACCCGGGCGCCGCCCGCCGCGGCCATTGCTGTCGCTGCCAATGTTCCCTCCAACCTCTCGGAAAGCTCCACACCAAGAGTCTCCCCGATGAAGTCCTTATTGCTCAGCGCCATCAGCACTGGCCACCCGGTGTTTACAAGAACGTCCACTTTTCGCAACAACTCGAGCCCGTGGAAGGTGTTCTTGCCGAAGTCGTGGGTGGGATCGATCAGAATCGCGTCACGCGGAACACCGAGAGCCAGGGCGCGTTCTGCCGCCGACACCACCTCGGAGACCACATCTGCGACGACGTCGTCGTAGCGCACACGGTGCGGGCGGGTGCGCGGAACCGCGCCGCCCGTGTGCGAGCAGACGATGCCGGCGCCCGTCTCGGCGGCGACCACAACGAGTTCGGGATCCGCACCGGCCCACGTGTCGTTGATCAGGTCGGCGCCTTCGTCGCGTGCCAGCCGTGCGACGCCACTGCGCCAGGTGTCGACGCTGATGATCAACTCGGGGTACTTGGCCCTGATCGCGGCGACGAACGGAACCACTCGCCTGACTTCCTCGTCGGCGTCGACGAGGTCACCCGGTCCGGCTTTCACTCCCCCGATGTCCACCAGATCGGCGCCTTCGTCGACGGCACGATCGACGGCAGCCATCGCCGCCGAGTCCGAGAACGTCGCACCCTGGTCGTAGAAGGAATCGGGAGTGCGATTGACGATCGCCATCACCAATGCGCGGTCGACCGCGACCGGACGCCCACACAGGGTGGGCGCCGGACCTGGCTGCGCGGTAGAACCGGAGAGTGAAGACATGCCACTCATACTGGCATGACGGAACTCGGTCTAGCCCTTGGGTACCGAGCCCGCCGCGACCTTTCCGACGTATTCGTCGTACGAGTCCACATAACCACCCTCGCGGCCCTCGAGAAGGTACAGAGTGTCGGCGCCGACGTCGTAACCCTCGTTGCGCAATTCCACCTTGCGCGACTTGAAAGTGCTGGTGTGTTCGAGTGAGTCGACGATGCGGATGAACAGCGGGACCGCGTAGTTGGGGAGCTTGCCGTAGAGGTGAGCCGCGACTTCGCTGCCCTCAAAACTCTGGCCGTCCCGTAGCTTCACCGCCGCCATGCCCGCGCGCCCGTCGGTGCCCGGAATCTCGACGCCGTAGACAACTGCTTCCTCGACGGCCGGGTGCGAACTCAGCGCGCCCTCGACCTCCGTGGTGGCGACGTTCTCACCCTTCCAGCGGAAGGTGTCACCGAGGCGGTCGACGAAGGCGACGTGGCCCCATCCCTGCTTGCGCACCAGGTCTCCGGTGTCGAACCAGGTGTCGTCGTCCTTGAATCCCCCGCGCACCAGTTTGCTGTTGCTCGCAGCTTCGTCTGTGTAACCGTCGAAAGGCGCCCGGTCCGTGATCTTGGACAGCAGGAGCCCGACCTGACCCGTGGAAACCTTGCGGAGTCGACCGTCGGCGGCGCGCAACGCTTTTCCAGTGTTCTCGTCGAACTCCACGACGGCGTGCGGCAACGGACAGATGCCTGCCGTCTTGTCCACGTTGAGTGCGTTGACGAACGCGATGTTGCATTCGCTGGCACCGTAGAACTCGGCGACGCGGGGAATGCCGAACCGCTGGGTGAATTCGGCCCAGATCTCCGGGCGCAGACCGTTACCCACCATGAGCCGAACAGCGTTGTCGCTGTCGGTCGGCTTGACCGGCTGATTGAGCAGATAGCGGCACAGTTCGCCGATGTACGTGAAGGCGGTCGCCTTGTTGACTGCGATATCGTCCCAGAACCGTGAGGCCGAAAACTGGCGTCCGATCGCGATGGTGGCACCGGACGCGAGCACCGAGGACAACGAGACCGTCAACGCGTTGTTGTGATAGAGCGGCAAGCAGCAGTACAGAGTGTCCGAGCCGCGCAAGCGCACGCCCATCAACCCGAGTCCTGACATCGACTTCAACCAGCGGAAGTGAGTCATCAAGCTCGCCTTGGGCATTCCGGTGGTGCCCGAGGTGAAGATGTAGAACGCCTTCTCTTTCGCCAGCACCTCGGCGGTAACCGCCGGGTTGGACGGATCAGCCGTCTTCGCCAGATCTTCGAGTTCGCTGACAAGAAGTTGAGCGGGCCCGGCAAATCCGGCAGGCAACGATTCGAGGGCTTCTTCGCACTCGTCGGCGACTACCAGGACGCGAGCGTCGAGCAGCGTAAGGCTGTGTGCCAGAACGTCGTCGCGCTGATTGTAGTTCAGCATGCCCGCTGCCGCACCGAGTTTGACGGCAGCGAGTGCGATCAACAGGGCTTCGGGAGTGTTCTTGGCCAGCACTCCGACGACGTCTCCGCGGTCGACTCCTCGTCCGCGGAGGACGTCGGCGTAGCGGTTCACCAGTTCGTTGGCCTCGGCATAACTGGTCGCGTGCCCCTCGAACCGGATGAAGGGGCGCGACGGGTGCGCGTGCGCGGCCTTCTGGAAGATCAACCCGATCGATTCCTTGGCCGAAGGCTTGCGAGTGAGCCCGGCGGCCCCCCGCGCCAGGATCGGTACCTCGGTGATCATCGACGGCAGTTTTGCCGCCAGATCCAGCAGGCTTACGGTCGAACGGGCTTCCGAACTCATGGCTCCCCTAACACGTATCCGGCGCCCATTCGGCCGCTCAGTCTGCGGCCACCTTACTGCACGGTAATAAAGCTCGCCATGCCCCAGGTCAGGGTTTCACGCACGCGTCTGATCAGGATCTGACGCACGCGTCGAGCGCCGCCTCGACGTCCGTCCGCACCAACAGTGTGTCCAGCGCCTGACGCCCGACGAAGCCGGTCCCGTCGAGCTTGTTCAACCACTCGAGCAGGCCGGTGAAGTGCCCGACGGGATCGAGCATCACCACTGGTTTCTCGTGCATTCCGAGGTAGCCGGCGGTCCATGTCTCGAACAGCTCTTCCAGCGTCCCGATTCCGCCCGGCAGCGTGATGAACGCGTCGGCGTGATCTTCCATCAGCTTCTTGCGTTCGCGCATGGTGTCCGTGACGATCAGCTCGTCGGCATCGACGTCGGCAACTTCCTTGTGCACCAGGGCCTTCGGAATGACGCCGACGGTCCAAGCGCCCGCCGCGCGAGCGGACTCGGCGACAGCGCCCATCATCGAGACGTTGCCACCGCCCGAGACCAACTGCCATCCGCGGCGACCGATCGCGGTTCCCACCTCTGCCGCCAACGCCAGGAAAGACTCGTCCACCGGCCCCGACGCGCAGTAGACGCAGATCGAGTACTTCTTGTCGGAATCGGTCACCATTCTTCTTCTTTCCCCAGATCTGCGGCCTCGTCGACGCCCTTGTCTGCGTTGAGGACGATTCGTACTGCTTCTTCCACGCTGTCGGTGACGTGCAGCAGGTTCACGTCGCCTTCGGAAATCTTGCCGTCACGCTCGAGGGTGCCGCGAATCCAGTCGACGAGTCCGGACCAGTACTCGGTACCGAACAGGACGATCGGGAAGCGCGTGACTTTGTGGGTCTGCACCAGGGTGAGTGCTTCGAACAGCTCGTCGAGTGTTCCGAAGCCGCCTGGCAGGCAGATGAATGCCTGGGAATACTTCACGAACATCGTCTTGCGTGCGAAGAAGTACCGGAAGTTGATTCCGAGATCCACCCACTCGTTGAGCCCCTGTTCGAACGGCAACTCGATGCCGAGACCGATCGAATATCCGCCTGCTTCGCTGCAACCACGGTTGGCAGCTTCCATGACTCCCGGCCCACCACCGGTGATGACGGCGTACCCGGCTTCGGCCAAGGCCGTTCCCAGTTCACGGCCGGATTGGTACTCGGGATGATCGACCGTGGTGCGGGCCGAACCGAACACCGTGACCGCACGGGGGACCTCGGCGAGCGCTCCGAAACCTTCGACGAATTCGCTCTGGATACGCAACACACGCCACGGATCGGTGTGTACCCAATCCGTGGGTCCGCGCTTGTCGAGCAAACGCTGATCCGTCGTGGTCTTCTCGTCCTTGCGCTTGCGTCGAAGCTGAACGGGGCCGCGGTGCTTGATCGACGAGCTCTGCTTCTTCGAAGCCGAATTCTTCTCTGGTGCCATGCGGCAAGGCTAACGGTCAGGCCGACAGATACTTCCTCAGCACGGCCGCGACGTCGGTGATCTGCTGCACCGGAACGTGCTCGTCGCGCTTGTGCGCGAGGTTCGGATCACCCGGTCCGTAGTTCACGGCAGGAATGCCGAGCGCCGAGAACCTGGACACGTCGGTCCACCCGTACTTCGCACGGAACTGACCACCGGCCGCCTCGATCAGGGCGGCAGCGGACGGGTTCGCCAAGCCAGGCAACGCGCCGGGTGAGGAGTCCGTGACCTCGAATCCGAGGCCCAGACCGTCGAACACTTCGCGCACGTATGCCTCAGCTTGCGCCTCGTTGCGATCGGGCGCGAATCGGAAGTTGACGTCCATCTCGGCTTCGTCCGGGACGACGTTTCCGGCGACACCGCCGGAAATCCGCACCGCCGACAAACCTTCGCGGTAGCCGCAACCGTCGATGTCGACCGAGCGCGGCTGGTAATTCGACAACCGCTCCAACGCTCCGCCGAACTTGTGAATGGCGTTGTCCCCCAGCCAGGACCTGGCCGAATGTGCGCGAATTCCCGAAGCCGTCAACCGAACCCGCATCGTGCCCTGGCACCCGGCCTCGATGAAACCGGCCGTCGGCTCACCGAGAATTGCGACGTCGGCCGTGAGCCATTCCGGGATCTCGCGTTCGATTCTTCCGAGTCCGTTGAACGTCGCGGCGATCTCTTCGCAGTCGTAGAAGACGAGAGTCAGGTCGTGGGCCAAGTTCTCGATGGTGGCCGCCAGGTGCAGGAACACCGCATCGCCCGACTTCATGTCCACGGTCCCGCAGCCGTGCAGGATGTCGCCGTCGCGTCGCGAAGGAACATTGTCGGCGATCGGCACCGTGTCCAGATGTCCGGCGAGCATGACGCGGCTCGGCAGCCCACGCGACGTACGCGCCAACACGGCGTTGCCGTTGCGGATGATCTCGAAGCCCGAAGTCTGCTCACGCAGCGCATCCTCGACGGCCTGCGCGATGACGGATTCGTCGTGCGAGACGCTGGGGATGTCGACCAGGGCGGCCGTCAAGTCGATGGGGTCCGAAGCAAGATCGAGGGTGCTCACACGCACCAGCCTAGGCCGGTGCACCCACCACCCAGTAATCTCTAGTCCCGTGAGCGCACAGGGAGCAACAGCAGTAGGTATCGCCAACGTGACCGCGGACGGAGCCGTCCTCGACACCTGGTTCCCGGCACCGGAGCTGGGAACATTCGACAAGACCGGTACCGAGAACGTCGAGGGAACAGACATTCCTTCCGATCTTGCGCTGCTGGCAGGCACTGACGACGCTCGCGAGGTCTCGCAGGTCGTCGTTCGCACCACCATCGCCGATCTCTCCAAGGCACCGGTCGACGCCCATGACGTCTACCTGCGCCTCCACCTCCTCTCGCACCGTCTCGTCGCGCCCCACGGCGTCAACCTCGACGGCCAGTTCGGCCTGCTCAGCAACGTCGTGTGGACCAACTTCGGCCCGTGCGCCGTCGAGGGCTTCGAGCAGGTTCGCTCGCGTCTGCGCATCCGCGGAGTCGTCACCGTGTTCAGCGTCGACAAGTTCCCCCGCATGGTCGACTACGTCGTGCCGTCCGGAGTTCGCATCGGTGACGCCGACCGTGTCCGACTCGGCGCACACCTCGCCAGCGGAACGACCGTCATGCACGAGGGCTTCGTCAACTTCAACGCCGGCACCCTCGGCAACTCGATGGTCGAAGGCCGAATCTCCGCGGGCGTCGTCGTCGACGACGGATCCGACGTGGGCGGCGGCGCCTCGATCATGGGCACCCTCTCCGGCGGTGGCAAGGAAACCATCTCCCTCGGCAAGCGCTGCCTCCTCGGCGCCAACGCCGGCCTCGGCATTTCACTCGGCGACGACTGCGTCCTCGAAGCCGGCCTCTACGTCACCGCGGGCACGAAGGTCACCGGCCCGGACGGCACCGTCGTCAAGGCCAAGGAACTCAGCGGCAAGTCCAACCTTCTCTTCCGTCGTAACTCGGTCTCGGGTGCCGTCGAGGTCGTGCCGTGGAAGGGCACCGGCGTCGAACTGAACGCTGCTTTGCACGCCAACGACTGATGAGTAGCACCGACGTCTCCGACGGAACAACCACCGCTCTCGGCCACGGTCTCAAGGTCCGCCATCTGACGATGATGGGCCTGGGCTCGGCCATCGGCGCCGGACTGTTCCTCGGAACCGGCGTCGGTATCGCCAAGGCCGGCCCGGCTGTCCTGATCTCCTACATCCTTGCGGGCGCCGTCGTGGTGTTCGTGATGCGCATGCTCGGTGAAATGGGCGCGGCGATTCCGGCCAGCGGTTCCTTCTCGCACTACGCGCGCTTGGGGATCGGCGAGTGGGCCGGCTTCGTGATGGGCTGGCTCTACTGGTTCATGCTCATCATGGTGCTGGGCGCCGAGATCACTGGAGCGTCGGCGATCGTGAACGACTGGGTGCCGTCGATCCCGCAATGGGTTGTCGCCCTCGTCTTCGTGGTGTTCTTCGCCGTCGTGAACCTGGCCAAGGTCAGCAACTTCGGCGAGTTCGAGTTCTGGTTCGCCGCAATCAAAGTCACCGTCATCATCGGCTTCCTGATCATCGGTGTCCTGCTGGTGTTCGGCCTCCTGCCTGATACCGACCCGGTCGGTACGAGCAATCTGTTCGGGCAGGGCGGCTTCATGCCCAACGGGTTGTCCGGCATTGCCGCAGGACTTCTCGTCGTGGCGTTCGCTTTCGGCGGGATCGAGATCGTCACCATCGCCGCAGCCGAATCCGAGAATCCGGAACGCTCCATCGCCGTCGCTGTCCGAAGCGTCGTGTGGCGCATCAGCGTCTTTTACATCGGCGCCATCTCGATCATGGTTCTGCTGCTGCCCTGGAACGACCCCGAACTCGAGAGCGGCCCGTTTGTGGCCGTCTTGAACAAGGCGAACATTCCGGGTGTTGCCGGGTTCATGGAACTCGTCGTAGTTGTGGCTTTGCTCTCCGCGTTCAACGCCAACATCTACGGCACCTCTCGTATGGCGTTCTCACTGTCGCGCCGCGGCGACGGGCCCGCTTTCATGGCGAAACTGTCGAGCACCGGAGTTCCGACGAATGCCGTTCTGCTGTCGGTGTTCTTCGGCTTCGTCAGCGTCCTGCTTAACTGGCTGCTCCCCGACGACCTGCTCGGCATCCTGCTCAACGCAGTCGGCGCTGCGCTGCTGGTCATCTGGATCTTCATCGTCGTCTCGCATCTGCGACTGCGTAAACAACTCGAAGCGTCGGGCAAGCTGACAGTTCGTATGTGGCTGTTCCCGTATCTGAGCTACGCGACACTCGCGATGCTCGGCGTGTTCGTCGTCCTCATGCTCTTCGACGCCGATGCACGTGCGCAGTTGATCTCGACCACCGTGTTGTTCCTCGTGATCGCGGCATTGGGTTTCCTGAACGCCCGCTGGCGTAAGCAGAATCAGCCCGCTTGATCTGTGTGCCTATGCATCTCGTCTGTTCACTACGACGACGCTGAGACCGAAGACGACGAGTACGAAGAGGGCGAAGTAGATCAGGCTGCCCCAGGGTCCCCAGTGGAAGTCGACGCTACCGCCGGAACCGAGAAAGTTGTTGGCGTTCATGAACGGCAGGAACGGCATGATCTTCTCGCCAATGCTGCCGAACAGGTTGAACAGATTCTCGATGAGCAGGGGCCACAACAGCAGTAGCGCGATAGCACCTGCAGACTGCCGGAGCAACGCTCCCACTCCGACTGCCAGAACCACGCAGAAGAACGCGTAGATCGGTGTTCCGTAGACGACCCGCCAGTTCTCGTCGCCGGACAGCGTAAGGAATCTTCCGGCGTCACCTGCTGTGGCCTTCGTCAGAGCGAAGGCGCCGAACGACAATACGAGAGTCAATACCGCTCCGAAACCGCCGATGAGGCCGGCCTTGGCGATCAGCACCGAAGCGCGATTCGGAACTGCCTGGAACGTGGTTCGGATGGTCCCGAAGCGGTATTCGCTGGTGATCGCGAGGGCCGCCATGATCATCAGAACCAACACCCCGAAGCCGGTCACTCCGCTGAGCGCCCCCGACACGGTCGGCATCATTGCACCGTTCGAATTGCGGAGCGACGACTTGGCGCTGAGTCCGAAAGCGGTCGCGAGCCCCAACCCGAGAACGACGATGATGATCGTGCACCACAGCGGCGACTTGGTCGTGGTGATCTTGATACGTTCAGCACTGAGAACAGCCATTACAGTGCACCTCCCATAGCCTGCTGTGTGTTTGCCTGCTGTGCATTTACATGGTGGGCTCCGGCACCCGGATCGATACCGGACGCGTGGTACTGGACATCGTCTCCGGTCAACTTCATGAACGCATCCTCGAGCGACCCCTGCTGAGACGCCAACTCGTACAACACGATTCCCTGCGAACCCGCCAAACCACCGATCACATCAGTGGTCGAATCCACCACCACCAACACCGGCTCCGATCCTGAATGCTCCTCGCGGACAGTCAGTCCGTGGGCAGTCAATGCGGCATGGAGAGCGTCCAATTGTGGGCTGCGCACGCGCACAGTCGACTCCGACGAACGATCCACGAACTCCGCCACCGTCGAATCCGAAATCAACCGACCCCGACCGATCACCACCAACTGCTCCGCCGTCAACGCCATCTCCGAGAGAAGATGACTCGACACGAGCACGGTGCGGCCCTCGGCCGCCAACCGCTGCATGAACTTACGAATCCAGACGATACCCTCCGGATCGAGACCGTTGACCGGCTCGTCGAACAACAACACCTTCGGATCACCCAACAACGCACCCGCCAACCCCAGACGCTGCGACATACCCAACGAGAACCCGCCGGCCTTCTTGCCCGCCACCTCGGACAACCCGACCAACCCGAGCACCTCGTCGACCCGGGACTTCGGAATCCCGTTCGAAGCAGCCATCCACTGCAGATGCGCCCGCGCACTGCGATTGGGATGCACCCACTTCGCATCCAACAACGCCCCCACCGTCCGCAACGGTGTCTTCAGCTCCCGGTACGGCTTGCCGTCGATCAACGCCGCACCCGACGTCGGCTGATCCAAACCCAGGATCATCCGCATCGTCGTCGACTTGCCGGCACCGTTCGGGCCCAGAAAGCCCGTCACGATGCCCGGCTTGACCGTGAACGACAAATCGTCCACCGCTTTCGTCGGTCCGTAAACCTTGGTCAATCCCCTCAGCTCGATCATGTGGACCAGTCAACCACGAAAACCGAACTGTCGGAACTTTACGCCGCTCACAGAGAAAACCGTTGCGCAAGTTCGTTGTCGACGCTATTGTCGAATGTATGTTCGACACTACCGGGGGGTAAAAGTGACGACGCCAGTAATTGAACAGGCGGTATCCGAACAGGCGATGTCTGAAGAGGCGATCGGACAATTCCGAGCTTCACTCGTCAGCATGGATCGTTCCATCGACAATGCAGCACGCGTGGACCTTTTACGCGCATTAGAAGAATTGAAGGCCAGTTGCGCTGGGGCCCAAGCCTTACTGGCTGCCGACCTCGATGCGTTCACCCGCAAGGACCGCAGCGAACGAGGTGTTCCGCGCTCATACCAGGGCCGCGGAATCAACGCGCAGATTGCACTCGCACGGAGGGAGTCGGCGTGGTTCGGAACTCAGCATCTGAACCTGGCCCGCGCACTGAACGACGAGATGCCGCACACACTTCGATTACTCGTCGACGGCTCCATCAGTGAGCATCAAGCGACAATCCTCATGCGCGAGACTGCGTGTCTCACCACCCAGGATCGCGCTACATTGGATCGCGAGTTCTGCTGCGAAGCTGCAATCTTGGACGGATGCGGCAACCATCAACTGACAGAAAGAATCCGCGCACGCACTGCCGAAATCGACGCCGACAGTGTCGCCAGACGAGCACGCAAAGCCGTGGGAGACAGACGAGTGACGGCGCGGCCTGCGCCCGACACGATGTGCTGGCTCAATGTGTTTCTTCCCGTCGCCGAAGGTATCGCCGTACATGCCACGCTCGGGCGCGACGCAGATTCCGTTCTTGCGGGCGGGGATGAGCGCACGCGAGCTCAGATCATGGCTGACCTCCTGGTCGAGCGCGTCACCGGAATCGGCCGCGCCACACCGACACCCGTTACCGTGAATCTGGTTGTCTCCGATCAGTCACTGCTGGGCGACAGCACCGACCCTGCACACGTCCACGGGTACGGACCTGTACCAGCCGACATTGCACGCGAATGGATCGCCAAGTCCAGCGAAGACTCCGAAGCGATGGCAACGGTCCGAAAGATCTACGCATGCCCCGACACCGGTGCGATGACCGCGATGGAGTCAACGGCGAGAACCTTCCCGAAGGGGTTGGCGCGATTGATCGAACTCCGTGATCGAAGCTGCCGCACTCCGTGGTGCGACGCGCCGGTTCGCCACCGCGACCACATTCGCGATCACAACAAGGGTGGACCCACCAGTGCAGCCAACGGCGCAGGATTGTGCGCGGCGTGCAATTACGCCAAGCAGGGCTTGGACTGGTCTGCCGAACCTGCACCAGGCAACCGGCATACCTTCACCACGACGACACCTACCGGGCACCGATATTCGTCTGCGGCTCCGCCACTTCCGATACCGTGGGCCGGTCCCGATGCGGCCTAAGTTCCTCGGTGCGCCAGTGCATTCACGAACACCTCGGAAATCTCCGAGGGATCGCGAGCGATGTACGTCGAACCGCCCGTCACGCGGGATATATCGGCGAGCGCCGCGGCATCAGCGTCGTCGGTGATGCCGATAGTGACGATGATGACCGGTCGAGCCGGATCCTGCTCGCGTGCAAGTACATCGAGCAGCTGCTCACGGCTGATGCTGTCAGGGTCTTCGTTGGCACCGTCGGTCAAGATGATGACGCTGTTGACCGCTCGCGGATCGTACGATTCCTGAACCTTACGGAAGGCGGCCAAAGTCGTGTCGTACAAACCTGTGGCGCCACGCTTGAGTTCGGTGAGCCGGTTCGCCTGATCCGCCATCAACTTTCGTTGAGTCACGCCGTCAACAATGGTGTCGTAGCGCCTGATCGGCACCAATTCCTGGAAGTCCTGGGTTCCGTTCATACCTTGGGAGAACGCCCACAGACCGGCAGCGACGCTGTCCGGGAAGACCTGATTGCCGGCAAGGGCCGCAGCAGTGGTCAACTGCATGCGTGTCTTGCCGCCGGCCGCCGGATAGTCCATCGAAGCCGACACGTCGATCGCGACGAGCGTTCGGATCGGCTTGGCCATCAACGCCCAAGCACCCAGTGTCTGATCGGCCACCGACTGTTCGGACACGGTCAGTGCCGTGACGTCACCGACTCCACCTTCGACAGCACCTCCGCCGGAAGTACGGAAACCGCTGCGTGTCAGAACTTCCTGTGCAGATTCACTGTGCAACAGGTCGGCGATGGCCTCACTCTTCTTGGCTGCGGCATAGTGCCGATCCGGTGCCGAAGCACTGACCACCAGGGGGTAATCCATGACCATGGTTCCCGTCGCCGGCACGGTCGCGGAAATCTTCGACTCGACCTTCGTGAACTCGACTACCTGCTGCTCAGTCGAAACACCGACCTTGCCGGAGCTGACCAATTCGGTGAGCATCTTCTGTCCAACCGGCTGATCTTCGGTACGAACACTCTCGGCTTGGGCATGAGGTACGAGGGCAGCTCGAACCGATTCGGAGGTGGCTCCGGTCTCCGCGAGAGCTCCGAGAATGGGCGCCGATGCAACCCCGGTGAACAACGGATTGCCCAGCGCAAGATCGGGGACCTGTAGCGCCGTGAGCCAACTGGCAAACTGTTCGCCACCGCCGGAGGCGAGGACGACGGGCGAGGTGGCGATGGAACCGCCGGCGGCAGCGACCGGTCCCTTTGCCGTCAATGCAGCTTTGCCGACCCACGCTGTCGAATCCGGTATCCACATGTCCGGAGCGTCCACACCTTTACCCAAAGTTCCCGCGACGTCGCCCGGCAGCGCAGAAGTGACCGTGATCCGCGAACAGCCTGTCTGCTCCGGCGACGATTCTGCGAGGATCTCCGTCACTGCAGGCGCGATCGCAGGATCTGCTGCCAGCGAGTACTCGTCGACGCTCTCGCATGAATCGGACTGTGTTGCCTTGAAGACCACCACCCCGGTGGCGACTACCGCGACGGCAACCAACCCACCCACTGCGTAGAACCCGATCGACCGCCCGCTGTCAGGACTCGAATGCCGTCCGCCCGCCATGAAATCTGCCCTTCCGAGGCCACTCGCACTAGGGCATACCGACGGCATGCGTGCGACTGGAGCTATCCCTACCGGGCGGTAGTGTAGCCAAGAACACAGAATTTCCAACTAGCGCTGAATCATCGACGAACCGGCGGGCCCACATTCCGGGACAGGCGGGCCGAACTCACGAAGCCTCGAGCGCCGGAGCGACTTTTCAGCAATCGGCTCCGCTCACCACAGGTCGCGCTTCTGGACCTTACCCATCGCGTTACGCGGCAGAGTCTCGGCAAAACGAACTTCGCGGGGACGCTTGTGCGCCGATAACTCTGCCCCGACCAACTCGACCAATTCGGCTTCGGTGACCTCGGGACTGCCTGGCTTGCGGACGACGACGGCGATGATCCTCTGCCCCAGATCGGCGTCGGGGACACCGATCACCGCAACTTCGGACACCGAGGGGTGCCCGAGGATGGCAGTCTCGATCTCGCCGGCGCCGACTCTGAATCCGCCGGTTTTGATCAAGTCGATGGATTCGCGGCCGACGATTCGGTGGAACCCACCCTCGTCGATGACGGCGACATCACCGGTCTTGAAGTAGCCGTCCTCCGTCCAGGACTCGGCGGTTGCGTCTGGACGGTTCAAGTAGCCGTCGAAAAGCATCGGCCCGCGTACCTGTAGGCCGCCGATGCTCTGGCCGTCGTGTGGCACGTCGTTGCCCTTCTCGTCACGAAGGCGAGTCTCGACACCGTGCAGCGGCACTCCGACCCACCCCGGGCGTCGCTCGCCGTCGAAACGCGTGCTCAGGGTCAGCATCGTCTCGCTCATGCCGTAACGCTCGATCGGCGTCAATCCTGTTCGCTCACGGAGCTTTTCGAAGACCGGCACAGGAAGCGGCGCGCTACCGGAAACCAGAAGTCGGGCACCGGACAACGCCCTGGCAGCTTCTTCGTCTTCGGCGATACGCGACCAGACGGTGGGGACACCGAAGTAGAGGGAGCCTTTGGCCCGTGCGTAGTTTTCCGGTGTCGGCTTGACAGTGTGGATCACTCGGCTACCGATCCGGAGGGGGCCGAGGATTCCGAGAATCAGTCCGTGTACATGGAAGAGAGGAAGCCCGTGCACCAGGGTGTCTCGCCACGTCCAGTCCCAGGCCTCGCCGAGCGCGTCGATCCCGGCTGCGATGGCCGAGCGACTGAGCAGAACACCCTTGGGCGGGCCGGTAGTTCCGGACGTGTACAGGACGAATGCTGTGGACTGCGGTGCCGGTTCGGGATAGCTGTGCCACGAGCGAGCGTGCAATCGGACGGGAACTACGGGCAGTCCTTCGCAGTGCTCGTCCGTTTCGCCGAGCCATGCCTGGGCACCGGAGTCACGCAGCATGTGCTCTCGCTCAGCCCTCCCCGAGTCCGGCGGGACCGGCACAACGGTGACGCCGGCAATCAAAGCCCCGACGACGGCGAGAATCGTTTTTGCTGTGGGAGTTGCCAATACGGCAACCCGATCGGCCTGCGCCACTCGCTCCGCGACCGAGGTCGCGGCACCGAGGATGGCACTCCGCGAGAGAACCATGTCACCGATCGTCACGGCGTCGTCGAGGTCGTCACCGCGGGCAACAGCAAGGGGGTTCAGGGATCTCAGCAGCACCACGACAGCATCTCACAGCGCGGATGGTCGCAAAATTTCTCCTGCCCGACGCGCGTCCATCGAGTGCGGCGGGAACAGCGTCACCAGTGCAGCCCCCAAGAGAGCCCCGGAAAGAACGGCAAATCCGTGCGCGTCGTCGACCGTCACCAGGGTTGCGCCGCCGACCACAATCACGGCAGTCAGAACAATCTCGGGCATTCGCGGGCGCACCAGTACGCCGATCCCCGCGGCCGCCGCTGCCAGAGCAAGTGTGGCGCCGGAGTTACCTGCGCCGGTCGACGGGAAAACTGCGGTGGTGAGCAAACCGAACAGCAGTTGACCGAGCAGGAAGAGAGCCAAGCCGCGTGCGGCGCCCCAGAGCCGAAACGCCGGCGGCGCAATCACCGCCAGCGTCACGAGATTGGTGACGGTTCCTGCGACCCCTCCGTCCTGGACGAGCACCGAGGTCAGAATGCGCCACCATTGACCGTCGCGAATCAAAGCGGGATCACGACGAAACATGTCCAGCAGTCCCGGCATCAGCGCCTGCAGGATCGACGGAACTGCCACCACCAGCCAAAGGAGCGCGGCTGAAAGAGGGAAGTCTCCGAATATTCGACGATCCTTCAGCCAGGTGAGCATCAGCGCAACCGAGGCAAGAACGACGGCGACGATCAGTACCGCGTCCAAGCCGCCGGTCCCTGAGGTGGTCACAGCGCGACCTTACATCGGACTGATACCGACATCAGGGAACCTGACACCTGCGAAAGCACACAGTTCAGGCGGAGAGGCGCTTTGCTGCTGCGGCGATTCGTTCGTCTGTCGCGGTGAGAGCGATCCGAACGTGCTTGCTTCCGCTCGGTCCGTAGAACTCACCGGGAGCAACGAGGATCCCGCGATCGGCGAACCAACTGACCGTCGCTCGGCATTCCTCGCCGCGGGTTGCCCAGAGGTAGAGGCCGGCCTCGGAATTGTCGACGGTGAATCCGGCGCCGCGAACAGCTTCGATCAACACGCTGCGACGCTCGCGGTACCGCTCGCGCTGGATGTTCTCGTGTTGGTCGTCGCCCAAGGCTGCGGTCATCGCGGCTTGGATCGGCAGCGGCAAGATCATTCCCGCATGCTTGCGCACCTCGAGCAGTTCCGACACCAGAGCAGGGTCACCGGTGACGAACCCGGCCCGATAGCTGGCAAGGTTGGACGTCTTCGAAAGTGAGTGGACCGCAAGCAAACCGGTCAGATCGCCGTCGTTGACGCGGGGATCGAGAATGGAGAGTGCATCCGCTTCCCACGTCAATCCGAGGTAGCACTCGTCGGAGACGACGATGGCGCTGCGCTCGCGTGCCCAGGCCACGACCTTCTGCAAGTGCTCGAGGCCGAGCACTTTGCCGGTGGGGTTGGACGGCGAGTTCACGAAGATCATCGCCGCCGACTCGGGACCGAGCTTGTTCAAGCCGTCGGCGCGCAGGACGCGTGCGCCTGCCAACTTCGCCGCGACCTCGTAGGTCGGATAGGCCAACTCCGGAATGACCACTAGATCGTCGGCTCCGAGACCGAGTAGTTTCGGCAGCCACGCGATCATTTCCTTGGTACCGATGGCCGGCAGCACCGCTGCCGGATCGATGTCGGGAATGTTGTAGCGGCGATCCAGTGACTCCGCCACGGCCTCGCGAAGCGCGAGCGTGCCATGAGTCGTCGGATATCCGGGCACCTCGGCAACAGAGGCCAGAGCCTCCTGTATCACCGGATCCACCGGATCCACCGGCGTACCCACGGACAGGTTCACGATGCCGTCGGGATGAGAGTGCGCCTTGGCCGTGACCTCGGCGAGCGAATCCCACGGAAAATCAGGAAGCCCAGCGGCCACCGGAGTACGAGGCAAGATCTCTATTCCTCACCCATGGGAGGCAGCGCCTTGATGAACGGCGTGTCGTAGTCGACCTTGCCGAGCTTGGCGGCTCCACCAGGCGAACCGAGATCGTCGAAGAAATCGACGTTGGTGCTGATGTACGCATTCCACTGGTCCGGGACGTCGTCTTCGTAGAAGATGGCTTCGACGGGACAGACAGGCTCACACGCGCCACAGTCGACACACTCGTCGGGGTGGATGTAAAGCATGCGTCCACCCTCGTAGATGCAGTCGACAGGGCATTCTTCGATGCACGCCTTGTCCATCACATCTACACACGGTTCAGCAATCGTGTAGGTCACTGCCGATCTCCCTGCCTTCCTGTCGTGCATCGCCGCTGCAACACGCAGTTGCTCGGGGCCGAAAATCCGATACGACTCTCACGTACCGCGGGAACAGCCTATTATCCCCCTGCCTACCGACTCTGAGCAGTCGGGGGTAACACATTTCAGCCTACTGCGGTGATGTTCCTCGACCGAATCGCGATCCATTTCTCCCCCAGGGCGGCCGCGCGTACCAGTGCGCCCCGCTCACCGAGGTAATCCGCCACGACGCCGACCACCGGAATCTTGCCGAGAATCTCGTACGGTTTTGTCCGCGACGGCCGCTTGTGCAGTTCGTCGGTGATGGCACGGAAAGTCTTCGACGTGCGCCACAAGGTCCCGATCAGTGCGAACGGGCGCCAGGTCTCGTCGGTGCCGCTGACCGACTTTTCGGCGAAATCCTCACCGGCGAGCAGATCTCGGGACTTCGTCTCTCGCCCGCACAGCACCGACGCCAGCAGGTCTACCTGCTGATCCCGTTCGGTCACTCCGTGTTCACGGGCAACCGCAACAAGCACAACGGCCTGATTCGCGAAAGCCAGCAGGTCCTGGATCGGCAACCGATTGAGGAGGACGCCGAAGATGCCGGGGAACGCGACGGCAACGGTGTTGAGTGCACCCAACCTGGTCGTCCACCACTTCGAGCGCTGCTCGTCCGTCATCACCGACCACGCCGCCGTCCCGGGGAACTTGACGACATCGAGGACCCAAGCGGCTGCGTCCAACACCATCGCGGCAGCGTTTCGCTCGGGATCAGTCGGCTCGAAGGTCCGACGCTTGATACCGAGCGGATCGCTGTAGGCGAGGTCGAGAACCGGGTTGATCCCCCACACCGCTCGATCGAGAACCTCGACGACCTTGCGGTCCCCCAATACATCAGCCATCAGGCAATCGCTCCTTCGCGTCGTGCATGTGTGGTGGTTCGCTCGCGCGCCGGACGTCCGATTCCCTCGGCGATGGCGCGCAGTTCTGCGACGGTCTTCTCGGACCCGTGTTCGGAGCCGGCCATCCGCGAGATCGTCTCTTCCATCAGCGTTCCGCCGAGGTCGTTGGCTCCGCCGTTGAGCATCATCTGTGTTCCGGTAATGCCAAGTTTGACCCAGCTGGTCTGGATGTTGGGAATGCGGCCGTGCAGCATGATGCGTGCCAGCGCATGCGCAGCGCGGTTGTCCCGATTGGTCGGCCCTGGTCGTGAAGCGCCTGCCAGGTACAGCGGCGCGCTCTGGTGGACGAACGGCAGAAGCACGAACTCCGTGAACCCGCCTGTGCGGTCCTGGATTCCGCGAAGAACGTTCAGATGCCCGACCCAGTGGTGAGGCTGGTCGACGTGTCCGTACATCATCGTCGAACTCGAACGCAGTCCTACCTCGTGGGCAGTGGTGACCACTTCGATCCACTCCGCCGTCGGCAGTTTGCCCTTGGTGAGGATCCAGCGCACCTCGTCGTCGAGGATCTCGGCTGCCGTGCCGGGGATGGTGTCGAGACCCGCCTCACGAAGGGCCGTCAGCCAATCCCTGATGCTTTCACCGCTGCGCGATGCGCCGTTCACGATCTCCATCGGCGAGAACGCGTGGACGTGCATCGACGGCACGCGCTTCTTGACGGCCCGGACCAGGTCGGCGTAACCGGTGACCGGTAGCTCCGGATCGATACCGCCCTGCATACACACCTCGGTCGCGCCGGCGACGTGCGCTTCCCACGCACGGTCGGCGACCTGGTCTGCCGACAGTGTGAAGGCGTCGGCGTCGCCCTTGCGCTGCGCGAACGCACAGAACCGGCAGCCCGTGTAGCAGATGTTGGTGAAGTTGATGTTCCGGTTCACGACGTAGGTGACGTCCTCGCCGACGGCATCCTTTCGTAGCGCATCCGCCAGCGCCACAACGGCTTCCAAGCCCGGACCCTCCGCAGTGGCAAGGGCAAGATATTCGTCGTCCGAGCATCCGGCGGGATCGCGTTCGGCACTGCGCAGCGCAGCCAACAGATCGGTGTCGACGCGAATCGGGGCGCTCAGCTCGAGTACCTGTTCGCGCACGGTCTCCCAGTCGCCGAACGCACTGCCCAGGTCACTGCGGGTCTCGGTATTGCGCCCGTCCGTGTCGATCTCGCTGTTGAGATCGACGCGTCCGCTCGATTCCCAGGACTCGTCCGGCTCCTGCCACGGCCGACCCACCGGCTTGGTGTCGGGCAAGGCGAGGCCGGTCTTGGGATCCGCGAGCGCCTGAACGTGGCCTGCGATGCGCGGATCGATCCACGGAGCTCCGGCCAGGACATACGCCGGCTGAGCCGCGGTGCGTTCGGTCAACGTGAAGCCACCCTCCGCACTGATCTCGGCCAAGGTCTCGAGGTTCGGCCACGGGCGCTCGGGGTTGACGTGATCGGGGGTCAGCGGTGATACCCCACCCCAGTCGTCGACGCCTGCGCCGAGCAGCGCGAGGCACTCGCTGTTCGAGACGAGGTTCGGCGGACTCTGAATCCGCATCGTGGGCCCGAGCAGTAGGCGCGCGACGGCGATGGCCGCGAGAAATTCGTCGAGTCCTGCATCAGGGGTGTTGCGCATCGCGGTATCAGGCTTGGCCAGGAAGTTCTGAATGATCACTTCCTGGATGTGGCCGAACGCCTTCTGCGACTTGCGTATCGCCATGATCGACTCGGCGCGCTCGAGGAAGTTCTCCCCGATGCCCACGAGAATGCCGGTGGTGAACGGAATGTTCAGTCGGCCTGCGTCGGTCAGGGTGCGTAACCGAACCGCCGGATCCTTGTCCGGGCTTCCGTAGTGGCATTCGCCCTTGTCGGTGAACAGCCGAGTTGCCGTCGTCTCGAGCATCATGCCCATCGACGGCGCGACGGGCTTGAGCCGCGAGAGTTCCTGCCAGCTCATCACACCGGGATTCAGGTGTGGGAGCAGTCCGGTCTCCTCGAGCACCCGAATCGACATCGCTCGCACGTAGTCGAGGGTGGAATCGTAGCCGCGTTCATCCAGCCATTGCTTCGCTTCCGGCCAGCGAGCCTCGGGGCGATCCCCCAGCGTGAACAAGGCTTCCTTGCAGCCCAATTCGGCGCCTGCCCGGGCAATTTCCAGAACCTCGTCCGGCTCCAGGAACATGCCGTGCCCTTCGGCACGCAGCTTCCCCGGCACGGTGACGAAGGTGCAGTAGTGGCACTTGTCCTGGCACAGACGAGTCAGCGGAATGAAAACTTTCCGCGAATACGTCACGGTGTTCGGCCGACCCGCTGCCAGCAGACCGGCATCGCGAACCTTGGCCGCCGAGGAACACAGATCGGTGAGATCGGTCCCACGTGCCTGCAGCAGCGTTGCCGCCTCGTCGACATTGAGGGTCGCTCCGTCGCGTGCGCGACGGAGAACTCGCCGCATCGCCGACGCTGACGGGCCGGGCGACGGACTGGACGAGGCGGACGCGGAAATACCTGGCATCGGAAGCATGGTGGGTTTGCCGGAGTCATCACCAGTTCGGTTCACCTAGCGATCATGCGCCATGTGAGACGACTAGTGCCACCCGGTGCCAGAAGTAGGAGGCCTCACCGCCCCGACAGCGCCTCGATCACGACGGCCGGTAGTCGTCGTCGACCTCGACCTCGACGCGTTGATCCACCACGTCAGCCACTGGCGCGTCGAGTGGAATGTCGGTCAGATCGGGTTCTTCGGGGGCGTTTGGATCTACGGGTGTCGATTGTTCGAGCGCATCTGATTCCGGAGCCTCCGGGTCGAATGTCGCATCTTGTTCGGTCATCACGTGCTCCCTTCGCGGTCGCCACACTCCACGATAGGGCCGATGTCGACAGATCGCCCCTCACTCGACCAAAGTAGTGCCCATGACTGCGCCGCAACCGCTGACCATGGCCGACCCATTATGGCGACCCAGCACCAAAGCCCCGAGGCTGTGGGCAATCACTGCCTCACTTTTCTGGGTACCCGTCATCGTCGCCGAAATCGTCTGTGCCGTCTTGATACCCGGAATCCCGTCCTGGGTGGTCGGCACCGTATTCGCGGTCACCGTGCTCTTCGCTGCGACCTACATTCTGATGGTCCCGGCGTGGCGGTATCGAGTCCACCGATGGGAGATCAGTGACACCGCGGTATACACACGCACCGGCTGGTTCACCCAGGAACGACGCATCGCACCGATCTCGCGCGTGCAGACCGTGGACACCGAGCGCGGACCGATCGACCGCATGTTGGGTCTGGCAACCGTGACGGTCACGACGGCGTCGTCGGCCGGGGCCGTGAAGATCTCCGCGCTCGACCAGGAAATCGCCGACCGCACGGTCGCTCAACTGACGGAGATCGCGGGCACCAACGTGGGAGACGCAACGTGAACGAGAAACAGTTGGGCGACCCGACCGCGATCGACATCCCCGCCGAGGCGGAAACGGCAGCTGCCGAGGCAGCCGAAGAGGAGCAGCCCTGGCTCCGCCTCGACCGACGCATGCTTCTGGTCCACCCCGTCAACGAAGTGGTCAAACTGCTCCCGGTCCTGCTCGTCTCCGTTGTTCTCGGCAGCCAATCCGGGAATCACTGGTGGGGACTCGGCGTCGTCACTCTGCTCGTCATCTTCGGTCTGTTGCGGTATTTCACCACCACATACCGAATCGGGCCCGTTCACGTACAACTGCGCACCGGGGTCTTCCAGAAGAAGCTGCTCTCCGTCCCGCGCAGCCGCATCCGTTCCGTCGACGTCGAGGCCGGGGTCATGCACCGGTTGCTCGGACTGTCGATCGTGCGCATCGGGACCGGCCAACGCGCTGGGAGCGGCCATGATTCGAACAAGTTCGAACTCAATGCCCTCTCGACCACCCTGGTTCCGGATCTACGTGCCGCACTGTTGGCCGGCGCACAACAGGCACGCAACCCCGAGGTCCCCGGTACCCCGGTCGAAAACCTCGGCGAACCAGTCGACACCGAGATCGGTCACTGGGAGCCGAGTTGGGTTCGCTACGCCCCCTTTTCGTTCACGGGAATCGCCATCATCGCAGCGATCATCGGCATCTCTTTCCAGTACGGCATCGGCACTGCCGTCGCGAAATCGTCGGCAGTAAGCGACAGCTTCGACTCACTCGAGAGCCTCGGCATCGCACTGATGGTCGTCATCGCACTCGTCGTGTTGCTAGTGCTCTCGAGCGCACTCGCATGCGTTCAGTATCTGATCGCGTTCGGCAACATGAAACTCACCGACAACGGCCGCATTTTGCACGTCAGCCACGGCCTGTTGAAGACCCGGCAGACCACACTCGACCGAGCCCGACTTCGCGGCACGACGCTCAAGGAACCGCTCCTGCTGCGTCTGGCCCGCGGCGCGCGCCTCGACGCCATCATGACGGGAGTGAGTGCCGAGAAGAAGGAATCCTCGCTACTGCTCCCGCAGGGACCACGGGGGGAGGCCGAGCGAGTGATGGCCACCGTGATCGGTGACTCACGCCAAGCGTCTGCTCCCCTGATGAATCACGGCCCGGCCGCGCGGCGTCGCCGGTACACCCGAGCACTGTTCCTCGCAGCGGTGGCGTTGCTGGTCTGCGTGGCGTGCGCGGCTTCTGGTCTGAATGTACCGATCTACGCGTGGTTCGGGGTCGCCGTACTCACCATCGGTGGCACTGCCCTCGCCTACGACCGATACAACGGCCTCGGCCACGCAGTCCTACCCGGGTGGTTGATCACCCGAAGCGGTTCGCTAGATCGCCAGCGTCACAGCCTCGAATCCGAAGGTGTCATCGGATGGACGGTGCGCGAGACGTTCTTCCAACGACGCGCAGGCGTGGCAACCGTCGTCGCCGCGACGCCCGCGGGCACCGGAAGCTACGAGGTGATCGATCTCCCCGCCGAGAACGCGTGGGTATTGATCGAGGCCGTCACTCCGGGCGGTGGCGACGTCTGGGCAGGTCGTCGATGATGAGCCTCGCCAGCGAACCGAGACGGGATCGCTCCGGCTGGATCGTCGGAACACCGAGGAGTTCCAGGGGAGCGGCCGTCACCGGTCCGACACAGTAGGTCGGTACCGGTCCGCGCATCGCTGCGACGAACCGCTCCAGCTCGCCCATTTCTTTTGCCGTGCTGAGCATCGAGGAGACCGCGGGGGCGCTGGTGAAGGTCAGCGCGTCGATTGCGCCGGAACGAACTGCAGCAACCAGTGCGCGGACGGGCGACTGATCCGGCGGCCGGATCCACCGATACACCGACACCGGAGTGACGATCGCGCCGGTATCGGCAAGGGAAGCGCTCAGATCCGTCAACGGTTCCCATTCGGTGATGGTGCCGTGCAACTGGACTGCGACGCGTAAACCTGCCACTCCCTCGCTTCCGAGGTGCGCCAGAACTTCCTCGGACGACTCACCCGAAGGTGACCACTCCTCACGAAGTCCAGCACCTCGAATGGCGCCCGTCGCCTTGGGGCCGCGGGCGATGATGCGTGTCCTGGCGAGAGCCCCGAGGAACTCGTCGGTCAAACCCCAGGACGCGACGGCGTCGAGCCATCCGCGAAAGCCGATTCCGGTACTGATCACGACCAGATCCGGTGGATCGGCGATCAGGGCGGAGGTCTGGGTGCGCAGGTCTCGATCGTCCACCAACGGCAGCACATGGATCACCGGCGTCCGAACGATCTCTGCACCTCGACGTTCGAGGAGCGTCGCAAATTCTTCGGCACGCCGTTCTGCGGTCAAGGCGATCGTCGCACCCGCCAGATCAAGTTCAGCCACAGGGTGAGTGTCCCTTATGTATGGGTTACTTTCCTACGCGCGCGCCGAGATCTATTGCGAACTGAGGGTGGCAAGCCTGTTGATCGCCACTTTGAAAAGGAAAACTGCGGCCGGGGCGATCGCACCGACCAAAAGCAAGAACGTCAGAGGGGACGACAGCACCAGCACATCGCCGCCGGGGCCGCCCACCATGCACACCAAGAACCCGAAGATCCAACCGGCGAGCGGCAATGCGGCCCTGCCCGGAGTCGTGACAGTGCGGGCCGCGATCACCAACACGAGGTTCGCAACCGCGGCTACGAGAATGCTGATGGGAAATGCCGTCGTACCGAGATGAGTCGGCAGGAATAGAACGGACAGCACCGCGCACAGGAATCCGTCGAAAATCAGGACGCCGAGGATGACAGGGTCGAGCCATGACAGCGACGTTCCTGTCGAGGCGTCCGAGTTCTTCTCGACCGTGATCATGGTTTTGATAGTGGTCTATCGGTCGTCATCGCGCGAGCGCGGGGTCCCCTCCCGACAAGTACCCCGGCTCGCGCCCGAAAAGTACGAAACCGATCAGGGAACCGGCGGGAACCCGAGCAGCGTCAGCAGATGACTTTGCTGATCTGCGAATGCGTAGAGCGATCCGTAATACATGTCGTGGTAGTAACCAGCCATCGGACGCAACGAATCGACAAAGGCGACGATCTGGTTCTGCAGGTCCCAGTTGTACATTTCTTCAGCCCCCAGGCTTTGCTGTTACCGAAAGGACCACCCATCCGGTGACACGCATCACACACCACTACGGCGTCGATCGCAATGCCTGTGAGCCGACGCCCAGGTCAGCTGTGCAGCCCGCCGAACAGATCGCTCTCGCGACCGTCCTCACCCACAGGACCGAGTGTCCCCGCCACCAACACAAAATGCTCGACCGCCAGGATCGGCTGGACCACGTTGTTCGATAATGCGAACTCGGCTCCGCTCGGGGCTACCGTCACCTGAGTGGCGTGGGCGCTCAATGCCCGCGCCTTCGCATCGATGACGCCGCGAACGTCGATTGCCGTCGTCACGTCTCCGTCGTCGACGCTCGGCAATTCCGCGGGCTCGGGCAGACGCCAGTTCGCTGGGAATTCGGAAATCGCCGCGATGCCACGCTCGAGTCCGCTGCGCTCGGTCACGGTCCAGTAGAACTTCGGTGTCGACCACGGCTCGCCGGCCTCGGGATACGCCGTCGTTGCTGCAGCTTCGACGGCTGCTGTCGTGATCGCGTGTGCCTGGATGTGGTCCGGGTGCCCGTAGCCGCCGTTGGGGTCGTACGTGATCACGACGTGCGGCCTGATCTCACGAATGACGGCGACCACCGCGCCGACTGCCTCGTCGAGTCGTGCATTGACAAAAGCACGGGGATTGGCGGCCGAGGGTGTGCCGATCATTCCGGAGTCGCGATACCGACCGGCACCGGCGAGGAATCTAGGAGCGGCACTACCCAGGGCTGACAGAGCAGCGCTCAGTTCCGCAATCCGATAGCCGCCGAGTTGGTCCGCCTCGGCAGCCACGAGCCCGGCCCACAGGTCACCGATGACTTCGCCTTCCTCCCCCAACGTGCAGGTGAGGACCGTGACCTCGGCACCTTCGGACGCGTAACGCGCGATGGTGCCACCGGTGGTAATCGTTTCGTCGTCCGGATGGGCGTGCACCAACAGCAGTCGTTTCGCCGACGCGGTCACTTTGCCACCCTCACCCAGTCCGTAGCGTTTCCGAATATCCCGACCTGCACCGGCCCGTCGAGGACGACGCCCTCGACTCCGGTCCCGACCGCGACCAGCGCTCGGCTCTGCACGATCGGCAAGACCGCCGCAAGATCCCACAGCTTGGGCTCCGCATCGGCGACCAACGATCCGAGATCCCCGACGCCGCTGAGCGCTTCGTCGATCCGGCCTTGCAGCGCAGGATCGCACAGCCCGGACAGATTGCTCGGAGCCTCGATGCTTGTCGTGCGGACAGGCTCCGGAGACTGGGACGGCGACGGTGTGGGTACCACCGAACCTGTTGCAGGAGTGGAAGGCACTGTCGGGCAACTGAATCGAGAGGCCAGTGAAGTGGCGGTGTCAGCGCCTGCCCGGCTCCAACCGACGATCATGTCGACGCGTCCTGCAGTCAGATCCTCGCCATAGAGCTCCTCCGGCGGCACCGATTCGACGGTCGCCAGGATTCCCACGTCACGCAATTCGTCGGCAGCGGTGTTTGCCACGGCGATCGCGATGTCGTCGTTTTCGGGAGCGCCGATCAGCAGGGTCAACTGAGCACCGTCCCGGACGATCGATCCGACCGTTCCAGTGCCCGTGACGATTCCGGTGGGCGGTGCCGTCAGGTAGCCGGCTGCGGTCAGCTCGCCCAGCGCCTGCTCTCTGGTCGGTTTCGGCGGCGCGGTGGGCGCATATCCCGGATCCGACGGAGCGAGGATCTGAGCTTTCACCGGAGCCGACGCCGATTCACTCCCGGCCGCCACTACGGCGAGCAGGTCCGGATCTAGCAGTCCCAGAACACCTTTACGCACTCGAACGTCCGCGAAGTTCTTGCTTCGCCCATTGACGTTGATGTCGAGAGTGCGCGGAACGTAGGAGAATGCCGTACTGACACCCGGGATGGCAGACAGCTGAATATCCGTGGCACTACCCGAATGAACTTGCGCCACTTGAGCATCGTCGGTACGCAATGCATCCGCCAACTGCGCAGCCGTTCCCCCGCGTCGCAAAACTATCTGATCCGGGTCTGAAGGCTTGCCCCAGAATCGGTCGTTACGTTCCAACACGATTTCGTCTCGACCGCGGTCGACTGAGCGCACGTGAAAGTGGGCTCCCGACACCGGAATCCCCTCACTCAAGCCGGTGCTGAAACCGCCGGGAGTGTCCTTGATCAGGTGGGACGGAAGAATATCGGTGAACAACTCTCGCCACGCCGGATACGGCGCACGCATCACGACGTTGACCGTCTTGCCACCGCCGGACGAGTTCACGTCGTCGATCATCTGGTAGCCGGCGGGGTTGACCACACCGGGAACCGAGATCATCTGTTGCCACAGGTAGCGAAAGTCTTCTGCCGCAATGGGAGCACCGTCCGACCATTGGGCTTCGTTGTGCAGTTGGTAGCGAATCGTGAACGGGGCTTCCGACGTCACTTCAGCCGAAACGAGAAAAGAATCGTCGATCGCCCACTCCGTCGCACCAGGTTGCGTCGGCGAATTGATCGGGCGAAACGCACTGGGCAGTACGAGGTTGCCGACTGCGGAGTTGACCGGCGACTGATCCGCGAGCAGGTGCGGGTTGAATCCGCCTCCCACCTCGTCGATTGCCACAGTGACCTGCTTCATCGCAGGAACGACCGGAGTCGGTGTGGGCTTGACGGTTTCGGTGCTCTCGACCGGAGGCGGCGGATCGGCTGTACATGCCGTCAGCGACAACGCCGTCACTGCCACTACCAACGCCAAGTAGCGACGTCCTGAGGCCACAGACAATTCCTTCCGTACGGGGCCGCGTCGCCCCTTCACACTCGATTTCCGGACGGAACTTTCGCCCGGAAACCATGAAGGCGAATGTACCTTTCCGCCGAAAACTCGGCTGAAAGGCACATCCGCCTGTCAGGTTGTAACCGACGAAAGACTACAGAGCAGCCTTGTCGCGAGACTTGCTGCGCGAACGCTCGCGAGCGCGCTCGGTTGCATTGAGATGCACCTTGCGGACGCGGACGTCCTCGGGGGTGACCTCGACGCACTCGTCGCCGGAGCAGAATTCCATGGCCGCTTCGAGCTCGAGCTTGATGGGCTTCGCGAGGGTCTCCATCACGTCTGCGGACGACTGCCGCATGTTGGTCAGCTTCTTCTCGCGGGTGACGTTGATGTCGAGGTCTTCTTGACGGGGGTTGATACCGACGACGTGGCCCTCGTAGGTGTCGGCGCCGGGCTCTACGAAGAAGGTTCCGCGGTCAGCCAGCTGGATCATGGCGAACGGCGTCACTGTGCCGGAACGGTCCGACACGAGCGAACCGGTGTGGCGTGCACGAATCTCGCCGGCCCAGGGGCCGTACCCGTCGAAGACGGCGTTGGCGATGCCGGTTCCGCGGGTATCCGTGAGGAATTCCGTACGGAAGCCGATAAGGCCACGTGAGGGAACGATGAACTCCATACGAACCCAGCCCTGCCCGTGGTTCGACATCTGAACCATCTTGCCCTTGCGGTTGGCCAGAAGCTGAGTGATGGCACCGAGGTATTCCTCGGGGCTGTCGATGGTCAGCTCTTCGAAAGGCTCGTGGATCTTGCCGTCGACAGTCTGAGTGACCACCTGCGGCTTTCCGACGGTCAGCTCGAAGCCTTCGCGACGCATCTGCTCGACGAGGATGGCGAGCGCGAGCTCTCCACGACCCTGGACCTCCCACGCGTCGGGACGACCGATGTCGAGGACCTTGAGCGAGACGTTACCGACCAGCTCCTGGTCCAGGCGAGCCTTGACCATGCGCGAGGTGAGCTTGTGACCCTTGACGCGGCCGACCAGCGGTGAGGTGTTGGTACCGATCGTTACCGAGATAGCCGGCTGATCGACAGTGATGCGAGGCAGCGCAACCGGGTTGTCGAGGTCGGCGAGCGTGTCGCCGATCATGATGTCCGGGAAGCCCGCAACTGCGCAGATATCGCCGGCAAGCGCAACCTCGGCGGGAACACGCTCGACACCGATGGTGGTGAGCAGTTCGGTGATCTTGGTCTTGGTGATGACAGGCTCGCCGTCGACCTCCCTGCACCAGGACACGGTCTGGCCCTTGCGCAGTTCGCCGTTGTGGATGCGGACGAGTGCGAGGCGACCGAGGAACGCCGAGGCGTCGAGGTTGGTGACGTGGGCCTGAAGCGGCGCGTCGACCGTGCCCTTGGGGGCCGGGACGTACTCCATCAGAACCTGGAACAGAGCGGCGAGGTCTTCGGCGTCGGGAGCCTGACCGTTCTCGGGCTGCACCGTCGAAGCCTTGCCCTCGCGGCCGGAGGCGTAGAGAACCGGTAGCCCGAGCGCAAGCTCGGCGGCCTCGGCGGCCTCGTCGGAGAGATCGGACGCGAGGTCCAGGAGCAAGTCCTGAGCCTCGGAGACAACCTCTTCGATGCGGGCGTCGGGGCGGTCCGTCTTGTTGACGACCAGGATGACGGGCAGCGAAGCGGCGAGCGCCTTACGCAGCACGAAACGCGTCTGCGGAAGCGGGCCCTCGGACGCATCGACGAGCAGGACGACGCCGTCGACCATGGACAGACCGCGCTCGACCTCGCCACCGAAATCGGCGTGGCCCGGGGTGTCGATGACGTTGATGACGGTCACCGAACCATCCTCGTTGCGCTTGTGCACCGAGGTGTTCTTCGCGAGGATCGTGATGCCCTTCTCGCGTTCGAGGTCGCCGGAGTCCATGACGCGATCGACCAGCTCGGCGCGCTCCTCGAACGCGCCGGACTGACGAAGCATGGCGTCGACGAGGGTGGTCTTGCCGTGGTCGACGTGTGCGACGATGGCAACGTTACGGAAGCTGGTGGTGGTCACGCGATGGCTCTCCTGGCTGAGTTGATTCGGCCACGCGAAAGTCAAGTCGCACGGCTCTTCTGGTGGCCGCTGCACGAGTGTGTGATCCGAATCAGGGCACGAATCGCCTGAATAGGCACCGCGGCCTAGTAAATACTACTCGCTCCGAGCGGATATTCCTGCATTGTGCGGCCTCGATCACCGCCCCCACCAGCCAATAGTGATCTGCACCACGCTGAAGCGCGTAGGATTACGACCTGGAGAAACAGGATGTTTAAGGGTACGCTAACCTCGTTCCAAGAGCGGGCTCTCCGCCGTAGCGAAACAGGAAAGCCGCAGCGTCACATGGGAAAAGTCAAGGCAAGCAAGGTCTCGAAGCTCAAGCCGAAAAAGAAGTGCTGCCGCAAGAAGACGCGGTGCATCAAGTGCCCCGTCGTCATCATGCGGATGAAGAAGCTCGAGAACGAGGGTGCATCCAAGAAGGAACTCAAAGCCGGCCTCAAGAAGGCCCGTGCGGCGTAGGCGCCCTCAATTCCTCCAGCAGCTCGGGGATCCAGGCCCGATCGTTGTCGACCAGATCCATCGACAGGAGTTCTTCGGCGTCGACCCATGCCAACTGAGCATGGTCGAGCGCGACCGGTTCACCGGACACCAACTCCGCCCGGTACGCCCGCAAGACCAACCCCGGCGACAGTGGCACATCGACACCGATTCTGGCGCCGCACCGAACTTCGACCGCGAGTTCCTCGAGTAGCTCCCGCACCAACGCGCTCTGTGGTGATTCGAACGCTTCGACCTTCCCGCCCGGCAGTTCCCAGCGGCCGGCCAACGCCGGCGGACTCGTCCGCTGCGCGAGGAGCAGCCTTCCCCCACGGAAGATCGCACCGGCAACAACTTCGCGATCCCTTGCAGGCACATCACTCATCGCACCATGATGGAGTATGGCCACTTTGTTGTCCGACTCCGCAATCCAAAGCGCACTCGACGAACTGCCTGCCTGGCAGCTGTCCCCGGGCTCGATCACTCGCACCGTCGACTCCGCGACCTTCCCGGACGCGATCGCCCTTCTCCAACGCATCGCGGCCGTCGCCGAGGCCGCAGATCACCATCCCGACATCGACGTTCGATGGCGCAAGGTCACGTACACGCTCTCGACACACTCGGCCGGCGGACTCACCGATCTGGACTTCGACCTGGCCCGCCGAATTGACACCCTTGTCGACGATTCGGTCCGTTTCGACTGATCTTCGAGTGAACATTCCTCGCAATCTGACGTAACAGTTGCATCAACTTTCACATAGATCACTTCAGTCACAGGTATGGTCGCCGTAAATCACGATCGAGGCCGGTCATGCCATAGACTCCCCCCGGTGCGTAGCTGCTCAGCAACTGAACAGCTGTACAACCCGGGGGCTCTGTACATAGAGTGACCCCTCGAGCCGTCAAACGCGGAGATCGCCTAGGCGCCCGCGCGGTATGACTAAGGATGGGGAAACAGTGCTTCGAACCCGAGGTATGCGAAGGGCGTTCACCGCCGTCGCTATTGCCGCAGCAGCAGGACTGGCATTGCCGGCACAGGCAATGGCCGATCCGGCAGCACCGCCCGCACCCGAAAGTGTGCCGATCGAGTTCCTCGCATCGTTTGCGCCCGCCATCATCGGCGCCGCTGCAGGTCCGGCTGACGTCGCCGGCGGCCCGCAGCAAGCGTTGCTCGACCAGGCTCGTGCGATCCTGAACTCCCCCGGCATTCCGCCCGAGATCAAAGCCACCCTCGAGAAGGTCATCACCTTCCTCGACGGCAGCGGCGGCGGCGGACCGGAAATCCCGAACGAGAACGCCCCCGTCATCGCGCAGTTCCTCTACCCGACGTTGGGCAAGGGCTGCATCTCGGCAACCGCCGATTCGGTCGGCACCGCACTTGCTGTCCCCGGCCCGGCTCACCTGCCTCCTCCCGGCCCCGCTGCCGGTCAGGCCGGATTCGTCTTCACAGCTCTCGGTACGGCTCCCGCCGTCGACGACCAGCCGGTGCCGATGACCGTGACCTGGGTCAACATCGACAACCAGCGCAGCGCCACCCAGAACCTGACCAACGCCGCGCGCATCAATCCGGACGGCCCCGCCACCCTGTCGGCTATCGCCGACACGGGCCCCGGACGCGTCCTCTCGGTGATCAGCGGTTCGCTGACAACCCAGCCGGAAGGCGCAGATCGCATCACTTGCAGCTTCCTCCCGACCGTGGGCATGTTCGCGGTCGCTTGATCGAAGTCTTGTGAATGGGACCCGCCGAATTTCGGTGGGTCCCTTTTGCTTCTCCGATCACCGTGATAGACCCGATAGATGGGACATCTACGAGTGGACATCACGCATGGCCGTTCAGACCGGAAATCGAGCCCAGACGACCAGTCCATACGGTCACACAAGTCGACTCGATCGATACTGTCCATCCGATCCGAGGGGTCCATTCTGTCGATCGGATCGGCGTACTCGATTCTGTCGATCGGCAGTGTCGGATCTTTCCTGTCCATCGGAAGCATCGGATCTACGGCATCGGTCCTGAGTTCGGGCTCGTTCGCCAGTCTCGGGTCCGCACTGTCCGGTCTGTCGCGCTGGTCGTTACTCTCCTGGCGTGGAAATCATGCAGCGCCCGAGGAACATCCGAAACTAGTTGTCATTGCGCCGGAATCAGATTCGAGCGATCCGGATCGCTCGCTGCGGTCCGTTTCGCACTCTCAGACCTGATTCGGTCGCGGCCAGTCGCGGCCCTCCAAGTTCTCCACCGAGCGATTGAATTGCCGGAGTAGATCACCGAGCGCAAGACGCTGCTCCGGCGTCCACTCGCGCAGGACCTTTTCGACGCCCGCTGTCGAATGTTCGCGATCAGCACGAAGTTTCGACAGCCCCTGCGCTGTCGGCCGAACCTTTCGCGCCAGGCCACCGTCTGGATCCTCCACGCGCTCCACCAAGCCCAACCGGCGTAGGGCACCAATCTGCCGGTTGATGGTCGAGATGTCGAGGGAGAAAGCGCAGGAGAGTTCCTTGAGGCTCATGGGATGCTGTAGTTCCAGTCGTCCGAGCAGCAGATACGCCGACCGGTCCAGATGAAGTTCCGCTCGTTGAGCGAGCGCGTGATAGCGCGAGAGCAGAGTCAACTCGTACTCGATCTTCACCAGTTCGGGGTCCCGGTCCATCCTCATATTGTGCAGACTACACACGATGTGTAGCGTGCACACTGGGGCGAACGCACCGAAACAGCACATGCCATGGCGGGAGCCGAATGTCCGTTCAGACAGGGTCGTCGAATGTCGACGAGAATACCCCGGACGAGAAAACCACGGACACGAACTACGCACCCTCGGGTCCCGTGCTCACCGTTCTCGGCCTGTGCGGAATCGTCGTCGCCCTGATGCAGACGCTTGTCGTCCCGATCATTCCCCAATTGCCGCACCTGCTGAACTCTTCTCCCGCCGACACGTCGTGGGCGGTCACCGCAACGCTCCTCGCCGCTGCCGTAATCACTCCGATCAGCGGACGCCTCGGCGACATGTTCGGCAAGAAACGAATGCTGCTGGTCAGCCTCGGGATGGTCGTCCTGGGCTCGGCCATCTGCGCGATCGCGCCCTCACTGATCGTGCTGGTGATCGGACGTGCACTTCAAGGCGCATCGGTCGGGGCAATTCCGTTGGGTATAGCCATCATTCGCGACGTTCTGCCGCCGAAGAAGGTGCCCGGTGCCATGGCGGTCATGAGCGCAACCCTCGGCGTCGGCGGCGCGATCGGACTGCCGATCGCCGCAGTGATTGCACAGAATGCCAACTGGCACTTCCTGTTCGTCACTTCGGCGGCACTCGGCGTGATCTGCATCGCACTGGTTGCGTTTGTCATTCCGGAATCGAAAGTACGTCGCCCGGGACGTTTCGACTTCATCGGAGCGTTCGGCCTCACCCTCGGACTGATCACCCTTCTGCTCCCGATCACGAAGGGCGGAACCTGGGGGTGGGGCGATGCGAAAACACTGGGACTCCTGGCGGTTTCCGCCCTCAGCTTCCTGGTGTGGGGATGGTGGGAACTTCGACGCAGCGCACCGCTGGTAGACCTTCGCGTATCGGCCCGGCCGCAGGTTCTCTTCACCAACTTCGCGTCGATCGCCGTCGGCTTTGCCATGTACGGCAATTCCTTGACGCTCCCCCAACTCCTCATGGCACCGACGTCCACCGGATATGGCCTCGGATTGTCCATGGTCGCAGCAGGACTCGCGCTTGCCCCCGGGGGGCTTGTCATGATGGCGCTCTCACCCGTCTCCGCTCGGATTTCAGCTTGGCGAGGTCCACGAATCACGTTGATGCTTGGCGCCCTCGTGATCGGATTAGGTTATGCCTTCGCATATTTCACGGTGTCGAGCGTCTGGCAGGTCGCTGTGGCCGGAATGTTCATCGGCGCGGGCGTCGGGCTCTCGTACTCGGCCATGCCCGCCTTGATCATGGGCGCAGTACCCCTCACGGAATCTGCGGCCGCGAACGGACTGAACTCCCTGATGCGATCGATCGGCACGTCGACGTCTGCCGCGATCGTGAGCGTCGTTCTGGCCGGGATGACCATCACCGTCGGCACCGCGGTGATCCCCTCGTTCGAGGCGTTTCGTGCCACGTTCCTGATCTCCATCGCCGCCGCAGTCGTGACAATGGTGTTCGCCGGATTGATTCCCAAACAGAAAGTCTCGTAGGGGAATCAACCCGGCGGAGGACTCACTTCTCCGAAGAGCCTTCGATGCTGCCCGTCTGCAACTTCGACAGAAGTGTGTAGATGAAATTGATGATGATATCCACGTGGTGCCCTCTCACATAACGGGTCCCCGACCCGCCAACGACGGTACCGCAGAACTCTTCTACATCGAATCACCGACAATCAATTCTGCAACGTGTTCTAATTTGAGGCGACGACTACCCGAGGAGCCTTTCATGACCTGGACACGCACCGAACTCGAAGACGCCTTCGCGGGTTACCAGAACACCGTTGTCGAGTGCACTCGTTCCGGCGACTGGAATGCCTTCGCGGACATGTTCACCGAGGACGTCGTCTACGTGGAACACGCTTTCGGCACCCTCGACGGCCGAGAGGCCGTACGCAAGTGGGTGACTCGCACGATGACCGAGTTCCCGGGACGCCGGATGACCGAATTCCCGGCCAACTGGTTCGTCGTCGACGAGCAGCGTGGATGGATCGTGTGCGAGATCGACAACCCGATGGAAGATCCGGGTGACGGATCCAAGCACGGCGCCGCCAACATCACGATCCTGCACTACGCAGGCAACGGATTGTGGTCTCGCGAAGAAGACGCCTACAACCCGATGAACTTTCTGTCGATGGCAAAAGCATGGTGCCTCGCCGCCGAAGCGGCAGGTACCCTCCCCGATGACGCTAAGGCCTGGCTCGCCAAATTCGGCGCTATGGTGCGATAGATCCCGTCGGCAACGAGGATCCGACGGGCTGAGCCGGACCGACCGAGCCGGCCAACGACCACTGCCCGTAGTCGCGAGTGAGGATCGAATTCAGATCCACGCCAACGCCGTCGACCTTGCGCTTGTCGATCTCGAACTGATGCAGGTTTGCCCGCGGGTGCACATACCCTGCGGGCGAACCCCAGTTATGCTGCCAGAACCAGGTTCCCACGCCTGCACTGATCATCGCGTCGATCACGCGAGTGTTTCCGTAGACACCGAGCGCTCCGTTGCCGACAACCGAGGCCCACCCCTCGAGGTACGGAGTGATCAGCGCCGTGATCTCGGTACTGGTGGGATTGTCGTCGATCGACGCGTAGATCGGCCGACCAGAGGGCCCACCGGCCGCAGCGTGTAGTTCGAGGCCACGGGAAGCATGACGCTTGCCGGCTTCGCGAGCTCCGCGCCAGTCCGCCGTTCCGCCCTTGCCGAATTGATAGCAGGAAACGACTTGGAGCCCGGCCGCCGTCAGCGCGTCGGTTTCCCGCGCCAGTACGGGCTTGCCGACCATCCAATCGGCGCCCGGGCGCCTGTCCGAAACGTATCGAATGGCGCCTGCATACCCGGCGGCCTTGATTGCCTGAGCGGACGGCACACCGGCGGCATAGTCGAGCAAGGTCCCGAGCGAACCGGCATTGGCCACCGACGTCGTACCGCTCAATGCAGCGAGTCCGGCAGCTGCCGATCCAGCGGCGGCATACTTGAAGAGGTTCCTTCGCGAGACGTGCACAAAGCTCCGATCATCGGCGTGTCCCGCTCGAAGTGGCGGGCCGGCAAGCTATCTTCTTTCGCTCGCATTCCACCACAGTCACATCATCCCCGCCATGCACTTGGCCAACATGAGCCACATTTGCGACAAATGGGCTCAGTGCCCGCTCCACCACGCAGCTGGACGAGACAGAGAAGCGCCCCCGAGCCACAGACTCGGGGGCACTTCGCTCTGCGGATCTGCTCGCCGACAGGCCTTCAACGCTTCCGGAGATGAAGTCGAGGAATCCGAAGAGGTCAGCGAAAGCGCCGAGGAAGTCTGAGATGTCGCCGAAACCGATAGTAGGCATTGATATTGCTCCTGTCAGTGATGAACTGTCCGTGATGGCGGGCCACTGGCTGGCTGCCGGGGCTAACACTAGAGCCCTTCCGTTACTTTTGCGACACCAAATGTGTCCGGGACGTTACATTTCAGGCCCGCTCAACTGACCTCATATCCACAGGTAACAACCAGTCATGGTGAACAATTTGTCACCATATAGCGCATTCTTGACAAAACTCGAACATGGTTCCCGAGAGCAGTTATCGTGCAGCGTCACTGCACTTCCGTGGTTGCAAGTGCGAAACGCTCGACTTCCCCGCCCTGAGAGATTCGCCGTCAAAGTCTCTTACTTGCGAATCGGCGCCAAATCGCCCCCTCTCGGGCACATGCACCCTGAGGATGTGCGCAATTTTTCAGCCATAACTTCGGTTAGCGAGATCTTTACGCCGAAAACGACCGCCCCGACGGCCCGCAGGACCGTACCTATCAGTCATCATAGTGACGCTATTCACACTGATTCGAGCAACTCGAGGCACCGATAACAACCCGATCTCGACACCGATTGGACGTTCGAGGGCAAAGTGGAGTTCATGAACGTCACAAGGAAGAAGTCTTGGAGTGAGCTGTCACCCGCGCAGCGCCGCGTCGTCGCCGTGCTCGCAACGATTCAGTCCCTGTTGGCGATCGCCGCGTGGACAGACCTGGCGCGACGCCCTGCCAATACGGTCAACGGCAGCAAGAAGAAGTGGGCGGCGATCATCTTCGTCAACTTCTTCGGGCCGCTCGCTTACTTCCGCCGAGGCCGGATTCAGTCGAAATAGTCCCAGAACTGCAGCCACTTCACGGACGCGAAGAGCGTCAGAGTCATTGCGTACACCGCAATTACCGCAGCGACACCGCGCCAGTTCGTGCGGGGAACGGCGCCGTCGACGGGGTCCAGCCAATGGCGGAACCACCTCGTGACCGTCGGCATCAGGAACCACGTCATGGCGCCGACGCTGACTATCTGGCTCAGCCACATCGAGAGCCATGGCGGCGCTCCGATCCCGTCGAGCAGCGGACCGAGAAACCTCGACAGCGTCATCACCGTCGGATAGAGAACTAGCAGGATGATCATCGCCGTCTTCCAATTCGGCGTCGCACGGGTCTGCCCGTTCTCCGTGCGCAGAATCGTGCCGAACGGTGTCGACCGCGTGGTCTCGGTGAAGTCCTCGACTAACTCCGCTCGCAGTTTCGGTAGTGCCGCGGCCCTTTCGGGCGACGCCATCCACACCGCCAACTGCTGCTCGGTCCTGAACCGAAGGACGGACTTCCACTGGGTGGAATCGGTGACCGACCGCAACAACATCACCGACTCGTAGCCTGAAAATCGCGAACTGAGATCGATGAGATGCCGTTGCGTTCGCAGAAACTCGTTCTCCTTACCCACGACGACGGCGTGGTCGTACACACCGATACCCGGCGGCGGCAGAACGCCGTCGACCAGTACCAGATCGCTCGTCTGCGCGAGAATTCCCGTTGCCGCAGCGAATCTTTCGAGATCGCGGCGTTCGCCCGACTCCAGCCAACGATGAAGATCGTCGGCACTGTCGAAAGTGACGGACAACCCGTGCGACACCGGTTCCGGTTGATCACTGATGCCACAGCTCACGTAGCCGTCGAATCGACCGGCGATCTCGGCCGCACGCTCTACCCACGCCCGGAATCCCGAACTCGTTCGGTGGTACCCGGTGATGGCGGTTGCGGACACGTCAGCCCGACACCCGGCGCCCTTGCACGTACACGTGCGCAATCGCAGGTTCGCGCATCGCCATCAGAAGCCCGAACAGCGTCTGGTCGCGGGCGAGTATCGGATCATCCGAACGCGTTCCATGGTTGACGAGCCCGGCGAGCGGCGGCCACCCGGACGGATCGATCACCAGGAAGTCGGCCTCTTTGCCCTCGTCGAAGTTGCCGATCCGGTTCTCCATGTCCAGCGCGCGAGCGCCGGCGAGAGTTCCGGTGAACAACAGTTCGGCGGGATGCATCGACACGCCGTCGTCGCCGGCCTCGGAGATGTGAACCTTGAAGGCGTCGCCGAGGACTCGGGTGAGCAGGCATTCGTCGCCGCCGCCGAAGTCCGATCCGATCGCGATGTTGACCCCTGACGCAACGGTTCGTTTCCACGGCATGGTGCCGGAGCCGAGAAACTGTTGGGACGTCGGACAATGTGCGATCGAGGTTCCGGTCTCGGCCATTCGTGCGAGTTCGGAATCCTGGCAATGCACCGAGTGCGCGAGAATCGCGCGCGGACCAAGGAAGCTCTTTCCACCGACCTGCGAGCCGGGTAGGAATTTGCCGTCGTACGTGTCGAGGTAGGTCTCGACCTCGTACTCGGCAAGTGTGGTTGCCACCTCGCCGGTCCCGGGCCGATTGTTCTCGTTGAGGTGACTGTGGAAGTAGACGCCGCGGTCGCGGACCGAGTCGTACAACTCCCCCAACTCCTTCAGCGTCCGGGTCGTCACCGCGAGGGAGAACCGCGGAACCACCGCGACGTGAACCAACGCAGTGTTCACGTCACCGGTGTCGGCCGCGTGCCACTGGTCGATCTCCTCGCGGGTGAGTCTGATCGCGTCCTCTTCCGAGGTGATCAGTGCGGCAGCGGAGGCCGGGCCGGTGGTTTGAATACCTCGGCCGCTGACTACCCGAAGGCCGCGTTTCAGAGTTTCCGAGAACAACGAGTCCTGCGCGTGCGGGAAAGCCGATCCGAACACCATCGCGGCCGTGGTTCCCGTGGCGATTCGGCGAGCGCAGAAGGCCTCGGCAGCGTGCTGGGCGAACTCCGGATCAGCGAATCTCGATTCGGAGGGAAAGACGCACAGGTCGAGCCACTCGAGTAGTTGGCCGCCGCCGTATGCATCGCCGGCGTAGGTCTGCGGGAAATGAATGTGTGCATCGACGAATCCGGGCAGCAGGAAACCCGGTCGGTGGTCGTGGGTTTCAGCGCCCTCGAGATCGCTCGGGAGTGATTCGAATTCTCCGCAGTAGACGATCGTTCCGGCATCGTCGATCGCCAAGACGCCGTCGGGGATCGAGACGAGCGACTGCGCCGCATCCTCAACCGTCGGACGACCGGAAATGTGGAAGACATGGCCTCGATGAAGGTGCGTCACTCACTGAGCAAAGCACAAAACTACCCGACGCCGCGCGGCGAATGCTGTCCTTTTTGTCAGA
Organism: Rhodococcus sp. GB-02; assembly: GCF_053470465.1. Classification (NCBI taxonomy): domain Bacteria; kingdom Bacillati; phylum Actinomycetota; class Actinomycetes; order Mycobacteriales; family Nocardiaceae; genus Rhodococcus; species Rhodococcus sp. GB-02. Next base: position 142,527 of record NZ_JBPUKE010000002.1, read on the forward strand.
TATTGGGATCAAGCAAGAGTTGCATGCCAAACAAGAGCCGCAGCCAGCGCACCTGCACCGTTCAACGACCAATGCAGAGCAATCGGCGCAATCAGGCTGCCGCTGCGATGACGAAGCCAGGTGAAGACGAGACCGGCTGCAGCGGTGGCGAGAACAGCCCCGAGGATTCCGGCGACCTGACCGACAACTCCGGTACCGAGAAAGCCGGAAAGCCCTTCGTTGCCGCTGGTCAAACCCATCGACGACGCGATGTGCCACAGGCCGAACATCAATGAACCGGCCGCTGCGACGCCCCGGAATCCACTGACCCGGTTCAATGTGCCGTGCAGGACGCCGCGGAAAGCCAACTCTTCGGGAATGACGGTCTGGAGCGGAATGACGATCATCGACGCGATGATGGCGCCGGAAATTGTGGCGTAGCGATCCGCCATGAAGAAGGGGCGCGTAAGCGGAAGTAGCGCGCCGACGGCGACAACCGTCAGCACCAGGCCGACGGCGGCAAGGGCGTACTTCGAACCCTTCCGCAGATCACGAGGCGACAGCCCGAGCTCCGCCCACCCCATCCCCCGGCGTTTGGTGAGCGCCAACAGAACAAGAGCAGAGATAGGTACCGTGGCGATGCTCGCCCACGCGGTGGTGAAGTGTGCAATCAGATTGGTTCCCACCAGCACCACGATCACAACAGCAATATCCACGTATGCATGCATCCGCGGAAAACGAGGAGCGGTCGCTTCGATCTCCACTGGGGCGATCTTCACGGAGGCGCCGCTCGTTAGCTGAAAGTTCACTTTTTCCAGTGTACCGACGCACGAGAACCGCCCGCCACTGTTTGCGAACACGCTCACAGTGACGGGCAGGTCCCGAAACAGCTCTGATCAGGCCCCGAGTGTGCTCGCAAACTTCGGAACGGCGTTGTCGATTGCGTAGGTCAACCCCGGTACCGAGCCACTCGAGAACGCATTGACGAGTGCCGGGTCATCGAGGATCAACAGATGTCCCTGCTGAGCCGACGGGATTGCGCGCAGTAGCGGATCGCTCGTAAACGCACTGCTGTCGAGGAAGATCGGGAACAGCACGGTGAGATCGGCGTCGAACAGATTGAGGTTCTCGTTGGCGACCGGAACGTAGAAGTTGCCGGTGGCCTTCTCGGTGATCGCGGCCGGAATCGTGAAACCGAGACGCATCATGAAGTCCGCGCGTGCGTCGCCGGGTACGTAGGCGCCGTAACCGTCTGAACTGTAGGCGCCGACCGCCGCGGTCTTGCCCGCGAAGTTCGGATTGGCGGCGATTGCGGCGTCGAACTTGGCGTCGAGGCCGTCGAGTAGCGCCTTGCCTTCCGATTCTTTGCCGAGTGCCTTGGCGACGAGTTCGGTCTGCTGCTCGACCGTCGTCCCGTAGGCCGTGGCGAGACCTGGTGGCGGCCCGACCGTCGGCGCGATGGCACTGAGCTTGTCGTATGTCGCCTGGTTGTTGTCGCTTCGCGTCCACAGAATGAGGTCCGGTTCGAGTGCGATGACGTCTTCGACGCTCAGGTCCATCGTTCCGAGGATCTTCGGGTCGGCGGTGAACTCGTCCGCAATCCACGGTCCGACGCCCTTGCCGCCGAACGCCATCCAGTCCGCGACGCCCACTGGTTGAGTGCCCAGAGCGAGTGCCGTCTCAGCATCCGACCAACCCAGCGCCACGACGCGCTGCGGGTCGGCCGGGACCTCGACGTCGCCGAACATCGTCGAAATGGTTGCGCCCGCCTCAGCCGGTGCGTCAGCACTGTCGCTGGTGCAACCGGCAAGCCCGACGACGGCAAGCGAGGCTGCCAGCGCCGTGACTGCAACCTTCATTCGAGAGACTTTGATCCGCATGGTTACCAGCACTCCTCCAACGCTCCAGCGAGAATTAGGGAAGGCTAGCATCAGCTAAGGAAGACTGTCGCCCATCGGCCAGATCGTGTTCAGGATGCGTTGGCGGCCTTGTCGAGTTCCGCGATATCGATCTTCTTCATCTTCATCATCGCGTCCGTGACGCGTTGCGCCTTGGCTCGATCTGGATCCTTCATCAGTTCGAGAAGACGATTCGGGACTACCTGCCAGGACAGTCCGAACTTGTCCTTGGCCCAGCCGCACGGGCCTTCTTCCCCACCCTCGGTCAGTCGGGACCAGTAGTGATCGACCTCAGCCTGATCGGTGCACGGAATCTCGAAAGACACGGCCTCCGAGAACGTGAACATCGGTCCGCCGTTCAATCCGGTGAATCGCTGACCGCCGAGTTCGAAGCTGACGGTCATCACCGAGCCTGCCGGCATTCCGGAGGGCGATCCCTCGACGTACCTTTCGATTCCGAGAATCTGCCCGGAACCGAACACCGAGATGTAGAAGTTCGCTGCTTCTTCTGCTTGGTTGTCGAACCACAAACAGGGAGTGATGGAAGGCATGTTCTGTCCTTGTCGGAGAGGTTACGAATCACGTGTACAGGGTTATAGACCCGACCCGAAACGAAAACTCATCGCCAGGAACTGCTCAAGCGGACAACGCAGATTCGAGCATCGGCCAGGAGCGAACGAGTTCGTCGCGCCAGTATGGCCAACCGTGCGTCCCCACCGGTTGCGCGCTGCGGGTGACATCGACTCCTCGATCGCGCAGCACCTGCGTGATCTGGTCGGTGCACACGTTCGATCCCAGTTCCATGACTCCGCCCACGACCAGTACACGACCGAGCGCAGGAGTATCGAGGGTTTCGTGCGGGCCTGGCAGTCCCGATCCCGACGCAAGGTACACCTTGGTTCCACGGAGCTTGTCGGCATTGGCGAAGATGTCGTGCTCTTGCCAAGCCTCACTGCCGGCCGGACCCCACATCTGCTCCGAACGGGCATTTCCGTTGATGACCACAAGATCGGTCAACGCCTTGCCGAATCCTCCGACGGTTGTGTAGCAGCCGCTGTAGCCGGCGACCGCGTCGTACAACCCGGCCGAGCGTTGGGCCAGGATCAGCGCGGCCTCCGCGCCCATCGAGATCCCGCCGATTGCGTTGTGCCCGTTGGTTGCGAACCTCGTGTCGATCAGTGGGGGAAGCTCTTTCGTCAGGAACGTCTCCCATTTCAGACGACCGAATTTCGGGTGGTCTTCCTGCCAATCGGTGTATATGGTGCCGGTTCCACCGATGGGGAGTACGACGTTCACGTTCTTGTCGGCAAAGAACGGGACGATATCGCCGTTGGCCGGGGCCAGCCAGTTGTTCTCTTCGATCTGCCCGGAATTGCCGTCCAGGAGATACAGCGTCCCGCGCGGTTCCGAGCGGTCGGCAGGAAGCAGTACTTTCACCTGCATGGTGCGCCCCATGGCGGGACTCGCGACGTCGAGAAGAACCAAGCGCGAAGACAGTTCGGTGACACTTGTTATCTTCGGAGCCTCGTCGGCGAGTGCGGTCGACGGCAGTACAAGAAGTGAAGTCAGGGCGAGCGCGCCGACAAGAACAACGCTTCGAAGGCTCGCTCGACGGGAACTCACACGCCGAGCGACGCGGCGATCACCGGCCACGAGTCGTGTAAGTCGTCTTCCCAGTATCCCCATGAATGTGTTCCTGCCGGCTTGAAGTTGTAGCGAATGTTGTTCATACCCAATGCGTTCGTCTTGTCCGCAAGCTGGGTGGTGCAGTGGTGAGTTGCTGCCTCGATTCCGCCACCGAGAACAAGCTGCACCGCGAAATCTGTGACATCGCTGCCGATCTGTGGATCGACAAGCGTGTCGTACGGACCCGGAATCCCGGTTGCGGTAGTGATGTACATCGGGATTCGAGGTAGCTTGTCCACGTTGACAACCGGGTCGTGAGCCGGCCAACCCGGACCATCGTACGGACCCCACATGTTGACCCCGTTGTTGTCGCCGGATTTCGCGAGGCCGGGGTCCGGCCACTCCCAATCGGTGTAGTAGCTGAACGCCCCATCGACGGTGAGTACACCGAGATGTCGACCAGCCTGCTGTCCACTGACTGAGCGTGACCTGGTGCTGTGAGGAGCTCGGGCCCACATACGGCCGTGGTCAACGCCACGAAGACGCGGAGAACCGTTCGCAAAGCGCAAGTCTCGATCATCGGGGTCAACCTCTTCGGCAGCGGAACTTTTCGAACGGTACCGCCTGAAAGAGACAACCCGACGTGATCGGAAAAACTCGATCCGGTCGACACGGAAAGGCTCACGCACCGAGTGCGTGAGCCTTTCTCGTCAGACGACGCTTACTTGGGCGTAACCGTGCCGCCGCTGAGCTCGGTCAGCGCATTGAAGAATGCGGTGCCGACGCTGTTGACAGCCGTGACGACGGTTCCCACGATTTCGATGGATCCCATGAAAACTCCTACAGTTGTTTAGGTCTCGGTCACCCGAGCGGAAGTTGTGTGACAGAACAGTCCGATTCCGACGAGCGGAATCAGCCGAGCGGCTTGAGGCTGCCCGTGTTCGTCTGAACCGAACCGATGAAGGTTTCGAACAACTGGTCGCCGGCACCAACCGAGCCGAGGCCCTTGAGTGCAAGTTCGACGATCGACATCAGTGAACCCATGTGAATCTCCTAGAGAAGTCAGAGGTCAGCTGTCAAGAAGCACCCGACAGTGCTGTGACAGCTGCGTCACATCTGTAATGTATCCGTGACGTGGGTAACATTAATCATACGAACGACCAGTTGGCAAAGAATTCCGGCAATGGGGTCATTATTTCGACTAATAAGGTCTGCTACTGAAAAAATTCCGGCAAATCGGTCGGATTTTACTGATTCTGTTGCCGCGATCTTCAACCGCCCCAAATCCTGCGGTTACCCACCAGTAAACTGAAATCATGTCTAGCGCAACCTCACTCACGCAGGTAGCTAATTTCCGGTGGCACCGCCATCAACTCGACACCCCCCTTGCCGGTGATGCCGATCACCACGATTGCGACATTCTCGATCTCGGGATTCAGAACACCGGACCGGACGGCGCCGCCTGGGCACTACAGATCCGCGGCGTACGCGTCGACGCCACTGACCTCGCTCTTGCCTGGACGTTGCGCGGAGCTCCCCACTACTACCGTCGTCGCGACCTGCCTGCCGTCGCTGTCGCCACCTCGCCGTTCAGTGAAGCCGATGCAGCCAAACGCATTTACGACGCGAACCGGCCGCTGAAGGCCGCCGGCATCCCGACGCTGACTGCACTGCAAACAGTTGCTACTGCGATGCGGGACATCGTCTCGAAACCAACCGTCAAGGGCGAGATGTCCGCGCAATTGACCACGCGGGTCACCGAGCCCTATTTGCGATTCTGCCGACCGTGCAACGCCACTCATCTGTACGAGATGCCGTTCCGGCTCGCGGCGCTTCAGGCAGGCCTCGAACTGCAGCCGGGCACATCTCCCCCAGTGCTCGAACGCATTCCGGGTTGGCGCCGACGCCCGTACACAGCCACAGGTTCTGACGCCGATCCCCGCTTCGACGTGATACGCGGGTATCTGCGCTTCTACGGCCCCGCCACTCCTGCTCACGTCGCCTCGTTTCTCGATGCTCCGGTCAAGGACGTCAGAGCCCACTGGCCCACCGATGCCGAGGAAATCGAGGTGAACGGCGAGAAGCGGTGGATTCTCGAACAGGACCGCGAAGACTTACTCGGCTGCCCTACCGATTCGAGTACGCGCCTGCTCGGGCCTTTCGATCCGTATGTACAGCTCAGGGATCGGGAAACCCTGGTTCCCGACCCGGCCGTCCAGAAGACGGTATGGCCGACCCTCGGGCGACCGGGCACGGTGATGGTTGGCGGCACCATCACCGGACTGTGGCGACCGCGAGCGTCCGGAAAGAAGCTGAAGGTCGCGGTCACCCCGTGGGGAACGTGGTCACGATCGGCCCGCGCAGCAGTGGCCGAGCAGGCCGAAATACTTGCCGAATTTCGCGGCGTCGAGCTCTCCGAACTGGTCGAAGTATCTTGATCGAGCCAGTGGTATCCGGATAATTCCAGCTCACACCCGCCCCGATTCAGAGAAGGAAACCCCCAACGATAACCTGAATGCGACCTTCGCACGCACCCTTGTTCAGGAGAGATGATGGCCGACTTCCTCTATGAGGACCTGTTGCCGATCGGTGATGACACCACCGAGTACCGATTGCTCACCACCGAAGGGGTGTCGACAGTCGAGGGACCGGACGGCCGCACCTTCCTGCAGGTCGAGCCGGAGGCGATGCGTCTGCTGACCGAAACGGCGCTGCACGACATCTCTCACTACCTGCGCACGGATCACCTGACGCAACTGGCGAGCATCCTCGACGATCCCGAAGCGTCGAACAACGACAAGTTCGTAGCGCTCGATCTTCTCAAGAACGCCAATATCGCCGCTGCCGGCGTTCTGCCGATGTGCCAGGACACCGGAACCGCCATCGTCATGGGCAAGCGCGGTCAGCACGTGCTCACCCCCGGCGACGACGAGCAAGCCATTGCCCGCGGCGTCTACGACGCCTACACGCGCCTGAACCTGCGCTACTCGCAGAACGCCCCCATCACGATGTGGGACGAGAAGAACACGGGCAACAACCTGCCCGCGCAGATCGAGCTGTACGCCGATACTGCTGCCGGACACGAGAACTCGTACAAGTTCCTCTTCATGGCCAAGGGCGGCGGCAGCGCCAACAAGTCCTATCTGTACCAGGAAACCAAAGCGATTCTGAACCCCGACTCGATGATGCAGTTCCTTGAGGCGAAGATCCGCTCACTCGGTACCGCGGCCTGCCCGCCGTACCACCTCGCGATCGTCGTCGGCGGTACTTCAGCCGAGTTCGCGATGAAGACGGCGAAGTACGCGTCGGCGCACTATCTCGACGAACTGCCTACCGAAGGCGCCATCACGGGTCGCGGCTTCCGAGATCACGAGCTCGAGAAAAAGGTCTTCGAGCTCACGCAGAAGATCGGTATCGGCGCCCAGTTCGGCGGCAAGTACTTCTGCCACGACGTCCGCGTCGTCCGACTTCCCCGCCACGGCGCTTCCTTGCCCGTCGCCATTGCGGTGTCTTGCTCGGCCGATCGACAGGCGAAGGCCAAGATAACCCCAGAGGGCGTGTTCCTGGAACAGCTCGAATTCAACCCTGGCCGTTTTTTGCCCGAGGTCACGGACGCTCAGCTCGACGAAGAGACGGATGGCATTTCGGGTACCGGCAAGGGTGCTGCGGTCAAGATCGATCTGACCAAGCCGATGTCGGAGATCCTGGCCGAGCTTTCCAAGCACCCGGTGAAGACCCGTCTCTCCTTGACCGGTCCGCTCGTCGTAGCACGCGACATCGCGCACGCCAAGATCAAGGAACGCCTCGACGCCGGCGAAGAAATGCCGCAGTACCTCAAGGATCACCCGGTGTACTACGCCGGCCCCGCCAAGACTCCCGACGGTATGGCGTCCGGTTCGTTCGGCCCGACCACGGCCGGCCGCATGGACTCGTACGTCGAGCAGTTCCAGGCTGCCGGTGGCTCGATGATCATGCTGGCCAAGGGGAACCGCTCCAAGCAGGTCACCGACGCCTGTAACTCGCACGGCGGTTTCTACCTCGGATCGATCGGTGGACCGGCCGCTCGCCTGGCGCTCGACTGTATCAAGAAGGTCGACATCCTCGAGTACGCCGAACTGGGCATGGAAGCCGTCTGGAAGATCGATGTCGAGGACTTCCCCGCCTTCATCGTCGTCGACGACAAGGGCAACGACTTCTTTGCGCACACCGGTGAAGTGACCTTGACGATCGGCAAGCGTCCGGGCCTGTAGATACATCAACAGCAAAGAGCCCCGGCGGGTTTCGATCGCCGGGGCTCTTTTTCGTGTGTGGTCAGGTCCAGAGCGCAGCGACGAAAACGGTCACGATCGACAACCCGCCGACGACGTGCACCAGATTCGGATTGGCATGCCCCTTCTTCTGCTTCGCCCGGGTGATCTCGGCCAGCGCCACGATGACCAGCGAAAGCACCAACTTCACAGCGATCTTCGCGTGAATGTAGTTCTTGTCCAGGGCGCCCTCACCCAGACCGACGATGATCAGGCCGGACACGAATTGCATCCTGGCACCCCACACCATGACCTCGGTGATCGAAGGAGCCTTGAGGACGGTGAAGTAGCTACCGACCAGGGCGGCCATACCGAGTAGGTGAATCACTACAAAGATGTTGTAAAGAACAGACATACGGCTACTCTATCCCGTACTTCGTTCCAGGCGAACGGAACTGAGAGTTCTCTCAGACAATTCCGGCTTCGGATGCGGCGGAACGATATTTCGCTGCCAACGTGTCCACGGTCTCGTGTGCGTTGAGACCGCTGGGATTGGGCACAATCCACAGTGCTGCCCCCTCGAAGGCTTGATCCTGCCGCCCCGCTTTGGCTCGTTTGTCACCGAAAGCAGTTCGATAGGCGGTGATTCCGGCAAAGGCAACGACTACAGGTTTGTTTGCGCGCACGATGTTTCGGACCCGGACTCCACCAGTTGCGAGCTCCTCCGACGTCAATTCATCTGCGCGCGCAGTTGCCCGGACCGCCAAGTTGGTGATGCCCACTCCCCGATCGATCAGATGTTGTGTGTCAGCGTCCGACATACCCGCGGAGGGATCGATCGCACGCTCGATGATGCCTGCCCGCAGCAGTGCCGGATAGAACCGATTACCCGGCCTCGCGAAATGCGCGCCCGTCGCGGCAGTCCACAGTCCCGGATTGATACCGACGAACAACAGCCGACAATTCGGCCCGATCAGATCCTCGATCTCGGCGTCTCGGAAAGACTCCAGCTCGGCGCGCGTGAATCCCATGCTCCCAGTAGATCAGGCCGTCACGACAGCGCTTCGCGTACCTCGTCGATCGCGTCGTGCATCATCTGCTCGTACACGTCCATGTCCGCGATCGAGGCCGGACTGCTGGTGATGCTGATCGTCACCGTGTCCCCGATCCCGTGTACGCCGTGGGTCAACGACATGACCGGTGACAAACTCGGGAAGCCAGCTGTGAACCGAACGACGCCGCCTCCGAGCACCAGATCCGCGTCACCGCGCGCGACACTCGACACCACGGTGTTGCCGGTGACCTCGTCGGGCACTGCCGTGAAATCGTATTGCTGCACGCCCCAACGGACCAGCGGGCCGGGAACAGCGTTCAGCGCGAGATCCGACGCTGCGCTGGATGGATGGGACGCACGTGCGCGACGCTCGTCCATCGACTCCTTGATCAGTTGGGCTCGCTCACGAAGATCATCGACTTCCGGGAACAGTCCGACACCTGCATTGCGGAAGTGATTGCGCGCCGTGGGTGTACCTGCCTTGGCGATGGTCACCTCAGCTCCCAATTCGGGCGGTACCGAGCCGTCTCGTTCGGTGAGGTAGTTCGCCATCGCTACCGAGATGGCCGTCATCGCTCCGACTGTGACGGACACGCCGCCGCGGAAATCTGCACTGTCCCGCACGACCATGCGGACCAGTCGGTGAGGTCCGGGTGGGATGTTGGAGCGCACCTTGGGACGGCTCGCCGCTTGCGGCGCAACAACTCCCGATTCGGTATCCGCCTGCAGGCGCAACTGCGCTTTGTGCCCCGCCCGGCCGTCGCGGAACAGCGAGACAAGCTGACCTGGCAGACGCAGGGCCGCGCGGCCCAGTATTTCGGCTGATCCGCTGCGTCGCTCGTCCATCTTCTGTGGTGTGGGAGGTTGCGGCGAGAACAGCAAGCGAGCAATTGCCGACGCCCGTTTGCCGTCTGCCAAGGAATGTGCGACCTGCAGAACTGCGATCAGCGCCGGGCCGCTACAGCGCGGCACGCCGGTGACGCCGAGAAACAGGTGCAGCGCCCACGGCGACTCGCGCGAGTCGACGTGGTTCTCGAGTAGTTTCTCGATTCCCTGAATGCACGAGAGCCACGAGTTTTCGGGCAGCTCATGCACTCTCACCAACGAGGAATCGACCGGCATGGGCTCCCAGACCGGATAGTCGAGGTGCCACGGTGATTCGCGAATCCGAACATTGAGATCCGGAATGAGCGACGCTCTTTCCACCACCGCGCGTCGTAGCTCGTCCATGGACTGGCTCTGCCCGTCGAAGCAGTAGAGCAGCAGCTGATCGTTGGGGATCTTCTCCGAAATCCAGAAGGTTTGGGCGTCGGTGGGCGTCATCCGTAACACCGGGAGACGGTACCACCGGCTTGTCAGCTCTTTTCTGCAGCAGCTTTCAGCTGAGACAGGCCCTTCTCGAAATCCTTACCGACGAGCTTGTCCATGCTGAAGATGAAACCGAAGATCTTGAAGAACAGATTCTTCTTCCCGGTCATCTTCCACGTCACCTGAACTTCACCGGCATTCGGCGAGACACCGTTCGGCGAGATGAGAAAGGTGGTGACGTTCTGCGCCTTGAATGGCTTGAGGAAAGCCAGGTCCAAAACTACGCGTTCATTCGGGACGGATTCGGTGATCACCATCGAACCGGAGCCCGCCTTCTTGTTTCCCGCCCAGGCATACGAAGCCCCGACGCCCGCGTCAGGACTCGCGTACGTGCGCTGCATCGCCGGGTCGAGACCTTCCCATGGCGACCACTGAGTCCACTGATGGAAATCGTTGATCAACGCAAAGACGACCGGTGCTTCTGCCTTGACGATCGTCGTACGTTCTACCAGGAATTCGTCGGAATTCTGCGAAGCCATCGTCGATCTCCAATTCTCGGGCGTGACAAGTGTTCGGAATTATCCACGGTCGACGAGTTCGGGGCGAGTCGACACTCAGTCCCGCAGGCACAGGCAGAAATAGTGGCCGACCGGGTCGCGGTAGACGCGGAAAGTCTGATGCTCCGGGATGCTGGTCACCCGCTGCGCACCCAGGCTGATCACCCAGGATTCCGCAGGGTCGAGAGAAGCCACAAGCAGATCCAGATGGATCCCGACGCCGGAGGTCGGCCAGTCCACCGGAACAAAATCCGGAGCGAGCTGAAACGCGAGCCGCTCCCCGCCGGGTCCTTCGATCACGTGCCAATCATCCTCGTCGCGAACGCTTTTCCAGTCGAGGACCTGGACGTAGAAGTTGGCCAATGCAGCCGGATCGGGGCAGTCCAGGACTGTGTAGTCCATACCGATATTCGGGCGCGTCACTGTGCCTTCTTCTCCTGAACTTTCTTACGCACGAACAACAACGGAAGAACCAGCGTCGCAACTGCGGTTACCAGCCACACGACGACGGTTCCCAGAATCCACGTCGAGACACCGGAGATCGACAGATTGGAGAAGAGGGACGCCACCAACAGAGCCACAAATGTCGACACCAATCCGATTCCGCCGAGAAATGCCGGTGCATGTCGCTTTGCCACCGTCGCGATGAACGGCGCCAGGACCGACTGCGCAATCGCAAAGATCACGACGGCAACGATGAATCCGGATGTAGGCGCCGAGAAGCCCGAGAAAATCAACGACGCAACAAGAAGCCCGACAGCGGCAGAACCCAGGAAGATCGCGGCGCGAATCAGGAAGCTGATCATTTGTTGATCCTATATGTCGGATATCGAGGACAACAGATATTCACAATCCCAGAGATTGCTGCACCTCTTGCAATGTACGGGCGGAAGATCGGAGCCCCGAAGCCTCCTTTTCGGAGAGCGGTACTTCGAGGACTCGACCGGCACCTTCGCGACCGACCATCGTGGGCAGTGACAGGCAAACGTGCTCGAGTCCGTGGACGCCGGTCTGCAAAGTCGATACCGGCAGCACCCGTTGTTCGTCCCGCAACACGACTTCCACGATGAACGCGCTCGACAATCCGATGGCGAGGTTGGTGGCACCTTTTCCTTCGATGATCTCGTAAGCACTCTCGACCACCGACTTCGCGACATTCGCGCGTAGGTCGAGGCCGAGGACACCGCCCGACGGTCCCACGAACGAGGTTGCCGGCACTCCACCGATGGTCGCGCTCGACCAGAGCGGAATCTCGGAGTCCCCGTGCTCGCCGACGATGAAGGCGTGGACGTTTTCGACCGCGACTCCGAGTTCGGTGGCCAGCAGGAATCGCAATCGGGCCGTGTCCAGCACCGTTCCCGATCCGAAGATTCGGCCGCCGTACGACGGTCCCGCGGCCTGGATCGCTGCGTAGGTCGCCACATCGACCGGGTTGGTGACGAAGAGAAGAACCGCGTCCGGCGACACCGCCAACAGTTGTTCGGTCAGTGTCTGTGCAATCTTGACGTTCACCGCGGCAAGTTCGAGACGCGACTGACCGGGATGCTGTTTGGCGCCTGCGGTGACGACGACCAAGTCGGAGCCCGCGGTGACCGAGATGTCGTCACCTCCCTCGACGGTGCACGGCGGGGTGAACTGGGTTCCGTGGTTGAGATCGAGAACTTCGGCCCGGACCTTTGCGCTGTTGGTGTCGTAGAGAGCGAGCGCGTCGGCTGATCCGCGTATCAGGCACGCATACGCAATTGCAGTGCCGACGCTTCCCGCCCCGACCACGGACACTTTTCGCCTGGATGACCGATTCGGCGTCGTCATGGGTAAATGGTGCTCGCTCCATAACGATTTCGCAGCACAACGGATTGCCAGTCTCTTCTCAGGGTTTGGATGCCGACCTCTCAGAATCGACGTGGATGATCGCTGACATGGCTGAGGTAACCGTTCTTGCAGTTGGCGGCACCGGCGAATCCCACGTCGGCGACAACGGCGCCCGCGTGCTCGGACTCCTCAGCGCCGTCACCGACGAACTCGACAGTCGATTCGATTCTCACTGGGTCGCTTATCCCGCGTCGTACGGTCCGGTCGCCGACGGCGGCTTGAGCTTTCGGCACAGCACCGCGATGGGTGTGAAGGCCCTCTCGACTGAAATCGCGCGGACAGACGGCCCCGTGATGCTGATCGGATACTCACAGGGATGCACCGTGATCCGCGCGGCTCTTCCGACATTGACTTCTCCGACGCTGAACGGCGCCAACATCATCGGAGTCGGACTGATCTCCGATCCACAACAACCGGCCGGTGTGATCGAAGGTTGTGAGGGTCACGGTGTTGCCGGCGACGGACCCGAAGTCCAGCCGTGGATTCCGGTCAAGTGGATCGGGCACCCGCAGGACATGATCTGTAATGCCAGCGACGACAGCTATATTCGCGACATCGCAGACTTGACACGCTGGATGTCCTTCTCGCAGGCGCGCGTGTGGGCACGAAAGGTGTGGGAACTACTTCGTAGCAATGCTTTCCAGAATGCGCAGAAGACTCGTTTTAGTCCGAAACAGTGGCGCACCGATCTACGACGCATTCGCACCGCGTTCCTCGAAGTCCTCGGCTATCTGCCGACGCGGTTGAACCTGAACCGCTTTCAGCTGGAGAACCCTCGCGGCGGTAGACACATCAGCTACGCGATCGAACCTCTCGACGAGAGCGGACTGACCGGGTGCGAGCTTCTGGCGTCGTGGATGAAGGTCCAGGCAAACGGCGTCGAGCAGCGCGTTCACGCAGCCTGACCTTTACCGTTAGTTTACCTAACGAACCCCGGCGAGCCATTCGACGCCCTTACGTTCCTTTCATGCAACTGAGCAGAATATTGTCGTGTGCCGCCGTGACCGTCGCACTCCCCCTCACCGCCCTGGCGACCCCGGCCGGCGCATCGCCAACCGGCAGTCTCGACTGGTCCGGTTCGTTCGGTAGTTCAGCGCCCCAGCCGGTTTCGACGTTCGACGTCCAAGCCCACCGCGGCGGGCTCGGCCTGTACACGGAAAGCAGCCTGGCCGCGTTCGCGAATGCCCTCGAAATGGGCGTCAGCACACTGGAACTCGATACACAGATCACCGAGGACGGGATCGCTGTCGTCACGCACGATCGCAAGATCTCGAACAAGAAATGTCTCGACACCGCGCCCGCAACTGCGGGTGACCCGGAGTTCCCGTACGTCGGCAAATTCGTCAACACGCTGAGCCTGCAGCAGATCAAGACCATGGACTGCGGCACCCTCCCCCTTGCCGGATACCCTGAGCAGCAGAATGTTCCGGGAGCGAAAATGCAGACGCTCGAAGAAGTGCTTGCCCTGGTGAAGTCGTACAACGCACCCGGAATCAAGCTCAATATCGAGACCAAGGTGGAAGCGGGAGCGCCTCACGAGACCGCCCCGCGTGAGCAGTTCGTCTCTGTAGTCCTCGATACGATCCGGGCAGCCGGATTGTTGGACAGCGTCACCATTCAGAGCTTCGACTGGGGCTCGCTCATGCTCACCCGTCAACTCGCGCCGAGTGTGCCCGTGGTCGCGCTCACCAACGGCGACTTTCTCCAGGTAGGCAAGGACGGAGCGTCACCGTGGCTCGGCGGTCTGGACATCGATGATTTCGGTGGCGACGGCATCGCGGCGGTAGCAACCTTTGGTGCCTCCGCCTACTCCCCTGTCCAAGGAACTCCGCAGGGCGGAAAGGTCGGCGACCCCAGTTTCGCCTTGTACCCGACAGCCGACATGATCGCGAGCGCACACGCGCGTGGCATGAAGGTCATCCCGTGGACCGTCGATGATCCCGCCACCATGCACGCCCTCATCGACCTCGGTGTCGACGGAATCATCACCGATTACCCTGACCGCCTCCGCGCCGTCCTGGCCGAGCGCGGCATGCCGCTACCTGCGCCTGCGGTCAAGAAGTAGCCTGCGGCCCACTCCGAAGCAGGTACCTGAACAGGTACTACGGCCGATGTCCGCGGGGTCCTGCCGGACGCATCCTGGACAGGTACTTGCTCGGGTGATCGGAGGTGAATTCTGATGATGTCTTTGAAGGATCAGTTGGACAACTGCGAATACCTGTTTGCCGACGCGGAAATGGCGGGTGACTGGAATGCTGTTCGGCGATTCAGGGAATACCGACTGAGGCTGGTTCGGCAACTGTGCAGGCAAAGGGCTTCCGGTCTCTGCGTCTAGGGCGCGGCCATTCCCTCCTGAGCTGAACCCGAGTCCCTCTGGGCGGTTACGATCCGCCGTCGCCCGAGTCACAGTCGGGTGCTCTCACCAATTGAGCTACAGAAGGTATGGACCGCAGCGCTTTTCGTCTGCGGTCTTTGTTTCCCGAACCATACGGACCCGCCTGTCGTCCGCGCTACTCATTTTCGACCCGACGGTCTCTGAGCGGCCGCCGCTCCGAGTTGGTCCCCGCGTCCCCGCAGGGACGTCTCCGACAAGGCCACACCGAATCACCGCTGACCAGCAGTCGATGGGATGATGACCTGCGTGTCCATGTCCCCACCGCTGCCCGTCAAGAACGGGGTTGGCCCGACGCGCCTACGCATCCCGCTCTCTGGGCCGTGGGCGACAATCGCTGAGTACGTCGTAGCCAAGTTCGACCATCTGGACGCCGAAAACCTGTATCGGCGGTTCGACGACGGCGAGTTCGTGGGTATCGACGGCCAGTCGATCTGCCGGAGCACAGAACTCAGCGCGCACCGGTTCGTCTGGTACTACCGTGAGTTGCCGGCGGAGGACCCGGTGCCGTTCCGCGAGGAGATCCTGCACATCGACGACGATCTCGTCGTCATCGACAAGCCACATTTTCTCCCGACCACCCCCAGCGGGCGCTATCTCCGCGAGTCGGCGCTTGTCCGACTACGGGTCCGCCTCGACAACCCAGATCTGACCCCGATCCATCGGCTCGACCGCGGCACCGCCGGCGTGGTGATGTTCTCGGCCCGCCCCGCGACGCGCGGCGCATATCAGTCGTTGTTCGAGAAGCGACAGGTCACGAAGGTCTACGAGGCGGTGTCAGCGCGACCGTCCCGGTGGGGCCAGGATGCACCGGGGTTCGCCGAATCCGACGGTCCCCTCGTCTACCGAAGCCACATCGAAGCTCGGCGCGGTGAGTTACGGGTCGTCGTCGACGACAGCCGTGAACCCAACTCCGAGACCACGATCGAGGCGCGAGGGACAGGTGTGAGCGCCTCCGGACGTACAGTGCTGCACACGGTTCTACGTCCGCGGTCCGGAAGGATGCACCAGTTGCGGGTGCATTTGGCGGCTCTCGGCGCCGGGATCCTGGGCGACCGGCGATACCCCGACCTGCTTCCCGACGCCCCGGACGATCATTCCCTCCCACTCCAATTGCTCGCGAGGGAACTCGAATTCACCGACCCATTGACTGGGAGAGCGCGGCGGTTTGTCACCCGTCGGACGCTCAGCGAGATGCCCGCGTCCGACTCCTGAACGCCGGCCGGTCGTCTGTGCCCTTAGCCACCTGGAGACCTGCACTGGCCTGGCATCTAGGCAAAGTCGTGCAAGTTGATCTTTGCCGACCACGCAGTCTTCTGCCGAGATGCCGGGGCTCCCCGCGTCTGACGGCAAACTCCAGATTCTCGCGGGCGGCAAAACCCGCAGTGCTGCTGACAAGCTGTTTCGAGCCTTCGCGGGTTCGGTGCGGGCAGACGGCCAACGATGGGCCGATGAGCTGAGGTTTTAGACGTTGAAGCGGAACGATAGTCCGTCGGGCAATCCCCCTCTCGCCAGTCAAAATGCCACCTATGGCGTCGGCCATTCTGTTTGATCCCTAGCGAAGCACTCACAACGGCAGCAAAGACTTTCGTGTCGACAGCAAAGTGCAGAATGCTTGAATGGCAGCAGAAGTGGTCAAGGATGCGGCCGGCCTCAGCGACGACCAGAGCGGCCACCCAACCGACGAGAACCCCGGCACACTGCCGACCGCTCACTACGCTGGAACCCAGACACAAGCCCATCGTCCACGGAGGCCAGGGTGTCGCATAGCAGCACCTCCTGGCATCGGCTCGTCAACGGCCGCGCGATGTAAACGTTGTCGAGGAAAGGCAACTGCTTCGACAACGCCCTCGTAGAAAGCTATTTCGGTCACCTCAAGGACGAGCTCTACTGCAACATCACGTTCCCGACCGTCGACGCTCTCACGACAGCAATCAATACCTGCATCAGCCTGGTTCAACACCGAACGAGGCCATTGATCGCTGAAGGGCCTGACCCAGTGCAATACTGATCTCAAGTCCTTGCCGCGTAGCCCACTACAATCTCACTCGGCCAGTCCAACTTTCGGGGACACTCACTACCCGGACAGATATTCAATCACTGCCATTACTGCGGCATTTCGCATCTGCCGTGCACGCACGTCCCCAACGTAATGTAATGATTTAAACTTCTCTTCCGAGGCGGCGAGTACATCGCCGATGGTGACCAAATCCAGTTCGGCCAGCTTCGACTTCTGGAATTCCGTGAGGTCCAGAACTTTAAAACTCTCCGCCAGTCGCGCTTCAAGAGCGACGTTGGCCTCACCCTGAATGCGAGTAAGGGGAAGGGTCTGAACCGCCTTATATGCAGAATGGTTCGCCCCGAACTCCTGCATCCGCTTGATGGAAAGGGATGATCGGATTCTGGCCCCGTAGGCGACAGGTTCGGCGTCTTGCGCAAAGTTGCATCCCAAATTAACGAAGTACCGCGTGCCAACTTCGCTCCGAGTGGCACGAATCCCTGATACCCCTTCGAGCAAGATACCGCTGTAGCAGAGCAAGCTAAGCGCCTCGCGCACCGTTTGTGGGGCGTCCCGATGAACCCATATCGCGGACGATGCCTCGTTGGCAGCTTCGTTACGAGCGTGCAGTGCGGGGAGTACGTCGCGCTCGAGGAACGAACGCCCCCAGTCGATCAGTTCTCGGTGGCCAGGGTAGCGCTCGGCGAGGTTCGAGTGTTCAGACCAAACCTCATCGCGATAGTAATTGCGAATCGCTTCCTGGGCTCTTGACCGGTTAAACGGCGCACTCGCAGCATAGGTCTTAAGCATCACGCGAGGATTCCCCATGCTCGCGTACGACAGTACGTCGAACGCCTCCCCATACTGCTCAATCAACTTCCTCGAACTTGGATCCTGCTTCAGTACGATCTGCCGCATCGCAGCGGCGTAGCCGGAGTCCGTCACCGGGCGCTCAACGTCGACCAGGGTGGCGTCATGGCTTGGCTGAAAAGAGTCACCGTACGACGTCGCGCCGGGATAGACCGCCGCCTTTACCGATACGAGTGGGCTACGCAGATCCCGCATCAAGGTAAAGAACTGGCGCTGCTGCTCGGGTATGAAAACGTGAGCCGCTTCGTCTATGAACAAAACGATGCGCGCAACTCCCAAGTCTTCACACAGGTCTTCGATGGCCTCCCGTAGCTCATCAGCATCCGGCAAGTCTGACGCTCGCTGGACTTCCTCGTCCTGCTTCCAGAACTCTTCAAACTCCTTGACAACAGTGTCATCGATGTTCAGCCTGCCCGCGCGAGTGGACGCCTGAGTCAGCTGAACCAACGCGCTGTCTTCCGGAAGCGTCAAACCGTAGTTGGTCACAGCTCGCTTGATCGCGCTCGAGATTCGAGCCGTCATCCACGGCATGAATCCATCCTCGGATCGACGGAGCAGGCCTGCACGGCTGAAAGTCAGATATACGGGTAGGACACGGCTCTGTGGGAATTCCGCCTTCAACTCCGCTTCAGTCACGCGAAGTAGGAACGACTTCCCCACACCTCTGCTCCCGCGGAGAATGATTGGCGATCGGGACTTCAGCTGGTCTACTGTTGAGCGGTCGCCTGAGGTCTCGACGTAGTACTTGAGAACTTCGTCAAGCTTAAGATCCTCAGTTCGGTAAAACAGGTTCGCAACGTCAGGCATCTGCCAGTCCTATCATTGCTCTAACTCCGTTCAAATGGCCAAAACGAGAACCTAAAGCATCTATAAGACTTTGCGACCCAAGCGCTCTGTCTGCGTACCGCACTAGAAGTAAGAATATTACGGCCTCACCCGCACCACGAGCGTTATCGGTCCAATCGACCAAAACCTTCTCGACATAGAAAACACCCTCAGGCAACATCTGAGACTGAGCTGCTTTGCCATGAATGAACTGCGAGCAGTGGCGATAGGTGGTAGCCGCTTCTTGCGCGAACGGAGGAGCCTCTCCGGCAAGTCCAGGACAAAAGGCTTCCACAAACTGCCTAGAGAGCACTCCAGAATCTTGATCAAGACCTTTTGACCACGAATAGTCGATCTTGTCGGCCACCCAACGCCGTCGTTCCAACTCGTTCACCGAGAAGTAGACTGCCGCGAAACTTAGCTCTAGAAATAGGCGTAATCCAGCGAATGCCTGTCGGTACAGACCCGACGCCGCACAATGCGCCGCGAGTGCAAGTTCACGACGCGCGATAGATAATTGATCGGTGTGCCCGTCAGCAACCAAGTCCGTCCAGAGACCGAGGTCCGCGTCCAATTGATGCAGCTCGCCAAACAACTCCGAGTGAGACCCGATGCTCTTTTGAAGGCAATCTCCCATTGCGTTTTGCAACTCAATGTAGCGATCCGCAACGCGACCAGGAGCGCCGAGTTGGTCAAATTCTTCGGTGTGGGAACACACAGCGACTCTATTCTCTCCAAAACTGGCGTCGAAGCCAACCTTGATTACACATTGAATCTGAATTCAACCACATCGCCGTCGGCCATGACGTATTCCTTACCCTCCATGCGGACCTTGCCTGCAGCCTTGGCTGCAGCCATGGAACCCGCCTCGACGAGGTCGTCGAAGGACACGATTTCAGCCTTGATGAAGCCGCGCTCGAAGTCGGTATGAATGACGCCGGCAGCCTGGGGTGCGGTGTCACCCTTGTGGATGGTCCAGGCGCGAGCTTCCTTCGGGCCAGCCGTCAGGTAGGTCTGCAGTCCGAGGGTGTGGAAGCCGGTGCGAGCGAGGGCATGGAGGCCGGGCTCGGTCTGACCGATCGAGTCGAGCATTTCCTGGCGGTCTTCCTCGTCCAGTTCGAGGAGTTCCTGCTCGACCTTCGCATCGAGGAACACGGCGTCGGCCGGAGCGACGGATGCGCGCAGTTCCGCGACCTTCGCCTCATCGGTGAGCACCGACTCGTCGGCGTTGAAGACGTATAGAAAGGGCTTGGTGGTGAGCAGGCTCAGCTCACGAAGCAACGAGAAGTCGAGCTTGTCCTTGACGCTGAACAGCGTCGTGCCCTCGTTGAGGAATGCCTGAGCCTTGAGCGCCTCGTCGTGGGCCGGCTTGAGCTCCTTGTTCTTGCGAGCTTCCTTGTCCAGACGCGGGAGAGCCTTCTCCAAGGTCTGCATGTCGGCGATCACGAGCTCGGTCTCGATGACCTCGATATCGGAGGCCGGGTCGACCTTGCCGTCGACGTGAATAACGTCGTCGTCGGCGAAAACGCGCACTACCTGGCAGATAGCATCAGCTTCACGGATATTGGCCAGGAACTTGTTACCAAGGCCTGCGCCCTCGGATGCACCCTTGACGATGCCGGCGATGTCGACGAACGACACGGTCGCGGGGAGGATGCGCTCGGAGCCGAAGATCTCGGCGAGCTTCTGCAGCCGCGGATCGGGCAGCTCGACCAGGCCGACGTTGGGTTCGATGGTCGCGAACGGGTAGTTCGCTGCCAACACGTCGTTGTTGGTCAGTGCATTGAAAAGGGTGGACTTGCCGACGTTGGGCAGTCCGACGATTCCGAGGGTAAGGCTCACGGTCTGTGGATTCTACGGCCTCGCGGCGACGTGACGGGTACTCGCCCCACCGTCACGTCGCGGCAGGTGATCAGTTGTAGGTATACGAATCGACGGACGACACGATCGCAACCAGGAAGATGACGTAGAACGCGATGAACAGCACCCAGCAGATGACGGCTATGAGGAGCGAGATCTGACCGAGCTTCTTCACCCGCTCGGACGCGTACTGCGCGCCCTGGTGATCGCCCATAGCCCACTTCGGGTAGATGTCGTGGAGATGGTTGAACGCGGCGAACGCGATAGGCCAGAAGAACAGGATCGACGCGACGGCCCATCCCGCGTTGGACTTCGGCGGACCGTACTGGGGCGCCGCGTACGTGGGAGCAGCGCTGTACTGCTGACCGGCCGGGTACTGCTGTCCGGCTGAATACTGCGGGTCAGTCGGGTACTGCTGGCCCGTCGGATACTCCTGGCCTGCTGAATACTGCTGGCCCGCCGGATACTGCTGCTCCTTCGGATCCTGCGGGTCGGTCGGATACTGCGGTTCGGTCATCATTCCCCCAAAGAGTCGGATTCGGTTCTCTATCGCAGAACCTAGTGGAGACTTACCGCTGCCGTGTCACAGTGAGCGCCTACGCTCTCGAGGTGACTCGGATGCTGATTGTGCTCTTGATATGGATAGTGGGTCTCGGCACCGCCGCTCTCGCGATTGTGGTCTCGCCCGGATGGTGGGTGATCGCGGTCGTCACTCTCGCGCTGGCGGCGATGGGCACCTACGACCTCACACAGAAGTCCCACAGCATCCTCCGTAACTATCCGGTCCTCGGGCACGCCCGATTCCTCCTCGAGAAGATTCGACCTGAGATCCAGCAGTACTTCGTCGAATCATCCACCGATGGAATGCCATTCGATCGCGAAACGCGAGATCTGGTCTACGAGCGTGCCAAGGGAACACTGGCAGAAGAGCCCTTCGGGACCGAGCGCGACGTCAATGCGATCGGATACGAGTTCATGACGCATTCGATTCGCGCACGGACCGCCCCCGACACCGTTCCGCGAGTTCGCCTCGGCGGACGCGATTGCACGATGCCGTACGACATCGCTCTCCTGAACGTCTCCGCGATGAGCTTCGGATCGTTGTCCGCCAACGCAATCGAGGCCCTCAACGCCGGCGCCGCCAAAGGCGGTTTCGCCCACGACACCGGCGAAGGTGCGATCAGTCCGTATCACCGCAAACACGGTGGCGATCTGATCTGGGAAATCGCTTCGGGATACTTCGGATGCCGGACCGAGGACGGCCGATTCGATCCTGACCGTTTTGCCGAGCGCGCCGGCTCCGACCAGGTGAAGGCCATTTCGATCAAGCTCTCGCAAGGTGCGAAACCCGGGTTGGGTGGCGTGCTTCCCGGAGTCAAGGTCTCCCCCGAAATCGCCGAAACCCGAGGGGTACCCGTCGGCCAGACTGTGATCTCGCCACCCGCGCACACCGCGTTCAGCACCCCGGTCGAACTGGTCGATTTCATCGCCACACTGCGAAAACTGTCGGGAGGCAAGCCGGTCGGGATGAAACTGTGCGTCGGCTCGCGTCGTGAATTCCTCGGAATCTGCAAAGCGATGATCGAACGCGGCATCACGCCCGACTTCATCATCGTCGACGGTTCCGAAGGCGGCACCGGCGCAGGTCCGGTGGAGTTCGAGGACCACATGGGCATGCCGTTGACCGAAGGCCTGATGCTCGTACACAACGCCTTGGTGGGAACTGGCCTGCGCCCTCTCGTGAAAGTCGGCGCCTCCGGAAAGGTGGCGAGCGGTTCCGACATCGTCAAACGCATCATCCAGGGCGCAGACTTCACGATGGCGGCCCGCGCAATGATGTTCGCAGTGGGCTGCATTCAGGCCCAGATGTGCCACACCAACCGCTGCCCGGTCGGCGTTGCCACTCAGGATCCGGCACGTACCCGCGCGCTCGACATCCCCGACAAGAGCGAGCGCGTCTACCGCTTCCAGAAGGCAACTGTCGCCAGCGCGCAACAGATGATCGCGTCGATGGGCATCGATTCCTTCGACCAACTGCAACCGGGAATGCTCAACCGCCGCGTCGACGGTCTCACCACCCGAACCTATGCCGACCTGTTCGACTGGCTGATGCCGGGAGAACTGCTCGAATCCCCGCCGCAAAGCTGGCTCACCGATTGGATCGACGCCGACGCTCACCGATTCTGACGCCGGTCGACTCCCGCGCCTCAGATCGCGCGGATTCGCCCTGCTGGTCCTACAGTGACAGATGGTCCGCTGTGACGGCGGCCACACGTGCACTAGTGGACGGAGTTCGACGATGAGCTTGACGACTGCGCCGGAACCAAATGTCGAGTACCTGAAAACCGATCCCGACCTGCCACCTGTCGGTGTTATCGACAAAACACCCATTTCCACGACTGCGCGCGTCGTCTTCCTCGTTCTCGGACTGGTCGGCGCGGGCGCCTGGTACATGATCGCGATTGTCCGCAGTGAGCACATCAGTGCCGTGTGGTTCGTGTTGGCCGCAATTTGTACCTATCTGATTGCCTACCGTTTCTATGCGCGGTTGATCGAACGCAAGATCGTCAAACCCCGCGACGACGTGGCCACTCCCGCCGAGATCATGGAGAACGGCGCCGACTACATGCCGACCGATCGTCGGGTGCTGTTCGGTCACCACTTCGCGGCAATCGCCGGTGCCGGTCCACTGGTCGGGCCTGTCTTGGCCGCGCAGATGGGATATCTGCCGGGAACGATCTGGATCATCGTCGGAGTGGTGTTCGCCGGGGCGGTGCAGGACTTCATGGTCCTGTGGATCTCATCCAAGCGCCGCGGGCGCAGCCTCGGTCAGATGGCCCGCGAAGAACTCGGCCTCGTCGGCGGCGTCGCCGCGTTGATCGGCGTGTTCGTCATCATGATCATCCTCATCGCAGTGCTCGGGCTCGTCGTCGTCAATGCCCTCGCAGAATCCCCGTGGGGTGTGTTCTCGATTGCGATGACCATCCCCATCGCCCTGTTCATGGGCGTGTATCTACGGTATCTACGGCCGGGCAAGGTCTCCGAGGTCTCCCTGATCGGCGTCGTCCTCCTCCTGCTGGCCATCGTCTCCGGTGGATGGGTTGCCGATACCGGTTGGGGCGCAGACTGGTTCACGCTCTCCAAGGTCACCATCGCGTGGCTGATGATCGCGTACGGGTTCGCCGCCTCGGTGCTGCCGGTGTGGCTGCTCCTGGCGCCGCGTGACTATCTGTCGACGTTCATGAAGGTCGGCACCATCGCGCTGCTGGCCATCGGAATTCTGGTCGCACGACCCGCGCTGAACATGCCTGCAGTGACGCCGTTCGCCTCCAACGGCGAAGGCCCGGCCTTTGCCGGTTCACTGTTCCCGTTCCTGTTCATCACCATTGCCTGTGGCGCGCTCTCGGGCTTCCACGCGCTGATCGCATCCGGTACGACGCCGAAACTGCTCGAGAAGGAAAGCCAGACCAAGATGATCGGGTACGGCGGCATGCTGACCGAATCGTTTGTCGCGATCATGGCTCTGGTCACCGCCTGCATCCTCGATCAGCACCTGTACTTCGCGCTCAACGCTCCCGCGGCGCTGACCGGTGGAACACCGGAAACGGCAGCCGAATACGTCAACAATCTGCCCCTCGGCACTGCCCCCATCACACCGGACGTGCTGACTCAGGCAGCCGAGGCCGTCGGCGAAGAATCGATTATCTCGAGAACCGGCGGTGCCCCGACGCTCGCGTTTGGCATGTCCGAAGTGCTCAGCGACGTGTTCGGCGGTGACTCGCTGAAATCGTTCTGGTACCACTTCGCGATCATGTTCGAGGCGCTCTTCATCCTCACCACGATCGACGCCGGCACCCGCGTCGCTCGATTCATGCTCTCGGACTCGCTCGGCAACTTCGGCGGTCCGGCAAAGAAGTTCAAGGACCCGTCCTGGCGCATCGGCGCTTGGCTGTGCTCGTTGATCGTCGTCGCTGCCTGGGGTGCAATCTTGCTCATGGGTGTCACCGATCCACTCGGCGGAATCAACACGCTCTTCCCGCTCTTCGGCATCGCCAACCAGTTACTGGCCGCGATTGCCCTGACGGTGGTCATGACGATCGTCATGAAGAAGGGCCTGTTCAAATGGGCGTGGATCCCCGGCGTGCCGCTGGTGTGGGACCTGGTCGTGACCATGACCGCGTCGTACCAGAAGATCTTCTCTGACAACCCCGCGATCGGTTACTGGGCTCAGCACAACGTGTTCAAAGATGCGAAGGCCGCAGGCGAGACGGCGCACGGTTCCGCAAAGACTCCGGAGGCCATCGACGCCGTCATCCGCAACACCTTCATCCAGGGCACGCTGTCGATCATCTTTGCCTCACTGGTGATTGTCGTCGTCATCGCCGGGATCACCGTGTGTGTCAAGGCAATCCGAGCCGGCGGCCTGCCGACCACCGAGTCCCCCGAAGAACCGTCGAAGATCTTCGGTCCCGCAAGCTTCATTCCGACGCCCGCCGAGAAGGAAATCCAGAAGGAATGGGACGAGCTGATCAAAGCCGGGAAGGTCCGCGCGCCCGGAGCCGCGCACGGAGGTGGGCACTGACCATGACTGCGACCATGACGGCAAAACTCACCACAGCGTTCCGCGGAACGCTGTGGTGGGTTCGCTCGGTGATGGGTGATCTCGACTATCAGCGCTACGTCGAGCACACCCGACGCCACCACGCCGACTCACCGGTGATCAGCGAACGAGAGTTCTGGCGACGCCGACACGCAGCAGCCGACGCCAACCCAGGCGCCCGCTGCTGCTGAATCCGGTCAGGGGCAGGTGGCCTTCGCGAGTTCGTAAATGTGGCCAGCCTGCTCGTCGGTGGGCTTGTTGCCGTTGTTCTCGGCCAGGTCGGTGATCTTGGTCTTGACCTCCGCCTCGTCCGTGCCGTTGGCGACCTCGGTGCACGTGGTCGTCAAGATCTCCTCGATGTCTGCGTCGTCGCGGTTTTCCGCCAACGGTGCGTAAGCCCCTCGGAAAGTGGCGACGAACAGCGTCGTCTTGCCCTGATCGATGGCGTTGCCCGCGGACTGTTTGGCTGTCTCGAGCGCCTGTTGCCCGCTCGTGACTGCCTCGCTGATCTTGTTCTGTGCGTTGTCCTGATCCTCGGTGCTACACGCGGTGAGCCCGAGAACGACGATTGCTGCTGCCCCGACTGCTGCTGCGATTCTCATGACGGAAATGTTAGTCCGAGCGGCATGCTTCAAAACACAGTATTGCAGCGCAACACACGAGTTATCGCATGCAGTCGTTACGATCAGCTCAGCTAGATCACCGGATTCTCACATCGGCGAGGAGATCCCTGCGCCGACGGAAAGGACGATCAGTGAGCGAGCAAGACAAGGGGACGTCCGTAGGGGTGCGAAAGCGCGACCGCGGCGAGATCATCGGGCAAGGGGGTATGTGGCTCGCGAAGTGGTCGTTGGTGTTGGCGTCGATTTCGCTGGGCGCCTGGATTTTCGGTTGGCTGATCGAAAAGCTCTGGGTCATCGTCCTGCCGGTGGCTCTGGCTATCGTTGTCGCGACAGTCATGTGGCCGCCGACCCGCGGCATGATCAAGCGCGGTATGCCACCGGCCGCGGCAGCCGGCATCACCCTGGTGCTCTCGATCGGAATCTTGGCCGGTGTGATCGCAGGCATCGTTCCTTCAGTGGTCAGCCAGGCCCCCGAGCTCGCGAACAAGACCACCGAGGGCATCAACCAGGTTCAGGACTGGCTCCAGGGTCCGCCGCTGAACCTGAAGGACGACCAGATCGACAACGCTGTCCACGCCGTCATCACCAAGGTGCAGGAAAGTGGAACCGCTATCGCTTCGGGCGTTTTCAGCGGTGTGAGCACGGCAAGCTCGTTGTTGGTCACGCTCGGTTTGGTCCTGATTCTCGCGTTCTTCTTCATCAAGGACGGACCGAGGTTCATCCCGTGGCTGCACGCTGTCGGCGGCGGCCGCGCCGGTCGGCATCTCGAAGAGGTCCTCACCCGCATGTGGGACACGCTCGGTGGATTCATCAGGACTCAAGCACTGGTGAGCCTGATCGACGCGGTATTCATCGGCGCCGGATTGCTGATCCTCGGGGTCCCGCTGGCACCGGTGCTGGCAATTCTCACGTTCATCGGTGGCTTCATCCCGATCGTCGGCGCGTTTGTCGCCGGCGCCCTGGCCGTGTTGGTTGCGCTGGTGGCCAACGGCCTCACCACCGCCATCATCGTGCTGATCATCATCCTGGCCGTTCAGCAGATCGAAGGAAACGTCCTTCAGCCTGTGCTGCAGAGCAAGTCGATGAAACTCCACGCCGTCATCGTGCTGCTTGCCGTTGCCGCCGGTAGCTCGCTGTACGGCATCGTCGGTGCCTTCCTCGCAGTGCCCGTCGCCGCTGTGGCAGCAGTTGTCATCCGGTACATCGGAGAGCAGATCGACGAACGCGCAAGCGACAACGAGCCGATGCCCGCCGGCGATGCGTCGGACATCCTCGAGGATCAAGACGACGACGCCGAGTCAGAGGTAGAGAACAAAAAGGCCTGATCAGCCCGCGATCACCTTCACCGAGGAGCCTGCACGTCCGCGAATGACGTGCAGGCGACTCGGGATTCGCTGCCTCATCTCGTCCACGTGACTGACGATGCCCACCACTCGTCCTCCGTCGCGAAGCTCGTCCAACACAGCCATCACCGAGTCGAGGGTGTCGGCGTCGAGAGTGCCGAATCCTTCGTCGATGAACATCGTGTCGAGAACGATTCCACCCGACTCCGCCGCAACCACATCGGCGAGTCCGAGCGCCAAAGACAATGACGCCAGGAACGATTCACCACCGGAGAGCGTCTTCGCCGAGCGAACGACTCCCGTGAAGTCGTCGCGGATGTCGAGTCCCAGACCGCCGCGGCGCCCCCGAGAACCTGCCTCGTCACTGTGCACGAACTCGTACCGTCCCCCGGACATCCGCTGCAGCCGAACCGACGCCGACACGGCAATCTCTTCCAACCGCGAAGCGAGCACATACGCTCGCAGCGACATCTTGCGACTGTTCTGACCTTTGCCTGCGATCACGTCGGCGAGGGCCGCGAGTTCGTCGTGCAGTTCCCGCTCGGGCGCAACCGCCTCGTATGCCTTCTCGAGTTGTCCGCTGAACCGTTCGAGATCCGACACACGGTTCTCGGCCAGGGATGCGGCTGCCACAGCCGAGTTCACCACCTCGGCGCACTGAACGGCGAGGCTGCGAGGACCCTCGACGTCGACTGTCTCGATTTCGCCCACGGCAACGACCTCGGGGTCGTCGAGGATGGTGCGAGCGGCCACCTCGAGGTCACGCGCTTTGGCGAGTTCGGTTTCGATCGCCGCGATTCGGGCAGGCGATCTCACCCCTTCGATCGCAGCCTCGACCGAATCGAATCCGGCAGCGGCCGCCGCAGCGGCCAGTTTGGTCGACAGTTCCGCCGATCGCGCCTGCGAACGAACGGCCTCGTCACGCATCTCAGATGCCGCCGTGGCCGCGGAGGCAAGCCTTTCGAACCGCGAGCGCCGAGCAGCGATGGTCGAATCTTCTCCCACCGCAGCGACGATCGCCGCTCGAATCTGCTCGACCGTGGCCGACAGTGTCGTCATTCGCTCGGTCAGTGCCGCCAATTCGGCAGTCAGAGAAGCCGATTCCTGTTGCAGCTCGCCGTCACGCTCGTTGAGTTGCGCGAGCTTGTCGGCCAACACTCCAACCTGACCGGCAGAGTGTGTCGCCTCGTCGACGGCGCTCTGAGCCGCGGCGCGGAGCCTGTCGAGTTCTTCGACGTCTCCATCCCCGCCGCGGGCGATCACGCGGTCGATGTCACGGTCGACGGCTACCTGGCGGTCGACTACCTTGCTCAGGACTTTCTCCGCTGCACGCTCGGCCGCGGACGCGGCTTCCAGATCGGGCTCGGTGACCGTGACGACGTCCGACTGCGCCAGGGCAGGGTGTTCACGCGAACCACACACCTGGCAAGGGTCACCGGGCGCTAGTGAACTCGCCAACTCCGCCGCCATGCCTTCGATACGCTTCTGCACGAGGTCAAGCCAGCGCCCGCGAGCACTCTGATGGACGTCGCGCGCATCCAACACCTGCACACGAATCTTCTCGGCTTGCGCACGCAGAGAGACGATTTCATGGGCCGCCGTCGCAGCATCCGACGCTCTGACGAGTGCCGCCTCGAGGCCGGGCAGAGTGGCATGCGCGCGTTGCGCGTCGTCCAATCTTCGGCCGGCCGCGCGTACCAGTTCTGGCAGTTCGGTGCGTTCAACCGCGATGGCATCAATGCGCTCGGACAAGGCGTGTCGCCGAACTCCGAGTTTCTCGACCTCGGCTTCCGCCGCATCGGCTCTGCGAGCGTCCTCCGCCATCGCGTCGAGACGAACGATCTCGTCACGCCAGGTCCGGATCCGAGTTACGACGCGTTGACGCTCATCGTCGGTGGGTGGCCACACTCCCGGCTCGAAAATCTCCGGCCCGCCCGTTGCCGAGTAGGTCGACATCGCGGTGTTCATCGATTCGAGCGATGCGACAAGACCCACGCGGGCAGTCTCTACATCGTCGGCGACAGCAGCTACCTGCACAGCCCGCCTGGCGGTCTCGAGTTCGGCGCCGATCGCAAATCGGTGCGCGGTGCCCGTGTTGAATGCTGCGAGTTCAGCAGTCGCACGATTACGGCGAACGAGCAGCTCTGCGGTTCGCTGCGCCGTTGCGAGCACCCGATTAGCCTCGGCTGCTGCATCTTTGGCGGTCACCATCTCGGCGAGACTTGCATCGCGGGTGTCCTGAGCCTCGGCGAGGAGTTTGCGCGACCATTCCAGTGGGTGCGCCTCGGCGCCCACCTCGAGCCCAGCGGCAGTCTCGACCTTCGCGAGCAGCAGACGCACGGATTGCTCTCTGGCGGCGAGCGCGGTAGCACTTGCCTTTCGTTTGGCGTCGAACCATGCCTCCACGGAGACAAAACGCTTGGTGTCGAACAGACGCTCGAGCAGTTTGCCTCGCTCGTCGCTTTCGGCGCGCAGAAATTTGGCGAACTCACCCTGCGGCAAGAGCACCACCTGGAAGAACTGATCAGCACTCATGCCCATGAGACGGTTGATCTCGTCACCGATGTCAGGGATGCGCGAAAGGTTCTCGCCGCGGCCGTCCAACCACGTCAGGGTGGCCTTGGCATTCTCGGTAATCGAACCGGTCCCGCGCTTCTTCGGTCGCGAATACTCCGGACTGCGAACGAGTTTGATTCGGCGACCACTGATGGTCGCCTCCAGTTCCACGCGCGGCACCGAACCGGCCGGCGCGTGATCCGACAGCAATCGCTTGCCCTCGTTGCGCGCGCCCGGCACCCGCCCGTACAGGGCGAACGCAACCGCGTCGAGAATCGTGGTCTTGCCTGCCCCGGTGTCGCCGTGAAGAAGGAACAACCCGTCTGCACCCAAACGGTCGAAGTCGACTTCGACCGTGTCGGCAAAGGGCCCGAAACAGCTGACTTCGAGTTTGTGCAGTCTCACGCGGTTTCACCCAGTTCTACCGTGGACTCCTCGGCGCGCGCGGCAGCGCTGAGCGCTTCGGTCATCAACGAGACCTCACGCTCGGACGGGTCACTACGCACTGCCGAGACAAAGCCGCGGGCGATCTCCATGTCGGTTCGACCACGAACCGCGTCGCGGTACTTGAGATCCGATTGTCCTTCCGGCCTTTGCCATTCGAGATGAACGGCAAACGGGAAACGGGCTTGAAGTTGCCTCATGGCATCGACCGGACGGACCGGGTCGGTGAGCAATGCGGAGACATAGCACTGCTCGGAATCGGCATATTTCGACTCGGTGAGTAGTTCGTCGAGTGTCCCCACTACCTGGCTCAGCCCCCGAATGACCGGGAGATCCAGGCGCTGCACCGACGACAGGCCGGCGGCGTCGAGTTCGATCAGCAGCGCCGCCTTACGGTGGCTGCGCTCACCGAACGAATACGGCAACGGTGAGCCTGAGTATCGAACACTCTCCGAGAGCATCTGCGGAGAATGCAGGTGCCCGAGGGCGACATAATCGACGCCGTCGAACTCGCCCAATGCGACGGTTTCCACTCCGCCGACCGAAATGGAGCGTTCCGACTCAGAGGCCTCACCGCCCACGACGAAGGCATGGGCGAGCAATACCGATCGAGTCGACGGGTCGGCAGCCGTTCGCTCGGCGAGATCTCGCCGAACACGTGACATGGCCGCTCCGAGGATGTCGGAATGGGTACGAGCCCGGGGCACGTCCAACTCGACGCGCGTGATCTCCGGCTCGAGATATGGAATCCCGTAAAACGCGACCGGCCCGAATTGATCGCTCAGCATCACCGGAGTACCGATCTGGCCGACGCGGGTGATCAAGTGCAATCCGCCGGCAGCGGCGAAGGATGCCCCGGCCCCGAGCCGCACCGCGGAATCGTGGTTGCCGGACGTGGCAACGATGACCGCTCCGGCAGCCCGGATCGCCTCGAAGCCTCGATTGCACACCGTGACCGCGTCGGAACTGGGAATGGAGCGGTCGTAGATGTCACCGGGCACGACCACGACGTCGACGCCGTGTTCGCGGACGGAATCCGCGATGGAACCGAGCACACTCGCCTGATCGGCCAACAGATCGACGCCGTGAAAGGTGCGACCTATGTGCCAGTCGGAGGTGTGCAGAATCTTCATGAATCCGACGGTAGAGCAGCCCACCGACACCGCGGATCTCCCACGCTGACGGCTTCGGCGGTGTGCCCCAACCCACGAGCGTCCGGTGACCCTGCACACAATCCGTCCGGTTCGTTTGACGAAGAACCCGAAACCATCGCGCCATCGCGCCGATAAATGCGCCAGCCACGACCCGCACAAACACGGCCGACAACGCAAGAACCGCTAATGTCGTTATGTGTCTGCAACCCAACGTGCTCGCTCCGGGGTACCGCTGGACAAGCGATCGCTCATCGTGACCGTCCCCGGCCTGCCCTGGTGGGGAGTGATCCTGCTTGCTGCCGGCGTCACCGCCGTCGGCGTACTGATCGATGCCACCGGAGGTGGCGGCGAGCTCACAGCGGTGTTCTCGACGTTCTACTTCCTGGGCTGTCTCTTTGCCGTGGTTGCCGCTTCGAACAAGGCTTTGTTCACCGCAATGGCCCAACCGCCTCTGCTGCTCTTCGCTGCGGTGCCGATCGGGCACACGCTCATCGGTAAGGACAACAGCACCGCATTGCGCGACATCGCGATCAACATCGCGTACCCGTTGGTCAACCGCTTTCCGATCATGTTGGCCGCAACCGTGGTCGTGCTGATCATCGGAGGCTTCCGATACTTCCTGCTCAATCAGCGCCCCACCGGGCCTGCGCGCTCGACCCGCTCCCGCCGTTCGGCAACGTCAGCGTCTGCCACTCGAGACACATCCTCGGCGTCCAACACTCGAGACACCTCCTCGGCGTCCAACACTCGTAACTCCTCCGCAGCTACCACTCGAGACCCCGCGCCCGAGACCGGGCGTCGTCGCCGAGTGACCGAGGCACCCGTCTCCGAGCCCCCTCGTCGCCGTGCCCCCGAGGTGGACGAACAGTCCGCTTACCGAAGCACCCCCAGGCGCGAGCCGATCCAGGACGAGCGCCCGCTGCCGCCTCGGAGAAGCCCACTGCCACCCAGGGTCGATCGCACGCACCAACCGCCCACGCGTCGCCCTCAGCCGGACAGCAGACCGACAGCAGACGACGACTACCCGTCGTACGGTCGCCGCCGGGCGCCCGAGCCCACTCCGTCGCCCAGGCGTGAGGAGCGGATGGAGCCCTTCTTCGCTTCGGGTGACGACGTATCGCCGCCGCTGCCCCCTCGCCGCCGCCCACCTGGAGTCGATCTTCCGGCGTATCCGCCGCCGAGAGTTCGGTATCGCGATCGCGACGAGCCCTGACAGACGAGCCCAGTACCAAAAAATGCGGGGCACCTTCCAGATGGAAGGTGCCCCGCATTTTTGTGCTGTTCTACGACGTGCGCGCTGCCCGCAATTCACGGGGAAGAGCGAACACCAGAGTCTCGTTGGCTGTGGTGACGGGCTGAACGTCGTTGTATCCGTGCTCGGCCAAAAGTTCGATCACACCGCGCACGAGCACCTCGGGCACCGAAGCACCCGACGTGATGCCAACTGTCTGGACACCCTCGAGCCACGCGAGATCCACCTCACGGGCGTAGTCGACCAGGTACGACGCGGCAGCGCCCGCCCCGAGCGCAACCTCGACCAGGCGAACCGAGTTGGACGAGTTCCGAGAACCCACCACGATCACGAGATCACACTCGGGAGCCATCGCCTTGACCGCGACCTGCCGGTTCTGTGTGGCGTAGCAGATGTCGTCGGACGGCGGGTCCTGCAGATTCGGGAAACGCTCACGCAGGCGTGCGACGGTCTGCATCGTTTCGTCGACGCTCAGAGTGGTCTGGGAAAGCCAGATGACCTTCGACTCGTCGCGAACCGTAACCGCGTCGACCGAATCCGGGCCGTCGACGATGGTGACGTGATCGGGAGCCTCACCTGCGGTGCCCTCGACCTCCTCGTGGCCTTCGTGGCCGATGAGCAGGATGTCGTAATCGTCGCGAGCGAACCGCTTCGCTTCTTGGTGCACCTTCGTGACCAAGGGGCACGTCGCGTCGATCGTGCGCAGGTTCCGCTCGGCAGCCGAGTCGTGGACGGCCGGCGACACACCGTGCGCCGAAAACACGAGCAACGATCCCTCGGGAACCTCGTCGGTTTCGTCGACGAAGATCACGCCCTGATCTTCGAGCGTCTCGACGACGTGGCGATTGTGGACGATCTCCTTACGCACGTAGATGGGTGCGCCGTGCTTCTCGAGCGCCTTCTCGACGGTCTCGACCGCGCGGTCGACGCCGGCGCAGTAGCCGCGAGGCTCGGCGAGGAGCACGCGCTTGGCGCTGCCCTTGCGGGTGGACGGCGAATCAGCCGAGTGCGCGATACCGAGATTGAGAGGAACAGCCGAAGACATGTGACCAGCCTACTGGCACCTCGAACGTGAGACACTCCGGCAAACATGAACACCTCGTTTCGCGCGCCGATCGAGGGGTGCGAGGTGAACGAGTACGGCCGTCACAGGCAAGTCGGCTACCGATTGTCGGTGCTTTGCGGCAAGCTGTGGGAATGATCCGACCACCGTTCGTGGCGCGCGTTGCCGCGGGACTCGCCGTCACCGCGATGGAAGAGGCAAAGAAGTTGCCCACCACCGCCGTCGCCCTGCCGATGACCGCCGTGAGCCAGATGCTGCAGACAAGCATGCGTGTGCAGCAGTCGATCACCTCGTTGGCAATCAAGGGCGATCAGGCATTTGCCCTGATCAACTGGTCTTCCGAAGACGAACAGCCCGAATGGGCAGTCTTCGACGAGGATGCCGACGCGCCTGCTGACTCGACCTCTTCCACAGGATCGACCTCGGCTGACACCCCGACCAACGCCGGTCGCTTCGCGCTCTACTCTCTCGAGCCGACTGCCCCCATCGAGGAGCCCACACCCGGCGCCGAGTCCGAATCCGCAGCACTTACGTCGGACAAGCCTGCCGAAGAGCCTAAGATCGTCACCGAACTCGACTACCCCAACCTCACACTGGCACAGCTCCGTGCGCGCATCCGGACGCTCAGCATCGACGAGCTGACCGCCGTCCTGGATTACGAGAACGCGACGCTCGCCCGCGCACCGTTCCAGACCATGCTCGCCAACCGCATCACCACAGCCAAGGCAAAGTGACTTCCGCAACGCCCCCCGCTTCATCGCAGCGTTCGTCCGGCGCCAGTAGCGCTGAGCAGCCGTGGCCGGTCCGCACGGTTTCCGCCAAGGTAGCTGGCTGGATCGATCGGCTCGGCAGCATCTGGGTCGAAGGTCAGATCACCCAGATCAACGCACGCCCCGGTACCCGAACGGCCTTTCTCGTTCTGCGCGATCCGTCGGCAGACATGTCGCTGTCGATCACGTGCTCCCCACAGTTGTTGCACAACTCTCCGGTGCCGTTGACCGAGGGCTCGCGTGTCGTGATGTTCGGCAAACTCTCGTTCTACACCGGACGCGGAACGGTGTCGTTGCGCGTCACCGAGATTCGCGCCGTGGGGATCGGTGAACTGCTGGCCCGCATCGAGAGACTGCGCGCCTTGCTCGCCGCCGAGGGCTTGTTCGATCCGCGGCTCAAACGGCCGCTTCCGTTTCTGCCCGGCACGATCGGCCTGATCACGGGCCGAGCCAGTGCGGCTGAGAAGGATGTCGTCTCGGTCGCCCACCGTCGTTGGCCAGCCGTTGCTATCGCGGTGCGTAACACCGCGGTTCAGGGCCCGACTGCTGTTCCCCAGATCATCGAAGCACTGAAGGAACTCGACGCCAACCCGGTAGTCGACGTCATCATCCTCGCTCGCGGCGGCGGTAGCGTCGAGGATCTCCTGCCGTTCTCCGACGAAGCGCTGTGCCGCGCCATCGTGGCTTGCACGACGCCGATTGTCAGTGCCATCGGCCACGAGCCGGACAGCCCGCTCAGTGACCACGTCGCCGACCTGCGTGCAGCCACACCCACCGACGCGGCCAAGCGCGTCGTACCCGACGCGGTTGCGGAAGCTGCCCTGGTTGCGGATCTGCGTGACCGCAGCGCTGCGGCACTGCGCAGCTGGGTCAAGCGTGAGTCTCATCTGATCGAACAGTTACGTACTCGACCGGTCATGGCCTCACCGCTGTTGGCGGTGGATCACCGCGCCGAAGAGGTCGAAAGGCTCCAAGCCGCGGGACGACGCGACGTAACTCGGCTGATCGACTCGGAGTCCCGAACGATCGAGCATCTGCGTGCCCGGCTCACCACTCTGGGCCCCGCCGCGACGTTGGCCCGCGGGTACGCCGTCGTGCAACGTGTTGTCCCCGACGGTGATCCGGAGGTTCTGCGCTCGATCGAGGACGCGCCACCCGGTACCCAGATTCGCGTTCGACTTGCAGACGGCGCCGTTCGCGCCGCAGTGATGGGAAGAGAAAAATGAGCAACGCCACCGACACCGACATCAACGAACTCGGCTACGAAGCCGCCCGCGACGAACTGGTGAGCGTCGTGAAGATTCTCGAACAGGGCGGTCTGGACCTCGACGCGTCACTCTCACTGTGGGAGCGCGGCGAAGCGTTGGCCAAGCGCTGTGAGGAGCATTTGGCCGGCGCCAGGGCCCGCGTCGAAAAGGCTCTGGCCGAAGCGGACGAATAACGTCCGCTCCGACCGCAGATCCTATGGCGTGATCGGCTGCGCTGCGCCGACCTTCTCGGCAAGAATCCGGAACTCTTCCGGCGTCGCCGCGCCCGTGAGCAACAGGCGAACGTCTCCGACGTCCGTGACCCAGATCGACTCGACACCTTCGCCGCCGAAGACATTCCACGTATCGGCACCGACGGTCTCGACTCCGGTCGCGAATCGCTGTCCACCGGCAACGTGTGACACCAAGGGGAATTCCTCGGCGTTGCTCTGCGTCAGCTGAATGTAGCGACCACTGGTCGTGATGAATCCCACAGTGCTCGAATCACCGCCGCCATCGCCGGAAATGATCTTGCGACTGCCGGAGTTCGGGGTCCACCCGTCCGGAACGCCGGGATTACGGATGGGGAATCCGAGTTCCTTCGCGTCGTAGTTCAGAGCTGCGTCCACGTCGACGCTCGGGATAGGCCCCTGCGTCGGGCCGCCGGGACTGAACGTGCACTGGCTGGCGATGCCCGCAATGATGATGCAGAACAGCACCAACGGTACGAGAGACCAGACCATGTCTTTGTTGTCTTCGAGAATGCGGGGTTTCTTCGATGCCACACCCCCAGTATCCAGGTACTCCGCAGTAGATACGATTCCCGGTCCCCCTCCAGCGCGACAAAACGTCCGTGCGGCGACCCGACAGCGCACGTAGCCGCTCCCATCTGGGACAATGACGCTTGAAGAAACCACTGCGTCGACACACCCCGTCGACCGCGACCGCGCCAGGAGGCACCGCACATGACGGCCAGCAGCACTCATCGTGAGACCCCGGACCGTAACCTCGCACTCGAATTGGTCCGAGTCACCGAAGCCGGTGCTATGGCTGCCGGCCGCTGGGTAGGCCGCGGCGACAAGGAAGGCGGCGACGGAGCAGCCGTCGACGCAATGCGTCAGCTCGTCTCCTCCGTCTCGATGCGCGGCATCGTTGTCATCGGCGAAGGCGAGAAGGACGAAGCGCCGATGCTGTTCAACGGCGAAGAGGTCGGAAACGGCGACGGTCCCGACTGTGACTTCGCTGTCGACCCGGTTGACGGCACCACGTTGATGTCCAAGGGCATGCCCAACGCCATCTCCGTTCTGGCTGTTGCCGAGCGCGGCGCGATGTTCGATCCCTCGGCCGTGTTCTACATGGAAAAGATCGCCGTCGGACCGGATGCTGCAGATGTCATCGACATCAGCGCACCGATCGCCGAGAACATCAAGCGCGTCGCCAAGGTCAAGAAGGCGTCGGTTTCCGACATCACGATCTGCATCCTGGACCGCCCGCGTCACAACCAGCTGATCCAGGACGTGCGCGACACCGGCGCTCGTATCCGGTTGATCTCCGATGGTGACGTTGCCGGCGCAATCGCCGCGGCGCGTCCGGAGTCCGGCACCGACATGCTCGTGGGCATCGGCGGAACGCCCGAGGGCATCATCGCCGCAGCCGCCATGCGCTGCATGGGCGGATCGCTGCAGGGCAAGCTTGCGCCCACCGACGACGAAGAGCGTCAGAAGGCCATCGACGCCGGTCACGATCTCGATCGGATCCTGTCCACCGAAGATCTCGTCTCGGGCGAGAACGTCTTCTTCTGCGCCACCGGCGTCACCGACGGTGACCTCTTGCGCGGCGTCCGCTACTACGGCGGCGGCGCCAGCACGCAGTCCATCGTGATGCGTAGCAAGTCCGGCACCGTTCGCATGATCGACGCGTACCACCGTCTCGAAAAGCTCCGTGAGTACAGTTCCGTCGACTTCGACGGTGAAGAGGGCGCGGTTCCCCCGACGTTCTGATCGGCTCCGCCCCGTGAGTGGTTAGGGAGTCCCTGCACTCCTTAACCGCTCACGGGGGACGTAGTCCCCTGCCCGCTCTCCAAAAGTGGCAATGTGGAGCCATGACGGAGAGCAACGATCAACAGTTCCGAATCGAACACGACACCATGGGCGAAGTTCGGGTGCCCATCGACGCACTGTGGCGAGCACAGACCCAGCGCGCGGTCGAGAACTTCCCGATCAGCGGGCGCCCCCTCGAGCGCACCCAGATTCGCGCAATGGGCTTGCTGAAAGCAGCGTGCGCGCAAGTCAACAAAGACCTCGGGCTGCTCGACGCGGACAAGGCCGACGCAATCATCGCCGCCGCGAACGAGATCGCCGAAGGCAAGCACGACGATCAGTTTCCCATCGACGTCTTCCAGACCGGTTCCGGAACCAGTTCGAACATGAACGCAAACGAGGTCATCGCGTCCATCGCGAAAGCCGCCGGCGTGGACGTTCATCCCAACGATCACGTCAACATGTCGCAGTCCTCCAACGACACCTTCCCCACCGCCACGCACGTCGCAGCTACCGAGGCAGCGGTCACCGATCTTGTTCCGGCACTGGAACATCTGCATGCTGCACTCGCCGCGAAGGCGTCCGAGTGGAAGACCGTCGTCAAATCCGGACGCACCCACCTGATGGACGCTGTGCCGGTCACGCTCGGCCAGGAGTTCGGCGGCTACGCACGTCAGATCGAGGCCGGAATCGAGCGCGTCAACGCAACACTCCCCCGCCTCGGCGAATTGCCGATCGGCGGAACAGCAGTCGGTACCGGTCTCAATGCTCCGGATGGATTCGGCCCCAAAGTTGTTGCCGAGCTGGTCAAGTCGACAGGTGTCGACGCTCTGACTCCGGCGAAGAACAGTTTCGAAGCGCAAGCTGCGCGCGATGGGCTGGTCGAGGCATCGGGCGCGCTGCGGACCATCGCCGTCTCACTGACGAAGATTGCCAACGACATTCGGTGGATGGGATCGGGTCCGCTGACCGGGCTCGGCGAGATCGCCCTGCCCGACCTGCAGCCGGGTAGCTCGATCATGCCCGGCAAGGTGAATCCAGTCCTGCCGGAGGCGACCACACAGGTTGCGGCTCAGGTGATCGGAAACGACGCCGCCATCGCATGGGGCGGCGCTGCCGGAGCTTTCGAACTCAACGTCTACATCCCGGTCATGGCCCGCAACCTGCTGGAGTCGTTCACCCTGCTGGCCAACGTCTCTCGACTGTTCGCGGACAAGTGCGTCAGCGGACTGGTCGCGCACGAGGAGCACCTCAAGACACTCGCCGAATCGTCGCCGTCGATCGTGACGCCGCTCAACTCGGCGATCGGTTACGAGGAAGCCGCAGCCGTCGCGAAGCAGGCGCTCAAAGAGAAGAAGACGATCCGTCAGGTCGTCATCGAGCGCGGACTCGTCCCGGACAAGCTGAGCGAGGAAGAACTCGACAAGCGTCTCGACGTTCTGGCGATGGCGAAGGTCAAGGACTGAACAAACAACAGAGTGGCGGTTTCCACTTCGGAAACCGCCACTCTTTCCCTACACCGCGGTGGATGCCCGCCACTCGTCGGTGCGGTCGGGGCTGGCCTCGGCTAATGCCTTCAGCGTCGCTTCGCGATCGAAGTCCTTGCCGTACACGGGAGTTCCCGGCTGCTGACGCCAGGAGTCGTCGATCGTTCCCGCATCGACGGGATCGAAGCCTAACTGATTGATCAGATCGAAAACGATCTGCTTGTTCGCGTCGTCGTCGCCGGCGACGGGTAGCGCGATGCGCCCCTCCGCACCCTCCGGAAGCCCCTTCTCGAGGAGATGCTTCCACCAGATTCCGTTGAACGCCTTGAATACCGGTACACCCAGGCGCTCCTGCACCCATCCGCTTTCGGTCTGTCCGTCCTCGATGGCCGAGATCAGACCGTCACGTTGTTGCGGGTAGTAGTTGTTGGTCTCGATGACCGGGGCACCGGCGACCGCACCGCTGAGGATCCCCGCCGGTAGATCGACCACGTTCTTCTGCGGGATGCTCACGATGATCAGCTCGGCGCCCTCGGCGGCCTCGGTGCTGCGGACTGCCTTCGCGCCCGTCTCCGCTTCCAGTTCTGCAAGGGTGTCCGGTGTCCGCGAGTTCGAGACGCGCACATCGTGGCCGAGCGCAGCGAGCCTACGTGTGAGCGTGCCACCGATCTGACCGGCTCCGATGATTCCGATGCGCATGACCCTGCTCCTTCGTCGTGTGCAGTGGCGATCGCGCCACCGCTGCATTCGTCAACGACGAGAACGCACCGGGTCATTCCGTACCGACTACTTCAACTCCCGTTGATTCAATCGGTTGACGGATCGAGTTCGAGCCTGATGCGAACACTGACCGGATCGGTCTGCAATCCGCGAAAGGCAGAGGCCGTCAGCGCCGATCTGAATTTCCCCGACGTGAATGTCTTCACCCGCGCCGGCACGTCGTCGTCCGGCATGATCTGGGCCTGTCCGTCCACCCACTGGCCGCGGCGACGGATCCGAACCTTCGGCGTCGCAGAGATATTGGCGCCCCAGCCCCTGTCGATGCCGTGCTGCGCGATGACCCACGCCTCGTCGCCGTCGTAGGTGATCGCAACGGGCACTCGGCGGGTCAGACCGGTTCGGCGTCCAACCGTCTCGATCTCGGTCATCAACGACGGCATCAAACCGATCCGATTCAATCCGGTGACCAGCGGATTGGCGAAATACTTCCCGACTGCGACTTCGATTCTTCGTTTTCGTGCAACTGACGTCGGTACCGGCATGCCGTTTCCTCTCCTCCGGAGCTGGCGCTCGAAGCAACAGCTCTATACCGCACGATATAACCACTGATCCGGGAGTCTTGCCACCATGAATATCGATCAATACCCACTACCTGCACACAACACTTGACTGTGTCTGTCGGTTACATCTAGTCTCAGATTCGTTCCTATACCGATCGACATACTGGGAGGCAGTGATGAACACACCTCGAGACGCCTCGTTGCCATGACCGGCCCGCAGACGCGTTGTCCGATCGCCGCAGCGCGTCGCAAGTGGGGAGTACCAAGAGAATCAGCGGCACCAGATGAATCGAACAGCTCTGCGATTGCATACGATGGCGGGATGGCCGACTCCGATTCCCGCACTCTGATGCTGGTCGGCGCCATCAATGCCTTCCGTGAACACGGGATCGCGACGACCTCGCTCACCGAGATCGTCGAACGCTCGGGAGCTCCCCGCGGGTCGGTGTACCACTACTTTCCCGAAGGCAAAGGACAGCTGGCCGGCGAAGCAGTTGCCTACTTCGGCCGAGGCGTCAGCGCCGCCATCAGTTCGATGATCGCCCAGTCTTCCCCACCGGAGATCATCGACGCGGTTGTCACGATATTTCGAAACAGCTTGGTAGAGAGCGATTTCACCTCCTCCTGTCCGGTCGCAGCCGCGGCGGTGGAGGGCGCGTCGACGCCGGCGGCATTAACTGCTGCGGGCCAATCCTTCACCTCGTGGGAATCGCTTCTCACATCGTTCTTCTGGCAGCAGGGACAGCCGTCCGAGACTGCAGCACAGTGGGCAACCGTCGTGATCGCGTCGATCGAAGGCGCGACTCTGATGGCAAAAGCTCAGCACACCACCGCGCCTCTCGATCGGATCGGCGCTCACCTCAAGGCTCTGGTCTCGGCCCCGAGCTGACCAACCCCTCTACTTCCAACCGCTGCTGCCGTCCGCGCAGGAGCAGAGATGGCGTACAAACATGTCTCACACACTTGCACCGGCGCCCTCGGTGCCCATGATGACCAAGTCCCGTCGATTCACTGCGCTGATCTTCATCTGCCTCGCCGAACTCCTTGTCGTGCTGGACAACACAGTGGTCAACGTCGCACTTCCGACGATGAGCGTCGACCTGTTCGCCAGCGTCAGTGACCTGCAATGGATCGTCGACG
The DNA here is from genome assembly GCF_053470465.1 of Rhodococcus sp. GB-02. NCBI lineage: Bacteria > Bacillati > Actinomycetota > Actinomycetes > Mycobacteriales > Nocardiaceae > Rhodococcus > Rhodococcus sp. GB-02. The sequence continues at coordinate 184,012 of NZ_JBPUKE010000002.1, forward strand.
CGTACACGTTGACCTTCGCCGGGTTCCTACTCACTTTCGGCCACCTGGGTGACCGCTTCGGACGCCGCCGAGTGATGATCATCGGTCTGATCGGCGTCGGCGCGATGTCGCTCGTCGGCGCGTTGGCTTCCAACCTCGAACAGGTCATCATGGCGCGCGCTGCCATGGGTGTCTTTGCCGCAGCGGTCTTTCCGGCAACTCTGGCCATGATCACGAACATCTTCACCGACGCCAGAGAGCGAGCCATCGCCATCGCTGCCTGGACCGCAATGGCCGGCTTTGCGATTGCGATCGGTCCGACGGCAGGCGGTTGGCTTCTCGAGCACTTCTCCTGGCACTCGGTGTTCTGGATGAATGTTCCGGCTGCGTTGCTGGTCATCGTCGGTGTGCTGCTGGTTGTTCCGGAATCGAAGGCGCTTCACGTCGGCCGATTCGATTTCGTCGGAACAATCTTGTCGCTCCTCGGCATCGTCATTCTGGTGTGGACCATCATCGACGCGCCACATCGCGGATGGGTGTCGCCATTCAGCATCACGGGATACCTCTCTGCAACAGTGTTGTTGGCGGCATTCGTCGCATGGGAACTGCGCACCGATGCCCCGATCCTGAACATGAATCTCTTCCGAATCCGGCGGTTTTCATTCCCCGCCTTGGCTATTGCGGTCAGCTACTTCAGCATGTTCGGGTTCTTGTTCTTGATCACGCAGTACTTCCAGGGTGTTCGGGAGTATTCGCCGCTCGAATTCGGCATCCACTCTTTGCCTTTCGCTGCCGCCGTTGCCGTGGGCGCCCCGGTCGCCACTTTGGCGGCACAGAAACTCGGCACAACGGCAGTGATGGTGTTCGGCCTCCTCGTCCTCAGCGGCGGCATGTTCCTGGCAGGCCAGACGACCGTCGACACCCCCTATCTCGGACCCGTCGTGATCTCGATGGTTCTCATGGGTCTCGGCCTCGCGATTGTCCAGGGCCCGGCGACCGACTCCATCATGTCCTCGGTCCCCCTCGACGAAGCCGGCGCAGGATCGGCAGTCAACGACACGACGCGTGAACTCGGCGGGACACTGGGCGTCGCCGTCATCGGCTCGATCGTCGCGTCGTACTACACGTCCAAGGTGGCCCCGATCGTCGACGCCATCCCTGACGCCGTGATGTCCGCCCAGGAGAAGGGCTTTGCTCGCGAGTCGGTACTGAGCGTCATCGAGATCCGCTCCCGCGACATCAGCCCGCTCTTCGAGCAACAGAAGGAAAGTCTGATCCTGACGATGAAGACCGCGTGTTTGGAAGGCTTCGCCATCGCGTCGTACTTCACGGTCGGAGCAGCACTGATCACCGCTCTGCTGGTCGCGGTGTTGCTCCCCTGGAAACCCGTCACCGAAGGTTCGATCCTCAGCAGCCTGACAACAAAGGCTCCGAATTAGGCATACGGTTTTCCGATTTGTCCCACTATGGGCCGACGATTCCCGATACTGGATTGACCGAGTGGTACCGACGACGCCCCGTTAGGGAGAATCTCGTGTCCATCACCAGTAGAAACAGCTCTCGACTGTCGGCTGCGGCGGTTCCGGTCGTACTGACGGTCGCCCTGCTCGCCGGGTGCTCGTCCGATTCGGACACGACCTCAGCGCCCGGGCCGGTCGTCAGCGACGCCAGCCCGGGCCTCGATGCCGGGGTACCGATCCCGGACGGGCAGATCGACGACGCCGTCGGAAAGCTCGACGGCCTCGCGAACGATCTCATGGAGAGTTCCGGTGTTCCCGGCATGGCGATAGCCGTAGTGCACGGCGGCAAGACTGTGTACGCAAAGGGATTCGGGGTTCACGAGTTGGGGAAGAGCGCCACCGTCGATGCCGACACCGTGTTCCAACTGGCGTCGGTGTCGAAATCGGTGGGGGCGACGGTGGTCGCCCACGAGGTCGGAATCGGGACCGTCGACTGGGACACTCCGGTGATCTCGAAACTGCCGGGGTTCGCGCTTGCCGATCCGTGGGTGACCGAGCACCTCACGATCTCCGATCTCTACACACATCGGTCTGGACTACCGGACCACGCCGGCGACGGACTCGAGGACCTGGGCTACAACCGGGCTCAGGTGCTCGAGAAACTTCGCCAACTACCGCTCAATCCGTTCCGAATCACGTACGAATACACGAACTTCGGCGTCACTGCCGGCGCGGAGGCCGTTGCTGCTGCGGCAGGCACCGATTGGGAAACGCTGTCACAGAACGCGATCTACGGTCCGCTCGGGATGACGTCGACGTCTTCGCGGTTCTCCGATTACCAGGCCCGAGAGAATCGAACAGTCGGCCACATCCTCGAGGACGGGAAGTACTCGGTAGGACCGGTCCGGAACGCTGACGCTCAATCGCCCGCCGGTGGAGTCAGCTCCTCGGTGAACGACATGGCCAAGTGGTTGGACATGGTGCTGGCCGGCGGTCGGTATCAGGGGCAGCAGGTCGTTCAGACGGATGCGCTCGTGCCCGCGGTCAACCCGGAGATCGTCTCGCGGCACGCGCAGGAAATCGGCGAGCGCTCCGGCTTTTACGGCTACGGGTTCAACGTCTCCGACAGCGCTGCCGGCCGTGTCACAGCCAGCCACTCCGGAGCCTTCCTGGTCGGAGCCGGGACGAATTTCGTGACGATTCCCTCCGCTGACGTCGGCATCGTCGTTCTCACGAACGGCACTCCCACCGGTGTCGCGGAGACCCTGACCGCCGAGTTCGCCGATCTGGTGCAGTTCGGAAAGATCACTCGTGACTGGCGCCCACTGTACGAAGCGTCGTTTGCCTCGCAGACCGATCCTGAGGGCGAACTCGCTGGGAAGACACCACCGGCCTCCCCTGCTCCAGCCCCGCCGACAAACCAAGTGACCGGCGACTACGGCAACGCGTACTGGGGTCCCGCGCTCGTGACGCAGAAGAACGGTGCGCTGACCTTGACCATGGGACCCGCGGCCGTGACGTACCCACTGACCCACTGGGACGGAAACACCTTCACGTTCCCCCTCAGCGGTGAGAACGCACCGGCTGGGACGGTCTCGAAGGCCATCTTCGACGGAAACTCGCTAACCTTGGAGTACTTCGATCATGATCACCTCGGTACCTTCATCCGGGAAACACCACCCGAATAATCAGCCAAGGACACCCCATGAGTAGTTCGACAGCCACGGTGAACGCAATGTTCGCCGCCCTCACCGATTTCGACGTGGACACCGCAGCCGAATTGATGACAGACGACATCGTCTGGCAGAACGTCTCGCTCCCCACACTGCGAGGCAAGAAGACCGTCGTGCGAGCGCTCCGTCTGGTCACCAAGCCTTCACTGAAATTCGAGGCGGAGATGCACCACATCGTCGGCGACGAGTCCACGGTGCTCACCGAACGCACCGACATCCTGACCGTCGGGCCGCTGCGCATCGAATTCTGGGTGTGCGGAACCTTCGAACTGCGCGACGGCAAGATCTCCGTCTGGCGAGACTATTTCAGTCTGCGAGACGTCGCGTGGGGTGTGGTGACCGCGGTCGGCCGCGCAATGGTCGGGAACGGGTCACGAAGTAGGCTTGCTCCGGCCTGAAAAAACCTGCCGAAAGCGAGCGAACCTTCCATGCCCGAAAACACCACGCCTGACTCCTTCGATGCCGGCTTGGCTGTGCGAACCGAAGTCATGGGCGCCGATTTTGTCGACGCTGCCTTCGAACGCACCCGCGGCACCGACAGCGAAGAACTGCAGAACTTCGTGACGGCCAACGTCTGGGGTTCGGTGTGGACGCGCCCAGGACTGGATCGCCGCAGTCGCAGTCTGATCAATCTGGGGATGCTGATCGCACTGCGCGCCGAGAACGAACTCAAAGGCCACGTACGCGGGGCACTACGAAACGGCTTGACGCGCACCGAGATCGTCGAAACCGTGATCCACGCCAGCGCGTACTGCGGCGCTCCGGCCGGACTCGCGGCAATGCGTGTGGTGCAAGAGGTTCTCGACATCGAGCTTGGGCCGTTGCAGGGCTGAACTACTAAAACCTGAACTCCCCGTGCAGACCGAAGTCTGCACGGGGAGATCGCCTCTCAAGAAGTAGGGCCGAACTCCTCGAGCATCTCGGTCACCAACTCGGCGATCGGCGACCGCTCACTGCGAGTGAGGGTGATGTGCGCAAAAAGCGGGTGCCCCTTGAGCTTTTCGATGACGGCCGCAACTCCGTCGTGCCTGCCTACCCGCAGGTTGTCTCGCTGCGCGACGTCGTGTGTGAGAACCACTCGCGACCCGGTTCCCAGACGAGAAAGCACTGTCAGCAGAACATTTCGTTCGAGGGACTGCGCTTCGTCGACAATCACGAACGAATCGTGTAGCGACCGACCGCGAATGTGCGTCAGCGGCAACACTTCCAGCATTCCGCGGGCGAGAACCTCCTCGAGAACCTCGGGCGAGGCCAACCCGTCGAGAGTGTCGAAGACGGCCTGAGCCCACGGGCCCATCTTCTCGCTCTCGCTACCGGGAAGGTAGCCGAGTTCTTGTCCACCAACGGCATACAGCGGACGGAAGACGACAACCTTGCGCTGAGTGCGGCGCTCGAGAACGGCTTCCAAACCTGCCGTCAGAGCCAAAGCCGACTTACCGGTGCCTGCCTTACCACCGAGAGAGATGATGCCGATACTCTCATCCATGAGGAGATCGAGCGCAATGCGCTGCTCGGCGGAGCGGCCGTGCAACCCGAATGCCTCGCGCTCACCGCGCACCAACTGGATGCGCTTGTCGGGAGTCACCCGTCCGAGCGCGCTCGACGAACCACCCAACAGCCGAAGGCCCGTGTGACACGGCAGATCTCGCGCCTCGTCGAGGTCCAGGAACCCCTCGTTGAACAGTTCGTCGATGTCCGTCGAGACGACGTCCAGTTCGGTCATTCCCGTCCATCCGGAGGGGACAACGTCGTGAGCGTGGTACTCGTCGGCCGGCAACCCCACCGCGCCTGCCTTTACACGGAGCGGGATGTCCTTGCTGACGAGGACTACGTCCTTGCCCTCCGCCGCAAGATTCAATGCGCACGCCAGAATCCTCGAATCGTTACTGTCCGTGCGGAATCCGACGGGTAGGACCGCAGGGTCGGTGTGATTGAGTTCGACCTGCAGCGTCCCGTTCTCGGTGCCGATCGGCACCGGACGGTCGAGTCGGCTGTATTCGATCCGGAGATCGTCGAGCATGCGGAGCGACTCTCGGGCGAACCATCCTAGTTCGTGGTGGTGTCGCTTGCCTTCGAGTTCGCTGATCACTACCAGTGGCAGTACCACGTGGTGTTCGGCGAATCTGGTGACAGCCCATGGATCGGACAGTAGTACCGAGGTATCCAAGACGTACGTGCGAAGTGCATCTCCCGAATGATTCCCGGCTGATAAATCAGCCCGGGCCGAGTGGGCAGAGACGGAGCGTGATGCAGTCACGTTGGGCTCCTAGGTCTGCGCGGCACCCGCGCAAACTCAGCTCGCTGGGCCGGACCGGCTCTGGTGTCAGGTGACGCTGTGTCAGCTGATACAAGGGCCGGGCGCCGGCCCTCTCGTACTGAGTGTTTCAGTCACGATCAGAACCTCCCGCACAAGTAACTTCTGGTTACTCGTTACTGCCGACGGTACTGCGGATCGGACACTCGCGCCACGGAACGAGCCGCACATCTGGTGAACGCCAGGTAACAAAATGCCACTCGTGTGATTCGGCGTCACTCAGGACTCGATCAGACCCCACTTGGCGGCGCGCACCGCTGCCTGAACCCGCGAATTGGTTCCGGTCTTGACGAAGATGTTCTCGAGGTGGGTTGCGACCGTACGACGGCTGACGAACAGCTCCTCGGCGATCTCGCCATTGCCCGCGCCCTTGGCCACCAATTGCAGAACCTGAATCTCCCGTGGGCTCAGGCGGACGCGATCGAGCGCCACCTGGTCCCCCACGACGCGGGAGCAGGCCGCGCTGGACGCCGCCACCACCTCCCGCACGCGATCGACGACGCCGGAATCCGCGAAGCTCATGTGCAGCAATCCGGTCACCTCACGGCCCGAGAACCCCAATGCGACCGACGCACCCTCGGCGTACCCGGACGGCCGGAGCACATCGGTGACCATCTCGACCTGCTCGAATCGTGGCACGTCCTGCCAGAACACCGGCACGCCCGAGGCCTCGCGAATGATGCCGAAGAGATTTCGATCGGCCACGAAGTCGTCGAGCAGGAACTCGAGCACCCTGGCGTTGTATCCGGAACTCGCCAGAGCCCGATGCCGTCCGGTCGCCGGTTCTCGGTAGGTAACCGCGGCAGCCGAGTACTCGAGTCCACGCGCGCGAAGTTCTTCGGCGCACAGGCCGAGAATGCCGTATGCGCCGGCCGCCGGCGATCGCGGCGCGAACATGTCAGGTCCAGCGCCGCGATCAGGCAGTACAGACGTCATCACACCAATCTAGCCAATCGTGTGAGCTAGGCCACCACCAGCGAATCTGCAGGCTTCTTGTCGGCCCACGGACGAGCCGCCTCGAAGTTCGCAGCCGCTCGCAGGACCAGTGCGTCCTGACGGTGGCGTGCGGCGATCTGCAGCCCCACCGGTCGGCCGTCGGCGGTGAATCCGGCAGGCACGGTGATCGCCGGGTTGTTGAGCATGTTGTACGGGTAGGTGAAGAGCCAATCGAGCAACTGCTCACGCAGCGACGCACCTTCGAGCCACGACGGTGCAAACTGGCTGAGCGGGAACGTGGCCGAAGCCAAGGTCGGCGAGACCAACACGTCGTAGTCGTTCATGAACGTGGTCCACGTGTCCCACATGACGCCGCGAAATGCGTCGGCCCGCCCGACGTCGACACCGGTGAGTCGTTCGGCCTCGTGCATGATCTCGATGAGGTTGTCGTCGACCTCGCCGCGCTGGTTCTCCCAGTCGAGCAAGTCGTACTCCGAAGCGAAACCGGGAACCCAGATGCCGTTCCACATCGACTCCGACGGATTTCCCCACTGCGGGGTCGCCTCGGTGATCTGGGCGCCCAGTTCTCCGAATGCCGACAACGCGTCGAGACACACCGCCAGCACCTCCGGATCGACATGGCCGAGCCCGAGATTCGTCGACCACGCCACGCGAAGTCCCTTCACGTCACCCTTCGTTGCTTCGACGTACGAGGTCTCGGCACGCTCGATCGAGAGCGGATCCGCATTGTCCGGCCCGGCCATGATGTCGAGCATGAGCGCGTTGTCGGCAACCGTCCTGGTGATCGGACCGTGGTACGCCCAGTTGTAGAAGCGTCCGGCCATAATGGTTTGCGGGATGACACCGGTGGTCGGCTTCAGCCCGACAACCCCGCAAAGAGCCGAGGGTATACGCACCGATCCGGCGCCGTCACTGCCCTCGGCGAGCGGCCCGAGGCCTGCGGCCACAGCAGCCGACGCACCGCCGCTGGACCCACCCGCGCTGTTGCCAAGCTTCCACGGGTTGTGCGTCGGCCCGTACAGGTGGTTGTCCGTGCCACCGTAGTAACCGCTTTCGGGAGTGTTCGTCTTTCCCAGGAACAGTCCGCCCGCGGCGCGCAGCCTGTCCACGACGACGGCATTTCCCGTCGCGATGTTGTCGGCCATCGGCTTCATCCCGAACGTGGTCGGCAACCCGTCCACTGCCGTCAGATCTTTGATCGTGAACGGAACACCGTGCAGCGGGCCGAGATTCTCGCCCGATTCCTGCTGCCGTGAGAGTTCTGCCGCGTCGTGCGTGACCTGCTCGCGATCGAACTGCACTATCGCGTTGATCGACGGGTTGACGGCGTCGACGCGCTGGATCATCGCTTCGGCAATCTCGTTGGGCGAGAGACTGTTCGACGCGACCGACGCCGCCATCTCGGTAGCGGAGAGCCAATGCAGATTCTGTTCGGTCATGGGGTTTCCTTCGCCGGAGGGGTGATGCTCTCAGGCTAGGAAGCACCGAACTCCGCCACCATCGGTCATGTGACCGATGCCACAAGTCCGTAAACCGCAAATCCGTGAACTGCAAATCCATGAACACCGACGGCCCGGCCCCTCGAAAGGGACCGGGCCGTCGGTGAAGTAATTCCTAGACGTTCTTGCTGAGCAGGCCCCAGTTCTCGAGACCGTCGTACAGCGGAAGATCGAGGGCGAGCTTGGCGACGCGCGCACGCAGCGCCGGCAGATCCGCGTTGCCGGCCAGAGCGGTACCGATGATGTCGGCGACCTCGGTGAACTCGGCATCGCCGAATCCGCGGGTGGCCAACGCTGCGGTACCGATACGCAGACCGGAGGTGGTCATCGGCGGGCGGGGATCGAACGGAACAGCGTTGCGGTTGACCGTGATGCCGATTTCGTGCAGAAGGTCCTCACCCTGCTGGCCGTCGAGCTGCGAGTTACGCAGGTCCACGAGAACGAGGTGGACGTCTGTGCCACCGGTCAGGACGCTGATGCCCTGATCAGCGACGTCCTTGTTCCCCAGACGCTCGGCAAGGATGCGCGCACCGGAAAGCGTGCGTACCTGACGATCCTTGAACTCTTCGCCCGCAGCGATCTTGAAGGTGACGGCCTTGGCCGCGATGGCATGCATGAGCGGTCCGCCCTGCTGACCGGGGAAGACAGCGGAGTTGAGCTTCTTTGCCCACTCCTTCTTCGCCAGGATCAGACCTGAACGCGGTCCACCGAGGGTCTTGTGGACGGTCGAGGAGACGACGTCCGCGTACGGGACGGGCGACGGGTGCAGGCCTGCCGCAACCAATCCGGCGAAGTGAGCCATGTCGACCCACAGGTACGCCCCGACCTCGTCTGCAATCGCACGGAAGGCCGCGAAGTCCTGCTGACGCGGGTACGCGGACCACCCGGCGACGATGACCTTCGGCTTCTCGGCGAGGGCGATCGAGCGCACCTCGTCCATGTCGATGCGGTGATCTTCCTTGCTGACGCCGTAGGACGCGACGTCGTACAACTTGCCGGAGAAGTTGAGCTTCATGCCGTGCGTGAGGTGGCCGCCGTGTGCAAGGTCGAGGCCGAGCAGCTTCTCACCCGGGTTCATCAGTGCCATCAGGACAGCAGCATTGGCCTGTGCGCCCGAGTGCGGCTGAACGTTCGCGAACTCCGCACCGAAGAGTTCCTTTGCACGGTTGCGCGCCAGATCCTCGATGACGTCGACGTGCTCGCAACCGCCGTAGTAACGACGTCCCGGGTAGCCCTCGGCGTACTTGTTGGTCAGGACGCTGCCCTGAGCCTGCAGAACCGAGCGGGGAACGAAGTTCTCCGACGCGATCATCTCGAGCGTGTCGCGCTGACGAGCCAATTCACCAGCCATCGCCTCGGCGACTTCGGGGTCGAGTTCGGCGAGTGATGCAGAGTTGACGTCGGAGCCGGGCACAGCGGTCATCGAAGAATCTCCAAGCTGGATGCGGAAACGAATGCGTCCAGTCTACGAAGTTCGCTCCCGCCATCTCCACCCGGCACTAGGCAGCACGCAGAGAGCTGGGGACCAGCGGCTCGTCGAGCAGCCTGCGGAAGCGTTCGGTGCGCTCTGCGCCTACCGGCACCTCGTCCAGCCAGCCCCCGAGCAATCGGTAGCCCTCGACATACGTGCTGGTGTACGCCCGCCACAGCGGTGAGGACAGGAACTTGAGCGACTGCCGCGCGCGTTCCGGCGTCGACAGCGACCACCGTTCGAGGAAGAGCGCCACGTCGTCGAGGCTGCGGCCCTCGTCGTGCAACATCAGAGCGGCGTCCTGACGAACGCTCAGCAATTGCCCCGACGCGGTGGAGAGCCGTTGTGCCTTATCCCCGTCGAAGGACAATCCGAGATCGGCGTAGATCTCCTGCGCCCACAAACCCCAGTCCGGGCCGACGATCGCTTCGAGCGCCAGGTCCGCGAGTCCTTCGGCCATGATGCACTGCGGCGTGTTGACCAGGAACAGCGTCTGCTCGAGTTGGCCGGTGCCGACCAGGCCGGCTTCCTTGCGGCAATGCTCGGTGTGATGGCCGGGGTAGGACTCGTGCGCGATCAGCCGCGGCAGGTTGGCCATGAACTGCGGCAGGTCCGAATTGATCGCAACCTTGGAGCGGTAGTCACCGAGGTAGTAGTTGAAGCCGGACCACGGCTTGTCCCCCACCACTTCGTATTCGACGGTTTCCGACGCGGGAAGCCCGAACGTGCCGCGCACCAGATCGCGCAGCGCACTCGACATTGCCTCGACGCACTCGTTCAATCTCGCCGCGGGGATCTCGTCGGCCTTGCGATGCGCCTGCACCCGCTCGGCCAGCGGTCCCGGACCGGGCAGAACTTCACCCATCAATCGGTGAGCGTCGCTGTAGGCGTCCTCGTTTCCCTTGGCGATTCGTACGTCGAAGTACGCCTCCACCTCGTCCACGAAGCCGATGTCCTCACCCGCGAACTTGCGCCCGGAGCATTCGAGGGCGCGCAGGTGAACGTCGATGAAGTGAGCGCGCTCGGCGTTCAGACCACTTCCGGCCAGTTCGCCGCGCAATTCACGTGCCGTGCGGGCAAGTTCACGCGGATCGGGCTTCGGGGCGCTCTCGACCTGCTTACGCAGCGCCGGGTCGCCGGTGAACGCATCGACGAATCCGTCTTCGAGACGGTCGAAACCCAGTCCGAGCAGCAGATATTGGCGAACAAGTGTGTCTGGATCCATAACGACCGAGCCTAGCCGCTCGCTCCGGAATGCCACCCGGCGAAAGTCCCCGACGTGGCACCGAGCACAATCCGACTATGCACTCGGATCGTGCGCACTCGCGCCTGGCTTGCTCGCATAGCTGTTTCGTCCGCCGGGCTCCGGGTTCACTACGCGCCGGTGAGCTGGGCTGATGGCGCGTACCAACGAGTCGAGTCCCTACGTCGAGTTCGACCGCAAGCAGTGGCGGACACTGCGTAAGTCGACGCCGCTGGTGTTGACCGAGGACGAGTTGTACGGCCTGCGTGGTCTCGGCGAGCAGATCGATCTCGAAGAGGTCGCCGAGGTCTATCTCCCCCTTGCACGTCTGATCCACCTGCAGGTGGCGGCGCGTCAACGACTGTTCGCGGCCACCGCCACGTTCCTCGGCGAGAAGCATCCCGATCGTCAGGTGCCCTTCGTCATCGGTGTCGCCGGTTCGGTTGCGGTCGGAAAATCCACAACAGCTCGTGTGCTGCAAGCTCTCCTGGCCCGCTGGGATCACCATCCGCGCGTCGACCTCGTCACCACGGACGGATTCCTGTATCCGACCAAGGAGCTCCAGCGTCGAGGCATCATGCACCGCAAGGGTTTTCCCGAAAGCTACGATCGTCGCAAGCTGTTGCGCTTCGTCACGGAAGTCAAGTCCGGCGCGGAAGAAGTAGCGGCGCCGGTGTATTCACACACGTCGTACGACATCATCTCGGGCCAGTACCATCTGATCCGCCAGCCGGACATCCTCATCATCGAGGGCCTCAACGTCCTGCAGACCGGCCCGCGTCTGATGGTCTCCGATCTGTTCGACTTCTCGATCTACGTCGACGCCCGCATCGAGGACATCGAAGCCTGGTACATCGAGCGGTTCCTCGCGCTGCGCAACACGTCGTTCGCCGATCCGAACGCTCACTTTCACCACTACTCCGGCCTCTCCGACCGCGACGCGACCATCGCGGCGAAGGAGATCTGGAACTCGATCAATCACCCGAACCTGGTGGAGAACATTCTCCCCACCCGTCCCCGCGCAACCCTGGTGCTGCGCAAGGACGCCGATCACACGATCAACCGGCTCCGACTGCGCAAGCTCTGAGCCGGCTCAGGCGCCGAACCGGCGGTGGCGCGCTGCGTAGTCACGCAAGGCTCGAAGAAAGTCGACTCGGCGGAACTCGGGCCAGTACGCCTCGGTGAACCAGATCTCCGAATAGGCGCTCTGCCACAACAGGAATCCGGAGAGCCGCTGCTCGCCGGAGGTGCGGATCACCAGATCCGGATCGGGCTGCCCCGACGTGTAGAGGTGACCGTCGATGCCGTCGACCGTGACGGCCTGGATCAGTTCGTCTCCGCTCAGACCGTCACCGATCTTGTCGCGCAAGAGCGATTGGACGGCGTCGGCGATCTCCTGCCGTCCGCCGTATCCGATCGCGACGTTGACATGCGTCCCGGTTCGGCCACTGGTTCCGGCTGCAGCTTCCCGCAGTCGCCTGGATTGCTCAGGGGGCAGAAGATCGAGGGCACCGACGATCTGCACACTCCAGTTCTTCCCGGGCCCGGAGATCTCTTCGACAACGTCGGTGATGATCTCGAGGAGGGTGTCCAACTCTTCCGGTTCGCGGCGCAGGTTCTCGGTCGAGAGCAGATAGATGGTTGCCATCTCGATTCCGGCGGCGTCGCACCATTCCAGCAATTCGGCGATCTTGAGCGCGCCCATGCGGTGCCCGTGACTGACATCGGTGAAGCCGTTCTCGCGGGCCCATCGCCGGTTTCCGTCACACATCACGGCTACGTGCCGTGGGTGCGCGAGACCGTCGAGATGGCTGAGGAGTCGTCGCTCGTAGATGCTGTACAGCAGTCCGCGCAGATTCACCGTGACATCACCATGGTGTCAAAGACTACGCCCGGCAGTGACAGCCACATGCGAGCGCCGTCACGCTTTTTGTACACGCCGAAAACCTGCAGGTAGGTTATGCTACTGGTGCGTAACCTACGGTACCGTAGGTTACGCGGTTCGCAACAGCACGGAACGAGAGGGGTTGCACATGACGGCATTCGGGCTCGACGAGCTTCCGGTCAAACCACGCATGCGCGGTTGGATCCACCTGTGGGCGCTCGGTGTCTCCGTCGTCGCGGGCATCGTTCTCGTGTCCGTGGCGGGCGCTCAGGTAGGCGCCAAGGCGGCCTGGGCAACCGCAATCTACAGCATCACGATCTGCGGCCTCTTCGGCATCAGCGCGACGTATCACCGCATCCAGTGGCAGACAGTCAAGGGCCGTACGTGGATGAAGCGCGCGGACCATTCGATGATCTTTCTCTTCATCGCCGGCAGCTACACACCGTTCGCCATGCTCGGTCTCCCCACTGACACCGGCAAGATCATTCTTGCGATCGTGTGGGCCGGCGCGCTCGCCGGCGTAGCACTCAAGATGCTCTGGCCCACCGCCCCGAAATGGGTGGGAGTCCCGCTCTACCTGCTCCTCGGCTGGGCGATCGTCCCCGTGGTCGGTGAACTGACACACCAGGTCGGTGTGGCGCCGATGGTGCTGCTGCTCGTCGGCGGAATCTTCTACAGCGTCGGCGCAATTCTGTACGCGACAAAATGGCCCAACCCGTGGCCCACGACGTTCGGTCACCACGAGTTCTTCCACGCCGCGACGGTCGTCGCGGCGATCTGCCACTACATCGCGGTATGGCTCGTCGTGTTCAACTGACTCGCCAGTTCCACCACCGTCGTCACCGGCCGATCGCACACGAATCCCCGGCAGATGTACGCGGCTTCACCACCGTCGACAAGGGGTCGATCTGCAAGCAGCGGTGAAGAATCCGGCGCTCCGCCGACCACCACTGCACCACCCGGGGCAAGCCGGCGGGCATCGCCCAACAGCGAACCTTCACCGACGACGGCCACCTGTATCGGACCGCGCAACGACGCTTCCGCCACCGCGAGCCAGTGTCCCGCCGACCGAGGCGCACGCTCGAGCGGCAGCGTGGCCCTCGCCATCGCGTCCGCCGCGGCCTGGGCGTAACGAGACGAGCGCTCGGCATCGGTCAACGCCGCTGCGGTCAACAAAGCCTCCGCGACGCTCGACGCACCGGAAGGCGTCGCGCCGTCCAGCGGGTCTCGGGGCCGAGTAACGAGAGACTCCGCGAAATCGGCTGTGTCGAACCAGCTTCCCGGCTCCGCCGGATCGGCGAAATGATCGAGAGTGACGTCGAGCAGCTGCTGCGCCGCATCAAGCCATCGCGCAGATCCCGTTGCTTGGTAGAGAGCCAGGAGGCCCGTCGCAAACGTTGCGTAATCCTCGAGCACTGCCGTCGGGGTGCCGACAGTCCCGCCGAGGGAAGCACGGCGCAGATGACCGTCTACCGGATGAAGGTCGAGAAGAGCGCCGGCGCACTCGGCTGCCGCGTCGATCCAGTCGGGTCGGTCCAGGGCAAGGCCCGCTTCCGTCAAAGCCGTGATGGTCAGCCCGTTCCAGGCAGTCACCACTTTGTCGTCGCGGCCAGGCTGTGGACGCTGGGCCCGGACGGCACGTAGAGCGTCGGAGACCGTCTGCCAGCGTGACCAGTCGTCGGGATCACTTGGCAATTGCAGCACCGACGCGCCCTCTTCGAAGGTGCCGGTGTCGGTGACCCGGAACAATTCCGACGCCCACTGCCCGTCCTCCGCGCCGAGGATCTCGACCAATTGCGCCGGAGTCCATACGTACGTGAGGCCTTCGACGCCGTCGGTGTCGGCATCGAGAGCCGAAGCGAAGCAACCGTTCTCGGTCAGCAGATCGGCGAGCAGGAACCCTGCGGTCTCCGCGGCGACGCGGGTGGCCAGGTCCGATCCGGTTCGCCGCGCCCAATGCGCGTAGAACCGCAGGAGCAAGGCATTGTCGTAGAGCATCTTCTCGAAGTGCGGAACCACCCACTCGGCATCGACCGAGTACCGCGAGAAACCGCCACCCAGTTGGTCGTAGATGCCGCCACGTGCCATTGCTTCGGCGGTGCGCTCGATCCCTCCGAGGATCTCGCCCGAACCCGTGCGCTCGAACTGTCGGAGCAGTCCCTCCAGAAGTGCCGACGGCGGAAACTTCGGTGCCCCGCCGAATCCCCCACGCGGAATGTCCTCGTCGCCGAGGATCGACAGGCCCGCCGCATCCAGCAGCTCCGCATCGACGGGCGCGCCGCCGTACGGGATTCCGCCGGACGCGCGCTGAAGTTCCGTGACGATCGACTGTGCCGCGTTGTCGACCTCGTCGCGCCGATTGGTGAAGGTGTCCGCTATCGCTTCGAGAAGCTGTGTGAACGAGGGCATTCCGCCGCGAGGCGTCGGCGAGTAATACGTACCGCAGTAGAAAGGTGAACCGTCGGGAGTCAGGAAACAGGTCATCGGCCAGCCGCCCTGACCGGTCATCGCGACCGTAGCGTTCATGTAGACGGCGTCGATGTCCGGACGTTCTTCGCGGTCCACCTTCACGCAGACGAAGTTCGCGTTCATGATCGCCGCGATCTTGTCGTTCTCGAACGACTCGTGCGCCATGACGTGGCACCAGTGGCACGCCGAGTACCCGATCGAGAGGAGGATCGGCACGTTGCGCTCGCGCGCCCACTCCATCGCCTCTTCGCCCCACTGTTGCCAGTGGACCGGATTGTCGGCGTGCTGACGCAGGTAAGGGCTCGAGGACCCACCCAGGTTGTTCCGCATCCGTGGGTCCATCGTCGCTACCTCGTCCGTCTCAGGATTCTTGCTTCGGCTTCTTCTCGGTAGAGACGTTCGGTTCCGCCGGGCTCGGAGCTGTGATCGCTCCCCGGTCGGTGCCTTCGTCCGCCTGCTGATCGAGTTCGGGATGATCCGGTTCGAAGGTTTCCGGCAGCTTCTTGAGCTGGCGATTCATCGACCGAACCAACAGGATCACACCGATGAGCAGCGCAAGAATGACCAGCAATCCGACCGGAGACGACTTTCCGAACTCCGGGCCGGAAGGATTACTCGGGGTCTGAGCAAGAAATTGTGTGGTGCCGAGAACTACCTCGGCGGACAGAGCATTCACTTCTGAGCGTCCTCTTCGAGACCTGCGAACAGGTCGGTTTCCGGAATGGACGTGGTGACCCGCGTCTTGGCGAGCTCGAATTCCTCGGTGGGCCAGATCTTCTGCTGAATGTCGAGCGGCACAGCAAAGAACGAACCGTTGGGATCGATCTGCGTCGCGTGCGCACGCAGAGCGTCGTCACGCTGAGGAAAGTAATCGCCGCACGTGACCTGAGTGGTCACCCGGACCATCATGTCTCCACGCTCGGTCTTCCATTTCTTGAGCCAGTCCGCCATCGGGAACGGCTCACCCCGGAGTTCGTACTCCTCCTGGAAGAGTTCGAGGCGCTTACGGATGAATCCGTGCGAGTAGTAGAGCTTCTTGATCTCCCATGGCTGACCGTCCTCGGGGAAGTACTCGGGATCGGCGGCGGCTTCGTACGCAGCCATCGACACCTCGTGGCACCGGATGTGGTCCGGGTGCGGGTATCCGCCGTTCTCGTCGTACGTCGTGACGACATGGGGACGGAATTCGCGAATCACCTTGACCAGAGCGCGCGTGGACTCTTCGAGCGGAACGAGGGCGAAGCACCCTTCGGGCAGCGGCGGAAGAGGGTCGCCCTCGGGGAGCCCGGAATCGACGAAACCGAGCCAGCGCTGCTTCACGCCCAGGATGCGAGCGGCCTCGGCCATCTCCTCCTGGCGGACTTCGCTGATTCGATCGCGGACGCCGGGAACATCCATGGCCGGGTTGAGAATGTCGCCACGCTCACCCCCGGTGAGCGTCAGGACCATCACTTCGTGGCCTTCGGCTGCATAACGGGCGGTGGTGGCCGCACCCTTGCTCGACTCGTCGTCGGGATGGGCATGGACGGCCATGAGCCGGAATCCGCTCACGTGTTCGTTCACCTCAACTTCACCTGGAGCCGTTGCCGGCAGTTCACCTGTAGCCGTCACCGGCAATTCACCTCTAGCCGTCACCGGCAGTCTTCGACTAACACGCTTTGCACCTCTCGGATTGCTCCGAGCCTTTGCCGTCAAACGTACCGACTGCCGTCAAACCTACCGACGGCGCGACGGGACACGTCCTCTATAGTTCCACCCGAGAGTTCCTGGCGCAGCCGTGACCCCTTCAGTAGTTCGGTGGGGGCGCAGTCAGTTGCTGCACGACACGTGAACTCGAGTCTTCGAGAGCAGAGTGATGAGCAAACCGCTTCCCCAAGATCGGTACCCGAGCACTACTCGCACGGGCAGTCCCCGCAAGTGGATGGTGTGGGCTCTGACCGCTCTCGTCATCGTCGTCGGTGGCGGAATCGCGTACTACGCGTACGGCAAATTCGCAGTCAAGGAAATCGAGACCGAGACCATCTCGTTCGACATCGCCAACGACGCCACGGTGAAGATCCGCTTCACCGTCACGCGCGACGATTCGTCACGTGAAGCGATGTGCATCGTGCGCGCCCGCTCGAAGGACGGCTCCGAAACCGGTCGACGTGAGGTCTACGTCCCGCCTTCGGAACATCAGACCCTCGAGTTCAACACCGAGGTCAAGACGTCCCAGCCGCCAGGCATGGCCGACGTCTACGGCTGCAGCTTCGACGTTCCGGAGTACCTGACCAAGAGCTGACCTCGGACGCACCCACCCTGCCGGACGTTTGGCGCCGGACAGGGCGGGTAGTCATGCGTGATAGAATTGCCCGATACACGGTTCCGGGTGGAACCGTGTATTGCTGCATTGACGCAAGGTTTGACGGCAAGGCTGCACCCCTGTTGGTGCTTCTGCGTCGTTGTTCGCTGCTGTTGCAGCGATCGTCGAGGGAGCCCCCGGCTCCGACTACTAGGGAGTGATCGAGATGACCGAGACCCAGGTGACCTGGCTTACCCAGGAATCACATGACAGGCTCAAGAACGAACTCGACCAGCTCATCGCCAATCGCCCTGTCATCGCCGCCGAGATCAACGAGCGTCGCGAAGAGGGTGACCTGAAAGAGAACGGCGGCTACCACGCTGCCCGCGAAGAGCAGGGTCAGCAGGAAGCCCGCATTCGCCAGCTCCAGGAGCTGCTGAACAGCGCCAAGGTCGGAGAAGCCCCCACGCAGTCCGGTGTTGCACTGCCCGGATCCGTAGTCAAGGTCTACTACGACGGCGACGAGAGTGACACCGAGACGTTCCTCATCGCCACTCGCGAAGAAGGCGCCCGTGACGCCAAGCTCGAGGTTTACTCCCCGAACTCACCACTGGGCGGCGCACTGCTCGAAGCCAAGGTCGGCGACACGCGTGAGTACAACCTGCCCAACGGCAGCACCATGAAGGTCACGCTGCTGAGCGCGGAGCCTTACCACAGCTGATCTGCTGCACGAGCTCTGAAAGAAGTACCAGCACTGAAAAGAAGCGCCACCCGACTCGGTCGGGTGGCGCTTCTTGCAACTCCGGCGCACTACACCACGCGGCGAGCCTTCATTCCGGCGAAGATCGGGCCGACCTTCACGACGTCACCGAACGTGGGTGCGTGAAGCATTTGGCCGTTGCCCACGTAGATCGCCACGTGGCCGGGTCCGCCTGCCTGCCAGTTGCCGAACAACAGGTCACCGGGCTGCGCCTGATCGAGCGGGATCTCGACGCCGACGCCCCACTGCGTCTCGGATGTCCGCGGGAGAGTCACGCCAGTTGCCGCGTGGATCGCGTACGACGTCAGGCCCGAGCAGTCGAACCCGCCCATCGACGGCCCGTTGACGTTTCCGCCGCCCCACACGTAGGGCAATCCGAGAAACTTCAGACCGGCCTCGACGACGCCGCCCACCGCAGCGGCGAGGTTGTTGTAGTCGAAGGGTGCGAGCATCAGGGCGAACGAGTCCTGCAACGATTTGATCTGGGCAACGAACGGAGCGGCGGCCGCCTGCTCCGCGGGAACCTCGCCCGACTTGTCTGCCGGAACGCCGCCCGCTTCTCGAACGGCGTCGGGTCCGACGTCGTATGCCGCGAGCGCGAGGTCGACGGTATCGCCCTCGACCTCACCGGACTTCTGCCAGGACTGCGCTTGCTTGACGAGATCGCACAACCGGTAGCCGGTTGTCATCACCGGGTCGGCGACACCCAGGATGTCCATCTTTCCGTCGCCGTCGCCGTCCTTGCCGTAAGCAGTCCACGCCGCGGTGGTGAAACGGCCAGGCCCGCGCCCACCTTCCGGTGAGATGTCGGTATCGGGACCGTACTTGAATCCGTTCTCGACCGAGTACAACGAGGCGATCACCGCAGGGGTGATCTCGGAGCACAGTGCGCCGGCCTTCTTGATCCACGGCGCGAACACCGCCACCGCTCCCACGGGCGCCAACGTCGCTCCCGGAAAGTTGGAGGGTACGGACGGCACGATTCCCTCAGGCGTGTCCTGAGTTCGTGCCGGTCCGTTCCAGGCTGCAAGTGAGACTGCAGCATTCGAAGACTCGTTCTTCTCGACTTGTGCGGGCGCTCCGAGAGTTCCACTCATCACGCCCAGTGCGGTGCCGATCGACACAGCGATCGCCAGGACACCGACTGCCATCCGAACCTCCGATAAACCTCTGAAAATCTACGTACGTGGTCGTACCCGAAACTTGTCGGTGCGAACATCTACTCTTTCGAACATGCATTCGACACGGCTCAGTCTCGCAACTCCTGTAACCAATGTCTCATTTATCTCGGTGGGCGTTACGCAAATGACTACAGACGCCAAGGCTTTTCTCAGGTTCGGCGTGCAAGCTGAGTGCATGAGCGACGATCGGCCACGACCCGCCCGGGGACGCACTACGGTGTATCGACCCGTTCGCCTCGCCCTCGCAGCCACGGCTGTGGCGGGAGCACTCGCAAGCGGCGGACTTTCTCTCGTTTCTTCTCCCACTGCCACGGCACTCGCGCCGGACACCTCGGCTTCTCACATCAAGAATCCCGCTGTAAAGCGGCCCGTCGTGGTCGCCGGATTCGGAACCCCGGACGCCATCTCCAACGGTTCGTGAGCACTCCGCGCTCGGCCTCCGAGTGGCTCACCTGGGGGGTGCAGGCCCGGGTCGTCGTCACCGACCCTGAAGTCCTGCCCTCCGCTGCCAGCCTGGTTCGCGGTTACCTCACCGCGGCCGACGCCGCCACCAATCGAGATCGCGCCGATTCCGAAATTCGTACCTACGTCAGCGCCGCAAGCAACGTCGACGGCGTCGGGGTGACGCCCATGTTCGCGCACTTTCTCGAGGACGCGTTGGCTGTCGCACGACTGACCGACGGCAAACTCACCCCTACGGCCGGCTCGGCAGACCCTCACTCCTGGTGGAAGATTCGCGTCGAGAACAATCGTGTGTACAGCCCGGACGACGTAGTCCTCGACCTCTCCGCGACCGCCCGTGCCAGTTCGGCGGATCACTGCGCGGCATCGACTGCCACGCTTCTCGGGTGCGGAGTGCTGGTCGGCCTCGGCGGCGACATCGCAGTTGCCGGTCCGGCGCCCGAAGACGGCTGGCAGATTCAAGTTCAAGACCTGCCCGGGGATCCGACGTGCCAAGTGGCTCTCCCGTCCGACTGTGGGATCGCCACGGCCAGCACCGTCAAACCACTGCACCGCGAATCGACGGCGACGCCGATGTGGCGCACGGTGTCGGTGATTGCATCTTCCTGCGCCCAAGCCGCCGCATTCAGTCGGGTTGCGGTCGGCATGAGCGGTTCGGCCATCGACTGGCTACATCAACTCGACGTACCCGCCAGGCTGGTCGACCAGGAGCACCGCGTAACGGTTCTGGGCGGCTGGCCTGACGAGTAACTCGAGTCAGTTCTGCAAGCGCACTGCGTAGCCGGCGCGGTCGAAGGCAGTGAGAAGTTCTGCCTTGTTGTCCGGACCACGGGTCTCGACCGTGAGGAAGACTTCCACTTCGTCTAGCGCGAGTTCGCCACCGGTACGGGAGTGGATGACGTCGACCACGCTGGCGCCGTTCGCCCGAACCACTTCGAGCAGCGACACCAGTGCGCCCGGCCGATCGTCGATGGTGATGTGAACACCGAGGAACCGTCCGGCTGCCCGCAGTCCGTGGGAGATGACGTGTGTGAGCAGCAGCGGATCGATGTTGCCGCCGGAAAGAACGGCGCACACCGGCCCGGTCACTCCCAGCTCTTCCGGAGAGCACGTCATCAACGCCGCAACGGCCGCGACGCCTGCCGGTTCGACGATCAGCTTGGCGCGTTCGAGGCACAGCAGGAGCGCTTTGGACAACGCTTCCTCGCTGACCGTCACCACCGCGTCGACATGGGCGGCGACCTCGGCGAACGGAACCTCGCCGGGGCAGCCCACGGCGATACCGTCTGCCATCGTCGACATCGACGCCAATGCGGTCGGCTTCCCGGCTGCCAACGACGCCGGCCAGGCAGCCGCGGTCTCGGCCTGCACTCCGACGATGCGCACCTGTGGGCGTACAGCTTTGACTGCGGCAGCCACCCCGGCGATCAACCCACCACCGCCGGTGGGAACGACGATCGTGCCCACCTCGGGGAGTTGCTCGAGGATTTCCAGGCCCACCGTGCCCTGCCCCGCCACGACGTCTTCGTGGTCGAACGGGTGGACCAGAACCGCTCCGGTCCTGTCCGCGAATTCGCGAGCGGCGACGAGCGCTTCGTCGACAGTCGAACCGTGCAGGTAGACCTGGGCCCCATATGCCTTGGTGGCCACCAACTTCGGCAGCGGCGCACCGGTCGGCATGAAGACCGTCGACTTGATTCCCAATTCTGTTGCAGACCACGCAACTCCCTGCGCGTGGTTACCGGCGCTGGCCGCCACCACGCCCGCGGCTCGTTCCTCCGGGGATAGATTGGCGATGCGATTGTAAGCACCGCGCGGCTTGAAAGAGCCGGTGCGTTGCAGGTTTTCACATTTCAAACTCACGGCGAAGCCTGTGGTTTCAGACAACACTCGAGAGGCCACCACCGGGGTGCGGCGCATGACCGGGGCGAGAAGTTGGTGTGCAGCCTTTATCTGTTCGAGATTCACGCATGCCTCCAGAAAGTGCGCCTCCACACCCTCGTGAGGTGTGAAGGCGCACTGCAGGTTCGAATTCGAATTACCGTAGAGCGAAGGTCAGGACAGTGCTTGCTCGATGTCGCCGACCAGATCAGAGGCGTCTTCGATGCCGACCGACAGACGAACCAGATCGTCGGGAACCTCGAGCGCGGAACCGGCCGTCGAGGCGTGGGTCATCGCACCGGGGAACTCGATGAGGGATTCGACTCCGCCCAGAGATTCTGCCAGCGTGAAGATCTCGGTGCGCGAGCACAGGTCGAGAGCTGCCGCCTTGCCACCCTTGAGGCGCACGGAGATCATGCCGCCGAAGCGCCGCATCTGCTTGGCCGCGACCTTGTGCGACGGGTGCGAAGCCAGGCCGGGGTAAATGACGCTGGCAACCGCGGGGTGACCGTCGAGCAATTCGACGACCTTCTCCGCGTTGTCGCTGTGCCGCTCCATGCGCAGCGCCAGTGTCTTGATTCCGCGCAACGTCAAGAACGCGTCGAACGGGCCGGGAACGCCGCCTGATCCGTTCTGCAAGAACGCGAAGGCGGTGTCCAGTTCTTCGTCGTTGCAGACGAGAGCGCCACCGACCACGTCGGAGTGTCCACCGATGTACTTGGTCGTGGAGTGCAGCGCGATGTCGGCACCGAGCTGCAGCGGCTGCTGCAGGTACGGCGAAGCGAAGGTGTTGTCCACCACGATCTTTGCGTTGCCTTCGTGGGCGACCTCGGTGAGGAGCTCGATGTCACCGATGTTGAGCAGCGGGTTCGTGGGGGTCTCGACCCAGACCAGCTTGGTGTTGGACTTCATCGCCGCGCGCACCGCATCGACGTCGGACACCGGAGCCGGGGTGTACTCGATCCCCCACTGTGTGAAGACCTTGTCGATGAGACGGAAGGTTCCGCCGTACGCGTCGTCCGGGATGACCAAGTGATCGCCGGGTCGAAGTACCGAACGGAGCAGGCAGTCGGTGGCCGCCATTCCCGAACTGAACGCTCGACCGTAAGTTCCGGATTCGAGTGCGGCCAGGTTCGCTTCGAGCGGGCGACGGGTGGGGTTACCCGTTCGCGCGTACTCGAAGCCACTGCGCATTCCACCGACGCCGTCCTGGGCGAAGGTGGAACTTGCGTAGATCGGCACGTTGACCGCACCGGTCAGCGGATCGGGTTCGTAACCCGCATGCACCGCTTTCGTGGAGAAACCCTGCCAGCTGATGTTGTCGGCCTTGCTGCGTTGCTCACTCATGGTCCCCAGCCTAATGGCGCCGGTGCCGGCGCAGGAATCCGAACTCAGGAATCCGAACTCAGGAAACCCAGGAGATCGTGGCGCGTGATGACACCGACCGGCTTGCCGTCGTCGACGACCATGAGTGCGTCGGTGTCACCGAGCGCCTTCGTGGCAGCCGAGACCGGCTCGCCGGAACCGATGAGCGGGAACGGCTTGCTCATGTGCTTCTCGACGGAATCCGCAAGGTGCGCACGGCCTTCGAATACCGCGCTCAGCAGATCTCGCTCGGACACACTTCCGGCGACCTCGCCTGCCATGACCGGCGGTTCCGCGCCGACGACGGGCATCTGGGACACGCCGTACTCGCGCAGGATCTCGATCGCGTCGCGCAGGGTCTCCGACGGGTGAGTGTGAACGAGGTCCGGCAGCTCGCCCGACTTGCCGCGCAGAACGTCGCCGACGGTGGGGACGTTCGTCTTGCCGTCGAGTGGGGTGCGCAGGAATCCGTACGACGCCATCCACTGGTCGTTGAAGATCTTGGACAGGTAGCCG
This sequence comes from Rhodococcus sp. GB-02, assembly GCF_053470465.1. Taxonomy (NCBI): domain Bacteria; kingdom Bacillati; phylum Actinomycetota; class Actinomycetes; order Mycobacteriales; family Nocardiaceae; genus Rhodococcus; species Rhodococcus sp. GB-02. The sequence goes on from NZ_JBPUKE010000002.1 coordinate 207,468, forward strand.
CGGCCACCGTCCGGGAGGAGCACGACGATCAGGGCGTCGGGGCCCTCGCGCTTGGCTACTTCGAGGGCGGCGACGACGGCCATACCGCAGGAACCGCCGACCAGCAGTCCCTCTTCACGGGCGAGGCGACGCGTCATCTCGAAGGAATCGGCGTCCGAGACGGCGATGATCTCGTCCGGGATGGACGGGTCGTATGCGGTCGGCCAGAAGTCTTCGCCGACACCTTCGACGAGGTACGGGCGACCGGTGCCGCCGGAGTAGACGGAGCCTTCGGGGTCTGCGCCGATGACCTTGACCTTGCCGCCCGAAACTTCCTTGAGGTAGCGGCCGGTGCCGGTGATGGTTCCGCCGGTGCCGACGCCCGCGACGAAGTGCGTGATCTTGCCGTCGGTGTCGGCCCAGATCTCGGGACCGGTGGTCTCGTAGTGGCTCTCCGGTCCGCCCGGGTTGGAGTACTGGTTGGGCTTCCAGGCGCCGGGGATCTCACGAGTAAGTCGGTCGGAGACGCTGTAGTAGCTGTTCGGGTTGTCCGGCGCGACGGCCGTGGGGCACACGACAACCTCGGCGCCGTAGGCACGCAGGACGTTGCGCTTGTCTTCGCTGACCTTGTCGGGGCAGACGAAAACGCACTTGTATCCACGCTTTTGCGCCACGAGCGCCAAGCCGATTCCGGTGTTGCCCGAAGTCGGTTCGACGATGGTGCCGCCAGGCTTCAGTTCACCCGAAGCCTCGGCTGCGTCGATCATCTTGACGGCGATGCGGTCCTTGGAGCTACCGCCCGGGTTGAGGTACTCGACCTTGGCTGCCACCGTGCCGAAGTTTTCGCCCGTGACGGACGTGAGCTTGACGAGTGGGGTGTTGCCGATGAGGTCGACGACGTGTTCCGCGATGCGCATTCGTCCATGTTCCCAGATGAAAGAAAACGGTGCGCGCGGACGTCGGGCGAAGGTGGTGCAATCCGGCTAGATTGGCAAGTGTGAGTCGAACCGGACTGAAAGCGTCGGTGGCCACGGTGGTGGCCGGATCGAGTGCAGGCACGCTCTCCTGGTTGGGCTACAACTATCTGATGTCGCAGGCAGGTGCGGCGCGTGGGGTGATCGGTCGCAATATCGCCAAGCCACCCGAGGCGGACGGTGTGTACGCGCCCGGCGCCGACAACCCGGAACTCTGGTGGCGGGCCGTGCCCTTCGATCTCCACTTGATGATCTTCGGCGATTCGTCTGCAGCCGGCGTCGGCGCGCTGACGGCGTCGGACGTTCCGGGTGTGCAGGTCGCGAAGCTGCTCGCGAGTGAAACCGGTAAACGAATCCGCTTGAGTACCAAGGCCATCGGCGGCGCCACCTCACGCGGGTTGAGCGGGCAGGTCGACGCCATGTTCGTCGCCGGCCCTCCCCCGGACGCTGCGGTGATCCTGATCGGCGCCAACGACGTCACCGCCAAGAACGCGATTCACGCTTCGGCAAAACGCCTCGGCGACGCGGTACGACGCTTACGCGAGAGCGGCGCCGTCGTAGTTGTCGGCACCTGCCCGGATCTGGGGGTGGTCACGGCCATCCCGCAACCTCTGCGCTCCGTGGTGCGTGAATGGGGTCATCGTCTCGCGCTCGCCCAGGCGGCCGCGACCAGAAACGCCGGGGGTCATCCCGTTCCGCTGGCTGACCTGCTGGCCAAGGAATTCCTGGCCTCGCCCGACACGATGTTCTCCGCCGACCGTTTCCACCCCTCCGCAGCCGGATACGAACTCGCGGCGAAGCAGATCGTCCCGGTTCTCGCGTCGGCTCTGGGTGAATGGCAGGGTGGTCCGCTACCCGAACTCCCCCACGTCTCGGAGGCGGCGCAAGCTCGCACCGTCGCGGCCCGACTGACGGCGGCGGCAACCCAGTGGAAAGCCTTCGCGCGACGCACCAAACCTGCAGGTCAGCGCCACGACGTCAACTGAGTGAGACTGCGTGACCACCATCTGGGAGTGGCAACGTAAATTGTAAGTCGAAGCTGCATTCAACTTGCCCTGCTCGACGGCGTTTCAAGCCGCCCGCGAGCAGTACACAAAAGGAGTTTTCATGCCCGAGGCAGTAATCGTCTCAGCAGTACGGTCGCCCATCGGCCGCGCAATGAAGGGTTCGCTCAAGGACATCCGCCCGGATGACCTCGCAACTCAGATGGTTGCCGCCGCGTTGGCAAAGATCCCCGAGCTCGACCCCACCGAGATCGACGACCTCATGCTCGGTTGCGGCCAGCCCGCCGGCCAGTCGGGCTTCAACATCGCCCGCGTCGTCGCCGTCCAGCTCGGCTACGACTTCCTCCCCGGTGTCACGGTCAACCGTTACTGTTCCTCCTCGCTGCAGACCACCCGCATGGCACTGCACGCCATCCGCGCAGGCGAGGGCGACGTCTTCATCTCCGCCGGCGTCGAGTCCGTCTCCAGCTTCATCACGGGCAACGCCGACGGCCTGCCCAACACCAAGAACCCGCTCTTCGACGCAGCCCAGGCTCGTAGCGCCAAGCTCGCCGAAGGTGGAGTCGCCTGGACCGATCCTCGCGAAGAGGGCCTGATCCCCGACGTGTACCTGGGCATGGGCCAGACCGCGGAGAACGTCGCGTCCGCCACCGGCATCACCCGCGAAGACCAGGACCGCTGGGCAGTTCGCAGCCAGAACCGCGCCGAGGAAGCCATCGCTCGCGGCTTCTTCGAGCGTGAGATCACCCCCGTCACCCTCGCCGACGGCACCGTCGTCTCCAAGGACGACGGCCCCCGCGCCGGCACCACCTACGAAGGCATCAGCGGCCTCAAGCCCGTCTTCCGTCCCGACGGAACCGTCACCGCGGGCAACGCCTGCCCGCTCAACGACGGCGCAGCCGCATTGGTGATCATGTCCGACACCAAGGCAAAGGCACTCGGCCTGACCCCGCTCGCTCGCATCGTCTCCACCGGCGTTTCGGGCCTGTCCCCCGAGATCATGGGCCTCGGCCCGATTCAGGCCGTCAAGAACGCCCTGAAGATCGCCGGCAAGTCGATCTCCGACATCGACCTGTTCGAGATCAACGAGGCATTCGCCGTGCAGGTCCTCGGATCCGCTCGCGAACTCGGCATCGAAGAAGACAAGCTCAACATCTCCGGTGGCGCGATCGCACTGGGCCACCCCTTCGGTATGACCGGTGCCCGCATCACCAACACCCTGATCAACAACCTGCAGGAGCAGGACAAGACCTTCGGCGTCGAGACCATGTGTGTCGGCGGCGGACAGGGCATGGCAATGGTGATCGAGCGCCTCAGCTGATCCCCTGAGCACGTAGAAAGCGGCCGCCCGGCTTCTACCGGGCGGCCGCTTCCGTGTGGTCGTGTTTCAGGTAGTCGTGAATTTCTGAGCAAAACTCCCCAACTCGCGAATCAACGCTCGTGCAGCGTCGTCCTCACGCTGAACTGCGGCGCGGGCTTCGTCGGCCCAACCGTGGCGGAGCAGTCCCTTGGCGGCAAGCACTGCCGGTCCGATGTTGGCCGCAATCTGCTCGGCGCTCTCCCGAGCACGGATGTGAACCTCGTCGGCCGGTACGGCGTCGGTCGCCAGTCCGTAGGCGGCTGCTTCGACGCCGCTGAGCCACCGGGCCGACAGGATCAGCTCGGCGGCGCGCTGCGTTCCGATCACCTTGGGCAGTAACCAACTACTGGCAGCTTCGGGAGCTGTACCCAGCGACGTGAACGGCGCCCGTAGACGTGCGTCCTCGGCGACGTAGACGACGTCGCAGTAGAGCAGCATGGTCAGGCCGATGCCCACGGCAGCGCCGTGCACCGCGGCAATCAAGGGCTTCGGGAACTCCACCAGCGCGACGATCAGCGGCGCGAATGCGTGGCCGAAGTCTGTATTATCCGTGCCTGGTTCGGCGAGCGCACGCAGGTCGACACCACTCGAAAAAGCCTTGCCTGCACCCTCGACTATCACCACGGCCACGGAATCGTCCGACGCCGCGTCGTCGAGCGCCTTGGTCAACGCTCGAAAGCCGGCTGCGTTGAAAGCGTTCAGGCGGCTCGGGTTGTTGAAGGTCAGCGTTCGCACCGCTCCGGCATCCGCCACCAGCACGGGTTCGGTGGTGTTTGTCGACATTCGCTCCCCTTTGTTCCAAACCAAGCAGTTGCTAGGTACCCAAGCACCGTAACCGCCCACAGACGACAAAAAAAGGGCCCCTCGCGGGGCCCTTCTTTGGTGTTACGGAACGACTGGAGAACTAGTCGTTGTTGAAGTAGCTCAGCAGACGGAGGATCTCGACGTACAGCCAGACCAGGGTGACGGTGAGGCCGAATGCAACGCCCCAGGCTGCCTTCTCCGGAGCCTGCGCGCGGATCAGCTGATCAGCTGCGTCGAAGTCGAGCAGGAAGCTGAAGGCCGCGATGCCGATGCAGACGAGGCTGAAGATGATGGCAAACGTTCCGCCGTCACGCAGTCCCAGTCCACCCTCGGTGAAGAAGCTGGCGACGAGGTTGCCGAGCGCCAGAACGACAACACCGATGAGCGCACCGATGATCATTCGCGTCAGACGCGGGGTCACCCGAATCGCACCGGTCTTGTAGACCACCAGCATGCCGAAGAACACGCCGAAGGTACCGAGGACTGCCTGCGCGATCAGCATCGATGCGTCGGCGCCTTGGAGATTGAAGGTGAACATGAACGACAGCGCACCGAGGAACAGACCCTCCGCGACGGCGTAAGCCAACACGATTGCCGGGTTGTCCATCTTGCGGCCGAACGTGGCGACCATGACCAGGACCAGGCCGACGAGACCGCCGCCGATGACCAGCGGGCCTGCGAGGTCGGAGTTGTTGTTGACGAGGAAGTACGACACCAATGCCGAGATCGTCAGCACACCGAGCGTGATGCCCGTCTTGGTGACGACGTCGTCGATCGTCATGGCCCGCGAGGTGGGACCGGTCTGGTACGGCTCGGCCGGAGCGTACTGCGGCTGACCGAACTGCTGGGTTGCCTGCGAGGCGCCCGCCGTCGCAGATCCGAACGAGGCGTATCCGTTGCCCTCTTGCTTGGGCAGATTGCGGAACACCGGGTTGCTGGTGGTGCGCACCGTGATCATCCCTTCATCGTGGTGGCCTACGACGGGTGCGTCGCGGGTTCGCCGGACGGATCCGAGTTTCCGACACGGTCCGTGTACCTAACTAAAAGTAAAGCACTCGTAATTTACAACGTCGAAGCATCCGTTGTAGTTCCCGGCGCGTTTCCGGAAGGTCAACACTCTTCGACACTCGTCCCTTTTCGATACTAGGACGGTTTGACCGACTTCATCACGATGAACTTCGCGTTCTTCGCCATCGCCTCACTAGGACCCACCGCGGCTTTCAGCGGTTCGCGATAACCCAGATGCGCGTTGTGGACAGTCCACAGCTCCCCACCGGGGCGCAGGACACGACCAGCTGCTTCGAACATCTTGAGCGCTCCACCGGTGTGAACCGCCGCGCCGACGTGGAAAGGCGGGTTCAACAAAACCAGATCAGTGCTCGCATCGGGCAGCGAGCTCATCGCGTCGTCGCGCAGACCGCTCACCCGATCGCCGACTCCGTTCGCGGACGCGGTCGCCAACGACGAAGCGACAGCTGCCGAGGACTGATCCGTCGCGATCACGTGCACGTCCGGGAACTTGCGTGCGATCGCCGTCGCGAGAATGCCGCTGCCACAACCCAGATCGACCACATCGCTCAACGGGTCGACCGCTATCTTGCCGAGATTCTCCAGCAACAGCCGGGTGCCGATGTCCAGGCTCGCCCCGGCGAACACTGCGCCGTGAGCAACGACGTCGAGATCGAACTCGTCGAGGCGTTCGGTCAACGGGAACGTGATCGCAACATCGGCCTTGGGTTCCGAAGCCTTGAGTACGCGCGACTTTTGACGCCCACGCGAGGCGCTGACGTCGGAAAACGATTCGCCGAGAACCTTGTTCATCGCCGGGGTGATGTGCTTGTCACGCCCACCGGCGAAGACACGAACCGCCGGGTCGGCGTGGAGCGCGATCAGCTGAGCGATCTCGGCAAGTTCGGCGAGGCTACGCGGCAATTGCATGAGCACGACGCGGGCGCCGCTGAGCAACTCCTCGTCCAGTCCGTGGGAGGTGAAGGCGTCACTGAATCCGAGTTCGCGCGCATTGTTCGCGAGGGCCAGCTCTCCAGTGAGCGGATCCTGGTGAACCCGCACGCCGGCGATTCCGTGAACGAGCGCAACACCGGCGGTCAGCGCACCGTAGTGATCGCCGATCACGACGACGGTGCCCGCCGGCGCGGCGGCCAGAGCGTCGGCGGCCTCGTCGAGGATCAGGCGATCGGCCGCGTCGACGGCAAAGAGATTGGGTGCCTCGACATCGGGAAATCGGCGCAGACGATCGAACAGTTCGGGTGTGTCGGACATGCCACCAGTCTTTCAGGTGGAACTGCGCAACACTCAATCCCCCGACCAGCAGGTGATCAGTTCGACATCCCGGTTAGTTCGACATCCACTGCACGACGTTGTCGACGGTTTCGCGTTCGGTGCGGAATCCGTTCACGGGGTGGTCGGTGTCGGGGTATCCGAACGAGATAGCGCACACGACTTTGCGGGTGTCGTCGATGCCGAAGTGTTCGTGAATGAACTTGGAGCTGCCTGCGAGCGCCGCCTGCGGAATGGTGGCCACCCCCAGACTCTGCGCCGCCAGCAGGAAGCTGTTCACGTACAACCCGCAGTCGACGGCTCCGTAGGTGCCCAATGCCTCGTCGGTGGTGATGATCGCGACGTGGGGAGCGCCGAAGAGCTCGAAGTTCTTCATCGTCTGTGCCGCGGAACCGGCGCGGTCACCGTGCTCGATTCCGACGCTCGAATAAAGCGCCATCGCACAGTCGAACCGACGCGACTTGTAGATGCCCTGGTACTCGCGGGGGAACTCGAAGTCCGACTCCTGGGCGTTGGTCATCACGTACTCACCGAGGCCTGCGCGGAATCGTTCTGTGCCCTCCCCTTCGGTGATCGCAACCTGCCACGGTTGCGTGTTGCACCACGACGGCGTCTTCTGCGCCAGCCGAAGGATCTCCTCGATCACCTCACGCGGCACCTGACGGTCCTCGTAGGCGCGGCAGCTGATCCGGGCATCGAGCAACGCTTCCAGGCTCGTATCCACGACGATGCACTCGGTCATGTGTTCTCTCCTCGATCAGGCTGCACTACAACACTTCGCACGATAGAACTATCGCTTCGACGCAATGGTCATCGGGTCACCTTTGCGAAGGCCGACACCAACTCGCCGAACTCCGACATCGCCGTGTCCGGATCCGGATCTACTGCTGCCAGCGCGACCAGCACATCGGTAGCCCCGGATTCGAGCAGCTGTTCGGCACCGATCATCGTCGCCGGGAGATCGATCGAACCGTCAGCCCCGCGAACGACGGTCAGTCGCCCACGGACCTGCAATTCCGCTGGATCGCGTCCGAGGTCAGCCATGGCCTTCCCGATGACGTCGATCCCTTCACGTAGGTCGTCGTCCGCGGCGCCCATGATCGGAATCCACCCGTCGCCCCAGGTTGCGACGCGTCGTACCACGGCCTTGGAGAGCGAACCGGACACCCAGATCGGGATTCCTGCGGACGGCCGGGGCGCGCAGTACACGTCGTCGAACTTCAGGCGAGGTGTGTCGATGCTCGCGGGCGCCGAACTCCACAGGGCCCGGCACACCGCAAGTGCGTCGTCGAGCAGCGGTCCCCTCTTACCGAAGTCCATGCCGACGGCGTCGTATTCGCGTTCCTGCCAACCGGTTCCAACGCCAAGGTCGAGTCGGCCACCGGACAGCAGATCGAGTGTCGCAGCCGTCTTGGCAAGTACCGCTCCCCCGCGCAGCGCCGCGATGACGATTCCGGTACCCAAGCGAATTGTCTTCGTCTGTCCGGCAACAAAAGCCAGGACGGTCAGCGGTTCGAGCCAGTTGGCGTCAGGCTCGGTGGGGAACGCCGACCACGTGTATGCCGAGTTGTCCGAACCCATCACCACATGATCGGTGACGAGGACCCGGTCGAAGCCGGCAGCTTCCGCGCTCTGGCAGACCTGCACGAGTTTCCCGTAGGAGTCCTCCGCGAGAGTGGCGCCGAAGTTGGGAACGTTCAGACTGAAAGTTGTCATGTGTCAAGCCTTTCGGGGCCGGTTGGTCCAGCCGCCTTCTTCGGTGGGGAACCAGCCGCCGGCAGCGTGCGAGCCGCCGTCGACGTGGATGACGGTTCCGGTGATGTATCTCGCCAGGTCTGAGGCCAGGAACAGCGCGGGGCCGGCAATGTCGACGGGCTGGCCCGGTCCACCCAGCGGTGCCCACCCCGGCCACTTGTCCCAGTCGTCGGCAGAGACGATCCTGCGATACGGCACCTGTACCGACTCGATCAGATCCGGGGCAATGGCGTTGACGCGCACTCCGGTTCGACCGATCTCCACACCAAGACTTCTGGTGAACTGTGTGAGCGCCGCCTTGTATGCCGAGTACATCGTGTGGCCCGGGATCGCTCGATGCGCCTCCACCGTCGTGAGGTTCACGATCGATCCACCCAAACCGCGGTCGATCATGCCGGGAAGCAAGGCATGGGTCAGACGCACGACGTGATCGAAATTGATGCTGCCGGCCTCGGACCAGAAACCCGGATCAGTTCCGGTGAACGCTGTCGGCGGTTTCAGGAAATGCCCCACATTGTTCACCAGGACATCTGGTGCGAACTCGGTCAACGCGACGGGGACTTCCGGCACCCGCACGTCGTAGTCGAGATAGGTGATCGAACCACCTGCAGCGGAGTCGAATTCGACGCCGTTCAGCGGAGCCACGTCGACAACCAGAACTGATGCGCCATGCGATGCGAATGCCCGAGCTATCGCTGCTCCGATTCCCTGGGAGCCGCCTGTGACCACTGCCTTCTTACCCACCAGCATCGGCCCTGGGGAGTACGCCGATCCCACCTCCACGAAGACACCCTTCTGCAGTTCGATGTGAATCACTTCGGCGTACCGTCACACATCGATTCGCAAAACGGGCACTAAGTTCTCACTCAGTGGTAGCCGCTACACCCCGCCTGCTCGGACCGCCGAGTCGCCGCCGAGAGATTGCCGGGAGAGCGTCAGGGCGGCAGTACCCGATGCTGTACCCGATCTCCAACCGTGTGCCTGCCACTGTGATCGGATCATGGAGTGCTTCGATGTAGCGGCCGAGCAGAGTTCGCACGTGCGAACTGTCACCCACATCGGTGAAAAGAATCGCGAACTCGTCTCCGCCCAAACGCGCGAACAACTGTGACACCCCTCCGGCTTCGGACAGGCGATCTGCGACCTCCCGCAGAACCGCGTTGCCAACCGTGTGTCGCAGTGTGTCGTTGACCGATTTGAAGTTGTCGAGGTCGAGCATGGCCAACGCGAGACGGCTTTCGCTTGTGTACGGATCGTGCAGCAGTCGTTCCAACCCGGTCCAGAAGCTGTGCCGATTCGGCATTCCGGTGAGTGCGTCCACCCGACCCATCCGTACGATTTCGTCACTCTGCAGTTTCACTTCGGTGACGTCGGAACCGGCTCCTCGCCAGACGAACTCGTCGGACAGGAAAGGCCACAGGCGCGGCAACAGTCCTCTGTCCGGTGGAATCACATACAACGCCGACCCGAGCGTGACGACGAGGTGGACGGCTGCGGCCCATGGCAGCACGCCGAAGGTGACGGCCATCTGTTCACGCGTTACGTCTTCGCGCTGCGCGGGAGTCCGTCTTACTCTCGGGTGCGGTTGCAGACAAGAGAGGACCGACATCACTTACCCCCACTCACACGCCGCAATTTCGAATCGGACGTGCGACTGAGCAATTCTCCCGTAAATGGGCACTGCTGCGTGTCCACGGGTTGAAATTCGGATATGAGGGACAATGGCCGGAGATCGCCGATCACGTCGGTGGAGATTCCTCGACGGGTAACACGATCGGACTCATTCGAGTTCAGACAAGGACTATCACGATGGCAATCGACTACACCCGACGTTCCAGCGAGTCCACACCGTCGCAGGCACCGGTCAGCTTGAGCAAGATCACGCTCACCAAATCAGCGCCGACGGTCAACCTCGCGAAGGCGGGTGAACGACAAGGCAATATGCGCGTGAACCTCAACTGGTCACAGGGAGCGCCAGCGAAAAAGACCGGTTTCCTCGCCAAGCTCGCCGGCGCAGGCTCTGGCGCGGTCGACCTGGACCTCGGATGCCTCTACGAACTTGCCGACGGGTCCAAGGGAGTAGTCCAGGCCTTGGGCAACAGTTTCGGTTCACTGACTTCTCCGCCGTACATCTCCCTCGACGGCGACGACCGCAGTGGTGCGAACACCGGCGGCGAGAACATGCACGTCAATCTTGGTGACCCCAGCGCTTTCCGGCGAATCCTGATCTTCGCGATGATTTACGACGGTGCCCCCAACTGGGCGGCCGTGGACGGCGTCGTCACCCTCTATCCCACCAACGGACCCGAGGTGGAAGTGCGGCTCGATTCGGCCAGCAACCAGGAGCGTTTGTGCGCAATCGCTCTCATCCAGAGTTCAGGTCAGGGCGTGACGGTCACCCGCGAGGTGCAGTACATCAACGGCAGCCAGTCAGATCTCGATCGGGCATACAACTGGGGAATGAAATGGGCGGCCGGACGAAAGTAGGTGTCGCGGGCGGTTTGTCCCCTATCCGAATGACAATGTCCGAATCTTCCACAATGTCGCAAGTTACTGGATAGTGTCGAGAAGTGGGGTCGGACATGAGGGGTCACGCTCGACACCGATAGTGGGTCGGTGACGCTATGTGCTTGGCGACGCCGACGTTCAACAGGAAAGGCCCTCGATTTCCCCCGATATCGAGGGCCTTTTCGTATCTTGCGTCACTGTTCGCACCCTTTCATTAGTTGATCGTTAAACTAGGCGTTCGTCCAACATGCACCGATGGAGAACGTGAATGTCCACGAATTCAGATCGACGCCCGCGCCTGCCCGTGAGAATTGGCTACCTCGCTGCAGGAGTTCTTTTTGTCGCCGCCATGCTCCTACTGGCAAGCGTCGTCAACCCTGACCGGGACCGCGACTTCTCGATGAACCACCTCCCCGCGGGGACGCCGACGACGGCCGTCGTTGCCACGGCTGACCTCGGCTAACGAAGGTACTGGTACGTAAGTGGCGCGCGTCACGAAGTGTGGGTACCTTCAACGCCAATGGTTCGCCGTAGGTCGGTATTGAGAGGGACGGCAAGCCACTGCCCTGCCTGGTTGCCCCACCCAAGCAGGCAGGGCACCCCCGGTAATTCAAGTCTCAAGTAGCTGTTACCCGGGGAAGACTTGTATCAAACCGAGACGAATCGTACATTTCATCCGGCAGTCGGCCTTTCGTCCGACGCCTTCGCCGTCAATGTCGACGGAACTTCTCTGAATACCACCACAAGTCGGCCACTTGTCGTGACCGCATTCGTCCTCGCGAAAGGCTCGCCCATGTTCGATTTCTTCGGCGCAATCTCCGGCTTCTTCGGTCTACTGTTCGGCACCGGCTCGTCGAGCGGAAGCTCGGGAGGAAGCAGCGACGCACCCGTCGCACCGCCTACCTGATCCACAAGCCTCACCCGACGCCGATCCGCCGGGTGAGGCTCTCCCGAATCTCTTTGAAACACAACGTAACAGCACTTCAACTCCACCGACTCTTCTGCGGACCCACGCCGACACACTCCGGCGTCCGGACGGTTTCACCGCAGCGCCTGCAGTAATGGGTCCGATGCCCGCCATTCTCGGTCGAGGCACACCCGCACACCTCCCATCCGACAAGGCAGGTGTTCGCCGTGAGCCGGTGTCCGTTCGGGCAGCGGTCCGGAGATTGCTCGGTCAACCGCATCTCCACATCTTCGCACACATGTTCGATGATTTGGTACTGCACACTGCAATTTCAATTGCACCGGCCGCTTCCGGTCAGCCCGAACGCAACTATCCCTTCTGTCACTTCGGTCTGCTTTAATGCGAAGGCTTTGTCGGGGGTTTACCAATGTCCGAAGTTGTCGAGTTTCTGCGAGCACACGCAGGCGAACACGGGGTTGAACTATGGGTTTCTTCAAGAAGGCGGCTGTGACTGCTCTAGCGGTCGCTGCAGTCGGAGCATCAACAGGGATCGCATCAGCTGATCCGTCGACCGACGTGAATTACGAAGCGAAGGTCGTCGACAAGTCGATCGTCACCACCATCGACGCCGGGCTGTTCAAAGTGTCCGGCGACGGCAAGTCTGTCGTCTTGCAGGACAGCAAGGGCGCCGACCTGGTTTCCCTGCCTCTCGCATACAACCTCGGAGATCTGCAGTTTCCCTTCGATCGCGCGATCAGTGAAGACGGTAAGACCCTCACGCTGACACCGATCACCGATTCGGCGAAGGCCACCCCTCGGCCCGAGAGTGCGCCTGCAGCAAAAGAATGGACGCCAGTAGCGTCGCCTGAGGAAAATGATCGAGCAATCGCGCACTTCCAGAGCCAACTCGGTCTCGGCACTCAGGTCGGGAGCCTGCTCGGCACCATCGTCGGCGCCGGAATCGGTTGCGCTGTCGGTGCTCCGCTGGGCTTGACCATCGTCGGACTCCCCGTCGCCGCGGCACTGTGCTTGGGCGGTCTCGCGACAGGAGCCGGAATCGGCGGGGTCGCCGGAACGATCCTCGGCGGCGGCGGCGCCGCAGTCGTGGCCGGCATCGATCTCGTCAACACGCTGAATGCGCCTGCCGGAACGACTGTCTGGGCCCAGTAGCCACTTGGTGAGCAGTCGTTGCTCCACGAAAAACCCCGCCCGCCCGAATAGGACGAGCGGGGTTTTTCGATATCTCACCGAATGTTGGACTGACCTGTGCCCCCAGTTGGACTCGAACCGACACTTGACGGATTTTAAGTCTGCAGGATACGCGCCAGGTGTCGCCACAGAACGGCCCCACCTGGCTATATCCGGATCCCGACGTCGCTGCGCGCCACAGATCGTGACACGAGTCGTGACAACTTCACGAATTCCTCTACCGAATACAAGGTGCGCTGCGAGAGGAATTGAACCAAGCTGATCGAGCGTCGCCAACTGTCTGGTATGTATCTCCCATGGCAGACAAGTGGCTCAGAGCTTTTCGATCGGCTGGCGATGGCTGCGCACGATGCGGCACCAAGACCCGATTGCTCCAGAGCTATTGCCCCGAGTGCAAGACGTTCGCCAATACAACCCTCGCGCAGTACGCGGCAGCTGCGAGGAACGTGCTGGCGCACTCGGGTCCTCTCTGACCTGAATGGATCGCATTGCACGAATGGCTGTACGGGGCGCGTATTCCTCGGAAACATGCTCTTGACACGATTCGTGGGGACGCACTCAATTGGCTCAACAGGTACGCCACATACGCGCTCAGTGACGGCATCATCACCGACGACGAACTCGCCACCTTCCGACGAGCAGCGCTCGCTTTTGAATTGGAACCCGCCGCGGTCACCCCTATCGAATCTCAACTACTCAGAGAGCAGATGCTCGGTGGGATCCGCCAAGGTCGCCTACCAACCGTTCAAATCTCAGGACTCCACTTGCCCACCGACGAATACTGCTATATGGTCGCCGGCGCAACCCGCTGGCGCGACCTTCAAGCAGGACCCACTCCGACCCAGGGACAACTAGCGATTACCAACCGCAAGATCCGGTTTATCGCTCAGCAGCATGGCGGCGAAATTCCACTAAGCAAGGTGCAGCGGGTGTCATACCTCGACCGGACCACCGTTCTCATCGAGTCGACAGCACGGTCGCTCAGCGGGCGCTTCTCGGTTCCTGATGCTGAATACGCATCCATCCTGGTGGACACCGCACTTCGGATCGATCGCCGAATCCTCCTACCAGACAACGGGGACCGGCCATCGCGGCACATACCAGCGCACGTCAAATCTGCTGTCTATCGGCGAGACCGTGGGGCTTGCGTGGAATGCGGCGCGAATTCCTACCTTGAATACGATCACATCATTCCGTTCTCCAGAGGAGGCGCGAGCACTGAAGGCAATGTTCAACTCTTGTGCCGGGCGTGCAATCTAGCGAAGGGCGCCAGGGTTTAGTTCCACAGTGTCCGGACTGTCTGGTATGTATTACGGACACTTCCCGAAAGGCCAGTCATGGACGACAAGCGAGTTCGCGGCGCCCTCTACCTTGCAGGCGTGCTCGCTTTCGCGATCATCGTTGGTGGCGGCGCATTGGACGAAACATCACCAGCGCAAATATTCCTGTTCCTCATCTTCATCGTCCTCCCGATTACATTCGTCGCCCTCGTAATCCGCGCGCTCATCAGAGTGGGCGACAAGCGGCCACCCGCGGTGCAGTTCGTCGCGCCACCATCAGGCTTGAGTGCGGGCTGGTATCCAGATCAGCAGAACCCCGCATGGATCCGTTGGTACGACGGCACTCAATGGACGCACCACGTCCAGCCGGCAACGACTCCCCCGCCCCCACCGAATTACTGAAAGACGCGACGATGAACTCACAGCCCGGCTGGTACCAAGACCCGCAGAGCCCCACAGTCGTGCGGTACTGGGATGGGCAGCAATGGACCAGCCGAACGCAGGTACGCACGGCGAATCTAGCAGCGGTAAATCCGAAGCCTCCGATGACTTCGTTGACAAAGGTGATCTGGTTTCTCATTGCCTTAGCCGTGGGCGTAGTTGCGCTTATTGTGGGCACAACGGTCGTTGCCAACCTCGCGGGATCGAAGCCTGAAACGATCACAATCGATAACGCCAAAAACGCACAGCTGACGCTACGCAAGGATCCCACCTTCACGGACCCCGCAACGTATGAGGCGATCGACAGTCGAGACTTCGCCTTGGTGGTCAAGAATCCGTGGGCGAATAAAGACCGCCGGATCGTCCTCCACGGAAAGATCTTCCAGTTCGACACGACTACCGGACCCGATCGATTCCTAGCGGACGTCGGCACGTCAACTATTGGTATAGGCAACAATCAGACCGCGCATTTCATCGGGATGAGCAAAGAACTCGACTCGCTAATCGAAGGCGACGAGGTGACCCTGTACGTCGTTGTCGACGGCGAATATGGCTACACAACGACAGCAGATAAGTACACAACTGTTCCTCAGTTTCAGGTCGGCATCATCCAATCCGTCGAGTAGCTGTCACGTCGCGAAGGCCCCACTAAATGGTGAGGCCTTCGCTGCTTTCGGATGTTTATTTGCGCACCATAAAATAGCGAAATCGCGATTTTATCGCCGAATGAAACACAGATCTCAGTGCGTTTTCCAGACGTAGTCGACACGGTGTGGGTCGAGTCCGTCGCGGCCGCGTCGATCGGTGGGTTTGACTGTGAGGTGGTCGACGACGATGGACACGACATCGCGGCGCCGGCGCTTGTCCGCTTCTTCCCACCACTTCACGATGTTCTCCTCTGATGGTTCGGGGAGGTCGATGAGAACTTCCCGTTGCGCCATCTTCAGTTCAGTTGCGGCCAAGTTCGCGCGTACTCGGTCGGTGCCAGCGCGCATGGATTCGCGATCGATGAGTCCGTCGGCGAAGTCCTCCCCCAACGCGGTGAAACGGGCATTGAGTTCGGCTACCCGGTTCTCGCCTTCTTCAAGTGAGCCGAGCTCGTTGATCGACTTCGTCAACGCCTTCCGGTACTTCGGTGACGGCAACCGCGCAAGGACCCGCTCGATGACGTCCGCCTTGAGCAGTTCAGCTTGGACGGACACGATGGAGGGGCAGTCGCTGCTGCGGGTGGAGCAGGCGTAGACGGTGGGGCGGCCGACGGCGGATGCCGCGTACATGGGTCGGCCGCAGCCTCCGCACCTTGCGAGCCCGCCGCCGAGGAGTGCCACTTGGGTTCGGTCGCCGGTTTACTTCGCTCGCTCCGGATCGAGGAGCAGTTCGCACAGCCGCTTGTAGGTTCGGGGCTGCAGGATCGGTGGGATGGTGGTGGCGACTAGTGTGTCGCCGCTCTGCTTCTTTCCGATCATGCGGGGGTTGGTGAGTGCGCGTTTGATGGTGATCGGTTTCCACGCTTTGCCGGAGACGGTGGAGATGCCTTCGGTTTCGAGGTGGTCGACGAGTCCGCGGAGTGAGCCGCCGTCGAGGAGGGTGGCGGCCATCATGCGGATGACTTCGGCTTCCTCGTTATCAAGAAGGCTGGCGTCCCAGCCATCCGCCTTCACGATGCTCTTCACACGTGCGCGACTTTGATGCATCTACGTGGGGTTCCGATCGCCGTCATCGCGGCATGGATGGGGCATGCATCGGCGGCTTTCACTCTGTCGACCTCTGCGCACGCGCAAGATCCGGCTCTGCTCGATGCCGCGAGTTACGCACCAGTTGTGACAATCCGTGACAAAAAGGCGTCCAGCTAGCAGGCGAATCCCTTCGAAACGTCTGCTGACCTGTGCCCCCAGTCGGACTCGAACCGACACTTGACGGATTTTAAGTCCGTTGCCTCTGCCAATTGGGCTATGGGGGCCTTGACGCACCCGACTCGTCGGGTGCGTCGGGAATCAGACTATCGGGTGGGTCTGAGCTATCGACATCGCGATGCCGTCGAGGATGTCGTGTTCGCTGACAACCAGTTCGGTGATCCCGGCTTTGGCCTCGAAGCTCTGAGCCAGCACCGTGGTGATGATCGCTCCGCCGCCGATGACGTCTACCCGCCCCGGATGCATCGGACCGAAGGCAGCACGCTCAACTCGCGGCATAACGATAAGGCGCTCACACACGTCGAACAGTTGATTGAACGGAATCCTCGACAGGTGCACCTTCTCGGCGTCGTACTCCGGAAGATCCTGCGCGATCGCGGCCAGCGTCGTCATGGTTCCAGCGACACCCACCCACGTGTGCGCCTTCTCGACGGGTACGGCCTCGAACGCCTCGGCCAATTTCGCGGTCGCAAAAGCCGTCGCCTCGGAAACCTGCTCTGCCGTAGGCGGATCCGACGGTAGGCACCGCTCCGTGACGCGCACGCAGCCGATGTCGGTGGAGTACGCAGCTTCGACGCCTGAAGCACCGCCGAGGACGACTTCAGTGGATCCGCCGCCGAGATCTACCACCACGAAGGGGCCCTCGGACGGATCGAGTTCTCCCACAGCACCGCTGAACGAGAGGCGTGCCTCTTCGTCACCGGTGATCACCTCTGCTCCTGATCCGGGAATCACCGCACCGAGCACGTCCCGCGTCATCGTGAAGAAGTCTTCCCGATTCGCAGCGTCGCGAGTAGCCGAGGTGGCGACCATGCGAACGGCGGTTGCTCCGGCGTCGGCAATCATCGACGCGTACTCGACCAGCGCGACCCGGGTGCGTTCGATGGCTTCGGGCGCGAATGTCCCTGTCGCATCAACACCTTGACCGAGTCGCACGACGCGCATCTCGCGCCGGACATCCACCAGACGACCGTCGGCGCCGACGTCGGCGATCAGCAGTCGAATGGAGTTGGTACCGCAATCGACTGCGGCGACACGGCGAGTCACTGGTCGGCGTTGTCGGCATCGTCGATGCCAGGCCAGTCCGCGGGAATTGCAGTGCCGCGGAGCTTTCCGTGACCGGCCAACGCGACGGACTCGTCACCGAGCGGATTCACGCCGGGACCCTTGGCAAGCGAATGCGCCATCAGCACGTGCAGGCACTTGACACGATCCGGCATCCCACCACCGGCAAAGTCGGTTCCGAGAGATTCGATCGCGTCACGCTCGGCGAGGTACGACTCGTACGCCCTGCGGTAAGCCGCGGCCAGTTCGGGATCCTGCGTCAGACGTTCGGTCATCTCTCGCATGACGCCGGCGGATTCCTGACGGCTGGCTTCGGCAGTCAGTCGCGGGTCGGTGAGGTAGTACAACGTCGGGAACGGTGTTCCGTCCGGAAGTTTGGGGGCAGTCTTGACGACGCCCGGCTGACCGTCCGGGCTGCGGTACGCGATCTCGATCACTCCGCGTGGCTCACGGCCCAATTGAGCGGCAACGGCGTCGAGGTCCGCCTGTGAAACCTGCGGGGAATTTTCGGACGTGTTGCTCACCCGGTGGGTACTCCTTGTTCTTCTGGCTCTATCGGCGCCAACGGCATCGGGGCCGGTGTCGTCGTCTCGGGAACCACTGGCGGTTCCGAAATCGTTTGCCACAGATCGCGATACCACGGACCTGTCAGCGGTGTTTCCTTTTCCTGCTTCTTCTCTGGTTCCTTGTAGTCACCGGGAAGCTGAACCTGATAAGGTGTCTCGCCCGGTTTGACGTACCGAAGGCGTTCTCGTGCAAGAGCTTCGATGTATGCAGGGTCGTCGAAGCGTGCGTTCTGCCCCTGCAGCTTTCGCAGCTCTTCCTCGAGCACCTGACGTTCGGCCGCCACCTGGGCGGCGTCCGATCGCTGGCTGATGTAAGTACGCAGCGGCACTGCCAGTGTCAGCGCCAACATGAGTACAACCATCGCGAGCACCACGGCCCGGCTGGTGGACAACCCGAAAATGGTGTTGTCCGACTTGGGAAGCCGAGACCAGAACTTGTTGGTTCCGCTCTTCCCTCGAGCCGACTTCGACCCGCGCGCCGACGCCTTCTCTGTCGAGGCTCCCGACTGCGCGGGGTCTGTCACAGCAGAATCAACCGCTGCCGGATCTACCGAAGGTTCCGACGCCCGTGAGCGTCGGGCGCTGTCGCGACGCGTGCGAGACGGTGTGTCTCCACGACGGGAACCACGACCCCCCGGACTTCCGCCGGGGGATCGTGGCTTACCGCGCTGTGCAGACACTACTGAATCTTAGATTTCCGTCAGGCCTCGAAAGCGAAGCGCGGGAACGCGACCTCGCCGGCGTAACGTGCTGCATCGCCGAGGTTCTCCTCGATACGCAGCAGCTGGTTGTACTTGGCAACGCGCTCGCTGCGGGCCGGAGCACCGGTCTTGATCTGGCCGCTGCCGACGGCAACTGCGAGGTCGGCGATGGTGGTGTCCTCGGTCTCGCCGGACCGGTGGCTCATCATCGTCTTGTAACCGTTGCGGTGAGCGAGATCGACAGCGTCGAGGGTCTCGGTCAGGGTGCCGATCTGGTTGACCTTCACCAGGAGTGCGTTGGCCGCGCCCTTGACGATGCCTTCTTCGAGACGCTCGGGGTTGGTGACGAAAAGGTCGTCGCCGACGAGCTGGATCTTGTTGCCGATCTGATCGGTGAGCGCAACCCAGCCGTCCCAGTCGTCTTCGTCGAGCGGATCCTCGATGGAAACGAGGGGGTATGCGTCGATGAGGTCGGCGTAGAACGCCGCCATCTCGGCCGCAGTGCGGTTCTTGCCCTCGAACTTGTAGCCGGTGCCGTCGGTGTAGAACTCGGTGGCAGCGACGTCGAGAGCGAGCGCGACGTCGGTACCCAGCTTGAGGCCGGTCTTGTTCACGGCGATCGTGATGAGGTCGAGTGCTTCCTTGGTGCCAGCGACGTCCGGAGCGAATCCGCCTTCGTCACCGAGACCGGTGGAGAGGCCCTTCTCCTTGAGAACGGACTTCAGGGAGTGGTAGACCTCGGTGCCCCAGCGCAGCGATTCCTTGAAGCTCGGTGCGCCGATGGGCGCAACCATGAATTCCTGGACGTCGACACCGGTGTCGGCGTGTGCGCCACCGTTGAGGATGTTCATCATCGGGACGGGGAGTACGTGAGCGTTGGGGCCACCGACGTAACGGAACAGCTCCAGGCCCGAGGACTCGGCAGCGGCGCGAGCGACGGCAAGCGAGGCACCGAGCAAAGCGTTTGCGCCGAGGCGGGACTTGTCCGGGGTGCCGTCTGCGTCGAGTAGCGCCTGGTCGACCGTGCGCTGCTCGGTCGCGTCGATGCCGATGATGGCAGGAGCGATCTCGCCGAGCACAGCCTCTACGGCCTTCTCGACGCCCTTGCCGCCGTAGCGCGCGCCACCGTCGCGCAGTTCGACGGCTTCGTGCTCACCGGTCGAAGCGCCGGACGGCACCGCAGCCCTGGCGAAACTTCCGTCTTCGAGCAGAACCTCGACCTCAACCGTGGGGTTGCCACGGGAATCAAGGATCTCGCGAGCTCCGACCTGCTCAATACTGGCCACTGTGTGGTTCTCCTTCGAATGGGCTTCGCATTGGGGCACGCACTGCGTGCTTGACACTTGGGCTCCGACCCCTCCGGTCGACAGAGGACCACGATCGCGGCTGGGCCTCTGCAGTGCCAGCACCTCTGTAGTGCCAGCACACAGCCTAACCGCACCGGCCGAAGGCTTCTTTATCGACGCGCGGTCATGTCCCCGACCTGCGGATCGACCACCGTCAGTCCGGCCGAACCCCGACTGAATATGCCGACGCACGATCACGAACCAGCGCGAGATAGTCACCCGAGAGGTTGTACGCCATCAGCGCCTGCTGCCACCCGGCAGCGGTAGTGAGGTCTCCCCCACGTGCACACAGGTAACGGGCAGCGGTGAGGGCGGCGTCGTCGATGTTGTCCGGGTCCACGCGGCCGTCGCCGTTGGCGTCGACACCCCATTTGAGCCACGTCTCAGGGATGAACTGCATGGGCCCCATGGCGCGGTCGTGCACGGGATCGCCGTCCATCGCTCCGCCGTCCGTGTCGGGAATCTCGGCGACTCCCGGGCCACCGTCGAGAGGGATTCCCCGAATGATCGGGGCGACCTGACCCAACGCGTCGACCGACGAACCGTCGTATGTCCCGTGGCGGCTCTCGACGCTGCCGATACCGGCCAGAGTTGTCCACCCGATTCCGCAGCCGGGAAGCGTCTCGGCCATGACCGCAGCGGCATACCCGTATGCCTCGAGCGCAGTGGTACCGATCCCGATGTCGTCGGACAATCCCGCCGCCCAATCAGCAAGTTGATCAGCACTGCGGCCGGGAGCGTTGATGTCGATCGGCGGTGTCGGAGAGCCGCTACCTGGGGGTATACCCTCGGGAATAGCAACCTTCGGTTCATTCGATCCACACGCCACGGCACCTACACACAGCAAAGCTGTTCCAGCAGCTACTGCGGCAACGGCTCGCGAGAGACGCCGGGGACTTCTGCGGGCAGCGAAGGTTCGGTACACCCTTCCATCATCCACATGCGAGCGAACTACTCCCCGATCCATTGGTAAAGAACAGCAAAAGTACAGGTCAGGGCATGGTTCCCCACTGATTGTGGAGTATCTTTTTCTGAGTTAAGGCTGGCCTAGCCTGATGAAGCTGTCCGAACCTGTTTCACCCACTCAGTCAGGAGTCGCCCGTGCCCGTGTCGGTACTCGCTGCCGCGAGCACACCGTCAGTTGCCACTCAGCTATTCGGTAGTGGCCTGATCGGTCTGCGCGAAGGCCTCGAAGCAGGCATCGTGGTGATGATTCTCGCTGCCTACCTAGTGAAGGCTCAGCGCAAGGACGCACTCAAATGGGTGTGGCTCGGCGTCGCGATCGCCGTCGCGATGGTGGCGATCATCTTCTTCGCGATCCACTACGGAACATCGACGGTCGACGGCTTGACCGCCGAGATCATCGCAGGCGTTGCCTCCCTGATCGCCGTTGTCATCGTCACGATCATGGTCCTGTGGATGCGCACGGCAGCGAAGAACATTTCCGGGGATCTGAAAGCCGGAATGGAAAGGGCGCTGATCGCCGGCCCCGTCGCCATTCTGTCGCTGTCGTTCTTCGCTGTTGGTCGTGAAGGCGTCGAGACGGCGTTGCTCATGGTCGGATATGCCGAGAACACCGCGGGCAGCTCCTGGCCGTTGGTCGGATTGCTCCTCGGAATCCTCGTGGCCGCCGTCTTGACCGTCGCCATGTACTTCGGCGCCCTCCGTCTCAACCTGACGACGTTCTTCCGGTACACAGCGATCTTCCTTATCGTGGTTGCCGCCGGAATCCTCTCGTACGGTGTTCGCGCTCTACAGACCGGAAACGTCTTGCCGGGCGGTTCGAATCTCGCGTTCAACCTGACGCCCGGCTATGACCCGTCGACCTGGTACGGCACCGTCCTCGCCGGAATCTTCAACTTCCGCCCGGACCCGACCGTCCTGCAAGCCGTCGCGTGGGTCGTCTACCTCGTAGTCGTCCTCGCGCTCTTCCTGCGTCCCCTTCCGTCTAGCCCTTCGGCGCCGACAACCCCGCCTGCGCACGACACACACGTTCCCGAGAAATCCTGAGAGGCATTGCCGACATGCGTAAATCCACCCTCGTACTGGCCACGGCTGCGGTACTTCCCTTCTCCCTCGCCGCGTGCACCGAGAAGACGACGGCGAGCGACGGCGACATCGTCGTCACGGCCACCGACGATTCGTGTGACGTCAGTGCCACCACCGGAACTACTGGCAGTTCGACGTTCCAGGTGACGAACAACGGCTCGAAGGTCACCGAGTTCTACGTCTTCGCCGAGGGTGATCGAGCGATGGGTGAAGTCGAGAACATCGGCCCCGGCCTTACCCGGCAGCTGATCGTCTCTCTCCCCGAGGCTGCGACCTATCAACTCGCATGCAAGCCGGGCATGGTCGGAACCGGCATCCGTCAGGACTTCGTCGTCACGGGCGATTCGCAGGCGGCCACCGACGAGAGCGGCCAACTCGCCGAAGCTGCCGACGGTTACCGGCGGTACATCCGCAGCCAGATCGTCGCGCTGCAGGACACCGCAGCTCAGTTCGTCGCCGCCGTCCAGTCCGCCAACGTCGACCAGGCGAAGGCACTGTTCCCGATCGCACGTACCTACTACGAGCGCATCGAGCCCGAAGCCGAGAGCTTCGGCGAACTCGATCCCAAGCTGGACCTGCGCGAAGCAGATCTGGAGCCCGGTCAGGTCTGGACGGGATTCCACCGCCTCGAGAAGGATTTGTGGGTCACCGGACTGCAGCCGGATACCAACGCAGTCGCCGATCAACTGCTCGAAGACATTCAATATCTTGCCGATCAGGTGAACGCCGAGGACTACACGATCGATCCAACCAAGATCGCCGGCGACGCCCAAGGACTGCTCGACGAGATCTCGACTTCCAAGATCACCGGTGAGGAAGACATCTTCTCGCATACCGACCTGTGGGACTTCCAGGCCAACGTCGACGGCTCGCAAGCTGCGATCGCGGCACTGAACCCGATTCTGCAGGAACGTAATCCAGAGCTCGCCCAGCGCATCGCCGACCGATTCGCCGACCTCGACGCCGCGCTGGCACAATTCCGCGTCGGCGACGGATTTGTTTACTACGACACCGTTACCGAGGCGCAGCGTCAGGAACTCTCACGTAAAATCGATGCCCTGTCCGCCGAGGTCAGCCAGGTCCAGGAAGTAGTTGCGGGGCAGTAGATGACTGATTCACCAGAAGGCACGCCCGCTGCGGAAAACGCAGCACCGCAGGGAGTTTCACGACGCCGATTGTTCGGCGCCGTGGGAGCCGGCGCAGTCCTGGCCGGTGCCGGTGCCGTCATCGGACGGGTGACCGCCGACGACAATTCCGGCGCAAATCACGCAGATGTGGTGACCTTCCGCGGTGAACATCAGGCAGGCATCACGACGCCGGCCCAGGATCGCATGCACTTCGTCGCTTTCGACGTAACGACGAAATCACGTGACGAACTGATCACGCTGCTGCAGACGTGGACAGCGATGGCCGAACGAATGACTGCGGGTCAGGAAGCAACCGAGGACGGCGCGACCGGCGACGGCCCGTACGCACCGCCGAGCGATACCGGCGAGGCACTCGATCTCGCGCCGTCGCAACTCACCCTGACCATCGGATTCGGACCGTCCCTTTTCGACGACCGTTTTGGGCTCGCGGACAAGAAACCTGCTGCCCTACTGGACCTTCCCCACTTCCGTGCGGACAACCTCGATGCGAACCGCAGCGGGGGTGACATCGCCATCCAAGCGTGCGCCAACGATCCCCAGGTTGCCGTGCATGCGATCCGCAACCTCGCACGAGTCGCTTTCGGGACTGCGTCGGTCAAATGGTCGCAACTCGGGTTCGGACGAACGTCCTCGACCTCGACGACGCAGGCGACACCACGAAATCTGTTCGGGTTCAAGGACGGAACCGCCAACATCAAGGCAGAAGATCCAGACGCGCTCGCCCAGCACGTCTGGGTCGGCCCCAACGACGATCAGGCCTGGATGGCGGGCGGATCGTTCCTCGTCGCCAGACGCATTCGGATGCTGATCGAGCAGTGGGACCGCGCAGTTCTCAAGGAACAGGAAGCCGTCATCGGCCGCTCCAAACGGAGAGGAGCGCCGCTCGGCGGCAAAGACGAGTTCGATGAGCTCGATCTCGACTCCAAAATGGGACACGACTACGTCATCCCAGAGAATTCACACGTGCGCCTGGCCTCGGCCGAGGAACTCGGTGGGATTCAGATCCTGCGCCGCGGATACAACTTCACCGACGGCTCCGACGGCTTCGGCCACCTGGACGCGGGACTGTTCTTCGTCGCGTATTGCCGGAATCCAGTCGAGCAGTTTGTTCCGATGCAGCAGAACCTTTCGCGGCACGATGCGTTGAACGAATACATCCAGCACGTCGGTTCTGCAGTCTTCGCCTGCCCTGGTGGTCTCGCCGACGGGAGCTACTGGGGCTCCACGCTGTTCGCGTAGCCGAAGACCGGGACACCAGTCCAGGTAGCGATCTCGGAACGAAATCTGCGCACGGAGTACTTCTCGTGGGAGCGTGCACCATTCACGTCTACCACGGCGATATCTCGGATGCACTCGGCCACCGATTCCCAACTGTCGTCGTGAAAATGGAGTCCATCGACACCAGGTGTCACGGTTTCCGACGCTCCCCCGATGCTGTTCGTAATCACGCGCGCACCCGCAGCCATCGCCTCCACCGGCATGATTCCGAAGTCTTCGATCGCCGGAAAGACGTATGCGAGTGCCTGCTGATACAGCGCGAAAAGCAACGCATCCGAGGGGCGACGAACAATTCGAACGGGAACCGACGCAGAGTCAGCCATTGCGCGGAGCCGATCCTCTTCCGGGCCCGACCCTGCGATGACAGCAGCCGTCCCGGCCCGCTCGGCTGCCCGGATCACCCAGTCCAATCGCTTGTACGGAATGAACCTGGAGGCACCGAGAACGAATGGCGACGGCAAACTGGATAGTAGCTGAAGCTCGTTTTCGCTCAATCTGGATCGCCAATCATCGACGGCGGAGATCCGATCGACGTCCACCGGGGGGTGAATGACCCGCGATTGCACGCCCCAGGCGCGCTCGACCCGCCGACGAACAAACTCGCTGTTCGCTGCGAACGAAGCCCCCTCTGACGCCCGTTTGCGGTCGATTTTGCGCAGAATGGGTGATCCCAGCCTCGCGAGTGGCGAGTTTCCACGCTCGTCCAGTTCGGGATTCCACACGTACCTGGCGGGGGTGTGCACGTAGACGAATTTCCGGAATCGCGCAGACTGCTCTTTGAATGTTGCGTGATGGGCGAACACGTGGGAACTGATCAGCGCGAAGTCATAGCCGCGATTCTCCAACCCTCGCCAGGTGAACGGCATGACGGGCAATGAGAGCGCTTTGCTACGGCGCAATGGTGTTGCAGCGAGCACACTTTCGTTGACATCGGTCGTCGAGTAACGCCCCGGAGCATCGTTCCACAGACAGTACAGGTCAGCATCCGGATAACAGTTGACGAACTCGTCCAGCACCTTCTCTGCGCCGCCTGAACGCTCGATCCATTCGTGGACGAGTACACCTGACATTTCGGACTCCTATGCGCTTTTTCTACGCTTCACAGACCTAGAGACTGTCTCTACGCGCTCAAACGGGCCAATGGTATGTTTACCAGCAACATACAGGCAACCGAACTTGACCGGGAGTGATCACCATCGAGACCCAACTGGCCACATGGTTCGGGTCGGCAGACAAGCCGTTGCTCGGATTCGTTCACGTACCCATCTCGGGCACTGCCCGTGAAGCCGTGGTCATGTGTCCCCCGCTGGGCAAGGAGCACATCGACACCTATCGCGGCATGCGACTACTCGGCGAAAAACTCGCGGCACGAGGAATGGCTGCTTTTCGTTTCGAGTACGCGGGAGTCGGCGACTCAGCCGGCGCAGAAGACGATCCTGTCGCTCTCACCTTCTGGCTGGAGAGCATTGTCAGTGCTGTGGACTACGTCCGACGGGCGGGCGCAGAATCCGTGAGCATCGTTGGACTGAGGGTAGGGGCACTACTGGCAGCGTCGGCATTGGAGGCATGTGGGACCGTCAACTCGATAGTCCTGTGGGACCCAATTCTGACCGGCCGCAACTACCTCAGGGAACAACGTGCGTTCTATGCGATCAGCGTCGGAGAGGACGATCCCACCGACTCACGCGTGTCGATCATGGGTGGCGTGCTGGCACCCGAATGCGCCGACCAATTGTCACGTCTCCGCATCACCGGGCCATTTCTCGGACGCCCGCACACGCTTCTGGCCGTGAAGTCTTCGGTAGTGGAGAGCAGGGCTGTCGCCGGGCTCGCAGCAACTCTCGATCCCGAGATGATGATCTTGGAGAACCACGACGCGTTCACCTCGCCCCCCAGTTTCTACGTCGACATTCCTTACGACCACATCGAAGAACTGGCCGAATGGGTGGCTGAGCACGCCCCGGTGACTTCGCACGCTTTCACTCCGGCGATTACCACGACGGCACGTGTCGCAGTGACACCCAGTGGCGACGAGGTTTTCGAATCACTCGAACGCGTGGGACCCAGCAAACTGTTTGCGATACGTACCCATCCCGCTGGAACAGAATCGCCTGGAGGCACTCTGGCCCCGCCCACTCCCGAGCGAGGCTTGTTGTTCTACACCACAGCTGTGGAGCACCGCTGTGGCCCAGGCCGCTCATGGGTGACTATCGCGCGTGAGGCTGCTGAACACGGGGTGACCAGCCTTCGATTCGACCGTCGTGGTGTCGGTGACACCGGACCGATTCGCGCCGACATGCCGACCGCTGTGTATTCCCGAAACGCCGACGAGGACGCCCTGGCTGCCGTCGACGCTCTGGGCGCGGACCCCAAGAATCTGATTCTGGCGGGATTGTGCTCCGGCGGCTGGACCGCAGCATCGGTCGCTCTGAAAGTCGGCGCCCGTTCCACCGTTCTCGTCGACATGATCCTGTGGTCGGTACGACGGAAGAAGTCGCTCGTCGACGCCGTGTTGCCGGAGGCTCCGCGGGCCATTTCTGACGGCGAGAAGCAGAAGCTGCCGTTCAAGGCCTCCCTCAAAGCTCAACTACAGTCCCGATTGCCGTACCTCGCATGGAAGCTGTTGGGGCAGAGGGGAATTACCCAGGTTCCCGAGGTGCTGCTCGATGCACTCGACAAGAAGGGCGTGCACGCGACGGTGGTTCTCTCGCCGGCGGATGTCGATTGGTTCCGGCAACAGCGTGGGCCCGAAGGGATCGCCAGAATGGCTCGTCGCGGGTACGACTTCGACGCCATCATGGCGCCCGTCGGTGACCACCCGGCATATCACCGTGACCTTCGAACCCTCATCCAGTCCTCGGCAGTTTCCGCCGTCGCCACCCAGTTCGGAGGATCGAAACCGGGACAGTGCGTCTCGCGAACGACGAGCGGACGGTCGATGTGAATATCGCCACCCTGCTGATCGGTGCGGTACTGGGTGCCGTCGTGTGCGCGGCCATTTACCAGCGGCCACAGCGTGGCGTCCTGCTGGTGGCGCTGTTCGCCCCGTTGCACGGGTTGCTGGCGATCATCCCGAACGGCACGGCGTTGGCGGGGTGGAAGGAAGGTCTCATCCTCCTCACCTTGATATGCGCTTTCCTGAGTCCGAATCGCCACGGAGTCATTCGGCCGTCGATGCCGTGGTGGCCCGCAGCAGTCGTGTGGGTGGCGATGGGGTGCGTGTCGGCATTCACCCTGTCCGGTCTGGGGAGTCTCGGCTCGATCAAGATCACCTACTTCTACATGCTGCTTCCCCTCATTCTGTGGCGCGCGCCGTTCACTCGTGAGGATCGTGATCATCTCGTCTCGATCCTGATGGGGGTGGGAATCCTCGCCGCAGTGGTCGGTCTGCTTCAACAAGTGGTCGGACCCGAATTCCTCGTCGGTCTCGGGTACAGCTACACTGAGGAGATACGTATCACCGGTGGGATTCTGCGGAGTTTCAGCACGTTCACCGGTCCGTTCGCATTCGGCCTGTACGTGATGCTCAGCCTAGTTGTGGGGTTGTCCGTCAGTCTCAACGAGCCGACGCGTCTGCGGAACATGATCTTCCTTGCCGCCACGCCCATCATGATCGCCGGTATGGGGGTGTCCATCGTGCGGGCCAGCTACATCGGTTTCGCTGCCGGTCTCCTCTGGCTGGCGATCTACAAGTACAAGTCGCTGCTGGTGCTGTTCGCTGCCGCAGCCGCTGCAATCCCGATCGCTCTCCTTCTCACGCCCACTTCCGTGATGAAAGCGTTGTTCTCCTCGAACAGTCTCGAGGAACGTGGCAACGGTTGGTCGGAGACGGTCAGCTCACTGTGGGTGAATCCACTCGGACAAGGTGTCGGCGCGACCGGGTCTGCTGCAGCGAAGGCCGCGGAACTGGCGCATCCCATGATCAACACATTGACGATCAAGGCAGCTACGACGCTGCGTCTGATCCCGTACCAGCCTGACAACTACTACATGAAGGTCGCCGTCGAGCTGGGACCGATCGGGCTGTGGGTATTCACGTTGATCTTGGTGTCGGCGGCCGTCACGGGACTCCGTGCATCGCGCATCCTCCCCGGCCAGGACGGCGCTCTCTCGTTAGGCGTGAGTGCCTCGATCATCGCCGCATGCGTCGCGTCCCTGGTCTCGACCTACTTCGAAATTTTTCCACTCGACCTTTACTTCTGGTTACTGATAGGAACCGCAGGATGCGCACTGAGCCAACACCACTCGGAGAAAACCGCGCCACTCGGTCCGGAATCACCTACGGAGCCATGGCCCTCCGACCCGGCGGTGGTGGGGTCCAGACCTACGCCCGTGAGCTCCTCTCCGAGCTAGTTCCGTTGATCGGCGCTTCCGCAAAGCTGAGCGCCACTGTGCAACAGGACGCAATCGGTGAGCTTCCGCCGGCGATGGAATCGATCAGCCGTCCCGTCGTCGCCGGCGTCCGCCGAGCAGCGTGGGCGATCGTCCCGATCAGCGGAACTGACCTCTTCCACAGTCTCGACGTCGATATTCCGTTACGGCAGCGAGGCCTGACCGTATCGACCTTCCACGACATGTCAGTGTTCGACGTCCCATGGGCATTCAGTAAGTTTCGGGCCACCGGCGAGCGACAACTTCTGTCCATGGCGCTGCGTAAGGCAGATGTCATCATCGCGGTATCCGACTTCACGGCCGAACGCATCAAAGCCTTGAGTGGTCGCGACGCTGTGGTCACCCCCCTGGCGCCGGCGTCGTGGGCCACCGTGCCCACCGACGCCGAAGTCGCGGATGTACGGGGACGCCTCGGTCTTCCCGAACGATTTGTACTCCAAGTCGGGACGATCGAGCCCCGCAAGGATGTCGGGTTGGTAGCCGACGCCTGCCGTGAACTGGACATACCGTTTCTTCTCGCCGGTTCCGGTTCCACGGGACCCGATGCTCCGGAACACTCTGTCGGCCTCGGTTACGTTGCGACAGAGGATCTTCCCGCACTGTATTCAGCGGCTACGGCCGTCGCGTACTCGTCGCGATACGAAGGATTCGGACTCCCACCGCTCGAAGCCATGGCATGTGGCGGCGCGGTGGTCGCCAGCGCCGTAGGCGCGCTCCCCGATTTCGCCGACAACGGCGCTGTCCTGGTGAAAACTCACGACAAGGATTCCTGGGTTCGAGCACTCCGATCGGTGATCGACGATGCCGACTTCAACCGCACCCTTCGATCCGCGGCACCTGAAGTCGCGGCGCGATCGACCTGGACTCGAACCGCTGAACTCACCGTCGACAGCTATCGATCAGCGGGACTGAGGGTGTGAGTTGGCATTCATGACGAAGCGTCGACAATCCGCGGTCAGCCGAGTTTCGGAACGCGAATTCGCCGAACTCCGACAGGCTGCCGTCGACAAGTTCGAGCGGGAAAGCCTGGAGCGAGCGGCCAAGATTCACGGCCCGTCCGTTCCGGAACTGACTGCGAATGCAGCTCGTCGAAGCACCGTCATCATGCTGGCGAGCCGAGTTGCCGTCGCCGCGATGGGTTGGATTGGCTCCGTTCTGATCGCTCGATCGATCAGCCCGGAGCAATTCGGCCAGTTCTCACTGATTTTCGGGTTGTTGGGGCTCTTGTCCGTCATCACCGACCTCGGCGTCGGCAGAGTCGTCCTCGCGAAATTGGTCGAGAGCAACCCGTGGGACGTATCTCTGGTCACGTCGGCCTTCATCTCGCTTCGTATCGCCCTCGGCTTGTTCGGATACGTGTTGGCAGTCGGATACGTATGGGTTCTCGGCTACCCCGCCGACGTCGTCGAAGCAACGGCGATTGCCGGCTTGGTCGTCGTGGTCGCAACACCGAGCCACGCGCTTTCCGTCATGTACCAGAGCCGTCTGCGAATGACATATGTGGCTATCGCCGAAGGCCTGGGACAGCTTGTCCAATTGATCGCGACTATCGCCGCGGTGCTGTGGAACCCGGTACTTGTCGTTCTTGTCCTTCCAGCCGTCGCCAACGAAGTAGTCGCCGCCGTCATCAAAATTCGTGGAGTGCGAAAAGGGATCGCCGGACCGCGGCCGTCGTCACGCGTCCAGTTTCGGCGATGGCGCGAAATGCTCATCGAGGCGATACCGCTGAGCATCGGATTCGCCTTCGTCACACTGCTGTCGAAAGTAGACGTGCTTCTCCTCGGTAAGCTCGACACCTTCGATTCCGTCGGCCTGTACACCATCGGCTACAAGTTCGCCGACCTCTTGTCGATAGTCGCGATCACGGTGGTCACCCCGGTCACGACCCTGCTGGTATCGGCTTGGCCGGACCAGCTCGATGTCTTCCGGCAGCGCAGTCGCGAGGCATTCATCGTGCTCACGTTGATGGGGAGTGCCGCACTGGTCGCATTCTGGCCCGCCGCAACCGAAGTTCTTGCCCTGCTGTACGGCTCAAGATTTGCTGCCGCCGATACATCCACTCGTCTCCTCGTCCTGGGAACCTGCTTTTCCATGCTGACCCAGTTGGGTCTCATGGTCCTGGTCGCGAGTGGTCGCCACCGCACGTATCCTTGGATCGCCATCGGCGGTTTGGTGATCAACGTTGTGATCAACCTGGTCCTCATTCCCCGAATGTCTTTCAACGGAGCCGCAATCGCCACGGTTGCCACCGAGATTCTCCTCTTCGCGGCAATCTGGATAGTGGTATTTCGCACACTCCCCGTTCGGAAACTCTTTCCGGCAGTGCCGTTCACGATCATCTCCGCCGTCTGCGCCGGCGTAGTCGTTCTGGGAACGCTGTGCGTGGAGAGATTCGGAATTCCATGGCTCGCTGTTTCGCTCGTTGCACCGATCATGATGATCGGAATCATCGCAAGGCTCCCCATCTCGGACGGAAAGTCCTTGACCTCACTCGTCAGACCACGTGGAGGAAATGCGTGACTCGCACGCTCGTATTCGTCAGTCACACCGGAGAAGTGTCCGGTGCCGAACTTGTCATGCTCGAACTCATGCGATTGGCCAAAGTACGCGGGCACTCCGTAGTCCTCGCATGCGCAGAAGGACCGCTACGCAAGCGCGCGGCCGACATTGCCGAAATCATCGAACTCCCGGTTCTGGGCCTACGCGGTGAAAGCGGATTCGACCGCATCTCCGCGATCACGACGGTCGTGAAGAACTGGCGTAAAGCCGGACGTGTCATTGCCTCCCGAACACGAGGATCGAATGCGACCGTCATAGTGAATTCGCTGTTCGCGCTTCCGGCAATCAGACTCGGTGGGGTCGACGGCGGTGCCACATGGTTGGTACACGACACCCTCTCGAGCGCCAAGCAACGAATCGTGGTTCGAATCGCGAAGCCTGCCATCGTCAAAGCTGTCGCAGTGTCCGGACCCACCGCCGTTCCCGTGCGCCAGCTCGGTGTTCACACCACTATCTCGCGGCTCGGTGTCCCGGTACCGGCCGACGTCGTCGACATCAATTCTCCCGCAACAGGAGTCATCGGGATCATGGGCTCGATCACGCCGTGGAAAGGCCACCAGGTCTTGCTCGACGCAGTAGCCGAAATACCCGAGATCACTCTGGAGGTCGCCGGCACCGCGTTCCCGGGCGACGAAACGTACGTCGAAGAGTTGCAACGCCGTTCAGCGCTCCCGGATCTCGCCGGCCGCGTTCGGTTCCTCGGCCATGTCGATGCATTGAGCACCGTGCAGCGATGGGACCTGGCTATTTCGGCCAGCACGTCACCGGAAGCGGGACCTCTGGTGCTTCTCGAAGCAATGAGCGCGGGTGTACCGGTTATCGGAACGAACCACGGCGGTACGAGCGAGGTTCTCGCCGACGGCGCCGGCTCGCTGGTCGCGGTTGGCGACGCATCTCAACTGGCCTCCGAGATATCCAGACTGCTGGCGGACCACGCGTGCCGCACCGAACTTGCCGGAAAGGGTCGGCGGCGGGTAGTCGAGCGCTACGACATCAAGAAGAATCTACCCGCGATGCTGCAGGAACTCGTCAATGACTAGATATGTTCGGATGGCCGCAGTCGCCACAGTTCTCGTGACCGTCGGAGCGTTACTCCATTCGTCGGTGTCCACGTCGTACGAACCTTGCCCGGTAGCGCCGCCCATCGATGACCTCGGAATCGCTCTGGGAGCCGGCTATACGGCACTCCCGAAATCCGATATCGAGATCAACGTCGACGCAGTCCGGGATTCGGGCTCGAGTTGGGTCAGATTCGACGTCGACTGGTCTTCCATCGAAGCTGAGCAAGGGCAGTTCGATTGGTCGGGTACCGATCGACTTGTGGAGGCCTCGAAATCGGCAGGGCTCGAAGTACTTGCTCTGATCACGTACACGCCGGCGTGGGCACGGGACTCGAAAGCACCCGCCTCCGATTCGCACACCAAACCAGCCGACCCCGCGACGTTCGCCACCTTCGCGGCCATCGCCGCCCAGCGCTACGGCGATGCGATTTCGGCCTGGGAAATATGGAACGAACCCAACCTCCACATGTTCTTCAATCCCGCGCCGGACCCCACCTACTATTCGACACTTCTGTCCCTCTCCAGCGCGGCGATCAAGCGGGTTCAGCCCCATGCAACGATAGTTTCGGGTGGACTCTCACCGGCCCCCGACGACGGTGTGAACATCAGTCCCACCACCTTCCTTTCCGAGATGTACCAGTCAGGAGTACGGACCCATTTCGACGCCGTCGGAATGCATCCGTACAGCTTCCCTGCCATGCCCTCGGACCCACTCACCAAGAGTTGGAATGCGTTCTTTCGGATGAAAACAATGCGCCAGACCATGATCGACAACGGCGACGCCGCCAAGACGATATGGGCGACCGAATTCGGTTCGCCGACCGGTAACGATCCGACCTCTGTTACCACAGCCGATCAGGCAGCCATTCTCCGCGACGGAATCAACGAAGCCCGTCGGGGTGGCTACGTGTCGAAGCTATTCGTCTACAGCCTCGTGGATCGCGGAATCGACAAGGGAGACCGAGAACAAAACTTCGGATTGTTGGATGCCGCATTCGAACCGAAGCCGGCAATGAAAGTTCTCGAAGATGCCAGCAAAACTGGCGGATGTACCTGAAAAAGAATCACTGAATCCATCCACAGTCGGCCAAAGCCGAAAAATACCAACCGGCGCATTCCACCAAGCCATGGAAGCAGTCATAGGTGCTGAAGAAAAGACCTGGCGACTTCTGTCTAACAAGCGATTTCGTGCAACCCTGCTAGTTGCCGGATAGTTCGGCAATTTCCGGTTCCGCTTGGTCATTGGTGTTGCATCCACTGTGGAAGGAAGGTGGTCGACGTGAGTCGACTTCGGTTACTCCTCGCTGTTGCTCTGATATTTACGATCGGTTCGTTGAACGCCTGCGCACCGGCGCCGGTTCCGACAACAACTTCGACTCCCCCCGCAACAACCTGCAGTTCCGTGAGTCTGGGAATCGCGGCAGGAGCACCACTGAACACCCTGTCCCAGAATGATCTGGATGCCGAACTGGTCGCCATGAAAAATGCCGGCACCACGTGGCTTCGATTCGACATCGACTGGTCGGTAGTCGAACCTACACGTGGACAGCAGAATTGGGCATCAACCGACCGCATCGTAGACCGAGCGCGCCTCCAAGGACTCTCACTACTTGCCATCGTCACGTACACCCCGCCCTGGGCGCGAGTGGCGGGCGCGAGTGACAGCCATGGATACCCGTCCGACACCGCAGCCTTCGCAAAGTTCGCACAGCAAGCAGCACAACGCTATTCAACCAAGATCAGCACTTGGGAGATCTGGAACGAGCCGAACCTCACCCAGTTCTTCCGGCCGAAGCCGAACGTCAATACGTACACGACCATGTTGAAGGCCGCGGCGGCAAGCATCAGAGCGGTGCAACCGGGCGCCAAGATCCTCAACGGAGGCCTCTCGCCGGCCGTCGACAATGGCTCCGACATCTCGCCGGTGACGTACCTCGAGGGTATGTACGCCGCCGGGGCGAAATCGTCCTTCGATGTCTTCTCGATCCATCCATACAGCTGGCCCGCCCTCCCCTCCGACGCGAGTACACAGGAGTGGAACACTTTCTACCGAATCCGGCTCATGCACGATTCCATGGTCGCCAACGGTGACGGTGCCAAGAAAGTCTGGGCTACCGAATTCGGCGCCCCCACCGGCAACGGCCCGACCGCGGTCAGTCCACAATTGCAAGCAAGTATCTTGGCCGATGGGTTCGCGCAGGCGAAGATACTCGGATACATCGAACGGATATTCGTGTACAGCATGCGCGACCGCGGCACCAACACGGCGGACATAGAACAGAACTTTGGCATGGTGACGATGAACTACACCGCCAAACCCGCCCTGGCAGCGGTCAAACAAGCCATTGGCGGTTGCAGCTCACCGAAGATTTGATACTGACACCGTCGATCAATTTTTCGATGTGTTTGCACTAGGCTCCGTGCGTGCCAGGTTTACTCGCGAAGCAGTTCGCCGCTCACGCGCCGCCGAAATATCTCTGGTGGTCAGCATAATTCGTTCGGTTCTCATTTCGGAGTTGATGTCGTCTCCATCGGCGACATCAACTCCGCGTCCGTCGCTGTCATCTTTCTCGACGTTGCGCGAATCGTCGTCATTCTTTGCCGCGTCCGGCTTTCCATTGTCCCCCGCGCCGGGAAGGCGGTTCCGATCGATAGTCACGGTTGCCGAATCGATCAAATCCCGACGGGCTCGGCGATCGATCATTTCGAACGACTCGGATGAAGAAACGACTCCTGCACCAAGATTGGCCGCTCCGTCTCCGTCAGCGGGGTTACGACGCCACGCTTGCCCGTCCACGGTGTGAGGCCGGCGCCGGTCGCTACCTACCGGCGCGGCCTCGTTCCAGGGTTCAGGGTTCCCCACATCACGGCTCCGCATGTCACGCATCTTGCCATCCATCGAGTCGAGCGACGCCGGAGACGGTGCGCCTGCAGCGCGACTCAGCTTCGCTCGCTCGTTGAGACCGTCCAGTTCGACCTGCGCAGGTGGTGGTCCGAGAGGCTCTGCTGCCCTGGCAGCCCCGGATGTGTCTGGCTGCCCGCTTCCTTCGCCTTTCTTCGACGAATCCGCGTGACCTTCGGCTCTGGGTCGGGGAGCGGCGCCGACGCTGCCCGTTCCGCCCAATCGACTTCGTACAGAAGCGATGAGAGACTCCGACACGGCGGGCCCCACGAGGATGAGCGATCGTGTGACGTCTACTTCGGCCAACGCGCGGAGGCAGTCGGTGACGTCCTTCTGATCAGCATCGAGAACCGAGACCACCACGAGGGCAAAGTCGACCGCATTGGAATCGACTGTGCTCCACCAGTCAGATGACAACGAACGTTGCGAGATGCGCGAGCGCAGCCCCTCCGGCACCACCCACGAATCCATGGCGACACCTTCACCGAACAACACCAATACGTGACTACCGAGACTTGCACGCTGAGTCACCGTCAAAGCGACATTCGACGGCATCTCGGCGGTCGGCGAATGCTGAAGCAACAGAGACGTACCGAACTTCTTCGCCGCGCGACGCGCCCAGGCATCGGTCATGCGTGTGCCGAATCGACCCCGGCAGGCGGCAAGAATCTCGGCAGCAAGGATGGTCACAGCCAGGAAGGCAACAGCCGATTCCACAAAAGGCTTGGGGGCGACCGGTAGTCCGGACCCGGCAGGCGCCGACAGCAATTCCAGTCGATCGCCCGAGCCCGCATCGGTCGTCATCTGCTTGAGCTGTTCGAGCTTGGCGTCCAGATCAGCTCTGACGGCCGTGTCCTCGACCGGTGTTTCATAGTTGTCGATACTTTCCTGCCGCGCATCCGACAGTTCGGTATTCAGTCGTGCGACCTCGTCGTTCAGGGTCTTCGTTCGACGAACGAGAGTCTCGGCATTGCGCTTGCTCTGAGCATCGTCGAGAGCTTTGACGATGACACGCCCCAACTTGTCGGCCTCGAGTTGACTGTATCCAGTTGCCTTCACGAACAGGAGTGACGGCGTGGTTCCGGGCGTGACCGCCATGAAAGCAGAGACAGGCACACCGCTCCAGGCATCGCCCATTTGAGCCTGAATATCTGCGACAACGGCGTTGTCGGTCGCCAGTGCGACGTACGGAGCCACCAACTGGCCGAGATTCGCATCGGTGATGACGACCTGCGAGCCGGCCTGAACTTCGGCGACGATGTTCGACTCGTAGACCGGCGTCGCACTGCCCCGCACCATGTACAGCGCGCCACTCACCAACAATCCGAGTACGAGTGCTGGAAGGAGGACCCGACCAAGGTTGCGCACGTGCGCAACCAGATCGAAGGTCGGTGGGACACCTAGCTCACGACGAATCGCAGCGTCCCTCGCCCGCACTTCTGACACGTCAGTTACCTCCAGTGTGACAATCGGCTAAAACCTTCAGCGAAAAGAAACTGATAGTTTGCTGAATCCAGTTAAACATACCCGAAGTCGGTCAATCAGTTACCCAACAGCCAACGAGGCCTCGACCACATCTGCCAGTACTCGATGATCTCGGCACCTGCCGCGTCGTACAAGCCGTTGCCGACGTCACTACCGAGGAAGCACACCGAGCCCTCCCCAACCTCGGAATATGCGGTTCTGGCCACCTGACGCACAACGCGCAACCCGTGACCCTTCCGTCGTCCGGTCGTACGCGTGCCGCCCGCCCAAGCCGTGCTGATCGGTTGCCCGAACGAGAGCATTGCCGCAGTCTGCAGGTCCCCGTCTTCGATCAATCCGAGGACTAACCGTTCCACGCGCCCGTCTGTGTACTTCGACGAGTACACGAGTTCCGCGGACGCCAGATCGACGCCGAACACGTCTCCAGCGAGTTCGCGTGCGCCGGAAAGCTCCGCGCCATCGAGCACTTTGACGCTGGAGTCAGCTTCCCAAGGTATGTTCGGCATTGCTCGCAACGGACTCGACGCAACACAGACCCAGCCCGCGTCCGCCATGACGGTGGCAGCGTTCAACCCAGCGCCGGCAAGCATGATGACGCTCCGCGTCTCCTCTGCGAGAACCCGTTCCAACACCTCGGACGCATTCTTACGGACGTTCCCGTCGTAGACGAGCGCCAAGTTGTAACTTGGATCCGGAGCACCCGTGAGCGCAATCCACCACCCGTCTTCCATGATGTGCAGACCGTCCGGCGGCACAAGTCCATACATGTTGTGTCCGAAAGCCTCCCTGACCGTGCGAATTCCAGCCACGGTTCCGGGTACTTGTCTCGCACTCATCAAAGGGATCCTCGATTCAAAGTATGATCGGGTCTATCGGAAAACAATCAAAAGCCTTGAAAATTTCGGGCGCATCCTTGTCCGCACTCACCCTCGTCACGATCGCAGGATGGCCGGTATATGTGGCCCCGAAGATCGACACACCTCGAACCGCTGACGCCGTTGTGGTGCTCGGCGGTGCGCACGACGGCCGTGAAGAAGTGGGGCTCGAACTGATGAAGCAGGGCTTCGCGCCACGCATCGTCTTCTCGAATCCATACGGCGACAACGACCACACGATGCGATCGTTGTGCAAGCCGGCAGTCGACTTCGAAGTTGATTGTTTTGTGCCCTCACCGTCGACCACCGAAGGTGAGGGCATCGAGATCGAGCGGCTCGCTCAGCTGCACAATTGGCACACCGTGATCGTCGTGACCTTCGTTCCGCACATTTCCCGTGCGAGGTTCATCATTTCGCAGAGCTTCTCGGGGGAACTGCTGATGGTCGCGAGCCGCCCCGATCTTCCGATCGGCACCTGGGCCTTCAACTACGTCTACCAAACCGCGGGCTACTTGAGAAATGTGATCTCGCGCCGCTGATCGAGTTGATATCGCGACCAACCAAACCGGGCCATACTCGGAGATTCTGTCTTCAAGCATGGCCCGGCGACTTTCGGTGTCAGTAGGCCCCATCGCTCTTCACGACAGCCGATACGGTTCGGACGATAATCGAAAGATCCTGCGCCACAGACCAATTCTCAACGTAGGAGGAGTCGAGACGGACCGAATCTTCCCAAGAAAGATCGCTACGTCCACTGATCTGCCACAGCCCGGTGATACCCGGCTTCACGTACAGCCGTCGGGCAACTTCGTCGTCGTACATTTCAACCTCACGCCGCAGCGGCGGTCGCGGGCCGACAACGCTCATCTCGCCACGCAGGACGTTGAAAAACTGTGGCAGCTCATCGATGCTGAGGCGACGAAGGATCCTTCCCACCGGCGTAATGCGGGGATCTGCGCGCATCTTGAACAGAACCCCGCCTGCACCTTCGTTGTCGCCGAGAAGATCGGTCACCTGCTGGTCTGCACCCTGAACCATGGTCCGGAACTTGTACATCGGGAACGGCTTTCCGTTCAGCCCGATGCGCTCGGCCTTGTAGAAAATGGATCCCTTCGACGTTGCCTTCACCGCGATCGCCGCAGCCGCCATGACTGGGGACACGAGAAGAATAATCAAAACCGAGAACATGGCGTTGAAGACGGCTGACAGACGATGGTTCGCACCTTCGTACCGCGGCCGCGCGACGTGGATGAGGGGCAGCCCGGCAACCGGACGGAACATCAGTCGCGCCTTGGACACATCAGCAACAACCGGCGACACTACGAGGTCGACGCCCTCGGCTTCCAGATCCCACATGAGGGTGCGGAGTCCAACCTGACCCAAGTCTTCCGTGCCAGTGACGACGACCGTGTCAGCGATGCTCGAACGCATCGCGTCGACTACCTCGAACTCGTTGCCGAAAACCGGAATTCGCGTTCCATCGACCATGATGTGGTCGTCCACCGCGGTAGCACGGCGAGGGATACACGCGCCCACGACGTCATAGCCTGCCGATGCGTTACGGACGAACGAGCGAGTTGTCGCCACGACTGACGCGTGTCCACCGACAAGCAGAACTGAATTTCGGCACTTACCCGACGAGCGCTTGCGCAGAATGTCACGGCGCCACAGGTAGCGGCCGAGAAGCAACGCACCCAGTCCGACGGGGAGTGCGATCATGAGATAACTCCGGGCAATACCTACACCCAGAACGATGGCCGCGAGAGCGCCGAGCCCGAACACCTGGCCGGTGGCAAGAAGTACGCGCTCGTACTCGTCGCTTCCCTCACCCAGCATCGACTGGTGGCGACTGCGACCCCGAGCGAGTGCGATCATCCAGAGTCCGCCGAGCGTCACCGACGCGCCTACCTTCATCGGAGTCAACCACTCGATGGGGTGCGGCCACATGCTCACGACCTGTGCAAGGACGATAACCAACACGACAGTGACGGAGTCAGTGACGGCGATGCGACGCCTGTATTCCTGTCTCCAGTCCTCACCGACCTTCGCCGGCGAACTCGACACGGGACCGAACGCACGGACAGGCGATAGCTCGGACTTGGTTTCCACCCCGACATGAACGCTCATGGATAGTCAATCTTTCTCGTCATCGAACAGCTGCATGGTCGGAGCCAGTTCTCATTTGAGTCGCTGACCGTTAACCAACATTGCGAACCGATCCCAGCAACACCCCGCAGTTTGCTGTTCTCGGAGACGCACGGTTTCAAGTCGACCTGACCGTAGATCCCCCTCGATAACCAGGTCCAACCTGGTTAAATTCAGGAAATCGTACCCTGCGTCAAACTTCTTGGATGCAAACATACCTTAGGTTTGTTTCTAGCGCACTCATCGAGGGTGCGAAACCTATCGGTAACCAGAAACTTGCGGAAAAGCCAGACAAACCGGACGGAAGAGGCGTGCAAAGCCCCTGTGCGTACACGCAAAAACGTTTTCCACACTCCCGCTGTAAGTTATCGACGGTCCGGTGAATCCGTTACTCACACTGGATCGAAGATGGCCGGATCGTGTCGGCGCCCACCCCCGACGCCGCTACCCACTCACCGGGCGAAGCTGGTCACCAGAACCCATGCACGATTTGCGGGTACTCCGCGCCGCAGTGCAATTGTGTCCCCACATAAGATCATTCGTCACGTTCGATCGCAGTTTTCCCAGGCGGCGAACCACTGTTCAGCATTCGTGGGCGGCCCGACCTGGCCGTCCGAATGGTTCTTGCCAGCAGAAATACGACTTTCCGCAACGCGGACGTCAGCGGCGAATTTCTCTGCCTCTGCGCGCAATCGGGCCTCCAGCTCCCGATGGACCGCCAACATGTCCAGGAGGTCCGCCGGGACCAATTCCTCGGGAAATCCAGCCCGCAACGCTCTGCTCACGAACTTCTCGGCCAAGTGGCCGGCCGGCTGGCTCTCCGCGATCCCGTCCATCGCGGACCTACGTGCCTTCTCCAGCGCCTTGAGGGCCTCCCATGCACGTTCCTGCTCATCGATGTCCACGAGGCCCGAGGTCGAGAGATGCGGACTGCGGTGAACCAGCTTCGTGATGAGCGCCCCGGCCACGTCATCCAATTCGAAAACGCCGCGTGATTGGGCGATCCGCGAGTGGAACAACACCTGGAGCAACAGGTCGCCGAGTTCCTCACGGAG
Source organism: Rhodococcus sp. GB-02 (assembly GCF_053470465.1). Classification (NCBI taxonomy): domain Bacteria; kingdom Bacillati; phylum Actinomycetota; class Actinomycetes; order Mycobacteriales; family Nocardiaceae; genus Rhodococcus; species Rhodococcus sp. GB-02. The sequence continues at coordinate 248,527 of NZ_JBPUKE010000002.1, forward strand.
ATCGCTCTCGTCGTCGCTTCGAATCGCGTCGAGCACCTCGTAGGTCTCCTCAACGAGGTAAACCGAGAGACTCTCGTGTGTTTGAGTCGACTCCCAACCGCCTCGATTCCACAATCGGTCCATGATCGACGCCGCTTCCACCAGCCGATCGCCGTGAACTGGTTCGGCACGAATCACCCTCACCCCGGAAACGAACAACGACTCGATCCTCTGGCCTGGGGTGTCCATCATCACAGTCACGGTGGCGCCGGGCGTCGGGGTCGGTAATGCGCTGCGAACCGACTCGGGTACGTCGGCGTCGATATCCAGCGCACCGGACAAGAACGGTAGTGCCGCAAGCGGAAAGACATGCGGCCGCAAAGGATCGAGCAGTACGACGACGGGCGATTCGTTCACCGTGTGCTCACGCCTCGACCAGGACGGCACCGGCGGCGCGCCCGTCTATCGCCAGGATGAAGTCCGCGATGTATTGGAGTAATTCGACGTCCCGCAAGCGATCCGAGCCGACTCCACCGGTGCGAGGTAGTGGGAGTTGCACCAGCCCCGTCGTGGCCCGGTACTGCGCACTCGGATAGATCCTCTTGAGCCTGATCTGTTTGGAATCGGGCAGCGACATAGGAGAGATCTTGAGCTGAGTTCCGGTGACGGCGACTTCCTCCAGTTGGTACTCGCGGCAGAGCAGTCGAAGCTTGGCCACCGAGATCAGCCGTCGAACCTCTTCGGGCAGTGGTCCGTAGCGATCGACCAGTTCTTCGACGACGGCGGCGATGCCGTCGGAATCAGTTGCCGCAGCGAGCTTGCGGTATCCCTCCAATCTGAGCCTGTCACTGGTGACGTAATCGGGCGGGATGTGCGCGTCCACCGGTAGATCGATCCGGACTTCCTTCGTGCCCTCGTCCATCGCGATCGGTTTGCCGTCGGCTGCAGCCCGGAAGGCCTCGACCGCCTCACCGACCAGCCTGACGTACAGATCGAACCCGACCCCCGCGACGTGACCGGACTGTTCTGCGCCCAGGACGTTGCCTGCTCCACGTATTTCGAGGTCCTTCATTGCGACTGCCATACCTGCGCCCAGGTCCGAGTTCTGCGAAATCGTTGCCAGTCGGTCGTATGCCGTTTCCGTCAAAGGCTTTTCGGCCGGATACAGGAAATAGGCATATCCGCGTTCACGACTACGCCCGACGCGTCCGCGAAGCTGATGCAACTGCGAGAGGCCCAGCGAATCCGCACGTTCGACGATCAGCGTGTTCGCGTTCGAGATGTCGAGACCGGTTTCGATGATCGTGGTACAGACCAACACGTCGAAGTCGCGCTCCCAGAAGCCCTGCACGGTCTTTTCGAGAGTGTCCTCGTTCATCTGACCGTGCGCCACGACGACGCGAGCCTCCGGAACGAGTTCGCGGATCTTCTTGGCTGCCTTGTCGATCGAGCTGACGCGGTTGTGCACGTAGAAGACTTGGCCGTCGCGCAGAAGTTCACGCCGAATGGCCGCGGCAACCTGCTTGTCCGCATAGGCACCGACGTAGGTCAGGATCGGATGACGTTCTTCCGGCGGCGTGAGGATCGTGGACATCTCGCGGATCCCGGCCATGCTCATCTCGAGAGTACGAGGAATCGGGGTAGCCGACATCGTCAGGACGTCGACGTGGGTGCGTAGTGCCTTTATGTGTTCCTTGTGCTCGACTCCGAATCGCTGTTCCTCGTCGACGATCACAAGCCCGAGGTCCTTCCAGCGGATACCGGTCTGCAGCAACCGGTGAGTACCTACGACGACGTCGATCTCACCTTCGGCCATGCCGGCGATGATTTCCTTCGAGTCCTTGGCATCGGTGAAACGGGACAGCCCTCGCACCTTCACCGGGAACGACGCCATTCGTTCGGTGAACGTCTGAAGATGTTGCTGTGCAAGCAGAGTCGTTGGCACCAGCACCGCCACCTGCTTGCCGTCCTGTACTGCCTTGAACGCGGCGCGAACGGCGATCTCCGTCTTGCCGTAACCGACGTCACCGATCACCACCCGGTCCATCGGAACCGGCTTCTCCATATCGGCCTTGACCTCACTGATAACGGTCAACTGGTCGATGGTCTCGGTGAATGCGAATGCGTCTTCGAGTTCCTTCTGCCACGGCGTGTCCGGGCCGAACGCATGCCCGGGTGCTGCCTGACGCGCCGCGTAGAGCTGAACCAACTCACCCGCGATCTCACGAACCGCCTTGCGGGCCTTACGCTTGGTGTTTGCCCAATCAGATCCACCGAGCTTGCTCAGCGCCGGCAACTCTCCACCGACGTATCGGGAGAGTTGATCGAGCGATTCCATCGGGACGAACAGACGATCACCCGGGTGACCACGCTTGCTCGGCGCGTATTCGATGACCAGGTATTCACGACGCGCTCCGCCGATGGTCCGTTCGACCATCTCGACGAACCGGCCGATACCGTGCTGATCGTGCACGACCATGTCGCCTGCCGACAGCGCGAGGGGGTCAACCTGATTGCGGCGCTTGGCCGGCAAACGCTTTCCGTCGCCGACCGCCGCAACACGGTTGCCGGTCAGATCGGACTCAGTGACGATCACCATCCCCGGCGTCGAGTCGTCGCCGGCGAGTACCAATCCGTCATGCAGTGATCCGCGGAGCACGCCGACCTGTCCACGGGCGGGGGTAACGCCGGCGTCAAGCATCTTGGCGGGCACTTCGGCTTCACCGAGTCTCTCCACGACGCGGCTTGCCGTTCCAGCACCTGCCACCACGATCGCCGCGCGACCGCCCGTGCTCACGTGTGCCCGGAGGCTGACGAACAGCTCGGCCAACAAGTCGTCGGAACCACGTACCTGCGGTGCCGCCTGAACCGGGAGCTCGAGTTCTTCACCGTTTCCCGACGCCAGCGGGCTGACCGTCCACCAAGGTCGTCCGGCAGCTTCGGCAGATTCGCGAACATGGCGAAGCGACCGGTACGCGGAGGCGCCGAGATCGACTCCCCCGCCGTTGAGGATCGACGTGTCGAGCGGTGCCGCGCCGCCGATCGACGCCGCCGTCCACGACGCTTCCAAGAATTCCTGGCCGGTGCGCACCAGGTCGGTGGCGCGGGTGCGCACCTTCTCCGGATCACACAGAAGGATGTGGGCCCCTACAGGAAGAACATCGGAAAGTAGTTGCAGTTCACCGGGTTTGAGAACCGGGAGCAGAGCTTCCATTCCTTCGACAGGGATGCCTGCCGAGATCTTGTCCAGCATCTCGACCAACGACGCGTCAGCCTGGTTCTCCGCGGCAAGTGCCGCAGCTCGATCGCGAACATCAGCTGTCAGAATCAGCTCACGACACGGCGGCGCAATCACGGAATCGACGTCGACGTCCGGTAGCGAACGCTGATCGGCAACAGAGAAGTACCGAAGCTCCGATACCTCGTCACCCCAGAATTCGATACGTACCGGATGATCCGCGGTCGGCGAGAACAGGTCGAGAATGCCGCCGCGGACCGCGAACTCACCACGCTTTCCCACCATGTCGACACGGCTGTACGCCATCTCCACCAAACGTACGAGAACGGAATCGAAATCGATCTCGGTGCCGACGCGCAACGTTATCGGCTCGATCTCGCCCAGACCTGGTGCCATCGGCTGAACGAGAGAGCGCACCGTGGTGACGATCACCCGAAGAGGCGAACCGTACGAGGCGTCGTCGGGTCGGGCAAGTCGGCGCAGAACCTCCACCCGACGCCCGACGGTGTCCGCGCTCGGCGAGAGCCGCTCGTGCGGCAGCGTCTCCCACGACGGGAACTGCGCGACACCTCCGCCGAGCATCTCGGTGAGTTCCGAAGTCAGATCGTCGGCTTCACGGCCGGTGGCCGTCACCAGCAGCACCAGCGTGCGGGCGGCAAGTGCGGCGGCGATGAAAGGTCGCGCCGGCTTCGGTGCCACGATGTCCAGGGCGGCGGCGCCGATGGAGTCGATCACGGGAGTGAACGCGGCGTCTGCGAGGGCGACCTCGGCGAGTCCAGCGAGCGCAGTCTGGGCAGGGGACAAGGAAGTCAACGAATGCGCTCCTGAACAGTGATGACGGGTTGCGGACGCACAGCCCGAGCGCAAGATCCCCGCCGAGGCAGAGTTATGCGCCGGTTCGATTCTATCGGTGCGCGATCTCGCAGCGCAGTCCGATCCGTTCAGTTTCCCGTAGCACTCGTCTTCTTCGACGTCCGCTTGGACTGTGAAGATTGTGTGGCCGGGACGCTCGGAGGTGTAACCGCCACACTGGTGTGAGAGTTGAGCGCCCGAACGCGACCGATCACTTTCGTCGCCTGGCCGGTTCTCCGTAGGCGTACGGTCCTGCGACCGTTCGGCGCGAGGTGGAACCAGGAGTCTTCAGGCTCGAAGCACTGAAGTTCGAGTGCGACGTATTGGGCCGCGGCATCGGTCGAGACATCGACCACCCACTCGTCGTCACCGATGTTGCGCGCCGTGGCGACAAGTCCGACCGAACGCTCGCGGGGCCGCGCCGGACCTCCCAGGAGGTGCACAACTTCGTCGACCATCTCGCCGTCTTCGGTTTCGAGGGTGACGGTGACCGCGTCGTATGTCCTGGCCCCGAATTGAAAGACGTGGGTGAGGTCGGTGAATCGGCCGACCAAGCTGTCAATTGACCAGGTCAGACTTGAATGCGCTTCCACCTTGACGGGTAACCCGACGTCGACCGGGACGACGCCTGTCCGACTGTGCGCCCGAAACCTGATCTCGCCGACCACGGGGTGGGCGGCCTCGTTGATCGCGTCGAGCCTCAAGCCATCCATACCGTCATCCGTGACGAGTAGTGCGATCGGTTTGGCGCTCCTGCGCAGTATGAACCACGGAGCCTTGGGATTGCCGTTCCAGTCGAGGACTCCCCATCCCGGTCCGGGTTCCAGATCCCGCAGTGCGAGTGTCAAGGCGCCGTCGCACCGAGAGTCCGGCCGACGCCAATAGCCGAGAGTCGACGCGTACGCCTCGCAAACAGCTGCCCGACCCAGGTCGAGATACCGTTCCGGATCGGACCACCGAACGGCGCGGGGATCCTCGCCGAAGAGTGTGTGGACGTAGTGGTCCCGAACATCCTCGAAATCCCACGACGATCCGTTGTCCCGCGGTACCGCGGCTTTCCACGCCGGGTGGTGCCCTGCCACGGCGAGTGAACCGAATTCGTTTTCGATCACGGCGTTCGACGGCGGAATTGCGAATGCCAGTGACTCGGTGGCAAAACGCACTCGTGCGCCGAGTACGTCGGCAAGTGGACGACGGTACGCGCCTACCCCGAAGTAGTGGGCGACTCCGCTACCGACATGGGTGGCCAATTGATCTCCCTCGAGCGGCGCCGAGGGCGACGACGTCACATATTCGAGTTCAGGTGCAACTTTCGAGATCAGCTCGGGAACTCTCGAATGAATGAGGGGAATGTGTTGATCGACCAAGCCCAGCATGGTCGGTTGCTGTTCGGTCTCGCTTCCCCCGCAGAGGACAGCCAGTGCCGGATTTCCGTGCACCCTCCGCAAGAATGCAGTGACCTCGGCGGCAACGAGTTCGAAGAATTCGTCGGTGTCGGGCGGGTCGAGCGTCGCCAACATCATGTCCTGCCACACGAGAATGCCCAGGCGCGCGCATTCGTCCCAGAAGTGGTCGCTCTCGTAGACCATCGTTCCCGGGACTCGGATCATGTTCAGACCCGCCTCGGCCAATCGTTCCAACACACGAGTAGTGCCTGAGTCGTCTTGCAGTGAGACCGGGTCGGTCGGTACCCAGACCGAACCACGGCAGTACACCCCGACACCGTTGACGCTCAACCGGAATCCGCCATCGGATCTGTCGACTTCCACCGTCCTGAAGCCAACTGGACCGAGGTGCTCGGATACTCCTTCCGTTTCCACCGTCACCGGATAGGTACGCGCGTCGCCGTGAGTGTGTGGCCACCACAACTGCGCGTCCGATACCTCCACGACGCCGGACACCTCGAGCAATCCGTCAGGACCGGGAACCGCGGCCAACTGTCGCGAGTGTTCGCCGACGCGCACGGTGACGTAACCCGTCGAGGCCGGCAATCCGGTGAGCCGAGCATTGACGGCGACGCGACCGGTTGCGCCGTGGACACTCGCGTGCTTGTCGGCCGAAACTACGGCGGCAACTCCCAAGTCCAACAAACGAATACCCCGCCACGGACCCACCGGTACCGCCACGCTGCCGAAGACAGGAGCCATACCGAGCATCGTGGTCCGGATCCACCGAAGACCCTGTTCACGGACCATCGACGAACGCCAACGTCCGCGCGGCCGCCGTGAACTCAAAGTTGCCGAGAGAGAATGAAAACGAATGGCCACTTGAACGCGTTTGTCGACCCCGGTTCCGGCGGTAACGTTCACCTCACCAGGCGTGAACATGGATTCGGCGGACGCCACGAGAACTCCGTCGATCCAGACATCCGCGAACGCAGTCACGCCGTCGAACTGAAGCAGCCACGACCCCTCATCAGTCGTAGCCACCGAGGTGACGAACCACCAGTCCGACGATTCAACAGACGCCGACGCAAGAGATTTTGTGCGTCCGGCGTCAGACTGCGACTCACGCAACGCTCCGCCGACCGTTCCCGGCACGGACGCTGTCACCCACTCGGTTACGGTGTCTAGAGCATCCGGATCGGACACGGACCCGGGTTCGGTTGCAGCGCATCGCCATCTCGCGCCGACCAACAGGTCTGCTGACGATCGAGGCACTGCTAGACCAACCTCAGGCGTCGATACGAATCGACTCCAACTACGTCAGCGACGACATCCATCGCCCTCGTCCACGACACGGCCATCTCCTCGAGCTGCCCGCGGGGATCCACCGCACGCCCCCTGGCTGCGCGAGCCATCTGAAACTGCACGCTTTTGGCCCCGGTCGCCACCCTGCGGAAGTCGGGCGCAGCCTCGCCCGTTCCGGAAAACCCTGCGGTATCCAGGAATTCGCTGACATCGGCAGCAAGCTCCGCACTGGCGCCGCACTGACGAAGTAGCCCGAACGACCAGAGATGAAAGCCGTCCATTCCCGCCCCCTGCACCCATTCGAGGTCGTCGATCACCCTCCGGCCCAGCTCGCGCACAGGATTGCCCGGCGCTCGAACCGCCACATTCCGCCGAGCCACTTCGGCGATGTTTCCGGCGTTGGTGGCGTGAACCGGATTCAACCGAATCTGTTCGACGTAGGGCACAAACGAAGGAAGTGAGGAACGATCGAGATCGAAAATACCTGCGAAGTCTTCCCCTCGTAGCAAGTAGTACCCGCTGTTGTGGAAGTACTCGAGCTCGCCGGCAACGCGATCGATCCGATTGGGCACGATCGTGGTCTTGGTGTGTGCCTCGTGATAACTCGTTCCGAGTGTGTCGGGAAGCCAGTATCCGTCCACCTCGACCGTCGACAGCATCCCGACCGCGAGGTTGTCCTCGACATGTATCAGCGGTGCGCGCCAGACGTTCATCTCGGCGACTTCAATCCCGTACAGCGCGTAGATGTCCTCGGCCTTGAGCTTGAGGAACGTCCACTGATTACCGTCGAATCGGGAGGAAAATGCGCAGGCCAATGCCGGGACGGGGTCCAGTCCCAACGAATGCAACACTTCAATCCACAGATCCGTGTAGCAGTTGGTCTGCGCCCACACCCTGTCGTCCCGGTGCAATGCGTGAGGCAGGTGACGCTCCGGCGAGATGTCGACGAGACGTGACATCACATGCCCATTCGTTCACGAACGGCAAGGGGCCATGCCGATACATCGAGACCATGAGTTCTCAACAAAGACAATGCAATTCGCTCCATTCCGAAACCGACACATGAGCTGTGTGCCACCTCGCCCCGCGCCGTCCTGATGTCGAAATTGACACCGAAATGGTCGAGATGATTGTTCGACGACACGATGGCCGTCCCCTCGTCGAGATCCCCGTAGAGCCGAACTGTCAGTTCCGTCTTGAGATTCTCTTCGCGTTGATTTGCCGCGAGCATCTTTCCTGCGCGGCCGAAGAACGGATCGTTGGCGATGACCGGAGTGGCGTCGAGTTCGAGCCGTCCCAGTACCTCGAGTCCCCGCTCGATCCAGTACTCGCGATGTGCTCGCGCCGCTGCGGCGTCGCCGATCGTCACGAACTCGTGCATCCGAAACGCTTGCATGCGAGCCGGATCGATCGCCGGTTCGTGTCGGAAGCAAAAGCCGTAGATGTCGAGCAGTACCCCACCTTCGGGGAGAACCCCGGTGAACTTCGCATATGCCGGATGGCACGCAGCGGACACGAGCATGGTTTCGGTCGGCTCGAGGTGCTGATCCCAGGATTGCCCCTCGGCACGATCTGCAAGCAATCGCGCGTGATCGCGGTTGGAGCCGGAAAAGGTGTTGATGGCGCCGGTGAGGTTGGGAAACGACGCGATGTAATCGGTGCGCTCGAAACTGCTGCGCGGGAACACCGGCGGGAACCGCAGCCGAGTAGCAGCGGCGCCCGGACCCGCTGCCATCACCACTCGGTCGATCCCGTCGACGATGTCCTCGAACACACCGGAACGCCCGTAGAGTCCCGGTACTTCCGTCTCGACGAGAAGCCCTTCGACAAGCAGTTCGCGCTGAAAAGTGGCCCTTGCCAGATCCAGGTCGGTCTCGCGTGCCGCGGTCTCGCCTGTCACGATCTCGGTTGTCATATCGTTCCCCGGTATCCGATAGCCATGTGAGCTGACCCCGCCATGATTCGATCGTTGTTCACCATCACTGCTGCGCCGTGCGCGTCACGAAGGTGCCGGCCGAGCGAAAATTCGGTGTCCTCGCGATAGCCGGAGATTCCGCAGATCAACATTGCCTGCCCGACGATTTCCACCACCGCGGTGGAGGTAGTGACTTTCAAGTTGTTCATCGCGAGCGAAAAGCCCACAGCGCCGGTCGCCTCGGAATCGGCAGTGCCCACTTCGGCCTGGACCGCCTGGTCGTAACGTCGTGCCGAAGCGTCGACGAGATCAGCGAATTGTTGCGCAGAGGCTGCAACTTCGGCCAGCCTGAGCGCCCCGGGGGAGGCTACTCCCGGCTGTTTGCGGGCCGCGGCACGAACGTACTTGCGCGCCTTCTCGACAGCCGCATCCGCGATTCCCAACCACACCGAACTCCAGACGACGTGCGAGACGGGGAGCATGGTGTGCGTGGAGATCTCGGAATACGAGACGTCGGCAACCATCTCAGGCGTCGAGGTGGCCCGAAGGATGTAGCCGAGGCTGCAGGTTCCCCTCAGCCCCAGCGTGTTCCAGTCGGTGGTGCGTTCGAGAGTCAGGTCTCCGGTGCGACACACCACGAGAACCTGATCGTTCGGCTGACTCTCCACGGTACGCCTGGCAGTCACGACTATCGCGTCGGAATGCTCACCGTACGAAATTACGGGCGCGTTCTTGATCAGAAGGAGGTGACCGCCCAAATCTTCTACGGCGCAGTAACTCCGGCTGACGTCACCACCGATTCCCAACTCGGTTGTCGCCGACGCCAACAGCAATTGCTTGTCGACAGTTTCCCCGACGAACTCGCGGAGGGCTTCGGTGTTGCCATGTTTGAACAGCGAGTAGATTTGCGTCTGATGCATGGCGAAAATCATTCCGCTTGCTGCGCAGCGTGTTCCGAGCACTCGAGCGATCTGCGACACCTCCTGCAGCGAGAGGCCCTCGCCGCCGAGTTCCTTCGGCACGGCTACGGACAACAGTCGTTCACTGCGCATGGCATCGACGGCTTCGCGCGGAAACCTTGCTTCTACATCAACTTCGTCGGCCCACATCGCTGCAACTTCGTCGGCCACCCGTACAGCGCGCTCGAGAGCAGTCCCGGTCGAGCACTGCGATTGCGGAGCGTTCATGCAGCACCGAGCTCCGTCAGCGCGCCCTCGATCGCGTTCACGCTCGCGAAGGTACTCTTCCGCAACAACTCATCCGGGAACTCGATGTCGAACGAATCTTCAAGCGCCAGCATGACATTCACACTTGCGTGCGATGTCAACCCCAACTCGTAGAGATCAGCCTCGCCGTCGATCGTGTTCACGTCGACCGCTAGTCGACCGTGCTCGACGAGCACATTCCGAATTGCCTGATCAATCATCAGCGATGTCGTCCTTCTTTTCGATGCGAGCGCCCGAGCGCGTTGCGATCACCATTGCGATGGCCACGTCCGCCTCGTGCGAGATAGATACTTGAAAGTCGTGTAAATCCTGCACCTGTGCGAGTTCGGCAGCATTACCGGTCAGAGCGACCCCGCAACCGCCCCACTCGGCTCGGGTGATCTCGATGGAGTTCCACGGCACGGGGACGTCACCAGGCCTGAGCACCTTCACAACAGCCTCTTTGGCCGCGAAACGTGCAGCCAATCGCTGATCCCGAGCCGGCCCGGCGCACGTCTGCAATTCATGTGGAGTGAAGGTCCGATCCAGGTACCGTCGCCCGAAAAGATCGATACTGCGGGTGACATCCACGACATTCACGACGTCACAGCCGATCCGCGGACCGATGTCGAGCATCGGCGCCCGTGCGGTGTCACCCATCGCCTGACTCCCCCTTTTTTGGGGCCGCACACGCCGGGCAGCCCCCTATGCTGCCCGGTGCGCCGACCCCGTAATCCTGCCCTGACCAACCCTGCGTACTCAGCAATTCTTCAGCTACCAGTAGAACATACCGCAATCCGAAGATAGTCCGCAAGATCAGACTCCGAGATTCACATCAACGCCATAAACATACTCCTAGTTTGTTTTGAATGCAGAACAAACAGAATATTTTCCCTACCAGGAAATTTGCGACGAACTGAGCAAAAATGAGGTGGTCGAGCGCCGCGATGTCAGTGATCGCTGGCAAGGCGGCGAGCCGCAAATTGCCTGAAGTACTCCACTTTGGATTCCGGGACCACGATCGGAAGTATCAGGTTCCAGGACGCTTTCATGGAGTCCGAAAGCTCACGCACAGTCCCGGTCGCCGCTGCCATCAGCCGAACTCCGGATGCCACTTCCAACAGGAACCGGGCGATGTCGGCGGAATCCGCGTCCGAACGCAAATCACCTTCGTCCGCTGCACGACTGGCAAGTTCGCGGTAAATATCGAGCCAGACGTCGAGAGTTGCCGGACCGGAACCTCGATAGTCACCGATCTCCACCAATAAACGGAAGGTCGCACGAACCATAGCGTCGTGCGCGCCGATATCCACGATCACGGACGAAATGCCGATCAGCGACTCGAGCGCGGGCGTGCGACGGTCCAACCAGAGTTCACATTTTGCATCAAAACGTGCCGACCCCTCGTCGATCACTGCCCGAGCGAGTTCTTCCTTGGACCCGAAATGGAAGTACAGGGCGCCCTTGGTCACCTGGGACTCGGCGATGATCTCGCTCAAGCTGGCGTTGGCATAGCCCAGGCGCAAGAACACCCCCGCTGCTCCGCGCAGCACCGAATCACGGGTGGCTTCTGCCCGCTCTTGCCTCACCATCGATCCGGCCTCCAATCACCACACATCGAACGAATCCCTGGTCTTACCCGTTCACAGCGTCAAAATGGAAGGCTCGGTTTCGGCATTCAACCCACCCTTGCAAACAAATAAATCATTTGCCCATCAAACGATCGTGATACAGCGAACACAGCTTAGACCGCGATCCATCTCTGCGTGGCAGGCGCGCCTGGTTAACCCTCCAATTGAGGGTCGGCTTCCAGATTCGTCAAGCCATTCCAACACAAATTCACTAGGTGAGCGGCGACAACTTCCTTGGACGGAGTTCGTTCGTCGAGCCACCAAGTAGCCGTCGTGGACACCATGCCGACAAGCGCCTGGGCGTACATCGTTGCTAGTCCTGGGTCGAAACCGCGCCTGGAGAAGTCTCCGGCCAGTAGGTAGCCCACCTGGCTGATCGCGTCGTTGAGCAAGCTCGAATACGTCCCACTCGGTGCGACAACCGACGAGTCACGCACAAGTATCCGAAATCCGTCCGTGTGCTCCTCCACGTAGGTGAGCAAAGCCAACGCAACCCGCTCCACTCGAACTCTCGAGCGATTCTGGGAGAGGGAAGACGTGATCATCTCGAGAAGGCGCGACATCTCCCGGTCCACGACGACGGCGTAGAGACCCTCCTTGCCACCGAAGTGCTCGTACACGACCGGCTTGGACACGTTCGCTCGCTGCGCGATCTCCTCGATCGAGGTCGCCTCGTATCCGCGCTCCGCGAAGAGTGCCCGCCCGATCTCGATCAGTTGTTGCCGACGTTGGGTACCGGTCATCCGGATCCGTGCCGCTCGTTCGGGAACTGGATCCCCGCCAACCGAACCGGGCACCGTCGCCATGGTCTTCCTCTCCCTGACACCTGAATCCTGACACCTGCAACAACTGCTGCGGCTACTCAGCCTATCGGGACTTCGGGGACCTATTTGGCGTAGCGGTTCGACCTACGGCGGGTCGGCATGCGATTATTCTTTCGCGCGTTCGACCGCAAGGCTCGGCAATGCGTGGCAATCCGCCGTGGTGTAATGGCAGCACCTCTGATTTTGGTTCAGATAGTTCAGGTTCGAGTCCTGGCGGCGGAGCTGGTGAACACCGTGCGTTTTCCGAGTGGAAACGCACGTCTTGATCGACAAGAGGGAGCTCAACCAGTGCAGACCGCCGTGATCGTTCTCGCAGCGGGTGCCGGTACACGAATGAAGTCGAAGACTCCCAAGGTCCTCCACGCTCTCGCCGGACGCAGCATGCTGGCACATTCGCTTCACGCAGCAACGTCACTGAACCCCACGCACCTGGTGACCGTCGTCGGTCACGACCGTGAGCGTGTCACCGAAGCGGTCAGCGCAGTCGCCGGCGAACTTGGCAGGCCCGTCACCGTCGCTGTCCAGGACGAGCAGAAGGGCACCGGGCACGCCGTCAGTTGCGGACTCGAGGGTCTGCCTGCCGACTTCGCCGGGACCGTACTCGTCACAGCCGCCGACGTGCCGCTGCTCGACGGCAAGACAATCGCAGACCTCCTCGCTCAGCACACTGCCGCCCCTGCGGCTGCGGTCACGGTGTTGACGTCGACGGCGCTCGACCCCACCGGCTACGGACGGATCCTTCGTACGACGGACGGCGAAGTCAACGCTATCGTCGAGGAGAAGGAAGCCACCGATTCGCAGCGCTCGATCACCGAAGTCAATTCAGGTGTCTACGCCTTCGACTTCGAGACTCTGCGCGACGCGCTGGCGTCTCTCGACTCCAACAACGCACAGCACGAGTTCTATCTCACCGATGTGATCATGATCGCCCGTCGCGCAGGCAAGCGTGTTCGCGCGCAGCACATCGCGGATTCAGTTCTCGTCGCGGGCGCCAACGACCGCGTGCAGCTCTCGACGCTTGCCCGCGAGATGAACCGTCGGATCCTCGAGACGTGGATGCGTGCCGGCGTCACCGTCGTCGATCCCGCGAGCACGTGGATCGATTGCGGCGTGCAAATCGCACAGGACGTGACGCTCCAGCCCGGAGTTCAGTTGACCGGCACGACGTCGGTGGGCGAAGACGCCGTGATCGGCCCGGACACCACCTTGGACAACGTGAGCGTCGGGGAGCGCGCGGTGGTCGTCCGCTCGCACGGGACCGACTCCGTGATCGGCGCGGACGCAACTGTCGGTCCGTTCGCCTACCTCCGGCCGAATACCCGTCTCGGTGACCACGGCAAGATCGGTGCCTACGTGGAAACCAAGAACGCCGAGATCGGCGAACATTCGAAGATTCCGCATCTTACCTACGTCGGTGACGCCACCATCGGCCATCACAGCAATATCGGGGCTTCGAGCGTCTTCGTCAATTACGACGGGGTGAACAAGAGCCGTACTGTGGTGGGGTCGCACGTCCGAACAGGCTCCGACACCATGTTCGTCGCCCCTCTCGTCGTGGGAGACGGCGCTTACACGGGAGCGGGCACGGTCTTGAAGAACGACGTACCGCCTGGGGCGCTTGCCGTCTCGGGTGGAGCGCAGCGCAACATCGAGGGTTGGGTACAGAAAAATCGACCTGGCACTCCTGCAGCCGACGCCGCTGCAGCGGCTGCACAACCTGACAGCCCTGCACAACCTGACAGCCCTGCACAACCTGACAGCACAGATCACCACCAGATCGACCGGCAAGTACAAAAGGACGGCATGAACCAGTGACTGCGAATTGGATCGACAACCAGAAGAACCTGATGTTGTTCTCGGGTCGCGCACATCCCGAGTTGGCGGAGCAGGTGGCGAAGGAACTCGACATCCGCGTCACCCCGCAGACCGCGCGCGACTTCGCGAACGGTGAGATCTTCGTTCGATTCGAAGAGTCGGTTCGCGGCTCCGACGCGTTTGTCCTGCAGAGTCATCCGGCACCGCTGAACACGTGGGTGATGGAGCAGCTCATCATGATCGATGCGCTCAAGCGTGGATCGGCAAAGCGCATCACTGCCGTTCTTCCGTTCTACCCGTACGCCCGCCAGGACAAGAAGCACCGCGGACGCGAGCCGATCTCTGCTCGCCTGATCGCGGACCTGCTCAAGACTGCCGGCGCAGATCGCATCATCACGGTCGACCTGCATACCGATCAGATCCAGGGCTTTTTCGACGGCCCCGTCGATCACATGCACGCACACAGCCAGTTGGCCAACCACATTCGCGCGGGCTACAACCTCGAGAACATCACGGTGGTCTCCCCCGACTCTGGCCGCGTTCGTGTCGCCGAGAAGTGGGCCGACTCGCTCGGCGGAGCACCGCTGGCGTTCATTCACAAGACGCGCGATCCGTTGGTGCCTAACCAGGTCAAGTCCAACCGCGTCGTCGGTGATGTCGAAGGTCGCACCTGCATCCTGATCGACGACATGATCGACACGGGCGGAACGATCGCCGGCGCGGTCAAGGTACTCAAGGAGGCCGGTGCGGGTGACGTCGTCATCGCCGCAACCCACGGCGTCCTGTCCGACCCTGCGGCTGAGCGCCTGTCGACGTGTGGTGCGAAGGAAGTTGTTGTCACCAATACACTTCCGATCGACGAGTCGAAGAAGTTCCCGACGCTGACTGTGCTGTCCATCGCCCCGCTGCTGGCTCGCACCATCAAGGAAGTTTTCGAGAACGGTTCTGTGACTTCGCTGTTCAACGGCAGCGCCTAGTCTTCCGCCGCACTACGGGCGCGTACCTGTGACTTCACTGTCACCGGTACGCGCCCGTAGTCGTCTTCGTGAACCCAACGAAAACAGACCACGCGGTCATCATGAAACCACCTGTGCGACACACGAATACCAGCAAATGCGGCAAACAGCATGATCTTGATCACGCCCGCGTCGAGAAACCCAGGTCGATGTTGGGGCGGTGTTCACCGCGCCGCAATCTTCGCCTAGTGTGGCTCGTCGTGATCGACGCGCAAACCCTGGAATCCCGGCCCGAATCTCATTCCCTGAATTCATCAGTTCCGACGATCCGGCGGTGGCGCCCAGGATCTTGTGTCTGGTGCGGAGACGACAACTCCGTGGACATGTTCCGCAACGAACCCCGCTGTGGAGTATGCCGTGAAAACGAAGGCATCATCGACGACGCCAAGCGCTTCCTCGGGATGTACGGTCTGCGCCCGCTCGGCGGCACGCTGCAGTCCGACGACGACGAAGAGCGCGAGTACCGCGTCAACGCACGCGAGGCACGCCGAGTCCTGAACGAGATCCGCATGGACGTCCTTCCCGATGCGGCCGCTGTTCGCAAGGCAATTCGGCCCCGCGCCGCAACGGTTGTCGCCGACACGTCACCTGCGCGGGCTTCCAGCCCCTCCAGCACGGGCACAGTGACGCGCGTTGCCGCTCCGGTCAAGACGGACACCGTGGACATCGACACGCTCCAGACGCGCGTCCTAGGGCTTCTCGATCAGCTCGGTTCCATCGACGAGCAGATCAAGGTCGCCGAACTCGCACAGGGGTTGCCGGCTCGCGCACGACTGAGCGATTTGAACAAGCAGAAGGCCACGGTTCTTCGCACGCTGGCCGCTCTCGAGAAGGCTCGCATCGCCGCCTCCAACTAATTCTCCTCGCGTCCATCCCACGGCCCCGTCTCCCTTGCGAGACGGGGCCGTTCTGTATGAGGAGGTACCTTTACGAATCGTGAATGACATCACCATCACCTTTGTCGTGCTTGCACTGGTCGTGGCGCTGTTCGTGATCGGCCGAATCCCGGTCGGCATCATCGCGATCGGCACTGCCCTGGCGCTGTACGCCACCGGCGTGATCACGATGGAGCAGGCGCTTGCCGGATTCGGCGATCCCACGGTGGTGTTCATCGCCGCGCTTTTTGTTGTCAGCGAAGCCCTCGATGCCACCGGTGTCACCACGTGGGCGGGCGAGAAACTGCTGGCGAAAGTCGGTGAATCCCGAGTCCGTCTCGTGAGTGCGATCATGTTGCTGGTTGCCGCGTTGACCGCATTGATCAGCGTCAACGGAGCCGTAGCCGCGTTGGTACCGATGGTGGTTGTCTTGGGAGTACGTCTCGGTAAATCGACGTCACAACTGCTTCTGCCGTTGGCATTTGCCGCCCATGCCGGATCGATGCTCACCTTGACCGGAACACCGGTCAACATCATCGTTTCCGAAGCCGCCGAGGAATCCGGGGCCGGTGCGTTCGGGTTCTTCAGTTTCACCTTGGTCGGTGCGCCGCTCGTATTGGGAACGATTGCGATCGCCGTACTTCTCGGGCCTCACGTCCTCCCCCACCGTGCGGGGACGTCGATGTCGCCTGACCTGAGCCGGCATGCCAAGACCCTCGCTAAGCAGTATCAGCTCATGGGAAAGGATGCGCCGTCCGCAGAGCCCTTGATCACCAAGCACGACGGTGTGGTCGAAGTGATCATCCCGCCGCGCTCGGAAATGATCGGCGACAGGGCTTTTCCGGGCATGGTGACCGACAGTGGAGATCTGGTGATACTCGCAGTCCAGCGCGCCGGTGAGGACTGCGGCCCCAAGGGCGTCAAGTTGGCGGCCGGTGACACGCTTCTCCTGCAAGGAAGCTGGGACGATCTCGACACCCACACCGCCGTCGATCCGAACGTCCTCGTGGTCGACGTACCTGCCCAGATCCGTAAGCAGGCAGCCCCGTTGGGAACCCGCGCGGTCATCGCTCTCGTCGTCGTCGCGGCGATGGTCGTGATGCTGACGTTCGGATTGGTACCGTCGGCGATAGCCGGACTCCTCGCGGCGTGCGCGATGGTTCTGTTGCGTGTGATCAGCGTGGAGCAGGCGCATCGGTCCATCTCGTGGACAACGTTGATTCTCGTCGGAGGAATGATCCCGCTGTCGACCGCGATTCAGCAGACCGGCGCAGCCGAGAAACTCGCGCATGCGTTCGTCGACGTCGTCGGTGGTGCAAGCCCGTATGTCGTCGTCGCCGGACTCTTTGTCGTGACGGCGACTCTGGGCCAGCTGATCAGCAACACTGCAACCGCGTTGATCATCACGCCGATCGCAATCTCGGTCGCCATCGAACTCGACATCTCGGTGCTGCCCCTTCTGATGACGGTCACCGTCGCTGCCGCGGCCTCCTTCCTGACGCCCGTAGCCACTCCCGCGAACATGATGGTGATGGGGCCTGGCGGGTACAAGTTCGGCGACTACTGGAAGCTCGGACTCCCGATGTTGTTGTGGTTCCTGATCGTTGCAACGGTGTTGATCCCAGTGATCTGGAGTTTCTGATGTGCTCACCGAAGGTCTTGTCGGAGGTCTACGAATCGATCGGACGCGAAGGCAGGAAGGTCAGCCGTCGATCGATGTTCGCGGCGCTGGGCACCGGTGCCCTCGGCGCGGCCGTCATGGCCGGCGCTGTACAGCCCACTGCGTCGGCAGCACCAACCGGCCAGACCATCGTCGATCTGACCCACGTACTGACGCCGGAGTTCCCGGTGTGGCCGGGCGCGCGCTCGTTCGAGATGAGGAACCTGGCGAAGATCGCCGACGCCGGCGGCTCTCTGGGCTCGCTCGGGTCCGCCGGGTTAGGTGGAAACTTCTACCTCAACGAACTCCACCTCGAAGAACACACTGGTACTCACATCGACGCTCCCGCACACGCCAGTGCGGACGGGATCACCGTCGAGAAGATTCCAGTCGCCGACCTCGTCGTGCCGATTGCGGTCGTCGACATCAGTGCCCGAGCCTCCGTCGACCCTGACACACTGCTCACCCGCCAGGACATCCTCGATTGGGAGTCCCTCCATGGGAAGATCGCTCCCCGCAGCCTGGTTGCGATGAACTCGGGTTGGGATACCCGGGCCGGTGCCGGTGGGGCCTTCACGAATCGAGATGCACTCGGCGTGCAGCACACACCGGGATTCGACCCCGAGGCGATCGACTTTTTGGTGTCCGAGCGCGACATCGTCGCCGTGGGCTCGGACACCCTCAGCATCGACGCGGGCCGAAGCACGACCCACGGGGCTCACCGAAGCGCTTTGGGCTCAGGAAAATACGCAGTCGAAGCCCTCGCAAACCTTTCCGTACTGCCAGCCGTCGGCGCCACGGTGATGGTGGGCGCGCCGACGCACGCGGGTGGTTCCGGTGGTCCGTGCCGGGTAATCGCCTGGTACTGAAGGCTCTGGTGTTAAAGGCTGACGTGTTGAGAAATCAGGGCGTGGGTGTCACCCGAAGCACCTTGTCGCCTGTTCCGTTGTCCGTGGTCACCAGAAGCGAACCGTCGGGCGTCGGAGTCACCGACCGCAAGCGACCGAACTGGTTCTCCAACCCAAAGGTCTGAGCGTCGACCGAACGGCCGTCGGCACTGAGGCGGAGGAAGATCAGTTCCTTGCTCTTGAGACCACCCATCACAAGCGCTCCGTCCCAGGCACCCCACGCAGCTCCGCTGGTGAAGGCTGCGCTGGCGGTAGCCAACGTGGAGCTACCTGAACGCCACACCGCCGCAACTGCTCCCGGCACGCGCACGGGATCGGTCATCGGCACGGATTCGTCGTACGTTCCGGGAAGCCGATCCGGGCGGTAGCCGTAGTTTCCGCCCGGGGTAAGCAGGTTGACCTCGTCGTCGACGCTGGTGCCCTGCTCAACCGAGTACACCCGGCCGGTTCCAGGTTGCACGGCCAAGCCTTGGACGTTGCGGTGACCGAGCGTGTAGACGGGGCTGCTTGCATTCGGATTTCCCGCCGCCGGCGTTCCGTCGGCGTTGATGTGCAAGACCTTACCGCCCAGCGAATTCGGATCCTGCGGGACGCTCGGTGTCGCGGTGTCACCCGTTCCGACGAACAGCGTTCCGTCCTGGTCCGCAAGAATTCGGCAACCCCCGTGACGCCCGGACGAGACCGGGATTCCCGGCAATACAGTTCCGATTCGAGTGAGCGCGGTCCATCCGGCGTCGACGGTCCACGAGATCACTCGAACGTCCGTGACTCCCCCAGCGCTGAATCCTTGACAGGTGTACAGGGTGCGCGACTGAGCGAAGTCGCGGGCAAGCGCGATGCCCATGAGGCCGGTTTCGGACTGAGCGTAGAGATCCGAAAGGTCAGCAGAGACTGGACCTGTCGTGTTGTCGCTTCGGCGCACGAAGAATCCGCCGGACCGTTGTCCCGTCAGGATTGCACCGTCCGGGGCCGCCGCGACATCCCAAGGGTGATCGAGTCCGTCGACGAGCGTGGTGACCGACAACTGTGGGAGGGTGTTCTCGATGGGGATGTCCGGGTCTTCGCCACCCAGCGATCCGGTGCTTCCGTTGCCGAAACTGCCGGGGTCGAAAGGGAATGGTTGAGCCACGCTCTGCGTTACCGGCATCACCAGTACTGCAGTCAGGGCCACGGTCAATGCGGCGAGCTTCGGATGACGCACGCGTTCTCCTCGGGTCGGAAACCGTTCTGCGCCTCACTATAAACGGACAAACACCATTTTTCGGGCCCTCTCGCTATACCCGCAGGCCACAGGAGAAACGAAACCCCTTCAGAAGTCGGCAAACTCCGGCAAGGCGTTCGCCAGTGGGGACGCGTTACGTCTTGATGCAGATCGTGCTTTCCTCCAGCCGGGCACACTACAGTCCAGGAGGTATTCAAGATCCGCTTCCACACCCCTGTCCCGAAGTCCGAAACGTCGTTCCAGCGCATCGTCGTCCGTCAATTGCGGTCTCGCCGCGTCGGGCACTCTCAATTCGGGGTCACAGAATGAGCCTACGGGCGCGGTAACCGTTCGTCGTCCTGAGGGATCTGTCCACTCCAGAAGACCACCTCCGATTTGCTTCACCGTCCACCTGCCAAACATCTTCAGTCGGTGATGTTTTCGACACAGGCAGGCCAAGTTACGCTCTGCAGTAGGCCCTCCCTGAGCGGGGTTGCCGTGATCGAACGGCACCGTGTGATCGATATCGCAACTATCAGAACGCACAACACAATTCGGAAAGCGGCACGTACCGTCTCGCGTCCTTACAATCGTCGCCAACGCCGCGGACGGCTGGTACGTGGATTCACCGCGCCGCGAACCACTATTCCTTCTCGAGCGATTACCCATTGCCACAGCGGGCAATATCTCCGGTGAGCGCATCGACCGACCCACGCCGAGCACCGGTCCGACTGCCCCCGCAGTCGAAGAACGTTGCACCTCGGACGGTGCAAGGGTGAGGACTCTCTGCCACGTGGCGTCCGCGGCGATCGCGCGCGCAAGGTCAGCATCGATGTGGCCGTACCCCTGCAAATAGCCTGGCAGGTCGTCGAATCCGAGCAGGGTGGAAGCGTTGACACCCACAAGAATTGTCGCAATCGGGAGCGCGGAGGTCTTCGAGTCGTCCGTACGGGTGCAATCGCCGTCGCACTGACAATCCAACGACGTCTTTCCTTCCGCCAATGCGATCAGTGCATCGGCACGACGTTGCCCGAAAGTTCTCGGATCGGAACCACACACCTGCATCGACATCGCACGGAGTCTTGTGGCCAAAGTCTGAGCGCCGACCGCTGGAAGCATTCCGTCCAGAGTCGACATACCGTCGTGCGACGCGCACGTCCGAACGTCCCGATCCGCCTCCGCACGAACTCGCCGGGCACGCACCCCATCAGGGTCGTGCCGAGCAATGAGACCTCGTGCGCGCGCCTTCAACTTGTTACCGGTTGCACGACAGGCACCGTCCACTAGGAGTCGCTCGATCTCATCGAGCACGTGCTCGGAAACATTGGCGAGAGCTTCGGACAGTGCCGTCGCTTTGGCCAGATCTATGTCACCGCAAGCAAAAGCGGCCGCCACCCGCGGAAGTCGCCAGCGCAGGTCACATCCCAGTGCAATCATTTTCTGCGCGGCGTACTCCGTAATGCTCAGTATCGACGCGATCTCCACGTGCGCGAATTGACCCCGAAAAGCCTCATTGACTCCAACCGCGGCATCCTCCTCACAACGGTCCAGGTACAGCGCAGTGACCGCGTCGATCTCGAGGAAGTGGGCGCGCGCGATTTCCGCATGCTGCCGAAACAGCGCGTCCGCGGAAGTCTTCGATTCGAACATATGGGCGATTCTACGGGCACCCGCCGACAAGTTTTGCGGAATCCCGGGGTATTCACCGATACCCTTTGCGCTCCGATGTCACTACGTTCAATCGCATGACTCAGCATCCGACACGAGATCAACCGTACTTCGGCATAGCGATATTCGAGTTGGGGAAGAATGACGGAGTCGGGTGCTTCTACCGAGAGGACTGTTATCTCATCTGGGCTGGCGACCCCGCTGAGGCGCGGTCAAAATTCGAACGCAAGGCCAGCGAGCAGGAGTATCCGGTCGGCGCGAGCGATGACCAGTCCTATGTAAAACTCGCGCATCTCGTGGATCTTGCGCCGGTGTCCGACACTGTCCATACTGGCACCGTAGATCTCTACTCCCGACACTTCTCAAATATTGCCGCCTACAGAACTTTTGAGGCACTTCTAGGAGGAGACAGCATCCTCTGACGTGCGCCCACTTCACGCCCGCTGCGCGCACAACAGCGCGAAGCGCTGATCCCGATCCGTCCACACCTGCCGCACCCCGAAACCCGCCGATGCGAGCTCCGCGGCAATCCCGCCCTCGGTGAACTTCGCCGAGATCTCGGTGCGCAGCTGCTCGCCCGCTGCGAAGGTGATCTCCAGATCCAGCTCGTCGATCCGGACCGAGAGTTCACGAAGCGCTTCCAGCCGCATCTCGATCCACTGGTTCTCGGCGTCCCAGAGCGCGACGTGACGGAAGTCCTCCAAGGGAAAGTTCGCTCCCAGTTGCTTGTTCAGGACCGCGAGAACATTGAGGTTGAACTGTGCCGTCACGCCGGCAGCGTCGTCGTACGCGGGCACGAGAACAGCC
Organism: Rhodococcus sp. GB-02; assembly: GCF_053470465.1. Lineage (NCBI taxonomy): Bacteria > Bacillati > Actinomycetota > Actinomycetes > Mycobacteriales > Nocardiaceae > Rhodococcus > Rhodococcus sp. GB-02. Next base: position 270,811 of record NZ_JBPUKE010000002.1, read on the forward strand.
GGATCGATCACCAATCCGACGCCCAGGATCAGGTTCTCCCCCGGATCCAGCACCGCTGCAATGCCCGAGAGGAACTCGGCGCGTTCTGCCGGAACGAGATTGCCGAGAGTTCCACCGAGAAACGCGACCGCCCGCCGTCCACCACCGGGCAGATGATGCAGCGAGCCTGTGAAGTCACTGACCACCCCGACCACATCGATGCCGGGGAACTCGGCACCGACCTGCCGCGCCGCGCCTTCCAGTGCCGTCACCGAAACATCCTGCGGTACATACGTTCGCAGAGTTCCGCGCGCGGTCATTGCATCGAGTAGCAACCGCGTCTTCTCCGAGGAACCGGAACCCAGTTCGATCAGGATCTCAGGTTCGGTCAACGCAGCGATCTCGTCGGCGTACTGCGCGAGCAGGCCGCGCTCGGTACGGGTGGGGTAGTACTCGGGTAAGGCCGTGATCTCCTCGAACAATTCACTTCCACGCGCGTCGTAAAACCATTTGGGCGAGAGCCACTTCGGCGTAGCGGTCAGACCCTCCCTGGCCTCGGCTCGCAGTGCGTCGACCGATTCGGCCGGTGTCAGATAAACCTCGAGCGTAGGGGTTTTCATTGTTCTCCCATCGGTATCGGGGTGATGATCAAATGGCCAGGACGCGCGCAGACGATGTGCCGGTCCGGCACCTGCTCCCAGTCCGGCGATCGATCGAACGGTTCGGAAACGATCAGGGCTCGCGACTCGTCGACCCGCGTGTACAACGTGTGGCCCCAGGCCGTGGCCCATAGTTCCTGTCCGTCGCCGAACAGGAGGTTCAGTCGTGAATCCGGTGCCGCCGCAGCCACATCGTGAACGAGGCTCGTCACGGCGGCTTCCACGGGCTTCGACTTCAACCGATGCCGAAGCACTGTCCACAACAAGGCGGCATCCGTCGGGGCGGGCATCTTCAGCAGTTCGACGGCCGGAACTTCTGCCGCCAAGTCGGCAAGTGAACCAGGCCAACCGGATACCGCTCCGTTATGGCTGAAAGCGTAGGTTCCGTCGACAAAAGGTGCGCAGGCACCGATCTCGACGGCCATCCCCTCCGTCGCGGAACGTACGGCGGCGAGAACGGATCCGGAAACGATGTGGGACAACGTCTCGTCGACGGTCGGGTCCGACCAGATCGGCGAAATGCTGCGATACCGCCCCTGTCTTCCGTCGTTCCACCACACCGCGCCGAATCCGTCGGCATTGATGGTCCCGCCTCCACGCATCTCACGTGGTGCCCACGACTGTCGCATCAGTGAGTTCTCGCCGTCGTGGAGGAGCTCACGAACCGAACGTGGCGGCCCGAGATACCCGAGGTGCCGACACATGTCAGGATCTACCCGAAATCGTTCTGGCGCAGCGAAAACCCGAGAAGATCTGGCGTCTGATCGGATGGTCCCAGTTGCGGAACGTCCCCCGGCAGGCAACGCTGTCGGTCCCGAACGATCCCCCGCGCAACACTTTGTAGTCGCCGCCGAAGAACACCTCCGAATACTCCCGATACGGGAAGGCCCGGAAGCCGGGATACGGATGGAATCCCGAAGACGTCCACTCCCACACGTCGCCGATCAACTGCTCGACACCCGCTGCCGACGCCCCCGCCGGGTACGAGCCGACGCCGGCTGGACCGAGGTGGCGTTGACCGAGATTGGCAAGATTCTCGTCTGCGGACACGTCCCCCCACGGGAACCGTCGTGATCTTCCGGATTCCGGATCCCACCGTGCGGCCTTTTCCCACTCCGCCTCGGTGGGAAGCCTTTTACCCGCCCAATTCGCGTAGGCTTCGGCTTCGTAGAAGCTCACATGCACGACCGGCTTGTCCGGTGGGACCGGCGCCTCGACGCCGAAAGTCTCGTGCCACCAACCCGAACTGTCATGTTCCCAGAACAGAGGCGCTCGAAGCTTCGCGTCGACGCGATGCCGCCAACCGTCTCGAGACCACAGTTCCGGTCGGGAATAGCCGCCGTCCTCGATGAATTCGATGAACTGCCCGTTGGTGACCGGGAATCTGTCGATTGCGAAATCAGTGAGATAGACCTGATGTGCAGTGCGCTCGTTGTCGAGTGCCCACGGCTCGTCGTCGGTCCCCATGACGAAGGAACCGGCTGCGATGGTGACCTCGTCGAGTTCCGGCGTGCAGCCTGCTTGCGGAGCGGGTGTCGCAACGAGTGCCGCCGGCCCCGAACGTAATTGGTGTGTCGCGAGCATAGTCTCGGCGTGTTGCTGTTCGTGCTGGGCGATCATCCCGAAGGCAAACCCGTCCACGTCGAGTTCTGTGCGCCCGAACGTGCTGGCTTCGAGCACATCCCACACCTTCCCACGAACCGTACGTACGTATTCGCGCGCCTCGGCCGGGTTGAGCAGGGGAAGTGTGGGTCTCGACGACCTCGAATGCTTGAAAGCGTCGTACAACTCGTCTATGTCGCTACGCACCGGATCGCGGCCACCGACATCGCGCACCAGCCAGAGTTCCTCTTGATTGCCGATGTGCGCCAGGTCCCACACGAGCGGACTCATCAACGGGGAATGCTGAGCGATCAATTCGGTATCGTCGACGCAGTCGGTGAGCAGCGTCGACCGCTCACGCGCTCGCAGAAGTACGGCCTCGACCGCTTCTTTGGTGATCTCCCCCGTCATGTGTCGCTCTCACCGGGCACGATTGCGCGACAGCACCGTTCGGCTGCGGCATCGAGAAGGCGAACAAACTGGGGTTCCGGCGCGTACGACGCGGCAAGCGACATCAGAGATGTTGCCGCCGAACGCAGTTCGACGTCGTCCAAACCGTACTCTGCCGCATCCCGCCACCTCCCGGCTGTCGACGCTGCAGCATCACTCGCCTCGCGCATCACAGCGGGCCCGGACAGCAACGCGTCGACCGCTGCTATCGGCACTCGCCACAAATCTCCCGGTTGTGCGTCGATGTAGCGAACCTCCAGATGGCCGACAGCGCGAACCGGCGGGAACAGCGTCGACAGGTGATAGTCCAAGTCCGCCCAGACGGGACGACGTCCGATCTCGGCATCCAAGGCGCCGTCGATCCAGTCCGCGAATGTCGCACCCCTCGGAGCCGTCCAATCATCGCCTTCGTTTCGCACACACATGAGCGGAACGTCGAGCGCCCGGGCGGCGTAGTCCTGCGCTTCCGGGATGGCGGCTGTGCGCCAGGAATCGAGCTCGAGCCACGTCCGCATGCGTTGGGAAGCCCAATCCCCCCTCGGAACCCCTTGCAAGCGTGGAGAACACGCAAATGCTGCGATGAGAGCCGGGCCCATGTCCCCGAGGAGCCGCCAACGCTGGGCGATGGACTCCGGACTCCCGCCGGCATCGACACTGACCTGCACTGCTGCGGTATTGCACATCATCAAGGTGCCGTACGGGCCTATCCCGGCGAAGCGGGATTCCATTGCGCAGTAACGCGGCAACCGGAGAATGCGAGATGGCGGGCGGGCGACGTCGGCCGCGGCAGAACTGATTTCTATGGAGTACGACGCGAGGAGAGATTCGAGAGTCCGACGGTCTTCGTCGAGACAGTCACACAGTTCACGGGCGGACGTGCGCGGAGCGGACGAGAGTTCGATCTGTCCGCCGGGTTCTACGGTGACCAGGCTGCCACGAGGGAGCGGAACCGCCGGTGAATCCGGGTCGATGCTGGTGGGTGCGTGTCGCCCGAGTGCTCTTGCCAGCGTCGCGGCGGATGGCCGCTCCCCACCGGGATCTTGCCTGGTCAGCCACTCGACCTCGGCTCCGACCAAGCGGGGTGGCCCCTGTTTGAAGCACACACCACCGACGTAGGCCTCGGCCGCAGGACGCGTATCCACCTGCATGGTCTGTGCTGCTGTCAACGCTGCTGTCACCATTCGACTTCCCCTTCGGGCGGTCTTCGCGGTCGTTACCGACGATAGAACGCCTACGTCCGAGATGCACCCATTGTGGTGTTACGTGTCGTTGAATTTCTTCAGTCGTATCCACCGGTACCCACAACCGGCCAGAACCACACCTACCCCGGAAACAACCGCGATCCACGGAAGTGTGACCACCAGAACGACACAACCGGCCGCCCCGACTGCCTGCAGCCACTTCGGATACATCCGGTCCACTCCGCGCTGGCTGTACGCGCTCACGTTCGCAACGAAGTAGTAGAGCAGCACTCCGAACGACGAAAAGCCGATCACGCCACGAAGATCGGTTGTCGAGACCAAAGCGATCACAACGGCTCCGACCACAAGTTCTGCATGGTGAGGGACTGCGTACCGTGGATGGACGGCAGCCAGGGCAACGGGCAGATCACTCTCGCGGGCCATTGCCATCGCCGTACGACTCACCCCGGCGATCAGAGCCAGCAGCGCCCCCGCCGACGCCGCCGCGGCACCGATCACCACCACGGGGACGGCCCAATTCCACCCGGCTGCGCTCACTGCATCGGCCAGGGGCCGCGCCGAATTCGCCAGCCGATCAGGCCCCAGCGTCACCAACAGCACCACCGCAACCAACGCATAGAGGACAACCGCGATGGTGAGTGCAATCAGAATCGCCCGCGGAATCGTGCGGCGCGGATCACGCACTTCCTCCCCCAGCGTCGCGATCCTGGCGTAACCGGCGAAGGCAAAGAAGAGCAGCCCCGCCGACTGCAGAATCCCGTACCACGACCCGAACACGAGATCCGGGAGCTCACGTATGGCGCCAGGTCCCACGACGGCAATCAGCAACGCCACACACAATGCCGTCGTCGACACGGCGACGATCACCCGGGCCATGTGCGCCGTCCGCGTCACTCCGCGGTAGTTGACCGCAACCAGAGCCGCCACCACCAGTACCGCGGCGGGGACACGCCAGGCCGCAGGAGCAACGTACGTAGCGAAGGTCAGAGCCATTGCCGCGCAACTCGCGATCTTCCCGATCACGAACGACCAGCCTGCGGCAAACCCCCACCAGGGTCCGAGCTGCTCACGTCCGTAGACGTACGTCCCACCTGACGTGGGGTATCTCGACGCAAGCTGCGCCGACGACGTCGCATTGCAGTAGGCGACGAACGCTGCGATCGCCAGGCCCACAAGCAACCCGGTACCGGCTACTGCGGCAGCGGGCGCGAACACCACGAAGACTCCGGCGCCGATCATCGCGCCGAGGCCGATCACCACGGCATCGGCCGTGCCCAGTCTTCGCTCCATCGGGACAGCTTCGTTCACAGGTAGTTTGAACCACACCGACATGAACGGAAGGTGCCATGTTCGATCTCGACACGATCCGCCGCGACACTCCCGGATGCCTCGACAAGGTGTTCCTCGACAGCGCGGGATCCTCGCTCCCGCCCGAGCCGGTGCTGACCACCATGATCGAGCACCTGCGACGTGAAGCCGACGTCGGCGGGTACGTCGCTGCTGCTCGCCAGAGCGGCGCACTGGCTGCAGTTCCGCATTCACTGGCCCGGGTCATCGGCGCCCAGGCAACCGATATCGCGTTGACCGACAGCGCAACCCGCGCGTGGAACGACTTCTTCGCTGCCGTTCCACTCGGACCTGGTGATCGACTCCTCATCAGCGGAGTCGAATACGCGAGCAACGCAATCGCCGCTCTGGGGCGGGCGCGTTCCACCGGCGCCGGCGTCGAGGTCATTCCGAGCGATCAGTACGGACGCATCGACCTCGACGCACTCGAGAACATGCTCGACGACCGGGTTCGACTCGTCTCCGTCGTCCACGTCCCCACCAACGGCGGCTTGATCAACCCGGTCCGTGAGGTCGTCGAATTGGCCAGAGCCCACGGCTCCCTCGTTCTGCTCGACGCGTGCCAGTCCGTCGGCCAGTTGCCCATCGACGTCACCGAACTCGGCGTCGACGCGCTCAGCGCCACCGGCCGCAAGTGGCTCCGCGGGCCACGCGGAACCGGATTCCTGTACGTCCGCCCCGGACTCGTCGACGCGCTCGAACCCGCTGCGATGGACCTGCACGGAGCGGAATGGACCAGCGAGAACAGCTTCGTCCCTGCGCCGGACACAACACGATTCGAACTCTGGGAAACGAGTGTCGCTGCGCGCCTGGGTCTCGGCGTCGCCGCAGACTATCTGCTCTCGATCGGCCCCGACACAGCGTGGGAACAGATCGAATCCCGAGCCTGCGCATTGAGGGAAGGTCTGGCCGCGATTCCCGGAGTCGAAGTCCGCGATCGAGGAACCCATCTGAGCGGCATCGTTTCCTTCACCGTAGACAGTATTTCCGAGCACCGGGTGCGGGATCAGCTTGCAGCACAGAACATCACCGTCACGGTTAGCGGTCGCGGGTCCACCCTCCTCGACATGGATGCCCGCGGGCTCGACGCCGTGGTTCGCGCATCGCCGCACTACTTCGTCGACGAAGCCGACCTGGACACATTTCTGGGCGCGGTCAGGAGTTTGCAAACCTCCCGTTGACTGGGACCATGCCTGATCTGGGGAAGTCGAAACTGCAACTGTGTGATGACCAGTAGTTACGCCTTCCGAGAGGACGCTTCGCATGGCCGACCCCACCGTCAAACCGATCTCCGCTGCCGACATCACCACCTGGGACTACGAGGCCGACGTCGTCGTCGCCGGATACGGCATCGCCGGCGTCACCGCTGCGATCGAAGCGGCGCGGTCCGGGGCCGAGGTTCTCGTGCTGGAGCGAACGGGCGGCTGGGGTGGAGCAGCATCGCTGGCGGGCGGATTCATCTACCTGGGCGGTGGAACGCCGCTACAGAAGGCGTGTGGGTTCGAGGATTCGGTCGAGAACATGAAGACGTTCATGAAGGCAGCGCTCGGCCCCGGAACCGACGACGCAAAGATCGACGCGTATTGCGAGGGCAGTGTCGATCACTACAACTGGCTCGTCGATGCCGGCGTTCCGTTCAAGGAGTCGTTCTGGGGTCAGCCCGGCTGGGAACCGCCGTACGACGACGGCCTCATGTACTCGGGCGGCGAGAACGCCGCGCCGTTCAACACCCTCGTCGATCCCGCGCCCCGCGGACACGTTCCGCAGATGTCCGAGAAGAACACCGGCGAGCGGGGCGGCGGCTACATGCTGATGAAGCCACTCGTCGAGACGGCCGAAAAGCTCGGCGTCCGTGCAGAATACGATCTTCGTGTCCAGACTCTGGTGGTGGACGGCGACCGGGTCGCGGGAGTTGTCGCCAAGCGCTACGGCAAGGACGTCGCGATTCGTGCCCGCAAAGGCGTAGTGCTTGCGATGGGCAGCTTCGCGTACAACAACGAGATGGTGCGCTCGAACGCACCGCGTATCTTCGGCCACCCGGCGGCCTCCATCGAGGCGCACGACGGCCGCGCAATCCAGATCGGTCAGGCTCTCGGCGCGGACACCGCACACATGGACGCCACCGAAGTCGCGTTCTTCTGCGACCCACAGTTGATGGTGCGCGGGATTCTTGTCAACGGCCATGGTCAGCGATACATCCCCGAAGACACCTACCCGGGCCGCATCGGACAGGCAACACTGTTCCAGCAGGACAACCAGGCATTCCTCGTGATCGACGAAGCTGCGTACGAGGAAGGCATGAATGCCGAATCGTCCAGTGCGCAGTTGCGGGCGCAGCCGACCTGGGTGGCGGAGACCGTCGAGGAACTCGAAGCCGAGATGGGATTGCCCGCCGGATCGCTGCAATCCACCGTCGACCTCTACAACCGGCACGCGACTGAAGGTTCGGATCCGGTGCTCGGCAAGAAGTCCGAGTGGGTGAAGCCGATCGTCGGCCCGTTCGCGGCAATCGATCTCCGTGGCCGCACAGGCGGATTCACGCTGGGAGGATTGAAGACCACCGCCGATTCCGAGGTTCTGCACGTCTCGGGTGCGCCGATCCCCGGACTTTTCGCAGCGGGTCGCTGCACGTCCGGTGTCTGTGCGGGTGGTTACGCCAGCGGGACAAGTCTCGGCGACGGCAGCTTCTTCGGACGTCGTGCCGGAATCAGCGCGGCGCGCTAGATCACCACAACCCGTACACCGTCGGCAAAGCGGTACGGCTGAGTCTGCAGGACCGCGCCGAGGTGTTTCCGCAGTCTGGACACCTCGGCGCGCACTGCCACCACATGCTCGCGATCACCGAAGAGCACTTCGCTCAGGCCTGCGGCATCCACGCCCGCCGAACCGACCGCTGCCAGGGCCCTCAAGATCTGGGCGTGCCGCGGCGAGAGCGCTCGCGTCCAGTTGGCGTCACCACGAACCGTCACCTGCGGCGATGCGCCGAGGGACAGCTCCAGCTCGATCAACGGCCCGCCGACGCCGGTGCGCAACAGCCAGCCGTCTCCGAGCGGCTCGGGCAGACACATCCCCAGCCCTGGCACGACGACGGGCTTTCCCGCGCTCGGCGCGGCCACGCGGTCGGGCGCGGCTATCCCGCTGGCGCCGGCCACCCATCCGAACTCGTCGACCACCAATGCCGGACCGGTCCCGGCGGCGAACAACGGTGCTGCCCGCGAGCGCAGACGCTCGAGCTGAGCTGCGTGCTCGCGCCACAGCGTCGCCTCCGCGAGGCGAACCGCGGTGCGAACCAGAGCGACGGTGGTGGGATGCACCGAGGCTGCTGACCCACTGATGTCCACCACTCCCAGAATCTCGCCCGTCCGCGGGTCGTGCACGGGTGAACCGGTACACGACCAATTGTGGTGAGTTGGCGCATAGTGCTCGGCCGAGAAGAGTTGCACCGCAGAATCTTCGATCAGCGCGGTACCTATCGCGTTGGTACCGACCGACTGCTCCGACCAGCGCGCACCTTCGGCGAATCCGAGTGCGTCCGCCGCCCGCTTGACTGCCTTCGCGCCCTCGCGCCAGAGCAGGACTCCTTCGGCGTCGGCAACGACCACGATGAAGCCCGCGTCCTCGGCGACCTCGGTCAGAGTGGTTCGCAGTTCGGGCAGAACGCTTCGCAGCGCGGTACGCGAACGCCTCGACTCCAACTCGGAGAAATCAGCGACAGCAGACGCGCCGCAGTGATCCGGCGTGAGCCCGCCCGCAGCCACTCTCGACCACGACCGTGCCACGACGGTCCGCGGCTGCGCCGGTGGTTCTTGCCCGGAGAGAACTGCGTCGTGCACCCGACTGAGTAGGCGAGCATGCTGCGACAGGTCGGTACCCGGCACGACGGCACCGAGCCGACTGCCTTCGGGAGCGTTCCCCACGGTGGTCACTCCGTCAGGCTACCGCTTTCGATGTGACGCGAACCACGTCCACACGGCCAGGTCTGCGCCACCTGCGATTAGCGGCGAGGAGCAAACTCCGGTAACGTATCCAAAGTTGTCTCGGCGAGGGTGAATCGCAGCAGTTCCACACGTTGCAGGTTTACCGTGATCGACGCGGCTACGGCTCAGCTCGAGCGTTTCGCTCCTGGCCGTGTGCGCGCCTGTCCCCCTTTTCGCAGGCAAAACCACACGTCAGTAAACCGAGCACGAACCCCGTGAGTTGTAGGAGCCGTTTCATCATGTCTGAAGAAAACAACCTCGTCGCCGTCGTCCGCACCGAATTCGGCAAGGGCGCAGCTCGCCGCGCACGTCGCGACGGCCAGGTCCCCACGGTTCTGTACGGCCACGGCGAAGATCCCCGCCACCTCAATGTGCCGGCTCGCGACTTCGCCGCCATCCTCCGTGCACACGGCACCAACGCCATCCTCACCCTCGACATCGAGGGCACGGAGCAGGTTGCACTGACCAAGTCGGTCGTCGTGCACCCCATCCGCAACTACATCGAGCACGCTGACCTCCTCGTCATCAAGAAGGGCGAGAAGGTCACGATCGACGTGAACGTCATCGTCGTCGGCGATGCTGCTGCAGGCACGATGGTCGCGCAGGACGCATCCACGATCTCCATCGAGGCTGACGCGCTTCACATCCCCGAGCAGATCGAGGTTTCGGTCGAGGGCCTCGAAATCGGCACCCAGATCCTCGCAAGCCAGCTCGAACTGCCCACCGGCTCCGTCCTGCAGGCTGACGCTGACACCCTGATCGTCAACGTCGTTGCTGCACCCACCGAGGCTGACCTCGAAGAGGGCGCAGAAGCTCCCGCCGCCGACGAGGCTGCAGAAGAGGCCTGATCCTCTCGGTTCCTACAGAACTCACTGCGCGCGGCGCGTCATTCCGATTCGGAGTGACGCGCCGTTCGCGCGTCGCAGGAAAAAGAACAAGCCAGAAAGTAGCGTCCGTTGAGCACAGATACCGCCCTCGTCATCGGCCTGGGTAACCCCGGCCCGCAGTACGAGAAGACTCGGCACAACGTCGGTTTCATGGTCGCAGGCACCCTTGCCAGACGCATAGGCGGAAAGTTCAACGTACACAAGAAGAGTGGCGCCGAGATCGTCGAAGGTCGCCTCGCCGGCCGACGCGTGGTCCTCGGAAAGCCGCGCTCGTACATGAATCTCTCGGGCGGCGCGGTCGCCGGTCTCGCACGATTCTTCTCGGTCGATGCCGCGAACATCATCGTCGTCCACGACGAACTGGATCTCGATTTCGGGACCATCAGGCTCAAACTCGGTGGCGGCGAAGGCGGCCACAACGGGCTGCGGTCCATTTCGAGTTCGTTGACCACCAAGGACTACCTGCGCACGCGCGTCGGGATCGGTCGCCCGCCGGGCCGCATGGACCCGGCGGACTACGTTCTCAAACCGTTCTCGTCCACGGAGCGAAAAGAACTCGATCTCGTGTGTGAAGAAGCTGCGGATGCAGTGGAGCTACTGCTCGAACTCGGGCTCGAGGCAGCACAGAACCGTCTGCACTGACGATCAGTTACCCAGCAGGGCAGCTGAATTGGCGCGGCGAAGCTTTCCCGACGACGTCTTCGGGATACTGCCGGGACCAAGGACTGCAACGGCGCGAGGGCGCACGCCGACGTCTGCGACCACGGCGTGGACCACTTCGCGCTCGATGCGCTTGACCTCTTCCGGATCCTCGAAAGCGTTGGTCTCGACGGCGACGGCAAAGCTCTCACGCTTCTGGCCGGCATCCAGGCGAATGGCGACTGCATTTCCCGGGCGCACACCGGCAACGCTCCCGGCCGCCCGCTCGATGTCGGTCGGATACACGTTCCGGCCACCCATGATGATGACGTCCTTGACCCGCCCGCACACCACAACCAGGCCTTCTTCGGTGAAATAACCGACGTCACCGGTGTCTAGCCAACCGTCGGCATCCTGGGCCGGCTTGTGTCCGTCGACGGTGACATACCCGGGGGTGACTGCCTTGCCGCGAACCTCGATGATTCCGACGCCGCGAGCCGGGAGCACCTGGCCGTCGCGGTCGACGATGCGTCCCTCGAGGTCAGGTACCATCTTTCCCAGCGTGGCGAGGGCGCGCGCATTGGGACGATTGGACGGCACCGCGCGGGACATCGACTCGAGGAAATCGGGATCGACGTAGTCGAGAACCTGACCCTGATCGGGATCCGGAATCGACACCGCCAGAGTGGTTTCCGCCATTCCGTACACGGGAGCCAGCGCAGTCGGGTTCAAACCGAAACGCGCGCCGGCCGCGGCGAGGGCATCCATCGTGTCGGGATCCACCGGCTCGGCACCGTTCCACATGTATCGGACGCTGGACAGGTCGACCGCCCCGTCCTCTGCCTGCGCGAGTCGACGCGCCAAGAGGGAGTATGCGAAGTTCGGTGCGGCCGTGACAGTTCCGCCGTACTTGCCCATCAGTTCCGCCCACAGCACAGGGGTGCGGAGGAAATCCATCGGCGTGATGCTGATGACCTCGGCGCCCACCTGCATCGGAACCGTCAAGAACCCGACCATGCCCATGTCGTGGAACAGCGGAAGCCAGCTCACCATCACGTCGTCTTCGATGGAGAACTTGATGCGGTTGATCATCGCGTAGGCATTTGTGTAGAAGTTCTCGTGCGTGATCTGCACGGCCTTGGGCGAACCGGTGGAACCGGACGTCAACTGCTGGAGCGCGATATCCGATTCGACCGTCTCCACGGGATCGATCGACGTTCCGCCACGAAGCTCGTCCACCGTCACGACGGTGATGCCACGTTCTTCGAGTAGCGGCTTGGCCGCATCGAAGGGCGCGCCCAGAATCACGGCTTTTGCCGAGATCATGTCGATCACCGTCTCGGTGTCCTGAGCCCAGACACCCAGATCCGTTCGGGGGGTCGGCTGATGCAGCATCGTCACCGACGCACCGCGCATCCACGTCGCCTGGCAGGCAGGCGCAATGTCGACGGGCTGTCCAGCGAGAATGCCGATCGCAACGCCACGGTCTATACCGACCTCAGCCAGCCCGCCGGCCATGCGCCGCGCCTCCTGATGGATGTCGCCCCAGGTCTGACGGAAAGCGTTGTCGGGCTCTCCCGTCACCAGGCCGCGGTCGGTGACTGCGGCGGTCGCATACATCTCTTCGGTGAACTTGCTCAACGCAACTCCTCGGTCAGTGTCACTCTTCGATCACTGCAACTCTTCGCAGGACACAAATGGCTGTGTGTTCGAACACACACATACTTGGATAATCAGCGATCGTTCGCCGAGTGTTACGCCGCAGTGGTTATTGCATCGTGGTCTGCGAGTATCCTTTCTCTGTTGTGCTGCCGCACTCTCCACCTGTCCGCGCACCGGCACGTCGCCGGCACTGACGCCCACTTCGAGAGGTTCTTCGTTGACTACCCCGTCCGACTCGACCGTCCCTTCCGACTCGACTGTCCAGTCCGACACCGAAGGCCCCGATTCCACCGAAAGCGGGACGGTTGCGGTCACGACGACCACCAAGGGTTTGTCAGCCGAGGCGGAGCGTCGCCGCACCTTCGCCGTCATCTCGCACCCTGACGCCGGTAAGTCGACGCTCACCGAAGCGCTGGCACTGCACGCGAAGAAGATCTCCGAGGCAGGTGCCGTCCACGGCAAAGCCGGCCGCAAGTCGACGGTCTCGGACTGGATGGAAATGGAGAAAGCCCGCGGCATCTCCGTCAGTTCCACCGCACTGCAGTTCAACTACCACTCGTCCGAGACCCCGGACGAGCAGATCAACGTCATCAACCTCGTCGACACCCCCGGTCACTCCGACTTCTCCGAGGACACGTACCGCGTCCTGACCGCGGTCGACGCAGCCGTCATGCTCATCGACGCTGCCAAGGGTCTCGAACCGCAGACGCTCAAGCTGTTCCAGGTGTGTCGTCACCGCGGTATTCCGGTCATCACGGTCATCAACAAGTGGGACCGCCCCGGCCAGACTCCGCTCGAACTGCTCGACGAGATCAGCGAGCGGATCGGCCTCACACCCACTCCCCTGTACTGGCCCGTCGGCATCGCCGGAGACTTCCGCGGACTGCTGCGTCGCGGCGAAGACGGCCAGGCTCGCGAGTACGTCCGCTTCACCCGTACCGCCGGCGGCGCGAAGATCGCCCCCGAAGAGGTCATGGACGCCGACGCCGCACTCGCCAAGGAGGGATCCGAGTGGGAGACCGCGGCCGAGGAGAGTGAACTGCTCTCTGCTACCGGCCAGGACCACGATCAGGAGATGTTCCTCGCCGGTCAGACGTCCCCGGTGATCTTCGCGTCCGCGATGCTCAACTTCGGTGTCCGCCAGATCCTCGATACCCTGGTCGAATTGGCGCCACCGCCGCGAGGCCGCGAAGACCTCAACGGCAAGCCGCGCGAGGTCACCGATCCGTTCAGTGCGGTCGTCTTCAAGGTGCAGGCCGGTATGGACACCGCGCACCGTGACCGTCTGGCATTCATGCGCATCGTCTCCGGCGTGTTCGAGCGCGGCATGGTCGTCACGCACGCACAAACCGGCAAGCCCTTCACGACCAAGTACGCGCAGACGGTGTTCGGCCGCGAACGTTCCACTGTCGAGTCCGCGTTCCCCGGCGACGTCGTCGGCCTCGTCAACGCCACCGCCCTCGCGCCCGGCCACACGCTGTACACCGAGAAGAAGGTGGAGTTCCCGCCGATTCCGTCGTTCGCACCGGAACACTTTTCGATCCTGCGCGCCGAAAGCGCAGGCAAGTACAAGCAGTTCCGTCGTGCCGTCGATCAACTCGACTCCGAGGGCGTCGTCCAGATTCTTCGCAACGACATCCGCGGCGACGCTTCCCCCGTCATGGCGGCCGTCGGCCCGATGCAGTTCGAAGTTGTCGCCGCACGCATGAAGGCCGAGTTCAACGTCGAGGCCAAGATGGAACCCCTCGGCTATGCATTGGCCCGTCGTACCGACGCCGCGTCCGAAGTCGAGCTGAACCGCCAACGCGGTGTGGAGGTCTTCACCCGATCCGACGGTGTCCTGCTAGCTCTTGTCAGCGACAAGTGGCGCCTGCAGTACATCCAGAAGGAACTTCCGGATCTGACGCTCGAACCCCTCGTCGCTGCTGCGGACTGATGAGCCTGATCGAGGCGCTGTTCGACGCCGAACTGCACATCGGCAGCGCCACGATTCTCTGGCGAGAGATCATCGGAAACACGTTCGGAATAGGCTCCGCGATCGCCGGCGCACGACGCTCGGTATGGGCGTGGCCTGTCGGTATAGCCGGAAATGCCTTGTTATTCACGGTGTTCATGGGCGCTCTTTTCCACACGCCGCAAGAGCTCAATCTCTACGGCCAAGCCGGCCGTCAGTTGTTGTTCATCACCGTCAGCGTCTACGGATGGACTCAGTGGCGACGTGGGGCACGCGACTCCGGTCGCGCAGTCCTGCCCCACTGGGCGACAACTCGCGAGCGTCTCGCGATGGTCGCCGTCATGGCAAGCGGCACAATCGCTTTCGCCTGGATCTTCGACCTTCTCGGCTCGTACGGGGCGTGGGCGGAGGCCTGGATCTTCACCGGCTCCATCCTCGCCACGTACGGCATGGCACGCGGCTGGACCGAGTTCTGGCTCATCTGGATCGGCGTCGACGCCGTCGGTGTCCCCCTCCTTTTCCGGGCCGGATACTACCCGTCGGCACTCCTCTATCTGGTCTACGCATTCTTCGTACTGTGGGGCTTCGCAATGTGGCTGCGTATTCAACGTCGAACTCCACAAGGGGTATGAACACAAACCAACTCCTGGTATGTTTACGTCCATTAAGCACACCTACGGTCTGTTTACGGGCATCAGGAGCGAAACAATGGAAGACAAAAACTCTCACGGAACATCGGCCTCCAGCGGTTCCGGCAACGGATCGAGAGCCAGCAGTTCAGCGAGTAATAATTCCGCGAGCAACGGTTCGGCGAGCAACGGTTCGGCGAGCAACGGTTCGGCGAGCAACGGTTCCGGCAGCGCCACCGCCACAGCAGATTTTCTGTCGACCGCACCCAAGCAATCGGATGCCTTCACGTTTCCGCTTCCCACCCGAACCACGGCCGCACACAGCAGCGGAGAGGACCTTTCAGTGCCAGCTTCAACACGCGAATCATCGAGGACACTCGAGACTCGGAGTCGCACCGTCGTACGGCGCGACGCGATGGGCGTAGCTGCCGTTCGAGTGGCCGGGCGTCTCACCCACACCGAACTCATCGCGAATCAGGCCTCACCCTCGAGCACGCATTCCTCCGATCCCATGATGGACTTGGACGAGTTGCTCACGATGCTCGGCAGCTACCTATTGTCCTCGGGGTTCGAACATCCCGAAATCCACGCCAAACTCGGCGGACAGTCGATCGTCGTCAACCTCGTGTCGCCGGAGATCAGCGCCAGCTGATCTGGGCCCAGCTGTTCAGGGCCCAGCTGTTCAGGGCCCAGCTGTTCAGGGCCACAGCACTGAGCGTCTCCATGCTCGGTCCGAGCCACGCCTGTACAACCACCGCTGATGCCGACGCCCGGAGTCTGCCTGCCAGAACTCGACAGACTCCGGCTCGACGCACCACGCACGCCAGTCCTTCGACACGAACCCTGGGTCGTCGCGGATTCTTGCTTCCGCGGCGGCCACCGACGTGTCGTACGCGTGGAAGTCTTCGAGCACCTCACTCTGCTTACTTGCCGTCGCCACCGCTCTCGCAGTGACGGAGCGTTCGACGAAGTCTCGGCGTCGAAGTGCGTCGTCACCCTCGTGAACCAATCCGCGAATCCGGACCTGCTGGCCTGTCTCACGCCAGTAGAACGCGAGCGACGCCCGCGGATTTTCTTTCAGCTCAATACCTTTCGGGGATGCAGCCGAACCGGAGAACCAGAATCCACCCTCGGTCACATCCTTGAGGATGAGGAAGCGGGAATCGGGCATGCCGTCGCCGTCCACGGTCGAGAGTGCACACACGTGTGGCTCGACGACCCCGAAGGCCACGGCCGCACGGAGCCAGTCGAGGAACAGCTCTCCTGGGTTCTCCGGAAAACGTTCAGGCGCGGGCGGCGGGGTTCCGGTCAGTGCGGGAATACCGCGAATCCATGCCCGGACGTCCGGCAGCGAGAAATCTGCGTCAACCATGAGCCGACTCTAATCGCGGGCGACCTCAGGAGACGTTGCGAACGATCGAGTCACCGAACGAGGGTTGCTGCAGCAGCGCCCACTTGTTGGACGTCAATCGAAAACTAGGCATGTCGGCGAGCGCCACCACCGATTCCCAGGTGCGCTCGTAGCTTGTGTGGGAGATTCGCCATTTACCGTCGCTGCAGCGGGTGTATCTGTCGTGATAGAAAGCCGATCCACGAAGCAGCATGCCGTCCTCGGGGATGACCACCGTGTCCGCAAGGCACCAGATCCCGGTTGCGGTGTCTCCGTCGACGTCGATCTCGGGTTGCCCACATTGATGTTCGGTGATGATGTGTGAGCCGAGGGTGTTCTCGAGGAAGGAGACAAATGAATCTCGAGAATCGAAACTGAGTTGTTCTCCGTAGATCGCGGTGGCGTCGACGGTCAGAGTGTCGGCGAAATCGACCCACGATTTGGTGTCCAAGGCGCGTGCGTATCGGTACTTGAGTCTTTGGATGAGAACAATCGCTTCGAGATCCATGATCCCCGCCTCCCGGTGCAGCAACCACCCGTCCTATGCGTGCACATTAGCCTGTATCACGCAGAAACGGGCATTACTCTCAAAGCTAGTGGAATTGTCAGCCGATAACACGCTTTTCCAGGCCGTCGAGCATGATCGTGATCTTCTCGTCCAACCAACCGCGTCCGTGCCACGTCGATTCGTCGCCGATCCCCTGAATCAACGACTCCGACGCAGTCCAACTCTCCTGATACGCCTGGCGTGCGGAACGCGAATCCGCGGAGCTGACGGTCTTGTCCAGTGCCGCCATCATCGCGAACTGAGTCATCGTCACCTCGGAGATGAAGTCCACCGCCAGTACCGCGTCGTGTGGCGTGAAGCCTTGCGCAGTCAACGAACCGACCAGTTTCTCCACAATCTCGATTATCGCCGGCGGCGTGCCCGGAACAGCGAGACCAACCTGGGCGAGACCAGGATAGCGCTCGAACGAGGACCACAGAACGTCGCAGAGGTCCTTCAGAAATTCACGCCACGGACGATCCGTGTCCGGCCACACAGTCTGACGCACAACGTGATCCGAACAGGCCCGCAACAGCGCTTCACGGTCGGCGAAGTAGCGATAAAGTGCAGAATGACTGACGCCCAGACGCTTTGCCACACTCGGCATGGTCAATTCACTCAGATCACCAGCCAGGGCGGCCTCGACGATGTCCACTCTCGACAACGTCGGCGGCCGCCCCGTCTTCTTTCCGGTCTGCATTCTGCTCAGCCTGCCACCTGCTCAGCCTGCTACCAACCGCCATCCCGACGCACGGTGGCGCTGATTCCAGAACGCGGCGTAGTTCCCACCGGCGGAAAGGAGAACTTCGTGGGTTCCCACTTCGACGATCGATCCGTCGTCACCGAGCACGATGATCTGGTCTGCGGCCACGACGGTCGACAGCTTGTGAGCGATCACGAGCAATGTGCTTTCGCTGGCGAGTTCCTGCATCGCTCGCTGAACGTGTGCCTCGTTCTCGGGATCGAGCGCCGCCGTCGCCTCGTCGAGCAACACGATGGGTGCACGTTTGAGGAGTGCACGGGCAATGGAGACTCGCTGCCGCTCTCCACCGGACAGTGCCGTCCCGCCCTCACCGACACGGGTGTCCCAACCCCGCGGAAGTCGCTCGACGATTTCCGCGACGCCGGCGATCCGAGCTACATCGAAGACTTCCTCGTCCGTGGCTTCGGGGCGGCCGAGGCGGATGTTCGCGATCAACGTGTCGTCGAAGAGATACACGTCCTGGAAGACCAGGGACAACTGCGACATCAGATCGGCACTCGTGAGGTCACGCACGTCGACGCCGCCGACACGCACCACCCCGGAGTCGACGTCGTAGAAGCGCGAGATCAGCCGGGTGACGGTGGTTTTGCCCGAACCCGACGGACCGACCAACGCCGTCAGCGACTTCCGCGGCACGTCGAAGGAGATGCTCCGCAGAACCTGCCCACCGTCGGCGTAACCGAAGTCGACGGCGTCGAACTGCACGGCCGTCTCCCCCGTCGCCGTCCCGCTGGTTTCGGGTTCGACCAGTGGTTCCACTTCGAGGATCTCGGACATCCGACGGATTTCGTTGCGTGCCATTCTGATTGCGCCGCCGAACTCGCCGATCTCACCCAGCGGTTGGATGAACCGTGCGGTGAGCCCGAGTAGCGCGATCAACGTGACCGGGTCGATGTCGCCGCCGAGCGCGAGGAACGCACCCAAGATGATCACGGCCGAGAACACGAACTGTAGGGCGATCCCGTTGACCACGGAACCGATCACCACGAACCACAGTTGTGAGCGACCCGCGGAGTGCTGAGCTTCGATCGCGTCGTCGAGCGGTTCGTACACCCCGTGGGTGCGTCCGAAAGCGCGCAGGACCGGTTGGCAACGCGCGTATTCGAGCACTCGATTATTCGATTCGACCGCCGCGGCATGCGCCTTATCGTCAGCTTTGGCGGTCATCGCCGAGGCAAAGCGTGCTGCTGCGAACAGAATCGGAACGCCGACCACCAGTGCGAGCCCGAGCCGCCAGTCGAAGAACAGCATGCACACGACAATGGTTGCGGGGCTGGCGATTCCGGAGATGATCGGTGTCATCAGATGCGCAGCCGCCCCCATCACCGAGATGGTGCCCTTGCTGGCGACCTGCGATACCTGGCCGAGTCGGCCGGCACCGAACCAACCGAGCGGGAGCCTGACGAGGTGATCGCCGAGGCGCAGATGCATCGTCCGCAGCAGGGTGAGCGCCGACTCGAATCCCTTGATGGCCTGCAGGTAATGCGCAATCGAACTGATCACGGCGCATACGACCATGGCGGCGAGCCACCGAACGAAACTTCCCCAGTCCCGCTCGAACAGTGCCTGCACGGTCGGCACGAGCAATGCCACTGCCAAACCCTGCATCACGCCGTACAACACTGCCCACACCAGGAACTCTCGATAGCGTCCTTGATTCTGCGGGCCGAGTATCCGGAAGAGGTCGCGAATCATGAGTTGGCCTTTCCTACTGCTTCGGACGTACCCGCGGTGTTGTTTTCAATCGAGTCGGCCCGACTGTTTTCAAACGAGTCGGCCCGACTGTTTTCAAACGAGTCGGCCCGACTGTGACTCGCCCACATCCGGGCATACGTCGAACCATTCGCCACGAGCTGATCGTGCGTACCCTTCTCCACGATCCGCCCGGCGTCGAGCACCACGATCTGATCGGCACTCACGATCGAAGCCAACCGGTGCGCGATCACCAGCACCGTGCGCCCCACCGTCAAACGCGACAATGCTTCCTGGATATCGGCTTCGGACTCCGGGTCCGCAAACGCGGTCGCCTCGTCGAGCACGAGAACCGGAGTGTCCGCGAGAATGGCCCGCGCGATGGAGACTCGTTGCGCCTCACCGCCCGAGAACCTGGCGTCGACCCCGACCACAGAGTCGTACCCTCTCGGGAGGGCCTCGATTCGGGTGTCGATCTGCGCGGCTGCGGCAGCAGCCTTCACCTCGGCCGGCGACGCCTGGGGGCGGGCAAGCCGAATGTTGTCGAGAACTGTTGCTTCGACCAGCTGCACGTCCTGCAGAACCAATCCGACGTGACGATACAGCTCGTCGGTAGCGACGTCCCGGACGTCGACACCGCCGATGGCCACGGATCCGGTACGCACGTCATGGAATCGGGGAACGAGCGTCGCCAGTGTCGACTTACCCGAACCCGAAGGTCCGACCAGCGCCGTCACCGTGCCCTCCGGCAGAGTCAGATCGATGCCGCACAGAACGTCGGCCCCGTTGTCGTAGGCGAAAGAGACTCCGGAGAATCGAACTTCGTTCCCCGCCGGCTTTTTCGGATGATCTGTTTCCGGCAGTGCGTCGGTTGCGAACAGAGCGACCAGCCGCGCCGCAGCGGCAGCAGCCTCACGGCGGGCCTGCATACCGAAGCCGATGGTCGTCACCGAAACCGGAATCACCATCGCGACAAGAGAGCTGGTCAGCACATCAATGGGTGACACCCACCCGGAGTGGACGAACCACGAGCCGAGACCAAGGTTCACCACCAGCACTACCGGTGCACTCAAGGCAATCGAGGCCAGCGCCTCGGTCCGAAGCATCGGGCGAACCCAGCCCTCGTACGAAGCGGCAAAAGCCTTGGCGGCATGGCGGTATCGAGAATGTGACTGCCTGTCCTGACCGAAGGTCTTGACCACTGCGATGCCGGTGACGAACTCGACGATCGTATTGCTGATGGCCGCGATGCCCTCATTCATCCGGCTCATCTTGACGGCCATGTCCTTGGTCATCGTCGCATAGGCGATCATGTAGATCGGGAGCGTGGCAATTGCTACCAACCCCAGACGCCAGTCGATCGAAATCACGTAACCGAGTCCGACCAGCGGCACCGCGATGGCTCCGGTGGTCTCGACGGCGCTGTGCGCAACCAGGTAGTGGAGATCGGAGATGTCGTTCTGCGCAGCTTTGCGCACCGTCCCGGACGAGTGGGAGGTGAACCAGCCCAGAGGAAGTCGCCCGAGCGTCGCTGCGATTCGGCGTCGAAGCACAGCTTGGAGATTCACGTCGGCGAAGTGCGTGACAATCAACGCACCGCCACCGAAGAACGCACGCATACCCAGGCCGAAGACAACCACCCACACGATCGTCCAGACGCGGGACGAGTCGATGTCGCCGCCCACGATCAGCGTCTTGCCCAGTTCGGCGATGGCCACGTACGGGACGATGGCAGCGACCGCGGCAATCACCTGCATCACCGTCGCGATGGTCGTCCGTGTGCGAACTGGCGCAAGGAGTTCGCGTAGCGCGCTCTTGTGCGCCGCCGCTTCGGCCTTGGCCTGTGAGGCTTCAGACGCAGATCCATGCGGCGTGTTTGCCTCCTCGGGTGGAACGTCTGCTGTCTTGTGCTGTGTTGTCGTCATTTCGAGAACGCCTTCCATCGGATGACTGCGTCGGCGTCGAATGCAAGGCAGCCTTGGAGTTCCGCGCCGGTGAGCGTGCGATCCGCAAGTACCCCGAGAGCCTCGCTCTGCAAGGCCTCCTTCGCTACCTGTGATTGCGGGGTGGCGAAGACCGTATCGGGCTCGACCTCGAGCGTGAGTGCCGTTGCTCGTAGGCCCCACTGCTGCCGCATCATCTCTCCCTGCTTTAGTTACACACTGTCTCAATTAGGGGAGCCTACAATAACTCAAGCCGTTTGTGCAGCCCTCGTCACCGGAAGTGCAAACGCCGGCAGACACGCGACAACACTGATGACGGCACCCATCACGAACGCCACCGCAAAGGAGTCGCCGGAAATGCCGATCGCCAGGACCGCTGTGGTCACCGGGGCGCCCACCGCCGATCCGACGGTTCTGATCACACTGTTGACTCCACTGGCTGCTGCCATTTCCGATGGCGGGACGATCGAGGCAACCAGCAGAGCACAGACCGCGAACCCCACGCCGTTCCCCAATCCGACGAGGGAAAAGAACGCCACGATCGCACCCACCGAACTCGGCCAGATCGCGAGTCCGACTGCGCCCGCCGCCATGAGCGCGAGCGCTATGACCGCAGGCACTCGCGGCCCGAATCGCCGCGCGAGAGCCGGCGTCAAACGGCCACCGAGAAAGACGAGGACAGCGGCGGGCAAGAGCGCCAAGCCGGTCTGCACAACAGTGAATCCGCTTCCATACGTGGACGTTTCCGGCGCCTGGAGGATCCGCGGCAGACAGAGGTAGAAGATGTACGGCACGAACCCGAACACCAGGGTGAGTGCGCTGGTGATCATCATCGGCTTGTCCCGAAAAACTCGCATGTCGACGATCGGAGCGTCGTGACGGGAATCGACGGCAATCAACATTGCGAACGAAACGAACGCGATCACAACCAGTCCCCAGAATCCGAGCGACAGAACTCCCCAGTCGGAGGCTTTGGTGATCGCCAGGAGCAGGCTCACCAATCCGAACGCCAGAGCGCCGGCACCGGCCCAGTCCGTCGGCATACCCGGCCGGCGATGCGAACCCGGCACTACGGCCACCACTGCGACCAATGCAAGCACGATCAGGATCCCAGTGATCACGAACAACCACTGCCAGCTGAGGTACTCGAGAATGACACCGCCGATCACCAGCGCACTTCCGGCACCAATTCCCAAAGTTCCAGCGAGCCAACCTATCCCTGAAGACAACTCGGGGCCGGCCACCGTTCTTCGCAGCACTGCCATCGCGAGCGGGAAGCTCGCCATGCTCACTCCCTGAACAGCTCGAACGACAAGGAGCACCCCGATATTCGGGGCGGCCGCCGCGGCGAATGTCGCGAGAGCGAAGATGATCAGGACGATCACCAGGACTCGCTTGTCGCCGAATCGGTCACCCATCGCCCCGACTATCGGAGCCATCACCGCGGCCGCCAACAGGTACGCCGTCAGGATCCAGCCGGTCACCGCCACGGACGTATCGAAATGCTTGCCCAACAGCGGCAACGCCGGCACCAGCATGGTCTGCATGAGCGAGTAGACGAGTACCGCTCCAGCCAGGGCTGCGATCACCCGCCTCCCGGATCGCGTGGGCGCCTCTGTCAAGGTCGTCATCGACACCTTCCTCCAATCATGAATCGAATCGGAACGGAACCCTCCGTTCCGATTGAGTAAACCATGCATTGCTAGCCTGTGGGAATGGCGAAAGAGAATGCGAGCCTCCCCGGACGCGCCCGAGAAGCCGCAGACAACGACGTCACCGTGCTGCGAGCAGCGCGCGAGATTTTTGCCGAACAGGGTTGGAATGCACCGGTATCGGCGATTGCCGCACGGGCCGGAGTGGGCGTCGGCAGCATCTATCGCCGATACCGAGGCAAGGAGGAACTGGCGCAATCCCTGCGCGTCTGGGCGATCGATCACCTCGCCACCCTTGCCCGAGAGTGCGTGAGCACCGCGAAAACCGATGAAGCCGTATTGAAGACGTTCTTCTCGCGATATCTCACCGAATCGGTGGGACCGCTCATTCCGGTCCTCGGCGGCAGGTTGCCTGAACACGCCGAAGTCACTCGTGCCGCCGAAGAATTGGAGGCCGCACTGCAATCCATGGTCGACGTCTGCGTCGACGCTCACGAAGTCCCGCCCGGCTTCACTGCTGCAGACGTCATGCTCATGACAGTGCATCTGCGGCCGACTCTGCCGATCGAGGGCGATCGAGCCACCGAAATACACACGCGTTATCTCGATTTCATGCTCGACGGACTTCGTGGCGGAACACCTCAACCGTCGATCACTCCCCCATCCTGGAGCGAATGGCTTCAGATGTGGCAGGGCACCTGACCCGGAGAACACCCGAACGGAACATCAGGTTAGGCTTACCTAGCTTAGTTCGCCATGTTCGGAAGGTTTTCATGAAACTCACCCGCCGGTTCGCCGGCTTCGCCGCACTGCCCGTCGTCGCCACACTCCTACTCGCCGGTTGCGGAAGTAGCGACGCAGCGCCCTCTACCGAGACCAGGTCTGCCGACCAGTCCTGGAGTTACACAACGGGATACGGAAACACGATCACCCTCGACCACGCCCCGGAGCGGATCGTCGTCGACGCGTACTCCGCTGCTGCGCTGTGGGACTACGGCATTCGGCCGGTCGGCATCTTCGGTTACGGCGTCGGCAATCCAGACGTCACCGATCGCGCTGACGAGTCGACGATGACCGTCGTCGGCCGTGAAGGTGAACTCAGCGCGGAAGCTCTTGCGGCGCTGGACCCAGACCTGGTCATCGGGTACGGCAACAGCGACGACCCGACACGATGGACTTGGTGGGACGAGCCGATGGGCAAGACCGTCAACAATGTTGCACCGTTTGTCGGCGTCAAGTTCGCCGGAGCCTCGACACCGGACGTGTTGAACGAGTACGCCTCACTCGCCGAAGCTCTCGGCGGGAACACCGACACAGCCGCAGCACGCGAGGGCAAGGAAGCATTCGAATCCGGTGCAGAGCGCATCCGAACTGCTGCGGCCAAGGTCGACGACATCGAAGTCCTCGCCTGAACGGTGACAGCTCCGAGTTGTACGCAGGCACAACGGCGCTCGCTCAGTTCGGTTACCTGAAGGAACTGGGCGTGAAGTTCACCGGTCCGGGAGGCGACAGAGGCTGGGCCGACCTCAGCTGGGAGCAGGTCCCTGATTATCCAGCGGACATCATATTCCAGTTCGCGACGTCGGCAGAAGCGTTCGCAGCATCACCCGTGTTCGTCAAGCTGCCCGCGGTGACCGCGAACCAGGTGATCGACTTCGACGACAAGCGTCCCAATACTTACGCCAATTACGGCGCCTGGTTCGAGCAGGTTGCACAACTACTCGACCAGGCCCGCAACGTCGCCTGAATTACTGCCCAGCAGTGATTCGCCCGGCCGCTTCCTCGAGAACGTCGAGGAAGATGGCCGCGGTCAGCGCAAATCCTTGGTTGTATCGCGCGTCGCTGGTCAACACGTTGCCCGCTTGAACTGCAGGCAACCGCTGCCACGTCGGCTGCGTCTTGATCGCGTCGAGCGCTTCCTGATCGCGTGCTTGCGCGATGATCACATCCGCCGGAGCCAAGGTGTCGAGTTGCTCGAAAGACAACTCGAACGAGTTTTCTGCATTGTCGTCGTCGCGGAAAAGCACGTCGAGGCCGGCATCGATTGCGACGCTGATCCGCAGATTCCGCTGGTGCACCAGGAATCCGGTCGGCGTCTGAACGCCGAAAACGATCTTCTTTCCGCCGAGCTTCTCCTGCAACATCGGACGCAGTCTCGCGAGTTTGTCGTCATACTCCGCGATGGAAGCCTCGGCGATCGCCACCCGGTCGAGTTGGCTCGCCTGCGCCATCAGCGCACATCGCCAGTCGACCGGGTGTCCGGCGATCGGTTCGACGTCGTCGCCGACGACCAACAGCGGCGCGATGGAGGACAAGCGCTCGGTGCCGTACCAGTCACTGGTATATCCGATAGCAGTGATGACGATCAGATCGGGCTCGAGAGCGAGCAACGCCTCGAAGTTGGTGGAGAAGTCGCCGGCGACGTTGACGAAGCTCGCGCCCTCGATGGTGCGGCCGGGAAACTGGAATCCCGCCTTCGCGTCAGGAAACCAGAAGTTGCCCGAACCGACGATCGGGTAGTCCATCATCATCGCGAATTCGAGGTCGACGCGGCCGTCCAGCACCACAACGCGCTTGGGGTCGCGCGGAACGTCGCCGCTGAACTCGCCCCACGTGTACGGGAGAGTGTCACTGGCCGAGTCCGACTCGGCATCCGAAGTTCCACACGCACTCAGCGCCAGTGCTGCAGCCACACCGGCTGCGCCACCGAAGAATCGGCGCCGTGAAATGCGGTCGACGATCTGAGCCCACTCCCTGTCGGTGACCTGCGTATCCAGGACGAGTGTCATACCTTTACTCCTTCGATGTTTCGCTGACGCTCGCGTCCCAGCGGAATGACAAGCGGTGTGTGGGAAACCGGATCGTCGATGATGCGGCACGCCATGCCGAACACCTCCTGCACCAGTTCTTCGGTGATGATCTCCGCGGGCGGGCCCTCGGCGACCACCGCGCCGTCCTTCATCGCAATGATGTGAGTTCCGTAGCGGCACGCGTGATTGAGATCGTGAAGCACAGCCACCAGCGTGTGCCCGTCGTTCTCATTCAGATCGCGGCACAGCTCCAACAGCTCGATCTGATGCGCAATGTCGAGGAATGTCGTCGGCTCGTCCAGCAGCACCAACGGAGTCTGCTGCGCGAGAACCATAGCGACCCAGACACGTTGGCGCTGACCACCGGACAGTTCGTCGACCGGCCTGGCCGACAGATCCGTGACCTTGGTTGCCTCCATCGCCTTGATGACGGCGGCCTCGTCCTCGCGCGACCACTGGCGGATCAGCTTCTGATGCGGATAACGTCCTCTCGCAACCAGATCGGCTACCTTGATGCCGTCCGGGGCGATCGACGTCTGCGGCAGAAGCCCGAGCCGCCTCGCAACTTCCTTGGCCGGGTACGACGTGATCGCTTTGCCGTCGAGAAGGACCTTGCCGGTGGTCGGCTTGAGCAACCGGGACAACGCACGCAGAAGCGTCGACTTGCCGCAGGCGTTGGGACCGACGATGACGGTGAAACCACCGTCGGGGATCTCGACGTCGAGGTGCTCCGAGATGACGCGCTTGTCGTAACCGATCGTGACATTCTCGGCGCGAAGCCGATTCATCCTTTCAGCCACGACGGCGGCCGTACTTGCCTCGTTCACACTGTTCCTCGTTCCTTCACCGATCACTGCTTACGGGCCTCTCGCGCGAGAAGCCAAACAAAATAGATGCCACCGATGGAGACGGTGACGACGCCGACCGGCAACTGCGTCGGTGCAAAAGCTCGCTGCGCCACCCAGTCACTGACCATCAGCAGTGCTCCACCCATCGCCGCCGACGGCAGCAGAGTCACTCCGGCGCTACCGGTCAATCGTCTGACCAACTGCGGAGCCGCCAGCGAGACGAACCCGATGGGCCCGGCCGCAGCCGTCACCATGGCTGTCAACGCAACACCGAGAACAACCAGGGACAGTCGGGTGGGTTCGGCCCGGACGCCGAGCGCCTTGGCGGCGTCGTCGCCCATCTCGAGCATCTGCATCCGCCTGCCCAACACCAGGATCAGCGGAATGAGGATGGCCAGCACGACAACAACCGGCCACACCTGAGTCCAGCCGAGGCCATTTAACGAACCGGCACCCCACACTGCAGCAGCCATGGCGTCGTCGAGTTTTGCCTTGAGGATCATCCAGGTGTTGACCGAGCCCAACATCGCACTGATAGCGATACCGACGATGATCAGCCGGAACCCCTGCACGCCACGTTTGTACGCAAGCAGATAAACGACTGCTGCGGTGGCGATTCCGCCCACCAGAGCGCCGACTGCGATCTCGTAGTACGTGCCACCGATGAGGAGGATGACCACCAGAGCACCCGTGTACGCACCGGAGTTGAACCCGATGATGTCCGGGCTACCCAACGGGTTCCTGGTGAGCGACTGGAAGATCGCACCACTCATGCCGAGCGCCGCACCGAGCATCAGCGCCAACAGAACCCGGGGCAGACGCCATTCCACGACGACCATGTGAATACGCGCGGGCGCCTCGCCGAACAGTGCGCCGAGGACGTCCCCGATCGGCACCTGGTAGTCACCACTACCGAGCGCGATGACACCGATCGCCAGTGCAAGCGCAACGAGGACGAGGCAGACCGTGACCGTGCGGACGTCGATCCGCGCGGACCAGCCTTCTTTGGGTGAGCGCACCACCGTGGTGGGGCGCCCGAAATCGATGCTCACAGACCGCTCACCTTGCTTCGACGCACCAGCATGATCAGCACCGGAGCACCGATGAAGGCCGTGACGATGCCGACCTGAAGTTCACCCGGGCGCAGCACGATTCGGCCGACGACGTCGGAGAAGAGAAGAAGAATCGGCGAACACACCAATGTGTACGGAAGAATCCATCGCTGATCCGGCCCGACGAACCATCTCGCGACGTGCGGAACCATCAATCCGACAAATCCGATCGGTCCGGCCGCAGCCGTCGCCGCGCCACACAGCAAGGTCACCGCAATGACGCCGAGGATACGAGTACGGGTGATGTTGGCACCGAGCGAACGTGCCAGATCGTCACCCAAGGCCACGGCGTTGAGTTGGCGCGCCAATGCGAGGGCCAGGAAGAGCCCGATGAGAATGAAGGGGGCAACGGCGAGAACGATTTCCAACGAACGTCCACTGAGTGAGCCGGCATTCCACTGACGCATCTGGTCGAAGGCAGTCGGGTTGAGCAGGGTGATACCGGAAGAGATGCCGCCGAGCACCGAGCCGATCGCAACACCGGCCAGGGTCAGCCGAATGGGCGTCGCACCACCTCGGCCGATCGACCCCAACGTGTAGACGATCGCCGTGGCTATCACCGCTCCGAGGAAAGCGAACCAGATGTAGGACCAGATGCTGGTCAACCCGAAGACCGCGACGGCAACAACCATCGCGAAACCCGCGCCGGCATTGACACCGAGAATTCCAGGGTCAGCCAAGGGATTTCGTGTCATCGCCTGGATGAGGCCACCGGCCACACCGAGCGCCATGCCGACTATCAGACCGAGCAGAGTTCGCGGTAGCCGCAGGTCACGGATGATCACGTGATCGTTGGAGTCGTCGTAGTTCATCAGAGCGTCGATCACGGTGCCGAACGGAATGGTCTTCGATCCCACCGCGATACTCAGAAGGAGCACGGCGGCGAGCACTACCAGGCACACCAGAAGACCTGCCATACGACGAGAGTTAGTCGATACCAGCCCGTCCGGTTGCTTCTGCTTCTCTTGCAGCGACTCGTCGATCAGCTCTTCGGTGTGTTTGTCGACTGCGCTTTTGTCGACTGCACTTTTGTCGAATCCAACGGTCACAAGCCGGCGCTCTCTAGAGTCTTCTCGACCTCGTCGCGGATCTCTTCCTCGTCGCGGTCCGATTCCCAGGCTGCATCGAGTGCCGCGCGGACATTTTCGTCGAGGGCCTCGTACTTCGCGTTCCACACCTCGGCCTTGTAGGTCCAGTAGCCGATGACCTTGTACTGCTCACCAGGCAACTTCAGTTCGTGGCGAAGGTACTTGCGGATGTCGCGGAGCATCGTGCTTTCGCCGGCCACCCACACGTATCCGAGATCGGTAGGCAGGTTCATCGCGCGGACCGCGTCCGGGAGTTTCGACGGTGCAACACCGTTGCCGCTGCCGACGAGCCAGATGAACTCGACGTCGGCCGCGGAGGTGATCTGCTGCTTGTGAGACTCGTCCACCACCTCGACGATTGCCTTCGCCGACGTGCCGGCGGGCAACTGTTCGATCAGGCGCCCGAGTGCGGGGAGTCCAGTCGCGTCGGCGACGAATACCTGCCAGCGTACGTCGGCCGGCGGCTCGTAGAGCCCGCGAGATTCGCCGATCGCCAACTTGTCGCCGATCTCAGCGTTCTGTGCCCAGTCGCTGGCGATGCCGCCCTCGTGAACGACGAAGTCGATCGTCATGCGGCTGGCTTCGGTATCGAACCGTCGTACGGTGTACGGCTGGCACGGGGACGGTTCCTCGCCCTCCGGGTACCGCCAACCGCGTGGCGCGTCCGGATCTTCGGCCGGCAGAACGAACTTGCCCGTGGCCGGGACCGGGAAGTGCAGACGCAAGTATTCGTCACCGGTGCCAGTGGTTTCGAACGCGGCCAGCTCCTCCCCACCGAACACGATACGAACCATTCCCGGGGTCACGTACTCCTTGTGAAGTACCTCGCCGAACACAAGACTCACAACAATCTCCAACATCGATGGAACATGAACCGGACCCGAACACGAGGATCAATCCGACTTCCGGACATAGTTAACCCGCGCTAAGTAAGGTAGACCTTAATTTATTGCAGTGTTGTCGATGAGTCGATGCCTTCCCCGCCGCAACGGGGCCAACTACTATCGCGATTCGGCCAACGCAATACGTATGGCCTGTTCACGACAAGTATTGGCACCTGTGTGACTTCTGACTACCGCCCACGGTCCCTAGCGTGGACCCAGTGCCTTCGACACCACTTCTTTCGGCCGATACAAACGGTCCCCCAACCAGCCCGGCGATCACGCCGCGCCAGGTAATCAGACACGCGATCGCCTCCGACGGACGCGGAGCCAAGCTGGCGGCAGCATCCGTCGGCTTCACGGGCCACCAGGTCGCGGAAGCATTGGTGCCGGTGGTGATCGGTGCGGTCATCGACCGAGCTGTGGCGACCAGCGATGCGGCAGCACTGGGAAAGTGGATCCTCGTTCTCGGAATTCTCTTCACCGGCTTGTTGCTCAGTTGGCGCTTTGCTGCGCGCATCTCCGATTCCGTCACCGAGCACGGAGCACACCGCTTGCGGATGGACATCGCGAGCCGAAGCCTCGATCCGCACGGCATGTCACCGCGGCGCATGCCCGGCGAGGTCTACTCGATCGCAACATCCGACGCGGGTTCGGTGGCCGGATTCACGCACACGCTGAGCACAAAGCTCGCCGCGGCCTGCGGAGTACTGACCGCAGCGATCTCGCTGCTGGTGATCTCGGTACCGCTCGGCCTGCTCGTCATCCTCGGCACTCCCCCGGTACTCGCCCTCATGCAGGTGGTCAGTCGACCGCTCGAACGCCGAGCCGAAACCGATCAATGGCAGGGAGCCAAAGCCGGTGCACTGGCCGCAGACCTATTGTCGGGGCTTCGAATCCTGTCCGGAATCGGCGCCGGAGACGCTGCAGCGCAGCGTTATCGGGGAGCCAGCCGGACTTCGCTGGAAGCAACCCTTCGCGCACAGCGATACCAAGCGATGTACTCCGCCGCGAACGTGGCGATCGCCGGCGCTTTCCTGGCCGTCATCGCGTACGTAGGTGGGCGGATGGCAGCATCCGGGAGCATCTCGGTCGGTGAATTCGTTGCCGTGGTTGGTCTGGCACAGTTCCTTCGAGGTCCGTTGATCGACATCATCTACTTCGGCGCCGGCCTGGCACGGGCCCGCGCTTCCGCCAACCGCGTCGCAGCGCTTCTCAGGACCGGCGAGGCTGTCACACCCGCGAGTGAACCTGTACCCCTGAACCACTCGGAGTTCCTGACGCTGCGTGACGTCGTGTTGGCCGGAGCGTCACCGGTCGATCTCGATGTCAAACGCGGCGAGATCATCGGCATCGTCACCGAGAATGCCGCCTGGGCGGATGCGTTGGTCGACGCACTGGCTCGTCGAATCGAGCCTTCGAGCGGAACGATTCATCTCGGCGACAACGCCATTCACGAACTGCACATCGACGAGCTCCGGACCCATGTTCTGGCTGCGCCGCACGACGCGGCACTGTTCATCGGCACAGTCGGTGACAACATCGAGGCACTCGCACCGATCGGCAGCCGCAGTGACGAGGCAATCGCAGCCGCTGCCGCAGATCAGGTGATCTCGGCCCTTCCACTTGGCCTCGCCACCCGAGTCACCGAGCAAGGAAATTCGCTCTCCGGCGGTCAGCGTCAGCGCATCGCCCTGGCAAGGGCACTGGCGAGCGAAGCTCCGGTCCTGGTGCTGCACGACCCCACCACTGCCGTCGACTCCGTCACCGAAGCGCGCATAGCTCGCGGGATCGCTGAGGTACGCGGGGCGCACGCCACAATACTTCTGACCAGCAGCCCCGTGCTGCTCGATATCTGCGATCGGGTGATCGAGCTGTGAACGAACTACTCCCCACCGCAACACCGAAACAAGCGCGCCGCGCGGCACTTCGGTTGATGGGACCCCACCGGATCTCCGCGATCGCAGCAGTCGTCACCCTGACCGCCGCGACCGCGATCGGCCTGCTCACACCGCTGATCCTCGGCACGATGGTCGACGCCGTGACCGACGGAGACGGCGACGCTGTCTCTCGCATCGGCACACTGACTCTCGCGTTGGTCGGCATCGCGGTTTCCTCCTCCCTCCTCGTCGGAGTCAGCAACTACCTGCTCGCCGGTGTCGGCGAACGGGTTGTCGCCGACCTGCGCGAAGAAGTTGTCGTCCGGGTTCTCGATCTTCCGCAGAGCGACGTCGAACGAGCAGGGCGCGGAGATCTCGTCTCCCGCATCACCGGGGACGTCCGCTTGGTGACCCGCGCTGTATCCGAAGCACTTCCGGTTTTTGCCACCGCGGCACTGACCATCGCGTTGACCCTGATCGGATTGGGCAGCCTCGATTGGCGATTCGCCATGGCCGCGGTGATCGCGGCGCCCATCCAGATCCAGGCGCTGCGCTGGTATCTCTCGAGGTCGGCACCGGTCTACCGCGAGGAGCGAGAGGCGGAAGGTGCACGTGCGCAACAGCTCCTGGACTCACTGAGCAACTCCGACACCGTCGGATCGCTCCGTCTGGCCGAGCCGCATCTCGAACAGATCGAATCTCGATCGATGACGGCCGTCCGGCTGAGCTTGTTGACCACGCGTCTACGCACCAGGTTCTTCGGCCGACTCAACATCGCCGAGTTCATCGGCCTGTCCGCCGTGCTGATCACCGGCTTCTGGCTGGTGAAAGACGGTCAGATCAGCATCGGTGCCGCCACCGCCGCAGCATTGTTCTTCCATCGTCTCTTCGATCCGGTGGGTGCGGTTCTCAGCGTGTTCGACGAATTGCAGGAAGGCACAATCGCGTTGGCTCGCCTGGTCGGAGTCACACTTGCGCCCGTGCCATCCGCACCGACCGATCCGCAGGAACCTGTCGACAGCTCGGCGTCGTTGGAACGCGTCACATTCTCGTACCGTGGCGGCGACGCTCCTGTTCTGCGAGACATCGACATCATCATTCCGTCAGGAACCGTCACCGCACTGGTGGGCGCTACCGGAGCCGGAAAATCGACAGTCGCAAAACTGATCGCGGGGACCTACGAACCGACCGAAGGCGTCGTGAAGATCGGGGACGTCCCCCGGAACGAACTGCCGCGGTCGACTTCTCGAAGCGCGGTCGCTCTCGTGACGCAGGAGGTCCACGTCTTTGCCGGCACATTGGCCGAGGATCTGCGGCTGGCCGACCCGTCGGCAACCGACAACGACATCACTGCGGCGCTCGATACCGTCGGGGCCTCCGATTGGCTGCGGGCGCTCCCGGACGGACTCGAAACCGTGGTCGGAGACGGTGGACACCGGCTGACCGCAACACAGGCACAACAACTTGCGTTGGCGAGAATCGAATTACTGGATCCGCCGCTGCTGATTCTCGACGAAGCGACCGCCGAAGCGGGCAGCGCCGGAGCCAAGGTCCTCGACGATGCCGCGCTCGCCCTGACCCGGGGTCGCACTGCTGTCACAGTGGCACACCGACTCTCGCAGGCCGTCGACGCCGACCAGATCCTCGTCATGAACGACGGCCGCGTCGTCGAGCAAGGCTCTCACGATGAGTTGGTCAACCTCGGCGGTCGGTACGCGGAGCTGTGGGAAGCGTGGTCCGCGCCGCGGCGCTAGGCGAGATCGATACGCCGTCAGCCTTTTCGGAATCGAGATGCCGGCGTATCAATGACGTCCCGACAACCACCACTGCCGGAACCCACATGAAGCTGTACAGAGTGCGGAACGTCTCGCTCTCTCCTGCCAGAGCTCCTACCATCACCAATCCAGTAGCCCAGATCAGCGCTGCGAGCATGTTGAGCAGCGCGAACTCTTTGTGCTGCAGGGTGCTACCGGCTAACAGTCGAGGTGCAACGGTCCGAACAGCTCCCACCGGATGCGCGCACAGTGCAGTCAGCTGAGGGCGCTTGTGTACTTGCTCGATCAACACGCCCTGCCACCGCACCGCAACCTTGGGCAGCTTGACTTCGAGTCCTTGCGGAAGCACCACGAGGCCACGAACCCGTGACCGCCGAAACGCGAGTTGTGCCCCCGCACTGGAACCCACAGCGATCGCGATCACCGCAGACACCGCGTCGACCGCGCCGGCAGATACCAACACACCCATCGTGATCGGGAGACTGTTGCCCGGAGTCGCCAAACCGAACAGAAATCCGGACTCGATCAGCAAGAGAAGTGCGACGCCGACGAGCAGGACTACGGACGGAATATGTGCAAGGTTGTCGACATCGACGACTCGGGTGAACTGCGCCGCCAAGGTGTCGATCCGCTCCAGAAGTTCCATAGGCACCAGCGTCGCGATTCCAGCGACCGAAGTCGGCAGCGTGTGCCGACCGATACACGGTGGGGTTTCCCCTACTATCAGTCCGTCAGTTGGCCTGAATGTTTGGACGACCCAGCGCCTCTAGGCTGTTCAAACCGGCAGAGTGTCGGGTTGCTGGACGGAGGTGAACCAGATGCAAGAAAGTGGCTTGTTCATTCCACGCAATCCCCTGCGTGCCTGGTTCACCACGTCGTGGTGGCTGGCATTCGTTTCTCTCGGGACCTCGCTGGTCTCGGGTTCACTGGCAATCGTCGTCATCGCATGGCTAACCCTCGCCGTCGTCACACTGCCATTTGCACTAGTGGGCGTGTTGGTATTCGCGCTCATGATCCCACCGTTGCGGTACGCCGACCGAGCACAGCTGTGGTCAGTGAAGTTCTTCAGTGGCGTGGTCACCGATCGTGCTTCGCCAACCCGTGCTGCCACCTTCCGTGCACGCTTCGTCGAGTCCGTTCGAGGTCCGACGCTGTGGAAGTCGTTACTTCACTGGATTCTTCGCCTTCCACTATCAATTGCCGTTCTTGTCCTCGTCACAGCGCAACTGATTGTGCCTGTCGTTTTTACCGTTGCGCCTCTCGCCTGGCTGATCACCGATCCTCCGGGATCACAGCTCGAGATCGCCGAAACTTTCACGCTGGAAGTGCTGGTAATCATCGCGATCCCCGCTGTCCTGTGGTTCGTATTTGTCACACCACCTTTCGTTACCTGCCTCGCGCGCGCCGACTGGTGGTTCAGCCGTTCGCTTTTGGGTGCGTCCGCACAGGAAACACGTGTAGAAGAGTTGACGCACAGTCGGACACGGGTCATCGACGCGGCAGAGGCGGAGCGCTTGCGCATCGAACGGGACCTCCACGACGGCGCCCAACAACGTCTGGTGGCAGTGTCGATCTCTTTGGGTCACGCAAAGTCTCGCGCCAAATCTTCAGACGACGCCATGCTTCGCTCCTTGCTCGACGACGCGCATCGCGAGACTCGGAACGCGATCGCCGACATTCGTGCGTTGACCCGAGGCCTGCACCCGCCCATCCTGACCGATCGTGGACTCGACGCCGCTCTCTCGTCCGTCGCGGCACTGTGTTCGGTTCCAGTCGACATCAACATCGCTCCCGAATTGGGCGGAATTTCGCGGCCTACGGCCACCATGGAGTCGACCATTTACTTCCTCGTATCGGAGGCACTCACCAACGTGACCAAACACGCGCAAGCAACCCGCGCAACCGTTTCCGTCGAGCGTCTCGGGCAAAGCTTGAGGATCGAAGTCTGCGACAACGGACGAGGCGGCGCAGTGATCCAACCTGGTGGCGGACTTGCTGGTCTGGCGGATCGTCTCAGTGGTGTCGACGGAAGTTTGCACGTCGAGAGTCCAGTCGGCGGCCCAACTTCGATTGTCGTGGAGGTACCGTGCGCGTGATGCTTGCCGATGATTCGGTTCTGCTTCGAGAGGGCATCAGACGACTCCTCACCGACCACGGAGTCGACATCACGGCGAGCGTCGGAGACGCCGAGAACCTGCTCAGAGAACTCTCTGAGGTGGACGTGTTACCCGATGTCTGCGTGGTCGACGTTCGTATGCCACCGACTTTTCTCGATGAGGGTCTGCGCGCAGCCCTTGTCATCCGTCAAAGGTGGCCTGCTGTAGGCGTTCTCGTCCTCTCCCAATACGTCGAGGAACGGTATGCCGCCGAACTGCTTCGAAGTCGTATCGACGGCGTCGGCTACCTTCTCAAAGACCGCGTCGCGGATGTCGACGAATTTGTCGACGCCGTCAACCGGGTAGCCGCTGGCGGGACTGTGATCGACCCGGACGTCGTACAACAGTTGCTTGCTCGCGCGCCCAAGGACGACCCGCTGGCCAGGCTCACTCCGCGCGAACGCGAAGTACTCACGGTAATGGCGCAGGGTCAGTCAAACTCGGGTATCGCGGCCACTTTGGTCATCGGCCATGCTGCTGTCGAAAAGCACATCGGCAACATCTTCACCAAACTCGATCTGTACAACGACTCTGCCGACCATCGCCGAGTTCTTGCGGTACTCAGATATCTGGGAGCGACGTGAAATTCACCAAGACCCCGCGGCGATTTGTAGCGATCGCCGGCGCACTGACTACCGTTCTCCTCGTCAGCCTTCTTGCGGGCTCCACTCTCGTGTATGCCTTCGGCGTGCCGAAGTGGCAAGACTTTCGCACGACAACAACCCGCGAATCCAGTTCGTCGCTCGCGGTTCTCACAGAGAGCGGCGACATCGATGTTCGACTTCAACCGAGTACCGACGGTCAGGTTCACGTAACGGCCGAGGGCCGGTATCGGGGTGATCCACCGAGCGTCGACTTCGCTGCAGACGATTCATTGATTGCGCACTGCCCAGACCTCGGCTTTGCGCGATGCGATCTGACCGTCACCGTCGAACTTCCTCCCGATACAAGCCTTACCGTCGAAACGCGGGCAGGGTCTGTCGAGGCCAGCGATCTGTCCGGTCGTATACGAGTGACCTCCTACGTCGGCGATGTCACACTGCGTCGCCACTCCGGGGACATCACCACGCGAACGACAGTCGGCCGGATCAACGTCAGTGCCGAATCCGCCGATCCAATCGACGCGCAGTCCACCGTGGGCGATATTCGAATCAGTGCGGAATCGCCGCCGTCATCGGTGAAAGCACGCACTACTCATGGCGATATAGCGGTACAGGTTCCGAACAACGTGACCTACATGGTCGACGTGCGGTCCGCGATCGGACAGTCGATGTCATCGGTCCCCGAGGACTCGATGAGCGCCCACCGGATAGATGCTGAATCCGCCGCCGGAACTGTGCGCATACGCCCGCTGTGACCCGAATCAAGCGTGCAGAAGGTACGGCACCGATTCGGGCGCCACACTCCCCTTGTTCATCATGCTTCCGGGCGTACGGCCGGTGACCCGACGGAACACTGCGACAAAAGCACTCGGAGTTTCGTACCCGACTCGCCTACTGACAACCGAAACCGGCACTCCAGCAGCCAGATACGTCAGTGCTGCGCGGACTCGAACCTGAATTCGCCACTGTGCAAAGGTCATTCCCGTGCCCTGCGCGAACACTCGCGTCAACGTACGGACACTGCCGCCAGCCGTCAGTGCCCATTCCGACAGCGAGCGCTGGTCTGCGGGATTGGCGACCAATGCTTCGGCAACGAACAGCGCCCGCGGATCGGTCGGCATCGGAACCTCCACAGCAGCAACTTCGAGCGGCTGCAGCATGTCGAAGGCCACCCGCTCGGCTCGACTACGCGCTTCGTCGGGCATGTTCCGCCGATGCATGTGCAGGAGCACCTCACGCAGGAGAGCACTGACACCGAACAAGCCCGGAACGCCCGAGGGCGCGGCGTGAGCCTCGGGCCGGAAATAGGTGCAGAAGAACTCCGTACCCGGACCTGCCTTCACGGCATGCAACGCGCCGGCGGGCAACCACAGCCCCGCCGAAGGCGGAACCTCCCAGGTGATGCCGTCAGCGACAACCGTGAGCATTCCGCCGGAGTTTCCCCAGATCAGCTCATGTTCAGGGTGACGGTGCGGTGCCCACTGCCGTTGGTGAGAGAGCTTCAGAGTCACCGTTGTCATCGAGTAGGGGTGATCGATGGAACGCGGCCCCACGGGCACCGAAATTCTCTCTGCCACAGCTGTCATGATGACGAGTATAGGACTTTCGTTAGGCATACCTAAATAGGAACCCGAAAATTGTTGACTGTGACCCCAGAGTTACACATACCAGGGTCCCCGATATCGTGACTGCAACTCCCGGCTACGGGTCGGCAACGAGAGGTACATGATGGTTGACGCATCACGAATCCCGGTCATCGTCGGCGTCGGCGATCTGCGCTGGAATCCCGCCGACGGGCACCGCGAACCTCTCGATCTGATTCACGACGCCACCGTCGCCGCCTTGAACGACAGTGGACGCGCTGAACTGGGAACACAGATCGATTCCGTGTTCGCGATCAAGACAGTCAGCTGGTCGTACGACGATCTCCCCGGGCTGCTTGCCTCACGACTAGGCGCGACCCCCAAGGTCACCTCGACCTCTCCGATCGGTGGACACTGGCCCGCGGCGCTCCTCGATCGGATCGGCGCGGCCATCGCCCGCGGTGAATCTTCGGTTGCTCTGCTCGTGGGCGGAGAATCGCACGCCAGCACCACCGCGCTGCGAAAGTCCGGAGTCACCCCCGACTCGATCGGGTGGACGGCAGCGCCCGGTGGGCCTCCCGGATTCGATCCGACCGACCTGGGAAGCCCCGAAATGCAGCGCGCCGGTTTCATCGTGCCGACGCGCGTCTACCCGCTGTTCGAGAACTGTTTCAGTGCAGCGGAGGGCCTCGGCGCCCGCGAATCGCTCGCCTGGTCCGCGAGGATGTACGCCGCGTTCTCGGAGCTGGCGTCGAAGAATCCTGCTTCCTGGACGTCGGAGATCCGATCGGCGGAAGAGATCGGCACTGTCGGCCCCGGTAACCGGATGGTCTCCGAGCCGTACCCACTGATGCTCAACGCGATGCCCTTCGTCAATCAGGCTGCGGCCGTTGTCGTCTGCTCATTGTCGACGGCCCTCGAATTCGGTATCGACGAAGGAAAACTGGTCTATCTCTGGGGCGGAGCCGGTGCCAGTGATCCATTGGACATCCTCAGCCGCAACGGCTTCGACAATTCAGCCGCGATGCACGATGCCGTGCATCGCACCCTCGATGGTGCCGGAGTCGGTGCCGACGCACTCGACATCGTCGATGCCTACAGCTGCTTCCCGATCGTGCCAAAGCTGTTGATCCGCGAACTCGGGCTCCCAGAAACCGCGATCCCGAGCGTCACCGGAGGTCACTCGTTCTTCGGGGGGCCACTGAACAGCTACACCCTGCATTCCGTCGCCGAGGTCACCAGGCGAATTCGTGACGGCGCCAACCTTGCCCTCGTCCACGGCAACGGTGGATTCCTCACCTACCAGCACTGCGTACTGTTGTCCGCCGCCGCTCATGCTGACGGGTACGTCGGCGATCCCAACGCACGCGCGTTAACTGCGGAGGTTCCGGAACTGATCACTGATTACACGGGCACGGCGGAAATAGTCACGGCTTCTGTCGAATACGGCCGCACTGGCGAGCCTGAGATCGGGTTCGTGATCGCGACGACGCCGGACGGCCGTCGCGTCGCCGGTCACACTGGTCCCGAGAATGCGGCCGAACTGACCCAGCTTCGCGGCGACAACCCGCAGGCGATCGGGCGAACTGTTCACATCAGCGACGAGAACGGGCGACTCACGCTCACGTTCTGACAGTTCCGTTCTGACAGGAGACAGCCGTCAGCACCGGGCATGGTTCTGCCCCGGTGCTCACGTCTTCAGTTATCGCGGTTCACGCCGCTGTCGGTGGACTGTTCCCGCCGATCGGCTGCTGATTCGGGTCAACGGACATCGGCGGGTAGAACACCGTCTTTCGATCGGGGCCGATCTCGACCCGCCATTCGGTGTGGTGCAGTGTCCGGTGGTGATGACCGCACAACAAGATCAGGTTGTCGAGATCCGTTGGGCCACCATCACCCCAGTGAACAATATGGTGAGCATCGCACCACCCCCACGGTGTCCCGCACCCTGGAAACGCACACCCACCATCACGCACCGTCAACGCTCGCCGCTGCGGAACCGTCGCGGTTCTTACTTCCTTGCCGCAGTCGAGCGGAACACCATTCTCGTCCAACAGAATCCGGGCGACGGTGCAGTCACAGGCCAACATCCGAGCGGTGTCGATGCTGATCGGGCCCACCCAATCCGCCCACGCAAACCCCAGCTCCTCCGTCGACGGCAGCAAGTCCTTCAAAGCCTGCATATCGGTCATGTCTTTCGCACTGGCGGTGACCGTGATGTGCGGTTTCACCCCGCCCTCGATCGGACCCAACCCCGCCCGCTCGTACCGGCGCAACAGTTCGCAGAACCCGTCCGCACGTCGTAGTGCCGGCGTGCGGGTGTCTTTGACGCCGTCCTCCTCCGGTGTCGGCGCCGACAGGCTCGACAACAACGTGATCAACCGCGCCCCGTTGACCGCATCCAAATCACCTTTCACCGTCACCCGTCCATACAGGCCTTTCGAGGCATAGAACTCGTTGCGCTCCGAATCCTCACCCACCGGAACGCCATCCTCGCGGTTTCCGTACTGCTTCTCGATCCGCCGGATCGCAGCACGCACCGCATCACAATCCGCAATATTCTTCGACGCCAACGACAACAAGATTCCCCGAGCCTTGTTCACATCCGCCGGCGTCATGTTCTTCGGCGGATGCTGACAAAACGACGCCACCTGCCGCGCCTTCAACGCATCCACATCGCCCCGGTGAAACGCATCCGCGACAACAGGTTCGAGCATCAACAACCGCGCCAAACCGACCAGCAGGCTGCACTCACCGATCTCCAAATTCGTCGAACCATGCAACCACTGCGCGATCGCCCGAAAACCCTTCCCGCCGAGAACCTCACGGGAAAACATCTCCACGATCAACAACACCATCCGCGACTGCAACTCGTGCCGGACACGCACCAGATCCAGAACCTCACCCTTGAGATCCCCACCATCCAACTGCCACGCATCCCGACTGTCCATACCCAGAGTATAATCGAACAAACTTTCGAACGCCAGGGGCAAAACGGACAACTTCGAGAACATGAAGACTCGAGACCTGTTGAAGTACATCAACATTCGCCTAGTCGTCCAATATCACGCGATAGAAGACATACCCCGCAAAACACACAATCGCAACAACGCACAACACAAGCAGGATATCGAAAATGACGACCATGCTTCACCCCCAGTGAGTTCAACCCAGTTCCAGAACTTCTCCGAAAAGAAGAAAATTCTCCACGCGGAGAAGAACGTACCACGGTATCTTCTCTGCGTGGAGAAATCGACGCGAGAAGCACTTCTGGACGCTGGGCTCGAACTACTGGGCCGGGTTGGGTTTCGAGCTTGGTCGATGAGGGGTGTCGAGGACGAAGCCGGCGTGCCGCACGGCAGCGCACGGCACTATTTCGCAAACCAACGTGGGCTGATAGTCGAAGTGGTGCGACACCTTCTGGACGGCGATCTTCCTCGCCCGGGCGAGACGCCGAAGCAACAGGTGGCCCGGTGGCTGGGGCCCGAGTCCGGTCGCACTCGTGCTCGCTACGAACTGATCATCGCGTCATTCCACGATCCCGACCTCGCAGTGGAACTGGTGCGTGGTCGGGATCGATTTGTTGCCATCTTGATCGAACGCGGCATGACCTCGTCCGATGCAGCGGAATTGGTCGCAGCACTGGACGGGCTCGTTCTGGATGCGCTGCTGCGCAGGCAGGCTCCGGACACCGTGGATCCAGAGCGAACCTTCAAGAAGTTCGGGGCGAAGTTCCCCTAGCCGTCGAGCTCGGCGAACAGCTCCATCCACTGCTCTTCGGCGGCTTCCTTGTCGGCGATGACCTGCTTGAGTTCTGCGCCGAGCTTCTGCAGCTTGTCCGGGTCGGTGGCCGCGTCGGCAAGTGATGCGTGCAGCTTCTTTTCACGGTCGTCGAACTTCGCGATAGACCGCTCGAGCTTCGAAAGTTCCTTGCGTGCAGCGCGATCCGCGGCACCGTCGCGAACCTGCTTGCTCTTCGACGCACCACTCGCGGTCGAGGCCACTGACGGGTTGTCGCCATCCCCCATCGCGGCGCGCCGACGCAGGTAGTCCTCGATACCGCCGGGCAGGTTGGTGAGCTTGCGATCACCGAAGAGCGCCCAGGTGGTGTCACAGATGCGCTCGATCAGGTACCGGTCGTGCGAGATCACAACCATGGTGCCTGCCCAGCCGTCGAGCAGATCCTCGAGTTGCTGAAGCGTGTCGATGTCGAGATCGTTGGTGGGCTCGTCGAGAAGCAAGACATTGGGCTCGGCCATGAGAACACGCGTCAACTGCAGACGTCTGCGCTCACCACCGGACAGGTCACCGACGGGGGTGCGCTGACGCGCCGGTGTGAAGCCCAGCCGCTCAGCCAGCTGACCAGCCGATACTTCCTTGTCACCCAGGGTGATTCGCTCGGCTACATCCTTGACCGCGTCGAGTACGCGCATGTCGGTCGGAAGATCGTCGAGTTCCTGCTTGAGCCAACCGATGTGGACGGTCTGTCCCTGAATGCGCTTTCCGGCTGCAGGCTCGAGTTCGCCGGCCAGCGTCCGCAGCAGCGTCGTCTTGCCCGAGCCGTTGACGCCGACCAGGCCGACACGCTCGCCCGGTGCCAGACGCCAGGTCAGATCCTCGACGAGTACGCGCCCGTCCGGGGTCTCCAGACGAGCGTCTTCGAGTTCGATGACAACCTTGCCGAGCCGACGCTGCGCGAACGACGCAAGCGCCACCGCGTCACGAGGTGCCGGAACGTCGGCGATCAGGGCTTCTGCTGCTTCGATGCGGTACTTCGGCTTGGACGTACGGGCAGGAGCACCGCGGCGCAGCCACGCCAGTTCCTTACGCGCAAGGTTGCGGCGACGCTCTTCGGAAGCGTCGGCCTGACGGGAACGCTCGGCACGGGCGAATACCCAGTCGTTGTAGCCACCCTCGTAGCTTTCGACGCCGCCACCGACAACCTCCCAGGTGCGGGTGGCGACGGTGTCGAGGAACCAGCGATCGTGGGTCACGACAACAAGCGCACTGCGACGTGAGACGAGGTGCTCGGCCAACCACTGAACACCTTCGACGTCGAGGTGGTTGGTGGGCTCGTCGAGCACCAGCAGATCGAGGTCCTGAACAAGAGCTGCAGCCAGCGCGACGCGGCGGCGCTCGCCGCCGGACAGTCCGTCGACCTTGGCGTCCAATGCAGACCGCTCGCCGCCGGCGCCCAGGTTGTCGATGCCGATACCCGAGAGCACTGAACGGATGCGCGCATCGCCGGCCCACTCGTGCTGAGCTACTCCGAGCGGCCCCAGGACCACTTCACCGACCGTGGAGCCGGGAGGCAGTACGCCGCGCTGTGTCACGACGGCCATCCGCAATCCGCCGACGCGGCTCACTCGTCCCGAATCCGGCTGCTCCACACCCGCGAGGACCTCGAGCATAGTTGTCTTGCCGCCACCGTTGAGGCCGACCACGCCGATGCGCTCGCCCTCCTCGACGCCCAGGGAGACCCCGTCGAGCAACGGCTTGACGCCGAAAGACTTCGACACGTTTTCCAGATTGATCAGATTCGCCATCAGTGCTGTCCCTTTGCCGCATTGTCGAGTATTCGTGCTCCGGGAACAGGTCCGCTCGCCACGCGAACGGTGCGGCACACCCCCGCTCCCGCAAGTTCTGCGCTCACTTCCACCGCGGACTGTGCGTCGGCGCAGAGAAACGCGCATGTCGGTCCGGAGCCGGAGACGATGCCGGACAATGCTCCGGCTTCGACGCCCGCTCGCAGCGTCCGTCGTAGATCCGGGTTGAGTGAGAGCGCTGCCGCCTGCAGATCGTTGCCGAGGAGCGGGGCGAGCAGATGAGCATCACCGGTGGTGAGCGCCTGAATCAAGGCGTCGGCACTCCCCAACCGTTTCGGAGAACCTTCGGCCCGCAGCTTGTCCAGTTCTCGAAACACGACGGGCGTACTCAAGCCGCCCTTGGCCAGCGCCAACACCCAATGAAAGGTGTGGCGGGTCAAGACGGGGACAAGTTGTTCGCCGCGGCCGGTTCCGAGCGCGGTGCCACCGTGCAGGGAGAACGGGACGTCGCTCCCGAGGCGTGCCGCGAAGGCGTCGAGATCGGGCCGAGAGAAGTCGAGCTTCCACAACGAGTTGAGCGCAACCAACGCGGCGGCCGCGTCGGCGCTCCCGCCGGCCATTCCTCCTGCGACGGGAATGCCTTTCTCGATGACGATCTCCACGTTCGGGGCCACGCCACCCTCAACCGCGAGCATCTCGGCGGCCCGCCACACGAGATTGGTGCGATCGGTAGGCACGGCCGCGGCGTCGTCGCCGATAACCCGCACGGTCAGAGCGTCCGCAGGCGCCACCGTGACGGTGTCTGCCAGCGACAATGCCTGGAACACCGTCGTCAGTTCGTGATAGCCGTCGTCGCGCAGGTCCCCGACGGCAAGGTGGAGATTCACCTTGGACGGGGCCCGGACAACTACGGGGCGGGGAACGACGGAGAGCACAAGGAACAACAATAGGCGCTGCGAACACCTGGGCGAAAACCTGCGACCGCCGCACCCCGTCCGACAGCCAGCACACCGACGCTATTTCACCGCGCGCACACCTACGCCCAGACCGACAACCGCAACGCCCACAGCGGCCACGATTCCTGCCAGAACGCTGCCCGATGCGAAGTCACCGGCAAACAGTGCCCGCTCGGCGTCGACGACGTAGCCCAGCGGATTGATGTTCACGAGGACCTTCATCCAACCCGGCGCATCGTCGAGCGGAAGCATGGTTCCCGACAGGATCAGGAGCGGGAACATCAGCGTCTGCTGAACGACCCAGAACATCCAATCCTGCTCTCGCACAGCCAGAGCGAGAGCGTACGAGAGCGCACCGAGTCCGACGCCGAACACTCCGAGCAGGACGATCCCGAGCGCGGCGCC
This sequence comes from Rhodococcus sp. GB-02, assembly GCF_053470465.1. Lineage (NCBI taxonomy): Bacteria > Bacillati > Actinomycetota > Actinomycetes > Mycobacteriales > Nocardiaceae > Rhodococcus > Rhodococcus sp. GB-02. The sequence goes on from NZ_JBPUKE010000002.1 coordinate 315,427, forward strand.
CGCTGCGTTGACGTCCAACCCGAGCGGAAGTGCAACCAAAATGATCAGAATCGCCTGCGCGGCAAGCGGAACCATCTCCTTGCACGCCCTGCCGATCAGCAACGACGAGCGTCTGAGCGGAGTCACCAGCATGCGCTCGTGCGATCCCTGCTGCATCTCCATCAGAAGGTTGGAACCGGTCATCGTCGTTCCGAAGATCGCGATCATCACCAATACACCGGGAATGAACCAATTCCATACGCCGTCACCGGTACCCGGGACCCCTTTGAGCAGAGGTCCGAACAACGCCAGCAGGATCAGCGGCTGAACGAGGCTGAAGATGACGCTGACCGGGTCACGCAACATCGGGCGCAGTTCACGACCCATCACGATTGCGCTGTCTCGAACGATGTTGCCGCGCAAGGTACGTGGGGTATCGAGTGTGATTGTCATGGCAGATTCCTGTTCGTCGTAGTAGTTCTAGGAAGCGACGGCGGCGGCGCTCTCGCGCAGACTGCGGCCGGTGAGGGTGAGGAAGACGTCGTCAAGAGTGGGTCGGGTGATGTCGGCGGTGAGAGCGCGGGCACCTCGGGCATCCGCTTCACGCAGCAACACAGGTAGGGTCGAATCACCCTCGTCGGCACGGATACTCACTGCGCTTGCGTCGACAGTGACTTCACGGACGGTGACAAGTTGCTCGGCCACCGACGCTGCGACCCCGGCCGCCTCGGCGCTGTCGAAGGTGAGCAGAAGATGATCTCCCGCAAGATCCGCCTTGAGTGCGGCAGCGGTGTTGTCCGCGATGACAGTGCCCTCGTCGATGACGATGACCCGCTCTGCCATCGAATCCGCTTCTTCGAGGTAGTGCGTGGTCAGCACGATCGTCGTGCCCATCTCTCGCCGCAACCGGAGGATGTGGTCCCAGAGGTTGGCCCGACTTTGCGGGTCCATGCCCGTGGACGGCTCATCGAGGAACAGGAGGGGCGGGCGATGGACCAGGCTCAGAGCAATATCGAGCCGCCTGCGCTGCCCGCCCGACAGAGTGCTGACCTTGCGAGCGCCCAGATCGGTGAGTTCCAGATCACCCAGCAACTCGTCGGCCCGGACCTGCGAGTCGCCCTTGGACATTCCGTAGCACAACCCCTGCGTCACCAACTCGTCGCGAACCCGCTGGTTGTGGCCGGCGCCGTTGCCCTGTCCGACGTATCCAAGGCTCGAGCGCACCTCGTTTCGCGCCGCGGAGATGTCGAACCCTGCGATTCGCGCGCTGCCGGACGTGGGCTCGAGCAAGGTGGTCAGCATGCGCAACGTCGTCGATTTTCCGGCACCGTTCGGCCCCAGCAAGGCAACCAACTCGCCCTCCGCTACGTCGAGCGTGACTCCATTGACTGCTTCCACGAGCTTCTTGCCCTGGGCGAAGTGCTTGGTGAGCGCCTTCGTCTCGATCATCGGTCTGCCGTCGTTGATGCGACTCATGATGTGCCCCAATTTCTTCTCGACTGGTCGGATGTGGACCAACCTAAGTTCAATTGAGGACGCATTGGGTCCTAAATGTTTGGCAGACTTCTTGCCATGAAGGAGACATCGGCTCGCCTACTGCGGTTGCTGTCACTGCTCCAGACACGTCGAGACTGGTCCGGTGCCGAACTCGCAGACAAGCTCGCGATCACCCCGCGCACAGTCAGACGTGACGTGGACCGCCTCCGCGATCTCGGCTACCCGGTCGACGCGACGGTCGGCGTCGGCGGCGGATATCGCCTGGGAGCCGGTGCGGAAATGCCCCCGCTACAGCTCGATGACGAAGAAGTGCTCGCGGTGGTGCTCTCTCTGCAGTCTGGTGCGACCGGATCCGTGGTCGGCATCGGCGAGGCTTCGATGCGCGCGCTCGCGAAACTGCGACAGATCATGCCGTCGAGACTGCGGCACCGTCTGGAGTCCCTGTCGATCGACGTGGTGCCACGAGAGCCGGCAGCGAGCGCAGTCGATGCGTCCGTCCTGTCCGCCATCGCGTCGGTGTGCCACAACCACGAACGTCTGAGGTTCGACTACAGCACGCACGACGGGACGCAGAGCCGGCGCGAGGTGGAACCGTACCGACTCGTGCGGTCGGGAGTTCGGTGGTACCTGGTGGCCTGGGATCTCGCTCGCGCAGACTGGCGGTCGTTTCGCGTCGACAGGATGGAACCCAAGATCCCCACCGGTCCACGATTCACGCCTCGGGACCTACCTGCCGGTGGCGCAGCAGACTTCGTCTCCCGCGGTGTTGCTCGGGCTTATTCCTCCACGCGCGCAACAGTTCTACTGCATGCACCCATCGAGCAGATTGCACCCATGGTCAGTGAACAGTGGGGATCAGTGGAGTCCACCGACGAAGGCCATTGCGTCATAGTGCTTTCGGGCACTTCGCTGCGGTCAATCGCACAGTGGCTCAGGGCCTTCGACGCCGATTTCACGGTGATGAATCCACCTGAACTCCGCGAAGAATGCCGCACGATCGCGGCGGAAACGACAGTAGCCGCTCAGCGTTATCTCAATGCATGACAGCACTTTTCGCGCAAATACAACAAGACCCCAACTCCGAAGAGCTGGGGTCTTGTCAGTACGTCATGCGCCGGTTGCCCGACTTACATGGACGTCTTAGACGATGGTAACGCCGGTGGCCTGCGGGCCCTTGTTGCCCTGACCGATCTCGAACGCCACGCGCTGGTTCTCCTCGAGAGTGCGGAAGCCGCCACTCTGGATCTCGGAGTAGTGAACGAAGACGTCAGCACTGCCGTCTTCGGGAGCGATGAAGCCGAACCCCTTCTCGGAGTTGAACCACTTCACGATGCCCTCTGCCATGTAAATCTCCTCTAACACAGTGTCAACAGGCAGTCGCTTCGACCGCCCGGGTCACTTACTACGACCGTTCTGAGACAAATCCGTGGAGGATGTCCAAACGCTCGCAACCTAACTATTTGCGAGCGTGGAAACACAAACACAAACACTTACGACCAACACAAGTAGACCACACATCCGCCCTGTTGTCTTCCCTGAGGCCTTCATCACTGCCCAACCCATTGACAGGCATACCCCCTGGGGGTACCTTCAGTTGCAGAGCGATACCTACACCGGGTATCCGTAAAATGAGTTTTCCACAACCGAAGGGATCTGCGATGACCACCGCCGAATACACCGTTTCCGGAATGACCTGCGGACACTGCGTCGGATCCGTCAAGGAAGAGGTCGGCAACATCGCGGGCGTAACCGCGGTGGATGTCGAATTGGCGAGCGGACGCGTCGTTGTCACCAGCGATGCTCCTGTCTCCGAAGCCGACGTCGCCGCAGCAGTCGACGAAGCCGGCTACGCAGTCGTACCAAGCTGAGTCAGCTGTGCGCACCTCGACAACACTTGCCACCTACGCCGTAGGGTTGGTCGCCGTCTTCGGCGCCGCCCTCGGCGTGGGGGCCGCAATCGGAAGCCCGATAGACATGTCCACCACCCAGCACAGCACCCACGAATCAACCACCGAATCGATGCCAGGCATGGATTCGGCAACGCCTGCAGGGCTCGAAGTCTCTTCCGGCGGATACACACTCACCGAAGTGACCGCACCCGGTCGAGCTGGGGAGCCGGGAACCTTGACCTTCCGGATTCTCGACAGCAACAACGCGCCCGTCGTCGATTTCGACCTCCTGCACGAGAAGAAGCTTCACCTCATTGTCGTCCGAAACGACACCAGCGAATTCCGCCACGTGCATCCGTCGCTCGCCGCAGACGGCACCTGGTCGATCGACTGGGCCTGGCCCGTCGCCGGCACCTACCGAGTCTTCGCGGACTTCGATCCCACCGACGGCACCCAACTGACACTCGGTCGAAACTTCGACGTGGCAGGCGAATTCACTCCTGCGCCGCTGCCTGCGAAGAGCGCGACCGCAACTGTCGACGGATACACCGTGACTCTCGACGGTGACCTGACCACTGCCGGCGGCCCGATCACGCTGAGCGTTGCTCGCGACGGAACCCCGGTCACCGATCTCGATCCGTACCTCGGCGCCTATGGTCACCTCGTTGCCCTGCGCACCGGCGACCTCGCCTACCTGCACGTGCACCCCGAAGGTGAGCCGGGCGACGGCGTCACAGCTCCTGGTCCGGACATTTCCTTCCACGCACAGGCACCGAGCGAAGGCACATACCGACTGTTCCTCGACTTCCAGCACGAGGGCGTGGTCCGGACCGCCGAATTCACTGTAGATGCAGGCACTTCCATTGCTTCAGTTCCAGACAATCACGAGGGAGGGCACTGATGACGTCACCGACTGCGGTCGACAATGCTGCCAAATCGAGCAGCGTCGAACTCGCGATCACCGGAATGACCTGCGCCTCCTGCGCGTCACGAATCGAGAAGAAGCTCAACAAGATCGACGGCGTCACAGCCACCGTCAACTACGCGACGGAAAAAGCCAAGGTCACCTTCCCGGACGGGGTACCCGTCGAAGATCTGGTCACTGCCGTCGAGAACGCCGGCTACGCCGCCGCGCTCCCCAAGCCACCCAGCGCGCCTGACAGCGTCGACCCGGACGCGGAAACGCCGCAGGATCGCGATCTGCGCGAGCTTCGTACCCGCCTGATCATCTCGACTCTGCTCTCGGTACCGGTCATCGCGATGGCGATGATTCCTGCGCTGCAGTTCGACAACTGGCAGTGGCTCTCCCTCACGCTGGCCGCGCCGGTCATCGTGTGGGCGGCCCTTCCCTTCCACCGTGCCGCCTGGGTGAACCTGCGTCACGGCGCCGCCACGATGGACACGCTCATCTCCCTGGGCACCATCTCGGCGTTCGTCTGGTCGCTCTACGCACTGTTCTTCGGCACCGCGGGCGAAGCGGGAATGAAGCACGCGTTCAGACTGACGGTCGACCGGATGGACGGCAGCGCCAACATCTACCTCGAGGTTGCCGCGGGCGTCATCACGTTCGTGCTCGCCGGACGCTACTTCGAGCACAAGTCCAAGCGCACGTCCGGTGCCGCACTACGCGCGCTCATGGAACTCGGTGCGAAAGACGTCGCGGTATTGCGAGACGGCGTCGAAGTACGAATCCCCGCCGAAGAACTGGCAGCGGGCGACTCCTTCATCGTTCGGCCCGGCGAGAAGATCGCCACGGACGGCATCATCACCGAGGGCCGCTCAGCCGTCGACATGAGCATGTTGACGGGTGAATCCGTGCCGGAGGAAGTCGGTGTCGGAGACACCGTCGTCGGGGCCACCGTCAACGTCGGTGGAACGTTGACCGTCGAGGCCACCCGCGTCGGGAGCGACACCCAGCTCGCCCAGATGGCGGCACTGGTCGAAGACGCACAGAACGGCAAGGCCGAAGTTCAGCGCCTCGCCGATCGGATCGCCGGTATCTTCGTTCCGGTCGTCATCGCGATTGCCGTTGCGACACTGGGCTACTGGCTCGGGACTGGTAACCCCATCGAGATGGCGTTCACCGCTGCGGTCGCCGTGCTGATCATCGCGTGCCCCTGTGCTCTCGGATTGGCAACGCCCACAGCCTTGTTGGTGGGCACGGGCCGCGGAGCCCAGATGGGAATCCTGATCAAGGGACCCGAGGTGCTCGAATCGACGCGCGCAGTCGACACCGTCGTGCTCGACAAGACGGGAACCGTCACTACTGGTCAGATGACATTGCTGGACACCGTCGTGGGCGAAGGAACAACCGTCGACGAGGTACTTCGACTGGCCGGCGCACTCGAACATCGCTCCGAACACCCCATCGCCGCAGCGATCGCGAAGGGCGCGACCGAAGCCGTGGGCGAATTACCTCCGGTCGAGGATTTCGTGAACGTCGCCGGACGCGGCGTGCAGGGAATGGTCGACGGTCATGCCGTCGTCGCCGGCAGAGACGCGCTGCTCGCCGACTGGTCGATGCCGTTGCCGGAGAATCTGCGCGAGGCGAAAGCTGAAGCAGAGAAGGCCGGGCGCACCGCAATCGCGGTGGGCTGGGACGGCGAGGCACGCGGCATCCTCGTGATCGCCGACGCGGTCAAGGACACGAGCGCCGAAGCGATCGCACAGTTGAAGTCACTCGGCCTCGAACCGGTTCTGCTGACTGGTGACAACGCCACCGTCGCCCGCACTGTCGCGGATCAGGTCGGAATCAGCACCGTGTTCGCCGAGGTCATGCCGGCCGACAAGGTCGACGCCGTCAAGAAGCTTCAGGCAGAAGGACGCGTCGTGGCCATGGTCGGCGACGGCGTGAACGACGCGGCAGCCCTGGCCCAGGCCGATCTCGGTCTGGCAATGGGCACGGGTACCGACGTTGCAATCGAGGCCAGCGACATCACTCTGGTGCGCGGTGACCTGCGGTCGGCAGCCGATGCAATTCGACTGTCTCGCAAGACGCTCAAGACCATCAAGGGCAACCTGTTCTGGGCATTCGCCTACAACACGGCAGCGATCCCGCTGGCTGCGGCCGGCCTGCTCAACCCGATGCTCGCCGGTGCCGCAATGGCATTCAGCAGTGTGTTCGTGGTGAGCAACAGCCTGAGGTTGCGGCGGTTCAACTAAGGGGGCGAGCCCCCTGTGCGCGGTTAGGGAGTCCCTGCACTCCTTAACCGCGCACGGGGCTATTCGCCTCCAGCCAGCCGAACGAAGGCTGCTGCGTCGAGCATCTCGCCACGCGTCTGTGGCTCGATGCCCGCAGCGAGGAGTCGTCGTTCGGCTTCAGCCGGCGAACCTGCCCATCCGCTGAGAGCGGCACGCAGAGTCTTGCGGCGCTGTGCGAATGCGGCGTCGATGGCAGCAAAGACCTGCTTGCGGTGCTTTTCGTCCATCGGCCACGGTGGCTCCGCGTACCGGTCGATACGAACCAGACCGGATTCGACCTTGGGCACCGGCCAGAAGACGTTGCGTCCGACGGCACCGGCGCGGCGAACCTCGCCGAAGAAGTTGGCCTTGACGCTGGGAACACCGTAGATCTTGCTCCCCGGATCAGCCGCCAGGCGATCGGCGACCTCGGCCTGCACCATCACGAGTGCGGTCCGCAAACTCGGCAACGAAGCGAACAGGTGCAGCAACACCGGCACCGCGACGTTGTACGGCAGGTTCGCGACCAGCGCGGTCGGCTCGCCGGGAATCTGCGAAGGCAACACACGCATCGCGTCGGCTTCGACGACGGTCAGGCGATCGGCCAACTCCGGCGCTCGCTCGGCCACCGTCTTCGGAAGGCGAGCCGCGAGGTTGGGATCGATCTCGACCGCGATCACGCGATCGACCACGTCCATCAGCGCCATCGTCAGCGAACCGAGACCAGGCCCGACCTCGAGAACGACGTCGTCACGAGTGACGCCTGCCGTGGTGACGATGCGCCGCACGGTATTGGCGTCGTGAACGAAGTTCTGCCCCAACTGTTTCGTGGGCCGGACACCGAATTCCTCGGCAAGAGCGCGCACCTCGACCGGACCGAGCAGGGCTGCCTGCCCGCGCGGAGTAGCGATGGGTTCGTTCGATTGTTCGGCGTCTGACACCAGTAGAACTTATCCCAGTCCGAGGCGACCCGAGCACGACGGCCATGCGCCCCAGCCCTGAGTGCGCTGCGTTTGCGTCGCGATCGCGATCTGCTCTTCACGGGTTGCGAGGTCGGCGCGAGGCGCATACTTCAACCCGCCCTGCCGTTCCCAGGTGTTCTGATCGAACTGCACGCCGCCGTAGAAACCGTTGCCGGTGTTGATAGCCCAGTTGCCGGTGGCTTCGCACTGTGCGAGCGCATCCCACGTCGCACCGTTCTCCACGGGCGGCACCTCGGTGCCCGGCTTCGTTCCGACACGCACGACCTTCGGCTGCGCCGGTGTGGTGATCGTCTCCGATACCTGTGTGCGTCCGGCCTCGACACCGTTGACGAGATTCACGGCGAACGTCACGTCACGCACGCCGGGCACGCCCGGGTTCTCGACGATCGTGCGACTCTGGTTCATCGTCGGATCCTCGATGCGCTGATCCGGCGGATCGAGCGGCAAGGTCTCAACTTTGTTCTCGGTGCGGTTGCGCGTCACCGTGACCTCGAGGCCCTCGGTCAGTGGAGCGTCGGCGGCGGGAACCACCGTGTCCGACTGCTCGAGAGGAGTTCCGTTTGCGGTGAGGAACTCCCCTACCGTCGGAGCCGCGACACGCACGTCTGCTGCCGCGTTTGCGCCGTCGACCAGTTTTGCGACAACCGGTGTCAGCACATCGAGCGCGGCGCCGTCGAGCGGGAGACGCTGCGAGCGCGAAGCCGACACGTGCACATCTGCCGCGACATCCAACTGCTTCAACGCGTCGTCGACGGTCAAAGCGGTGGTCCAGAGCTTCTGCGGCTGACCGTCGACCGTCAGCGTGATCTCTCGCGCGCGACGGAGCACCACGGTGTCGCCGTCGGACAGTGAAGCGTCGGCCGCGGGGGCAACTGCGTCCTTGTCACCGATCGGGTAGCCCGCGTCCTCGAGAGCGCCGTCGACGTTGGTCGACATGGTGCTCAGGCGAATCTGCTCACCGTCGACGTCGAGTGTGATGGTCTTGTGCCGGACGACAGCGAGAACACCACCCACGAGGACGGTCAGAAGGAGCGCGGCGATCGCCGAGTACAACAACGGCGACCTGGTCGAGTTGATCTTGGCGAACGGTGACATGGGTTCCTGAGTTCTGTGTGGAGTGAGGGCGGGTCAGCGCAGGCCCAATTTGCTGGTGCAGGAGGGCCACGCACCCCAGCCCTGACCGGCGCGGACCTTCTCGCCGATCGCGATCTGCTGTTCACGTGATGCGAGGTCGGCGCGAGCCGCGTACTGACCGCCGCCGAATGCTTCCCAGGTGCTCTGGGTGAACTGAAGTCCGCCGTAGAAGCCGTTGCCGGTGTTGATGGCCCAGTTTCCGGTCGCTTCGCACTGAGCAATGGAGTCCCACGTCGACGCGTTGGACACGGCGGGCGCGGAAGTCTGCTTGGTGCCGACCTTCACTACTGCTGCGACCGGTTCCTTGATCACGGTCGCGGACAGTTCGGTTCGTCCGGCCTCCACGCCGTTGACGGTCTTGACCTCGACGGTGGCCGTGCGCTCGCCTGCAACACCCGGGTTTTCGACGACGGTCTTGTCCTTCTCGAGCTCGGGATCTTCGACCTTGTTCTCGGGCGGCGCGATCGGCTGGGTCTCGACGCGAGTGTCCGTGCGCTCGCGGGTGACCTGGATGGTCAGGCCGTTGGTAACGGGTGTGTCAGCGGTGGGAACAACCGAGTCGGCCTGCTCGAGCGGCGCATTCCTGGCAGCGAGAAGATCACCGACGGTCACGGCGGCGAGCTTGATCTCCGACGCGGGAGCGCCGCCGTCGCTGACGCTGACGGTCTTCGGGCTGACGACGTCGAGTTCGGTCCGTTCGAGGGGCAGACGATGCGAACGCGAAGCCGAGACTGCGAAGTCGTCGGAAACATCTACTTGCTTCAATGCCTCGTCGACCGTCAATGCGGTGGTCCAGATCGTCGTCGGCTGGCCGTCGACGGTCAGCGCCAACTCACGGGCACGGCGCAGTACGACGGTATCGCCGTCGGACAGAGAGGAATCAGCGCTGGGAGCGAGAGCGTCCTTGGGATCGACCGGGTATCCGGCGTCCTCGAGAGCGGTACCGACACTGCTCGACATCGTGGACAGCGAAATCATGTCGCCGTCGACATCGAGGGTGATCGTCTTGTGCCGAACCACGGCTAGAGCACCCCCGACGATGAGCGTCAGAAGCAACGCACCCACCACTGAATAGAGAAGTGGTGACTTCGTGGAGTTGATCTTGGCAAAAGGCGACACAGGAAATCCCAAGGCAGACGACGTTCGATCACAATACGGTAACGACCGAGCGTTGTATCGGCAACCAAATCACAACGAAATGCGACTTTTGTCACGGAACGGCAACGGCGTGTCGCGTGTTCTGCACTTTCCGGCTCCGATACCCGTGTATCGATTCAGCTCTGGGCGCAGTATGTTCTCGTCTGGTTCAAAGCAGTCCGGCGATCCCGGGCGCGACAGAAGAAAGCTGGGCGATAGTGCGAAGAAGATTCGACAGACCACGTAATGCCAGGTGGCCGATCCTGGCCATCCTGCTGGCGCTGATCGCAGCGCTGTTCGCCCCCGGAATCGCGAGCGCGCAACCCGGTCGCACCTACACGATCGCCACCGATCTGACATTCGCCCCGTTCGAATTCGAGAACGAAGACGGCAAACTCGTCGGCATCGACATCGACCTGCTCAATGCGATCGCCGAGGACCAAGGTTTCAAGGTCGACATCAAGCAGCTCGGGTTCGACGCGGCCCTTCAGGCCGTGCAGGCGGGGCAGGCCGACGGCGTCATCGCCGGCATGTCCATCACCGACGCCCGCAAGCAGGTCTTCGACTTCTCCGACCCGTACTTCGAGTCGGGCGTGCAGATGGCGGTTCTCGAGACCGACAACGACGTGAAGTCGTACGAAGACCTGAAGGGCAAGCGCGTCGCCGTCAAGAACGGCACCGAGGGCGCCAGCTTCGCCGAGTCCATCAAGGACCAATACGGTTTCACCACTGTCTATTTCGCTGACTCCGCCAGCATGTACGACGAGGTCCGCACCGGGAACTCCGTCGCAGTCTTCGACGACTACCCCGTCCTCGCCTACGGCATCACACAGGGCAACGGCCTCAAGACGGTCACCGAAAAAGAGGTGGGCGCGAGCTACGGCTTCGCAGTCAACAAGGGTCAGAACGCCGAACTGCTCCAGATGTTCAACGCCGGACTGCAGAACCTGCGCGACGACGGCCAGTACGACGAGATCGTCTCGACCTACCTCGGTCAGGGCGCGTCGACGTCGGACAACTCCATCATCGGCTTGATCAAGAGCACCTACCCGCAGCTTCTCAAGGGCCTGTGGTTGACGATCGTTCTCTCCGTCGTCTCGATCGCGATCGCTCTGGTCCTAGGCGCGATCTTCGGACTCTGCCGCGTGTCCACCAACATGTTCGTCCGAGGTATAGGCACGACCTACGTCGACATCTTCCGTGGCACACCGCTGTTGGTGCAGGCATTCTTCATCTACTTCGGCATACCGGCAGCCCTGCATTTCCAGATGTCCGCCTTCACCGCAGGCATCATCACGCTCTCGCTCAACGCCGGCGCGTACATGGCTGAAATCGTCCGCGGCGGCATCCTGTCCGTCGACAAGGGACAGATGGAGGCATCACGAAGCCTGGGCATCAGCTACATGAAGTCGATGCGAAAAGTCATCATGCCGCAGGCAATTCGCACGATGATCCCGTCGTACATCAACCAGTTCGTCATCACCCTCAAGGACACGTCGATCCTGTCGGTCATCGGACTCGCCGAGCTCACTCAGACAGGGCGCATCATCATCGCGCGCAACTTCCAGTCGTTCAACATGTGGCTGATCATCGGCGTCATGTACTTCATCATCATCATGGCGCTCACCAAGCTGTCGAACCGCCTCGAGAAGAGGATCAACAAGTGACCGAAACAGCCGTCAACATGGGCAAGTCCGACACCGAGGTCAAGATTTCGGTCCAGGGACTGAAGAAGTCGTTCGGCGACAACGAGGTCCTCAAAGGCCTCGACGTCGACATCAAGAGCGGTGAAGTGGTCTGCGTCATCGGGCCTTCCGGTTCGGGCAAGTCCACCTTCCTGCGCTGCCTCAACCGCCTCGAAGACATCACCGCAGGTTCAGTGCGCGTCGACCAGTTCGACCTCACGAACAAGGACGTCGACATCGACAAGGTGCGCCAGCACATCGGGATGGTGTTCCAGCACTTCAACCTGTTCCCACACATGAGCGTCGTCGAAAACGTGATGCTCGCTCCGGTGCAGACCGGGCGATCGACCAAGGAACAGGCTCGCGAGATCGCCGTCAAACTGCTCGGCCAGGTCGGCCTCGCAGAGAAGGCAGCTGCCAAGCCCGCCAGCCTGTCCGGTGGGCAGAAGCAACGTGTCGCCATCGCCCGCGCGCTGGCGATGAGCCCGGACATCATGCTGTTCGACGAGGCCACCAGCGCCCTCGACCCCGAAATGGTGGGCGAGGTTCTGCAGGTGCTTCGCGACCTCGCCAAGCAGGGCATGACCATGGTCGTCGTGACCCACGAGATGGGCTTCGCCCGTGAGGTTTCCGACCGCGTCATCTTCATGGCCGACGGGTACATCGTCGAAGAAGGCAAGCCGGAGAACTTGTTCGGCAACCCCCAGCAGCAGCGCACCCAGGACTTCCTGGCGAAGGTTCTCTAGGGGCAAGCCCCCTGTGCGCCTTTTTGGTAGTGGGGACTACCGGAAAGGCGCACGGGTGGTGGCCAATTCGACGACCAGCCCGGTCTCGATCCGATTCTGCGGCCCGAATTCGAAGTCACCGAACCTTCGGAACCACCGAGGACTGGCGTCGACCCGTCGATATGTCTCGCTGCCTTCGACGGGTAACCACATCTTCGGGTTTCCGACTTCCACGTAGCTGGTGGTCTCCACCAGAATCCCGAGGACTACGCCGGCGGTCTTGACTCCTGATGCCGACAACCCGCCGTGAACCCACCCGTCGAACTCGTCGAACTGCGATCGCGGTGTCTCCTGCGATCGCGGTGTCAATGTCCACGAGCATGGTTCACCGGCAACCGGAAACGGCCCACAGCACTCGACTTCGACCATGTCGAGATGAACGGTCACGATCTGGACCGCAGAGTCGACCGGCGTCGGCTCAGTGAAGCTGTGCGCCTTCATTCCCTCCCGGGATTCGAGAAATTCGCCACACTCGAGCCGGATCGAGAGGACTGTTCGGCTGTGCGTTCGCCGTCGTCGGGATAGATGTCGGAGGGATAAATGTAGTCATTCATCTGAATACCCCGCGCAGTAGACGAGCCGGGACACGACGGTCCCGGGCGCGGAGTTACCTGTCAGACCACCATAGCGTCAGAGCTTGTAAACGCGCTCCGCTGTCGCCGTGGACGCTGCTGCGAGCGCCTGCGGATCCTCGCCGCGGATGTCTGCGAGCGCGCGCACCGTGTAGGGCAGGCAGTACGACTCGTTGGGCGCCCCGCGAAACGGGTGCGGCGTCAGGAATGGCGCATCCGTTTCGACGATCAGCTGATCCGACGGCACCAGCAGCGCGGCCTCACGCAGTGCTTTCGCGTTCTTGAAGCTGACGGTTCCCGAAAAACTCAGCACGTACCCGGCGTCGATGCACTCCCGCGCCATCTCCGAATCCGAGGAAAAGCAGTGGAAGACCACCGTCTCCGGTGCACCTTCCTCGTTCAATACCCGCAGCAAGTCCTGGTCGGCTTCGCGGTTGTGGATCATCAACGTCTTGCCCAGACGCTTCGCCAAGTCGATGTGCCACCGGAAACCGTCGACCTGCTCCTCGATGGTGGCGCACCCCTCGAGCTTGCCGGGCCAGTAGAGATCCAGCCCGGTCTCCCCGACGGCAACTACCCGTGGATCGGACGCCAAACGCTCGATCTCGGCTCGGGTGCCGGCATCAAGAACGTTTGCCCTGGTTGGATGGATAGCAACGGCTGCGTAGACCCGCGAATCCCAATGAGCCGCGTCGACGGCAAATCGCGCGGCGTCGAGGTCGTCGGCCACCGTGACGACTCGTCCGACGCCGACGGCCTCGGCTCGATCGACTATCTCGGCCACGGTCGCAGCGTCGTGCGCACCACACGCGTCGAGGTGTGTATGGGCGTCGATCAGAGGCGACAAGGGCTCAGGGGCATCGGGGGCGGGACGGTCTTTGCTCACGCCCGATAGAGTAAGCGCACCATGACTGTGCCTGCCTCACCCTCCCAGACCTCGCGCCCGGACTCCGCCGCCTCGGAAGGCGCGGAACGACCGCCGTTCTACATCACGACAGCGATCGCGTATCCCAACGGCGCTCCGCACATCGGCCACGCGTACGAGTACATCTCCTCGGACGCACTCGCCCGCTTCAAGCGGTTGGACGGTCATGAAGTGTTCTTCATGACCGGCACCGACGAGCACGGTCTGAAGATGCAGCAGACAGCGATCAAAGAGGGAATCGACGTCCGCGAACTCGCGGCTCGGAACTCCGACGTGTTCCAGAACCTCGACAAGGTCCTGAACATCTCGTACGACCGTTTCATCCGCACCACCGACGCAGATCATCAGGTCGCCAGCAAGGCGATCTGGGAGAAGATGGCCGCATCGGGCGACATCTACCTCGACACGTACTCGGGGTGGTACTCGGTTCGTGACGAGGCTTTCTACACCGAAGCCGAGACCACGCTTCTGGAGGACGGCACCCGCCAGTCCACCGAGACCGGTACGCCGGTGGAGTGGACCGAGGAGTCCAACTACACCTTCCGTCTCTCGGCGTACGAGGACCGTCTCCTCGCACTGTACGAAGAGCATCCCGAGTTCATCGCCCCCACGACTCGCCGCAACGAGATCGTCAGCTTCGTCAAGGGCGGCCTCAAGGACCTGTCGATCTCGCGCACCACGTTCGACTGGGGCGTCGAGGTTCCCGGCGACCCCGACCACGTCATGTACGTCTGGGTCGACGCCCTCACCAATTACTTGACCGGCGTGGGCTACCCGAACGTCGACTCGGAGGAGTTCAAGAAGTTCTGGCCCGCGAGTCTGCACATCATCGGCAAGGACATCACGCGGTTCCACACCGTGTACTGGCCGGCGTTCCTCATGTCTGCCGGCATCGAACTGCCGGAGCGAGTCTTCGTCCACGGTTTCTTGTACAACAAGGGCGAGAAGATGTCGAAGTCGGTCGGCAACGTGGTCGATCCGATCGCGATGGTCGATCAGTACGGCCTCGACGCGGTCCGCTTCTTCCTGCTCCGCGAGATCTCGTACGGCCAGGACGGCAGCTACAGCCATGAAGCAATCGTGACTCGCATGAACGCAGACCTGTCCAACGAACTGGGCAACCTCGCGCAGCGTTCACTGACGATGGTCGCGAAGAACTGCGACGCCCAGGTCCCCACCCCCGGTGAGTTCACCGAGGACGACCTGGCGATGCTGGCGTCGGCAGATGCCTTGCTTGCCAAGTGCCGCAGCGAGTTCGACGTGCAAGCGCTGCATCTCGCGTTGGAAGCCATCTGGGGCGTCCTCGGAGAGACCAACCGGTACTTCTCCAAGCAGGAACCGTGGGTTCTGCGCAAGACCGATCCGGCCCGGATGGCAACGGTCCTCTACGTGACGATCGAAGTTGTCCGTATCGTCGGCCTTCTCGTTCAGCCCGTCATGCCCGACGCGGCGTCACGCATCCTCGATCTGCTTGGTCAGAGCGAAGAGAACCGTCAGTTCACCGACATCGCGGTTCGCATCGACTCGAACCGGAAACTGCCTGCTCCGGCCCCGGTCTTCCCCCGCTTCGTCGAGGAATGACCTAGGCACGAGTGCCGCACGTGGGGTCCGAAATATCCGGCTACCGGCGGATGTGTCGGACCCCACGTGCACACTCCAGCCATGACTACGAATAGAACATACATTCGAACCAGCGCTTCGGCGCAGACACTGCCTTGGAACGGAGCACGGGTGTCCACTCAGGAGGTCAGCCCTCAATCCGTCTCTGCGGCGCAGGGTCTCGTCAGCGAACTGGCCGCGGCCTACGAACACGGATGGCAACCGGCAGATCTGATCCATCTGGCGCGCCGAAGCAAAGACGCGTCCGACGCCGATCTCGCTGCAACCACCATCCTGTTCGACGCGAACGCATCCCGCGCGTCGGATCGCGCACCACTCGAGTGGGTGGGGCAGTTGCAGACGATCGGCGAGCAGTACCCGAAGTCTCGGCGCGTCGCCTCTCGAATCACCGTGGACGACGACGCTTTCCGCTCCCTCGCGGCCGGCCTACTGTTCCAGGACCCCTACTTCCTTGTTTCGCAGATCGTCGATGTCACACGATCGTGGATGCGCCTACCTCAGTGGACGGTATTGCTCGCGCCACCATCCACCTGGCCGTCGCAACGCACCGACACCAGCTATGCCGGCGTCGGTGACACCGAGGTCGATGCCAAGGTACTCAAGCGAATTCGTGGGCTACTCGCCAAAGCCGAAGCCACCAATTTCGCGGAAGAAGCCGAGATCTTCACCGCGAAGGCCCAGGAGTTGATGACTCGATACGCGATCGATTCCGCACTGCTCCACAGTCGTGCCGGGGTCACCGACACGTCAGTAAATGCACGACGCATTCACATCGAGAACCCGTACGTGAAAGAAAAAGTTCACCTCCTGACCGAGATCGGCGAATCGAATCGTGTCAGGACGGTGTGGTTCAGCGACATCGCGCTCGCGACCGTCGTCGGCACTCCGGTCGACCTTCAGCAAGTCGACATGCTGTTCACTTCACTGCTTGTACAGGCAACCCGTGCAATGCAATTCGCCGACTCGAGCAATCGCGGCGGCTCCCGTACCACATCGTTCCGCAAGGGGTTCCTGGCCGGTTTTGCCAGCCGAATCGGACACCGCCTACGCGACGCAGGCACCAAAGCCACAGCCGAAGCGGCCGACGCAGCATCGATGGACGTCGCGGATCTTCTGCCGATCCTCGCCACCACATCCGAGGCCGTCGACGCCGAATTCGATCGACTGTTCCCGACAACACGCAAGACTCGCGGACGCTCCGTCGACGCCGAAGGCTGGCACGCCGGCCAGGCCGCAGCCGACGACGCCAACCTGCGTCCCGGTGCGCCGGCAGTGCACCGCTCGCGCTAGTCCTTGCGAGCGGCCAGAACCGTCTCGTACAACTCACGCTTGGATACTCCGGCGGTCGCGACCAGTGCGCACGCGTCCTTCAAGCGCGCTCCCCCCTCGACCAGCCTTTCCACCTCGTCGACAAGATCGGCAGGATCAGATGCCACCAGCACGGCGCCTTCGAGCACTACCGTGATCTCGCCGCGAACACCCTCGGCCGCCCAGGCAGCTAACTCCCCGAGAGTGCCGCGCTTGACCTCCTCGTAAGTCTTGGTCAATTCCCGGCACACGGCCGCGCGGCGATTCGGCCCGAGAACTTCCACCGCATCTGCGAGGCAGTCGGCAAGGCGATGGGGTGCTTCGAAGAACACACACGCTCGCTGCTCGGTTGCCAAGGCCGAGAGCCACGTCTTGCGCTGCCCCTGCTTACGCGGCGGGAATCCGTCGAAGCAGAACCGCTCCACCGGCAAACCCGAGAGTGCCAGCGCTGTAGTCACCGCCGACGGGCCGGGAAGGCACGTGACGGCGAGGTTCTCGGCTACACAGGCGGCAACGAGGCGGTATCCAGGATCGCTGACAGACGGCATGCCGGCGTCCGTGACCAGAAGGACGGTCTTGCCTTCGGCGACGTCGGCGACCAGTGCGGGCAGCCGTGAAATCTCGACCTGATCGTAGAAACTGACTATTTTTCCGGTAATGGTGACGTCGAGCGCGGACGCCAGAGACTTGGTGCGTCGTGTGTCCTCCGCAGCGACGACGTCGGCGGTTGCGAGAGCAGACCGAAGACGCGGAGACGCGTCACCGACATCTCCCATGGGTGTTGCGGCGAGTACCAAACGACCAGTCATACCTGACAGCCTACGATTGCCAGGTGACTGTGCAGACGGACGAGCGGCCAACGCCCGCCACGAGCGATCGGGTAGTGCGTAGTCCCGGGCCGCTGGTACCGGATCCTGATTTCGGCCCGACCGACAGATTGCGCGGCTGGATCGTCACCGCTTTCATCACCGCCATCGCGGCAATCACACGCTTCACGATGCTCGCCTATCCGACCGACGCCGGCACTCCGGTCTTCGACGAGAAGCACTACGTACCCCAGGGTTGGCAGGTTCTCACCGGCGGCGGCATCGAGGACAACCCCGGCTACGGATTGGTAGTACACCCGCCGATCGGCAAGCAGATGATCGCGATCGGCGAAGCACTCTTCGGTTACAACGGTTGGGGGTGGCGATTCTCGTCGGCCCTGGTCGGGACGCTGATGGTCTTGCTCATCATCCGCATCGTGCGCCGCATGACGCGATCCACGCTGATCGGCGCCATTGCCGGAATCCTGCTCATCGTGGACGGCGTCACCTTCGTCTCCTCACGCCTGGGGATGCTCGACATCTTCCTGGCTTTCTTCGTCCTCGCCGCGCTCGGATGCCTGGTGGTTGATCGCGACCACGTCCGCGAACGGATGGCGAAGGTATACGAAGAAGGCCGAATCGGTGATTCTGCCTGGGGTCCGCGATTGGGTTTCCGTTGGTGGAGGTTCGGCGCCGGCATCCTGCTCGGTCTGGCCTGCGGAACCAAGTGGTCCGGCATGTACTTCATTCTGTTCTTCGGATTGCTCAGTGTTGCCTTCGACCTGTCAGCGCGCCGCGCGTACCGCGTGCAGCGCCCCTGGGTCGGCACCGCCGTTCGCGACATCGGCCCGGCTCTGTATGCGCTGGTGATCATTCCGCTCGGTGTGTACCTCGCGAGCTACTGGGCTTGGTTCACCAGCGAGACCGGCGTCGACCGTCACGCCGTCGGTAACGAGATCGGTGAGGGCGGCACGTGGAGCTTCATCCCCTCCGCGCTGCGCTCACTCTGGTACTACAGCGGAAACGTTCTCCAGTTCCATGCCGGTCTGACGAACTCCGCCGGAAACCACCACCCGTGGGAGTCGAAACCGTGGACGTGGCCGATGGGGCTGCGACCGATGCTCTACTACTACGCCGACGGTGAGCAGGTCACCGGTTGCGGGGCCGCCAGCTGCGTCAAGGCCGTGATGCTGATCGGCACACCGGCGATGTGGTGGCTGGCCCTGCCGATGCTGGCGTGGGCGATCTGGCAGACGTTCGTGCGCAGGGATTGGCGATACGCAGTGGTCCTGACGGGTTACGGTGCCGCCTACCTTCCGTGGTTCGCGACGCTGGACCGCCAGATGTACTACTTCTACGCCGTTGCGCTCGCCCCGTTCATGGTCATGGGGTTTGCGCTCGTCCTCGGCGACGTTCTCGGCAAGGCGAGCGCGTCCGTCGAGCGTCGTACCACCGGACTTCTTGCAGTTAGTTTGTACATCGGTCTGGTCGTGGCCAACTTCGTCTACCTCTGGCCGATACTCACCGCCATGCCGATCACTCCGGAATCGTGGCAGAACCACCTGTGGTTGCCGAGCTGGAAGTAACAGGACAAAAGAAGGAGGCACCGAACCCAGTTCGGTGCCTCCTTCTTTTCGCGGTTACTCCGCCGACTTACCGACGCGCCGCCCCCGCCGCGGGCGCAGGAGTGCACGTTTCTGCTCCTTAGCCGCAACGATGATCGGGTCGTGCGAAAGATCCTTGTACAGCGAGAAGCACAGTCCGATCATGACAAGCACGAACGGCGCCGCAGCGATGATCGTCATCGTCTGCAAGCCGTCGAGCGCTTCGGAACCACCGGTCCACAACAGAAGCGCCGCGACGCCACCGGTCAACATGCCCCAGAAGACCACGACCCAGCGACTCGGTTCGAGCGTTCCGCGCTGCGAGAGCGTGCCCATCACCATCGACGCGGCGTCGGCGCCGGAGACGAAGAACACTGCGACGAGCAGCATGACCAGGACAGTCGTCACTCCGGCCAACGGCAGATTGTCGAGCATGCCGAAGAGTTGAGCCTCTTCCGAGCCTCGGCCGGACAAGCCGATTCCGTCGCGTTCCTCGCCGATGCCTGCGCCGCCGAAGATCGCGAACCAGAGCAAGCTGACAGTCGTAGGAACGGCGATGACGCCGACGATGAACTGACGGATCGTGCGACCGCGGCTGATGCGCGCCAGGAACATGCCGACAAACGGCGTCCAGGACACCCACCATGCCCAGTAGAAAATCGTCCAGGACGACAGCCACGCGCCCGTTTCAGGATTCGACGACGCACCCGTGCGGGCGGACATCTGGGCAAGGTCGGAAACGTATGCGCCAATGGTCGTCGGAAGCAGATTGAGAATCAGTACGGTGGGCCCGAGGACGAACACGAACAGGGCCAAGATCAGCGCGAGCACCATGTTGATGTTGGACAGCCACTGAATTCCCTTGGCCACACCGGAAACCGCGGAAGCGACGAACGCCAGGGTGAGCACCGCGACGACGGCAACGAGCAGGAACACGCCGGCTTCTTCCATCCAGCCGACTACCTCGAAACCGGAGCCGATCTGCAGTGCGCCGAGCCCCAAGGACGCTGCGGTTCCGAAAAGTGTCGCAAAGATTGCCAGGATGTCGATGACCTTGCCGATCGGCCCTTCAGCTTTGCGGCCGAGCAACGGGATGAAGGCCGAACTGAAAAGTTGCTTGCGTCCGCGGCGGTACGACCCGTACGCAATGGCAAGGCCCACAACGGCATACATCGCCCAAGGGTGAAGACCCCAGTGAAACATGGTGGTAGCCATGGCAGTTCCGACGCCGCCGTCGGTGCCGGGAGGCGGAGTCACGTAGTGCGCAAGCGGTTCCGCGACACCGAAGAACATCAGGCCGATCCCCATACCGGCGCTGAACATCATGGCGATCCAGCTGACGGTGCGAAACTCGGGCTTCTCGCCGTCTTTACCCAGCGGAATGTCGCCGAATCGGCTCACTGCGAGGTAGATGGAAAACAGCACGAAAGCCGAAGCTGCGAGTACGAAGAGCCAGCCGATGTTGGTCACCAACCAGCCGAGAACACTTCCGGTTACCGAGTTGAGGTTGTCGGGCGCTACGAGGCCCCACACGACAATGGCCAACACCGCTGCGGCCGCCACGGAAAACACCACGTAGTCGGTCCGAACGCCTACCCGAGTAAAGCCCGTCTCCGGGCGCTCTTCGTTGGCCCCGGAATCTTGTTCGGATCGATCAGATTTCGTCACCATAGATGACTACGTTCGTCACTTTGTGGTCCAAAAGCAAGCCAGAAGGCGGGCTCAACGTCCGCTGAGCCCGCCTTCTCACCCCGATCAAGCTGGGGTTTTAACCCAACCGTTGCCCTTGCCGATCAACCCGTCGATGCTGATGCGTCCTGCGCCGATCACGGCGATCAAGAGCGATCCGACACCGAGAGCGACGACGAGTTCGTAGCCTCCGTTGTCGATGAAGACACCCTTGTCCGCGTGCACGATGAAGAACGCGCCGACCATGTCGAGGAACAAGAGCGCTCCGACGAGCGGGGTCAGCAGACCCGCGATGAGCAGAATTCCGCCGCCGAGTTCGATGGATGCGGCGAGAACTGCAGAAATCTTGGGGAGCGGGGCGCCCATCCCTTCGAATGCGGCCTGCGTTCCGGCGATCTTGTAGGTGAAGAACTTCTGCCAACCGTGGGCGATGAAGATGATCCCGAGGCCGACACGGGCGATGAGGAGTCCGAGGTCACGAGCAATCGACGAATTCATGAGCCAAGACTGACAGCTTTAACTTGAAGCGTCAACTTAATCATTGTGTCACGCACCTCTCAATGCCGACTCCACCATGGCGACGATCTCACTGTCGGAATACCCGAGCGAGCGGACGCTATGCGCAAACGCAGTCGCCGCTTGTTCGGCCTGCGCCTGCACCGGATCGGCCCCGGAAGCGATGAAGGTCCCTTGCTTTCCCCGCGTCTCGATGACGCCCTGATCGCTGAGCGCGCGATAAGCCTTCGCGACGGTGTTGGCCGCCAAACCCAGCTCCGAGGCGAGCGCCCGCACCGTCGGAATCTTGGTTCCCGCGATCAACCCACCGCCGTGCACCTGCTCGATAATCTGTTGCCGCAGTTGGTCGTACGGAGCTGTGGAGGAATCGTGGTCGATCGCGATCTTCATCGTCACCCTCGTCATATCTTCTCGGTCACAGGCCCTCGATCGCTTCGCGGATCGTATGCGGGCCGGAGGTCAGAACCAATATCTTGCCGACACTGGACGGGGCATCGATGAGCGCTTCGACGACCGCGGCGACATCTGCACGAGGCACCGAGCCTCGATCGACGGGCGGCTCGGCAAGAAGGACTTCACCGGTGGGATCGTCGTCCGTCAGAAGCCCTGGCCGAAGAATCGTCCAATCCAGCGAAGTCCTTGTCTTGAGATCTTCCTCCGCTGCAGTCTTCGCTCGTAGATAGGCGGCAAAAACCTCGTCGGTGTTCTCCGGTATTTCGTCACCAGCACCCATGGCGCTGATCTGGATGAACCGACGCACTCCGGCTTTCTCGGCAGCATCGGCCAACAACACCGCCGCGGCCCGGTCGACGGAGTCCTTGCGCTCGATCGAGCTACCAGGTCCGGCACCTGCGGCGAAGACCGCGACGTCGGCACCGTCGAGTACCTTCGCAACTTCTTCGACCGTGGACGATTCCAGATCGATCACCACGGGGAACGCGCCGAGTGTGCGGACGGCACCCTCGTGCGCGGAATTGCGGATCAGCGCTACCGGCCGATCACCATGCCCTGCCAGCAAGTACGTCAGGTGCTGCGCAATCTTGCCGTGCCCACCGGCAATGACCACGCGTCGTTCGTCCACACTTCGATGTTCCGTCATCGTTTTCTCCTCACAAGTCGGTACTTCAAGTGCAGCGCGCCGGAGGTGTCCGTTGTTCCCCTGTTTGTCCCACGAGTCCGGACGCAGAGGCAGAATGACGGACATGGCATCTGCAACCATCTTCCACAATCAACGGTGCAACACCTCGCGAACTGTTCTCGGGCTCATCCAGGACGCGGGCATCGAACCCACAATTGTGAAGTACCTCGATACTCCGCCTACCCGATCCGAGCTGGAAAAACTCCTCGCCGACGCCGGCCTCGAGCCCAGCCAAGCGGTTCGCAAGCGCGAAACGCAATACAAGGAACTCGGACTCGCCGATGCTTCCGAATCCGAAATCCTCGACGCGATGATCAAGCACCCGATTCTGATCGAACGCCCGTTCGTGGTCACCGACAAAGGCACCGTCCTCGCGCGGCCCGCAGCCAAGGTGGAAGAAATTCTCTGACAGCGTCGACGGCTCACAGCGGATCGCGGGCGATCGGGCAGGACATACACCGAGGTCCACCACGGCCGGACCCCAGTTCCGAACCCGCGATTCGCAAAACCTCGATACCCGAGGCCTCCAGCCTGGCGTTCGTTTCGACGTTGCGCTCGTAAGCGACGACGACGCCAGGTTCGACGGCCAGCGTGTTGTTCCCGTCGTCCCACTGCTCACGCTCGGCAGTCACCGTGTCGAGGCCGGTGTCGATCACACGAAGTTTTCCGATTCCCATGGCATCGGCCGCCGCTTCGAGGAACGGCGTGGCCCCGCGAATACTCACCCCGTCGTCTTCCTTGCGCAGAGTAAACGCCGCCAATGTGTCCTGGATGGCCGGATACATGACGACCGCGTCGGCCTCAACCATGGTGCATACCGTGTCGAGATGCATCGACGCTCGGCGCTGCTCGATCGGAACAACCAACACAGTGTGAGCGAGACCGTCGTCGAACACGCTGCGCGCCAATGCTTCTGCTCCGGCCGGTGACGTCCGCTCACCGACACCGATTGCGATCACCCCCGGAGCGAGAAGCAGCACGTCCCCTCCCTCGACAGGAGCGGTGTGGGACTCGTACGCGCGGCGCACGCCCTTGAATCGAGGGTGATGGGCGTACACGAGATCCGTGATCGAGGATTCGCGAGTTCGCGCCGACAACGCCAAGGACGTGATGATCACCCTCGGCCCGACCCAGAACGACGAATCGCGGGTGAAGAGCAAATTGGGCAGGGGGTCGATCACGAAGTCACCGCCGTGATGCATCCTGCGCACCAACGAGGTCGAGTCGGCATCGATCGGCAGCTCGTCGAACGTCATTCCGGCAGTGAGGATCGACGACAGCTCCTTCGGCTCTACCTGTCGCAGGTACGCGGCGAGGTGTTGCCCGAGCGCGTGCCCGATCTTGCGTGCGTCGACGGCAGCCGCGATTCCCTGGATCCTGGCTGCGCCACTGACCTCGAGCGCCTCGGTGAGAAGATCGGACAAAAGCAGTACCTCGACGCCACGCTCACGAAGGACGGTCGCAAACTGATCGTGCTCTTCCTGCGCGCGGTCCACCCACGGCAACGCGTCGAACAGCAGCTCGTCGTTGTTGCGCGGGGTCAACCGTTTCAACTCGTCGCCAGGCCGATGAAGAATGACCGATCGCAAGCGGCCCACCTCGGAATCGACACCGAGGGGGACGGAGCCAGAAGCGTTCATGGGTGAACACTAATCCCGTAGGCCCCACCCAGCAGGGAGAAGCAGCTTGCCGTACCGGCCCGCGTAACGTCTGATCCGACGCAGGCGAGAGGACTACGCAATGGGCAGTACGGATCAGGCGGCGCTGAGCAGCGCCGGAATCGACAGGTTCACCGGACGCTGGGTCGGCGCTGGAGCCGGACATTTCCCGACCATCGACGACTTCGAGTACTCCGAGGAGATCGAGTTCGCGGCCACTCCCAAACCATTTGTCACCTACTCGTCGCGCACTCGCGGGCTCCCCGACGGCCGACCGCTTCACATGGAATCGGGATACCTGCGCCCAACACCTGGTGGCGAGCTCGAACTGCTCGTCAGTCAACCCACCGGCTTTGTCGAGATCCACCGCGGCACCGTCGACTCCGAAGGCACTCTCGCCTTGACCCGTCTCACGCTCGCAGCATCACCCGACGCAAAACCCGTTCACGACGTCCGACGCGTCATGCGGGTCCAGGGCGACACGCTGACATACGACTTGTGGATGGCGCACGGAGACACCCCGCTGACGCATCATCTCCACGCCACTCTTCATCGGGCGACGGACCGGTAACCGTCATGGAGATGCCGTCGTGGAAGGCCAAGGAACTGACGCCAGGCCAACTCTCCGAGCGCAGCGGTGTGGCCGTCTCAGCCCTGCATTTCTATGAACGGGAAGGCCTGATCATCAGTCGCCGGACCAGCGGCAACCAGCGTCGATACCAACGAGACACGCTTCGACGCGTCGCCTTCATCAGAATCTCGCAACGCGTCGGAATTCCGCTGTCGGAAATCCGGGAGGCCCTCGGCACACTGCCTGAAGGCCGGACCCCGAACCGCGCAGATTGGGAAAGGTTGTCGACCGGGTGGCGGCGCCACCTCGATCTACGCATCGAGCAGTTGGAACGCCTGCGTGACAACCTCACCGGTTGCATCGGTTGCGGGTGTCTCTCGCTGGAGGGGTGCGCCCTCGCCAACCCTCACGATCAACTCGCGTCCGCAGGTCCGGGTGCGCGCGTTCTGGAGGTCGATTTCGGCGCCGATTCAGGCGAGAAATGACTCGACGGCGTCCCGATCGCGCCTCAGCAAGTCCTCGACGGTCTTCTTCAGCAACTTCTCGATCTGGCCGCCGATAATCGGCATCTTCACTTCAGCCGTTCCGTCGACAACCAGCCGCGTGCAGGACTCGACGGCGGTGAGATCGAGCGTCGTCTCGATTCGTATCGGCAGTCCGTGCGCGATTCCGGTGACCGACCCTGCTGCCTTCCCGTCAGACAGGGGTCCCCAGTGGTCGACCCTTTTCAGACCGAGTCGACTCGGCGCAACCTTGGCGACCAAGCTCGGGAGGGAGGCGGAGTCGATTTCCTCGGACACCGATACTTGAATCGATCCGTCTGCAACTTCGATGCCCGAGGTGGCATAGAGGTCTCCGAGTCGGACTTGCCAATAACTCGGGTCCGTCAAAGTTCGATGAACGTCGTCGATGGGATATTTGAATTCGATATCGAAGTGAAAACTCTTCGGCATGACTTTGGTCCCTATTCGACTAGATAAAAGTCCCGGCGGAGTTAACGCTCATCGCTTGAGCAATTTACTGAACTGGTCGTTCGCTTTTTGCATCACGAACTCGTATGGCGGGGCGAATTTACGCACCCACCAGTATCCGAATCGGATGTCATTGGACGTATATACGAGATACGTGTTCTTCTCGATTCCCCGCAGAATGCACGACGCCACCTTCTCCGGAGAAACCGCACGCTTCTCGAATCGGTGCGTGAGCTTTTTGACCCGCGGGTCATCCCTGTCGATACCCGCGATTTCCACGGTGCCCACCAACGGCGTCTTCACGCCACCCGGCACAACCAGACTGACGCCGATGCCGTGCCGCTTCAGATCGAATCGCAGCACTTCGGAGACACCGCGAAGGCCGAACTTGCTCGCGCTGTAGGCGGCGTGCCACGGCAGGGCCAGGAGCCCGGCGGCCGAAGACACATTGACCAGGTGCCCACCCTTGCCGGCACGAATCATGGGCGGAACAAACGTCTCCATGACATGGATCGGCCCCATCAAGTTGACGTCCACCATGGACTTCCAGTGCCGATGTTCGAGGTTCTCGATAGTTCCCCACGCCGAAATGCCGGCGATATTCATGACGACATCCATCGGAGAGAATTGAGTGTGAATCTCGGTACCGAATTTCACGACCTCGTCGTAGTCCGAGATATCGAGCGCCTTCGCCATGCTGACCGTGCCACCGGCGGCGCCGACCATCGCGACTGTCTCTTCCAATCCGAGGTTGTTGATATCGGTGAGAAACAACTCGGCGCCGGCCTCGGATGCACGCAGCGCGGTTGCGCGTCCAATTCCACTACCAGCGCCGGTGATCAGGCATTTCTTGCCGTCGAGCGACCTTACAGACATGGATGAACACTCCCCCGCACTCGTACTGTGGACATGCGGGAAAGTCTACGCACGCACGCTGCGGCTGCCCCGAAACACGCAAGGCGACCTGCGAGTGCGGCCGCGCACCTCCATAAATGTTCGGGGGGAGACGACCGCACGCAGCACTACAGACGCTGCATCATCTGCTCTTGATAGCCCCTGACCGTACGGTCGAGTTCTTCCGCCGCTACATCGTCCCCACGCTTGCGCGCATCGTGGGCTCGATCCTGAATTTCACGGATTGCGCGGCGCAGTTCACCATCGCTCATTGTGTGTTTCATGTCACAATTCTGCACCTATCCAGAGAGTTTAGCTAGCACAGATCGCATTCCGGCAAACCGTTCAAGGTTCAACCCCGAAGTGATCCCCATGACATCGCGAAGAAGCAGTCAGATTGCGACCCCATTCGCTCAAACCACGCCTGAACTGCAGTTTTTCAACCGAAATAGTCGCGGAAAACCAGGCTAACGCATAGCTAATATCGCCAAAACGGGTAAAAGGTCTGATATTGGGCAGTTTGGGCAAGTACTGGAAGGTTCGAATAGCGCAGTCGTAGCTGCGCATTTCCGCGCGGCGGAAACTCAATGTGCGCTGAGACATAGCTGAGCACTCATTGGCCGGACGAATGGAATCTCGGACACATTTGACAACTAGTCCACTAAACAGACTACGGTGAGCTACCGATCGGTTATCCGCGTGATACCGTAGGATTCACTGAACGGACAATTGCTAGCTAGAGAGGATTACGGGGCGGTTCACAATGGCTGACTTTGCAGAACGATTGAACAAACTGTTCGACAGTGTTCATCCTCCGGGGCGCAAACCCCACACCAATGCCGAGGTTGCGGCAGCGCTCATCGAAGACGGCCATCAGATCTCCAAGCCGTACATCTCGCAGCTCCGCTCGGGACAGCGCACCAACCCCTCCGACGAGACAGTCGCAGCGTTCGCCCGGTTCTTCAAGGTGAAGCCCGACTACTTCTTCAACGACATCTACGCAGCCAAAATCGATCATGATCTCGAACTGCTCTCGCAGCTCCAAGGCTACGGTCTTCGCCGCCTCTCGAGCCGTGCATTCGACCTCTCGGAAGAATCGCAGAATCTACTCACCACGATGGCTGAAAAGCTCCGCGCGAGTGAAGGTTTGCCAGAGGTTCCGCCTGACGCGTCGCGCTGATGCGAATGTGCTGAAGCTCTGAATTGACCTGAAGCACTGCAATGACATGGAGTAGGTCGACTATGAACGTCGACCTACTTTTGTCGTTTCATCGAGTTCTTTCGCCAACAACAACACCCATCGGCGCGCCGACATCTTCTCCGGTGGCGCAATCCACCTGGTGTCCAACACATCCGAGGCCAAGGGATCGGCGATCCACCCTGCCAATATCCCCGCGTGTGCAGTCACCGCCCGCGGCGGTTCCTGTCCACCGACGTCGAACATCCCGGCACCGGACTGGATGTACATCGCATCCATGATCTGAGCGATCATGTCCGATGCCCGCAGCACGGACGTACTCCCGGCACTGTCCGCGTCGACTACCTCGGGGAATCGCTTGACGAGAAGCGCGTGCATCCGCCGCAGACGGTACAGATCACGTCGCGCACGTATCCAGGTCTCGAGAAGCACCCAGGTGATGCCCAGCGCGATCAGAACACTCGACGCAGCGATGAACCACACCCCTGCGCCCGTCCAGATATCCGATTCGAGTGCGCCGGTACCACCGATCGATTCGACCAGCATCACGACGACCACGACGAGCAGGATCGACGAACCGGTCACGATCAACGCGATTCCACGCCCCAACGGTGCCCACGCGACGTGCCGTAACCCCGTCGAAATGACAAGGGACAGAGCAACGATGATAAAGATGAGCGCCGGCGCCGGGTAACCGAAGAGAACCGCGATCGCCACCAGCAACCCCACCGAGTACAGCACCGTGGCGAGACCGCGCATGGCTGGACGCGACATCACCGGCCAAGCGGACACGGCGCCGACTGCGCTGGCTGCAGACAACGCGGTCCACAAGACGATGACGATCATCGCTGCGGCATGCTGCTCCGGTGCAATGCGATCGACGATGTCCCACACCGCCGGCACCATGACCGTCGAGGACAATGCGACCGAGAAGCCTGCGAAGACCATCGACATCCGCAGAGGCGTCGCGGTGCGCGCGACAACTCGACCCAATCTCGCGCCGGCTGCAACCCAGACGAGAAGGGCCACAGCCCAAAAGATCATCCGATCGCCTCGTCGTACCGCAATACCGACAGCGGTGTTCCACGGCCACTCATCGTTCGCAGACGCATGATCAACATCGACGCGAACGTCTCGGCTTCCCACTCCGCGATGTCATCCATCGGCACGGGTTCATTGCGCCTCAGAGAACGTTGACTCAGCATGTACGCGATCAAATCGTCACTGACCTCGAGCGTTGCCTCGGCGATCTCGGCACCCTCGTGGCGAAACACTATGTGCCCCAACTCATGTGCCAGAGTCCGCTCGACATTGGGCAACCCGGGGGCCAAAACGATGACGTCGTGATCGTCGTAGGCCCGGCGCTGCCCGCACACTCCCGTGGCGAGCGGGGTTTCCAGATCGATCTCGATCGGGCGACCACGCTCGCGCGCGACTGTCTGCACCACTGTCAGCAGTGACACGGCCTCCGACGACGCTGCTGCGTCACATACGGCATCCACTGCGGCCAGAACGCGGCGATGTGAACGTCTGTCCGGCACGACTCACGCACCTCCCTGTGATCCGGGTGCCAGGAATTCGGCACGTGCGGCAGCCAATCGCGCCTTCTGCAGCGATGCTCCGCGGAAAGTCATTGCTCCCGCACCGGCCGCTACAACTGCCATTCCGCCCACACCGCCGGCGACGGCTGCAGCGTTGAGAATCGGCGGAAGCCCTTGAGTGAACGCCGTCGGGAATGCCTGCGGGTTCTCACTCGGACTCGCGACGTTCGGAGCGTTCGACGGCACCTGGGGAGCTACGGGTGCTGGTGCGGCCAGAACCTCGGGCGCGGAAGGTGCTGCGACCGCGCCCGGTGCTGCGTTCGCTGGTCCACCAGCAGACGGTGCCGGTGCTCCGCCGCCGGCCGGCGGCCCTTGCGGGCCGGACGGCCCCGCCGGTGGAACTGCCACCGCCGAAGACTGCTCAGAGCTCTCCTGCGACTCGGAAGGGGACTGCGTCTCAGAGGTCTTCGACTCGGAGGGCGCTTCGCTCGAAGGACTCTCGGTCGGCGAGGTTGCATTGGTCGCCGGTGAGACACTGCTGCTCGGACGGTGCGACACCGAAGGGTTCGCCGAGGGCTCGGTCGTCGTAGTGGTCGGCTCAGTCGTAGTGGTCGGCTCAGTCGTCGTGGTCGGCTCAGTCGTCGTGGTCGGCTCAGTCGTGGTCGGCTCAGTCGTGGTCGGCTCAGTCGTGGTCGGCTCAGTCGTAGTGGTCGGCTCAGTCGTCGTGGTCGGCTCAGTCGTCGTCGTCGGCTCAGTCGTCGTCGTCGGCTCAGTCGTCGTGGTAGTCGGCTCAGTCGTCGTGGTAGTCGGCTCAGTCGTCGTGGTCGGCTCGGTCGTCGTCGTCGTGGGCTCGGTCGTTGTCGGCACTACCGTCGTCCCGCAGTTGTGGTGGTGACAATGCCAGCCGTAGTTGCCGTTGCCGTAATTGCCGTCACCGTTGCCGTAATTGCCGTTGCCGTTGCCATTGTTGCCGCCGCCGCTGTTGCCGCCAGGTTGAGCGGCGACGATGGCAGGGAAGACCGATACGGCAAGGACGCCGATACCCATCAGGCACATCACAGCAACAAGCATCATCGCTAGCCGTCGTGGCTGGCTCATCGACATTCCTCCCCGACACATACGTCCGACCTGCGGAAAACTGCGGCAGACTCACCGTGCCTATCGCACCGGACACACCCTCGTTACATTTCCGGCAAACATGTATCCGCCCAAGGATCATCCCTCACTTGGAAGCTCAACGGTCCGGATCAGCGGTCGCAATCGTATGAAACGGCGCACACTCAGATCGAATCTTCGCAATTCGGGCAGGCCCTGGAAATGCAGGAAAGGGTCGTTCAACTTTCGTTGAAAGACCCTTTTTGCTGGTATTTCTTGGTGGAGCTGAGGGGAATCGAACCCCTGACCTCTTCGATGCGAACGAAGCGCGCTACCAACTGCGCCACAGCCCCGTGCCACCGCCTCAGCGGTGCTCGGCAACTCTAACAGGAACGAATACTCCCGTTGGAATCACCCGACACGAACTTCCGGCCCGGCAAGATCGGCCCAGTAGATCACTGACCGGACGCGCGACGCATCTCGGTGTGCCTGACCTCTTCTTCGTAGTGATCCAGGTGATCGAACACCGGATCTTCGTCGTCGACCTCGAGGACAACCGCTCCGGGCCGACGCAGTCGCGCAGGAATCAGGCGCAACTCTTCGTCGGTGTGCGATTCAACCCCGAGTCGCGATCGATTGAGGCGTTCGGTGCGACGACGGCGAATCTCCTGCTCGATCCGAACCTGCCGCCGCAGGTACGCCATGTACCCGCCGAGGCCGCACACGGTGAGCGCGAACAACCACCACATCATCGGTGAGATGATCAACGCGAGAGCGCCGGAAAGAATTGCGACGAACGCAAGTCCCAGCAATGTCCGCTGACGGAAGGCATACCGCGCCTCCCGGGCGATGGCATCCGCTTCGGGGTCGAACCCGCCTCGGCCTCGCCTGACGGGAACAAATTCTCCGACCGGCGCACGACCGCCGGCGTAATCGTCTTCTGCGTGAGTGTCCATCTGGTCCTCCGCGTCGTAGCCGCTGCGCACTGGTTCTGGTTGCCAGTTCGGATCGCTTCGATGTCCTGCTGCCGGCCCGCGCTGAACAGGGTTGCTGTCGCCGCGGTGGAGTACTCGAGTCGCGAGCGCCGCTTCACTCGTCTGCCGGATCCTGGGGCGCTTGTTGACAAGCATCGGTACCAGGACGAACAGCCACACGGCCACCAGCCCGATCCACACGAATGAGCTAGGCATGCCGCGGCCTCCTCCCGATCACCTACCAGCACCTATGCCAGCCGTTGACGAGTCAAGGTTAACGGCCGACGCCCTCGCATCGTTGCCGACGCGCCGAACCCCACCATACTCATGTGTCACACGCGTACCGAACTGAACTTCCGGTTCAGTCCCAAAAGTCTCAAGTTCTAGTTGAATCAAAAATCACAAAATTTCGACCAAAAGTAGGACTACTCAGCGGTAACTGCTGTTTAGCTCGCGTTTCTCACGCTTCTGGCGCCGTCTTCGTCACACCCACGAAGCGCGTCCGGACCGCACCAATCTGTCGACGACGGTGGTGGGTACTTCCTCGATCGTCATTCCGACCAGAAGATGGTCGCGCCATTGGCCGTCGACGTCGAGATAGCGTTTGAGGAGACCTTCCTCCCGGAACCCCACATTTCGTAGGACTGCGCGACTCGATGCGTTCTCCGGCCGAACAGTGGCCTCCACTCGATGGAGACCGACCTTCGAGAATGCGTGATCGAGTGTGAGCGCAACGGCTGCTGTGGCAACGCCCCCACCGGTGACGTGCGAGGCGACCCAATAGCCCACCCAGGCGGACCGCAGAGCGCCGCGCACCACATTTCCGATGGTGACCTGCCCGCAGTACTTCCCGTCGAGTTCGATCACCAAGGGGAGGATCCTGCCCTTGCGCGCTTCGGAGCGAAGGTTTCCGCACAGGGACGGCCAGACAGTGATGTGGTGGCGAGCGTCCCAGGGCGATTCTCCGGTGGGCTCCCAGGGCTCGAGGTGCTCGCGATCGCGAATGCGGAGACGACTCCACACAGCAGCGTCACGAAGTTTGACGGGGCGGACGGTCACCACGCCCGCGGGCACTCGCAGCGGGCCGAGATCGTCCGGCCATCCTGGATGGACTGACATCACACCCCACTCGGGTCGGCGTTACCCACGTTGGGCGAGAAAAGCTACGTCGACTTCTTCACCGATGTGCACTTCGGTGACGTCTCGATCGACAAGAACCAGGCAATTGGCTTCCGCCAAGGTCGCGAGGAGATGAGAGGACGCGCCGGGTGCACCGCCGAGGGCTTGCACCAGGTACTCCCCCGTCGCTTCGTCACGCATCAGCTGACCACGCAGGAAACCCTTGCGATCGGCAATCGACGTGATCGTTCCCACCGTGCGCGCCTTCACTACTCGTCGCATCGGTTGGCGTCGTCCCAGCGCTATTCTGATCAGCGGGCGAACCATGACTTCGAATACCACCAGTGCGCTGACCGGGTTGGACGGTAGGAGGAAGGTCGGAACCTCGTCTCGTCCCAGCTGGCCGAAGCCCTGGACTGATCCCGGATGCATGGCAACGCGCTCGACCTCGAGTGTCCCCAGATCGGCAAGCGCCTCACGAACTTCGTCGGACGCTCCGCCGCCCACTGCACCGGCGATGACAACGATTTCCGAGCGAATCAGCTGACCCTCGACTACTTCACGAAGACGGCGCGAGTCGTTGCCTGCGATTCCCACGCGGTTGACGTCGGCACCAGCATCGCGCGCGGCGGCGGCGAGAGCATACGAATTGACATCGTAGACCTGACCAGGCCCCGGCGTGCGATCCACGTCGACGAGTTCTCCACCGACGCTGATGACGGAGAGGCGCGGACGCGGATGGACGAGCACTTTGTCGCGGCCGACGGCGGCAAGCAACCCGACCTGCGCTGCTCCGATGATGGTGCCCGCACGAACGGCGACATCGCCCGGTTGTACGTCGTCACCTGCACGGCGAACGTAATCACCCGAACGCACCGGCTCGAAGATCCGAACGCGAGCGCGACCACCGTCGGTGTTTTCGAGCGGAAGAACCGCGTCGGCCAGCGTGGGCAACGGCGCGCCGGTATCGACTCGGACGGCCTGACGAGGTTGCAGCCGGATCGGTTGGCGTGAGCCCGCCGTCACCTCGCCGACCACCGGCAAGCTGAGGTTCGTGGGCTCGCCGTCCTCGCCTCGGAGATCGGCTCCCGCACCGGCGACATCGACGCTGCGAACCGCGTAACCGTCGATGGCAGCTTGATCGAATCCCGGCAACGGGCGTTCGGTCACCACTTCCTCGGCACACAGCAGTCCCTGCGCCTCCGAGATGGCGACCCGAACCGGACGGGGTGCCACTGCAGCAGCGGTAACCCTGGTCTGCTGCTCCTCAACCGACCGCATCTGGTCCGCGTCCTCCTGTGTCTGGAAATTCGGTGATATCCGTCAGCTCATGATGCCTTGCCTTCGAACAGGGACAAGCACATTGATACTGCGTTATCGGGCGATCAACCACCGTGGCGACACGCTCAGCGGTCGAGTCGATCCGCGAGCCACTTGCGCAAGGACGGACCGTAGTCGTCACTGTCGAGGGCCAGGTCAACCGAAGCGCGGAGGTACCCGCCAGGGTTGCCCAGGTCATGACGCGTTCCGCGGTGCACAACCACGTGAACCGGATGGCCCTCGGAGATCAGCAGCGCGATGGCGTCGGTGAGTTGCAACTCACCGCCGGCTCCCGGCTTGATGCGACGAAGTGCGTCGAAGATCGCACGGTCGAGCAGGTAGCGACCCGCCGCGGCAAAGGTCGACGGCGCATCTTCCACAGCCGGCTTCTCGACCATGCCGACGACCTTGAGTACGTCGGGATTGACCGCGTCGGGAACGATCTCGACGTCGAAGACGCCGTACGCGCTGACCGCATCCTTGGGGACGTCGATCGCACAGAGAACGGACCCGCCGCGCTTGGCCCGAACTCGCGCCATGATCTCCAGGACACCACGCGGAAGTACGAGATCGTCGGGCAGAAGAACCGCGATGGCATCCTCGTCGTCGTCGAGAACCGACTCGACGCAACCGACTGCATGCCCGAGCCCAAGGGGCTGTTCCTGAATCACGGAATCGACTTCGAGCAAACCGGGCGCTTTGCGCACCTTGGCCAGAGCAGCAAGTTTTCCGCTTGCTTCCAGCTTGCTTTCGAGCACCAGATCCTCGACGAAGTGAGCAACCACTCCGTCTTTGCCCGGGGACGTCACGATGACGAGGCGCTCGGCTCCCGAGTCCGCGGCTTCACCTGCCACCAGTTCGATACCCGGTGTGTCCACGACCGGCAGCAATTCTTTCGGAACCGTCTTGGTGGCAGGCAGGAAACGCGTACCAAGTCCGGCTGCGGGGACCACGGCCGTACGGAAGGCCCTCGTGCTGC
Organism: Rhodococcus sp. GB-02; assembly: GCF_053470465.1. Classification (NCBI taxonomy): domain Bacteria; kingdom Bacillati; phylum Actinomycetota; class Actinomycetes; order Mycobacteriales; family Nocardiaceae; genus Rhodococcus; species Rhodococcus sp. GB-02. Next base: position 350,194 of record NZ_JBPUKE010000002.1, read on the forward strand.
TAGCGACAACGTCTGTCATGCCAACACCTTAGCCGCCGCTTGTTACCGCTCGGTCAGCAAGACGAATATCGTTGCGGGGTGACACCTCGGACAAAAGCGCAATGGCGACAAAACGCACTCGTAGCCCGTGAAGCAGTCTCGGAGCACACTCGAAACACGGAAACTGCGGCGTTGATCACGCACCTACGGTCGGTGATCGTCGAAGGGTCAACGGTATGTGCGTACGTCCCCACCCGCACTGAACCCGGGTCCACCGAATTGCTCGACGCTGTTGCCGGGATCGCCCAGCGTGTACTACTTCCGATCACCGGGGAGCCGGGACCCTTGTCCTGGGTGCAGTACAGCGGCGCCGACGGTTTGCGCCCGGCGAAGTACGGCATTCGGGAGCCCGTCGGACCCGTCCTGCCACCGGAAACCCTGTCCGAGGTTGAATGCATGCTGATCCCTGCACTTGCAGTGGACTTTCGCGGAACACGCCTCGGCCGCGGCGCAGGCTTCTACGACCGCACTCTCGGGTCAGTCGGCCCGCAGACTCGATTGGTGGCCCTCGTCAGGGACTCCGAACTCGTCGAGACCTTGCCGGCAGACGACCACGACATTCCCATGGGCTGGGCACTGACGCCGGGCGGCGGTCTCACACGGCTCCAACACCAATGATCTGCGGGAATAGATCCCTGATTAGCGCTGTTGGCACTGTCACTTGTAGAGTGCTAAAGGCTGCGGTGTAAATACGCGGCTGCTCGAACATCACAGTGCGGAGGAAGCCCGGTGCCCACCTACTCATACGCATGTACGGAATGTGACAACCGTTTCGACATCGTCCAGTCCTTCAGCGAAGATTCGCTGACGGTCTGCCCAGCCTGCTCAGGCAAGCTCCGCAAGCTGTTCAACTCTGTTGGCATCGTGTTCAAGGGCAGCGGCTTCTACCGCACCGACAGCCGCGGCGGCTCCGGAACAGCGAGCGAGCCGGCCAAGAGCGATTCGGCACCCGCTGCGAAGGCCGAGTCCAAGTCGGACTCCTCTTCGACCTCGAGTTCGTCGACCAGCACGCCGGCGCCCGCGAAGGCTGCCGCAAGCTGATTTCCACAACCTCCGGGTTGTCCACAGGTTCACATCGTTAGGGCCGGAAGCACCGCTTCCGGCCCTAACGTGCATGAATGCCGTCAGTACGTTCTCGTTCGCCGAGGCGCTCCCATGCATTGCGCGCCCAGCTCGATCTCACGCCGAACACCTTCGATCGCGTCGTCGAACTGACACGCGGCACACGATTCCGCTCGGCGACCGTCCGGAAGATCGCAGCCGTTGTCCTGGCTACACTCGGCGTTGTTCTTTTCTTTCGAGGCGATCCCGCGACCGACACCGCCGCCGTAGTTGTCTCGAGTCGCGATCTCACTCCGGGGCAGGTAATCGCGAATTCGGATGTCGAGATCCGAGAGATCGACTCGAAACACCTTCCCGATGGAGTTGTCTCCGATACCGACCTGGTAGTCGGGAGAACTGTTGCCGGCCCGATTCGCTCCGGAGAAACCGTCACCGACGTGCGTGTTCTCAGCCCACGGCTGGCCGGGTTGTCGGTGGGCACCGACGACGCCCGCATCGTTCCCGTTCGACTCGCCGATGCGGCCGTTGCAGACATTTTGCGCAGCGGCGATGTCGTCGACGTCCTGACTGTCGGCCCAGACACACCCCGCCCCGACACACCCAACGAATCAATTCCCGACAAGACCCCGCAGATTCTTGCCGCGGGGGCGGTCGTCGCGCTGGCCACCACCTCGGAAAGTACACGTAACCAGCAGGAACAGGTGATTCTGCTGGCACTACCGACACCGGCAGCCAACGTCGTAGCCGCAGCATCTCTGTCCAATGCGATCACCGTGACATTCCGCTGACCGCACAAAGCGGCCGAAGCTCCTCTAGGATTTTTCCAGTCGGTTCGGTATCAACGGACCATCTGGCACTTGCCATCGGAGACTCGAGGGGACACCGACATGCTCAAGGGATTCAAGGATTTCCTGCTTCGCGGAAATGTGCTCGACCTGGCCGTCGCAGTGGTCATCGGAGCTGCCTTCACCGCCATCGTCACGGCATTCACCAGCAACATCATCAACCCACTCGTCGCTTCGATCGGCGGCGGCAACGAATATGGGTGGGGCATTCAGCTGACGGGTGACACCTCTGAGACGTTCCTGAACTTCGGCGCAGTGGTCACCGCGATCATCAACTTCATCATCATCGCAGCGGTCGTCTACTTCGTGCTGATCGTCCCCGCGAACGCGGCGAAGAAGAAGTTCGTCTCCGAGCCCGAAGACAAGGAAGCAAGCGAAACCGATCTGCTCATCCAGATCCGCGACATCCTCTCCGCCAACAGCGGCGCCGACACGGGAGCGCACGCGAAGACGCTCGAATAGGCAGTGCCCACAGAACAAATCAGGCCCTCGGACATTGTGTCCGAGGGCCTGATTTTCTACTCAACCACCGTGGTGCGGGGGCCTCTGGCTGCGCAGCCAATCGTCGTCCGAGGATCGCGACGATCCTTCCGGGCCCCGCTCGTCCGACGTCGTCTCCGGAAAGACGTCCCCGAAGATGCGCGCCAGGCGCTTCTTGTCGACTGGCGGCTTCTTCGGGATATCTGGCTGCTCGGGCAAACCGTCTCAGCCCTCGAGGCTGGACAGCTCGGCGATGACGTGGCTCGCCAGTGCCGTCAGGGTTGCCATGCCGTCGCGAATTGCCGGCCTGGTCGACGCCAGATTGGCGACCACGGTGCTTCCCGAAACCCCGACGAGGCCCCGGGACAAGCCTGCTTCGAGCGATCCGGCCGAAAGACCGGAAGCACGAAGTGCTTCGGCAATTCCCGGGATCTCGCGATCGAGAACCTCAGCGGTCACGTCGGGAGTGACGTCACGCGGGGATACCCCGGTACCGCCGACCGAGATGACGAGGTCGACGCCACCGATGACTGCGGTGTTGAGAGCGTTGCGGATCTCCACTTCGTCGGCGGCGACGGCGACCGTCGCATCGACGAGAAAACCCGCTTCGTTCAGCAGTTCCGTGACCAGTGGACCGATGGAGTCGGTGTTGTCGCCGTGGGCAGTGCGATCGTCGACGATGACGACCAGAGCGCGGCCGGCGGATGTGGCTTCGAGTTCCATGACTCCTACCGTAGTGTCCGATCCCGACGCCGTTGCGATCTGGCCGAAGATCGGGTCGATCGTCTGCTGATCGCCGAACATCATCGGCCGCCCTGCGCCGCCGCGGTTCCCAACGTGACGTCGACGGTCTTGGTCTGCCCGCCGTCGCTGTACGTGATCGAGACCTTGTCTCCGGGAGCATGTGAACGCACTGCCGCGATCAGCGAATCACCATCTGCGACAACACGATCGTCGACTTTGGTGATGACTGCACCCTTCGGGATACCGGCCTTCGCGGCCGGCCCGTCAGCGGTGACATCCATGACGGTTGCGCCGTCGGCGTTGTCCTGCGACGGCACGGTCACGCCGATCATGGCTTGGGTCGCCTTGCCGGTCTTGATCAGCTCGTCGGCGACGCGGCGTGCCTGATCGATCGGGATGGCAAAACCGAGGCCGATGGAGCCGCCCTGGGTGCCCGAAGACGCTCCGAGCGAGGCGATCGCCGTGTTGATGCCGATCAGCTGGCCGTCCATGTTGACGAGGGCGCCACCGGAGTTACCTGGGTTGATCGCTGCGTCGGTCTGCAGAGCGTCGATGACGGTGTTCTGGTTGCCCGACTCGCCGCTCGTGGACACCGGACGATCGAGTGCGGAGATGATGCCTTCGGTGACCGTGCCGGCCAGACCGAGCGGGGACCCGACGGCAACAACCTGCTGTCCGACCTGGACGTCGCCGGAGTTGCCGAGATCGATAGGCGTGAGGTCGTTGCGGCCGTCGACCTTGATGACGGCGATGTCGGAGACGGGATCGGCACCGACCAGGGTGGCCGAGGCCTTGGTTCCGTCGGAGAACGCGACGCGAAGTTGCGCTCCCTGAGCTCCGACAACGTGGTTGTTGGTGAGGATCAGGCCGTCGGAGGACAGGATGACACCGGAACCCTCACCGCCCTGTCCCTGCGCGGTGGCCACCTCGATCTGCACGACGCTGGGCACCACCTTCGAGGCAACGGCCTGAACCGAGCCGGCAGGAGCGTTGGACGTGTTGGTGGCAGTGGGCTTCGGAGCGTTCAGCGAGTTGGTGACCGTCGCGGTTCCACCGTTGCGGTCCGCGACGACGGCACCGACCACGCCACCGACGCCGCCACTGACCAGGACCAGAGCGAGAGCGCCGGCAACCAGCGCCATGCGTCCTGACCTCGGCTTGGTGGTGGTCGACCCGGGGTTCGGCCCCTGCAATGGCGCGGGGATCTGATTGTGGCCCCCCGGACCGTTCGGGCCGCCGGGTCCACCAGGGTTGGGTGCGCCGTACGGAGCGTTCTGCTGGTACGCCGCCTCATGAGCACCGTGCGGGTGGCCGAAAGCCTGCGTGGGCTGCTGCGGCGCCTGCCCGAAGCCTTCGGTGGGTCGGCCTTCGGTGGGTCGGGCAAAGGATTCGGTCGGCTGGTACGGCTGCTGGGGCGCCTGCCCCTGAGGCTGCTGCGCCTGGGTACTGGGCTCGTTGTTTGGCTGCTCGGGCCGGGTCGGCCCGACGTTACGGTCCTCGGTCATCGGCTCGCTTTCGTCTACGGTGACCACCGGACGGGCAGTCACAACTGTTCTGCCGACAATGCTGCCTTGCGCTGCTGAGAAGGCGCTGAGACGTGCCTGTCACTTTACCCAGAGTTCGACGTGAAAAATCGGTGTTGCCGGCTCGGCCCGAAATACTTTCGGGCCGAACGCATTTACCCCGTGACCTCGGTCACCGATACTCGGGACCGACGGGCCTGGGCGGCCGCCGGAACACGCTACTCGGCGGTCGGACCCGGTTCACCGGGAAGCACGATTCGAACCAGCGCTCCCCCACGATCTGATTCGTCGATCGCGATGGTGCCGCCGTGCTTGACGACGACCTGACGCACAATCGCGAGTCCCAGACCCGATCCCGGCATGGAGCGAGCCGCAGTCGACCGGTAGAAACGATCGAACACCAACTCCCGATCCTCCTCCGGAATGCCAGGTCCCGCATCACTTACGGTCAACTCCAACAATCCTTGGCCGACCGGACGCATTTCGACGCGTACCTGTTCGCCCTTCGGGCTCCATTTCGCAGCGTTGTCCAGGACATTGAGCACGGCACGCGACAGGCCCGCCTGGTCTCCGTAGACGTACCACGGAGTGGTGACCGCCTCGAACTCGATTTCGTTGCGCCTGCGCCGTGCTCGCTCGAGCGCCCGCTCGACGACGTCGCTGACGTCTACGCGCTCGTACACGGTTTCGGGCGCGTCTTCGCGGGCCAGATCGACGAGGTCGCCCACAAGAGTCGACAGTTCCTCGATCTGCGCGACGACGTCGGCGCGTAGTTCGGCCATGTCCTCGTCGGGAATCTGTGGCGCACCTGGTCGACTGGACGCGATCAGCAATTCCATGTTGGTACGCAACGAAGTCAACGGTGTGCGCAACTCGTGCCCGGCATCCGCGACGAGACGCGACTGACGCTCGCGGGACTCGGCGAGTGCCCGCAGCATCGTGTTGAAACTCTCTGTCAGGCGCGCCAATTCGTCGCTGCCGGTCACGGGAATCTGTGTCAGATCGTCTGTCCGGGCGACGCGTTCGGTGGCTGCAGTCAGCCTCGCAATGGGCCGTAAACCGGTGCGGCCCACGGTAGTACCCGCCACTGCCGCGAGAATGACACCACATCCACCGACCACGAAGAGAACCCAGGCCAGACGGTCCAGTACCGCAACGGTCGGCGCGAGCCGCTGCCCGATCACCAAAGTGCTTCCGTCATGGGTTCGTTGGGCCAGCACGCGCTGGCCGTCGACGGTTCGCAGCGAGGAATCCGATTCGCCCCGCGCAACGGCATCTTCGGCTTCGCCGATCGGCACGTCGGAACCGGGCGGCTGGTACGTGCTCAGATCCGAGAAGATCAGGGCAACGCTGATGTCGGTGGTGTAGAGCGTCGCGCCGGAGATGTAGCGAGGATCGAAGCGCACGACATTACTGTCGATGAGCACCGCTGCTCTGGTCCGCAACTGGTGATCGACGTCCGCGTAGAGCGCACGCGAAACCACCGCGTACGCCGCGATCGCCATGACCGCGACGGCAATGGCCACCACCGACGCAGCGAGCAGTGTCACGCGCCAACGCAGCGACACCGAACGGGTCAGCGGCATCGGCGGGCGCATCTCGACGGACGCTTGGGTGGTGGAGGATTTCTTCGGTTCGGCGTTCTTGCCGAACGGAGCGGTGATCACGGAGGCGTCTCCCGCAGGACGTAGCCGACTCCACGGACGGTGTGAATCAACCTCGGTTCGCCGTCCGCCTCCGTCTTACGACGCAGGTAGCCGACATACACCTCGAGCGCATTGCCGGACGTCGGGAAGTCGTATCCCCACACCTCTTCGAGAATGCGTCCACGAGTCAGCACGCGGCGCGGGTTGGCCATAAGCATTTCGAGCAGGGAGAACTCGGTTCGGGTGAGGCTGATCGATCGTTCGCCGCGCTTGACCTCGCGGGTGACCGGGTCGAGGGTGAGGTCCTCGAACGCCATCATCTCGGAATCGGCGTCGAGATCGGGTGCGGTGCGACGCAGCAGAGCGCGTAGTCGCGCGAGCAGTTCCTCCAAGGCAAAAGGCTTGGGCAGGTAGTCGTCGGCTCCGGCGTCGAGGCCGGCGACTCGCTCGCTGACCGAATCGCGAGCGGTGAGTACCAGGATGGGCAGGTCGTCGCCGGCGCTGCGCAGTCGGCGGCACACTTCGAGTCCGTCGAGTCGCGGCATCATGACGTCGAGAACTACGGCGTCGGGCCGGTTGGCGAGGATCTTCTCGAGAGCGTCGAGCCCGTCGACCGCGAGTTCGACCGTGTAGCCGTTGAAGCTGAGCGACCGCCGAAGCGACTCGCGAACCGCCCGGTCGTCGTCGACCACCAAAATACGCATACCGACAGTTTGGACTGAAGTGCTGAGATGCGGCTGAGAGGGTCCGATTCCGGGCTCCGGCGTGTCGCGATCAGTCCCGTGTTCGCCGGGGTCCCGGCAGGCTCCAATGACGCCACAACGCAAGCAGTCTGAACACCGCGGCGAATGCGGTGCCGCATACCAGCGCTGCGTTGGTGGACAGTCCGGCTTGCGAGACTGTGACCACCAACGCAGCGCCGAGCAGTGCGGGAACCGCGTACAGGTCCTTGTGCAGGAGCAGTGGCACCTCGTTGACGAGGACGTCGCGGATCACTCCGCCGCCGATCGCAGCGGTCGCACCGATCAACGTCGCCGCCAGCGAACTGGCGTTGTTGTCCAGCGCGATGACGGCGCCGGTGCTCGCGAACAGGCCCATTCCCAGTGCGTCGAGCGCCAGGATTTCACGACGCAGTCGATTCAGCGGCTCGTGGAGGTAGAACACGGCGAGTGAGGTGGCGGCGGCCGTTCCGAAGTACGGCCAACTGCTCAGCGAGCTGGGCGGATGGACGCCGAGGAGAACATCGCGGACGATACCGCCGCCGATACCGGTGAACACACCCACCGAGCACACTCCGAAGATGTCGAGTCGCTTGGTGACGCCCACCAGGGCACCCGAGGCCGCGAACGCCACGATGCCCACCAGTTCGAGGATCCTCAGCAGCACCGGCCAAGGATCGCACGGTCAGATGCGACTCGGGTCGATCACCCCGAGTCGAACTGCTTTGACCAGTCGCCGGGGAACCCGGTGGGTCTGGCCGAAGGCCGTGACCTCGACCAGATCGGGCGCCGTCGCCTTCCACTGGGCACGGCGACTGCGCGTGTTGGAGCGGGACATCTTCCGCTTCGGAACGGCCATCAGAGTGCCTTGCGCTTTCCGTAGCGACGCTCGAATTTCTCGACGCGTCCTGCGGTGTCCATCACGCGTTGCGCTCCGGTCCAGAACGGGTGCGAGTCGCTCGTGACATCGACGACCAGCAGCGGGTACGTGCCGCCGTCTTCCCATTCGACGGTGCGGTCACTCGTCACGGTCGATCGGGTCAGGAAGCTCTTGCCGGTGCTGGCGTCCTGGAACACCACCGGGTGGTAGTCGGGGTGCATCTGCTTCTTCATTCGTTTCCCTCTCGCGTTGATTCGGTTTCGGCATAAGGTGATTCGGATTCGTCGCACGGGTCTTCGTGGAACTCACCGAACGGGTCTTCCCAGGTGGCCCACGACGCTTCGTGTGCCAATTCGTCGTCGGTGACCAAGGCGTGCTGCAGTGTGCGGTCGATCTCGAGCGGGTTCGCACCGCAGGTCAGAATGACCATCGAGGTGTCGCGGTCACCGAAACGCTCGTCCCATTTCAAGGCCGCGAGGGCACGGCGTTCGGCTGGAACGCGCTCTCGTTGCTCCGGCGTCATCGCGGCAAGCCAGGTGTCTGCGCTGGCAACTCGCAAGCCCCCGCCGGCCGATTCGAGCCAGAGCGCTTCACCCGGTTGCGTCGCCACCCAGACGCGCCCCCGGGAGTACACGACGCCTTCGAGCAGGACGTCGATCGCCTCGTGCAGACGCCCGGGGTGGAACGGCCGGTTCGCGGTGAACTCGACCAGCATCACTCCGCCATCGTCGTCGAGCGGCGGCTGGCGACGTAGCAACGGTGAATGTGCGTCGGCCAGTTCACCGCGTCGCGCATCCGTCGGCACCTCGAGGAGCAGTGCCTCGATGTCGTCTCCCTCATCGAAGACGGGTACCCGCGGAGCAATGCGCGCGAGAACTGCGTTCAGGCGGGACCGCTGCCAGCCGTCGAGTCCATCGGACCCGCGTAGGACGAGCGCGTCGGCGAAGTCGACTTGACCGACGACGACCTGAGCCAGGGTGCGGTCGTCGTCGAGAGCGTCGTCGCCGGTCGCGTCGGCGAGCCAGGTCTGCGCGTCGATGCACGTCACGACGGCATCGACACGGACGTCACGCTGTGCCGGTCCGTCCAGTTGGCCGACGACGCCGGTCACGACGACGTGCTCGATCGCCCAACACAGCGCTTCGGGTTCGAGTTGGCGGTCCAGCAACAGGACGATGCGCTGCACCGAACTGTGCGAGTGAAGCCGACGCAGAAGCGGCAGCAGGTCTTCGCGCAGGGTGCAGGAGACGCAGCCGTGCGCGAGCTCGAGGATCGTTTCGCGCTCGGACACTGTGCCGGCAGACCCGGTACCCCCGGTCATCGAAGTGACCGTCCGCCGGACCACCCCTTCACGGACGTGGCTCAGGTCGTGGTGAACCAGAACAGTTCCGGTTCGCAGCAACGCTCGTGCGGTGTGTGGGGTGGATTCGCTCATACCGGCGACCAGGACCAGCGGAGTCCTGCCGTCCAAGATCGTGTTCACAGCGGGCCTTTCTGGGAATGATTGTCATTACCGAGGTTGAACGCTACATTGATCTCACCGCATTGTCGAAAATGATTGTCATCTGCAAGTTGAAAGGAATACCCATGTCGGCTCACTGCCAAGTGACCGGACGTGTGCCGGGGTTCGGAAAATCCGTCTCGCACTCCCACAAGCGTTCGAACCGTCGCTGGAACCCGAACATCCAGCGCAAGACCTACCTGCTGCCCAGCGAGGGTCGTCGCATCACACTCACTCTCTCGACCAAGGGCATCAAGACGATCGACCGCGACGGCATCGAATCCGTCGTCGCCCGGATCCGCGCCCGCGGCGAGAAGGTCTGAGCAGATGGCGCGCAGCGAGATCCGCCCGATCGTGAAACTCAAGTCCACCGCGGGCACCGGGTACACGTACGTGACCCGCAAGAACCGTCGCAACGACCCCGATCGACTTGTGCTGAAGAAGTACGACCCGGTGCTGCGAAAGCACGTCGATTTCCGAGAAGAGAAGTAGGCATGGCCAAGAAGTCGAAGATCGCCAAGAACAATCAGCGACGGGTCATCGTCGAGCGCTACGCGGAGCAGCGGTCCGCTCTCAAGGAGACGATCCGCTCCCCGAAAAGCTCGCCCGAGGAGCGCGCGAAGGCCCAAGCGACCCTGCAACGTCTACCACGCGACGCCAGTCCGGTACGATTGCGCAATCGAGACGCTGCGGATGGACGTCCGCGCGGCCACCTGCGGAAGTTCGGGCTCTCCCGGATTCGCGTGCGAGAAATGGCGCACCGTGGGGAACTGCCTGGCGTACACAAGTCGAGCTGGTAAGGAAGTCGGATGGCAGTCAAGCGTTCACCGTCGAAGAAGCCACGCCCCGTAGAGGGTCGTAAGCCCAAGAAGAACCCGTTGTTCGCAGCGAAGATCACGCATGTCGATTACAAGGACATCAACTTGCTTCGCACGTTCATCTCGGACCGCGGCAAGATCCGCAGCCGTCGCGTCACGGGCCTGACTCCGCAGCAGCAGCGTCAGGTCGCCGTTGCAGTGAAGAACGCACGCGAAATGGCGTTGCTCCCCTTCACCGCCGCACGGTAGTCATACGTAGAAGTACCGAAGAGGTCGCGCAGTCACTCGACTGCGCGGCCTTTTTGTTGCCCGGACTAAGATTTCCCGAAGTCGTTCATTCCAGTCGAGAGGTGCCCGCAGCGTGTCGGGAGTTGTTGCGGGTTTCACCGTAATTTTTGTCGTCATCGCGGTCGGGTATCTCCTCGGCCGTCTCGGCACCCTCGGTAGCCAAGGACAGTTCGTTCTCGGTCGACTCGTCTTCTTCGTCGCGACGCCTGCCCTGCTGTTCACCACCCTCGCGTCGTCCGATCTGTCGGTGATCTTCTCGCCGACGCTCGCAGTCGCGTCCGCCACGGCCTTCGCCGTCGGCGCTTTGTACGTTCTTGTTGCAAAGCTCTGGCTCAACCGGCCGCTGCCCGAACTGACTATCGGAGCGCTGTCGGCTTCGTACGTGAATTCGGCCAACCTCGGAATCCCGATCGCGGTGTTCGTGCTCGGCGATGCCACGTTCGTCGCGCCGCTCCTGCTTTTCCAGATCGTCGTGTACTCCCCGATCGCCTTGACGATCCTCGATCTGACGGCGCTTCGCGGCGCGGATGCCGAGAAGCTCTCGTTGATCGACACCGTCACCGCCCCGTTCAAGAACCCGATCGTGCTCGCGGGCGCAGCGGGATTGATCGTCGCGTTGGTCGGTTGGTCACCGCCCCGGCCATTGATGCAGCCTTTCGAATTGATCGGCGCCACGTCGGTACCCGGAGCGCTCTTGGCATTCGGGCTCTCGCTGTACGGCGTTCGGGTACTGGAGAAGGGCTCGAGTCCGCGCCGCGACGTCGCGCTGGCGTCGACGCTCAAGATCGTCGTCCAACCCGTGTTGGCCTATCTGATGGCGCATTTCCTCCTCGGCATCGACGGCCATCAGTTGTTCGCCATCGTGGTTGTCTCGACATTGCCGACGGCGCAGAACGTCTTCATCTACGCAAGCCGCTACCGGCGCGGAATGGTCCTCGCCCGAGACAGCGCCTTTGTCACCACTTTGGCGTCGATTCCGGCAATTGCGCTGGTCACGGCACTACTCGCTTGAGCAGGGTTACGGTGGATTCATGCGTGTACTAACCCTCGCCGTTCTGGCCTGCCTTGCTTTGGCCGGATGCTCCGTCGGGGCCCAGACAACCGGGCCGGTAGCCGCGCCGAATCCGATGGCGGCCAACGAAGCGAGTCCCGCCGACTGGTCGCTCGGAACGCCCGTTCCCGACGAGGTCGACGACAGCGAGATGGGCACGGAGTTCGACAGTCGCACCGACATCGTGGGTGCGACGGCCACGATGTTCGAATCGTGGTCCGAGGTCGACGATCACACGGTGGCCGTCCACTTCGTGACCGGCACTCCGGAGTGCTACGGCGCGTACGCCACCGTCGAGGAGACTGATACGACGGTGATCGTCACTCTGAGAACCGGGGCACTGCCCGAGGCCGCGGACAAGATGTGCATTCTGGTTGCCGTGTTCGGCAGCTTGGACGTCCCGCTGAGCCGACCGCTCGGCGATCGCCACGTCATCAACGGCTAGCCGCGCCTAAACGTCGCAAGATCAACGATCGAACACTCCGTTTCGTCAGGTGTGGTGTGCGTCTCCTCGGGACAGACTGAAAACCGACACCCGTTCACTCGCTCGTCGGCAGCTTTTCGACTCGAGCGGTGCTCAACATGAAGGAGCTCGCAAGTGCCTACTCTCCAGAGAGACGTTGCAATCGTCGGCGCCGGCCCCTCTGGCCTGGCAGCTGCAACCGCGCTGCGCAAGGCCGGCTTGTCCGTCGCCGTGATCGAAGCACGTGACCGTGTCGGCGGCCGCACGTGGACCGACACCATCGACGGCGCAGTCCTGGAGATCGGCGGCCAGTGGGTCTCGCCCGACCAGACCGCTTTGATCTCGCTGCTCGACGAACTCGGCCTGAAGACTTTCGAGCGCTACCGCGAGGGCGAATCCGTCTACATCTCGTCCGCGGGTGAGCGGACGCAATACACGGGCGATTCCTTCCCCACGAACGACACCACGAAGAAGGAGATGGACCGTCTCATCGACGAGATGGACGATCTCGCAGCGCAGATCGGCGCCGAGGAGCCGTGGGCACACCCCCTCGCTCGCGATCTCGACACCGTCTCGTTCAAGCAGTGGCTGATCAACCAGTCCGACGACGCCGAGGCGCGCGACAACATCGGCCTCTTCATCGCCGGCGGCATGCTCACCAAGCCCGCCCACTCGTTCTCCGCTCTGCAGGCAGTCCTGATGGCCGCCTCCGCTGGTTCGTTCTCCCACCTCGTCGACGAGGACTTCATCCTCGACAAGCGAGTTGTCGGAGGAATGCAGCAGGTATCCATCCGCATGGCCGAGGCGCTCGGTGACGACGTCTTCCTCAACGCGCCCGTGCGTACAGTGCAGTGGAACGAATCCGGCGCAACGGTGTTGGCGGACGGCGACGTTCGAGTCGAGGCAAGCCGGGTCATCCTGGCTGTACCGCCCAACCTCTACTCCCGGATCTCCTACGATCCCCCGCTGCCGCGCCGTCAGCACCAGATGCACCAGCACCAGTCCCTCGGCCTCGTCATCAAGGTGCACGCCGTGTACGAGACGCCTTTCTGGCGTGAAGACGGCTTGTCCGGCACCGGCTTCGGCGCGTCCGAGGTAGTGCAGGAGGTGTACGACAACACCAACCACGAGGACGATCGCGGCACCCTGGTCGCTTTCGTCTCCGACGAGAAGGCCGACGCGATGTTCGAGCTTTCCGCCGAGGAGCGTAAGGCCACGATTCTGGCCTCACTCGCCCGCTACCTGGGCCCGAAAGCCGAAGAGCCGGTTGTGTACTACGAATCCGACTGGGGCTCGGAGGAATGGACACGCGGTGCCTATGCGGCGAGCTTCGACCTCGGTGGCCTGCACCGCTACGGCCCGGATTCCCGCACGCCCGTCGGCCCGATTCACTTCTCGTGTTCCGACATCGCGGCCGAGGGGTACCAGCACGTCGACGGTGCTGTCCGGATGGGTCAGCGAACCGCCGCCGACATCATCGCCCGCAGCAAGGCCTGACGGCCGCTTTGCCAAGTCTCGATCATTGCCCGGCAATCACGACTGCCGGGCAATGATCGAGAGCAGCAGTTCCGCACGGACTCTCGCAACTTCCAGCCGACAGTCGATCAGGCTCTCCACCTTCGCCATTCGGCTTCGCAGCGTGTGTCGGTGAACGCCCATCGTGATGGCTGCCGCTTCCCAGTGCCCGTTCGCCTCGAGGAACGCGCGCAACGACGCCAGCAATTCGGTGCCGTTGTCACGGTCGTAATCCTCGATCGGAGTAATCATCGTTTCCGCCAGCGTGTTGAGCACTTCACGGGTGGAATCGAAAGACAGCAGCACACTTCCGGTCAGAGCCGCGAATTCCAAAGGTTCGCCGCCGATTTCCGCCGCAGACGCACACAACTGGGACTGTTCGACGGCGACCGCCAGCGCCGCGACCACGCGTCGGGCGCTCAGTCCGACGCGAAGTGAGCGAAGATCCGACCTCGATACCCCGCTCAGTAACTCTCGGGCGAACTCGACGTCGTCGGATCCTCGCAGCAGCACCGTGACGCGAGCGTCGTTGATCCGCGAAAACAACTGCCGGCCTGCCTTGTTCATGAACTCGGCAATCTCGCCTGCGACGCGTCCCGCGACGTCGGACGTGTCGGCAAGAACTGTCAATCCACGGATCATTCCCTCGCCGTCCGCGGCTTGCCGGATCTGTTGCCACGCCGGCGCCGGGTCGCGCTCTTCGGTGAGCAACAGCCCGAGGGCATGCGAATTCAACTGATCCTGAGTGGCACGCAGGCGCGCAGGTTTCTCGAAGTCCAACGCCAACAACGAGTTCGCGTGACCGAGAAGTATCTGATCGACATAGCTGAGCGCAGACGTACTGATCACCGCCAGGTATCCGTACGGCATCCTCCCGACGCTGATCTGCTGCACAGCGATCGACGCTCCGGAACTGGCGAGCGTCACGCTGCTGGACGCGCCGCCCCCGAGAGTCGCTCGTAATTCGTCGATCACGTCTTGGGTCGGCAGTTGAGGTGAGCTCTCGAGAACCCGTCCGGCGACGTCGAGCAGGAGCACCGTCGCCGAAGTCGCGATCGCCAGTTCACGCACGGTCGCAGCAGTTCCGCCGGAAATGACTGCGCGCGTCATCCGCGGTTGCGCCCGTGACGCCCGAAGGACAGCTTCGTATTCCTGCTCTGCCAACCGGCTCATCACGCGCTTGACGACGGCTGCGAACGGTGTCGGCAGCGGCACCTCGATCAGCGGCAGTCCGATCTCGTCGGCAACCGCCACCAGATCGGCTGGGACCTCGGGGTACGAGAGTCCGGTCCCGAACCCCACCGCCGCCACACCCGCCGCGTCGAGCATCCGGAGGTAACGGCCGCGCTTTTGCTGAGTGGACGGCAATCGAATGCCGGTGGTGAGGATGAATTCGCCGCCGGTCAACCATCGGAACGGGTCGAGCAACTCCGTGGCGTGCGCAAATGTGATTTCGCGACCGACACCCTGCGCCCCACCTTTGAGTTCCAGCGCGAGGTCCGGCTGCGCCAACATCCACCGCACAGCGATCGTCATGGGCTGGACTGTACAACTCGGCGCGTTGGTGATCAAAGATTTCACCTTTTTGGCAGCTGCCATTATTTGTGAGTCAGCGCACACTTGCTCACACACGCCCCACAAAGTGCGAGTTCCGTGCTGATCACCTCGGCCGGAACTCGTTCGACCTCGAGAGGAACCGGTACCGATGTCGATCGTCGTACTCGAGAACTACATCAACGGTGAATTCGTCGCCTCAGCCGCGACGGAAACGCTCGACCTGATCAACCCCGTGGACGAGAGTCTGGTCGGGCGTACGCCGATCTCCACCAAGGAAGACGTCGACGCCGCCGTCGAAGCCGCGCAGCGCGCATTCGAGACCTGGGGCAAGACGACTCCGAGCGTGCGCCAGGCCGCACTCCTCAAACTCGCCGACGCCATCGAAGCGCACAGCGACGAAATCGTCGCGGCCGAAAGCGCCAACACCGGCCAGGCCCACCAGATGATCGCGGACGAAGAGGTCAAGGTCGGAGCCGATCAGATGCGGTTCTTCGCCGGCGCCGCACGCCTTCTCGAGGGCAAGGCTGCCGGAGAGTACATGGAGGGTTTCACCTCGTACGTCCGTCGTGAGCCGATCGGCGTCGTCGGTCAGGTCACTCCCTGGAACTACCCGTTCATGATGGCGCTGTGGAAGATCGGGCCCGCGCTCGCTGCCGGCAACACGATCGTCCTCAAGCCCAGCGACACCACACCGGGCAGCACGCTGGTCCTGGCGAAGCTCTCGAAGGGCATCCTGCCGGACGGCGTGTTGAACGTCGTGCTCGGCAACGGCGGAACCGGCGCGACGTTGGTGGAGAACCCGGCCCTCGGTCTCGTCTCCATCACCGGTTCGGTGCGGGCAGGCATCGCCGTCGCTGTGTCCGCGGCGCAGCAACTCAAGCGCGCACACCTCGAATTGGGCGGCAAAGCCCCGGCGATCGTCTTCGGCGACGTCGACATCGAGAAGACCGCCACCGGTATCGCCGAGGCAGCGTTCTTCAACGGTGGCCAAGACTGCACCGCGGCCACTCGCGTGATCGTTCACGAGTCCATCCACGATCAGCTCGTCGAAGCCCTCGTCCGGAACGCCGAGAAGTTGCGCCCCGGCGCGCCTTCCGATCCTGACGCCTTCTACGGCCCGCTCAACAACATCAACCACTTCAATGCCGTCAGCGACAAGATCGCGAACCTGCCGGCGTCGGCCAAGATCGTTACCGGCGGAAAGCGTTCGGGCGAAACCGGATTCTTCTTCGAGCCGACCGTCATCACCGGCGTCGCGCAATCGGACGACATCGTGCAGGAAGAGACTTTCGGTCCTATCCTCACAGTCCAGAGCTTCTCCGACGAGAAGGAGGCGATCACGCTTGCCAACGACGTTCGGTTCGGCCTGGCCTCGAGCATCTGGACCAAGGATCACGGTGTCACGCAGCGCGTCTCCGCTGCTCTCGACTTCGGTGCGGTATGGATCAACTGCCACATCCCGCTCGTCGCCGAGATGCCGCACGGCGGCTTCAAGTACTCCGGCTACGGCAAGGATCTCTCGGCCTACGGAGTCGAGGACTACACCCGTCTCAAGCACGTCATGAGTTCGCACGACTGAGTCGCCGCCCCTCCTGCTGTGCGCCTTTATCAACCCCCCGCGGTTGACAAAGGCGCACAGCAGATTCCTCCAATCCGGAAAAGAGCCACCATGCGCCTTATCGTCGGATACCTCGCCACACCCAGCGGTAAAGACGGGCTGGTCCTCGGGGCCCAGCTCGCGCGCAGTCTCGGCGCGCAACTCGACATCTGCATGGTCCTCCCACCGGATCGGACACTGCCGGCCAAGGTTCCCTCGGAAGCCGGTTACGACGACATCCTCGCCGCACGTGCACACGACTGGCTCGCCGAAGCGAAAGCGTCGGTGCCCGAGGACATCCAGGTGGAAGTACACCTGAGCTTCCACGAGTCGTTTGCTCAGGGCCTACTCGACGAGGTGGACCGACTGAACGCGCTGGCGATCGTGGTGGGCGCTTCCGGCGACGGTCTGCTCGGCCGTCACGCGATAGGTTCGGTCTCGACCGAACTGCTGCACTCCGCCCACGTCCCCGTAGCACTGGCCCCTCGCGGAACGCGGCACTCGTCGGCTACCGCAATACGAGAAGTCACCTGTGCACTCGGCACCCGTGTCGGCGCCGACATCGTCTTGAACACCGCCGTACGCACCAGCAAACTGATGCAGGTGCCGCTGAGACTGGTCTCCCTTGTGGCGCTCGACCCCCAGAACGATCTGCGCGATCATCGCGATACCGCCGAGTCGGCCAGGGAGCGTGCACGAAATCACGCTCAGGACACACTCGACGTCGCAAGAGCCGCGCTCCCCGCGGAGTTCCCCATCGAGGTCATCATCGCCGACGGATCCACCGTGGAATCGGCAGTGCGTCAACTGGACTGGCAGGACGGCGATCTCGTGATGGTCGGTTCGAGTCGCCTCGCACAGCCCCGCAAACTTTTCCTGGGTTCCACCGCCGCCAAGATGCTGCGCGTGTTGCCCGTTCCCATGGTCGTAGTGCCCAAGCACGAATTCACCCAGCCGGAGGCACTGTCATGACCAGCACCGAACTGAGTTCCCAAGGCCTCGCCACCGGCAAGATCGGCATGATCTCCGGCGCAGTCCTCGGAATCTCTTCCGTGGCACCGGGTTACACCCTGACGGCCAGCATCGGATTGATCGTCGCCGCAGTCGGCCTCAAGATGCCCGCCATCTTCATCGCCGGCTTCATCCCGATGTTCCTCACCGCGTACGCGTACCGCGAACTGAACTCCGACACTCCTGACTGTGGGGCGTCATTCACGTGGTCCACCAAGGCATTCGGACCATACGTCGGCTGGATGTGCGGCTGGGGCATGGTGATCGCGACCATCATCGTGCTCTCGAACCTCGCTGCCATTGCCGTCGACTTCTTCTATCTGTTCATCGCGCGGGTGGTCGACAATCCCTCGATCGCCGATCTACCGGGCAACAAATTCGTCAACGTCGGCACCACGCTGGTGTTCATCGCCTTGGCCACCTGGATTGCCAGTCGAGGAATCACCACCAGCGAGCGCGTACAGTTCGCGCTCGTCGGTTTCCAGATGGTGTTGCTCGTCGTCTTCGCCGTCGTTGCCCTGGTTCACGTCGGTGCCGGCGATGCCCCGGCCGGATTGTCCTTCGACCTGAGTTGGTTCAACCCGTTCAGTGGACTCGCCATCGGCGCATTCGTCATCGGACTCACCGGATCGATCTTCGCGTTCTGGGGCTGGGATACCTGTCTCACGCTGGGCGAGGAGTCGAAGAACCCCAAGAAGACCCCGGGCCGTGCCGGTTTGCTCTGTGTCGCAACCATTCTCCTGACCTACCTGCTGGTCGCCGTGGCCGCGATGATGTACGCCGGCGTCGGCGAGGAAGGCCTCGGCCTCGGTAATCCCGACAACTCCGAGAACGTCTTCGGCGCTCTGGCCGACCCGGTCTTGGGCAACTGGGGTGGAATGCTCCTGTTCCTCGCCGTATTCGTCTCTTCCGTCGCGAGCCTGCAGACCACGTTCCTGCCCGCCGCGCGAACCATGCTCGCCATGGGCGCGTACGGAGCCTTCCCCAAGAAGCTCGCCGAGGTCTCCCCGCGATTCCTGGTGCCGTCGTACGCCACAGTCGTGGCCGGCGCTGTGACCGCCGTGTTCTACAGCGTCGTCACGTTCCTTTCCGAGAGTGCACTGCTCGATACGATCGCCGCACTCGGCATCATGATCTGCTGGTACTACGGCATCACGGCATTCGCGTGCGTGTGGTACTTCCGCAAGACGGTGTTCGACAGCGTGCGAAACTTCGTCTTCCGGCTCGCGTTCCCGCTCATCGGGGGGCTCATGCTGCTTGCGGTGTTCGTCATTTCGGTCCAGGAGAGTATGAATCCGGACAACGCCAGTGGAGCATCCATCGGCGGTATCGGCCTGGTCTTCTTCCTCGGATTCGGAATCCTCATCCTCGGCGCGGTCCTGATGATGGTCATGCGAGTGCGCAATCCCGCGTTCTTCGAGGGCAAGACCCTCAACCGCGACACGGAGGCTCTGCGCGACGAGAACGACCTCAGCGTGCCCTAGGAGGCAGTAGCTTCGGGGGCCTGCGCGATCAGGCCCGCCATCAACACGCGCAAGCCGAATTCGAAGGCGGCGTCGGCACGTTCGGGATTTTTCCCGGACGTTGCCAACGCCGCCTTCATCGCGTCGTTGGCCTCTGGCCCCGACGCCCACTGGACATCCGGCGCCGCCAGATCCAACGCCGAACCGAGAACAAAACTGTCGACGGTCGTGATCGCGTGCAGTGTTTCAGCCGGGCCGAAGCCACCATCGGCAAATGCCTGCGCCAATGCGTTGTAGAGGGTGAACGCCACACCGGCTTGCACGGTCTGCGCCGTGAAGAGCGGAATCAGACGAGGATGCGCGGCGTAGCTTCGCCGATACTCGGCCGCCAGCGCCGCAACGGTCTCACTCCAGGTCCCCGAAGCCGACTCGACGTCGATTCCCGCCATCAGTTGAGCCCTCATCAGTTCGACGATCTCGGCTCGTCCGGACACGTGGTTGTAGAGCGACGAGGGTCGAACCTTCAGCCTTGCGGCGAGTCCAGGCATCGTGAAGTCGCCGGACTCGTCCACCGACTCGATCGCTGCGTCGGTGATGATCTCCGGTGAGAGCAGTCGTTGCGGTGGCCGCGGCATGTGTCCTCCTGTGTGGTGGGCCGAACCGTTCTCTTTTCGAACGCTGGTGCTGGCGCCGGAAACAATTCCTCGAAAGGCCTTGATCAATCAGTGCTCACCCACCATACTTAACGAATCACATTCGTTTTACGTTGAACGTCGAATACCCGAGCGCCGAGGAAACCCCATGCTGACGATCACCGCCCTCACTCCACCCGAGTCGCTGGCCGCGACTTCGCCCTCCACGTCTGCCCCACTGCGAATAGGTCTCGTCCAACATCGCTGGCACGAGGATCCGGACGACCTCCGCGCCGAACTGAGTGAGGGCATCGCGGCCGCAGCGAAGCTGGGAGCGGCGGTGGTGTTCCTTCCGGAGTTGACACTCAGCCGCTACCCCGCCTCCACTCCTGCCGGGGACAATCCCGGACGCGAAGCGGAAGACCTGCTCACCGGACCCACTCTCTCCTTCGCTGCCAAGGCCGCCGCCGAGAACCAGGTCCTCGTTCATGCGTCGCTGTACGAGCGCAGCGAAGCCGAGGACGGACTGGGATTCAACACCGCGATCCTCGTCTCCCCCGGAGGTGAGCTTCTCGCTCGCACCCGCAAGCTCCACATTCCGGTGACGGCCGGGTACTACGAGGACACGTACTTCCGAGGCGGTCCGTCCGAGGACGCATACCCCGTTCACGAGGCGCTCGGCGCCAAGTTCGGACTCCCGACGTGCTGGGACGAATGGTTCCCCGAGGTCGCTCGTGCTTACTCCCTCGCCGGTGCACAGGTTCTGGTGTATCCGACGGCGATCGGTTCGGAGCCCGATCACCCGAACTTCGACACCCAACCACTGTGGCAGCAGGTGATCGTCGGAAACGGGATCGCGAACGGCACGTTCATGGTTGTCCCCAATCGCCACGGCAGTGAAGGCCTCATCACCTTCTACGGTTCCTCCTTCATCTCAGACCCGTACGGACGCATCCTCGTTCAGGCTCCCCGCGACGAATCAGCCGTGCTGGTCGCCGATCTCGACCTGCAGCACCGTGAAGACTGGCTGGCACTGTTCCCATTCCTGGCAACGCGTCGTCCTGACACCTACTCGACTCTGACCGCACCGGTGAACACCGCGGGAGCCAAGCGATGACCTGGCGCATGCCCGCGGAGAGCGAACCGCACGAACGTACCTGGATGGCGTACCCCAGCGCCGGATATTCCCTCGGGGACACCGCGGAAGAACAACACGAAGCTCGCTCGACGTGGGCTGCAGTTGCACACGCCGTCGCCGAATTCGAGCCGGTCACCGTCGTCGTCGATCCCGCCGAGGTCGAAGAAGCGCGAAAGTACCTGTCCGAGAAGGTAGACATCGTCGAGGCACCTCTCGACGACGCATGGATGCGCGACATCGGACCGACGTTCGTATTGTCCGACGAAGGCCGTCTCGGCGGAGTCGACTGGGTGTTCAACGGATGGGGCGCACAGGATTGGGCGCAGTGGGACAAGGACTCGAAGATCGGCAGGTTTGTCGCCGAACAATCCGGTGCCCAGTTGATCGACTCACCAATCGTCAACGAGGGCGGCGGCATTCAGGTCGACGGTCTCGGCACCGTGCTGGTCACCGAAACCGTCCAACTCGATCCCGGGCGCAATCCCGACCTGACGAAGGCGGACATCGAGGCCGAACTCGCCCGCACTATCGGAGCCAAACACGTCATCTGGCTTCCCCGCGGATTGACCCGCGATCAGGAGACCTACGGAACCCGCGGACACGTCGACATCGTCGCTGCCATCTCTTCCCCCGGAGTGGTACTGGTCCACGACCAACGCAATCCGGTGCACCCCGACTACGCCGTCAGCAAGACGATCATCGAGTTGTTCGAAAGCTCGACGGACGTCGGCGGCCGGCCGTGGAAGGTCGTTCGGGTACCCGCTCCCGAAATCCTGCGCGACGACGAGGGATTCGTCGACTACAGCTATATCAACCATCTCGTGGTCAATCGTGGAGTGGTCGCCTGCAGCTTCGACGATCCGGCCGACGCCGAAGCGGCCCGGATCCTGTCAGCAGCTTACCCCGGACGCACTGTCGTGACCGTCGACGCAAGACCGCTGTTCGAACGCGGCGGCGGCATCCACTGCATCACCCAGCATCAGCCCGCTGAACAGAATTAGCAGCGACAGAATTAGCAGCGACGGGGTTAACGGCGACCTCGCATGTAGTCACTCACGACGGCTGCGCCGAGGCCGTCCAGGTCCGGCGCGATGACGCGTCCACCCACCCGGTGCGCCATCCGGTCGACCACCCTGGCCAGGCCCGGATCCTCACCGAGGCGGAAGAACGTGACCTTGGCGCCCAGCCTGGCCACGGCATCGAGTGCTCGAACCGTCAAACCGAGGGTTCGAGCACTCGGCGGGTAGTCGAACCTGGCTTCTCCGTCCGCTTCGAGATGGGCCGTCGGCTCACCGTCGGTGACGATCAGTACCACCGGCTGCGCATTGGAATGGCGCCGAAGGTGCCTGGCCGCCAACAACAGTGCGTGGTGCAGGTTGGTTCCCTGGTCCCAGGCGCCGTCCAAACCGGCAAGCTCCGATGGGCTCAGTACGTGCGCGTGGCGTCCGAAGGCGATCAACTGCAGCTCGTCGCTACGAAATCGCGTACTCACCAGATGATTGAGCGCCAGTGCGGTGCGCTTCATCGGAACCCAGCGATCCTCCATGACCATGGAAAACGACGTGTCCACCAGCAGAGCCACGGCAGCCTGACTGCGCTGTTCGGTTTCGGCCACTTCGACATCGACGACGCTCAGCCTCACCGGCATTCGGCCCGGGTCACGCAGGACGGCGTTGGTGATGGTTCTCGTGACGTCCCACGGTTCGGTGTCCCCGAATTCCCATTCGCGGGAAGCTCCGGTCGGTTCGCCCATCGCACCGGCCCGACGCGTATCGCGTTGACCGGTTCGCGAGGACAGTTGCCCGGCGACGTCACGCAGAGCAGTCTGTCCGAGCTGCCGCATGGCTTTGGGCGACAAGCGCCATTGACCGTCCGGTGCACGATCGAAGAAACCCTGTTCCTGCAAGGCCTTTTCGAGATCGGCCAGAGTGCGAGCGTCAGCAGCGGCTTCGTCGCCGAGTTGCCGCGCGAGTAGCTCGGGGTCGATGTCGTCGAGCGCTGCGCCTGCATACTGCTGCGACAGTTGGTCCGCCAACGATTCCAGCTCGGCAATGTCCTGCAGTGCGCCGGTCCCCTCGCCCAAACCCATTCCGTTGTCGCCGCGGAACTGTTGCGCTCCTTCCCAGTCCTCACCCGGTCGAGCTGACTGAAGGTACTGGTCGAGTTGCCCCAGTTCACTCATCAGGCTCGGATCGCCGAAAGCCTGCTGCGCCAACGCATCCAACTCGTCGCGCTGCTCCTGCGAGAGCGAGTTCCGCAATCGTTGTGCGGCCGCTGCGCGCTGCGCCAACGAATCCAGAAGTTCCTCGACGTTGCGGGGGTTGTCCGGGAAGTACTGCCCGTGCTTGTCCATGAACTCTGCAAACTGCTCCGGAGTGTCGACGCCCCGAGAGTGCGCATCGAGCAGTTGATTCAGATCTGCCAGCATCTGACGAATCTGCTCCCGATCCTCGTCGGTGGCACCCTCGAGCGCCTGCTTCATGCCCGAGAATCGCTGATCGAGGACCTCGCGTCCGAGCAGATCACGGATCTTCTCGTAATCCGCGCGAGCCTGTTCGCTGCGCCAGTTGTAGTCGGCCAGATCTTGCACGGCCTGAGCTGTCGACGGTGGCAACTCCTCGATACGCATTTCGTTGAATCGTGCGTCGTCGTCGAGAGCACGTGCCAGTACCTTGCGCTCTTCGAGCACCGCCTTGTCGAGAAGCTTACGAACCTCGTCGAGCGTTCCGTCGAGATTGTTGCGGCGCAGCAACTCCCGTCGACGCCGGTTCGCCTGGGCGGCAAGGTCGTCGAGCCCACGCATGTCACGATTGCCTCGCCGCAGCAGCTCCCGGAGGGCATGGCGCGGCGACGTGCCGGACAGGACGTCGTCGCCGATTGCCGCCAAGGCCTCGCGCAGATCTACCGGAGGCGCCAGCGGATCGGGACCACCGTCGTACGGCCCGTACCGCGGATTATGGATCATTACTGCCCCTTACGAATACACCGAGCGGCCGCCCGGGCCTTGATCTTTGGAGATCCGGCGCGCGAGGTAGAGCCCTTCAAGGGCAAGTTCGGCACCGGCGGCACGCTCGCCGTCGGATTGCGCGCCGAGACGTTCGGCTACTTCGTCCAGGACCTCGAGATCCGGAAGCTCGTCGAGAAACGCCTTGGCCGTGACAGATTCACCGGTGACGATCGTATTGCCCATCTCTACAGCAGCAACCAGCATTCCCAGGTCAATTCCGCCGAGACGCACCCGAACGGTATCGGCCGTCGCGCGACGCAACAGGTGCTCGAGCACCTCCAGTTCGCGGCCCTCTTCGCCGGATTCGAACTCCACCTTTCCACGGAGAACCTCGACCACCGACTCGAGATCGACCGGCCGTGCGACAGGATCGGCTTCGCCGAGCACCGCCGCGCGTCGTACCGCGGCCGCACTGACCGTTTCTGCGCCGGCGACGGCAAATCGTGCCGACACACCAGATCGCTGGTCCACCGAGGTGGATTCACGAAGCAGGCGTGTAAATCTGGCAAGAATTTCGAGGAGGTAGTCGGGCACCTCGGCGGCCAGATGCGCTTCCTGCTCGATCACCGCGATCTCGCCCTCCAACTCGACCGGATAGTGAGTGCGGATCTCGGCGCCGAAGCGGTCCTTGAGCGGTGTGATGATGCGTCCACGGTTGGTGTAGTCCTCGGGGTTCGCGCTCGCGACCAGCAGGACGTCCAACGGAAGCCGGAGCGTATATCCGCGGACCTGGATGTCTCGCTCTTCCATCACGTTGAGCAACGAGACCTGGATGCGCTCGGCCAGGTCGGGAAGCTCGTTGATGGCCACGATTCCGCGATGCGCGCGAGGCACCAGACCGAAGTGAATGGTCTCCGGATCGCCGAGACTCCGGCCTTCGGCAACCTTGACGGGATCGACGTCGCCGATCAGGTCGGCGACCGAGGTGTCCGGCGTCGCCAGCTTCTCGGAGTACCGCTCGCTGCGGTGTCGCCAGGCAATTGGAAGGTCGTCCCCCAGTTCGCGGGCCCGGCGAATCGATGCCGGTGTGATCGGCTCGTACGGGTGCTCCCCCAATTCGGAGCCTTCGATGACGGGCGTCCACTCGTCGAGCAGGAGCCCGAGAGTGCGAAGCAACCTCGTCTTTCCCTGACCTCTTTCGCCGAGCAGAACCACGTCGTGGCCGGCGATCAGCGCCCGCTCGAGTTGTGGAGCGACCGTGTCCTCGAACCCGACTATCCCGGGCCAGGGGTCACGGCCGTCCCGCAACGCGGCGAGAAGGTTCTCTCGTAATTCTTCCTTGACACTTCGCTGTACGTGTCCGGAGGCGCGTAGCTCTCCGAGGGTCTTTGCGACAGTCACCACTCCACGCTACGAGTGTTTGCGGGGTTTCGCCTCTCGCCGAGGAAGTTCGGTCGCTCAGCCCTCGATGTCCTCGGGATTCATCCAGACGATTTCCCAGATGTGACCGTCGGGATCCTGGAAGCTGCGGCTGCACATGAATCCGTGATCCTGGGTCGCGCTTCCGTCGACGTCGAGGTGTCGGCGATGCCCTTGGTGGTGAAGGTCTTGAAGAAGGGCTCGGCCAACAGCATCACGACGATGGTGTCACTGTGACCAACAACGACGCGTTCTCGTCGGAGAACTGCGTGTTCTTGGAGTATCCGAGGCCTTCGTAGAAGGTGGTGGCCGTGCCCAGATCCTTGACGGGCAGGTTGAGGAAGAACATCGGCTGCGGGTTTGTCGCCGTGGAAGGTCATTTGCGAGTGCTTGCTGTGCGCCTTTGTTAACCGCCGGCGGTTAATAAAGGCGCACAGTAGACCTAAACTCCACCCATGGATACCTGGGTGTTGCCCGCCATGCTCGGCCTCGGACTCGCCGCAGCGTCCGGAATGCGAACCTTCCTGCCGCTGTTGATGCTCGGTGCTGCGGTGCATTTCGAACTGTTCGGAGTCACCGTCGGCGAGTCGATGCGGTGGATCGGATCCACCGGCGCACTGGTGGCATTGGGAATCGCCGCAGTGGTCGAATTGGGTGCCGACCTCATTCCCTTCGTGGACAACGCGTTGTCGGTGATCGGGAACGTCACCGGACCCATCGCCGGAGTGATCGCGGCCTGGGCAGCTTTCAGCCATCTCGATCCTGCGATAGCCGCGCTCGCGGGCATCATCGTCGGAGCGCCGACGGCACTGACGTTCAGCGCCGCCCAGACCGGTACTCGAGCGGTCAGTACGGCCACTACCGGTGGGCTGGCAAATCCTGTCGTTTCCGTCATCGAAGACGTACTGACTTTCTTCACCTCCTTGATCGCGATGATCTTGCCGTTCCTGATCATTCCGCTGCTCGCCGCGCTCTTGTGGTTCAGTTGGCGTGGCTGGCGCCGTGTACGGAGTCTGCGCACCGCCTGAAGGTACGGACCTGGTAGACAAGTCGTCATGTCCGACACCGAGATCTCGTTCCAATCCGGCGACGTCACCCTGTACGGGAGTCTTCGCCTGGCCGCCTCACCCGACGCCCCTGCCCCGGCCGCGCTGATTCTGGCCGGCAGCGGCCCCACCGATCGCAACGGCGACAGCGCGCTCCTCGAAGGTGATATCGGAACCCTCCGCTTCATCGCGGATCTCCTTGAGAATCAGGGCATTTCAAGTCTGCGTTACGACAAGCTCGGCAGTGGCGAAACCGCACTCGGCGACTACGAGATCGAAGACATCGCCGATCTCGGCTTCAACACATTTGTCGACGCCGCCTCCGACGGACTGGACTACCTCGCCGGGCAACCCGGTGTCGATCCCGAGCGCTTGTTCGTGGTCGGACACAGCGACGGTGCCGTCGTCGCATTGGCTCTCGCCACTGCGAAGGAGGGCACAAGAGTCAGCGCCCTCGCACTGCTCGAGCCACTGAGCGTCAGGCTTCTCGATCTACTCACGACGCAGATTCACCGCCAGCTCGACGCCGTCGTCGGCGCCGGTCAGTTGCCGGTCGAACTCGCTGACGAACTGCGCGTCGCACTCGCCGACGCCGTTGAGTCCCTGCGATCCGAGGGCACAGTTCCAGATGATCTGCCCGAGCCCCTGCAGAATGCGGGACTCGTGCACGCCAACGCCAAGGCACTCGCCGAGGAAGACGCATTGGACCCGGTTGCGCTCGTGGCGGCGCTGCCGGCGGGCATGCCCGTTCTCACCAGCTGCTCGGACAAGGACATCCAAGTCATTCCCGCCGATGTCGCAGCGCTGGATGCCGCGCTCTCACATACCGCGCTGACTTCCGTGCGGATGCGCAACGCCAACTTCGTACTCAAGGACATCGGCGACGAACAGTCCACCGGTGCTGACTACGTCGCGCCGCTTCCGTACTCGGCAGAGTTCTCGGAGCCCTTCACAGCGTGGGTCCGTTCGTTCTCCTGATCACGTACAGACCGAACGTCCTTTTCTTCAGGTAAAAAGTTCCCTCCGCGAAGCATCGCGGAGGGAACTTTCGCTTTCTACGCCTGACCTGCAACAGAGGCTCCTTCAACCCCGCAAATCCGGGGACAGAAGTCACCTGATGTTTACGTTCGCGGCGCTTTTTATTGGTGCGAACCCTCGATCCGTGCTGTACGGTCATCCATTAACCAGCAACGCCACCCAGAAAGGAACGGACATCATGTCGCTACACCCGAACGTCGTATCCGTACCTTCGTGGCGCAGCTGCACCGCAGACAAGCACATTTTTTCGGCCGCAATGTCGGCCAAGCACATGGGCAACAAGCGCGGTGTACCCCGAGAATGATCCCCAGTTTCACCGGATTCGTTCTCGGGCACCCAGGGCAAACGCCTCGGGTGCCTTTTCTTTTACCTTTCACACGCAGGAGCACCACATGAAACTTCGAGTCAACCAACTGTCCATAGCGCCGCCGTACGTCGATCTGCCCGGTGACCTCACCGGATATGCCGTCACCCTGGATCTTTCGCACTCCGACGCCGCCCACGAAGCCACCCTCGGCGCACTGATAAGCGAGATCCGCAGTCGCGGAGCCTCACGCGTCGTCATCACCGGCTCACCCCGCGAACTCCAGGGCACCCACAGCAGCGCCGCCTGAAAGAACCGGGCCGCCTGAAAACAGAACGGACCCCGACAACCTACGAAGAGGAAGTCGAGGCCCGCCGGCGAAGCAGGAATCAGTGCGCGAAGTGGCGCGCACCGGTCAGATAGAGAGTGACGCCGGCTTCCTTGGCCGCGGCAATCACCTCGTTGTCGCGAACCGAACCACCCGGCTGCACAACAGCCTTGACGCCGGCGTTGAGAAGTACCTGCAGACCGTCGGGGAACGGGAAGAACGCGTCCGAGGCTGCGACCGAACCTACGACGCGGTCACCGGCTCGCTGAACAGCCAGATGCGCTGCATCGACGCGGTTGACCTGGCCCATGCCGACGCCGACGGACGCGCCGCCGGAGGCCAGCAAGATCGCGTTGGACTTCACCGAACGGCTAGCACGCCAAGCAAATTCGAGGTCTGCAAGAGTCTCGGCATCGGCAGCCTCACCGTTGGCGAGAGTCCAGCTAGCCGGGTTGTCCCCGTCAGCGTCGAGGACGTCGCGCTGCTGTAGCAGAGTACCGCCCGAGATCGGACGCAGTTCGATTCCGGTAGCGGTCGGAGCGGCAGCCTTCAGAACACGAATGTTCTTCTTACGCTGCAGAACCTCGACAGCTCCGTCTTCGTACGAGGGCGCGATGACAACCTCGGTGAAGATGTCGGCGATCTGCTCGGCCAGTTCGACAGTGACCTCACGGTTGGCTGCGATGACACCACCGAAAGCACTGACCGGATCGCATGCATGCGCCTTGCGGTGAGCATCGGCGATGTCCGTGCCGATGGCGATGCCACACGGGTTGGCGTGCTTGATGATTGCCACTGCCGGATCCGTGAAGTCGTACGCTGCGCGCCACGCGGCGTCGGAGTCCGTGTAGTTGTTGTACGACATCTCCTTGCCGTGCAACTGCTCCGCCTGAGCCAAACCTGCAGGCGCTGCGGGGTTTTCGTACAGTGCGGCGTCCTGGTGCGGGTTCTCGCCGTAGCGCAGGACAGCGCTGCGGTTCCACGTGGCACCGACCCAAGCCGGGAACAGCGAACCGTCTTCGTCGGCGGCAATCGTGCTCGTCATCCAGCTTGCAACAGCGACGTCGTACGACGCAGTGTGCTGGAACGCCTGCGCCGCAAGCACAGTGCGCTCACGCAAAGTGAATCCGCCACCGGCAACGGCAGTCAGAACATCGGCGTAGCGAGCGGGATCTACCACGACGGCAACCGACGGATGATTCTTGGCTGCAGCGCGCACCATCGACGGGCCGCCGATGTCGATCTGCTCGACGCACTCGTCCGGGCTCGCGCCCGAGGCAACCGTCTCTGTGAAGGGGTACAGGTTCACGACGACCAATTCGAAAGTCGCGATGCCGAGCTCCTCGAGCTGGGCGAGGTGATCAGGCTTGCGGGTATCGGCGAGAACGCCGGCGTGGACGCGCGGATGCAGCGTCTTCACACGGCCTTCGAGGCATTCCGGGAATCCGGTCAGAGCCTCGACCGGGGTCACTGGGATTCCGGCGTCGGCGATCTTCGACGCGGTCGAACCGGTCGAGACCAACTCGACACCGGCCTCGTGCAGGCCCGTGGCCAGCTCGATCAGACCACTCTTGTCGTAGACGCTGACAAGTGCACGGCGCACAGCCTTGCGTTCACTCACTGGGGATCACGGCCTTTCGTCCATCGGAAACCACTCCGCGCGTAGCAACAGCGGCGATGACGTCCGCCAACAACCGTCGCTCCACAATTTTGATGCGTTCATGCAACGACGACTCAGTGTCGTCGTCATGCACCGGCACAGCTTCCTGCGCCAAGATCGGGCCGGTATCAACTCCGCCGTCGACGAGATGCACCGTGGAACCGGTGACCTTCACGCCGTACGCCAGAGCGTCGGGAACCGCGTGCGCGCCGGGGAAGGCAGGCAGCAACGCGGGATGAGTGTTGATGATTCGGCCGCCGAAACGCGCGAGAAATGTGGGGCCGAGGATCTTCATGAAACCGGCACTGACCACCAGGTCGGGGTCGTGCTCGGCCACCGCTGCCGTCAGCGCGTCGTCCCAGGTGGCGCGATCTTCGTAAGCCTTGATCGACACTTTGAAGGACGGAATCTTCGAATCCGCGGCGTGCTCGGCGGCGAGGCAGTCACGATCCACACCGACGGCAACGATCTCGGCCGGGTATCCGTCGGCATGCGAAGCGTCGATCAGCGAAGTCAACAGGGTTCCCGCGCCGGAAGCGAGTACGACTACCCGCGCGATCGAGTCGCGAAATTGGACCCTGTCGGGCATTGTCGGCTGCGGATTGTCGGCCGAGGCAGTCAGCGCACTACTCCTGAGAACTGGAAGATGATGCGGCCGGAGTATCGGCCGCATGACAGCCTAGTCGCTGGACTCCTGAGGCTTCGAGGGCAGGTCGGTCTCCGCCTCGGACGCTGGGCCGGGTCCGGCTGCGGGGTCGGTCTCGGGTGCCGCGACAACTTCGGCCTCGACTACCTCGATTTCGACGGTTTCCTCTGTCACGACCTGCACAGGTTCGCCTGATTCCTCGACGATTTCGGCTTCGACGACCTTGGTGACAACTACCGCAGATTCCTGGGCGAGCACTTCGCCGGTATTTTCGTCTGCCTCTTCCGGGGCGGCCGCGGCCGTGATCGCGAGTTCGGGCTCGGATGTTCGAGCCGGTTCAGCCTCCGGCGGCGCAACCTCGTCCTTCAAGTGCCCGCGATGCGAGAACCACATCGCGAACAGCGCCGAGACGGTTCCGAACAATCCCAGCCACGCAAAAGTCAGAAGACCGAAGCCCCACCACAGGACCTCGACGGTGCCGAACTGCCCGAGGTCTCCCCCGGCAGAAAGGGCAAGCAGAGCCATGACAACGCCGGCACCGGCAGCTGCCGTCAGCACCGCGAGCACACTGTCCTGCCCGGCGATGCGTCGAGCGCAATCGCGGCCGAGCATCACCCCCACCGCCGCCGGAACGATCAACAAGACCGGCCAGATTCCGCCGGCGACGCCTTCCGGAATGGCTCCCAGAAGGGGCAGCGGTGGCAGGTCTCCGCCGATGTTGCCGAACACACTGATGGAGACGTTGCCGAAATCGGCCGTCGATCCCGTCATCACCGCGGCAGCGCCGACGACCAAGTTCGGTAGATAGAGGAGCGACAACACCGTCAATCCCAGAACGCCGACAAACCCGTTGCCGCGCGCGAGCAGGTCACCGACCGTCGACCACGACACGAGCAGTGACACCACGACGGCCACGGCGCCCGCGGCCAACAGCGCTGCCGACGCGGCCATTGCCGGTCGAACAGCGGCAGATGCCCACGGCGGAACCTCGG
This sequence comes from Rhodococcus sp. GB-02, assembly GCF_053470465.1. Taxonomy (NCBI): domain Bacteria; kingdom Bacillati; phylum Actinomycetota; class Actinomycetes; order Mycobacteriales; family Nocardiaceae; genus Rhodococcus; species Rhodococcus sp. GB-02. The sequence continues at coordinate 381,546 of NZ_JBPUKE010000002.1, forward strand.
CGACGACGCGATCCCAGTGCGCAGCAGCAACTCCGACGGACGCGGCGATCAGGTGAATCCCTGCGACCCAGCCGAAAGCGGCCAATGTGTTGGGGCTCGACAGCGGAATCGCCGCGGAAGCGTCGGCGACCACTGCGAGCGCGATCGCCGTGATCGTCAACGGTCCGGCGATCGCGGCCCCCACCAGGCGGAGGGTGTCGTCACGGGAGTCGGTGTGCACCGCAGTCGACGCGCATCGGCGTGCGACCACCCACATCATGACCGCCGTCGGAAGCAACGGCAGTACACCGAGTTGGACGCCGCTGATAGTCGCCGGCACTTGGTGGATGACCAACCATGTAGTGGCAATGGCGCCGAAGGTTCCGGTCAGGTCGCTGCTCGCCGACACCAAGGTGACCACAACGACGGCCGCGATCAGCAGCATCGTCAGGCCCGACGGTCGGAACGCGACAGTCAGCAGCTTGCGTGCCAGGTCCGGGTTGGGTGCCGGGCGACCGCCGCCGACGCGGCCGCCGCCAGTACGACCACGTCCGGGTCGTGCGGACGCGGGACGGGACCGGGTGCCATCAATCAAAGAACTCATCCCCTCGAGGGTTTCACTCGATAGTGCGCCGCGCACTCAGGCGCGCCGTCGGGCTCACGGAATGTGGCCTCCACCCGCAGCGGGTCGGAGGCCACATTCATGCTCGTGAAACGAAGAAAATACTACTGCTGACGCTCGTCAGGGTTCTGGGAACCGAAGACCTTGGTCTCGGCCGCAGAATCGCTGCTGCCCTGGTCAGGTTCCGCGGGCGGCGTCGGTGATTCGAACGTCGGGGGCTCGAAGCCGGTCGGCTGCTCGGTCGAGCCAGTCGGCTGCTGGTTGTAGGGCTGGCCGTAACCGCGTGGAGCGGTGAACTGGTCCGACGAGTAGCTCGGGTTCGGCTGGCCACCGGGCTGCGAGGTCAGCGGATAGTAGGACGACGTCGTTGCGGACGACGACGAGTCGGTCGGGGTCTGCGTGGGATTCTGCACCGGGTTCTGGCCGTAGGGAGATGTGCTCTGCCCATAAGGCTGCTGCGAAGCAGTCGGGTCGGCGGGGGCGGCGTGTGCTCCCCCGTATCCCTGCTGCTGCGCCTGCCCGTACTGCGGATTCTGCTGGTACTGGCCCTGCTGAGGTTGCTGCTGTGCCTGCTGAGGCTGACCGTACTGGCCCTGTCCGTAGCCCTGGGGCTGCCCCTGCTGTTGACCCTGCTGCTGACCGTAGCCCTGCGGCTGACCGTACTGCTGGGCTACCGGACGCGGCGCGGGAGCCTTCAGGATTCCGATCTCGAACAGCAACGCGGCAACGGCGACGACGGTCTGCACGAACGAGAGAATCAGCACGATGATCAGGCCCCAACCGAGCCCGATCTCGACGTAGTCGCTGGTACCGACCGAGAATGCGGCGAACACCAAAGAGAAGAAACCCGTGAGTGAGAGCGCTGCGGCAATACCTGCATACGACTGCTTCGGGAGCAGCGAGATCCCGGCGACAACACCGCCGGCGAAGATGAATCCGAGGCCGTAGATGCTCGACTCGAAGAAGCTCGAACTGGTGTCCAGATCGCTGCCGATTCCGCTGCTGCTTCCACTGATCGTGGTGAAGGGCGCAAAACCGAGTAGAAAGTTGATCAGGCCGAGCGCCGCGACGGCGATGAGCAGGATGAATCCGAGATTCTTGGTTCCACCGCCCGCTGCCGGCTGATTCGGTGGCCCGAAGTTGGGCCCTTGCGGCGTGAACGTCATGACTTCTCCTCGTAGACGGCCTTCGATGGTTACCAGCGTATGTGTCTCGACTTCGCACGCTAACACCGACGGGAGACAATGGGCAGATGCCCTTCACCCTCGCGCCCGGCGCCGACCATGTCGTCGAAACCGAGGTGAAGCACTCACGATTCATCGCCGCGCTTCGCCGGATCGACGACCCCGACGCCGCCATGGAGTTCGTCGCGGAGCAGAAGTCGTTGTATCCCGATGCGCGCCACCATTGTTCGGCTTTCGTGATCGGATACGAGGCGAACTCACGCGTCGAGCGTGCACACGACGACGGCGAACCGGGCGGCACTGCGGGGGTGCCGATGCTTCAGGTTCTCAAGTCTCGAGATCTGGTCGATGTGATTGTGGTCGTCACGCGCTATTTCGGCGGAATCAAGCTCGGCGCCGGCGGATTGGTTCGCGCGTATTCGGGAGCGGTCTCGGTTGCTCTCGATTCGGCCGAACTGGTGGCCAGGGAGCAGAAAATCCTGCGCACTTTGGCGATCCGGCATTCAGAGGCCGGTCGAGTGGAAGCAGAACTGAGAGCGCGGGGCGTCTCGGTGCTCGGAACTACGTATGGATCGAAAGCGGTCATGACACTCGCCGCCGGTGATGCCGACGATCTCGAATCGGTCGTCGCATCCATCACATCCGGTGCCGGGCAGTTGGAACCTGCCGGGTCGATGTGGGTCGATACCACTGTGCGTGGTTAAGGAGTCCGGAGACTCCCTAACCACGCACGGGGGCGAAGCCCCTTACAGGGACTGAAGAATCTCGCGAGCGAGAGCAGCAGTGGCGGACGGCGTCTTTCCGACCTTCACGCCTGCAGCTTCGAGAGCTTCCTGCTTGGCCTGAGCCGTTCCCGAGGAACCGGAGACGATGGCGCCGGCGTGGCCCATGGTCTTGCCTTCGGGAGCGGTGAAGCCTGCCACGTAGCCGACGACCGGCTTGGTGACGTTGGCCTTGATGTAATCGGCTGCACGCTCTTCGGCGTCGCCACCGATTTCACCGATCATCACAATGACCTTGGTCTCGGGATCCTTCTCGAACGCCTCGATGGCGTCGATGTGGGTGGTTCCGATGACCGGGTCGCCGCCGATGCCGATGGCGGTGGAGAAGCCGAAGTCACGGAGTTCGTACATCATCTGGTAGGTCAGGGTGCCCGACTTGGAGACCAGGCCGATGGGGCCGGTGCCTGCGATGTTGGCGGGCGTGATGCCGACGAGGGCCTCACCCGGGGTGATGATGCCGGGGCAGTTCGGTCCGATGATGCGGGTCTTCTTGCCCTTGGACTCGTTGTACGCCCAAGCGTAAGCGGAGTCCTGAACCGGGATGCCCTCGGTGATGACCACGAGAAGCGGGATCTCCGCGTCGATGGCCTCGACGATGGCGTCCTTCGAGAAGGCCGGCGGAACGAATGCGATGGAGACGTCTGCGCCGGTCTCCTTGATTGCCTCTTCGACCGTCGCGAAGACGGGGAGCTCGACAGGGGAACCGTCAGCAGCAACGTGCGAGACCGTGGTGCCGGCCTTGCGAGCGTTGACGCCGCCGACGACCTGGGTGCCGGCCTTGAGCATCAGAGCGGTGTGCTTGGTGCCCTCGCCGCCGGTGATGCCCTGGACGATGACCTTTGAATCCTTGGTGAGGAAGATTGCCATTGTTCTGTGAGTCCCTTACTTCGCTGCGTGAGCGAGTTCGGCGGCCTTGTCGGCGGCCTCGTCCATGGTTGCGACGACCGTGACCAGCGGGTGGTTGGCCTCGGCGAGGATGCGGCGACCCTCTTCGACGTTGTTTCCGTCCAGGCGAACGACGAGCGGCTTGTTGGCCTCGTCACCCAGGGTCTTCAGTGCGCCGACGATGCCGTTGGCAACTGCGTCACACGCGGTGATGCCGCCGAAGACGTTGACGAACACGCTCTTGACCTGTGCGTCGTTGAGGATGACGTCGAGGCCGGCTGCCATGACTGCAGCGGAAGCTCCGCCGCCGATGTCGAGGAAGTTGGCGGGCTTGACGCCACCGTGGTTCTCGCCGGCGTATGCGACGACGTCCAGGGTGGACATGACCAGGCCTGCGCCGTTGCCGATGATTCCGACCTCACCGTCGAGCTTGACGTAGTTGAGGTCGTTTTCCTTGGCCTTGAGCTCGAGGGGATCGGTAGCGTCGCGATCCTCGAATGCCTCGTGGCCGGGCTGACGGAACGCTGCGTTCTCGTCCAGGGTGACCTTGCCGTCGAGAGCGAGGATCTGATCGTCAGGCGTACGAACGAGGGGGTTGACCTCGACGAGGAGTGCGTCTTCGCCGATGAAGACCTCCCACAGCTTCTGGATCGTCACGGCCGCTGCGTCGAGCACCTCTGCGGGCAGCTTTCCTGCCTCGGCGATGCTGCGCGCGAACGCGAGGTCGACGCCCTTGACTGCGTCGACGGGGATCTTGGCGAGAGCGTCGGGGTTCTCCTCGGCGGTGACCTCGATCTCGACGCCACCCTCTACCGAGCACATGGCCAGGTAGGTGCGGTTGGTGCGGTCCAGCAGGAAGGAGATGTAGTACTCCTCGGCAATGTCACTTGCCTCTGCGACCAGCAACTTCTTGACGACATGGCCCTTGATGTCCAGGCCCAGGATTGCCTCGGCGTTTGCCACTGCGGCATCCACGTCGGGCGAGTACTTGACGCCACCGGCCTTGCCGCGGCCGCCTACCTTGACCTGTGCCTTCACCATCACGGGCTTACCGATTTCTTCGGCAATCTCGCGTGCGCCGGCGACTGTGTCTGTAACACGTCCAGCCGAAGTCGGCACTCCGTGCTTGGCGAAGAGTTCCTTCGCCTGGTATTCGAAGAGATCCATCTGCTCACCGTCTCGTCTGCGTTGTCACCCGCTCGAGGGGTAGGAGCGGGTCTGTTCTGGACTTTAACCAGTTGCCGCGTTCGGTTTGCGCCCGCATTGATGCTATGTGGCCCAAGTCACGCGCAATTGCCCAATGAGGCACGCCTCACCGATTCGGCAAGGTGGCCACACCGAATTTGTCAAGCATCAGTCTCACTGATTCTTGCGCTCGAGAACGCTGCAACGAGAAGCAACACTATGCCCGCGGCTGCTGTGATCGCCCCCACCCCCACCGTTGCGTCCGATATGCGTGATGACGTGAGCGGCCACTCACTGACGTACACCAGAGCTGCCACGGCAGATCCGATCAGCAGTACTGCGCCTTGCGTCGGCCGCGCAGACGCGGCGATCACCGCGGCGATCACGACGGCGACGCCGACAAGCAGTTGCCCCCAGACATCAATTCCCCATGGCCACTCCAGAACTGACGCCGCCCTGTACACGTCGCCTTGATAGAGCGGAAGCGCGGTTCCGATCAGGACAGCGACTGCGCCGAACCCTCCGACGAGAAGCACCAGCCCGCTCGAACCGCCGTCTACCGACGTGTCGACGTCCTCACGTTCTGCGCTTCCCGCCAGCCAGACGAGCAGTCCTGTCGCCGCAGCAAGGAATGCCGCGCCGCAGAGCACGAAGGCACCGGCCCCCAACCCGACACCCGGTACGTCCGTCGCGATGACCGCCGACTGCATGACAGCGGCGACTCCCATCACGACCGTGGTCCACAACACTCCGACTGCCGGACGCACCACCGCGGCGCGGCCCGGGGCAAACAGGCCCAGCGCGGCGACCAGCAGTACAGCAGCCGCGAGCAAGACAACTCGAGACGAAAGCATGGACGGTTCGGGGATGTTCTCCGGCAACGACAGGACCGGAAGGACCATGCCCAGGGCTGCCACTGCCGCGGTGGCAACTGCGCCGCCTCCGGCAACGCGGTGAAGTCTGTTCACTCGTGCCTGCGCAGCCCGGGACTGAGCCACCATGGCTGCTTTGAGCGCCCCCTTCGTCGTCTTCGCAGGAGCGCGGACCGCACTGGCTGCGGGAATCACGTCAGCTTCGCGCCTGGACGCCAGATAGTGCGCCGAAATTCCGATGACGACGATGACCACTGCTGCCAGCGCCCCGACCACGGAACCCGATCCGACCTCGATGCGATCACCTGCCGCGAACCCCGCCACCACCCTGGTGCCGCTGACTGCCAGTGCGCCGAGACCGACACCGATCAGCGCGCCGCAGCCGACCGGCAGCGAGATGGACGTCAATGCCGCCGCGACCGCCACCAGTACCGCGACGCCAACCAATCCCGTACCGACAGCAGTGGCCGCCGCCGAGTCGACTAGTGGTTTCACCAGGAAGATCGGATCCTGCGAACTGAAGGAAGGACCGAACAGGGAGAGCACGAACACCACTGCGGCCAGAATCAGCAGCGCTGTCGGCCACCCACCGATCCGCCCGCCAACAGATCGCCCGTCGAATTCTGCGGCGCGAGCGCTCCCGTATCCGTCTCGTTCAGATTCACGATGAACGACCATGAGCCCGAGGACACCGGACACGACAAGAAGTCCGTGGCCCGCGAGCGCGAGGTAGGCACCCGGACCCGCTTCGATCGAACCTGCTGAAACCGGACGGAAAAGGTCCAAGCGGTTTGCATCGATTGCGTCGACGAACAACTGGACGTCCAGAATTGCCGCCCCGAGCGCCACCGCGCCGATACCTGCCAGGAGCCCACCGGCAAAGGCGGGTCTGCGTCCGGAGGCAAGCACTGCAACCAACGGCCCGATGATCGTGCAGACAGCGGAGAAGAGAGCTGCAGAAGTAAGAGCCCCCGCCGTGTCGATCCCACGGCCACTCCCGACTCCGACGACGGGACTGGCCGCCACTGCGACAGCTCCGAGCAGTCCGGTTGCCGCCGCGAGGGGCGCCCCGGACTTCACTCGGGGGTCGTCGATACGCGCCTGCGACGTAGTTCCAGGTGTTGTGGACACTCGATCGACGGTAGTGCCTGAACGGACCGGTGATCCGGTTGTGACACGCGGGATCACGAAACGAGATGATTCGTCCGTTTTGCCCAGATCGGTATATTCCCAGGTCAAGCTGTGAGGCACGTCACATAATCGGACGGGTTTCCGCTACGGCTTGCGCCCATCGCAATCATTTCGTTACCGTCAGTCGGTCTAAGTCACGGGCTGATCACGAACTCGAGGAGAGAACCGGCATATGCATCACCGCAGCCAGTTCACCGCTAGTAGGTTCTCGAACTCAGCTCCAGACGAGGTCACGACCACTTATCCAGCGCACTCGGCCAGGCGTTACACCGAGACCAAAAGTTCTGAGATCTCTACCGATATGTTCACTCGAAATTCATCCTCCACGTCGTCAGATTCCGACTCTCACGAGCTCGTCGAGTCCGACGTGATCAGCACCCCCACTTATGCCTCCTCCGCACCGACAGTCGATGTCGAATCCCCGGTTCGCCGCAGCGGTGCTCACCGACTCCCCACACCTCCCTCTGCTCTCAAGGGCCGCGCCGCCGTTCTGGCCGTTGCCGCCGGCGCAGTTGTCGCCGCGGGCCAGGCAGTCGTCAACGACGGTTCCTCCTCCGCCGCCGACCACTCGGAAGTTGCACTCGCCAACGAGTCCTCCGCGATCGGCACCACCGCAGAACCGCAGGCCGCTCAATTCGCTCCGGCCACCTCCACGGCAGCCACCACCGAGGCCGACGCACCCCAGGTCCTCAACGTCGCGGCACCGACCGATCTTTCCCAGTTCAGCAACCTGCTTGCCAAGGGCCAGCGTTTCAGTGACGAGCGCGCCGCACGCGAGGCCGCTGCCCGTCGCCCGCTGTTCGTCCTGCCCGCAGTCGGAACCTTCACGTCCAACTTCGGTACCCGCTGGGGCACCCTGCACGCGGGCGTCGACATCGCCGCCCCGATCGGGACGCCCATCGTCGCCGTCGCCGACGGCAAGGTCATCGATTCGGGCCCGGCTTCCGGATTCGGCATGTGGGTCCGCCTGCAGCACGCGGACGGAACGATCACCGTCTACGGCCACATCGACACGTCGACCGTCACCGTCGGTCAGCAGGTCATGGCCGGTGACCAGATCGCCACCGTCGGCAACCGCGGCTTCTCCACCGGCCCGCACCTTCACTTCGAGGTTCACCTCGCCGGCGAGAACAAGATCGATCCCCTCCCCTGGCTCGCATCGCGCGGCATCAGCCTCGGTATCGAGCAGGACTGATCGCAAGCCCAACACTTCTGAAAAAACTTCCGGCCCGCACCTTTTTCAGGTGCGGGCCGGAAGTTTTTGTCTGCCTTCTACAGCTTGACCATCGGCACACCGCCGATGAGCATCAACCGCACCTTGCCGGCGCTACCGAAGTCGATGGTGACGGTCGCGGTGGGTCCGGTGCCCTTGGTTTCGAGAACGGTACCCAGACCGTATTTGTCGTGACTGACGCGATCACCCGTGGTGAGGACCAGAACGTTGTTGCGGCCGCGCGCGGCTCCGAAACTGGGAGTCGACGCGGCCTTGCCAGACCCTCCCCCGTAGTTCTGCCCGCCACCGTATCCCTGTCCGCCCTGGCTGCCGTAGCGACTTCCGCTGCCGTAACCTGGCCTGCCACTACCGAATCCACCACCGGTGCCCGGATCCTCGCGGCGCCAGTTGATCAGGTCCTCCGGGATCTCCTGAATGAATCGTGACGCCGGGTTCTGGATCGGTTGCCCCCATGCCGAACGAATGATCGCGCGCGTCAGGTACAGGCGCTGCCTGGCTCGGGTGATGCCGACGTAGGCAAGTCGACGCTCTTCGGACAGCTCTGCAGGATCGCCGAGGGCGCGCATGTGCGGGAACTGTCCGTCCTCCCAGCCGGTGACGAAGACGACCGGGAACTCGAGGCCCTTGGCGGTGTGAAGCGTCATCATGGTCACGACGCCGTCGTCAGAGTCCGGCAGTTGATCGGCGTCGGCGACAAGCGATACCCGTTCGAGGAAGGCGGCAAGCGAACCCGGATCGGGTTCGCCTTCACGCATTGCTGCGGTTTCCTCGTCGTCCGGATCGATCAGCCCGGCCGCGTTTCGTGCGTCGGAGCTGAATTCTCTTGCCACGCTGACGAGTTCGTTCAAGTTGTCGAGTCGCGCGCCGTCCTGTGGATCGCTGCTGGCCGCAAGCTCGGCGCGGTAGCCGGTTCGCTCGAGCACTGCCTCGGCGACCTCACCGATGTCACCGAGTTCGAAGGGTTCGTCCTCGTCGGCGGCTGGTGTCGGCAGCAGGGCCCGCAGCCCGTCCATCATCTCGAGGAACGACGCGATGGCCTTCTGTGACCGCGTATTGAGCAGCGCCACTTTGCCTTCCGCGCCGTCGCGCAGTGCGGCGGCGAAGCTGATGTTGCGGTGCTCGGAGTGCACGGCGACGCAGGCTTCGGCTCGATCACCGATACCGCGTCGTGGTGTGTTGAGAATGCGTCGCAGGCTCACGGTGTCGTCTTCGTTGGCGAGGACGCGCAGGTACGCGACGATGTCACGAACTTCCTTGCGTTCGTAGAAGCGAACGCCGCCGACCACCTTGTACGGCACTCCGAGTCGGATGAAGATTTCCTCGAGCGCACGTGAGGAGTTGTTGGTCCGGTAGAAGACCGCGATGTCGGCGAACTTGGTCTCGCCCTGGTCCACCAGACGATCGATCTCCGAGGCGACAAACGATGCTTCGTCGTGCTCGTTGTCTGCAACGTAACCGACGATCAGTTCGCCCTCACCGGAATCGGTCCACAAGCGCTTTTCTCGTCGTCCGGTGTTCTTGGAAATCACGGAGTTGGCCGCAGACAGAATGTTCTGCGTCGAACGGTAGTTCTGTTCGAGAAGGATGGTCCGAGCGTCCGGGTAGTCGCGTTCGAACTCTTCGATGTTGCGGATGGTAGCTCCGCGGAATGCGTAGATCGACTGATCGGCGTCACCGACGACGCACAATTCGGCCGGGGCAACGGCGTGGTCGGACTCGCCGGCACCGCCGACCAGTTCACGCACCAGCATGTACTGCGCGTGGTTGGTGTCCTGGTACTCGTCGACGAGCACGTGACGGAAGCGGCGACGGTAGTACTCGGCGATCTGCGGAAACGCCTGCAAGAGCGCAACGGTCTCACCGATGAGGTCGTCGAAGTCGAGTGCGTTCGCAGCTCGCAGTCGCTGTTGGTAGTGGCCGTAGACCTTGGCGATCAGTCGCGGCAGTTCCGCCGGATCCTGATCGGCCGCGACAACCGCTTCTTCCGGTCCGACGAGTTCGTTCTTGAGGTTGGAGATGTGCGTGGCGAGAAGCCGCGCGGAGAATCGTTTGGTGTCGAGCTCGAGGTCCTTCGAGATCATCGTCAGCAGTCGACGCGAGTCGTCGGAATCGTAGATCGAGAAATTCGAGTTGAGACCGGGCAGGAGCGCCGCCTGTGCCCGCAGGATGCGAACACAACTGGAGTGGAACGTCGATACCCACATGGCGTTGGCGCGCGGTCCGACAAGCGCGGCCACACGCTCACGCATCTCGGCTGCAGCCTTGTTGGTGAAGGTGATGGCCAGGATCTGACCGGGAGTGACACCCCGTTCGGCCAACAGATAGGCGATGCGACGCGTCAGCACTGCCGTTTTGCCCGAGCCGGCACCCGCAACGATCAGCAACGGCGAACCGGCATGGACCACGGCCTCGCGTTGCTGCGGGTTGAGCCCCTCGAGGAGGGCGTCCGAACCCGCGTCGTGTCCCCGCGCGCCGCCCCCGTCGTGATGGGAATGTCCGTCGTGCTCACCGAGTGCTGGGTACGTGTTCATCGCCTGTCCACGCTACCGGCGTCCACCGACACGGTCGTCAGTGCGTCCACCTGCTGGTAGAGGCACTTGGATTACCTGTGTCGAGCATGGCAAACTGGACGCCATGTTCAGCATTTCCGTTCGCGACAACACGGCCGACCCCGTCGGCCCGCTGTGGCGTTACTTTACGTGCCCCGGACCTCGGTGCACGTGATCTGAACAGCTCACCCGCCCCTGGTCCGAATCGGATCCGGGGCATTTTCGTCAGTGCGCCTGGATCGGTAACGACCCGAGCCGAGACCACGATCCACGCAGTAGGAAGAGGAGACGAATAGCAATGAGCACCCAGGCTGCAGCACCCAATGGAAATACTGTAAATACTGCTCCGACAGACGTCGAGATCCCCCAGAGTGAGGCGGAGATCGACGAACTACGGAAAGAAATCGACCGTCTCGACGCCGAGATCCTCGCGGCCATCAAACGCCGCTCCGAGGTCTCCCAGATCATCGGCCGTACCCGGATGGCATCGGGTGGTCCGCGTCTGGTGCACAGCCGAGAGATGAAGGTCCTCGAACGGTTCAACGAGCTGGGTCAGGAAGGCCACACCCTCGCGATGCTGCTCCTGCGCCTGGGCCGCGGACGCCTGGGCCACTAGCGCACACCCAGATCACTTGCGAACGGCTACATCGGATGCCTCTGGCAGTCCCGATGTAGCCGTTCGTGTGTGTATCAGTTCTCGAGCGCGATGTACTTCGTGTTCAGGTATTCCTCGATCCCCTCGGTCCCGCCCTCGCGGCCGAATCCGGATTCCTTCACACCACCGAACGGCGCTGCCGCGTCCGAGATCACTCCGCGGTTGACGCCGATCATTCCTGATTCCAGTGCGTCGGAGACCCGAAGCGCACGGTCGAGATCCCTCGTGAAGATGTACGCCGCCAATCCGAACTCGGTGTCGTTAGCGGCCGCGATGCCTTCGGCTTCGGTGTCGAAGCCGGTGATCGCGGCAACGGGTCCGAACACCTCTTCCTTCAGTATCCGCGCGCTCGCCGGAACGTCGGCCAACACCGTGGCCGGATAGAAGTACCCCTCACCACCTGGCGCTTCGCCGCCCAGTCGCACCTTCGCCCCGGCATCCACCGCATCTGCAACCAACTCTGCGACCGTGTCGAGCTGGTTCTGGTTGATCAGCGGGCCGAGCTTCGTCTCCGGGTCGGTACCCGGTCCCATCGTGAACGCCGCCATCTTCTCGGTCAGCTTGGTCGTGAACTCCTCACGCACGGCGTTGGCGACATGGAACCGGTTGGCGGCGGTGCAGGCTTCGCCTCCGTTGCGAAGCTTGGCCAGTACCGCACCCTCGACTGCCTTGTCGACGTCCGCGTCGTCGAACACGACGAAGGGCGCGTTGCCACCCAATTCCATCGACGTGCGGAGCAAGCGCTTCGCGGACTTCTCCACCAGCATCTTGCCGACGCCGGTCGACCCGGTGAAGGTGAGCTTGCGCAATCGCGGATCGTCGATGAGCGGGCCGGTCACTTCACCGGATTTCGACGTCGGCAACACCGAGAGGACACCATCTGGCAGCCCTGCCTCGGCCATGAGCTGAGCGAGCAGCAGCATCGTCAACGGGGTCTCCGAGGCGGGCTTGACGATGATCGTGCATCCGGCAGCCAAAGCCGGTCCGATCTTCCGGGTACCCATCGCCAACGGGAAATTCCAGGGCGTGATGGCCAGACACGGTCCGACCGGCGCCTTGGTGACGAGGATCCGGCCGTTGCCCGCCGGCGCCGCCGTGTAGCGCCCGCCGATGCGAACGGCCTCCTCACTGAACCACCGGAAGAACTCCGCCCCGTACTTCACCTCGGCGCGGCTTTCGGCGAGTGCCTTGCCCATTTCGAGGGTCATCAGCAGCGCCACGTCCTCGGCGCGCTCGGTGATCTTCTCGAAGACGGCTCGCAGGATTTCACCACGCTCGCGCGCAGGTGTGCTCGCCCATTGTGGCGAGACGGCCACTGCTTCGTCGAGCGCGCGCAGCGCGTCCGCGGGGCTCGCATCGGCGACATCGGTCAACGGTTTCCCGGTCGCCGGATCGGATACCGGGAAGGTCGCGTTGTTCTCCGCGGGGACGAACCGGCCGCCGACGAACAACTGGGTGGGAACTGATCGAATGAATTCGAATGTGTCCATGGGTTACATGATGCTCGCCAGAGTCGCGTACGTCTGCGGGCGAGTAAGACTCGCGAGGAAGTTTCCAGCCGGTGCCACTAAAGTCGATGATCGTGAGCACTGATATCACCGGAACCTCAGCCTGGCAGAAACTGCGCGCTCATTACGCCGACATCGAAGGCGTTCACCTGCGAGAACTCTTCCAGGACGATCCAGCCCGAGGGCGAGAGCTGACGATCGACGCCGGTGATCTTCACATCGACTACAGCAAGCATCGAGTCAGCCGCGAGACTCTCACACTGCTCGTCGACCTTGCCCGTGAGGCCGGCGTCGAGGCACGACGCGACGCGATGTTCGCGGGAGATCACATCAACACTTCGGAAGACCGCGCCGTGCTGCACACAGCGCTGCGTCTGCCGAAGGATTCTGCTCTCATTGTCGACGGTCAGGACGTCGTCGCGGACGTTCACGAGGTTCTGGACGCGATGGGCGCTTTCGCGGATCGCGTGCGCAGCGGCGAGTGGACCGGCGCCACCGGCAAACGCATCCGCACCATCGTCAACATCGGCATCGGTGGTTCCGACCTCGGGCCCGTGATGGTCTATCGCGCGCTCCGGCATTACGCCGACGCCGGAATCAGCGTCCGGTTCGTCTCCAACATCGACCCTGTCGATCTGGTCGGGCAACTCGACGACCTCGATCCGGAGACGACGCTCTTCATCGTCGCGTCCAAGACCTTCTCGACCCTCGAGACACTCACCAACGCGACCGCGGCAAAGCGTTGGCTGTTCGCCGGTCTGGGCAGCGAAGACGTCTCTGCCGTAGCCAAGCATTTCGTCGCAGTCTCCACCCACGGTGACCGCGTGGGGGAGTTCGGCATCGACACCGCGAACATGTTCGGTTTCTGGGATTGGGTCGGCGGGCGCTACTCGGTCGACTCGGCGATCGGCTTGTCGGTCATGTGCGCCGTCGGACCCGTTCGTTTTGCGGAGTTCCTCGACGGTTTCCACCAGATCGACACGCATTTCCGAAACCAACCGCTCGAGCAGAACGCGCCGGTCCTCCTCGGCCTCATCGGGCTCTGGTACTCCAACTTCTTCGGCGCTCAGTCCCGCGCAGTTCTGCCGTACTCCAACGACTTGTTGCGCTTTCCCGCGTACCTGCAGCAGCTGACCATGGAGTCCAACGGCAAGTCGGTGCGCGCCGATGGCTCACCGGTGACCACGTCCACCGGTGAGATCTTCTGGGGCGAGCCTGGAACCAACGGGCAGCACGCGTTCTATCAGCTCCTGCATCAGGGCACCTGGCTCGTGCCTGCCGATTTCATCGGCTTCGCGGAATCCACCGACGATCTACCGACAGCGGACGGCACGGGATCCATGCACGATCTGCTCATGAGTAACTTCTTCGCTCAGACCAAGGTTCTCGCGTTCGGCAAGACGGCTGAAGAGATCGCGTCAGAGGGCACGGCACCGGAGTTGGTGCCGCACAAGGTGATGCCCGGCAACCGGCCCTCGAGCACCATCTTGTCGAAGGAATTGACACCCTCGGTCGTCGGTCAGTTGATCGCCCTCTACGAGCATCAGGTATTCGTCGAAGGTGCTGTGTGGGGTGTCAATCCGTTCGATCAGTGGGGCGTCGAACTCGGCAAGACACAAGCGCTGGAACTGGGGCCTGCGCTCTCTTCCGAAGCAGCACCCGGCGACCTCGGCGACACATCTACAGACGCTCTGGTGCAGTGGTACCGCAAGGAGCGCGGACGGGCCTGACTTCACGCGGCGGCTGGGCCGAACCAACTCTCCGTTGTGTACACACGTCCGGATTGGTCGACGAGCCGAGCGCGAAGCTCTTGCTGTTCAACCCATTTGATGGCGCTGATGCCTCGGATCAACGCTGCTTCGCTCGCGGCGTATGCCCACACAGCATCGTCCGCGATCACCGAGACCTGCGCCCACTCCGTGGAGGGCCGCTCTTGGTTGGGTTCCCAGGAGGGCAGCTCTAACGCCCGCGCCGTCGCCATCGCGGTTCCGTTGATCAGCTCGACTTCTTCGCTGCCTGGCACCGGAATCTGCCAGCCACCGGCCGGTGCATGGCCGGCAGTGGCGATCACGTCGCCGATCCGGACGGCAACGCCACATTGCAATTCGGCAGCGACGATCTGCGCGGCGCGATCGACGGTGTCCGCCTTGGCAACTCCGGTGATGTCGAACGACGCACCCCACGGCGCGTACACCACGTCACCGTCGAGCTGTACGTCCTCGAAGGTCGGGGTCGGGTGCACCGGAGGGATGGATTCGTCCTCGGAGTAGTTGTCGGCAAGCGGATTGACTGCACCGCCGGTCATACGGGCCGCCCACAGCGCCGACCGCAGCAGAGCCGACATACGTCGTGTCACTTTGACCGGAGTTCCCTGAGCGAGATTCACGGCATGAATCTCGGCGTCGCCCCGGCCAAGGTCGCACACCGCCTCGGTCTCGTCGATGGCAGCTGCGATCAACTCGTGTGCTGCGGGCAGCGCAGCGCCTTCGGTGACGTCCACCTCCACGGCGGAATCCCACATCGCCCACTTCTCGACACTGACCATGCCAGTCCTGCCCTTCAAACACCGCGTTGTAACCAGTATGCGCCGGTCAGCAAGCCCCGTGCCATAGGCCGCTGATCAGAATCGAGGCAGGCGTGGTTCAGGTGTGCAACATATCGACAGCGATGCAGGGACGAATCGGAAGGTCTGTGCGACAGAATTGCCGCCTGCCACTGTCACCCTCCGCGCCGCCCTGAAGGGCGTCTTATTGAAGCGGGCGCCGACTACTCCAGACGCAGCAGGCAATTCCGACTCGAAAGATACAAAGACGACTCTCGACATGTCCTACACTTTGATGCTGCTCCACGAGACCTGTTTGTCGTCGCCGAAGGCTGCCGAAATATGTCCGGACACAGGCCGACGGCGCCGACTGCCCGGTATGAAATAGTGGCGAGCGACGAGATGTGCTGCGCTCCAACATCGGTGACATACCAATCGGCCGCTTTTCGGAATGCGTAAACATCGATCGAAACTGCTGAGGAAGTAGGGACGGCGCGCCAACTCCACGGATCGCCGCGGCCGTCGACCGCCGACAGTTCTCGCACGTTACAGACAGTGTCGACATGCATCGACCCTCATGTATAGGACCGGCCGAAAGAATCTGCAGCACAACGGGGTAACCACCATCTTTTTGCTTATACGCCACCGCCGCACAGCTTGGCAAAACGAACGGTCAGTACGCGGCGAAAATCACATACTTTGCAAAGTCTTTGGAATTTCGCCGCGCCAAATATTCGCAGGTGAAAGGACTTTCGACTCGAGTTCAGAATAACCGTGTCGTCTACTATGTGAAAACTGCGAAGTAGCTGTGACGCTGGGTCACGCTCGAGGGAGGAAATGTGACCGATTCATTCAAGGACCGCTTGAACGCCTTGTACCCGGCCACAGCCCCTAGACTCACCAACGCACAAGTTGTGGAAGCTCTTTCACAACGAGGATGCAAGATTTCGACTCCGTACCTTTCGCAACTCCGAAGTGGCGTGCGCACAAATCCGTCGGAGCAAGTCGTTTTGGCATTGGCCGATTACTTCGGCGTAGCAGCAGAGTACTTCTTCGGCCCGACACCTCGCCAAGATCCCGAACTGATTCCGGAAGAAGACCGTTCGGTAGTCGAAGAGTTCCACGACAGCGAATTACGTTCTCTGGCCATAAAAGCGGTCGATCTCTCCCCTGAATCGCAGGACTTGCTCTCATCCATTGCGGAGAAACTTCGCTCGTCCGAAGGACTCCCGGCCGTCCCTCCGGATTGCAGCACGTACGCCCCACCGTTCACGCGCGACTAGTCCAGGGTGGATGTCGGCGTGTCAACCGGCCCAATAGTCCCGAGGCGGTGACGATTCCGAGCAGCGCTGACACCTCGTAGCTCAGCGGGTTAATGCGGCTGAGCCACTGAACCAGCGTCGGCATGAGTTCGACCGGGTACAGCGCGTTGAAGGCAAAGAACAGTGGCATGGTGATTGTCTGGCCGATGCCCGTGAATCGACCTCGTTTGAGCACGATTTCCGCGATCGCGACCGACAGGCAGGCAAAAAACGAGGAGCCCCGGACAACGACGACCCGACCCCGAACAGTTCGAGCGGGTTCCACGTCATACTCACGCCCAGCAGTGCCGCCACGACAACGACCACCACTGCCTGGGCGACAGCGCGGATATCGGCGGCGAATGCCTTACCTGTCACCAATGCAGCGCGCAGCGTCGGCGTGACCATCAATTTGGTGAGGACTCCCCCGTCACGCTCCCAAATGATCTGGTTTCCGTAGAAGATCGCAACAAGGAGAGCGGACTGCGGGACGTCGTACAGTCGCGCGAACCAGGTCACATTCTCGCATGCGGTCAATGCGTTTTCGATCGAAAGCTGTTGTGGCACGTACCCGAGGTAGCGCCGCGTGGTCATCGTCGAACTTGTATGTGACCGAGTCGATCTCGACCGCGGGTGCGCCAGGGCTCGACCGCGGGTGCGCCAGGGCAATGAAAAGGTGCCGCTCGGCTCTTCCACAACTGTGTCAGCATTTCACTGAACCTCACCTTCTGATCCGGCTGCTGCCAGAGCGCTCGCCAATCGAGACAGGGCCGGTAGCGCAGCCTCGATACTCGTCCTGTCTTCTCCGGTCAGACTCGACAATGCTTGACCGACAATCACACTCCGTCGATCACGCCACACTTCGACGCGGGCGCGCGTCTCATCCGAGAGCACCAATCGCCCGGCAGCCTCGGCCACGGACAGACCCGGGTTGCGTCGCAGCAACCTGACGAGTTCGATCTGGGCGCCGCCGAGCGGTCGTTCCGCAAACGGCCGCCCCGACGCCTTCCTGGTGCCCCGACGCAATTGCCCAAGCGCCTCCAGGACGTCATCCGTAAGAGGGATCGATCACCCAGCGTTTTCAGCTCGTCCGCAGCGGGTATCCCCGATTGCTTGTCCCGAGCACTCCCGCCCAGAAACGGAGACGTCATGCGCAGACAGTGGTTGTTCGCGACGGTTGCGAGTACCGCCCTCGTCCTCACCGGTTGCTCGCCCGACGCCCTCGATTCCGGGGACAGCGCGGACAACGTCACCGCTATCTCGACGTCGCTGTCACCACCTGCCGCTGCCGATGCACCCTTGCTGAAGACCGCCGACTCCCCGCTCGGGACGATCGCCGTCGACGGCGAGGGCATGACGGTCTACGTCTACAACCCGGACGAGGAGAACTCCCAAGCCGGATCGTGCGACGAAGCGTGCCTGCGTTACTGGCCCGCGGTCACCTCGGTCACCGATTCACCGATCGTCGAAGGAATCGACGCGGTGATCGGCACCGTCGACGGACCCGAAGGATCGTTCCAGATCACCGTCAACGGCAAGCCCGTCTATCGGTATCTCGACGACAAGGTTCCCGGCGACATGCTCGGGCAGAGCGTCGGCAGCCTGTGGTGGATGATCAACGCAGCCGGGAACCCTGTGTTCGAAACGGAGTAGGCGTCAGTTGTACGGCTGCCGAGCGGTTTCCGGGTCACCGTACGTGATTGCCCGTTCCCGACGAGTTTTCGACGCCAAGGTTGCACCCCAGTTCAGCACCGTGCTGGCGCGGTTGCGGAACCCGGCGAGAAACGCGATGTGGATGATTCCCCAGGACACCCAGCCGATGAACCCGGACAACTGAACCGGCCCTGCCTGAAGCAACGCGTGGCGACGCGAAATGTAGGCCGCAGTTCCAAGATCGCGGTACTTGAAAGGCTTTCGGTTGGGTGCACCGTTTTCGACTGTGGCCGCGATCCTGGCCCCGGCGTGCCGGCCACCCTGCATCGCGACCTCGGCCACCCCGGCAAGTTTGTCCCGCGACATGAGGTCGCCCACCACGTAGACGTTCGGGTGGCCGGGAACGGTCAGATCGGCTTCCACCTCGATGCGGCCAGCGCCGACCTGCTTCACACCCAGCGCCGTGGCCAGTGCCTCGGCGAACGGCACTGCTTCGACGCCCGCGGTCCACAAAATCGTGCGGGTCTCGTAATGCCGCTTCTCTTTTGTCTTCTTGTCCGTCGTCTCGATGCTGGTCTCGCACACGTCGGTGACGTGCACTCCGAGGTGAGTCTCGACGCCGATCCCGTCGAGAGTACGTTTGGCGGCGGCGGAGAGCTTGCGACTGAACGACGGCAGCACCCGGTCGTCGCCGTGGAAGAGCAGTACCCTGGCCTCGTCCGGATCGATGGACCGGAACTCGTTGGTCAGCGCGTGCATTGCCAATTCGCGGATCTGTCCAGCTAATTCGACGCCCGTGGGTCCGCCGCCAGCCACGGCGAATGTCAGCCACGGTCGACGTTCTTCCGCTGTCGGGAGAGATTCAGCCATCTCGAACGCAGCAATGAGACTGCGTCTGATCGCCAGAGCGTCGTCGAGGGTTTTCATGCCTGGCGCCCATTTGATGAACTTGTCCTGGCCGTGGTACGACTGGCGCATTCCAGCCGCCACGATCAGGTAGTCGTACGGCAATTCGAAGGTCGACCCGTCGAAGCGACTGGCAGTCAGTATTCCGGCGTCCGCGTCCACCGACTTAGCCTCGCCCAGAACGACGTTGGTGTTCTTGTTGTCCTCGAGTAGATGACGCAGCGGACTTGCGATCTGCCCTTCGGAGAGCAGACCCGTGGCGCACTGGTAGAGCAGCGGCTGGAAGACATGGCTGGTTCCCCGGTCGATCAGAACTACCTCGACGTCGGCCTTCTTGAGTCGTCTCGCCGCGTACAGCCCGCCGAAGCCGCCACCGACGATCACTACCCGGGGCTTGCCGTTCGAGATGTGGATGCTCATCAGACAAACCTCGATGTCACCGAGTTGGGCAGAAATCGTAGAGCCGCGTCTATCCCCTGCCACTTGAGGCCGGGTAGTGCCGCCCGAGTGGTTTCCTTCTCGATGGCGTCGACCATCGCGCTGACGCCTTCGTCCAAACTGGCCATGAGCGCAGCATCGTCGCCGGCGCCGGCGGACATGTCGGTTTTGATGAAGCCTGGCAGCAACGTCGTGACCCGAATGGGTGTGCGCGACAACTCGATACTGAGCGCCTCACCCAGAGCCGCTACCCCTGCCTTGCTCGCCGAATAGGCCGCCTTCGGCCCGGGTAGCCCCCGGTCCGCGCTGATCGAGGACACGAGAACCAGGTGTCCGGCGTCCTGCGCGCGGAAGATCTCGAGCGCAGCTTCACACTGCGACAGCGCACCGACAAAATTCGTCTGCGCTGTTGCGAGATTCGCGTGCGCTTTTCCGGTACCGATCTTCGCGCCCTTGCCGAGCCCGGCGTTGACGATCACCCGATCCAGACCGCCCAGCTCATCGCGAAGCTCGCCGAAAACCCTGACGACGGAATCGTGTTCGGTCACATCGAGTTCGCGCACTGCGACGCTGATCGACGGGTACTGCGCCACCAACTCCTCTCGCAGCGTGTCGAGGCGATCCGTCCGCCGGGCACACAGCGCGAGATCGCGACCTGCTGCGGCAAATCTCCTGGCCATCTCCTCCCCGAGACCCGAACTGGCACCTGTGATCAAAATCTTCTGCCGCGTCATGGGTGCAACTGTAGCCACCATCGAGCTCTCGTACCCGGCAGTAACCGAGCGAACTCGGACTGATCCGGCATACCGTGGAGCCATGACCGACGAATTCGATGTCATCGTGATCGGCGGTGGGCCCGCTGGTGAGAACGCCGCCGCATACGCCATCGCCGGCAGCAATCGCACCGCCGCAATCGTGGAACACGAACTGGTCGGCGGTGAATGCTCGTATTGGGCTTGTATGCCCAGCAAGGCGTTACTGCGTCCAGGGCAGGTCCTCGAAGCTGCCGACGCCTTGCCCGGGATTCCGGCCGGACCGCTGGACGTCGAGGCCGTCCTGAAACGGCGCGACTCGTTCACCCACAACCACGACGATTCGTCCCAGGTCCACTGGGCGACCTCCGTGGGTATCACCGTGATCAAAGGCCACGGAGTGATCGACGGCGAGCGAACAGTGACCGTCGACGGGACCCGTAAGCTCCGCGCCCGCCAGGCAGTCGTACTCGCCACGGGCACAACTGCCACCGTCCCGAAGACACCGGGATTGCGCGAGGCGCTCCCGTGGACCTCGCGCGATGCGACCAACCTGCACGAGGTTCCGTCGCGAGTGGCGGTCATCGGCGGCGGAGTCGTCGCAACGGAGTGCGCAACGTGGTTGTCGTCGTTCGGCGCTCACGTGACGCTGCTCGTGAGAGGCGATGCTCTGTTGAAATCAGCAGAACCGTTTGCCGGAACGATGGTTGCCGAAGCACTCGGCGCCCGCGGTGTGGACGTTCGACTGAGCACTGACGTCAACTCGGTGTCACGCCCCGATGCCAAGGACACCGGCGAAGGTCACATCCACGGTGGATCCGTCAGCATCGAGACATCTTCCGGCGTGATCGAGGTCGACGAGGTCATCGTCGCGGCGGGCCGCGGTCCGACATCTGCCGATCTCGGCTTGTCCGCCATCGGCCTCGAGGACGGCAAGTACGTCACCACCGACGATCATCTCTGCGCCCAAGGTGAATGGCTCTACGCCGTCGGAGACATCAACGGTCGGTCTCCCCTCACCCACATGGGCAAGTATCAGGCGAGAGTCTGTGGAGACGTCATCGCTGCGCGGGCCGAGAGCCGGGGACTGCGGGGACCTCGATACACCGCGTCGGCGGACAACGGACAGGTCCCCCAGGTGGTGTTCACCTCACCCGAGATCGCCTGGGTGGGACGCACCGAGAAGAAAGCTCGCGACGACGGCTACGACGTCGAAGTCGTCGAGATCGAACTCGCCGTCGCGGGATCCTCGCTTCTGCGCGACGACTACTCCGGGCGCGCGAAGTTGGTCATCGACAAGGCCACCGACGTGATCCTCGGCGCTACTTTTGCCGGGCCCGAAGTATCCGAACTGGTGCACGCGGCGACAATCGCGGTGGTCGGCGCCGTCCCACTCGAAACTCTCTGGCATGCGGTGCCCTCGTATCCGACGGTCAGTGAGATCTGGCTGCGATTGCTGGAGGCTCGCCGCTGACGCGATCCCGAAGTACGTATAGTCGCGACATGGCGTCCGACATACTTGTGACCACGGCCGACGGCACCCTGCGCGGCCGCCTGGTGGGAAAACTTCGTGCCTGGCGCGGAATTCCCTACGCCCGGCCGCCAGTCGGAACACTGCGTCTGACGCGACCCCAGCCGGTCACGCCGTGGACCGGAGAACGCGACGCGACCAGGTTCGGCGACGCGTCTGTCCAACACAAGAAGGGGCTGTTGCTCGCGCCCGGGAAGTACCAGCCGAGCAGCGAGGACTGCCTGACGCTCAACGTGCTCGCTCCCGCGAACACCGGCAATACTCCGCGTCCCGTCATGGTTTTCATCCACGGCGGGGCGAACACCATCGGAACCTCCGCGACCGGCTTGTACTCCGGTGTGTCCCTCGTCGAACGCGGCGACGTCGTCTACGTCTCGATCAACTACCGGCTCGGCGCTCTGGGCTACCTCGATTTCACCCCGTTCTCCACATCCGAGCGCGTATTCGACTCCAACCTCGGACTGCGCGATCAGGTCGCGGCCCTGCAGTGGGTGCAACGCAACATCGCCGCCTTCGGTGGGGATCCTGAAAAAGTCACGATTTTCGGTGAATCCGCCGGAGCCACCGCCGTCACCACCCTGATGGCGACTCCGGCTGCCAGGGGACTATTTGTCGGGGCTATCGCCGAGAGTTCGGCTCCGGATCTGGTCTCGAGCACGCAGCGATCGCATGCCTGGGGTGCGCGTTTCGTCGAGATCCTCAATTCCGGCCTACCGCCTGCGAAGGCCCTGACCTCGGCGACAGCCGTCGAATTGGGCAGAGCCGGAAGCAGACTGGGCGCCGAGGTACTCGCGAACACACCTGGACTACATCCCTTCGGACCGGTCGTCGACGGCGATTTCCTGCCGCGCTCCCCCTTGGACGCATTCAAAGAAGGATCGGCACACCAAGTGCCGATGATCATCGGCACCAACAGACGGGAGGGGACCCTGTTCCCGAAGGTGCTCGACGCACTCCCGACCAACCCGTCGCGCATCGACACCATGTTCGCTCTCACCGATCCCGAGGCCGGGAAGCGCATCCTCGCAACCTATCCCGGCTACCCGGACGAGCAGTCCGCGATCGACGTCGGCGGAGACGTCACGTTCTGGCACCCGTCCGTGGAGTTGATGCAAGCGCACGCACAATCGGCGCCGACATACGCCTACCGATTCGACTTCGCGCCGACGATGATGCGCTGGCTCGGCCTCGACGCCACCCACGGATTCGAGATGTTCGCGGTCTTCGGCATCGGTGACACCCTTGTCGGGCGCGGCCTCACCCTTCCCGGCGGTCGACGCGGACTGCGCGCAGTCACCGAATCCGTTCAGGGACACTGGCTTCACTTCGCCAAGCACGGCTCGCCGCGCGGATCGTGGCCGCGCTACGAGGGGCAGGAGCGTCGGACCATGATCTTCGACGAGATCGTCCGCGTCGAGAACGATCCCAGACGTGAACAACGCTTGGCCTGGGCGGGATACAGCGGTTACCGTAGCCACGGCACCGACATCTCCCTACCGTGACGAGTCCTCTCGAGGTCACTCTCGATTCCGGGGTAGTACGCGGGCGACTCGATCGAGGACTGCGCACCTGGCGGGCAATCCCCTACGCAGCGCCCCCGACCGGCCCCTGGAGATTTCGCGCACCTCAGGCTGTGAAGGCCTGGAATGGTGTCCGCCCCGCGGAAGCATTCGGCTCTCCGTCTCCGCAGCGCAAAAGCGATTTCGACGAGAACTCACTCTTCGTCAACGTCGTGGCCCCGCAGGTGCCGTCGGATTCGTTGCGACCGGTCATGGTCTTCGTTCACGGCGGCGCGTACAACGGCGGGAATCCGTCGACGCCCATGTACCGCGGAACGAGCCTGGTCGAACGTGGCGACATCGTCTACGTCTCGATCCAATATCGTCTCGGCGCGTTGGGCTACCTCGATTTCAGTGAATATTCCACTGCGGAACAATCATTCGACACGAACCTCGGATTGCGCGATCAGATCGCCGCGCTGACGTGGGTCCAGCGCAACATCGCCTCTTTCGGTGGTGACCCGAACGCCGTCACCGTCTTCGGTGAATCGTCCGGCGCCAACGCTGTCACAACTCTGATGGCAACGCCGACGGCCCGAGGGTTGTTTGCTCGGGCCATTGCTCAAAGTCCGCCGGCTGCTTCGGCGTACGGAAAGCATCGAGCGCATCGATGGGCGCGCGAGTTCCTCGAGATCGCAGACGCACCGGTAGCCGATCCAGCCTCGTGGCTACGCTCCGCCTCGGTGAAGGAACTGGTCGATGCCGGCGAAGAACTTGCGCGACGCGGCGCGGACGAAGAACCCGGAACACGGGCGTTCGCCCCTGTAGTGGGTGACGACATTCTTCCCGAGCACCCGCTCGACGTGTTCGCCGCCGGACGGGCCCACCCCGTTCCGCTGCTCGTCGGTTCGAATCTCCATGAGGGAAGAATCTTCCCGCGCGTTCTCGACATCTTGCCTACCAACCCGGTTCGGATCGAGAAGATGTTCTCCCACACCACCCCTGAAGTGAAAGCACGTGCGCTCGCGGCGTATCCCACGTATCCGCATCGTTTCGCTGCTGCAGATCTCGGCGGCGACATCACGTTCTGGGAACCGGCGATACTGTGTGCACAGGGTCATTGCCAGGTAGCTCCTACCTACAGTTACCGCTACGATTTTGCGCCGCGCCTGCTCAGACTCATCGGCATGGGCGCTACCCATGCCACCGAATTGCTTGCGGTCTTCGGCCGTTCGGATGCACTCACCGCGGCCTTGACCGCGGTCGGTGGACGTCGCGGACTGGCCGCGGTGACCTCCACCATGCAGCGCCACTGGATCCATTTCGCCCGACACGGAGTGCCGGACCAGGATTGGCCCGCCTACTCCGTCCCGGAGCGGCAAACGATGATCTTCGACGAGACGTCCGGGGTGGAGAACGACCCGATGGGTGAGCGTCGACGCGCCTGGATCGGCTACGAGCACCGACGCTGAAGCCCGGTCAGAAGAACTGGCCTTTCACGAAACCTGCGAGCAGGACCGCGAATCCGCCCACCTCACCGAGAATCAGCAGGAACATTCCGAGGTGCAGGGGAGGACCGGCGGACTCGAACTGATTGTCGGTGTCCTTCATCGTACCGTGAGCGATGTAGCTGAAGATCGCTGCGAGAAAGAAGAACACGACCACTGCGGCACTGGTCAGGTTGATCCACGTCGGCCACGCACTGAGTTCGACGAACACCGCGATCAGCAGCGTCGCAAACGAGTACATCAGGGCAGCGCGGTGGGCGATGTCGACATACGGATGGGCGAGGTGATTGTCCGAGGTGGCCATCTGTCTGTACTTCCAGATTCCCAGACACAGGGAAAGAAGGAAGATCAGACCGGCAGCCAGCAGCGTCAGTGTCGTGTCGATCCCCAGCGTCATCTGCCCACCCCGCAGTGCGCTTCCAGTGAGTCACCGCTGGGCGATCCAGTCGAAGGCTTGTCGTAGACGACAACCAGCACCACCGCACGATCTGCCGTCACCGACCGCATCCGGTGTGGCGTGTTCGCGTCGAAGTAGAGGCTGTCGCCGGCGTCGAGGTGCATCGTCTGCCCGGGGATTTCGAATTCGACGGAACCGGAGTGCACGAAAACGAATTCCTCCCCCGTGTGATCCATGAACTTGGGGCCCATCACCGAGGCCGGGTGAACCACGAACGGCTGCATAGCCTTTCCGACCAGAGCCGGAGCGATCGGATCGTAGACAGAAGACTCGGCCGAGGCAGCCGGGTCGATCACCCGGTCTTTGGCACGCGCGATCGTCATGACGTTGCCCTCCATGCTGTCCGAAAACAGTTGTCCCACATCGGCATCGAGCACCCGCGCAATCTTGAGTGCTACCGCGATCGACGGCGTGCTGATGCCCCGCTCGACCTTCGAGAGGTAACTCTTCGTCAGACCGGTCTGCTCGGCCAAGCTCTCGAGCGTCAGACCGGCGCGACGCCGATGTGTTCGCAGAAACGCTGCCATTTGATTCCTCTCACGAGACTTTGTGTCATCACCCTACCAACCGATTAACCTGCGATGATCAGCACCATATGAACCTGAGGTTGCACATTTCCGTCGCATATGACACTTTGTGTCCTATAGTCGACTGTATGTCATCCACTCCCGAGTCCCGAGAAAGGCACACCCATGACCGACACGATGCATGCGAGCAAGCAAGAACTCATGGCCACCGCTGAGACGAAGATGCTCACCGAAGTAACCACCGGTAGTTGGACTCTTCGACAGAAGATCGCGCTGACCTGCCGGGCACTGTCGGACGCCGGCCACGATTCCGGCCTTGCCGGCCAGATATCCGCCCGCGCTGAGCGGCCTGGCACGTTTGTCACCCAGCGACTCGGCCTCGGGTTCGACGAGATCACCGAGGAAAACCTCCTGCTGGTCAACGAGGATCTCGAGGTTCTGGACGGCGAGGGAATGCCGAACCCCGCCAACAGGTTCCACAGCTGGATCTACCGCGCCCGACCCGACGTCAACTGCATCGTCCACACCCACCCATTGCACGCGACGGCGTTGTCGATGCTCGAGATTCCCCTCGCCGTATCCCAGATGGACATCGCACCCCTCTACGACGATTGCGCATTTCTTGCCGATTGGCCCGGAGTTCCTGTGGGAAACGAGGAGGGCGAAATCATTTCGGCTGCACTCGGTGACAAGCGGGCAATTCTGCTCGCTCACCACGGCCAGCTCGTCGTCGGCAATACGGTCGAAGAAGCATGCTCCCTCGGGCATCTGATCGAGCGGGCCGCGCGGCTGCAGTTGCTGGCAATGGCTGCCGGCGACATCAAGCCGCTACCGCCTCGCCTGGCGAAGGAGGCTCACGATTGGACACTGACCCCTCGGCGCAGCGAGGCGAACTTCGCGTACTACGCCCGTCGGGCTCTCCGCAATCACCCAGACACGCTGACCAACTGAATTTCGTTTCCCACCAACAGAACAGAGAACCCCATGAGCAGCACAATCAAGGGAATCGTCGCCTACCCCATCACCCCGTTCGACCGGGACACCGGAGCATTCGATCCCAAGCCGCTACACACGCTCCTCGACAGCATGATCAGCAGTGGTGTCGACGCGATAGCCCCACTCGGCAGCACCGGTGAGAGCGCCTATCTCGACGATGCAGAGTGGGAGACGGTCGCTCGGGAAACTGTCGACTACGTCGACCGCCGAGTCCCCACCGTCGTCGGAGTGTCGGATCTGACGACGGCGGGAGCACTCCGCCGGGCATCGATCGCGGCAGACGCCGGAGCCGACGCAATGATGATCCTCCCCACGTCGTACTGGCATCTGGGTGAGCAGGAGATTCGTGAACATGTCACTGCGGTAGCCGATTCCGTCGACATTCCGACGATGATCTACAACAATCCAGCCACCACCGGTATCGACATGTCGCCGGACTTTCTCGTCGATCTCGTCTCCACCGTCGACGGCATCACGATGATCAAGGAATCCACCGGCGACATCACCCGGATGAACCGCATCAACGAACTGAGCGGTGGCACGATCCCCTTCTTCAACGGCAGCAATCCTCTTGCACTGCAATCTTTCTCTTCCGGTGCAAACGGATGGTGCACGGCAGCCCCGTGTCTGGCCCCCGAACAGGTGGTGCACTTCTGGCATCTACTCGAATCCGGTGATCGGTCGGGTGCCGCCGCTGTGTTCGAACAGATCGAGCCACTACTCAAGGTGCTCGTCAGTCGCGGACTGCCGTCGACGGTCAAAGCCGGGTTGGAATTTCTCGGCGTCGACGCCGGCCTTCCCCGCCGGCCCCTGCTGCCCCTCGACGACAACACCAGGATTGCTCTGTCCGATGCGTTGTCGGTGGCTCGCGGTGTAATCGTCGCGTCGTGACGTGACGTGGGAGTGGGTTCCGGCAAGATGGGATGCACACCGACCGAAGGAGGGGCACCATGTCCGTAGATTCACGGTCTGCGAGGATTGCCGTCACCGGCGCTACCGGTCATATCGGCGGCCTGGTGGCCGCGTCGTTGGCCGACGCCGGTGTCCCGCAGCGGCTGATCGCACGTTCGGTCAATCGATTACCGCAGCTCCCCGGTGCCGATTCAGCCGAGACCACGTACGGGGATCAGGAGCGCGCTCTCGCGGCTCTGGCCGGAATCGACACCCTCTTCATGGTGTCGGCGGCCGAAAGCGCAGATCGCCTGGATCAGCACCGCACCTTCATCGACGCCGCAGCGGCGGCCGGGGTCAGGCACATCGTGTACACGTCGTTCCTCGGCGCCGCTCCGGACGCGACGTTCACGCTCGCTCGCGATCACTGGGTCACCGAAGAACACATCCGTGCTTCTGGACTCGCATTCACCTTCCTGCGCGACAGCTTCTACCTCGATTTCCTACCCGCTCTCGCCGGCGAAGACGGTGTGATCCGCGGCCCCGCCGGGAACGGTCTCGTCGGCGCCGTAGCGCGGTCCGACATTGCTGCCGTCGCTGTCTCGGTCCTCAAGGATCTGGATTCCCATCTCGGACAGACGTACAACCTGACCGGACGGGAGGCGCTGACGCTCTCCGAGGCTGCGAGCATCATCACCGAAGTCACCGGCAAGCAGACCACGTACGTCGAGGAAACTGTCGAGGAAGCTTACGAATCACGGGCGTCGTACAACGCACCCGAATGGGAGCTCGATGCTTGGGTGTCGACGTACACCGCAATCGCGCAGGGTGAATTGGCACTGATCACGGGCACTGTCGAAGAACTTGTCGGCCGGCCTCCAGTCACGCTGCGTCAATTCCTCACGGCAGAGACCGACACCACCGAGGTCGAAACCGCCTGATGCCGCCACGCAAAGCAACCACGGCGCGCAAGGCTGCCGCAAAGAAGGCTGCTCCCAAGAGGAGTGCAAGCAAGAAGAGTGCAACCAAGAAGACCTCCGCAACGAAGAGACCTCGCGCTGTGATGCCCGACGTTCCGACAGCCGGTCCGGGCGAACGAGTCTGGCTTCTCGACGTACCCTTTCGGACGCCGGCGCCTGGTGCGCAGTTCGTCAAGAAATGGAAGAGCTACGCGTGGGTGGGTACGGAGTTGCCCGTAGAACTCGCTCCATTCAAGGCACTCCCCTTCTCGTATCAGCAGTGGGTAGAGGACGACATCAATGACAGCACCGGCGAACGTCCCGTTGCTGCACCCAAAATTCCTCGGCCCGAGCAGGTTTCGGGGGCCGACGCCGTCGTCGATGCCGCTCGCGCCGGCAAACGCGGATTTCTGTTGGCAGACAATGCCGGCCTCGGTAAGACACTGATCGCAGTGATGTCGGCCAAGACGATTGCCGAAGAGCGCGGCGAAACCAACATCCTCGTCCTCGTCGATCGACCCGCACAGATCACCATTCCGCATTGGCGCTATTCCATCGCCTCGGTGCGCGACGGTGGATTCCGCTGGCTGATCATGTCGCCTGACCAACTGAAGAAGCTGATCGCGCGAAACGGCCGCCCCAAGTACACGTTCGGTGTGGTGATTGCGGACGAGGCCCAGCTGTACAGCAACGACACACAGCGCACGGCTGCATTCGAGAAAGTTGCGCGCTTTTCGAATGCGCACGACCAGGCGCCGTTCGTCCTGTCCGTGACAGCAACACCGGGACATACGCCGGCAGATCAGCGTTACCTGGCACCGCTTTTTGCGCAGCTGCATTCAGAACCTTCGAAGTACTGGTCCGACCTGGGCGCCAGGCTGGTCGAGTCCGGCCTTCCGCTGGACAAGTCCTATGGGAAGTGGACGTGGAGCACAGAGGCGAAGGAATCACCTGCGCTGCAATCTCGAGCACTCGAGACCGTGCGTGGGTGGATGTCGAACAGTAAACCGCCCTTGATGATTCATCGACCGACGCCGTGGGGACCCGTTCCGCTCGACGGTATGCCGATCGACCTCACCCATGCCCAGCGCGCCGAGTACGAGACGGAGTGGGCCGAGTACGCCTACGAAATGGGATTGGCCCGTAAGAGCCGCAACATCGCGCGCGGCCGTGCGCTGGTTCTCCGCTACCGACAGAAAGCGGGCATGATCCGCGCCGAGTCGACGGCCCAGTGGGCGCAGGCCCAAGTCAAGGCAGGCAAGCAGGTGTTGGTGGCCGTCGAATTCGTCTCCACGGCAGGCGATCCACTGGTCGAAATGATCGAAGCCGCCGGGATCTCGGTGGCAAAACTGTTCGGCGCGGTGCCGGACAAGGAGGGTCAACGTCTGCGGTTTCAACGCGGGGACGCACCGGTCATCGTCTTCAATGTCACGACCTCGATCTCGCTCCATGCCAACGAAGCACTCCCAGACGGCACTCACGCGTCCTCGCTGCCACGGACGGGGATCTTTCACCAACCTCGATACTCGGGAATCGCGGCAGAACAGACATTCGGTCGATCACACCGCGACTACCAAACGTGTCCGTGGGTCATACCCTTCGGAGTGGGCACCAAGGAAGAGGACGTCGCCACGGTCATGTTGCGCAATCTCAATTCGGTCACAGGTCTGAAAGGTGGTGATCGATCCGGTCTGCGGTCGCTGTCCGAACTGCTCGGCGTCGAGTGGCTCGAGCCTGATGTCTTGACCTCGGAGGGTTGATCTTCCAATGACCGCCCAACGCGCACGAACGAACGATTTCGGAGGTTTGCCGAATTCCACTCCACCAAAACCAAATTCGGCTGACCGCTTCGTTCCTTTCAGGACCTTGGCACTCAGGTATCTGTGACCTGACGTGGCAGACTCTTTCGAGTCGAGGTGCACCAGCCTCGAAACAGTGCCGAGAATGCGAGGGGTCCGATGCGCAACATCTACCGGTCATTGATGCGCAATGTCGGCCATACACAATGGTTCTCGGATCTCGGCAAGGATCTGGTTCCGCTCGATCGAGCAGTACAGAGAGTGTCGGGAGGCAAGCTCTCGCTGGTCGGAGAAAACACCGTGACTCAGCTACTGCTCACCACGACAGGCCGTAAGACCGGCCGTTCTCGCATCACGCCACTCCTGTACGCACCCGACGGCGATGCGTTTGTCGTCGTCGGTTCCAACTGGGGGCAGGATACGCATCCGGCGTGGACACTCAATTTGATGGCAAACCCGACCGCAATCGTGACAGTGAAAGGCGTCGAAATACCGGTCGGTGCGAGTCTGGCGGAGGGCGCCACGCGTAAGAAGCTGTGGGAGCTCGCGACCACCACGTGGCCGCCGTACGAAACCTACGCCGATCGAGCATTCGGGCGCCAGATCCGCGTATTTCGACTCCAACCTGTCAAATAACTGCTTGCCAGGCGCAAGATGGGAAGGACCGCCCTGCCGATCTCAGGAGCATTCCCGAATGTCCACAGCACTGACACACGCAGAAGACACACAGATCACAGCTTCCAACGGGCGGATCGCACTGGAGCCGAACCCCCGCCGAGTTCGAGCATTCTTCGCTGGTCACGCCGTCGCGGACACCACTCGTTCGGTATACCTTTTCGAACGCGGCTGCCTGCCGATGTACTACATCCCCCTCGCGGACGTTCGCACCGAATTCCTCGTCCCGACGTCGACGACCACCCATTGCCCATGGAAAGGTGACGCCACCTATTGGACGATCGAGATCGGGGATAGCCGGGCCGAGGACGCCGTCTGGTCCTACCCTGAACAGTTCGACGGTTCCCTGGACTTGAGTGAGTACGTCGCATTCTATTGGGATCGCATGGACGCCTGGTACGAGGAGGATCAACAGGTCTTTGTCCACGCCCGCGATCCATACGTACGTATCGACGCACTCCCCTCGTCCCGCCACATCCAGGTTTTTGTCGGCGACGTACTGGTCGCCGAGACGACACGACCCAGACTGCTGTTCGAAACCGGACTGCCCACGCGGTACTACATTCCGAGAATCGACGTTCGCAGCGAATACTTTGCGCCGTCCCCGACCACCACGGCCTGCCCCTACAAAGGCACTGCGTCGTATCTGTCGTTCACCGGCACAACCGAACTCGCTCCCATCGAGGATCTGGCGTGGTTCTATCCGTTCACTACCGCCGAAGCGTCCGGGATCGACGACCACGTGTCGTTCTATCC
This sequence comes from Rhodococcus sp. GB-02, assembly GCF_053470465.1. Classification (NCBI taxonomy): domain Bacteria; kingdom Bacillati; phylum Actinomycetota; class Actinomycetes; order Mycobacteriales; family Nocardiaceae; genus Rhodococcus; species Rhodococcus sp. GB-02. The sequence goes on from NZ_JBPUKE010000002.1 coordinate 413,382, forward strand.
CGAACGCGTCGGCAAGATCCTGGTGGACGGTGCCGAAATCTGAAAGGTGCGGTAGCCGAGAAGGTGTGGGTGCCTATCCCACCGCGACAGGGGATTCCGGGATTCGCAGCTCAGCGGTCTCCAGTCGGCGATCGTGCATCCACACCAACACCGTTGCAAGGGAGAGGACCAACCCGGCGATGCATACTCCGTTCCAGCCGTACGACTTCCACACCACAGACCCCACTGCCGAGCCCACAGCAGCACCGACGAAGTAGGTGGTCATGTACACGGAGTTCACACGCGAACGTGCCTCGGGGACAAGGGCGTAGATCACGTTCTGATTGCTGACGTGCACTCCCTGCAGCGCGAGGTCGGCAAGGACGATGGCAACGAGAAACCACACCACGTGGGTGGCACCGGCGACAAAGGGAAGCCACGACACCAAGAGAATCGCGATGGCGCCGCCGGTCGCCACCTGACCCAATCCCCGATCGGCCAGTCTGCCCGCCACCGTCGCCATCGATGCTCCCGCCACACCGAGTAGTCCGACCAAGCCGATTTGAGTGTCGCTGTAGCCGAATTCGTCAGAGAGCAGAAAGGCCATCGTCGTGAAGACGGTGCTGACAGCAGCAAAAGCCAGTCCACCCATGGCCGATCGGGTTCTCAGGCGCGGCAAGTTCGCAGCCAACTTCCCTACCGAAGCAAGCGTGGCGCCGTAACCGGCCTTCGGTCGATCTGCGGAATCGGACGGCAGAGATCGCCACAATGCCACGGCCATCACCACCATCAGCACCGCCGCCGCCTTGTAGACCGTCGACCAACCTCCCAGTCCGGAGAGTACGCCGGCAACGCTGCGCGCCAACAGGATTCCGATCAGCAGTCCACTCATGATCGTGCCGACCACCTGACCGGACCTCTCAGGTTCGGCCAGTGAGGCGGCAAACGGAATCAGAACCTGGGCAGCGACCGAAAAGACTCCAGCGACTGCGATTCCCACTGCCAGCGTGGCAAAGTTCGGCGCAAATCCGCTGACCGCTTGACCGGTCGCCGCCAGCAGCATGAGCCCTACCGTCAGCTTGCGCCGGTCCACCATGTCGCCTACCGGAACCAGAAGTATCAATCCGAGTGCATACGCGACCTGTGCGATGGTCACCGTCGCGGCCGCTGCGGAGGCCGACACATTCAGGTGATCCGAGATGGAATCGAGGAGTGGCTGATTGAAATAGTTACCGCCCGCGCACAGGCCCGTCGCTGCAGCCATCAGCAGCACTATCGGTAGTCCGAGCCTCGGACGCGCGTCGCTTGAGATCATGTCGTCAAGCATGACCGCCCACACCGACGCGCGTCCAATAGATAGATATTCATGATCTATCTCCAGAAACGATAGATTGGTGCAATGGAACTACGTCACATCCGCTACGCCCTGGCAGTCGCGGAAGACAGACACTTCAGCCGAGCAGCCTCGCGGTTGCACGTTTCCCAGTCCGCCTTGAGTGCCCAGATCAGAGACCTCGAAAAGGAACTGGGAGTCGAATTGTTCAACCGGAACAGTCGAAACGTCGGCCTGACTGCTGCCGGCGATGTATTTGTCGCCCGCTCCCGTGAGGTACTCGGCGCCGTGTCGAGACTCGTCAGTGATGTCTCGGCACGGAGCAACGAGCAAGTGCGGTTGACGGTCGGCATCATCACCTCGGCGGGGCGCGTCGACGTAGGCCGCGCGCTGGCAGATCTGACACGCCGCCACCCTGCAATCAACATCACCGCGCGACCGTACGGCAGTGAAGTAGTTATCGAAGGAGTCCGGTCCGGCGCAATCGACGTTGGCATTGTCGGATTGGCCGCAGGTCGCCTACCCAAGAGCTTTGCCGCCGCGCCGTTGTGGAGTGAACCCACCGCAGCGTTTGTCGCTCCCGACCATCCCTTGGCCCAGGCCTCGTCGATCAGGCTCGAAGACCTACGCGATCACACTCTCGTGGACTTCGCCTCCGGCAGCGAGGCCCGTGTCCAGACCGACCAAGCCTTCGCCGAATCACAGGTCCCTCGGGGAAAAACGCTTGAAGCCAACTCGGTAGACCTGATCTGTTCACTGACCGCCAACGGCCTGGGCGTAGGTTTACTCCCCCAGTCCATGAGCGCCCTACACCCCGAATTGGTCTGTATTCCGATCACCGATGCGCCGCATCGGATCGTCCACGCAATTACCGAACCCACCCATTCGTCGGCGCTCGCCCGCGAGTTCGTCGAACTACTCGCGGCGCAGTTCGCTACTTGAGCAGTTTCGACATTCGCCTGTCCGCCAACGGCTTACCACCGGTCTGGCACGTCGCACAGTATTGAAAAGAACGCTCCGCGAACGACACCTCGCGTACGAGGTCACCACACACCGGACAGGGAAGTCCGGTGCGCGCATGTACTCGCATCCCCGAGCGTTTCTCACCTTTGAGTCGCGCCGCGTCCTGGCCCTCCGAACGCTCGATCGCGTCGGCCAGCGTGGATCGCATCACGGCGTACAGGGCCGAAATCTGCTCCGGCGTCAGCCGCGACGAGGTCGCGAAGGGAGATAGTTTCGCGGTGTGGAGGATCTCGTCCGAGTAGGCGTTCCCGATGCCGGCGATCAGCGACTGATCGACTATCGAGTTCTTGATCCGCGCCGACGTCCCGCCCAGAATCTCTGCGAACTCAGCTTCTGTCACAGCCATCGCGTCCGGCCCCAACCGGGCAATGCCAGGAACCTCCTGCGGGTCGTTCACCACCCACACGGCGAGGCGTTTCTTGGTGCCGGCTTCGGTGAGATCGAATGCCGGCGTCAACCCTTCGGGTGTGAAGAAATGGACGCGCAGCGCCAACGGCCCCTTGCCCGGCTTCGGCGGTGTTACCGACGGATTGTCGAGCCATCGCATCCAACCGGCATGCGAGAGATGCGTGACCAACCACAACCCGTCGCAGTCCAGCGCCAGATGCTTTCCGAAGCGGGCGGCGGCCGTCACGTCACGCCCTTGCAAAGCCGTGATCGGCGGATCGAAGGTCTTGAGCACACTCAGTGCGGCGATGTCGACGCGCCCCACCACTGCGCCGACCGCGTGCTGACGAAGGAACCCTGCCAGCGCTTCCACCTCGGGTAGTTCAGGCATGGCAACAGACTAACGCCGACCACGGACACTCACAGTGCGCTCAGTCCGTTTCCGTCTGCAGAACCACCGAGTGCCCACCGCGCGCCTTCGCGGAATACATCGCCCGATCCGCTCGCCGCAGCAGGGTCATCGCGATGACGACCGTCGTCAGGGAACCGATGACCAGCAATCGGACGGCTAGTTCCAATCCTGTCGTGGCGAGATATCGATTGAAATTGTCGTATTGATCAGGACGCCGATACCACTGAACGAGAAGTCGAAAGCCGACTTCACAGCTGATCTTTCACGATCACGTGGCGCGGGCAGGATCGACTGTGCAATCTGTGGCCGGTTTTCAACGCCGAAGGAGGTACGTATCCATGATCCAGCCGTGCTTCTCACGCAGCTCCGCCCGGCGCGCGACGATCCGATCTTCGACGTCGCGCAGTTTGCCGGAAATCAACTCCTCATCCAAGGTTCCGAGGTACGCACCCCACCAGATCTCGGCGTCGTCTTCGGTCACCTGAGTGAACGTGCAATGCGCGTCGAGCATCACGACGGCGTTATCCACTCCGTCAGGTAAGCCCTCGGCCAGTTTGCGGCCGGTCGTGATGTGGAGAGGTTCGCCAATTCGGTTCAGGACGATCCGGTGTTGTGCAGCCAGCGACTGCACGCTCGTGATCCCCGGGATGACGGAGTAGTCGAACGACAGTCTCCCGCGAGCAAGCACGCGCTCGACGATCCGCAGAGTGCTGTCGTAGAGGGAAGGGTCACCCCAGACGAGAATCGCGCCCACTCCGGGCTCGGCAGCGAATTCCGCTTCGAATTTCGCTGCCCGGCGCTCGTGCCAGTCCTCGACGACACCTTCGTAATCGGTCGGGGTTCGGTCCCGCGGTGGGTCCGTGATCTCGACCACCTTGTAGTCGAGGTGAACGTGCTCGTTGAGGATGCCGGTTCGCAGGTCGACCAGAGCCTGCTTCTCGTCACCCTTTCCGATAATGAAGAAGGTATCGGCCCTGTTCATGGCCTTGATCGCCTGAACGGTCACCTGGTCGGGATCACCCGCACCGATACCGATCACCAAGAGTTCGCGCATGCGCCGAGGCTATATTGCTGTGCGCCTTCATTAACCGCCGGAGGTTAATAAAGGCGCACAGCAGGCTAGGCCCTAGACTGATTCCCGTGACTGTCTCCACTGCTTACGAAGACCTCCTCCGGCTCGTCATGGAGACGGGTAGCGCCAAATCCGATCGCACCGGAACCGGCACCCGCAGCATCTTCGGTCACCAGATGCGTTTCGATCTTGCCGACGGCTTTCCGCTCGTCACCACCAAGAAGGTCCACCTCAAGTCGATCGTCAACGAGCTCCTGTGGTTCCTTCGCGGCGACTCCAACGTGGCGTGGCTGCACGAGCACGGCGTCTCCATCTGGGACGAGTGGGCCGACGAGAACGGCGAACTCGGCCCCGTCTACGGCGTCCAGTGGCGTAGCTGGCCCACCCCTTCGGGCGAGCACATCGACCAGATCACGCAGACCGTCGAGACCCTGCGCACGAACCCCGATTCGCGGCGGATCATCGTCTCGGCGTGGAACGTGGCCGACATTCCGCAGATGGCGCTGGCGCCCTGCCACGCTTTCTTCCAGTTCTACGTCGCCGACGGCAAGCTCTCGTGCCAGCTGTACCAGCGCAGCGCCGACATGTTCCTCGGCGTTCCGTTCAACATCGCAAGCTACGCGCTACTCACTCACATGATGGCCCAGCAGGCCGGACTCGACGTCGGTGAGTTCGTCTGGACCGGCGGCGACTGCCACATCTATGACAACCACGTCGATCAGGTTACCGAGCAGCTCGGTCGCGAGCCCCTGCCGTTGCCGACCCTGAAACTGAACAAGCGCGACTCCATCTTCGACTACACCTTCGAGGATGTGGAGATCGTCGACTATCAGTACCACCCCGCGATCAAAGCGCCGGTTGCGGTCTGACGATGACCGATCGCACAGTCACCCTCATCTGGGCACAGGCTCATGACGGCGTCATCGGCGCCGACAACACGATCCCGTGGCGCGTGTCCGAAGACATGGCCTACTTCAAACGCGTAACCATGGGGCATCCGGTGATCATGGGGCGGCGCACCTGGGACTCCATTCCACTGAAGTTCCGGCCGTTCAGCGGGCGCCGGAACATCGTCGTCACCCGCGATCCGGAGTGGCACGCCGAAGGCGCCGAGGTAGTCCACAGCTTGGACGACGCCCTGGCGTTGCCGGACGGCGACGTCTTCGTGGTCGGTGGCGGGCAGATTTATTCGGGTGCACTGCCATTCGCGACGCATCTACTCGTGACCGAGATCGACCTCGACATCGCTGGTGATGCCTTTGCTCCCGAGATCGGCTCCGAATGGAACCTGAAGTCCGACGAGCCCTGGCAGACCTCGGAGAAGAGCGGGCTGCGCTTCCGCTGGCTGGAATACACTCGCTGATCGACTTCCGCCGATAACGAGGCACCTTGCGAGTGAGTCGGTCATACTCCAAGAACGACATTCACCGCTTTCGAGAGGTCTTCGATGGACAAGAAGTCACTGACCGCTCTCGCTCGCCAACAGTTGAAACTGGCGGGCTCGGCGACCAGCGGTCGCAGTTCACAAACCGTCTACGGCGGCCACCAGCGCAGCCTGCGGCAGACGGTGATCGCGCTGAGCGCCGGCAAGAGCCTCGCCGAACACGACAGTCCGGGCGAAGCCACGCTGTTGGTCCTGAGCGGGAAGCTGAATCTTGTGTGTGGGAGCGACCAGTGGAAAGGATCCACCGGTGATTTCCTCGCCGTTCCGGCCGACCGGCACAGTGTCGAAGCGCTCGAAGACGTCGCATTTCTGCTGACCGTCGCCATGAAGGGCTGAAGTCGGTAGCGTCTTCCGGATGAGCGAAACCGTGATCGAGGTGTCGATCGTCGCAGCCCCGTCCGTACTCTGGCCCGCGTTGCGTGATCCGTCGCTGATTCGTCGTTGGTTCGGCTGGGAGTACGACGGACTCGACGACGAAATCACCCAGATCTACTCCACCGCTGAGGCCGACCCTGAAGCGTTGACGCTGAGACTCGGAAACGGTGATCATTTCTCTCTCTTCGAACAAGACGGCAAGACGGTCGTCCGCATCGATCGGCCGGCAAAGTCGGCGGAAGACAACTGGTACGACGACATCACCGAAGGATGGACGACGTTCCTCCAGCTGCTCAGATTCGCTGTGGAGCACCACGGGCTGGCCGAGCGAAGAACCATTTATCTCGACGGTCTTCTGCTCCCCGGCGAGAACGTGGCGACTGTCCTCGGGATCACCGAAATCGACCTGGCAGAGGGAAGTCGGTACGCGGCGACGATCGCTCCCGGCGACTACTTCGAGGGCGTCGTCGACTTCGTCACCGACCACCAATTCGGCTTGACAGTCGAAGATCTCGGCCCTGGCCTGCTGTCCGTCGCCTCGCAGTCCGTGACTGCCCAGCGACCCGATGGAGGTATGTCGATCCTGCTGACCACCTACAACCTGAGCGATGACGAGTTCGACGAAATCAAGCATCACTGGTCTTCGTGGTGGGAAGGTCGCCGTCAAGAGGGCTGACGTTCCGCGAGGCGATATGCTTCGACCATGGTCGAAGCTTCGGGTCACTGTCCGGCACGCACGTTCGGCGAGTTGCTCGACCGCCTGGGCGATTCCAACGCAGACGTCCCCACGCTCCACCGTCTGCTGGAGGCGGTCCTGGTCGTCGGTTCAGGCCTTGATCTCGACCTGACACTTCAACGGATCATTACTTCTGCGACAACGGTTCTGGATTGCCGCTACGGCGCCCTGGGGGTTGCGGCGCCAGGGGGCGGGCTCTCGGAATTCGTCTACGAAGGAATCCCCGGGTCCCAACGCGCGATCATGGGACATTTTCCCGAAGGGCATGGCGTTCTGGGTGTTCTGATGAATCATCCGCAGACTTTGCGCGTGGCGCATCTCGGCGACCATCCCGAATCGGTCGGATTCCCCGCAAATCATCCACCGATGGAGAGCTTCCTCGGAGCGCCGATCATGATGCGAGGAAAGGTGTTCGGCAGCATCTATCTGACCGAGAAGCGAGGAAAAGCCGAGTTCACCCAGGAAGACGAGGTCATTCTGGAGGCTCTCGCCATCGCAGCCGGTATCGCTGTGGAGAACGCCCGGCTGTTCGAGCAGTCTAGGACTCGTGAAAGATGGCTCACCGCAACATCTGCCATTCGCTCGCGGCTGCTGGCCGGTGACTCGCTCGAGGACGGCTTGCAACTTCTGGCCAGCCGCGTTCGGGATTTGACCGGGGTCGAGGACGTGATCGTGGTGATCTGCGAGAACGGGTATGCCCAGGTCCATGCCGCGGCCAGCGCCCGAACCACTTCTCGTGGGGTCAGAATTCCAGCGACGACCTATCCGTTCGACGTCGTGCGAAGTACGCGAAAGCTACAGGTGCTCACCACCTTAGGTGCGCTCACAGCGCTGGTGCCGTCGGCCGGTAGTGCGGTCGTTGCACCGATGTGCGTCGCCTCGGGTGTAGTCGGCGCGATCATCGTGGCGTCGAATTCCACCAACACGCACTGGGACCACGACGAACTGACCCGGATCGAGTCGATGGCCGAACTCGGCTCCGTTGCAATCGAGTTCGACGAGAAACAGAAGGCGCAACGCCTGTTGTCGGTTCTCGCGGACCGCGACCGCATCGCACGCGACCTGCACGACAACGTCATCCAGCGACTGTTCGCGAGTGGCATGAGCCTGCAGAGCACGCTTCCGGACGAGACCCTCCCCGAGTCGGCGCGCGCAATTGTCAAACGATCGCTCGAACAATTGGACAAGACCGTCCGCGAGATCCGGACTACCATCTTCGATCTGCAGACTCCCACGGCCACCGATTCGTCGAGCCTGCGCCGACGCCTCCTCGACGTCATCGGCGACGCCACCGCACAATCCACCGTAACCCCCAGCGTCCAATTCTCCGGCGCCATCGACACTCTCGTGAATCCCGGCATCCACCAGCACGCCGAAGCTGTACTGCGAGAAGGACTGAGCAACGTCCTTCGGCATGCACAAGCACACCACATCACCATCGCAGTCACCGCGGATGTCGAATTCGCGATCACAATCGAGGACGACGGCGTCGGACTCCCCTCCGACTTCCACAAGAGTGGGCTTCACAATCTCGAGCGCCGTGCCGAACACTGCGGCGGTACATGCACAATCGTCAACCACGATCCGAGCGGTGCACGTCTGCTCTGGCGAGTGCCGCTCGGCCGCACCAACTCGAATCGACCGAAGTCCGGTCGGTAGACCTATCGACTGCCGCTGCGGATTTCGGTGGCCAGCACTGCAGCCTGAGTACGACGCTGCATGCCCAGCTTCGACAGCAGACGCGTCACGTAGTTCTTGACCGTCTTCTCCGCGAGGAACAATCGCGCGCCGATCTCCCGGTTGGTGAGTCCCTCTCCGATGAGGTCGAAGACTGCTCGTTCCTGATCGGATAGCTCGGCCAACGGATCAGCTGTGCGGTCGCTACGGATCCGCTGCATCAGCGCCTCCGTCGCCCGACTGTCGAGCAGTGAACCGCCGCGCCCGACTGTGCGGACCGCAGCGACCAGATCGGTTCCCAGAATCTGTTTGAGTACGAACCCCGAAGCGCCCGCCATGATCGCGTCGAGCAACGCCTCGTCGTCGGCGTAGGAGGTGAGCATCAGGCAGCGCAGGTCGGGAAGCATGGAGCGCAGTTCGCGGCACAGTTCGACGCCGTTGCCGTCAGGCAGCCGTACGTCCAGAACCGCGACGTCGGCATTACTCTGCGGTACCGCAGCCAATGCTTCTCCCACGGATGCGGCTTCGCCCACCACCACGAAGTCTTCGACCCCGCCGAGTAGGTCGAACAAGCCGCGTCTGACGATCTCGTGATCGTCGACCAGGAATATCCGCGTTGTCATCGAACCCCTCCAAAAGACATCTCGAGTCGAACGGTACCGGAGATGGTGGACTCAGAACTCATTGAATGCATTCTCTTCACTTGTTGACGTGCCGGACTATGAGAACCGGGCAATCCGCAGTGTGCAGGAGCGCCCGACTGGTCGATCCGAGGAGCATTCCCGCGAATCCGCCGCGCCCACGGCTGCCGACGACTATCAATTGCGCCGTCTCCGCGTATTCGCTCAGAACTCGCACCGGACGGTCACGCGCGACGACCCTCTCGACGACGACGTCCGGGTAGCGTTCGGTGAATCCGGCCAATTGCTCGGCGAGGACAACTTCCTCGCCTGTCTGGATACTGCTCCACAGTGGGTCCTCCGGGGTGGCGCCCAGCGAGGGCTGCACACTCACGTCGCTCCACACGTTGACCGCAATCAAGGTGGCACCCCTCGCGGAAGCCTGCTCGAAAGCATGCTCGACTGCCTCGATGCTGCTCTCGGATCCATCGACGCCGACGACGACGGGGCCTTCGGTCGGCGGTCGCCCGTCGAGGGTCCGCCCTCTGACAACTGCAACCGGTGATTCGCCGTGCGAGACCACGGACACCGTCGCGGAACCGACGACCAGTCCGGTGAGTTCACCGTGTCCGCGGGGTCCGAGCGCAATGATGTACGCACTCTTGGACAATTCGATCAGCCGATCGGAGACACTGCCATCGAGAAGTTCGGTGACGATCTCGATGTCGTCGTCGATGCTCTGGCGCGCGAGGATCTGTGCGCTGTCCAGACGAGCGGTGGCAGTGCGGCGCAGTTCGTCCTTGAAGCTCTCGGCGAGGTACGGCTCGGAGTAGTAGAAGGCGGGGATGTGCACCACCGTCGCGATGTGGAGAGGACGACCGAGCGCCACTGCCGTTCGAGCCGCCCAGACGACAGCCGACGACGCTGATTCCGAACCGTCCACTGCTACGACGACGGGTTTGGTTGCACTCATGTTCGTCCCTCCACAATCGGCCACAGAATCTCTTCGCCCCACACTATTGCCCAACGGCGGCAAAAAGGATTCATCGGCCGACGCGAGTCCCGAATCGGACATTCGACCTTGGGTGGGCTGCGGCAACGGCCCCGCCAACATCCCGAACGGGCGTCAACGAGGCCACCGGTGCCGGACCCGCACGCGAACCCTGGCTACCCAATCCACGTTAGGTGAAGAAGCCGACCGCTCAGAAGTGCAGAAAGTCCTGTCAACAAGCGGCCAAAATCAGGTTTCGTGCGCAAGAGATCCCAAATCGACCACCTCTGCTGTGCGCCTCTATCAACCGCGGGCGATTAACAAAGGCGCACAGTAGGGTCAGTCACAAATCTTGCGGAACTTCTCGATCAGCTGGACACGGCCGTTGCGATCGGCAGCCAACGGCGTGACGTTGAGCGTCGTGACACCCGCTTCGGCGAAAGCTGCGACGCGTTCCCGGACGTAGCTCTCGGGGCCGATCAACGACACGGCACGAACCAGCTCGTCGGGGACTGCTGCTGCGGCTTCGTCCTTCTTGCCCGCGAGGTAGAGATCCTGGATCTTCTCGGCGGCCTCTTCGTAGCCGTAGCGCACCGCGAGATCGTTGTAGAAGTTCTTGCCCTTGGCGCCCATGCCGCCGATGTAGAGCGCAAGGCTCGGGCGTACCCAGTCGAGCATGTGGTCGACGTCGTCACCGATGGCGAGCGCCGGCGACGCGTACACCTGAAGCTCGCCGAGGCTCGGATCGCGCTTGGCCTTGCCCTTGGCGATCGGCTCGCCCCACACGCTGGCTGCCTTCTCCGGATGGAAGAAGATCGGCTCCCAGCCTTCGGCGATCTCCGCCGTCAGCTCGACGTTCTTGGGGCCGAGCGACGCGATCAGGATCGGGATGCGCTCACGCACAGGATGATTGATCAGCTTGAGCGGCTTACCCAGTCCGGTGCCCTTCTCGGCGGGGAGCGGAACCTGGTAATACTTGCCCTGGTATTCGACCTTCTCGCGGCGCCACACCTTACGGCAGATCTCGACGACCTCACGGGTGCGCCCCAGCGGAGCGTCGTACTTGACGCCGTGGAATCCCTCGATCACCTGCGGCCCGGAAGCACCGAGGCCCATCACGAAGCGACCGTTGGAGACGAAGTCCAGGCCCGCTGCCGTCATCGCGGTCAACGAGGGCGTACGGGTGTAGATCTGGAAGATTCCCGAAGCGAGTTCGATGGTCGACGTCTTGGCCGCCAGGTAGCCGAGCTGGCTGACGGCATCGAAGGAATACGCTTCCGGGACAAAAGCGATGTCCAGGCCCGCCTTCTCCAGGTCACCGACCTCTTCGACGGTTTCGGCGAACCCGCCGCTGTAGTTCAAACCCATACCGATACGCACGTTGTAACCCCAATCCTGACGATTGCTGCCGCGTGCGACGCGCACACGGCAGTGGTACTCCCATCGAACACTTACTCACATCGAACACTACGGAACCTGAGTCTGCATTCATGTGACTACCCCGTTCATATTCGATGACCGAAATGAACGGGGTAGCGGGAGCGTCTGAAGAGGGTCAGGATTCTTCGGGGCGCACCACCATGACGGGGCACTTGGCCGAAGCGATCAGGGTGTTGCTGGTCGAGCCGAGCAGCATGCCGCGGAATCCACCGCGGCCACGGCTTCCGACGACCACGAGCTGCGCTTTTGCCGACCAGTCCAGCAACCGTCCACGTGGGTTGTCGAGGTAGACCTCACGCCGGACCTTCACGTCCGGGTATTGCTCGGACCAACCCGCCAAGCTCTCGCTGAGAACTGCGTGCTCTTCTTCCTCGAGAGACTGCGGTGCAAGTGCAGCGGCCCTCGGATCTTCGAATGCCGCGCTCCCGAGGTCACTCCACACGTGCAGCGCCACCAACTCTGCGCCGCGGAATGCCGCTTCTTCGAATGCGGCACCCACGGCCTGCGCGCTGAGCGCGCTGCCGTCGACGCCGACCACGACCGGCCCCTCCGAGGGCACCGCGCCGTCGCGGTCTCGGACGACGATCACCGGGCACTTGCCGTGACTGGCCACCCCGACCGCGGTATTGCCGAGTACTGCCGTTGCCGCTTTGCCTGATGCAGAAGCTCCGACAACTACGCGCCTCGCCTGTGCCGAACTCTCGATCAACCACTGAGTTGCACTGCCGATGGCGATTTCGGTGTGAACCTCGAGTTTCGGATCGATCTCACGGGCGAACTGTTCCGCCTCTGCCAAGATCGCTTTTCCGGCCTCCTCGACCCATTCGTACACCCCACCCGCGTCGACGTACGGCCCACCGAAACCGTACGGCGCGAAGTCGAGAGCGTGGATGATGTCGAGTCGCAATTCGCGCTGGGCGGCGATTTTCGCGGCTTCGCGGAGCGCGGTGGACGCAGTGTCCGAACCCTCGACTCCGACAACAACACTGTTATGTTCGCGTGAACTCATGTGCCCACCTTCCTGAAGAAGTAACCGAGCCACTTTCACTCTAACCATCCCACTTGTCCGGCTTTTTTGGGGTCGCCCCCTCTCGATTTCGGGGACTTAAGTCCCCGAAACTGTTGACGGATAGGAGAATTAGCAGAGCAATCAGGACCAGGTGTGAACAGGATCTCCCGTGCGCATGTTCTCCACGTAACCGCGGAGCATTCCGGTGAGCGCAGTCGAGCGGTCCGCGCCCGAGGCCTCCGCCCGCGCAACGTGCTCTCGCTGCCAGGCCGCACCGGTCTGCCTATTCATGCACCGCCCCTCGATGACGCCGAGGTACCGATCGCGGGCGGCGGCGGACAATCCGAAGTCCGCCAAGCCCTCGTGCGCCAACGGCAGCAACCTTCGCAATATCAACTCGTCGGCGCCGACCCAGCCGATCTCCGGCCAGTACAGGGTCGCATCCAGTCCGTATTTGGCGCCGATGTGCAAGTTCTCTTCCGCCGCCTGAAAGGACATGTGCGACCACAGTGACCGCTCCGCGTTAACCAATGCCCGAACGGTTCCGTAGTAGAAGGCTGCATTGGCCATGATGTCGACGACGGTCGGTCCGGCCGGCAGTACGCGATTCTCGATACGCAAGTGCGGCTTGCCATCCGAGCAGTCGTACACCGGTCGATTCCACCGGTAGACCGTGCCGTTGTGCATCTGAAGCTCGCTCAACTCCGGAATCCCGCCCGCCGCCAGCACTTCCAGTGGATCGGTGTCCGACACATCAGGCAGCAGGGCCGGGAAATACCGCGAGTTCTCCTCGAACAGGTCGAGCACCGAGTGGATCCACCGCTCACCGAACCACACCCGCGGACGCACACCTTGGTTCTTGAGCTCGAAAGTTCGGGTGTCCGTGGCCTGTTCGAAGATCGGAATGCGTGATTCGTGCCAGAGTGCCTTGCCCGCCAGGAAAGGAGAATTGGCGGCCAACGCCACTTGCACTCCGGCCAGACACTGAGCGGCATTCCAGTGCGCGGCAAATTCTTCCGGCGCCACCCGCAGATGCAACTGCATGGACGTACACGCCGCCTCCGGCACCACCGAATTGGTATCGGCCCGAAGAAGTTCCACGTCGCCGCCAGGTAGCGCGACACCTTCGACGTCGAGTTCGATGTCCTCTCCTCGCGCGGCAAAAATCTGCTCGTTGAGCAATTCGTAGCGCGGGTTGGCCGTGATCCACTCTCGATCGAGATGCTCGAGCTGCAATGTCGGCAGCATCCCGATCATCACCATCTCAGCGTCGTGCGCATGGATTCGTGCGTCTGCGACGTCGAGGGACGCCCGCAGTTTCTTTTCCAATTCGAAAGTCGCGTCACCGGTGAGAGGGCCGGGTTCGACGTTCATCTCGACGTTGAACTGTCCGAGTTCGGTTTGGAAAACCGCAGCGTCGTCTATGGATTCGAGTACTTCACGATTCGACATCGCAGGAGCCATGTCCCCGTTCACCAGGTTGAATTCGATCTCCATACCCAGCAGCGGCGCGGGCCTGTCGACGGCGTCCCGAAAGTCACCACCGTCGAGCATCTGCTTCATGGCGTCGACGCACGAGCGCACCTTCTTACGAAAGAGCCTGCGGTCGGCTCTGGTGAATTCTCTTGCCGTGACCTCTGCACCCATCGCGCGTTCCCCCTTCGACGATCAACGTCACTGAAGGCTATCCGGCCGGGGTCACCGACAAACGGGAACTGCGGTGGCACCAGGAAGAATTTCCCGGTACCACCGCAGTTCTGCAAGAAGTTTTCTTACGAGTTGTCTACCCAGGTGACCGCCACGCCGCGGGCCTGCAGCCACGCTGCCGGATCGACCTTTGCGCCGTTCTCGGCGACCTCGAAGTGCAGGTGGGGGCCGGTGGACTGGCCACGGTTACCCACGGTGGCGATCTGCTGGCCGGCGTTGACTCGCTGACCGACGTTGACCTGGTAGTCGTTGACGTGGCCGTACGTGGTGACGGTGCCGTCGTCGTGCTGGACACGGACCCACAGGCCGAAACCTGACGCCGGGCCGGCGTCGATGACCTGGCCGTCGGCTGCAGCCAGGATCGGCGTACCGATCGGGGCTGCGATGTCGAGACCGCCGTGGTGTGCTCCCCAGCGCGAACCGAAGGTGGAGGTCAGCGTTCCGGACACCGGCTGCACCGTGCGAGCCGACGGGCCGGGATTGATACTGCCGAGGAACTGCTGTGCCTGCGTGTTGAGGTCAGCTGCAAAATCGGGAAGCTCAGGAATGTCGAGAGCGGGAAGAGCTGCCAATTCAGCCGGAACGACAGCGCCCTCGGGAAGCAGACCCTGCGGGATTTCGAAGCCCGCGATGGTCTGTGTTGCCGGCGCCGCAGCAGCAGTTCCTGCACCCATCTGGCCTGCCCCGACGAGGAGTGCACCGGTAGCCGCAGCTACGACGCCTGCCTTGACACCGGCACCAGGGCCAGACGACGCGGTGCGGTGGCGGCCGCTTGCTGCCTCGGGATCGATCTCGAAGACAACATCGTCATTGCCCGTGCGGTGGTGGTTTCCCACAGTGTGTACTCCGTCAGTCGTCGGCGTGCAGCGTCCTTCTGATGAAGCCCGCTCCTCTGTCTGCCGAAGAATGTAACAGTTTGATCAAGGCAGCCGCCACCGTTACCCGATCTTGACCAAAACTATTTCTCGCCGTTCTGTCGGCTGGCGTCCAGTTCTGACTTGAATGCGTCGTATCGTGCCCGGTGAGCGGGTCGGCGCCGGATGATCGCCCACGCGATACCCAAAACGACAAACCAGATCGGAGTGACGACAAGTGCCTGCAGGGTGTCGTCCTTGGTTGTCAGCGCCCAGAGGATGAAGACGAAGAACGCGAGCACGACCCAGCACATCACGATGCCGCCGGGCATCTTGAACTTCGACGCCTCGTGCAGGTGCGGACGACGCTTCCGATACACCATGTAGCTCGCCAAAATGATCGTCCACACGAACATGAACAGCAGCGCCGAGATGGTCGTGACGACGGTGAAGGCCTCGATCACGGAATCGCCCGAGAACAGCAGGATCAGCGACGCCAGCAGGAAGATGCAGGAGAACATCAGGGCGTTCGCGGGGACCTTGCGCGAGTTCAGCTTGCCGAGTGCCCGCGGTGCGTCGCCCTCCTGCGCAAGGCCGAACACCATGCGCGAGGTGGAGTAGATACCCGAGTTGGCCGAAGACGCAGCGGAGGTCAGCACGACGAAGTTGATGACAGATGCAGCGATGCCGAGGCCGGCGAGTGTGAACATGGCGACGAACGGACTCTTGTCTGCGCTGATTTCACGCCACGGTGTCACCGCGATGATCACGGTCAGCGCAATGACGTAGAACAGCAGCACACGAATGGGGATGGAGTTGATGGCCTTCGGCAGGTTCTTCTCCGGGTCCTTCGCCTCGGCTGCTGTCGTGCCGACCAGTTCGATACCCACGAATGCGAACACCGCGATCTGGAAGCCGGCCACGAAGCCCATGAATCCGGTCGGGAACATGCCGCCGTCGTTCCAGAGATTGTCGATACCGGAGGTGGCACCGTTCGGCGCCGTGAACCCGGAGACGACCATGACGATGCCGACGATGATCAGACTGACGATGGCGATGATCTTGATCAGCGCGAACCAGAACTCGGTTTCACCGAAGGCCTTCACGGTCGGCAAGTTCAAGAGGAGTAGTGCCGCGATCGTCAGCAAAGCGGGAATCCACGCCGCGAGACCTGGCCACCAGTATTTGAAGTAGCCGGAAATCGCGATGACGTCAGCGATGCCGGTGACGATCCAACAGAACCAGTACGTCCAGCCGGTGAAGAATCCTGCCCAGGGGCCCAGCAGATCAGCGGCGAAGTCCGAGAACGACTTGTACGCCATGTTCGAGAGCAGTAACTCCCCCATCGCACGCATGACGAAGAAGAGCATGAAGCCGATGATCATGTATACGAAGATCACGGAAGGCCCGGCGAGAGAGATCGTCTTGCCCGATCCCATGAAGAGTCCGGTACCGATGGCCCCACCGATGGCGATCAGCTGGATATGCCGGTTGGACAGCTGACGTGAGAGGTGGGGGTCTTCGCCGGACGGCTTCGTCAAATCTGGTGTATTCGCGTGGTCGGACACGGAGGATCCCCCTCGTCGTTCGGTTCATCCGGAGCGTCGAAAACACGCCCGTCGGGGGAACCTCGGAAAATGTGCCCTCTCAAAGTACGCGTGCACTGGCTCACATCACGCATCGGAAAGCGGACGCCGATAACCTGTCGAGGTGAACACTGACAGCACGGCCCATCAAGACGGACATATCGCCGCGACGCTGTTCGATTTCTCCGGAACCCTCTTCCGTTTGGAAGAGAGCGACGATTGGAACGGGCACCTCATCGATCACCAAGGTGACCCGCTCGACGTGCATGCTCAAGCCGAGCTGATGCGCCGGATGACCGCGCCGGTGGGTAGAACCGTCGAGATGGACGAAGCCGGGATCTATGCGTGGGAGAACCGCGACCGGGATCCGAAGTTGCATCGTCAGGCTTACCTCGACGTGTTGAGCAAGTCCGGAGTGCCCGATCCGGTTCGCGCCGAGGCTTTCTACGCCCTGCTGGTGGATCCGGACCAGTGGTCGCCGTACCCGGATACCGGCGAGGTCCTGAAGTCATTGTCGGAGAAGGGTATACGAACCGCAGTCCTGAGCAACATCGCCTTCGACATCCGACCGGCGTTCGTCGACCGAGGCTGGGATGTCTGGGTCGACGAGTTCGTCCTCTCGTTCGAGGTGGGTGCCGTCAAGCCGGAACCCGCAATCTTCGAATACGCCCTGGCACAACTCGATGTGGATGCGGCACAGACATTGATGGTCGGCGACAGCGACGTGGCCGACGGCGCTGCCCGAGACGTCGGTTGCCAGTTCGCACTCGTCGATCCCCTGCCGACGACCGAACGTCCGCACGCGCTACTCGACGCAGTCCGAAAGTTCGGCCTTCTGTAGGGAGCGCTCAAACGCCTTCGGTGAGTTCGCGCAACGACGCGTAGCGCTCGCGCACGTGGGGAGCTGGTTCGGCGTCGAATCGTCGCTCTTCCGGTTTCGGCCACACCGGCGGCTGTGCGTCCCCGGACAGTGCCCATGCTGCTTGCCTGCAGGCCCCCTCGGCGACGTACTCACCCGGAGCAGGGATCACGACCGGCACCCCGAGAACTGCCGGCGCTATCTCACAGAGAGCACGAGACTTCGCTCCGCCTCCCACGAGGAGAACTCGCTTCACCTCGACACCCTGACGAACCAGATCGTCGACGCCATCGGCCAAGCCGCACAGGAGACCTTCGACTGCGGCTCGTGCAAAGTGCGCAGGCGTCGAGTTCTGCAAACGGAAACCGTGCATGGCTCCCGTGGCATCGGGCCGGTTGGGCGTCCGTTCACCCTCGAAGTACGGAATCATGACCAGACCGTCGTTTCCGAGGGGCGCGGTCAGCGCCAACCTGGACAGCTCGGCGTGATCGACGCCGAGAACGGATGCCGTCGCATCGAGGATGCGGGCGCCGTTGAGAGTGCACACCAACGGCAGGTGCAGTCCGGTTGCGTCTGCGAATCCTGCCACGTTTCCACTGGGATCGTTTGTGGGCGTGACTGATACAGCCGACACGACGCCGGAAGTTCCGATCGAGATGATCACGTCACCGGGGACTGCGCCCAAACCCAGTGCGGCTGCGGCATTGTCACCCGTACCCGGTCCGATGATTCCCCCGGAGTGAGTACTTCCGATCTTTTCGTTCGGCGCTGCAACTCGGGGAACCTGTGGGATTCGATCACGAAATGCCAACGCCAACATATTGGTACGGTATTCGCGCGTCGAGGCAGCGTAATAGCCGGTTCCACTGGCGTCGCCCGCATCTGTCGCAAGTTCCTTCAACGAACCTGACCCGCCCAATTTCCAGGACAGCCAGTCGTGCGGAAGACACACTGCGGCAGTGCGATCGGCGTTGGCCGGTTCGTGATCTGCCAGCCATCGAAGCTTGCTTGCCGTGACCGCGGCGACCGGAACGACTCCGACGGCGTCGGCCCATTCCTTCGATCCGCCGAGTTCGTCGACCAGATCGGACGCAGCCTTCGCCGAACGAGTGTCGTTCCACAGCAACGCCGGCCTGACGACCTCGCCGCCGTTGTCCAGACACACCATGCCGTGCTGTTGAGCTCCGACGGAAACGGCTGCAACGTCGTCCAGCCCACCCGCCGCGGCGATTGCACTGTCCATCGCCTCGAGCCAGCGTGCCGGATCGATCTCGGTACCGACTGGATGAGCCGCTCGCCCTTCTCGTACCAGTTCGCCCGAATCGGCGTCACGGACAATGACTTTGCACGACTGGGTAGACGAATCGATACCGGCAACGAGCGTCACACTGGAGTCCTTTCCGAAGGACCGTCAGCTCGCGTTGGCGACCGCGGGCATCCGGTTGCTGCGCTTACGCAGCGATCGCACATATTCTGCGCGCTCGGTCTCCGTCATTCCACCCCAGATGCCGTACGGCTCGTGGACGGACAGTGCGTGTTCGCGACACTGCTGGAGTACAGGGCACGTCCCGCAGACCTTCTTGGCGTTGCGTTCACGGTTCTCGCGAGCATGTCCGCGCTCGCCGTCCGGGTGGAAGTACACCGCGGAGTCATGCCCACGGCACGCTCCCTGCAGCTGCCAATCCCACACTTCGGCGGTCGGGTACGGCATCGGTAGGTGCTTGTGCATGATGGCGACCTCAATTCCTTACTCGGATGAAACGGATTCGGGTGACTCGGGGCTTACGCCGGGTCGGACTTATCGACGCCTGGCCGATCGGCCGAGTCGATGTGCACAGACGGTTGCGAGTTCGCCGGTGACCGGCGGAGTCAGCGCTACGACGCCGTCATCGAGAATCGCCTGCAGCCTGCGAAAATACTCGTCCGGGGCGAGGCCGAAGGTTACAAAGATCTCTTCGTCAGGTCCACCGTCGAACTGCTGCCACTTACGTGCAAACTCGACGATCTCTTGTGTATCGGTGCGGCTCATCAGGCTCTCCCCTGTTTGTGCGCCCTGCTTCACAGAAACTGCGACTCGTCTCCTCGGACGCCCGTGGCAGTGAGTCAAGACACAGACTATGCCTACTTCTGCTTTTTAACAAGACCTACTTACGTCTTTTTGTGGACAAAGTACGGGAACTTTCGCACGCTGAAGTTACTGACGAGGAATGCTTGAATAGGACAATGACCCGACCGTCCACGACTCCGGCTACCGCGGGAGAGGTATTCACGCTGATACGCAGCGGTTCCGCGACCACGCGCAGCGAGATCGGGAAGCTCACCGGGCTGTCGAGGACGGCGGTATCGGCCAGGGTTGCAGCACTTCAATCGCTTGGTTTGATCGCCGATGACGACGAGGGCCCGTCGACAGGCGGTCGGCCGCCATCCACTCTCACGTTCGCGAACTCGTCCGGCGTGGTTCTCGTCGTGGCAATCGGTCGATCGCGGGCACAACTTGCAGTCACCGACCTGGCGGGCACGATCCTCGCTGCAGAAGACATCGACAAGTCGGTCGGGGTCGGCCCCGACGAACTGATGCCCGAAATTGCCGAGCATCTTTCGTCACTACTGACCCAGGTCCAACGCACGTCTACCGAGGTCATCGGAATCGGACTGAGCATTCCCGGAACGGTCGACGTCGCCGCAGGAGCGAGCCTCGACTCTCCGATGATGGCGGGATGGGACGGAGTTGCCCTCGCCCCCTACTTGGCATCGGTGACGACGGCACCACTGTTTGCCGACAACGATGCCAACGTGATGGCTCTGGCCGAATTGAGCGAACGCCGCGAGAGCGCGCCCAACCTCCTGATGATCAAGGCATCGACCGGCCTGGGCGCGGGAATCGTCCTGGGCGGAGTCCTCCAGCGTGGTTCACTCGGAGCCTCCGGCGAGATCGGGCACACGAAAACTGCTGCGGCACGGGGCATGAAATGTCGGTGCGGCGACGTCGGCTGCGTCGAAACCGTCGCCAGCGGTTGGGCTCTCGTGCATGCCCTCCGAGATCAGGGCCGAAGCGTCGGGCACGTGCGTGACGTGGTCCGCCTCGCACTGGACGGCGACAGCGAAGCACGCCGGCTCATCAGAAGCAGCGGTCGACTGATCGGCGACGTCATTTCCGGCGCGGTCAACCTCCTCAATCCCGAGGTCCTGATCATCGGCGGCGACATGGCCGAGGCAGACGAACTCTTCCTCGCCGGGCTTCGAGAGTCCGTGTACGGCAATGCAACGGCGCTTGCCACCCGAAAGCTGCAGATCGCATCGGTCAGCCACGGCGCACAATCCGGCATTCTCGGCTGCGCGGTTCTTGTCCTCGACCACCTCCTCAGCGCCCGGGAAATCGACCTGCGCATTGCCGCGTCGCCCCAAAACTGAGCGGCACCTGATTTCTCGCACGCTCCGCACCGGATAATCAGACCTTCCCGACACCTCTTGTGTTGACGCACACACTTCTGCATAATTCATTACCTACCGATCATTCGGTTGCCGATATTGACAATGGGATCGCGCAGGAACGCTCCGAGTCCGCCACAAGCATGCACCGAGCACACCGGCAACGTCGCAGATCGAACAGTATTTCTCCCCTGTTCCGACTTCGCAGTTCACCCCTTCGGTGGACCACGTGACTGGCAGAAAGTAGCTCGATGACCACTACCAGAACTGGCACCAAACCCGCCGCGAAGGAGTACGACCGCGCCGCGATGGCATCGATGGTCGGCACCACCGTCGAATGGTACGACTTCTTCATCTACGCCCAAGCCGCAGCGCTGATCTTTGCGGACCTGTTCTTCAAGCCGATGGGCTCGGCGGGTCAGATCGTCTCCTACGTCACGGTCGGCATCAGCTTCGTCTTCCGTCCACTCGGCGCCATCGTCGCCGGCTATCTCGGTGATCGACTCGGCCGAAAGCGCGTACTGGTGGCAACTCTGGCAATGATGGGCGCCGCGACGGTCCTGATCGGTGTGCTGCCGACGTATGCCTCGATCGGAATCTGGGCGCCGATCCTGCTGATACTTCTCCGAATCGTGCAGGGATTCTCGACGGGCGGTGAATGGGGCGGGGCCGCTCTTCTTGCCGTCGAACACGCACCCACCAAACGCCGAGGGTTCTTCGGAGCATTCGTCCAGATGGGTGTACCGCTCGGAATGTTGCTCGCCACCGGCGTTTTGGCACTGTGCACGTTCACCCTCACGGACGAACAGTTCACCACCTGGGGATGGCGAGTGCCGTTCCTGCTCAGCGTCGTGTTGATCGGCGTCGGCTTCTACATCCGAAGCAGGGTCAGCGAGTCACCCGTCTTCGCCGAACTCAAGGAACGCCGCACCGAGAGCAATACGCCTATCCGCACGCTGTTCAAGAAGCACCCGAAACAGGTCGTACTCGCTGCCCTGTCCTTCATCGGCACAAACGGCAACGGCTACATGGTGATCGGTGGATTCATCGTCGCGTACGCCACCAAGACGTACGGCTTGGGTAAGACGGAACTACTGATTGCCACGCTCGCCAGTGCCGTCACGTGGGGCGTGTTCACCATGATCGGCGCCTACTGGTCGGATCGGCGCGGCCGCACCAGGGTGATGAACGTGGGCAACCTCGCAATGGTCCTGTTCGCGGTGCCGTTCTTCCTCCTCATCGACACTGGAAATCTCGGCTGGATCTATGTGGCAATGATCCTCTTCTCGGTCGGACTCGGGCTTTCGTACGGACCTCAACCGGCATTGTTCGCCGAGCTGTTCCCGGCTTCGATCCGTTACAGCGGCGCATCGATCTCCTACGCCGTCGGCACCATTTTCGGTGGCGCTTTCGCGCCAACCGTTGCGCAGTGGCTCCTCGGCAGAACAGGTGGCACTCTGGCCATCTCGATCTATCTCGCCCTGTTGGCCGCGGTGTCCTTCGTCGCAACGATGCTCATCAAAGACCGATCAGGACGAGACCTGATGCTGTGATCAACCTCGACGTGGACGCCGCACGGCGCCGCGATGCCGGAGTTCGTCAGCCGAACTTCCGAATAGCGAACTCCGGCAACCTCTTCGCACCGTTCGCGGTGCGCACGATCTTGTGGTTTTCACCCCTCATCAAAGCCAGTTGGATCCGCGATTCAATCCAGAATGCCCAGCGAGGCGATCGGTTCCAGGTCTTGTGCAACAACGTCTTCGTTGCTGCGACCGCGTCCGGTGAGCGAGTCATGATCTGCGACAGCAGTTCCTGTGCCGGCTTGAGTGGATTGTCGCTGACTCCGCTCACGAAACCCCACTCGAGAGCCTGATTTCCGCCGAATAGTTCCGCCGTCATGGCAAGGCGTTTCACGACGTCCATTGCCGCGAGTTCACGCATCGTGACCGTCCCTGTCATGTCTGGAATCAATCCCCACTTCGCCTCCATCACCGAGAACGTGCAATCGGGGGTGGTAAAGCGAAAGTCTGCAGCGAGCGCCAATTGCAGTCCCCCACCGAAGCAATGGCCGTGAACGACCGCGATGACGGGCACGGGCAATTCGCGCCACACCCAGCACGCGCGTTGAAATAGGTTGGTCTTCTGACCTGGAAATTTTGCAAAGGCCTTGGCCATCCGCATCGGTTGCTTGCCCGCAGAAGCGAAGTCCAACCCGGCAGAGAATGCGTCACCCGCGCCTTGCAGAACTACACCCCGAATCGAACGATCGGTTTCGATCGTTCGAGCGGCATTCACCAGTGCGTCGAGCATATCCAGATCGAGACCGTTGAGTTTCTCCGGTCGGTTCAGCGTTACGTACGCCACCGACTGCACTACCTCGACACGAACACGATCACTCACGGCAACTCCTCCGATTCGACATATCCTCGACGAACTTACCTGAGAGTAAGTTCGTCGGGGATATGTCATGCCATCTCGGCAAGAAGTTCCATGGTCGCTTTCCCGGCCGGATCCGAATCAGTGGATGAAGGCACGGCCACGACGGTGTCCACACCCGCCGCTCGGTACGCCTCGAGCTGCTCACGGGCATCGGCCGGAGTTCCGACGATTCCCACCGTCGCCACCATGGCGTCGGAGACCTGACTCAAGAGCTCGCGAGGCGCGGTCCCGGCCCTGGCTGCCTCGATCACGTCCGCGAAGCCTGCGCGGACGAACATGTCCGAGTATCCGGGGGCAGCGAGATACGGCACGAGTCCACGTCGGAGTTGATCGATCGACATTTGAGTTGGGCCTTCGGCTGCCACGGCCGCCGGCGACCAAACCGACACCTGGGGCATCGCCGTTTCCATTTCAGCCGCGATTTCCTTGCACCGTGTGATCAGGCGCCCCGCTTGCTCCGGGCTGACCAGATTGAGCACTAGTTCGTCGCCCAACTCCACCGCGGCGCGAAGGGCCCGGTCTCCGAAAGCTGCAACGATGAGCCGGCCGCCCGGCGGTTGAAGACGCAGCCTGTATCCACTGGTGCGCATCACCGTGCCGGCGACTTCGCCCCGCTCGCCGTTCATGAGCGATCGCACACCGCGGGCGGACTCCGCGAGCGCTCGAGCTGCCCCGGATCTGCTTCGTCCATGCCATTTTTCGACCACGACAGTGCTGGACGTGCCCAACGCTATCGACACAAGACGCCCGGTCAGGCCGGCCACCGACGCCGCCCCGATCGCGATCATCGCCGGATCACGAACCGTCACCGCGAGCGGGCCGACCACCAGTTCGGAGTGCTCGAAGCCGACGCCGACTGACGTCGCCAGTGCAAAGGCGTCGTACGTCGCCATCTCCCCCACCCACACTCGGCCGAACCCCAGTTTGTCGGCAAGGCGCGCAGTGACAGTCACTTCACGCGGCGGACGGTCCTGCCACAAACCCAGGGAGATGTCGATAGTCGGCAATCCTCTCTGTGAAGTCCCTCTACTCGAAGTCCCGCTACTCGAAATCGTCGACAAGACCCATTCCCTTCAAGAGTGTCGGACGGTCGTAGTATTCGAGCCACTCGGTGATCCGTCCGTCTGCCATGGTGAGGATTCCGACAACAGGCACGACGCCGTGGGTACCGTCGAAGTGGAAGTCATCGACTCGCTGCACGAATACCCTGCCGTCGATCACGCCGAGAGATTCGATCTTCAAGGTGATCCGTTCGCACTTGCTTGCCAGCAACGCAATTCGGCCCGCGACAGCTTCCTTGCCGACAAGAGGTTCCTGCATCACGCTGTGGAGCACACCGTCCTCGGCGAACAGATCGACGACGCGTGTCCAATCCATGACGTCCCAGGCCTGGAACATCTCACGCGCCAGCGCAAGTTTTTCACTGTCGTTCATCACACTCATGCCACACTCTTCTGTCGAAGTTCACGCTTGAGGATCTTTCCGGTCGAATTGCGCGGCAGCTCTTTCCGAATTTCCAGCCGTTCGGGAAGCTTGTACGACGCGATGCGCTTGTCCTTCAGGAACGCGACCAGAGCGTCCAGCTCGAGTTCCGTCTCGGGCCGCAGCGTGACCACTGCTGCGACGCGCTCACCGAGCACTTCGTCGGGGTCGCCGATGACGGCCACATCCGCCACGGCCGGATGCTCGGCGATCAATCCCTCCAGTTCGGCTGGAGCTATGTTCATTCCGCCGCGGATCACGAGGTCCTTCCCCCGGTCCAGGTAGCGGAGGAACTGCCCGTGATCACCGGCAATCTCGAAGATGTCTCCGGTGCAGAGGAATCCGCGTTCGTCGAACGGTGACGGCCGATCGCCGAGATAGCCGGCAAAGACCGTCGGTCCGCTGATGCGCAACTCACCCGGGTGCCCGACTTCGGTGATGTCCTCGCCGGTGACCACGTCGACCAAGCGAACGTCCATCCAGTCCGAGATCCTGGTGCTCCAGCGAAAGTTCTCGACACCGAAGCGGGGGAAGTACCGTGCGCGGTCGTCCGGATCCGGCATGTCCGCAGGCGAGGAGAGCAGACTGATTCCTTCGTTGGATCCGAAAAAGTTGATGACTCCGATTCCGTACCGCTCCTGCCATCCCCGCACCATCGGAGGTTGCAGTGGCACCGAACCCGAACCAATCCGAGTCAAGCTCGACAGGTCGACTGCCGCGAGCATCGACTCGTCGGCGAGCAGCATCCACAACAGCGCAGGCGGCGCTACCGTGTACGTCACTCGCTCGGCCTCGATCTGCCCGAGGAACACTCGAAGGTCGAACGGGTGGTGCTGTACCAGTACACATCCCGTGCGGAGCCACGGCAGGAACATTCCGTTGATTCCGGCCATGTTGACCATCGGGAACGGGTTCAACAAGACGTCGCCGACGACGATGTCGGGAGCGTCGATCGTGGCCCAGCAGATGGCCAGCCACTCGTAGTGCGAACGTGGGACCCCCTTCGGCTCGCTTTCGGTCCCGGAGGTCCAACAGATCGTCATCGCATCGTTGGGGTCGTTCGGATCTTCGGTGTTTCGTTCATCCAGTTCACTTCGCTGCGCTTCGGTCGCAGTCCGAGGACTCAGCCCCACGACGCCGGCGGGAAGCTGAGCCGGAAGCTCGGACGCGGGAGCGTAGGCGAACACCGATCTCAGAGAAGGAATCCGGGATCTGATTGCAGCGATCTCCGTAGCAGGGAGTCTGTCACCAAAACTGGGTACGGTGACAAATGCTGCAAACGCAGCCTGGTTTGCCATTCCTTCCACTTCGCGTTCGCGGTACTGCATCGGCAAGGGTGAGACCACGATCCCCAGCGACCACGCTGCGAGATAAACCTCGACCAGTTCGACGGTGTTGGGCATCTGCACACCCAGAACATCGCCCCGGCCCAAACCCACCTCGGAGAAGCGGGCAGCGAGCGCGATGACTTCGCTCTCCAGTTGGTTCCAACTGAGGCGTCGTGGATCTCCGCCGGACAACTCGCTCCGGTTCGCCGGATCAACTACCGCGAGTTCGTCGCCGCGGGCCCGCACCTGCGCCCGGAACACCTGATCGATTGTCTCGTCGGACCACCACCCCTTCGAGGTGTATTCGTCCACCTTGCCGCGAGGATGCAATCCCCTGTGTGTCTTGTTCATTCGCGCACTCGCCTCAGTTCTCGTAACGGCCGGAAATGTCGATCACGTCGCCTTGCTTCTCGAACGCCTGGGTAGTGGCATTCCACTCGAACGGCTGGAATGCCAAGATGCCCAGCGCATGATCGGCGGTCATGGTGAACTTGATTCCGTCGATGAACATCGGCGGGTGGTAGTCCTGCGTACGCGCGGCACTCATGATGGTGGCGCGAGAGAGTCCGTCAGAAGACTCAGAGGCCCGAGTGAAGTTGTCCACCAACAGGTCACCGATGGCCCATCCGTTCACGGTGTAGCTGTTGGTCGGGGAATCGGCACCGTGAGCCGCCGCTCCGGCAAGGTAGTCACGTACTGCTGCGTCGTCCTTGTAGAGAGCGTTGTTGGGATCCTTGAGCCACACCATCACCTGCTGCCCGTCTGCAGCATCACCGGCGGGCGCGTACAGGGTCGCACCGTCGACGCAGTTCGACGGCTGAATCACGGTGTCGGGCTTCCATCCGACACGTCCGATCGCCTGAGTGATCGCGAGGCAGTCGGTAGTGACACCGGCGACCACCAAAACCTCGGCGCCGCTGGCCTTGAGAGTCGAAGCCGCCGTCTTGGGGTCGGTCAGCGCCTCCTCCGCCGCGATCTCGAAGTTGGTTCCTTCGATCGCGGATTTGAAGCCGTTGGCGATTCCCTGTCCGGATTCGGTCTGGTTCGTGGCCAGTGCGACCTTGGCGCCGTTCGGATACTTCTTCTTCAAGCTCTCGACCACTACCTCCATCTCGACGCCCGGATCCGGTAGATACTCCGTGGTCCACGGGAAGTCTTCGATGACCCGGAACTCGGGCATGCCTGCCTGCGCGAAGAGCAGCGGCACGCAGGCAGTGGTCTGATCATCCGCGATGGCGTTCAACTGTCCGGCCCCGAAGGTACCCAGAACGTCGACCTTGTCCTTCTGAATGAACTCTCCGACGTTGGCTTTGGCGCGCTCCGGGGAGAATGCATCGTCCTTGACCACGACGTCGAGCTTGACGCCGCCGACGCCGCCGGCCGCGTTCTCCACCTCGAACCGTGCTCGCATTCCTTCGATCACGTTGCCGACGGCATCGGCGAGCGGGCCTGACGTCGGCCCACTCCATCCCACCGTGAGTTTGTCGGTGATCGGCGCTGCGGCACCGCTGGGATCACTGCAGTCGTCGACCGATACTGCGCCGGCCGATGTCGACGTGTTGCTCTCTGCATCGGAGCTACCTCCGCAGGCCGAAAGGAGTAGTGCCGCAGCGGCGATGACTGCGGGAATCGTGGTCTGCCTTTTCATATCGTCCAGTTCCTTGCTGTGAGTGGAGGGAAACGAGAGTGGGCGAGGGAGACGGCACTCAGGTGCGAGGTTCACCCTCGCGATACTTGGGATGATCTGCGGGAACCACGAGGACGAACCGTCGGAGCACGCTGTTGATCCGACCCACGATTCCGTCCGGCATCAAGAACACGATCGCGATCAGCACCGCGCCGAACACCACTCCCGACACGGGGCCGTCGGTGACGCTTCCGGTGTAGTACGGCAGGAACACCACTGCCGTTGCCCCAACGATCGGGCCGAATTGGGTTGCGATTCCGCCCAACACCAGTCCGGTGATGAACTCGATCGACTTCATCAGCGAGAAGGATTCGGGTGAGAGCGCACCGATGTACATCGTGAACAGCGAACCTGCCAGGCCCGTGATCGCGCCGGAAAGCCCGAAAGCGAGAATCTTGACCCGCGCGACGTTGATGCCGTTTGCGCTCGCCGCGATCTCGTTGTCGCGCACCGCGACCATAGCCAGACCGAATCGACTCTTGACGAGATTGCGAATCAGGAGCATGACGATCGCCAGCGTCACCACCGACACCCAAAAGATCCAGAGGTAGGTGTCGGCTCGGGTCAACCCCGTCCATTTCGGCGGGACCAGTAGATTTGCACGAACCACCATTCCAGCGGCACCACCGGTCAGATCCCCGGTCTTTCGGATCACTTCGGGAAACGCCACAGCGACGGCGAGTGTCACGAGAGCCAGATATAGCCCCTTGATCCGCAACGACGGAAGCCCGACGAGAAGCCCTAGTACAAAACATAATACGACTGCAATCGGGATCGTGGTCAACGGCGAGTATCCGCGATCGACGATCAGCACGCCGGTCGTGTACGCGCCGAGGCCGAAGAAGGCAGAATGGCCGATCGACAGCAGTCCGGTGTATCCGCTGACGATATTCAGTCCCGCAATGGCAATCGCGATGATGAAGACGCTCGTGAACTGCCCCACGCGAAACGGCGCACTTTGTGAAGCGAGAAGCAAGGCACAGACGGCTGCCACCAGCAGAACCAGTTGGAGTATCCGGTACGACGTCGAACCGGCGACCACCACGCGCGGCTGCCTGACCGCCTTTTCGGCGACGGCGGGTTCATTTCTCTCGGCAAGCGTCGTCATACTCGCTCCAGTTTCTTGGTACCGAACAGTCCATTGGGTCTGACGAAGAGGATCACCACGATGATCAGCAGAGCGGATGTCTGCTGAAGCGAACCGCCGATGGCCGAAATGTAGCCGCTGAGCATCGATTCCAGGACACCGATCGTCAACCCGCCGACCACGGCACCGACAAGACTGTCGAGTCCACCGAACAGTGCGGCCGCAGATGCTGCGATGAAGATCGGAAACATGGTCGTGAGACCGAGTTGTTGCGGCGAGAGCGGAGTGACCAGGACACCTGCCAGTGCGCCGATCGCTGCCGCAACACCCCAACCGATTGCGAGTATCCGGCTGGTCGGAACTCCGGCGAGAGTGGCAGATTCGGCATTGTCCGCGACGGCACGCATGTGCAGACCGACTCTCGTCTTGCGAAAGAGCAAGGACATCAACACAAGTAGGACAACGAGCGCCACCAGTACGCCCAGTGCGTCGCCGTAAACACGCGCACCCCCCACCGAGATGTAATCGGTCGGACCGTTGGGGAACGGGCTCGGCATGATCTTCGTATCGCTCCCCCACAGCATTCCGGCCAACGAGTTGAGCCCGGTGAACAATCCCAGTGCCACGATCAGCACTGCCATGTCGCTTCGACGCTGAACCGGCCGAATGAGCAGACGCTCCATCAATGCTCCGAGCAGGAATCCCAAAGCCAGGGCCGCTCCGATCGCCGACCAGATCGGCCAGGACATCGTCGTCAGCCACCAGGCGACAAAGGTTGTGAACAGGGCCAACTCGCCCTGAGCGAAGTTGATCGTGCCGGTGGCGCGAAACACCACCACTAGTGCCAGCGCGAGAATTGCGTAGATCGATCCGTTGGTCAATCCGGAGATGAGTCGTTCCAGAAAGAGTGTCACCGTTTACTCCTGGTACCCGAGGTAAGCGCTGCGCACGACGTCGTCGGAACGAAATTCCTCGGGCGTTCCGGCAGCGACGATGGTGCCTACGTCGAGCAGGAAGACCTTCGACGCGAGTTTCATTGCGAGATCGGCATTCTGTTCCACGATCAGCAGTGCAGTTCCGTCGCTGCGGTTGATCGCACCGAGCGTGTCGAACAATTCGGCAATGACGATGGGTGCCAGACCCAGGCTGGGTTCGTCGCACAGAAGCAGTGTGGGACGACTCATCAGTGCGCGCGCGACCGCAAGCATCTGCTGTTCGCCACCCGAGAGTGAGCCCGCCAGTTGCGTCGAGCGACGACCGAGTACCGGAAATGTCTCGCACCACCGCTCGATGTCGGCTGCGATCTCAGCCTTGTCCTTACGCAACGCAGCGCCGACGAGCAGGTTGTCCCGCACCGACAGTTGACCGAGAGTTCCGCGGCCTTGCGGGACGAGGCTCACGCCGGCGGCCACGGCGCGTTCCGGTTTGGAACCCAACGGCGAACCGTTGAAGGTGATCGTTCCCTGATGCGGAATCAAACCGGCCAGCGCACGCATCATGGTGGTCTTTCCGGCGCCGTTCGCACCGAGAACAACAGCGACCCCACCAGGTTCTACATCGAGCGAAACCCCGTGCAGTACATTGCCTCGCCCGTAGCCGGCATGCAGATCGTCGACCTTCAAAAGCGTCATGCGGCACGTCCCAGGTACGCGTTGATAACGGCGTCATCCTGCTGGATCTCCACCGGAGTTCCCTCGGCAATCTTGTGGCCGAAGTTCAGGGCTACAACGTGATCGGAGATCCCGAGCACCAATCCCATGTGGTGTTCGACCAGAAGCGCACCGAAGCCGAAGTCGTCGCGGAGCGAGACGATCAGTTCTCCCAGTTCCTTGACTTCACTGTGCGTGAGCCCACCGGCAGGTTCGTCCAGCAGGAGTAGCGACGGCTCGGACATCAATGCTCGCGCCAACTCGACGCGCTTGAGTGTTCCGAACGGAAGGCCTGCCGCAGGTGCGTTCGCGACGTCGACGAGTTCGAGGCGTTCGAGCAGATACCAGGCCTTCTCTCGCAGTTCTCGGACTCGAGCGCGCGCTGGAGGCCAGCCGAGAAGCCCGCTTGCCAGACCGAAGCGACCCCGAGACGATCCACCGACCATGGTGTTGTCGAAGACGCTCATGCCGCTGAACAGTGCGAGATTCTGGAAGGTTCGAGCGATCCCGGCCGACGCGAGCGCATAGGGGCGCAGCCCCAGTAGATCGGTTCCCTGCCAGGTGATGACGCCCCGGCTCGGCTCGTAAATCCTTGTGATGCAGTTGAACAGCGTGGTCTTACCAGCGCCGTTGGGTCCGATGAGCCCGCAGATCTGACCGGCGCGGACGTCGAAGCCGACGTCGTCGAGAGCGGTGACACCGCCGAATTCGATCGATACACCGGAAAGCGTGAGTACAACCGGCGCATTCCCGGGTTGTGCGGGTGGTGTGGTTCCAAGCATTGGTTTCACCTCCTCGTGACACTTCAATTAACAGTGTGATAGAGATTACTACAGTAAGCAGAGGCACTCCGTCAACGTGCGACTCCTCTCCGGAGCCGAGAAGGGACATCATCGTGAGGTCCAACGACATTCGCGCAGTCGATACCGGCGGGGGCCCGGGCACTCGGGAGTACAGCCCGATCGAAGCCCTGGTCGCCAAGCAGGAAATCTACGAGGTTCTGGCGCGTTTCCTCCGAGCCGCAGATCGCGGCGACGTCGAGGGCGCCCGGCAGTGCTACCTACCAGGTGCAACCGAAGACCACGGCGGGGTCTTCACCGGCACTGCCGACGACTACGTCGACCACATCGCCGAGGCCATCACGCACCCGCGGTCGCTGACGACCCACGCCCTGACCAACGTCTTGATCGAACTCGACGGGGACGCCGCACACGTCGAGTCCTACGTGCTCGCATTCGCACGAATCAAGCACTCGCACGGCATAGCCGACACACTCACCTCGGCGCGCTTGATCGACCGCTTCGGCTTCGAGGACGGCAGGTGGGGAATCCGCCACCGCGCACTGCGGTGGGACTGGAACCACGACATGGCCACAGCCGAAGGCTGGATCTTCGGGATGCTCGCACCCGAATCGTCATTGAAGAAGAGCAAGAAATATCCCGACGACCTCATCTACACCCGACAGGCACAGGAGCACTCATGACAATGTTTCGCGGAACTCCGATAGGGGGCGCTACCGTCCTCGTCACCGGCGCCAATCGAGGCCTCGGGTTGGCCTTCGTCCAACAGGCGAAGTCGATGGGTGCAACCAAAATCTATGCGGGGGTGAGAAATCCCGACGAGGCACCGGCCGAGCTCCGAGCCACCGGAGCACACATCGTCGAACTCGACGTCACCGATCCAGGACTCGTCGACGCTGCCGCCGCGAAGTGTGGTGACACAACGGTCGTCGTCAACAACGCCGGACTGTTCACCGGGAATCGGCTGATCGAGGCCGACGACGAAGCGGCTGCACGAGCCGAGATGGAGGTCAACTACTTCGGGCCTCTGACGATGATCCGAGCCTTCGCGCCGGTGCTCGCCGCCCGCGGCGGAGGATCGATAGTCAACGTCCTCTCGGTGGCCGCAATCGCTCCAACCGCCTTCATGGGTGGCTACTCGCCGGCCAAGGCGGCCGCTCTGTCACTCGGCGGAATCGCTCGCGCCGAACTCGAACCGCGCGGCATCACTGTCACGTCCTTGATCGTCGGCAGCGTCGACACCCGCATGGCGTCACATGTGCAGGGCCACAAGGAAAAACCCCTCGACATTGCCGCGACCGGACTCGCCGCCATGCAGCGCGGTGAGTGGACGTGCGACACCGATTTCATGGCAATCGACGCACGTGCGCGCCTCGCCCGCGACCCGATTCGGTACGAACGCGGACTGGGCAAGCTCCTCTTCGCCGGCGAATTGACCACCCGATCATGAGCGCTCCGATTCGTGTTGCCCAGTGGGCGACCGGTGCCATCGGCAAGACGGCACTACGCGGAATCATCGATCGTCCCGACCTCGAGTTGGTCGGCCTGTACGTGTACAGCGACGCCAAGGCCGGTCGCGATGCCGGCGACATAGCCAGACGCGCGCCGACGGGCGTGATCGCGACACGCAGCGTGGACGAGATCATCCGCTCGCGCCCACAGGTTCTCATCCACAGTCCACGTTTGCAGATTCCGTACGAACGACACGACGACGATCTGTGCCGTCTGCTTCGCGCCGGGATCAACGTGATCACGACGGCCGGGCAGCACTTCCCCCGCGCACACGGCACCGAGCGCGAGCACATGTTCGCCCACGCATGCAAGGAAGGTGATTCGACGCTCTTCGGCGTCGGGGTGAGCCCGGGTGTCATCGGTGAGCGATTGGCGTTGGCGCTGACGGGAACATCGATCGAACTCGACCGCATCACGATCGACGAGGTGCTCGACGCTCGCGGCATGCCTGACCCCGACTTCGCGTTCAATGTCATGGGGATGGGCTCGCCCCCGGAAGAACTGGACGGCACTGGGCCGTTGCCCTCGCTGTACGCGTCGCTGTATCTGGAAACCATCGCGTTCATGTGCGAACGACTGGGCATCACCTACGACGAAGTCGTGTCCGATCACAGGGTCGTCGCGGCGCGAACGGATCTCGACGTCGCCGCCGGACGCATCGCCGCGGGAACCGTCGGAACCACCGAATGGCGCTGGCACGCAATCGTCGACGGAAAGCAGTTCCTCACTCTGGCCATCATCTGGACCATGGAACCCGATCGCGAGGAATACGTGGGGCGCGATCAATGGGAGGTCCACCTGTACGGCAAACCCGAGATCGTGATGACCGTCAATCTCGTCGAACCACAAGATCCGCACAGCCGGACAACCGCCGGTCAGTTCATCACCGCGGGCCCGGCACTACGCGCCGTCGAGCATGTACTCGCTGCTCCCACCGGCATTTTCGAACCCCCTGTCTTTGCCCCCTTCAGATTGGAGCATTCAGCATGACAACTCAGCCGACAGCCGTAGGTTCGACTGCCACCCGTGAACCCGGCACCCGCGAACCTTCTGTGAACGCGCTCCTACCCGATGGACGCCCCGTGCAGAATCTCGAAGACTTGCTGCGTAGCCGGGCGATTGCCAGTCCGGAGAGCACCGCCGTCATCTCCGATCACGGTCGAACGAGTTTCCGCGAACTGGACATCGAAGCCAATCGTGTCGCGAATGCACTTCTGCGCGATGGTGTTCGAACAGGTGACCGGGTGGCGTACATCGGCGCGAACGCACCGTCCTTCCTCTCCGTCCTGTACGGATCTTCGAAGATGGGCTCGATTCTGACGGCCGTCAACAATCGGCTGGCACCGGGCGAGGTCGACTACATCCTGAGCAACAGCGAGCCGACCGTCGTCGTACTCGGAGCAGGCGATGAGGGCCTCTCCGACGTCGCTGCTGCGGTCGGTAGCGTCCGGACCGTCGTCACGGTGGACGGCGCCGGAAACTCGGTCTCGTGGAACGACTGGCTTTCCGGCGTCGGGGACGACGATCCGGGGGCGTCGCGCAGTCCCGACGACACAGCGCTGATCTTCTACACGTCGGGAACCACCGGCCACCCCAAGGGAATCGAACTCACCGGCGCCAACCTCGGCCGCGCACTTGCGACCATGTATCACCTGCTCGATCTCGACACCGATTCGGTGGCCATGTGCCCGGTTCCCTTCTTCCATGTAGCCGGACTGGGTCTCGCCCTGGTCACGACGCTCGGCGGCGGTGCCCTCCTTCTCAAGACCATCGCCGGACCCCTCGAGTTGGTGGCGCTGATGCAGGAGTACAAGGTCACGCATGCGGTTGCCGTTCCCGCGGTGATCAGCGTCTTGACCTCGCTCCCTGCTGTACGCGAGGCGGATTGGAGCGCCCTGCAGTTCTTGGTCTACGGAGCCGCTCCGATGCCACTGCCTCTGTTGCAGGACGCCACCAAGGTCTTCGGATGCAGTTTCCTGCAGGCTTACGGACTCACCGAATCGACCGGCGGCGTCACGATGCTGACCCCTGAAGATCATCGGGCGACCGACGAGTCGACCGCGCATCGGTTGAAGTCGGTCGGGCAGCCGATGTTCGGCGTACCCATCCGCATCATCGATCCCGTGACCCTCGAAGACGTCCCAGTCGGTATCCGCGGCGAGGTCGTCATCGGCGGCGCTCACGTCATGAAGCGCTACTGGCGCAACGAGGCGGCTACTGCCGCCACCATGTTGGACGGGGGCTGGCTTCGCACCGGAGACGGCGGATCGTTCGACGAGGACGGGTATCTCTATCTCCACGACCGTCTCAAGGACATGATCGTCTCCGGCGGTGAGAACGTCTATCCCGCCGAGGTGGAGAGCGTTCTCTCCGGCCACCCCGGAATCCGGGAGGTCGCCGTAGTCGGCGTTCATTCCGATCGCTGGGGTGAGACTCCCATTGCGGTGGTCGTTCGAGCCGGCGACTCTGGTGCCGCCGAAGCCGAGATCATCGAGTGGTCACGCGAGCGGCTGGCTCACTTCAAGTGCCCCAGTGCAGTTCGGTTCGTCGAGGAGCTGCCACGCAACGCGAGTGGAAAGCTACTCAAGACTCGCTTGCGACAGGACTTCGCCTGAGTCCATGACAAGAAATCGGGGTCGATCGCTTCGAGCGATCGGCCCCGATTTCTGTCGTTCGATGTGAGGCAAGCTTCAGCGTGGGTGAATCCGGAACTCGACGCCGCCGAGACTCAGACCGGGCTCGACGGCAGAGGCGCCGCTCGACGCCGCCAGATCGATTGCACTGAGCATCGACCGCTCCCCCGGAACGAACGACACGACGCGCGATCCCAGCGTGATCGAGAGTGTTTGCCTCGAAGCCGATTTCTTTCCGAACACTTCGGCCCAGAGCGTCGCCGTCTTGGCCGGAGCGGGAGAGGACACGTCGACCCCGAGGATGTCGTCGACCCATGGATCGACCGAAACCTCCTTCTCCGTCTCGTCCCAGAACCACTCGTCGGCGTCGGGAATCTCGTCGAGTTCTACGAGCAGGCCGAGATCACCGGGATGGAGCTGGACGATGCGGTGCCCGTAGGCCTCGAGATCGGCCACCGTCCGAACACCGACCGCGGCTGCACGTTCCAGATAGGGCGCGATATTCGATACCTGGATCGAGAGTGCATAACCGCCCTCCCCTCCGCCCTTTCGGATCCATCTCGCCAACGAGACAGTCTCGTCGAGCGGTGCGACGATCTCCAGAAAGGCTTGCGGCCCGACGGCAAGGGTCTCGTCGGCCAAACCGATGTCTTCGAGCAGTGGATCCGCGAATCCTGGTGCCAGATTCAACGCTTCACGTAATTGCCGGCCGGTCTTGTCCAGATCTCGTGCACCGATCACCACCTGCCGCAAGATCTCCCACGTGCCCGTGCCGGGCGCGTCCGTCACAGTCCGACCGCTTCGGCGGCGGTGTCGGCGGTCTGCCAGCGACGAAGCTCGGCCCCCGGAGCCCACGTCGAATGGGTACCACTCGAAATCCGTTCGGGGAGGCGAAGTTTGCACAGTGGACCATCTCCGACGCGGGCGGCGTCGAAGATCAGACAGAAGGACGCATCCTCGTTCATGTCAGTGGTCAACGTGATGAGATAACCGTCGTCTTCCGCGGTACCGCCCACACGTGGCGCCATCGACGTCTCGCTGCCGTACACACCGTCGCCGAAGGAGAATCGCTCCTCGTTCCCCGTCAGCAGGTCATGTTTGACCAAGCCGTCGAACAGGAACCACGACGGTTTACCCGAAGCCGCATATGCGTATCGGTACTTCTCCCCCGCGAAATTCCCGTTCATCATGCCGAATTCGGTGATCGAGTCACTGAGCTGCTCTTCACGCGTGGCTCCGGTGACCAGGTTCAAACGCCAGCGGTGCAGTCGGGTCTGCATACGATCGAGAGCGAGGAAGCGGAAGGCGCGTTCCCACTGATTGCCCATCCCGTTGTCCGACGGCTCCGGATCGCCCTGGTAGAAACCGTCCAGAACGATTTCGTCCCCCTCTTCGTAGGCGTTCACGAAGTGCAGGACATACGTCGGATCCGCCTCGAACCACTTGATGTCAGCGGTGTTTCCGCGGCGTGGGATGACTCCGAGACGTAGCGGGATTTCGGGATGGAAATTCGCGACGTGCGCGCCCTTCTGGAGCAGAACCGGATCCCAGAACAACGGGCAGTCGTTGAGGATCGCGTAGTTCTCCGTGAAGGCCATGTCGTGTGGCAACCGCGGACCGGGAAGTGGGACATCGACGTAGTGGACCAACTCGTTGGCCGAGTCCACGACGCCGTAGTGCATGTACGGGGCTTCCTTGCTGTAGTTGAAGAACAGCATTTCTCCGGTCTTGTCGTCCACCTTCGGATGCGCGGACACGCCCCATTCGAAGGGGAACTTGCCGTTCCAGCTTTCCTTTCCGAGTGTCTCCGCCGACATCGGATCGAGCCGATACAGATCCCCACACTGGTAGAAGCTGGTGAGAGCAGTCCCCCGGTGAACGACGACGTCAGTGCTGGACGCGTCCTTCATCCGGGTGCGCGCACCCTTGCCGCCCTCGGGGCGACTGAGTTTGGGAGACTCCGCGAGCCCGGCCCACAAGGCGCCGCCGGCGTCCTGCTCGGCCGCCAATCCGTCCGTACGTACGAATCGGTTGCGGTAGAACGACTCTCCGTCGCGGAAGCCCACGATGTGAATCATGCCGTCACCGTCGAAGGGGTGATACGCCTTCATCGAGGGATGAAGCGGATTCTCGGTATTTCGCAGGTAGACACCGTCGAGGTCTTTCGGAACCTCACCGAACACAACTTCGAGGTTGTCCGCTTGGAACTCGGTGGTCTGCGGTTGCCACGGACCGGTGCGATACGGGTGATCGTCATCGGCGGGAAGGGTGGACAACAACTTGCCTACGATTTCGACGTCCATGGAATTCTCTTTTCGACTGATGGGGAAAGACTGGGCTGCAATTCAGGAAACGGCGTCGACGACAAAACTGACGGTGGTGGCCGTACTTCCGCCGAAGTTGAGCGTCGCAAAGCGGTTTGCGCCCTCGACTTGGAAGCCGCCGGCCGTTCCTGTCACCTGATGGGCCGCATCGAGAAGCATGCGGACACCGCTGGCGCCCACCGGATGACCGCCGCCGATCAGACCACCGCTCGGGTTGATCGGTAGCTTGCCGCCCATGGCGATGTCTCCACTCTCGATGGCTTTCCAGGACTCGCCAGGCGCCGTCAGACCGATGTGGTCGATCGCGAGATACTCGCTCGCGGTGAAACAATCATGTGTTTCGATCCCGTCTATCCCGGCCAGATCGACTCCGGCCCGAGAGAAGGCGTCCATCACCGCATCCCGAACGTGTGGCATCACGTAGGGATTCTCCGCGTCACGCGCCAGTTTCTGATCGAGGCCCAAACCGACGGTGCGGTGGCCCCAGCCCGCGATCTGAGCCAGAGGAGTCGCCGCGGCGCCAGGATGCTCACGAAGGTACTTGTCCGTCACCAGCACCACCCCGGCACCACCGTCGGTCACCTGACTGCAATCGAATCGTCGAACACCACCTTCCACAACAGGATTGGTAGTGTCGTCACCACCCGCATTTCCGAGCAGATCGGGCACCGACCAACCGCGTGTCTGTGCGTTGGGGTTGTTCTTCGCGTTCGCGAAATTGATCTGCGAGATCGCGCGCAGGTGAGATTCGTCGATCCCGTAACGGCGCCCGTATTCCTTCGAAACACGATCGAACATGTACGGCCACATGAATTTTGCTTCCCGACCTTCGTGTCCGACCCAGGCTGCGGCACCAAGATGACCCGCTGCGTCGTCACCCGGAACTGTCTTCTCCAGTTCGATACCCATCACCAGAGCGGCGTCGTAGTTCCCGGCACGCAGGTCTGCCATTGCGGCGAGTACCGCGATACTGCCCGATGCGCATGCCGCCTCGTGTCTGGACGAGGGCACACCCCAGAGTTCCGGATGGACGGTGGCAGGCATCGCACCCAGCTGACCTTGGCCGGCAAACAACTGGCCGAAGGCATTACCGACGTGAATCACCTCGATGTCGGTCGCAGGAACCTTCGCCGCGGCCAGCGTGCGGTTCACCACCTCTTCGGCAAGGTTCGCGAAATCGAGTTCCTCACGGGTGAAGTTTCGTGCGAAGTCGGATTGGTACCCGCCGAGAATCCAAATGTTCGAAACAGTCATGACCTCTCCCCTTGCCGATCCGGCCCCGGTGACGTCACCGAGATACCCGTGTATCGGCGGTTGTAATTTCATCGCAACCGTACTACAACTAGCAGAGTAACTCTACTAATTGAAGGGTTGAAAATGACTGATGCTTTTGTCCTCGACTACGTGCGCACGCCGCGCGGTCGAGCATCGGCGCGAGGCGCCCTCCACGA
The DNA here is from genome assembly GCF_053470465.1 of Rhodococcus sp. GB-02. NCBI lineage: Bacteria > Bacillati > Actinomycetota > Actinomycetes > Mycobacteriales > Nocardiaceae > Rhodococcus > Rhodococcus sp. GB-02. The sequence continues at coordinate 452,707 of NZ_JBPUKE010000002.1, forward strand.
ACACAGCCCCGTGGATCTTGTCGTCCACCTGGCCAAGGCTCTGCAGGGTCGAACAAACCTCTCCGCAGACCAGATCGACGACGTAGTTCTCGGTTGCGCATCACAGGTGGACGAGCAGGGCGCGAACATCGCGAGAACTGCCGCACTCCTGGCAGGTTGGGGCGACTCCGTTCCCGGCGCGACTCTCAATCGATTCTGCGCATCCGGTGTCGACGCAGTCGGCCAGAGCGCAGCCCGCATCCGAAGTGACGACGTTTCCCTCGTCGTGGCAGGCGGTGTCGAAAGCGTCTCCCGCACCCCGATGTTCAGTGATCGCGGACCACTGTGGACCGACCCGGCGACTATCGCGCAGATCGGCTCCATCCATATGGGTGTTGCCGCCGACTTGAATGCCACGATCGAGGGGTACTCCCGCGACGAGTTGGATGCCTACGGCGTCGAAACCCAGCACAAGGCTGCCGAAGCGTGGCGCAACGGGGCGTTCGAGCGGTCGGTTGTGCCTGTTCCCGGAAAAAACGGCGAGGCGGGAATCGCACACGACGAACTGGTCAGGGCAGACACGAGCGCAGAGGGACTCGCAGCACTTCCGGCCGCATTCGAAGGACTCGGCGCCGGAGGTCAGGACGCTCTCGCGCTCGCCGCCTACCCAGAGGTCGGAAAGATCGAGCACCTGCACACCGTCGGATCCTCGCCCGCCATGGCCGACGGAGCGGCACTCCTACTCCTCGGGTCCGAGAAAGCAGCTGCCCGAGCCGGTTTGACACCTCGCGCACGGATCATCGGGTCCGCGTCGACATCGGTGAATCCGGTTCTCATGCTCACGGCAGGTCAGAGCGCCGTGGAGGCCGTCATCGCGCGAGCCGGACTGCGTCCGCAGGACATCGACGTGTTCGAGTTCGCGGAAGCCTTCTCCGCGCTCTGCCTACGGTTCCGTCGGGATCTCGACGCCGGGCCGGACCGGATGAACCCCAACGGCGGAACGATGGCGATGGGCCATGCATTCGGCGCTACCGGAGCAATTCTTGTGGGCGCGTGCGTCGACGAACTGGTTCGAAGCGACGGGCGATACGGCGTGGCCGCGGTCAGTGGCGCTGCAGGCGTCGGAGTTGCCGTGCTCGTCGAACGGATCGCCTCATGACCGCCAGTGGACTCTCCGGTCGCGTTGCCGTCGTCACCGGAGGTGGTAAGGGCCTCGGCCGTGCCGTCGCGCTGCATCTGGCAAGCCGAGGCGTCACGGTGATCGTCAACAATCGAAATCGCACACTCGATTCGAGCGACCGAGGCCCCGCAGATCAGGTTGTCGACGAAATCCTCGAAGCCGGCGGACAGGCCGTTGCCAACCATGACGACGTCACCGACCCCGAAGTCGGTCGAAAGTTGGTGGACGACGCTCTCACTCGGTTCGGACGACTCGATTTCTGCATCACCAGCGCCGCGGTCAGCGGTCCGCAGATGCTCCACCGCACCACTGCCGAGAACCTCAGTACCGTCATCACGACGAACGTCGTCGGGACCGCACTGGTTGCAGCCGAAGCCTCCCGCGTGATGCGCGAAGCCGGGTTCGGACGCATCGTGATGATTGCCTCGACCGCAGGACTGCACGGTGAGCCCACCGTATCTGCTTATGCCGCAAGCAAGGGAGCCGTGATCGCCCTGGGCCGCACCGCAGCGGCAGAAGGTGCGAACCGCAACGTCTTCACCAATGTCCTTCTTCCCTATGCCACTACGCAGATGACCGAATCCGGAATGAACCCCGAATTCGTCGACATCATGGGAGCCGACTTGGTCGCACCGGTAGTCACCGCCCTTGTCGATCCCGAGTCCGCTACCAACGGTCAGGTGATCGTCACGGCAGGGAACGGCGTGCGTTCGGCCGACGCCGTCGAGGGATCGACCGAATTCTTACCTACCACCACCGAACTCGATGCCACGGCGCTCGATGCACTGCTCGTAGCCAGTCGACTCGGCACACCTCACACCTATCCGAGCGCACAGGAAGCCTTCGCGGACTTCGCTTCCGAACTGCTCGACCACCACAATCGGAAGGCGCACGCGTGACCGACATCCCACTGGGCGATCTAGCACTGAACTTCGGAGTGAGTGCACTCGCCGTACTCGTCTTCATCGCTGCAGTGATGGCCGTCGCCATCCGCATGAACAATCACTCGATCATCGATATCTGTTGGGGGCCAGGCTTCGCCGTCGTCGCCGTCGTCTCGTACCTGACGTCCATCGGATCGGAAGGAAACGATCTGCGTCGCCTCGTTGTCCTTGCACTGACCGTGGTGTGGGGGATGCGACTGGGGTTGTACATCGGCTTCCGAAACCGGGGGCACGGACAGGACAAGCGGTACACTGCCCTACTCAAACATCAACAGGGACCGTTGGTTCCGTTCCTGATTCGGAAGATCTACGGACTCCAGGGCGTCCTCATTCTCGTGGTGTCGCTGCCCGTCCAGTTCGCGATGTACGAGTTTCGTGCCCTCGGCGTCGTCGGCGCGATCGGTATCGCCATCTGGGCCATCGGCTTCGCCTTCGAATCGGTTGGCGATTACCAACTTTCCCGCTTCAAGGCTGATCCTGCCAATACCGGAAAGGTGATGGATCGTGGATTGTGGGCCTGGACTCGGCACCCCAACTACTTCGGCGATGCGTGCGTCTGGGTCGGACTGTTCATCCTCGCACTCGGTGATCCACTGGCGCTGATCACGATCATCTCGCCGATCGTGATGATCAAACTGCTGGTGAGCTACAGCGGTAAGGCGTTGCTCGAACGTGGCATGCGCAAGAGCAAGGGACAGGCTTACGACGACTACGTCGCCCGGACCAGCGGATTCTTTCCCCGTCCACCCCGCCCGGCACGAAACCACGCGTCGTGACCGCCCCCACTAGTGGCCTCGCCGACGTCTTCGACCTGGAATCGACCGGCCCGGACCGGTGGCAAGGGTCGAACGACGGTGTTCGACTTCCTCAGTTGTTCGGCGGCCAACTGGTCGCCCAGTCGATTCTCGCAGCCGGACACACGGTGACCGACGGCAAAGCGATCAGTTCCGTCCACACGCACTTCCTGCGCCCCGGGTCGACGAATTGCGCGACCGAGTTCTCGGTAGATCGTCTTCGCGACGGAAAGCGCCTGTCCACCAGAGTCGTCGACGTCCACCAGGGCGGACGACTCGTCTGCCGTTCGACGGTCTCGTCCTCCTCGATCGACGAGGGCATCACTCACAGTCGTGCCGTCCCCGCAGCACTCCCGCCCGAAGAGTGCGTGACGTTGCAAGAGTTGGCCGAGGCGGACGGTGGACTAGGAGAAGTGTGGGAGGAGTTCTCCGCCATCGAGATTCGTGTGTCACCACTCGATTCGCAGTCCCCCACGACACATTCGGCGGCGCCTCCGCGCAACATCTGGATGCGTTCGGCGCAGCGACTGAGCGAAGATCCACTGATTCACGTGGCTGCTCTCGCCTATGCCAGTGATCTGATGCTGATGGCAACCGCACTGACTCCGCACGGCTACGACATCGGGCAGGAGCACTCGCTCGACACGGACTGGACTGGTGTGTCCCTCGATCACACGATGTGGTTTCAACGCCCTGTGCGGGCGGACGAGTGGCTCCTCTTCGAGCACTCGACCCCCACAGCTCACGCCGGCAGAGCAGTCGTGAATGCGGCGGTCTTCGATCGATCCGGACTCCAGATCTGCCAGATCACTCAGGAAGCGCTACTCATTGCCCGTCCCGAGTGATTCCCGACTCTTTCTGCAGACCACTCGGTACGCTCTCGCGGTGCCGCTGGGTTCGCGGCCTATGATTTCGGGGTGGTACGAGTGAATGCAACCGACTCTTCGACACCCACGGCGTCGGTGGGCGTCACCGAGTTGCCCGCAGGCGGACCCAACGCACTGGCCGTCACGCTCGGGTTGTTGGGGGACGAGTGGAACCTCTGGATTCTGCGGTTCGCCTTGTTGGGGTCGCGGCGCTACAACGACTGGCTGGCACTGGGGGGAATCTCCAACTCCGTGTTGTCCGCACGGTTGGCAATCTTGACGTCCGGCGGAATGCTCGAGCGTCGTGAGTATCAGCAGAACCCGCCCAGGCACGAATACTCGGTCACCCGCAAAGGGCAGTCGATCTGGCCCGTCCTCATCACCATGTGGTCGTGGGAGAAGCAGTGGGCGCCCAATGAAACCGCGCCGCTACCACCACTGCGGCACAGCACCTGCGGAAACGACTTCACCCCGATCCTGCGCTGCAAGGAGTGCGGCGAGGACGTGGACGTACGGTCTCTGGACTCCGAAATGGGCCCGAGTGGCGACTTCTCACGCAGTGTCCCCGAAGCAACATCGCGGCGACGCTCCACCAAATCCGAACGCCGACCGGAAATTCTGGCTCACACGATGGAACTCGTCGGCAATCGCTGGTCAGCGGCGATCATCGGTGCAGCTTTCCGAGGCGCTCGCCGCTACGGAGAGTTCGCCGAGATCACCGGGGCACCACCGGCGATAGTCGCCGATCGCTTGAAGCACCTCACCGAGATCGGTGTGATGGAAACGCGGCCGCTTCCGGATCGCCCACAGTGGTCTGAGTATCGACTCACCGCCAAGGGCACGGCGTATTTCCCCGTAGTGATGTGCATGATCACCTGGGGCCAGCGTTGGTTCAGATCCGCGGACGGCCCAGACATCGTTCTCCATCACAAGGCCTGCGGTAAGCGATTCGAAGCACGCTTGGCTTGCAGTGTGTGTGGTGAGGAATTGAGGTCTTCGGACATCGAGGCGATCGACCTCACCACCTCGGTTCACGTACCCGGGTCAGGCTGGTCCTGAGGTCCTCGCTCAGCCGGTAGTGCGGATCCGGTCGAAGCTCCGGCCTCGGTGTTCGAGCGGCAGCCTGTCCCCTCGCCCGAACAATTTGTTGCGCAGCGTCCCTGCGTCGTAGTCGCTCTGGTAAGCGCCCCGTTTGGTCAGCTCCGGAATGACATGCTCCACAATGTCTTCGAAGGTCCCGGGCGTCACCGCGTACGCGAGATTGAAACCGTCGACGTCGGTCTCGGCAATCCACTCCTGCAACTCGTCGGCGACCTCCGCGCCGGAACCGACAACGATCGGGCCCAGTCCTCCGATGCCCGCCCACTCCGCGATGTCTCCTACCGTCCACTCGCCACCCTTCTCGTCGGCCTGACGAAACGATGCGACCGCGGATTGAATGGCGTTGCTCTCGACGTTCCCGATCGGCTCGTCCGCTCGGTATCCGGAGAGGTCGATTCCCATCCACCCCGAGGTGAAAACGAGCGCGCCTTCACTACTGGCGTAACTGCGGTAGTCCTCGAGCTTCGCCCGCGCCAACTCCGGGGTTCGGTCGGTGATGATCGTCAACAGTGTGTAGATGCGGGCCGAGTACGGATCGCGTCCGACCTTGGCCAGCTCGTTTCGGATGCGGGCAACGGTGTCTTTGAGAATCGCCTTTGTCGGTGCACCGACAAAGATCGCCTCGGCATTCTCGGCGGCGAACCGAACCCCGCGAGGCGACGCGCCGGCCTGGAAGATGACCGGCGTCCGCTGCGGAGAAGGTTCGGAGATGTGGATACCCGGAACCGTGAAGTGCTTGCCTTCATGCTCGATCGGATGAACTTTGGCGGGGTCCGTGTAGACCCCGGTGCTACTGTCACGCACCACCGCGTCGTCTTCCCACGACGTTTCCCACAACTTGTAGAGAACTTCGAGGTACTCGTCCGCGTAGTCGTAGCGATCGTCGTGCTGGAGTTGGTCGTCCTCGCCCATGTTCCGTGCGGCCGACGGGAGGTATCCAATGACCACGTTCCACCCGATTCGCCCGTTCGTCAGGTGATCGAGGGTGCTCAAGCGTCGAGCGAACGGGTAGGGATGCTCGAAAGCTGTACCTGCGGTGATACCGAAGCCCAAGTGCTCGGTCACGGCAGCCATCGCCGACGCCAGCAGTAGTGGGTCAGAGACCGGTACCTGCGCGCCCTGCCGCAACGCTGCGTCGTGGTTCCCGCCGTAGACGTCGTACGTTCCCAAGACATCGGCCAGGAAGAGTCCGTCGAATCGTCCACGCTCGAGAAGTTTCGCCAATTCCGTCCAGTACCTCAGATCCGTGTACCTGGACGACTGGTCCTCGGGGTGGCGCCAAAGACCTGGCGATTGGTGGGCGACGCAGTTCATGGCAAAGGCGTTGAAGCGGATTCTGCGGGTCATTCCCGCACCATGCCGCGCCTACTCCGCGGTGACCACCATTGCGATCAGTGCGATCGGTTCGGCCGGCAGCTTGCACGCGATAACACCGTCGACTTCGCCACCGCGTCGGCGGGCCGCTACACTGACTAGCGCAGCTGTGACGCCTGAGGCTTCGTGCCGACAGGCCTAGCGGAGGCAACAGCAGCATCGAGAAGCGAAAACCCCGGCAGCACAGGGTTTTCAGCGCTTGTCGGTGCGCTCCCCGCCCTCGTAGCTCAGGGGATAGAGCATTCCTCTCCTAAAGGAAGGGTCGCAGGTTCGAATCCTGCCGAGGGCACCAGGTGGGACTCTCCCCACATCGGTGCGACCAACGTGCCATTCTTGAATTCATGACGACGCCTCACTCCACGGCTACTCCCCCGAAGAACATGTCTTTGATCCCGGGTGGGACGTACTGGATGGGCTCCGAAGACTTCTATCCGGAAGAACGCCCAGTTCATCAGGTCACAGTCGACGAATTCTGGATGGACACGACGGCGGTGACGGTCGCCGAGTTCCGTCGCTTCGTGAAGGCAACCGGCCACGTCACCACTGCCGAAATCGCTCCGGATGCCGCCGACTATCCCGACGCCGACCCCGCCCTCCTCGTTCCGGGATCGTTGGTCTTCACTTCACCACCCGGTCCGGTCTCCCTCGACGACTACACCCAGTGGTGGTCGTTCACTCCCGGCGCCGACTGGCGCCATCCCGAGGGAGCCGACAGCAACATCGGGGGACGTGAACGGCACCCGGTCACCCACGTGTCGTATTTCGACGCCCAGGCCTACGCCGCGTGGGCCGGCAAGGAACTCCCGACGGAGGCCGAGTGGGAGTTCGCCGCCCGCGGCGGACTCGATCGCCAGGCCTACGTGTGGGGCGATCACGACGCTCCGGGCGGGCGGCCTGGTGGCAATGTGTGGCAGGGACAGTTCCCCTGGGAGAACCTGCTCGAGGACGGGTACGAGCGCACCGCGCCAGTCGGAAAGTTCCGGCCCAACGGCTACGGACTGCTCGACATGGCCGGAAACGTGTGGGAATGGACGGCCGATCACTACACGTCCGATCACGCCCACAGTTCGAAGAATGTCGCCCCTGCCTCTTCGTGCTGCATTCCGCACAATCCACGCGCGGAATTCGCCACGAAAGCCTTGGCGGGCGAACCTTACGCGCGACGGGTGATCAAGGGCGGCTCACATCTGTGTGCACCGAACTATTGCTTGCGCTACCGCCCTGCCGCGCGGCAGGGCGAATCCGAGGAGTCCTCGACCTGCCACGTCGGCTTCCGGTGCATCATCCGCATTCCGCAGAGGTAAATCAGAAGGGCACGTCTCCGAGGATTGCTACCCGCTCCATCACGCGGCGATGAGGAAAATAGTCGCTCGCAGCGTAGTGCTGGGTAGCCCGGTTGTCCCAGAAGGCAATGGAATTCGGCGCCCATTTGAAGCGGCACTGAAAGTCCGGGACCTTGACCTGTGCGAACAACAGGTTGAGCAGATCGTTACCTTCGGCAGGATCCATATCCGGAATGTGGGTGGTGAAGAGGCTGTTGACGAACAGCGTCTTACGCCCGGTTTCCGGATGCTTACGGACCATCGGATGCAGAACCGGTGGGTACTGCTCCTTCATCTGCTCCAACTTCTCCGGACTCATGCCGCGTCCGAAGGACGGCACAAAATCGTGGATGGCGTCCTTGCCGTCGATCAATTCCTTGATCTCGTCCGGGAGGCAGTCGAAAGCATTTCCCATATCCGCCCACAAGGTGTCGCCGCCGGCCGGCGGCACGTCGATCGCCCGAAGGACCGAACCGAGCGGCGGTGTCTTTGTCCAGGTGACGTCGACGTGCCAGATGTTCTCGGTGCCTGGACTGTCCTCTCCGCGTTCGAATCTGACGACGGCCGGGACCTCTCCCTGCGGGAGAAGTGGATGAATCTCGAGTTCACCCCAATGGGCGGCGAAGTCACGATGATTCAGACTCGAAATCGGCTGGTCGCGGAAGAAGACCACTTTCCATTCGAGTAGGGCCCGACGTAGATCCTCGATCTGATCCTCCGACGGATCGCGTAAGTCGATATCGCTGATCTCGGCACCGATGAACGGTGTGACGGGTGTCAGAGTGAACCGCTCGTACGGGTTCGATTCAACGCCTTCCGGATTTCGCCGCATTCCGCGTGGTCCGAATTCGATTGTGTGATTGCCGATTCGAACTGTGCGCGATGATGTAAGGGTAGCCATCAAATGACTCCGTCCTGTCGTGTCCTGAAGGGTCACACGTCAGTCGACGCGTGCACCCGCTTTGCTCGTGTGCGCTTGTGTGTGCTTTGGGGTGCAGTCAGGGCTCCCACCGCGAGATCAACCAGATGGTCCACCGTCGTATCGAAATCTGCCTGCAAAACCAGATTTTCGTCTTCGCGGCGCTGCTCGAAGATGGCCAGAGCGGAGACGCTCATGTTGAACGTCAGATCGATCCGTTCGACCGCGACTCGGCGAGGTAGATGCGGCAACGCCCGCGTCAACCTGACGACAACTTCGTTGATCCCCTCGCTGACCTCACGGAACTCAGCACTCTGCGTATCCACCGACGGTGAGATTCGGGCAATGAACCTCGCATAGTTGGAACCGTCAGCCGTCGCCAGAAAATCTGCCAGTGGGTACAGAAAGGCTTCGACCAATGCGCGGACCAAGTCGGTCCGCCCACTGGCGTCGATGTCGTCGAGATACGTCAGTCGCGCTGCGTTGATCTGATCCATCCGATGCCGGAATACGGCCAGCACCAGACCGTCTCGGCCACCGAAGTGATACTGAACCGCAGAGTTGTTGCGCTGTCCCGCCGCAGTCGCCACATCCCGCATGGATACTTCGTGAATACCGTGTTCGGCGAACATCCGCTCGGCGACGGCGATCATGGCGTTCTTGGCGTCCAGCGAGGCGGGCATGCACCGACCATATAAGTCGCTGTCTTAATTCTGCAAGACCCAACCCCTGTGAGTGGTTAAGGAGTGCAGGGACTCCTCAACCACTCACGGGGTGATTGTCCCAGTCAGCGAGACCTACGGCGTCAACTGAATCCGGACCGATACGCTCCAAATTAAGACGACTGCTTAATCGACCCGATTTTGCACACGCCAAGGAGCCTGCTGGTGAATCGCCATTCCATCCCGATCATTCCCGAGACGCCGAACGTCGCGGCCGCCGTGTACTACCCCGATCAGAATCCCCCGTACACCCGCCCGGAACCGCTTCGCCCACCCGCCGGTGCTCCGAACGTGCTGCTGATCATGATCGACGACGTCGGATTCGGGGCGCCCTCCGCGTTCGGTGGCCCGTGCCGCACACCCACCGCCGAACGTTTGGCCGAGACCGGCGTGAAGTACAGCCGATTCCACACCACCGCTCTGTGCTCACCGACGCGCGCTGCCACGTTGACCGGGCGCAATCACCACAGCGTCGGCATGGGAGTCATCTCCGAAATGGCGAACGCTGCACCGGGATACAACGGGACCCGGCCCGCTTCCGCAGCGACAGTTGCCCGCGTCCTGCAGGGAAACGGCTATGCGACGGGCGCTTTCGGCAAGATGCACCAGACCCCGACGTGGGAGACAACCGCGGCGGGGCCGTTCGATCGATGGCCGATCCGTGAGGGTTTCGACAAGTTCTACGGTTTTCTCGGTGCCGAGTCCGACCAGTTCACGCCAGTGCTCTACGAGGACTTCACGCTGGTGGACTTGCCGAAGACACCTCAGGAGGGATACCACCTGTCCGAGGATCTGGTCGACCACGCGATCGAATGGGTCGAGGGTGTCAACACGATGGACCCGGACAAGCCGTGGTTCTGCTATCTCCCCTTCGGTGCTTGCCATGCCCCACTTCAGGTCCCGGACAGCTACCTGGACAAGTACGCCGGCGAATTCGATCACGGATGGGATCGCCAACGCGAGATCACCCTCGAAAAGCAGAAGAAACTGGGCGTCGTCGCTCCTGATACCGAGTTGGCCCCGTGGGCTCCAGGGCTCCCGCACTGGGACGAACTCGACGACGACCAGAAGAAGGTTTCGGCACGTCTGATGGAGTTGTACGCGGCGTTCCTCGAGCACACCGACGACGAGGTCGGCAGGCTCGTCGACCGGTTGCAGGACATGGGTGTCCTCGACAACACCCTGGTGCTCTACATGATGGGTGACAACGGCGCCTCCGCCGAAGGCGGAATGGAGGGCTCGTTCAACTACCTCGCCGGCCTCAACGGTTACAAGAGTGCGACATCCGACGTACTGGCGCGCTACGACGAATTGGGGACCGAAACCAGCTACCCGCACTATCCGGCGTCGTGGGCTCTGGCCCTCGACACCCCGTACCAGTGGGCCAAGCAGGTTGCGTCCCACTACGGTGGTACCCGAAACGGTCTGATCGCCCACTGGCCCAGGGGGATCGACAAGCCAGGCATCAGGGAGCAGTGGCATCACTGTGTCGACATCACGCCGACAATCCTGGAAGCTGCCGGTATTCCGGCACCGACCAGCGTCGACGGGGTCACCCAGAAACCGATGGAGGGCGTGGCGATGAACTACACCTTCGCCGAGCCCGACGCCGAAGAGCGCCACACCACACAGTATTTCGAAATCTTCGGCAACCGCGGAATCTACGATCACGGCTGGACAGCAGTCACGGCGCACCGCGCCCCCTGGCTGATGGCCACTCACGGCCTCGAACTCACACCGATGAGCGAAGATCGTTGGGAGTTGTACGACACCTCGGTCGACTGGTCGCAGGCCCGCGATCTCGCGGACGAGCATCCCGAGATCCTGGCCCGGCTCAAGGAAAAATTCCTCGTCGAGGCCGCCAAGTATCAGGTACTGCCGTTGGACGACAGAACGGTCGGCCGCCACGCCACCGCGGAATCACGACCACCACATCCGATGATGGGCCGCAAGACCCTCACGCTGTACCCACACATGAACGGCCTGGTCGAGAAGGCTGCACCGACGTTCTTCAACCGCTCGTACACGCTGACCGCGAGTCTGGGGAGCGTTGCGGACGGCATGCTGGTCAGCCTCGGTGGTCGGTTCGGCGGATTCGCTTTGTACGTACTCGATTCCGTCCCGGTCTACTGCTACAACTTCAGCGGTGGAGGCCGAACCTACGTTCGCGGGCCGGGTCAGCTGAGTGCCGACGCCAGGGAGGTATCCGTTCACTTCGAGTACGACGGCGGCGGAATCGGCAAGGGCGGAACCGCCACCCTGAGTGTCGACGGCGAGGTTGTCTCCGAGGGCCGGATCGAGAAGACCACGCGGGCGATCTTCAGCACGAACGAACAACTGGACGTCGGCATCAACAGGGGAAGCCCGGTCGCGGAGGAGTTCGCCGAGCACGGCACCTTCCGTTACCGCGGCACGTTGCGCAGCGTGACCATCGACTTGCGCTCCACACGCGACGTCGTGTCCGCGGAAGAACGGGAGAAGATCTCACTCGCCGTGCATTGATCGACCCGGCGATGCTCGCGGATTGTGCAGCCGCGCGCGATATCTGCCGCGCGGCTGCACAATTACCCTGTGTCTATCCGACCGTGTACATCTGCAGGCATGGCCCCACCGGGCGAGTCTCCACGATGTCGCGGGCCTTCTCACGCGCCGCGTTGAACTCCCAGGGCGCACTCGTACCTGGCACTCCGAATCGATACCTACTCAACGCGCACGAGCGCTGGGGCTCCGGTAGGCGATCCAAGGCAGGCACCGCGTCGACGGAGAGCCCGTGTAGATAGGAGACATCGATGCTCTTACCGCCCTCGAACCGCTCCACGTTCTTCTGCGCGATGTACGCGTCGGGGTTGAACACCGCGAATGCCAGCAGAGCAAGGGCTGACGTGGCGAGAACGGCTGTGGGCAAACACTTCCCGGACATCCGGATACCTGCGACGAGCAACAACACGAACACGAATCCCAGAAGCAGCTCTGTCGCGAAAACGCTGACGCGCAGCACCGTGAAACCGTACTGATTCTCGTACAACCACATCCGGTGCACGGCTGATGCCACGATCACCAGGCTGAAGAGGCACAGTGCACCCAACAGACCGCGGGCCAGACGCCTCGATCCAGCGTCACGACGGTCGATGAACCGCACTGCGACGGCGATGACGAGCAGCGTCAGCACGGTTACCGCCATGAGCTGCCAGAAGCCCTCACGCGCGTAGTCCGCATAGGTCAGTCCGTCGGTCACCTGAACGTGCTCGTCTCCCCCGAACAGTGTCTTCGTCTGCACTGCAACAAAACCGAGGAACAGGACGTTGAGCACTCCGAGCGGGACCGCCCATTCCCACATCGGCAACGGCGTCGCCGGCGCAGGCGCAAATGCGTCCACCGTCGGCGTTCTGCGACGCAGATACACCGCAACCAGTGTGCCGAACGCCATCACGACACCGGCGAAGATTCGTGCCACCGGGTTCGACACCGAGATGGCAGGAGCGAAGCCGCCGAAGATCTTCGCGAACTCCGGATCCGCACTCACGAACAAAGATCCGAAGATCAGCAGGAGGACAACCGACACTGCGCTCACGACGACAACTCGCGCCGCCGGCACCCGCGGAGCAGAGCCGGTAGCGAGTTTTCGACGACGAACGAAGTTCACCGTCCGGTGGGGCGCCCGCCAGGGTGCCACCGTTCCCAGGAGTATCCCGGTCCACGTCCGCCCGCCGATCAGAGTCCACGTGAACAGAACCCACGCGGCTACGACGCAGATGAACACCAACCACTCCGCACCGCGAACGGCGGCAACACCCAGCAGTGCGAGCATCCCGATGGCGGCGACCCACTGCGGCACGGTCATCCGCGGGGGCGTCAGAATCCCGAAGACGATCACCACACCGGCACCCACGATCACGTACGCGATACTCGCGAACCCTGGGTCGAGGATCAGGGCCGCAAGCACCCCTACTGCGGCCGCGCCGAGGAGCATCGAGCGGGTAGCCATCGACGTGCGATCGGGACGCCAGAACCGGCTGGGACGCTTGGGTTTTACGGCCGGCATCGGCGGTTTCGGTGGAATTACTATCGGAGCGCTCATGTGATCTCCTATGTTTTCTTGTTCAGATTTCAGGGTCGGAAGTACAGACGAATGCCTGATGTAGGCATGCGCCATCGCGAGATCTCTCGATCTCGTCAGGGACTTCGATTCAGTTCTGCGGCAGCACTACTCGAATGCAGCAGCCCGACGGGGCGTCGACGACGGCGATCCTGCCGTCATGCAATTCGACGGCCCACTTCGCAATCGCGAGGCCGAGTCCGGTGCCCCCGTCGGTCGATCCGCCTCGTATGAAGCGGTCGAACACTCGCTCTCGTGCTTGTGGTTCGATGCCGGGGCCGTCGTCGTGGACGTCGAGCACCAACTCCCCAGTGCTGCCGGTACGTACTCGGATGGCAACTTTGGTGTCGACGTTCCCGTGCTGAACCGCGTTGTCCACCAGGTTGGTCACCACCTGATGGAGGCGATCCGGATCGGCGACCACAGACAATTGCGGAGGCTTCACGTCTATCTCGATGTCGCCCGCACTCACACTCGACAGCTCGCGTAGGAACGGCTGGACCTCGAAACGGCGGCGCTTCAACGGCATTGCGCCACCCTCGAGTTTTGAGAGGTCGAGAAGATCGGCCACCAACGCGCCCAGTCGTTCTGTCTGCCGCAGCGCCGATTTCATCATCGCCGGATCCGGTTCTTCGACACCGTCGACGACGTTTTCGAGCATCGCTTGCAAAGCGGTGATGGGTGTCCGTAATTCGTGGGAGACGTTGCCGATCAGTTCGCGGCGGTACCGGTCGTCGGCCCCGAGGTCCTCGGCCATCCGATTGAACGCATGGGCGAGCTCGCCTACCTCGTCGCGGGAAGTCGCTCGCACTCGCCGCGAATAGTCACCGCGCGCCATCGCCTTCGCTGCGGCCGTCATCTCGCGAAGCGGTGACGTCATTCCGTGTGCGAGCACTTGTGTAACTCCGAGGGCGACAACCAACGCGGTCAGCAGGGCGAAACGGAACGGTTGTTGCGAGGTCAACCAGAAACCACCCGCGGCGAACAACAGCGCTGCGACAACCAGGAGGCCGACCTTCACCTTGAAGGACCGCATCGGGTCCAGCGGCCGCGGCCATCGTGCAAAAAGCCGGTCGACGACGCTCATCGCGGCACGTCCCAGGCGTACCCGACGCCGTGAACGGTCCGGATCACGGAAGGTCCGAGCTTGCGTCGTAGCGCCTTGACGTGGCTGTCGACAGTCCGACTACCCGCTCCCTCGCCCCAGCCCCAGATCTCCTCGAGCAGCGACTCCCGCGGGATCGCGGCTCGCGGCCGTTCCGCCAGATAGGCGATGAGATCGAATTCGGTGCGGGTCAGGTGGACTTCTTGAGCATCACGGCGCACTCGACGCTCGGTCAGGTCGATCACGACGTCGCCGAACTCGAGGAGATCGGCCACCGGGCGAGCGGCATGCTCCGCACGATCAGCGCGCCGAAGCAATGCCTGAACACGGGCGACGAGGACACGCATGCTGAACGGCTTGCTCAGATAATCGTCGGCCCCGACACCGAGACCGATCAGCATGTCGGTTTCATCGGCGCGGGCGGTCAGCATCAGCACGGGCACCGGGCGCACCGCCTGGATGCGGCGGCAGACCTCGAGTCCGTCGAATCCCGGCATCATCACGTCGAGCACCACCAGGTCGGCGTCCATCTGCTCGCAGCGGGCCACCGCACTGGGACCGTCGAACGCCAGCTCGACGTCGTAGCCCTCAGCACGCAGCCTCGCCGCGATGGACTCGCAGATACTGACCTCGTCGTCGACCACGAGCACTCTTCGCTGACTCATGGAACCGACTGTATTCGGCCGTCGTGGATGAACCTGGGAGGACTTGTGAAGGTTCTGTGCAGGTTCTAGAACCTGCGGATGTTGTTGATCGGCAGATCCGCCAGGGGCGTCAGTCCGGTCGGAACACCAACTCCATAGGCGTTGAACACCATTCCGAACCCAGCGTAGATGCCGACATGGGTCGCACCGGGGTAGAAGGTGATGACGTCGCCGGGCGCGAGGGCCCACCGCGGAACCGGCTGTCCGACGTTGGCCTGCTGTTGGCTGGTCCGTGGCAGATTCACCCCGGCCTGCCGAAACGCCCATTGCACCAGCCCGGAGCAGTCCCACGAGTTCGGCCCGACGCCGCCCCACTGGTACGGCTTTCCGGTCTGAGTGCTCGCTGCTGCCAGCGCGATCAGGCCTGCCGGACTCGGGATGGGCAGGGCGGCTGATCCACTGCTGATGCTGCCCGCGCTTCCCAGGCTGCCGGAGCTCCCGCTACTGCCGCCACTGCCGAGGCTTCCCGGATCGGCCGAGGCAGGGGCAGCGGAGAGCAACAGGACACTTCCGGTCAGCAGCGCCGCGACCGTTCCCGTGCGTAGTGTCGACTTCTTCATGCATCCGTCCTTCGTGGGAGTCGTTTCGGCGCGCTGCAGCGCACCTCGATAGCCGTGAACTGGTAAGACACGTGAAAACAAACACTTCGTTCGGATGTTAACGGCGTGGACGTGGTGTTCGGACAGGAATGATTGATCCGATTTGTCGGTTTTCAACAAACAGGCCTTACGTCCCGGCCTGGCGGAAGATCAGGGAATGATGGGGGATTTCCTGGATCCGATCCAGCGAAGAGATCCATAGATTCGACTCATGCGCTCATACCTGCTAGTCGCCGCGGTCATCATCGGAGCCACCACGGCGCTGATCGGTTGCTCGACGCTACAGCGCGCAGTGGAGATTCAATCGGATCTCGACGGACTCACCAGGTCGGGTGTCGTCGGGTCGATCGCAACACTCGACGACGGCACCACGACGGCTGTGATGACGAGCGGCGTGCCCAACCGGACCAACGGCGATTCGATCGGCAAGAACGACCGCGTCCGGATCGGAAGTGTGACAAAAACATTCACCGCTTCGCTTGTTCTGCAGTTGGTCGCCGAGGGCACGATCGACCTCGACGCACCGATCGAGCGGTACCTTCCGGGGCAGCTACACGGGACCGGGATAGACGGCAGCGCAATCACCGTGCGGCAGCTGCTGCAACACCGCAGCGGCCTTCCCGAATTCGCCGGAGAACCCGGAGCGGACGAATGGATTGCCGCAAACGAGAACCGAACGCTGACGCCGTCCGCCGCGGTCGCCATCGCCCTCGGCAAACCGGCGCAATTCGTCCCCGGAACGTCGTTCGTCTACACCAACACCAACTACATCGTTCTCGGAATGCTCGTCGAATCCGTGACCGGCCGCAGCTACGCCGACGAACTTCAGTCTCGGATACTCGATCCGCTGGACCTGGAAGACACGTACCTCCCGCCGGCCGGTGAGCGCGACATCAGGGGCGACCACATGACGGGCTATCAGGATCTCGACGGTGGCCTGACCGATGTTTCCCGCACGGAACCGTCGGTTCCCTGGTCTGCCGGAGCGATGGTCTCGACGGGCGCAGACCTGAATGCCTTCTGGCGTGCACTACTCGACGGGCAGGTGGTGCCGGCCGAGCAGCTTGCCGAGATGACCACCCCTCAGGTCGCCGCCACCGAAGCAGAGGGACTCGGATACGGATTGGGCGTCGGCGCCACCGAACTTCCCTGCGGCGTCACCTATATCGGCCACAGCGGTGGGATCTACGGGTACTACACGCTGTCCGGTGCGACGCCCGATCGTGCGTTCACCGTGACACTGACGTCGACGCCGAAGGACCAGCCGGACACCGTCGCGATACTCTCGCACGCGCTCTGCCCCTGACGCTGTTACCAGTACTGATGACGCTGCCCGTCGGTATCGGCGACGAAAATGACCGCGTCGGCGCCCTCCAACTCCGAAGGTTTCAGCGGCAGATGCCCTGGCAGGATCGCTTCTCCCGCGGTGATCGACGGGCCGAGCGCGGCTCGCAGGGCCGGAGTCGAGAACAGGGCACGCCGACCGGTCGCATCGGCCAACGCTCCCTGCAGAGTGCCCGGATCACTGTCGGGATTGGCGTCGGTTGCCAAGAACACGTAACGCTCCCCGAGGACAAGTCCGACGAGCGAACCGGCGCTCCCCCAACTGACCACATCATCGCTGACCGGCATCTCGGACTGCACTCGCAGGAGATGAGCGTTGTGGGCAAACAGCAGACTCGGCCCGCGTCGCTGCTCCTGAGCAACGACGGCCAGCAGGTTCTCCGCCATCATCTCGGCACGCAGGCTGAGCAGAGTGCCGATGCGATCAGGAGCGGAACTCGCCATCGCGGCGTGGTATCGCAGAAGACCCACAGCGGTGCGTGCGTGTGCGAGGGCCAGGTCGTACCCGGTCGGGTCGGCGGACCGCAGCACAGGTGCGGCGCGCCGCAGGACGCTGCCGAGGTCGTCCGCAATGATGCGCAGGGCGCGAGCATGATCGGAGTTGCCGACGGACGCAGCCGGATCGAACATCGCCGCCGGGTTGGTCCAGTCGGTGTCCTGCCCGAGCAGAAGGTCGACGTCATCGAGAAAGTGCGGCCGCAACGCGGCGGGAAGGAAGTCACCTATCGCTGACAGTGCGCGGCGTGGGCTCGGAGCGCCGGAATACTCGACCGGAGCATCGAAGCCGTAGAAGCGAACTCGGTCAGCCGGAGCGCGGCCGTGGTTGTACTCGCGTAGCCATTCGACGAGTTCGCGGTTACCCGGTACCGCACCGAATCCGTGACTGAAGCCTGTGACGAGGACTGTCTCGATGTCCGCCTCTCCCCCGCTCACGTAGTCGTCGACAAGGAATGCCGCAAAGGCATCTGTTTCGAGCACGATCGACCGATACCCTCGTTCGACCAGCTGGCCGAGAAGTTCGTTGCGCAGCAACGGAAAAGCCTTGATCCCGTGAGTCGGCTCGCCGAGGGCGAGCAGAGTCGGCGCCTCGCTTCGCGCTGCGAGCAGGTCGTCGACAGCACGGCCAAGACTTGCCGAGTCTTCGAGTTGGCGGCCGATTTCAGTCAGTGTCGAGGCAGTAGACATGGATATCCCTTTCGAAGGTGGACTGCCTTCGACAGTATCGTTGAAGGTTCGAGTGAAACTTTTACTACAATTACCTGGGGCAGATCACTGAAAGCCTCAATCGGAGGTAATCAGTGCGGCCCATCGATCTTGCCCGTGAACACGGATTGTCCGCACAGGCGATCCGCAATTACGACGATGCGGGCATCCTTCCTCCGACCGAGCGCAGCAACACCGGCTACCGGCGATACACGCCTCTGCACGCGCAGGCCCTGCGTACTTTCCTTGCGTTGCGCAGCGGTCACGGACACCAACAAGCTACGGAAATCATGCGGGCGATCAATCAGGGCGACACCGAGTCCGCCTACCGCCTGATCGACAGTGCTCACGTGACGCTGCGCGCCGAGCGTGGCACTCGCACCGAGGTAGCCACTGCGCTGGGGACTCTGTCCACCACGGCACCGGCACTGGTGCACGGACCAGCGTTGACGGTGGGTGAACTCGCGCGCCGTCTCGGCGTTCATCCGGCGACACTGCGCACGTGGGAAGAGCACGGCATTCTGCGTCCAGAGCGCGAACGATCAACGGGTTATCGCGAATACGGTCCGGGGTGTGTGCGCGACGCCGAGATCGCGAGGCAACTGCGACGCGGCGGCTACCGACTGTTGCAGGTCGCCCAATTCGTCGATTCGCTGCGCGAGGCCGGCGGAGCGGACGCATTGGCAGCGTTCCTCGACTCCTGGCAAGACCGGCTGACCATACGCAGTCGCAACCTTCTCGCCGGTGCGGCTCAGCTCGATGCCTATCTCACGATGCTCGCGCAGACCGAGCAGGTTTGCCGATCGACAAATGGCCACGGCGTCAGTTCACAAGCCGCGCAAGGCTCCTCACCATCCCGCTGACGGTGTCAGTCGACGGCCACGGGAATTCCGGGAGATCGGCCCGCAACATCACCTGTCCGTGCAGCGAAGTCCAGATCGATACCGCATCGACAAAAGTGTCTGTGCTGGTCGACCTCCCAGCGGCGACGCACGCGTCGAGGTTGGTCACCAGCGTGTTGAAGGCGGCCAGTCCTCGCGTATCCGATTGTGGCGACTGACCTTTCGGCCTGGACCACCCGAACAAGACCCGGTACCGAGCGGGCTCGGAAATGCCGAACTCGACGTATGCCGAGCACCCGGCATACAGACCCTCGACCGGGTCGGGGTGTGCGGCAACGGCGTCGGCCACGGCGAGATGCAACTGCTCCAGCGATTCGGAGACCACCGCTTCGACAATGGCGTCGCGATCGGAAAAGTGTCCGTAGATAGATGGTGCGGATATCCCGACTTCGCGAGCGACCGATCGGAGCGTCACTGCCTGATCCGATCCGGTGCGGGCGATGAGCGTCGCCGCTGCGGCGACGATCTCTCCGCGGAGCCGTGCGCCGCTTCCTCTCGGATTTCGGGCGCGAGTACTCCGAGAACCACTCGTCCCAGTTTCATCGGCATCTTCGGAAACATCACTCACCCGACAAACTTTACACATGTAAGGCGAAGGGGTACGTTCTCATAACTAAACATTCGTAAGGTTACATTCGTAAGGACATGATGAATTCCCTCGAACCCACTGACCGGCGACGATGGGCAGCACTCGGCGCCCTCTGCACATCCCTCGTCGTAGTCACGATCGACAACACCATCCTCAACACCGCTATCCCGACCCTTGCCCGCGAACTGCAGGCGACCACCGTCGACCTGCAATGGATCACCAACGCATACACATTGGCGTTCGCCGCCTTGCTCATCACGGCAGGTGGACTCGGCGCGAGATTCGGTCACCGCCGGATACTTCTGACCGGCCTCACCTTGTTCGCCCTCGGGTCAGCCTTCGCTGCCTTCTCTCACACGTCGTTGCAGCTGATCGGCTGGAGAACAATGATGGGAGCAGCCGCCGCGCTGGTCATGCCGGCGACTCTGTCACTTGCCGTCTCGATGTTCGCCCCGCACGAGAGAGGCCGGGCGATAGGAATCTGGTCTGCAACCGCCGGACTGGGAATCACGATCGGCCCCGTAGTCGGTGGCGTACTTCTCGAACATTTCAGTTGGGGAAGCGTCTTCTGGATAAACGTCCCATTGGTCGCCGTTGTGATAGCCGCGACGGTTTCTCTTGTGCCCTCAGCAGGAGGAATGGTGAAGGGTTCCTTCGACATCCCCGGACTCCTGTTGTCCGCCGGCGGACTGGCTTTGATCGTGGATGCCCTCACCCAAGCAAGCCTTCGCAGATGGTCGTCGCCCATCACAGTGCTGGAGATCGTCAGCGCAACAGCACTTCTCGCCGGGTTCGTCTGGTGGGAGCTGCGGGTCCCGGCGCCGATGACAGACGTGCGCATCTTCACCAGCCGAGTGTTCAGCATCTCCAATGCCATCTTGGCCGCAACGTTCTTCGCCTTGTTCGGTGTTCTCTTCACGTACACGCAATACCTCCAATTCGTTCGCGGTTACGGTCCATTGGTTGCCGGCGTCGGTGCAGTTCCGTTTGCACTGGTGATGGCGGCTGTCGCCTCCAGCAGCCATCGTGTGGTGGGCCGATTCGGGGTGCGCAGTTCGATCGCGGGCGGCCTCGCGGTCATGTCCGTGGGACTGTTGGTCTTGTCGATCGCCGCGGGTAGGTACGCACCGTTCGGGGTCTTGGCTGCGATCATGGCACTGGTTGGCGCCGGGATGGGGTTGGTCATGGCTCCGGCAACAACTGCGTCGATGTCGTCGGTTACGCCCCAGCAGGCTTCGATGGCAAGTTCGATCAACAGTGTCGTACGGGAATTGGGTGGAGTTCTGGGCGTCGCCATCGTCGGGACAGTCGTAGCAACGGTTTTCCGGTCCCACTCCGAACCCGGAGTCGGCACTTCCACAGTCGATCTGGCGCAGATCCACGCCGACGCTCCCCCGGTGAGCATTGTGGCCGAAGCAGCGAATCAGGCTTACACTTCGGCGATGTGCATGGGAATCCAGATCTGTGCCGCAGCAGCGTTCCTCGGTGCGTTGGCCGTTATTGCCTTGTTTCCCGCACCACGTCGCCCGGCTTCTTGTCCTCCCGCAGACCCCGCCAACTCGGATGACGTAGACGCTCGGTCTTCGTCCAATCCATGAACCGCACCTCACCGACGAGTTCCGGTTTCACCCACACTGCTCCCTTTCGGTCGTCGGCGGGCAGTTCCTCCTCGAACGGACTTTCCTTCTGACGCAGCGGTTCCAGTGTCGCAAGTAAGGACTCCAAATCACGATCGCTGAAGCCGGTACCGACGCGCCCCACGTAGGTCAATCCGTCCTCACCCGGAATTCCCATGAGCAGCGCCCCGATCCCCTGCGCTCGATTGCCCTGCCCGGTGCGCCACCCACCGATCACCACCTCTTGGGTGCGCCAGTTCTTCACCTTGATCCAACTCGACCCACGCCGCCCCGGAAGGTACACCGATGCACGACGTTTGGCGACAATCCCTTCCCACCCGGCATCGGCACTCACCTCCAACGCGTTCTCCGCCGTACCCTCGATCTGTGGGGGTACCTCGAGTTCACCGACCTTGCCCGCCAACGCATTCAACACGGTACGGCGATCCGAATAGGACTTCCGCAGCAAAGACACTCCGTCGAGGTACAGAAGATCGAAGGCCAGAAAAACCGGATCCCCACCGCGCTGCAGCAGACCGAAATCGGTGACACCCGCCTCGTTGTACGCCACCACTTCGCCGTCGAGAACCACGTCATGACCGTCCAGGGTCTCGGCCAACCCGGAAAGGGCGGGATAGTCCCGAGTCTTGTCGTTACCCGCGCGACTGCGGAGTGACATTGCGCCCGAACGGTATTCGAGAATCACTCGAATACCGTCCCACTTTCCTTCGAAAGCCCACTCCTGCGGGTCGAGACCCTCGAGCGTTCCAGCGGTGGCAAGCATCGGCTCGAGATTCTTGGGAAACTCCGTTCCGAAACTCGCGTTCTGGTCCTTCATCAGATGCATCAACCACTGGTCACCCTTTGTCCGGATCATCGCGAACCGTCCCTGCACCCGCTCCCCGCTCAGACGCACGATCACCTCGTCTTCACGCCACTTCTCGGTCTCGTATGTTCCGGAATCCCAGATCGTCATCGAACCGCCGCCGTACTCCCCCTTCGGAATCGTGCCCGAGAACGTGGCGTATTCGAGCGGATGATCCTCGGTGTGCACGGCTAGCCGATTCTCTCCGGCACTGGTCGGCACACCCTTCGGGACTGCCCAGGATACGAGCACACCGTCCCTCTCTAGACGTACGTCATAATGCAATCGTCTGGCGTGATGTTCTTGAATCACAAAGGTATTGCCCGCTGTCTCCTTGGCCACCGCAGCCGGGATCGGCTCGGGCGTCCGATCAGGCGATCGTTTGTTGCGATAGTGCGTCAACGTGTCGGCAACAGCCGCCGAGACCGGCGGATCCAGATCGGCCAGCAGATCACCGTCTGATTCGACGCGCTCCAGCACCTCGTCGAACAGCAGGTGGCGCAGCTTCGGATCGTCGAGTTCGTCCCAACTACGCGGCGCGGCAACATAGGGTTGATCACGACCGCGCATCGAATAGGGCGCAATGGTGGTCTTGGCGGCGTTGTTCTGACTCCAGTCCACGAAGATCTTGCCGGCCCGGACATTTCGAGCCATCGTTGCGGTGACGAGATCCGGGTGAAGCTTCTCGAGTCCGGTGGCGATCTGCTTGGCGACAGTCGACGCACCACTGCCGTCCAAAGTTCGATCCAGCGGAACGTAGAGGTGGATTCCCTTGCTACCACTGGTTACCGGATAAGCAGTCCACCCCAGAGTTGCGACCAGATCTCGAATCGACCTCGCAACCTCGGCGCACTCGGTCAACCCCACGCCCTCACCCGGGTCGAGATCGAACACCAGACGTGTCGCCGGGCCACGCTCGGAACCGTCGAACCGCCATTGGGGAACATGCAATTCGAGTGCCGCCTGCTGCCCCAACCACGCCAGGGATGCAACGGAATCGAAGATCGGGTACGTGACAACACGATCCGAATGTTGCAGCGACGCTCGGGTAAGCCACCGCGGCGCAGACGACGCAAGGTTCTTTTCGAAGAAGGACTGGCCATCGACACCGTTCGGCCAACGCTTACGAGTACCCGGCCTACCGATGACGTGCGGAAGCATGACTGCGGCGATACGGGTGTAGTAGTCGATGACTTCGGCCTTCGAGGTCCCACTCTCGGGGTAGAGGATCTTGCCCAGATTGGTTACGGGCACGGTTGTGCCGTCGAGAGTGATCTGACCCCGATCCGTCGTTGCCATTTCCTCATTGTGCTGGAAACCGCTGTGCCTGGATAGCGCTGTGTCTGGCAGTAGAAATCTGGTGGATCGGAAACCTGCCGCAGCGCAGGGCCACGGGTGAGACTGGATTTTCGATGGGAGAGGAGACCACGATGACCGTTCGCAGTTCACCGGGGCCGTTAGTGGAAAACAACTGGCGGACGTTCGCCACCTGTAAGACGGTGGACCCGGCGGTGTTCTATTCGCCGGGTGAAGAACGCGGACGCAATCGGGCCGCACGGGAAAGTTCCGCGAAGCAGGTGTGCTTCCGCTGCCCAGTCATCCGGGACTGCCTGACTTTTGCACTCGAGACCGCTGAACCGCACGGAGTCTGGGGTGGGACGACGCCGTCTGAGCGCCTTGCGCTACGACGCTCAGCTGCGTGAACAGGTCCCGCACGAGACCCCCGTCACGTCCGTACCGGACAAACAGGCAAGATGGCGCCCATGACACGACGCGCCGTTGCCGTGACCGCGATCTTTGCTTCCTCGATCTTGTTGGGCTCGTGTTCGTCGCAGCCGGAGGCACCTGCGGCAGCGGACACCACGACCACGGTTCCCGAGGCCTTCACCAAACTGCCCTCGACCACCGCGGTGGACAAGTGCGGACCCCAGAGCGGGACCACCCTCGAAGACGGTGTCTTGACCATCGCCACCGATTCACCGGCGTACGCACCGTGGTTCGTCGACAACAATCCGTCGAACGGCAAGGGCTTCGAGGGCGCGGTGGCCCGCGCCGTCGTCGACAAGCTCGGATACACCACCGAGCAGGTTCGCTTCACAACGGTCGCCTTCAACGACGCGTTGAAACCGGGCCCCAAGGACTTCGACTTCGACGCCAATCAGTTCACGATTTCCGGGGAACGCCGCGAGAACGTCGACTTCAGCTCGCCGTACTACGCAGTGGCGCAGTCGGTGATCGCCTCACGCGGAAGCAAAGCCGCTGGTGCAAAGAATCTTGCGGATCTTGCCGGCTACCGCTTGGGCGCTCAGACGGGTTCCACCAGCCTCGCGGCGATCACCGACACGATTGTTCCGACCACTGCGCCACGCGAGTTCGCGACCACGGACGACGCGAAAGCAGCGCTGGCCGCGGGCGAGATCGAGGCGCTGGTCGTCGACATCCCGACGGGATTCCACATCACCGAGAACGAACTCCCCGTGTCCGTCATCGTGGGTCAGTTTCCGCGGCCCAACGCGGTCACCGAATTCTTCGGTTTGGTGCTCGAGAAGAACAGTCCACTGACCGCGTGTGTCTCCGCCGCCGTGGATGCGCTCTACGCCGACGGCACCCTCGAGAAGCTCGCGACCGAATGGATCACGGACAGCGCGGACGCACCCGTACTCGAGTAATTCAGCCGGCGCGCCCACTGATCGCGCCGACGAAGACCTTCGGGATGTCTGCCGGTATCGGAGCGAAATGACTGTTGCCGCCGGCGAGAGCCGAATCTGCTCGAGCACATCGGTATAGGCGTCATCGGTGACGCCGATGATGATCGGCACCGGGCGCGTCGGGTCCTGTTCGCGAGTCACGGTGTCGAGGAGTTCCCGCAGCGCGATACCTGTCGAATCGTCGTTGGCACCGTCGGTCAGCAGTATCACCGAATTGATCGAGGCCGGATCGGAGGACTGTTGCACCGACAGATACGCGGCGAGAACGCTGTCGTACAAACCTGTTCCGCCGCCGACGATCGAAGAGAGATTGTCGATCTGAGACAGTAGTTTGCTCCGATGGTCCGTCTCGTCTTCGGTTGCATCCATACGGGCGATGGGTTCGAGTTCGCGGTAGTCCGTCCCGTCACCGAGGTCCACGGAGAATGCCCAGGGGCCCAATTGTGCGTTGCCGGGAAACATTCGGATCGCGATGTCGCCGGCCTGCGCAGTCGCGGCCATACAAGTGATCCCGGCCTGCATGTAGTCCATGGACCCCGAGACGTCGACAACTGCCAAGGCGCGCGATGGTCTGACAGAATCTCGTACCGCGCGAGGGCCTTGGTGACCACAGCCGGATCGGACGGCACCAGCGACAAAACCTTCCCCACTCCACCGGCGACCAGTGGGGCCTGATCCGCGCCGCGGAACCCGAGGCCGGCGAGCACGGAGCGTCCGATGTCAGAGCCGCCGCCAGCGGTTTGCCGGCTTCGTCTGTCCTCGACGAGTCTGCACCCACACTTGCCATCGGGCAGTCCATGAAGACCGAACCGACGGCCGGCGCGGACGCGGCGAGTCCACTACGTCGAGCGAATCCTTTCCAGCGGGAACCGCACCGGTAACCAACCGATGCCTGGTTTATTTCGCCGAAAAGAATCCTAACTCATATTAGCGGCGAAGTAGCTCTACGTTTGTATCTCGACAAACTAGGTGTAGATCTGGACAAACTGGGCCAGTGACTTCTCCACATCGCCTTTGAGCGCCCGCGCCACACTCGAACCGATCGGGCCGAACAACGGCGCGCCGCCCAACTCGACTGTCAGCGCGAGTTCCGACCCGTCGCCCTTTGCCTTCACGTCGAGTTCGAGACCGAGCTTGACCCCGCCCTTGCCGTCTCCCTTGAGCGAGATCGCCTTCGGAACGTCGTATTTCTTGATGGTCCACCGAACGCGGTTGCGCAGGCCCTTCACCGTCACGACCGAGCTGATCTCGGTACCGACACCCAATTGCTCGGGAAGTTCACTGCGCCATCCGTCGTGAACCACGAGCCAGTTTTCGTATCCACTGAGATCGGACGCCTTGTCCCACACTTCCTGAGGAGGAAGCGGAACATCGATTTTCACTGTGAGCTTTGCCATGGCAGAACAATAAGCCCCGTGCACCTTTTCCGTAACCAGAGGTACCAGAAAGACGCACGGGGGCTTTGCCCCTCTTAGTGGCTGACAGCCTTTTCGACGCCGACGCCGGTGAGGGAGCGAACTTCCATCTCTGCCTGCTTTGCCGGGTCTTCGATCTTGTTGCGTCCGATGTACGTACCGACGATGCCGAGGACGAATGCCAGCGGGATCGAGACGATACCGGGGTTCGAGAGTGGGAACCACGCGAAGTCGGAGTTCGGGAACATCGACGACGCCTTGCCCGACACTGCCGGGGAGAAGACGATCAGCGTCAAGCAGCTGATCAAACCGCCGTAGATGCTGAAGAGTGCACCGGTGGTGTTGAACTTCTTCCAGAACAGCGAGTACAGCAAGGTGGGCAGGTTCGCCGAGGCAGCCACCGCGAAGGCGAGAGCCACCAGGAAGGCGATGTTCTGCCCCATCGCCATGATGCCGAGAACGATGGAGACAAGTCCGATGACCACGACGGTGATTCGAGAAACTCGAACCTGCTGTTCCTCGGTTGCGTTGCCGCGCTTGATGACACTGGCGTAGATGTCGTGAGCGAACGACGCCGACGCAGTGATCGCGAGGCCGGCGACGACGGCGAGGATGGTCGCGAAGGCCACCGCGGAAATGATGCCGAGGAAGATGGTGCCGCCGAGTTCGAAGGCGAGCAGCGGAGCTGCCGCGTTCTCCTTACCGGGTGCCGCCAAGATCTTGTCCGGTCCGACCATACTGGCCGCGCCGTAGCCGAGGACCAGCGTGAACAGGTAGAAGGCGCCGATCAGCGCGATCGCCCAGGTCACCGAGCGGCGAGCTTCCTTGGCAGTGGGTACCGTGTAGAAGCGCATCAGCACGTGCGGCAGGCCGGCGGTGCCGAGCACCAAAGCGATTCCGAGAGAGATGAAGTCGAGCTTCGTCATTCCGGACAGCCCGTACTTCGCACCGGGCCCGAGGATGTCGCGTCCCTGCACACCCTTGGTGGTGGAACTGTTGACCATGTCCTGCGCATTGGCGAGCAACTGAGAGAAGTTGCCGCGCACTGCCCACAGTACGAGCACGAACATGATGCCGGCTCCGGCGACCAGCAGAACCGCCTTGACCATCTGTACGTAGGTGGTGCCCTTCATGCCGCCGACCAAGACATACACGATCATCAGCACACCGACGATCGCGACGACGATCGACTGTCCCACTTTGCCGTCGATGTTGAGCAGCAGCGCAACAAGTCCACCGGCGCCGGCCATCTGAGCAAGGAGGTAGAAGAGGGAAACTGCCAGAGTGGACAGGGCTGCCGCCATGCGCACCGGACGCTGCTTGAGCCTGAAGCTCAGGACGTCGGCCATCGTGAATCTTCCGGTGTTCCTGAGCAATTCGGCCACCAGAAGCAGCGCAACCAACCAGGCGACAAGGAATCCGATGGAGTACAAGAAGCCGTCGTAGCCGTACACCGCGATCGCCCCTGCGATACCGAGGAACGACGCCGCCGACAGGTAGTCGCCGGCGATGGCGAAGCCGTTCTGCGGGCCGGTGAACTGTCCACCGCCGGTGTAGAAGTCGGATGCCTTCTTGGTGGTCCGACTGGCGCGGATGACCAGCGTCATGGTCACGACGACAAACGCGAGGAATATCGCGATGTTGAAGGCGGGGTTTCCTACGTCCGTTTCGGACGCGGCGAGTGTGGTGATCACTGTGCGGGACCTTCCAGTTCTTCGCGGATGGCGGCGGAGCGGGGATCGAGCTCACGGCCGGCGAACTTCACGTACCACGCGGTGATGGCGAAGGTGGTGACGAACTGCCCGAGGCCGAGGATGATGCCGAGATTGATGTTTCCGAGGACCTTGGTGGCCATGAAGTCGTGGGCGTAGGTAGCCAGGACGACGTACACCGCATACCAGAGCAGGAAGAATGCAGTGATGGGGAAAACGAACTTGCGCAGACGCGTTCGGAGTTCCTGGAATTCGGGACTCGCTTGCATGTCTATGAATGCCTGGGCATCCGGGGTGCGTCGCTCTTGCGGCGACCCCTCACTGATTTCTGCTGTGGACACTGCCGGCTCCTCGCCTCGCGTGTGAAGTGAACTACACACAGACGTTAGTGAGATCGGAGTCACATGAAAGCGCTGTGGTGGCAGTCACACGCTGAGTAGTCGCGCGCTGCGCCGAACGGTCCGGCAGGCGCGACCAACGGCATGAGCCCTGGGCGATGAAAGTCAGGGTTGGCGGAGATCGTCTTCGCGATCGGAGCCCATTCCGAGCCGTTCGGGGGCGTGCATCCGCGTGAAGATTCGCGCAATATCTGCCGGTACTTGCTTTGCCGACGCCTTGCTCACGACGATCATCGTGAGGAACGCCAGCGGCACGCTCACCGCGGCCGGGAACGCAAAAATGGCTGCCGGCCAGCCACCGAGGACGTTCTCCGACAAACCGCCCAGAACTGCGACGGTAGCGGCGGTTCCCGCGACGAACCCGCCGACCACCATCCCCGCCCCCGCACCGACGGCGGTGAGGCCGCGCCACCAAATGCCCAACACGAGCAGAGGGCAGAGCGTCGACGCCGCGACCGCGAACACCAACCCGACGGTTCTCGAGAGGTCGACCGACACCACCGCAAGTGACAGCACGAGCGGAACGACACCGGCCAGGAGTGCGGCAATGCGGAAATCCCGAACACGCCCGCGGAGGACATCGGTACTGACGACCCCTGCGATGCTGACGAGCAATCCGGACGACGTCGACAGGAAGGCCGCAATGGCACCGGACGCCACGAGGGCTGCCAGCAGTTGACCGCCCCACCCCGAGAACACCGACCCCGGAAGCAGCAGCACCGCGGCATCCGAGGTACCCGTGATCAGAAGTTGCGGAACATACAGGCGAGCGAAGACACCCAAGAGTGTCGGAAACAGGTAGAACACGCTGACCAGACCGACAACTGCGAGCGACGTCAGACGAGCGGCCCGACCGTCGGGATTGGTGTAGAAGCGGACGAGAACGTGAGGCAGGCCGAGCGTTCCGAGGAATGTGGCGAGCATCAGCGAGTACACCTGATACATCGGGTGCGGCCCACCGAAACCCCAACCTGGGGTGATCCAGTCCGAGTTCTGCGCAGGTGCTCCGGCGACGACGGGGACCGCGGCTCCCGCGTCGAGGACCATGGACATGCCTTCACCGAGGGTGTGCTCCCCCGGCCCCAGGGTGACGGTACCTTCGACCGCTCGCCCGTCGACCGTGCCACCGCTGACCGTCACCGGCTCGGACACCTGGACCACGACGTCGGTGGTGATGTCCACCGTCGTTGCAGTAGTGACCGTCGGCGGCATCGAAGCGCCGACGTCGTGGTGATCTCCGAAGAAGTAGAAGGTCAGTGCCACAGCGGGAATCGCGACGGCGGTCAGTTTGAGCCAGTACTGGAAGGCCTGAACGAAGGTGATCGAGCGCATCCCGCCGCCCACGACGTTGGCGATGACGATGACCCCGACCGCAACACCGCCGATCCAACTGGGAACACCGAGCAGGATGTTGAGCGTCAGGCCCGCGCCTTGGAACTGTGGAATCAGATACAGGATGCACACCATCGCGACCACGAGCATCGCGAGCTTGCGCAATCGCGGTGAGCCGAGACGGAATTCGGCAAAATCGGGGACGGTGTACGCTCCCGAACGCCGAAGCGGCGCTGCGACGAACAGAAGCAGTGCGAGGTATCCGGCGGTGAATCCGATGGGATACCAGAGGGCGTCTGCACCGTATTTTGCGACCAGCCCGGCGACGCCGAGAAACGAAGCAGCAGAGAGGTACTCGCCGGAGATGGCCGTCGCATTCCACCGCGCGCTGACGGTTCTGGACGCCACGAGAAAGTCCGAGGTGGTGCGAGCGAGCCGAACTCCGTAAATGCCGATCGCCACCGTCGCCACAGCCGCTGCCACGATGCCGAGCACCGTCAATACCGGGATAGGTTGTCCTCCCACAGCGCCGCGCTCAGTCGTCCACGATGTCGGTGAAGTCCTGCTCGTTTCGTTCCGCCCGACGCACGAACACCCAGCCGGTGATCAGCAGCAAGGGATACACGGCGCCGCCCATCACGAGCCACGGCAAGCGGATGCCCAGCACTGCGACCTCCGACAGCGTCGGGAAGAGATGGGTCAGAAGCGGCACCGCACACAGGAGTCCGGCTGCGACGACGGCAAGGCGGATCGCCAACCCCAACTGCGCGCGAACGAGACCCCGAATCATGGCGTCACCGACTTCGGTCTGTTCTTGCACCTCCACCCGTGTCCGCACGATCCGAGCGCCACTGCGTTGCGCCAACACCACACGCTGACGTTGAGGAGGATCGGACTGCGACGTCATCGCGACAACCAACTCTGCTTGGGCGCACGAACCAGACGATCCTTGAGTTCACGGGTGTGTCTGCGGCTGACCGGAAGCTCGACGGGAGGCTTGTCGCCGTGCGGGCGCAGACACACCACCAATCCACTGCCCACCGTGCGGATACCGGTGACCAGCGCCAGAGACACCAAATAGGAGCGGTGAACGCGCAGGAAGCCGGCGTCCGCCCAGCGTGATTCGAGCGTCGAGATCGGGATGCGTACCAGGTGCGACTTCCCTGCAGTGTGCAAACGCGCGTAGTCCCCGTCGGCTTCCACCCACTCCACCGAGGACCGCTGAACGAGCGTCGTGACACCGCCCAGTTCCACCGGGATCACCTCGTCGGTGGACGCAGCTTCGGGCTTGCTCTCGCTCTTGGTGCGCCCGGCCAACCCCACGATCCGTTGAACAGCCTGAGCGAGACGCTCCTCCCGGAGCGGTTTGAGTAGGTAGTCGACGGCACCGAGATCGAATGCCGCAACCGCTCGATCGTCGTGCGCTGTCACGAACACGACGGGCGGCGGCGTGGCGAAGTTGGAGAGAATGCCGGCCAGTTCGAGACCGTCGAGTCCGGGCATGTTGATGTCGAGAAACACCGCGTCGATGCTTCCACCGCGCAGGATCCTCAACGCGGTCGTCGCATCCGATGCAGTGTGAACGTGCGCGACCGAGCCCTCTGCACGCAGCAAGAACGCCAGCTCGTCGAGGGCTGGTTTCTCGTCGTCGACGGCGAGGACGGTCAGCTGGGCATCAGTGTCAGTCTCGTTCACAACAGGTCCATGTTCCCACGACGGTTTCAGCCTGATCATCGAAGGCGAGAATCAGACGTGAATCCCCTGCTTGAACTTGGGAACACGCATACTGACCTTCGTTCCCGCGCCCGGCGCCGTCTCCACCACCAGCCCGTAGTCGTTTCCGAACGCGGCGCGAAGCCTGTCGTCGACGTTGGCCAAGCCGACGTGAGCGGCTTCCCGCGCGCTGGGTCGTCCTGATCCCGACTCGATGGCGTCGAGCGAACCGGAACGCAGTAGTTCGGGATCCATCCCCACACCGTCGTCCTCGACGCTGATGATGCAGTCCGGTCCCTCGTCCGCGGCCACGATGGTGACAGTGCCGCCCTCCGGCTTACTCGAAATGCCGTGACGAACCGCGTTCTCGACCAGCGGCTGGAGAGCCAGGAAGGGAAGGACCACGTTGAGCACTTCGGGTGCAACCTGAAGGCGGACGTTCAGCGCCTCCCCGAATCGCGCGCGTTCGAGAGTCAGATACCGATCAATGTTGCGTAGCTCGTCGGCGAGCAGGGTGAACTCGCCCGCTGATCGAAACGAGTACCGGGTGAAGTCCGCGAACTCGAGAATCAGTTCCCTGGCACGCGCCGGGTCGGTCCGCACGAACGACGCGACGGTGTTGAGCGCGTTGTAGATGAAGTGGGGACTGATCTGCGCGCGCAGAGCCCGCACTTCCGCTCGATCCAACAGGGCCCGGGACGCGTCGAGGTCGGCGAGTTCGATCTGACTGCAGGCGTACCGAGCGACCTCGGTGACCGCTCCGAGCATTCCCGGCCACGGATCTTCGCTGGTGACGATTCCCATCACCCCGACTACGCCGATGTCCTCGATCAACAGGGGCTGAGCGATCAGCGCTCGCACGCTGTGATCGCTCGATCCGCGCACCAGGTCTGCGTGGGTGACGAGCACCCGGCGCTCGCCTTCGATCGCGCGAATGGCGGCGTCGTGGAACTGATCGGCCAACGCTTCGTGACGACCGTCCCACGCCAGCAGATTTCCCGACGCGTCAGCCAGGCCCAAGCCGGCGCCGCCGGTCAGCTCGCGCAGGTGAGGCGCCGCCTCCGCCGCCGAATTCTTGTCGAGTCCGCGCCGAAGTGGCCGCGCAGCAAGCGAAGCCGTGTGGAGCGCCGCGTGGACGGCACGCTCGGTGGGGGTAGTCACCTCACGTCTGGTGCGCATCCACACCGCGGTCAGCGCCCCGGCCACCGCGAGAATCAGCACGCTCAGAAGCGCGACTACGGCCGGGCTCAACGCGAATCCTCGTCCAGTTTCCGGGTCAGAGTTTTCGGAGCCACCGTGCGGTACGCATCTTCGACGACGTCGGCGACGTCGTTCCAAAATTTCTCGTCCTCGGTTTCGTCGGCGCTCGGCACGTCGAGGTACACGCCGATCCATCCGCGGCCACCCACGTACGGCGGGACGAAGAACCTCGACGGATCGCGGCTGACCCAATCTGCCTGCGCCCCAGATGGTGCCGCGGCCCAGATCGCGAGACGATCGTCGTGGTGGTGATCTGCCATGGTGACGAACTGCGGCGCCTTGCGCACGAACCACGACACTTCACCGTGGCTGACTCGCTCGGTTGCCTCCGGCAATGCCAGTGCAAGGGCGCGGATTCGCTCCAACGGCGTCATCGATTCACGACCCGCAGGTATTCGGCGCCGGCACACCTGCAAATCGATCCTTGACCCACGCAACAGCTCCCGGCACGGCGGCGCCGTCCGCGTGACCCTCGCCCGGCCGCGCCTGGAACTCGATGACGTCACCCTCGGCGCAGGCGCGTTCGACTGCCGCCTCGGTCCATTCCGGACGGATGAGGTTGTCATTGGTACCGACGACGACGTACATGGGACCGCTCGCCCGTTGACGTGGGAGAGCAACGTCGCTGAGCCACGCGTGAATTCGATCCGCGTCCTCGGCGGTAGCGGGCCGGGTATCGGCCGGAGTGACCTTTCCGACAAGACCCAACTTCTCTGTCGCGCGAGAGGTCAGGCACGAGGTGAGCAGTTCGTAGTTCTGCTCGAATGCGCCACGCACGTAGTCGGTTCGTTCGAGTTCGGGATGGGTGAGGGAGAGTCCTTCGAGCACGTACGGGAGCAGCAGCTGCTGTGGGAGAGACAGATTGACCTCGGAATCACTCGAGATGATCGGTGAGATGTCCGCTGCCGGGGACAGGTTTGCCGCACCCACGAATTCGAGGCCGTCGCCGTAGGTGTCGGCTTCCTCGGCTGCTGCCCAGGAGGCCTGCCCGCCTTGGGAAAGCCCCAGAGTTGCCCACCGAGTCGAGGTGTCCGGGACTACGTTGCGCGCCGCTCGAACCGCGTCGATGACGTTGAACGCCGCGGTGTCGGGTTGCAGGTAAGGATGCGGATCCGGAGTGCCGAGGCCCTCGAAGTCGGAGACAGCGACAACGTATCCCGAGTCGAGGAACGGCGCGACCAGACCGATCGTGCCGAAGAGAGTCGGCGACGTCGACGGCGCACAGTCGTCCGAAATACCCGTCGTGCCATGGCCGATGGAGACGATCGGCCAGCCACCCTCCGGCGGCGTTCCAGCCGGCGTGAACACCGTTCCCGATACCTGAGTCTCCCGGCCGTCGATGCCGGAGGTGGAGCCGTACAGGATCTTGACCGCACGCGCTCCGGACGCCGCCACTTCCGCTGTGCTGGTGAAAGGTTGACTGTCGAACACGACGCCGCGTTGAGCACTGCTCTCGACCGGCGGGGTGGTGGTCTCGGTGTCGGTGACAGATATGTCAGGCGACGTATCCGATCCACAGGCGACGCTCACGAGAAGTACGCTCGCCACCAGCACTGCCCAGCCTGCGCGAACTCTCGAACTCCGAACCGTCATACGCAGTGTTCCCCTCTATTTGCCCGCGCTGCCTGCTCGGCGACGCCTGACACGTTCCTCGGCTGCGGCCTCTTCGATGTCGAGTCCTTCCAATACGGTACGCAATACCTCGTCGTCGAGATCGCCCTCGTCACGTGCGGCGATCAGCGCAACTCGCTGCGAGCGCAATGACTGATGCCGGAACTTGTCGAACAACGCTCCCGCGTTCCACAGGACAGCCTCGCGATCGGCGTCTTCGTCGACCTCCTGGAGTTGAAGCCTCGCCTGCATCGAACGCCGCACACGTTCGACGATTGCCTGCAGTTCCTTTCCGTCGATCCCCGGCGGAGGGTGCGCCGCAGCGTCGGCCAACGCCTCCTCACCGGCCTTCCGAGAAATGTTGCGTGCCAACTCCATCTGTTCCTGCGTGCGCAACTGCTCGTAGGGATCCGCGACGTCGAGGCGACGAATCATGAACGGCAGAGTCGATCCCTGAATCAGCAAGGTCCCGACCGCGACGATGAACGCGATCGCCTGGATGACGCCGCGTCCGGGGAACGGCTCGCCGGACGAGAGCGCGAACGGAATACCGCCGGCGGCAGCAAGCGTGACGACGCCGCGCATACCCGCCCACGAGACCACCAGATTCTGTTTCCACGTCAGTTGATTCTCGCGATCGCGGCGCAGGGTTACACCGAATCGAACACGCGAGTAACTCAAGAACAGCCACAGTGGCCGAATCACGATGACCACGGCCAGGACTGCGAGACCGTATGCGAACACGTGAAGCACCGGAAGCCCGTCGGCGACAACATCGTCGATCACGAAGCTCAGTTGTAGACCCATGTACGCAAAGACGAACATCTCGAGGAGAGTGTCCAGGCTCGACCACACCGAGCGTTCCTGCAGTCTCGTCATGATCGACGCATCCGTCGAATAGTGCCCGATCACCAGGCCGGCTACCACGACGGCCAGAACACCGGACGCGTGCAGTTCTTCGGCGGCAAGGTACGCAGCGAACGGAAGCACCAGCCCCAAGCCGGTTTCGAGTGGAGAGTCGTACATGCGGGCACGAACGAACTTGACGACGAACGCGAGCACCAAGCCGACGACGACGCCACCGATCACTTCGTACGCGAAGAACAGCAGGGGCGAATCTGTGGCAATTCGCGTTCCGGTCACTGCTGCAACAGCGACGGTGAAGAGCGTCAGCGCGGTGGCGTCGTTGACGAGTCCCTCGCCCGTCAGGATGGCGATGACCCGTTTCGGGAGCCCGAGTTTCTGGCCGACTGCCACCGCGCTGACGGCATCGGTCGGCGCGATCACGGCCCCGAGCACGAGGGCGGCGCCGATCGTGAACTCGGGCACCATCCATTCGGCGAAGAAGGCAACCACGAACGCCGTCACCAACACCATTCCGACGCCGAGGCGCAGGATCGGGGCCAGGTTGCGTTTGAAGGTCGCTACCGAAAATTTGAGAGCGGCCGAGTAGAGCAGCGGCGGCAGGACCACACCGAGAATGACGTGGGGGTCGAGTTCGGGTCGCGGCATGCCGGGTATGAACGATGCGGCCGAACCTACCGCCACCAAAACCAGCGGTGCCTGCAGGTTTCGCCGATTGGACAGCCCGGTGACTGCGATGGCGGCAATGACAACCAGCAGAATCCAGGTGAAGTTCACGCGTTCATTCTGCCCGCCGACCCTGGGAGTTCACCCAGCGGACGCACAGAAGCCCGCGACCATTTCGGTTACGGGCTCCTGAGCAACGGTGTTACCGAAACGGTGTTACCGAATCCGGTATTACTGCTGTTCGGGAACAGCCTTCTTGGCGGCCTCGGCTGCCTTGTCGATCTTATCGCCGTACTTGTTGCCGGTCTTGTCGTCGGCGATGTCGGCGACCTTGTCGATCGCGTCGTGAACCTTGTCGGAGTTCTCCGCTGCGAGCTCCTGGCCCTTTTCGACCAATCCCTTGACGTTGTCCAAGAAACCCATGTCCGTGTCCTCTCCCGGTGCTGACGCACATCCTTCGGCGGAATCATTCCTCCGCGCCCTTCGATTCTCACAGGTCGACGGCCTCTGCGCCAGAAAGCAGGTCCGCGCGCACGAGCCGCGCGATACTCGAGGTAGCGTTAACCCGCCAATAGCTGATTGGCCACCCATCGACTCGACAGGTGCCCGGTTTGAATGCAGGACTGCGAGGGGCGGGGAGCAACCTCCACCCGACGCGTGAACTGCTTTCTCGTTGGTGGTCAGACCACACTGATTACTCCTGGCTCCCCCGGTTCCACGACGTCCGCGGGCTGACCGTTCCCGGACGCAAATTGGTTGCCGTGTGGTGTTTCCTCTTCGCCCTGATCGCGGCGACCATGCAGTTGAGCCGCTTCGGTTCCGACACTGCCCTTGCACGATCGGTACTCACTGTCGGAACGATCAGCGGGATCTACGCGGGATGTCGTTGGGCACGAAACGAATCGTGGCCCACCTGGCAACAATCAGTGGCCTTTCTCGTGTGGGCCGACCTGTGGCTCGCCGTCTCTCTCTTCTTCGCCGTACGCACCGCTTTCGTCGGAACCATCGGCTGCATCCTGTTCATCATGATCGGCTTCTACGCGGCGATTGTTCACAGCCCTCGCGTTGCCATCAGTCACATCGGCTGGGCTCTTGCTGTCTGTACGACGCTCGCTACCATGGCGATGTCCGAGCCGGTCAACGACAACTGGGTGGTCGCGAACCTCTATCTGATGGTTGCCGGTGTGGTTTTCTCCACCGCCTGGATTCTGCAGATCGTCTGGCTGCGCCTGACCGACGACGCACGCAACGCCCACCGGGACTACCTCACCGCGACACTCAATCGCCGCGGACTCCAGGACGAGGCGCAGCATCTGCTGCGCAGTGATCGAACGCAGGCACTGATCGCACTACTCATCGACGTCGACTCGTTCAAGAACCTCAACGACACACACGGCCACGTCGCGGGCGACGATGCGTTGACGGCTGTCGCCGACCGCCTCATCGCTGCCGCCGGACCCGATGCGGTGGTGGCGCGAATCGGCGGGGACGAGTTCGTCGTCCTGCGCGGAGTCGATCGAGGAGATATCGAACAGGTCGCCACCGAGATTCATTCAGCGGTCTCGTCCGACTCCGATCCCTATCCTGTTTCCGCCAGTACCGGTGTCAGCGTCTATCTGAGTCGCGAGACGGACTTACCGGATCGAGCTGTCAACGACCTGATCGAGCACGCAGACAATGCGATGTACCGGGCCAAGAAGCGCGGCGGCGATCGCATTGCCTGGGTGCAGATGTTCAGGCGCTGAACTGGTTACTCGCTGTGAGCATGGTGATGCTCGCCGGGTAGGTCGTCAGGCGTGGCGAACATCTTCCGCTTCTCCCCGTGAATACGTGCACTGATCCACCACGAGAGTTCCACCAGTACAACGCCGATCGCGCCGAGGGTGATCGCGAGCGTCGTCGCAGCGACGTTGCTCGGATCCAGTTTGAAGAACTCTCGGGTGAACGGCAGAGCGAACAGAATCAGATAGCCGGCCACCGATCCACCGATCAGAACGAGCTTCCACCAGACGTACGGCCTGGCCACGACCGCCAGAACCCACACGGCGATCATGATCAACGTGATGAGCGCGCTGGTTCCGGCCTGGATCTTCTGGGTCTCCGTCTGGTCCGGGCCTTGGTAAGCCAACACGTAGGAGATGAACGTGGTGATGCCGATGATCAGACCGGACGGCAGCGCCAAGCGCATGACGCGGGAGACGAACCCGGTTCGCGCGCGCTCGTTGTTGGGTGCCAGAGACAAGATGAAGGCCGGGATACCGATCGTGAACCACGCTGCGATCGTGACGTGGCGGGGTAGGAACGGGTACGGCAGCGGTTCGAAGTCGAAGGCCTGGGACAGGACGCCGGTGATACCGATCAGGAATGCGAGTACCACCGAGTAGACGGTCTTGGTCAGGAAGAGATTCGACACGCGCTCGATGTTGCCGATCACTCGGCGGCCTTCCGCGACGACGTACGGAAGCGTCGCGAACTTGTTGTCCAGCAACACGATCTGGGCCACCGCTCGCGTGGCCGGGCTACCCGAGCCCATCGAGACTCCGATGTCGGCGTCTTTGAGGGCGAGAACGTCGTTGACGCCGTCACCGGTCATCGCGACGGTATGTCCGCGAGACTGCAAGGCCGCGACCATTTCCCGCTTCTGATCCGGCCGCACGCGACCGAACGTCGTTGCGCCGTCGAGCGTGTCCGCCAGCTTTTCCTGATCGCTGGGCAGCTCCCGTGCATCGATCGGACGGTCGCCGCCTTCGAGTCCGAGTGACCCGGCAACGGCGCCGACGGAAACCGCGTTGTCGCCGGAAATGACCTTGACCGCGACCTTCTGGCTGGCGAAGTACTCCAACGTCTCCTGTGCGTCCGGACGCACCTTCTGCTCGAGTACGACCAGAGCTTCGGGGGTGACGGTGCCCGGTGCGTCGGCGTCGTCGACGGGGAGGTCGCTGCTGCCGAGCATGAGGACACGAAGCCCGCTCGATCCCACTTCTTCGGCCTTGCGGGCCATCTCCGAGTCCGGATCGAGCAGCACGTCCGGGGCACCGAGTACCCAGTTGCCGTTACTGCCGTACGACTGGCCGCTCCACTTCTTCGCCGAGGAGAACGGCGCCACCGCGGTGGCTTCACCCCAGCCGGGATCGTCGGAGAGCGACTCGCGAATCGCCAGCACACTCGCGTTGGGGCGAGGGTCGGACGCAGCCATCGCGCTCAACGCGGACTTGACCGCAGACTCCCCCGAACCGCCCGGTGCGACGTCGACCTCGGACAGACGCATGCCGTTCTCGGTCAGGGTTCCGGTCTTGTCCGCGCACACGACGTCGACACGGGCCAAGCCTTCGATCGCCGGCAACTCCTGAACGAGGCACTGGCGCTTGCCCAATCGGATGACGCCGACCGCAAACGCGATGGAGGTCATCAGCACCAGACCTTCGGGAACCATCGGAACCAGCGCTGCCACCATGCCGTTGAGTGCCGGTCGGATCGGCAGGCCGATGGTGAAGAGCTGATTGAAAATGATCAGCGCACCCGCCGGAATCATCAGGTAGGTGATGAATTTCAGGATCTTGTCGATACCGCTGCGCAGTTCCGAGTGCACGAGAGTGAACTTGCTCGCCTCTTCGGCAAGCTTGGCCGCGTATGCATCGCCGCCGACCTTGGTGGCTCGGTATGCGCCACTGCCCGCGGCAACAAAACTGCCCGACAACACTTGCTGGCCACTCGCCTTGTGAACCGGATCGGCTTCACCCGTGAGGAGCGATTCGTCGACCTCGAGTGCGGCGGAACTGACCACTTCGCCGTCGACGACTATCTGGTCACCGGACCCGAGTTCGATAAT
Organism: Rhodococcus sp. GB-02; assembly: GCF_053470465.1. Taxonomy (NCBI): domain Bacteria; kingdom Bacillati; phylum Actinomycetota; class Actinomycetes; order Mycobacteriales; family Nocardiaceae; genus Rhodococcus; species Rhodococcus sp. GB-02. Next base: position 492,439 of record NZ_JBPUKE010000002.1, read on the forward strand.
GTCGTCGAGCACAACGTCTTTGGGTGCCATTGCCACGGCGACGCCGTCACGCCTGACCATCGGCTTGGCCTGACTCACGATGGCCAGTGCGTCGAGCGTGCGCTTGGCGCGGATCTCCTGGATGATGCCGATACCGCTGTTCGCGATGATCAACAACCCGAACATGCCGTCGATGATCGAGCCCGTCGCGAGCACGATCACCAACAACACGGTCAGGATCGCGTTGATGCGAGTGAAGACGTTGCCGCGAATGATGTCCTTGACCGAGCGAGACGCCCGATCCGGCACGTCGTTGGTTTGCCCCGACGCTATCCGGGCCGCAACCTGATCGGCGGTCAAACCGCGGGCGACGTCGACGTCGTCCGGCAATCGCTCAGGCGCTACCGCCACTGCTGTCTCTTCTGAACTGGTGTGCTCGTGAGCCATGGTCAAAGATTACGCACCCGGAGCAACTAATCAGAGTTCGACTCGACGGGCAACCACGTCCGCGGCCCTTCTCCGCTCAGCCCAGTGGTATCCACCACTTCGACGGAGGTGTCGGCGACAACGCGTCGATCCTGCCGCCCGGCATCGGAACCGACACGGTCGTGCCTGCCTCTGCGGCCGACTCGCTGAGGCGAATAATCGGCTCCGACCACGAGTGAAACGCGAGGTTGAAGGTCGCCCAGTGAATCGGGACGAATACACCGCGCGAACCGTCGCCCTTGTTGAGGTCGATGTGCGTCTGCACCGCCTCTTCGGGATTCATGTGAATGTCCGGCCAGCGCACGTCGTACGCGCCGACGGGGAGAAGCGTCAGATCGAACGGCCCGTACGTTGCACCCAACTGTTCGAATCGGGACGTGTATCCGCTGTCACCGCCGAAGAAGACCCGGTGCTCGGGACCGGCGAACACCCACGACGCCCACTGAGTCGTGTTCCGAACAAGACCACGACCGGAGAAGTGACGAGCCTCGGTGCACGTGAGAACCAGGTCGCCGACTTTTGTCGACTCGTCCCAGTCCAATTCCACGATCCGGTTCTCGGGCACCTTCCAGTGCCGCAGGTGAGCCCCGATACCGATCGGCACGACAAACGGAGCAGTCTGGGTACGAGTCAGCGTCTTGACCGTAGCCATGTCGAGATGGTCGTAGTGATCGTGAGAGATGACTATCGCATCTACTGCAGGCAGTTCGGTCAATGCCACCGGAGTGGGGTGCATCCGTGCGGGACCTACTGTGGCCGAGGGTGATACGCGCTCGCTCCACACCGGATCGGCGAGAACACGGTAACCGTCGACCTCGACGAGAACGCTCGAATGGCCATACCACGTCACCGCTGCGTCGCCGGCTACCGCCGGTGCCAGCGGAGTGGCCAACGGAATCGGCTGACGCGGCCGACCCGTCGACCCTCGCGTTGCCATCGACTTGAACATTCCGGCATCAGTGCCGGGCACCAGTGTGCTGCTGGGCTCCGAGTTGTGGAACTGGCGGTCCCGATATCGCGGAGACATCGCCGCATACGGTTGCACCGTGTTTCGCGATGCCCCGATCTGCGTCGGGATTCCCCATGCGGCTCGCGCCACCCACCCCGTCGCCGCGGCAACAGCAGCAACTCCGAGAACCGTCGTCTTCTTCATTCAGACGAGCGTAGCCACTATCCGTCCTGCGTGCCCGGCGCCTGTTTACCCTGCAACAGGCTTTACTTGCCCTTGAATACGGGAGGGCGGTTCTCGATGCGGGCAGCGCGGGCTTCCTGGACGTCCTCGCTGAGCCAGGCGGCGTGAAGAGCGTCGAGCTGCTCGGGAGACTGCTCCTCCATGGTGCCGTCGTCGTTGAGGACCATCTTCATGTGCCGCAACGACAGCGGTGCGAGATTGGCGATGCGGTGTGCCCATTCCTGGGCGTCGTCGAGGGTGCCGATTTTGTTGGCGAGGCCCCGAGTGAAGGCTTCCTCAGCGCCGATCTGTTCGATACCGAGCAGGATGGTGCGCGCGGGACCGCCGCCGACCAGCGACGCGAGCCGACGCATCGTCCACTTGTCCACCGAGACACCGAGGGTGGCTGCCGGGATTCCGAAACGAGCGCTCGGCGCCACGACGCGCAGATCCGACGCGATGGCCAGCTGCGTCCCGGCACCGATGGCCGGACCGTTGACGGCAGCGATGACCGGGATGGGCGCCGTGTCGATAGAGCGAAGCATCTCGAACAGGCGATCGGTGAAGCCCTCCATGTAGACGTCGCCGGAGAGATCTGCCCCTGCGCAGAATGCCGATCCTTCACCGGTGATGACGACGACGTGCGCATGCTCGGCGACTGCTGCGTTCATCGCGTCCCGAATCGCAATGCAGAGTTCCGCGCTGAGTGCATTGCGACGCTCGTGACGCTGCAACTCGATGGTCACGACGTTGCCGTCACGGGAGAACCCGATCATGTCCGCTCACTTTCGTTTCTGGAAGGCTCGACACAGGGATGTTCCGAGGCGCCGATACCGTCCGCATACTTCTCTGCAGCTAAGTTCTGTACATCAGGAGGTTAGATTACCGATGAGTACAGACGACCTTGCCTCACAGGAACCGCACCCGGTTGACGTGGTGGTGATCGGCGCCGGACAGGCCGGACTTTCCGCCGCGTACTACCTGCGCAAGTTCGGAATCGAACCCGAATCGGGTTTCGTGGTGCTCGATCATGCGTCCGGGCCGGGCGGGGCGTGGCAGTTCCGCTGGCCGAGCCTGACACTGAGCACCGTCAACGGTGTGCATGATCTCCCGGGAATGTCCTTCGCGGAAACCACCGGCACCGACGCGGAACAGGTGCCTGCATCCGTCGCGGTCCCCCACTACTTCGAACTGTACGAAAAGCAATTCGAACTTCCCGTCCACCGCCCGGTGCACACACGAGTGGTGTGCCCGAGGGAAGAGCGACTGCGGATCGAGACCGACCACGGAGTGTTCGCGGCGCGAGGCTTGATCAATGCGACAGGAACCTGGGAGCGGCCCTTCATCCCCCACTATCGCGGGGCCGAATCATTTCGTGGCCGACAACTCCACACGAAGGACTATCGAACCGCCGCGGAGTTCGAGGGCAAACATGTGGTCGTGGTCGGCGGCGGTATCTCGGCCGTCCAACTGCTCGACGAGATCTCACGCGTCACGACGACTACCTGGGTGACGCGTCGTGAACCGGAGTTCCGCGACGAGCCGTTCACTCCGGACATCGGCCGCGCCGCGGTTGCCATGGTCGAGGATCGTGTACGACGCGGTCTGCCTCCGGGATCCGTCGTTTCGGTGACCGGTCTCCCGGTGACACCGGCCATCCGCGCAGCGCGAGAGCGCGGTGTCATGAATCGACTCCCGATGTTCTCCGAAATCCTTCCGAACGGCGTGAAGTGGGCCGACGGTACTGTCATCGATGCCGATGCGATCCTGTGGTGCACCGGTTTTCGCAGCTCACTCGATCACCTGGCACCTCTGCACCTGCGAGGACCAGGTGGCGGAATACCGATGACCGGACGCCTCGCCACGCAGATCGAAGCCGACCCTCGCGTGCATCTGGTGGGATACGGGCCGTCGTCGTCGACGATCGGAGCCAACCGCGCCGGCCAAGCGGCCGCCCGCGAACTGACGTCTTACCTGGGAATCGGCGAATGAACAGAATTCTTGTTCCGGGCGAAACCTGCTGGCGCATCGAGCCGGCCGACAATCTGGCCTGCATCGTCGACGCCGATGACTACTTTCATCACGCGAAGTCCGCAATGCTGCAAGCCGAGAAGCGAATCATGTTGATCGGCTGGGATTTCGACACGCGCATCAAACTCGAGCCAGGCAAGCAGACGCTCGACGGCCCCAACCGATTGGGGATGTTCCTCCGCTGGCTCGTCCGCGAGAAAACCGATCTCGAAATCCTCGTACTCAAATGGAACATCGGCGCCTTCACCGCAATTGGGCGCGGCATGACTCCCGTCTTCGTGTCCAACTGGTTGACCGACGAGCGTCTTCGGTTCGAGATCGACGGCGCCCATCCAGTGGGCGCGGCGCACCATCAGAAGATCATCGTCATCGACGACGCTCTGGCGTTCTGCGGCGGCATCGACATGACGGTGGACCGCTGGGACACCTCGGATCACGTCGACCGAAACGATTACCGGATCACTCCGAGCGGAAGGCGTTACGGCCCCTGGCATGACGCGACCACGGCGGTCGACGGCAATGCGGCGGCGGCCATCGGCGAATTGGCGCGGGCACGCTGGAAATCCGCAACCGGCGAGGATCTGACACCGGTCGAGAGCACGGCGACTCCGTGGCCCGTGAATCTGGCGCCCACCTTGCGGGTTGTCGACGTAGCCGTCGCCAGAACGCTGCCGGAACTCGGCGAACGCATCGAGGTACGCGAGATCGAGGCGCTCTATCTCGCGGCCATCGCCGGGGCCGAACACACGCTGTACATCGAAAGCCAGTACCTCGCCTCACGCACGCTGGCAGAGGCGATTGCCGCGCGCCTGCGTGAGGACGACGGACCGGAGATCGTTCTGGTCATTCCGCGCAATGCCGACGGATGGCTGGAACAAAAGGCGATGGACGGAGCGCGCCACGACCTGTTGCATCTGCTGTGGTCCGCCGATATCCATGATCGGTTCGGTGCGTTTTATCCCGTGACCTGTTCTGGCGCACCTATTTACGTACACGCCAAGGTTCTCGTGATGGACGATCGCCTCCTGCGAATCGGGTCGTCGAACCTCAACAACCGTTCGATGGGCTTCGATACGGAGTGTGACATCGCCGTCGAATCCGACGACGACGCGGACGTCGAGTTGCGGGCCTCGATCATCGGTTTGAGGCGCCGTCTACTCAGCGAGCACCTCGACGTCACCGAGGAAGAAGTCGACGACGCGTTGGGTGAGCAGTCACTGTTGTCGACGGTTCGCGCTCTCTCGACCTCCGACGCCCGCAGTCTGCGCGAATTCGACCGGAACACAGTGGACGGCGAAGACCACGTGCTCGCTGAAAACGCGCTGATGGATCCCGAGCGCACGCCGCCCAGACTGAGCGACCGAATCGAGGGATTCCGTCGTCTGCTCGGTAAACGCTGAGACACTAGAACACGCGCACACAGTGCCCGGTTGCCAGCGCGAGTTCGACGAGCGATTCGGCCTGAACACTCGGGATCAGCACCACGAGAAAGGTATCGCTGTCGCTGTCGAGCCAGGCAACGGAAACTCCTGACACGGCGATGTTGGCGCCGACGCCGGCAAGAAGCGTTTCGAGGCCAGCGGTGCGGTCATAGGCTGCGCCAAGCTCGTCCGCCCATTTCCATGAGTGGGCCGCTCCGAGTGCAGACTTCAGCTGTCGCAGTCGACCGAGAACCTCGGCAGCGTCCTCGTTCCAGTCCACCCAGACCAGGAGTTCATGTTCGTGCAATGCGTCGACGAGAGCAAACCACGCCATTTCCGGGTGCGGCTTCTCGAGCGTCTGTAAGTACAGTTCGTTCTGTACCTCGACATACCGTTCCGGGTAGTCGATTGCGAGAGTCACACGATCGATGACGGCGGGGCTGTCAGGTGCGAGCAGTTCGGCGATCGCACGCAACGCGTCGCGAGCAGGTCCACCCACTATGGCTCCAAGGTTCGATTCGGTCATCGGTGCGGTTACCACAGTCTGACATGCGAGTGCGCCTTGTTCGGACGTGTCTCGATGTCGGGACACGAGCCAGATGCTTACCGCGAATTCCACCGATTCCCGAGCAGCGCTGCTCGCCAAGCTACCAAATTGGACTATCCGGCTATCCCATTCGCCGCACTTGTCCGTTTACCATTTCACCTGGCCTTACAATCCGGATATAGTCATCGGCGATCCAAGAATCCAACTGGTATGTAGCGAGCCAGCGAACAGTCTGTTACCGTTCAGCTAACTACTCCTTCTGGTCAAACCGGATCGAAGGGGTTCGGGCAATGACCCACGGGGGTTGACGTGAAGGGGCCATGTTCCGCATGAAACACGATTCACACACGACAACCTCTTGGTGGTCGATCGGCGAATGGCGCCTGGGCTGGAAAGTCATCGCCGTTCTCGCATTGCCGATGATCGTCGCCGTTGTCCTCGGCGCGCTTCGAGTTCAGACAGAACTCGAAGAAGCCGCACAGCTGAGTTCCTCGTCCGAGCGTGCCCTCGCAGTGCCCGCCGCGATCAACCTCGAATCCGCGCTGTACGAACTCGCCGAAGCCGCATCGGCACGCACTGACACCGGCCCGGCAACACAAGCAGTTTCGGACGCAATGGACCAACTGGTCGACGCCGCGCGCGCGTTCCAGTCCGACGACGACCTCAACGACCAAGTAACTTCGGCGCTCGCCGAGAGCCGTTCCATCACCGAGGAGATCGCCGCCGGCGCGGTGGCTCCCGCACGCTTGGTTTCGCGGGTCGGCGAAGTCTCGCGCGCGCTCTCGAACACCTTCACCAGCGTCGTCGAGCATTCTCAGCGTCCGGCGCTGCGCGAAGAGGGTGGCCGACTCTCGGCACTCTGGGATGCGCGACGAGCGCTTGCCGAACAACGAATCCTCTTCGGCTCAGGTGATCCGGACCAGCAGGCTCGTACGTCGATGGTCAGTGCTGCCGGTGCCGAACTGGTCGCTCTGAACAACATTCTGGCCATCGACGGGAGTAACGACACCGTCCAGACCCTCAGCAACTCTGCTCAGAACCGGATCAACGCCCTCGGATCAACTCCGTCGACCTCTCCTCTGGGGAGCCGCGTGGGCGCCGATCTGAAATCCGGAAACGACCAGTACAACAGCCTGACCGACACCACCGTCACCGAGTTCGGCGACACCGTCACCGCTGAATCCAATGCAGCACGAACCGCAGCACTTCGTGACACTGCAATTGTGCTCGGCGCGGTCCTGCTGGCACTGGCCATCGCCCTCGTCATCAGCCGATCGCTCATCGATCCGATCCGCCGGTTGCGATTTGCCGCATTGCAGGCAGCACGACGCGGACTTCCCGACGCGATCGAACGAATTCGCGCAGGTGCAAGTACCGACGAACTCGACTTCGCCCGTGTCCCGATCCGCACCCACGAGGAAATCGGCGAGCTTGCGCGCGCGGTGGACGACATGCACGGTCAGGCCATCACGCTTGCCGGCGAGCAGGCCACCCTGCGGCGCCAGGTCAACGACATGTTCGAAACGCTGTCGAGGCGTAACAAGTCCCTCGTCGACCAGCAACTCGGTTTGATCGAACAGTTGGAGCAGGACGAAGACGACCCGCGTCGCCTCGAGAATCTGTTCCGGCTCGATCACATCGCCGCGAGAATGCGTCGAAACGGCGACAACTTGCTGGTTCTCGCCGGAACCGATGTACGCCGCGGCAGGACCGCCCCCGTCGCTCTCGGCGATACCCTTCGCGCCGCGGTATCCGGCGTCGAGGAGTATCGACGCGTCGAACTTGGGCAGATCCCGCCCGGCGTCGTCACCGGTCATGCTGCCCCGGACGTCGTTCACCTCATCGCTGAGCTGCTCGACAATTCTCTGCGGTACTCCCCACCGGAGACCACGGTGTCTATCAACGCTGCCCGCACTGTCGACGGCTCCATGATCGTCGAGATCGCAGATCTGGGTATCGGCATGTCGCCTGCCGATATCCTCGATGCCAACGAGCGCCTCGCCGCCGGCGGCGAGATGAGCGCGGATACAGCGCGTCGCATGGGTTTGTTCGTCGTGAGCCGAATCAGCCGTCGCTACAACATCTCTGTGCGCCTGCGCCCGACGGCAACGTCGTCGACGCACAGCGGCATCACCGCAACGGTGCTCCTACCGACGTCGATACTCGATTCTTCTCGGGGACCCGAGATCCGCACGCCGCGAACCGGACCCGTTCCCACGCTCGATCGGACTCCCCCTCCCACACCGCCTGCACCGTCATGGTCACAGCCCGTCCCGACCGAATCCGCACCCCCGCAGCCTGCGACCAGAAGTTTCACTGATCTCCCGCGTCGGACGCCCAGTAACAGTACCGATCGGACTGAGACGTTCGCCCCGATCACACCGCAATCGACGCCGACGGCAACAGCGCCTTCGGGGTTACCACGTCGCACCCCGGGCACAAGTGGAGTACCGGCGGTCAGTACCTCGACACCAACCACTCCAGCACCCGCTACGTCGGTGTCGTCCTTCGCTCCTCTGCCCGATCCCGAAGGCTCAAGCGCATCGACGCCCCTTCCCGTTCGTATCCCGCCGCCGCCGCGGCACCGGCTCTCAGCCCCGACGCCGACAAATACTGCGGCGTTCTTCTCGTCGCGTACCCGTGACGGGCTCTCTGCTCGTGAATCGGCGCGCGCTGACGGCGCGGGCGACGGCAGCTCGAACGGCGCTCCCACTGCCCCGACCACGATGCCGATTTTCGCCCGGATGGTGTCGGAGTGGCTCGTGGATCCGACGGCGGAGACTTCAGCGGCTTCCACCGGCAGTTCGTGGACCACCGACGCGGATCAAGGCTGGCTGGCCGCTCGGACGTCGTTCGAAATGCCGGTTACCAAGATCGCCGATTCCGGACTCCCTATCCGAGACCGCGGAGCCCGCCTGGTTCCTGGTGCCGTCGGCGGGGGCGGTACGACACAGCGCCATGCATCCAATCCGGCGGACGTCCAACGTGGTTGGAGCAGTTACCAATCCGGAGTACAACGAGGGCGTCGGCATGCCGCCACCCACCAGTTCGATGGCGGACAGTCTTTCGAAGCGTCCACGATGTTGCACAACGATGAAGGAGAACAGTGAACACTGTCGGAGCCCAAGAGACTCCCCGCGCACTCGACTGGCTGGTTTCGGCTTTTGCCCGAGACGTGCCGGGTGTGAGTCACGCGATCATCGTCTCAGCCGACGGCTTGTTGACGGCCTCGAGCACACACCTTCCGCTCGACCGGGCGGATCAATTAGCCGCTGTCACTTCCGGACTAGCCAGCCTGTCCGCGGGTGCATCACGCCTCTTCGACGGCGGGGCTGTCATGCAGTCCGTCGTCGAGATGGAGAACGGCTACCTGCTTCTCATGGGCGTCGGTAGTGGCGCTTACCTTGCCGCACTCGCTGTCGCTGGATGCGACATCGGCCAGATCGGTTACGAAATGGCGACTCTCGTCGATCGCGTCGGGACCACCATGGACATTGCCCCGCGAACATCGCAGGGTATTTGAGTTCGATGCCTCGCCATCAATCCGAGCACAACGACGCCGCACCCAGCTTGGTCCGGCCCTACGCGCTCACGGAAGGTCGGACCCTGCCGTCCATCGACCTCCCGCTCGAAGCGATCATCGCGACGATCGAAGACGTGGACTCGAACAACCTTGCACCGCAAGATATTCGTGCATCGATCGTCGCACTCTGCGAGCAGCGGATCTCGATTGCCGAGATCGCTGCCCACCTGGGTGTTCCGATCGGAGTCGTGCGGGTACTGGTCGCCGACCTCGTAGTAGCCGGATCACTGGAAATACATGCCACTCTGCGAAGCGACGCATCTCGAGTCGAGCGACGCGAACTGATCGAAAGGACCCTCAGTGGACTTCGGGCACTCTGACTCATCGTCTCGCGTGAAATCGACAAAAATCGTGATCGCCGGGGGTTTCGGTGTTGGCAAGACGACGCTTGTGGAAACTGTCTCCGAAATCGTCCCCCTTCGCACGGAGGCCATGGTCACCGACGCCAGCGACGGGATCGACAATCTCGGTTCCACTCCCGACAAGAGCACCACGACGGTCGCGATGGACTTCGGGCGCATCACTCTCGCCGACGACCTGGTCCTCTATCTGTTCGGAACCCCGGGACAGCGCCGATTCTGGTTCATGTGGGACGACCTCATCACCGGTGCGATCGGTGCGGTCATTCTGGTCGACACACGTCGCCTGGAAGACAGCTTCGCCGCAGTCGACTTCTTCGAGGCGCGAGGCCTCCCGTTCATCGTGGCGGTCAACCGCTTCGACGGCGCACCAATCCATTCGGCGAGCGATCTCCGCCAGGCGTTAGCTCTACCCAACCGCGTTCCCATGATCGAGATCGACGCCCGAAACCGCGAATCGGCCAAACGCGCGCTGATCGCCGTCACCGAGTACTCCCTCGAACGACTTGCAGCTGAAGCAGTCGTCTAGATGAATCACCAGATGCGAATCGTCGCCGAAAGGAACTGGCATGTCGGATGAAATGCACCATTTCTCGATGGGAATCTGGCTGCTCGGGCTCGCCTACGTCGTGTCCGTGGTCGGGTCGGTAGTCGGCCTGGCGTGCACCAGGCATTCAGCGTCGGCGACGACAACCGCCACACGCATGCGATGGCTCGCTATGGCTGCCTTGTCGATCGGTGGCGTCGCCATCTGGCTGATGCATTTCATCGCCATGCTCGGCTTCGCAGTCCCCGGCAGTCCGATTCGATACAACCTCGGATGGACCGTGATCTCCGCGATCATCTCGGTAGGGGCCGTGTTTGTCGGCCTGCTGATCATTGGGACCGAATTTCGCTGGACGCGGCTTCTGATCGGGGGCGTGGTGACCGGTCTCGCCGTGAACATCATGCATTACACGGGTATGCGCGCCTTGCGCTTTCAGGGCGAGGTGCACTACGACCTGATCTTCGTTGCATTGTCGGTTCTCATCGCAGTCGTCGCCGGAACCGCTGCACTGTGGTTCACCATGGTGCTCGAGTCCACGATTCTCCGTTTTGTCGCCGGAATCATCATGGGTGTCGCCGTCGTCGGTATGCACTACACCGGAATGGCCGCGGTCGAGGTTGTTCACGACGCGGCAGCCCAGGCGCCGCAGGGACTCGAAGTATTCTCATTCCTCTTCCCTGTCTTCGTTCTCGGCCTGCTGGCGTTGGCAGTTCCGATTGTCGCAGTGCTGACAGCACCCAACCGTGCGACGGCACGAATGGAATCCGCCGCCGACGATCTGGCGTTCGAAGCACGAGAATTCGCGATCTCGAGCTGAGCAGAGTACGAGGCGAGTTTATGTAAATCGACGACGCCCCGTACATTTCAGGGATGGCGGATGCCGGACACAACCCCCACCCATCGACCCGCGCAACGCTGGTCGTGATCGGTGGTTTGCCGGCCACCGGCAAGTCGACGATCGCGCGGGCGCTTGCTCAGCATCACAAGATTCCCTACGTGCGGATCGATACCATCGAACAGTCGCTGATCCGCAGCGGTATCGCTGATGTATCCGGGACCGCTGGATACATCACCGGGTACGCGCTTGCCGCCGAACAATTGCGACTGGGACTCTCGGTCGTGGTCGAATGCGTCAACCCAGTCGAGGCGACACGAGACGCCTGGTCCGCTACCGCACAACATAATTCGGCGCGCTTGCTCAGTGTCGAGGTCATCTGTTCGGATCCCGACGAGCATCGCAGACGCGCTGAACGGCGAGTGGTCGACATCCCGGATCTTGTACTACCCACGTGGCAGGAAATTCTGGATCGAGACTACGAGCCGTGGACCACGGAACCGCTGGTGCTCGACACCGCAATCACGGACTCCGACAGTGCAGTACGACGTATCACTGCCAGAATGTTCACCGAATGAGAGCTGCTCACAGGGCGAGAACGAAGAATGCACTGTTCGGATCTTCGCGGTAATTCGCGAACGGTGGACACGGCACGAACCCGAATTTCGCGTACAACCGCCGAGCTGGATCGAAGTAGTCCTGTGTGCCGGTCTCCAATTCGAGTTGCCGGTAACCTCGTTGTCTCGACGCGTCCACGACGTGTTGAAGAAGTCGCGTTCCCACGCCACGCCCCCTCGCTGCCGATGACGTTCGCATCGACTTGATCTCGCCGCCGGTCGACGACCGTTCCTTGAGTGCTACGCAACCGAGTAGCTCGTCAACTTCGCTCCACAGCGTCCACATGGTCACGGAGCTATCCCTCAGCCCGGTGATGTCCAGCGCGTGAACACTGTCCGCGGGCGAGGTCGCATGCATGTCCGCGAGGTGCTCGGCCAGTAGAGCCAGGACCGCGTCCCGACTCAGGTCGTCAGTTTCGATTCGCACAGATCCTCACTGTTCTCTTCGCCTCCGGCAGCATCGAATGAAAGTATGACTGTCCGTCACTTCGCCGAAGGCTTGGCCCGAACGTGAATGCGTTCTCCTTGTGGGCCGAACAGACTCAGCACTTCGACCGGGCCTTTGCCGTCACTGCCGAACCAATGCGGATTTCGGGTGTCGAATTCAGCAGCTTCACCCGTTCCCATCACGATGTCGTGATCGGCCAACACCAATCTCAGCTTCCCCGACAACACGTACAGCCATTCATAGCCGTCATGCACCTGCGGGTTGGGCTCGGTCTGGTTTGCCGGGATGGTCATCTTGAATGCCTGCAGCCCACCCGGTTGCCGAGTCAGCGGCAAGACCGTTCGCCCACTGACGCTTCGAGGCGCACTCTGGATACGTGGATCGGCGACCTGTGGCGCCGCCACCAACTGGTCCAACGGCACTTGGTGGGCGAGCGCGATCGGAAGCAGCAACTCCAAACTCGGGCGACGCTCCCCCGCTTCGAGCCTCGACAGGGTGCTCTTCGAAATACCGGTGGACTCGGACAGTGCTGTGAGCGTGACGTTCCTCTGTGTACGAATGCGTTTGAGGCGCGCGCCGATCTGCGAGATGGCGGCATCGATGTGCGGACCGTTGACATTCATGGTCCGAGTCTGACGACGATTCCCAGAAATGGCAACAATAGTTGCTGAGCGATCTCGTCCGCGGGCAACCTGTGCTCATGCGAACACAGACTGAAACACAGGTCCTCGACACCGTGATCGTCGGTGGTGGAGCCGCCGGACTCAGCGCAGCCCTGGTGTTGGGTCGTGCTCGGCGCTCGGTCGCCGTCATCGATTCCGGCAAGCCGCGCAACGCACCGGCGGCACACATGCACGGCTTCCTCTCGCGGGACGGCATGGCGCCAGGTGAGTTGCTCACCGTCGGACGCAGCGAATTACAGACGTACGGAGTGGAATTCAAACGCGATGAGGTAGTCGACATCTCCTGGCGCGGTATCGAACCCGGCTTTGTCGTCGAACTGTCGGGAGGCAGGACGCTCGAAACTCGCACTGTGCTGGTTGCCACCGGCCTACGGGATTCACTCCCGGAAATTCCAGGCATCCAAGAGCTTTGGGGACAAAGTGTGCTCCATTGCCCGTACTGCCATGCGTACGAGATCAGCGACCAACCAATCGGCATTCTCGGCGGCGACGCTCGCGAAATGTCAGTTCACCAGGCGTTTCTACTCCGACAGTGGTCGCCGGATGTGACGTTCTTCCCCCACAAGATCTCGCTCACCCCCGACGAACGCGCACGACTGGCTGCGCGAGGGGTGACGGTCGCAGACGGATCAGTTACCAGATTGGTCTGCGAGAGAGAGCAACTGAAAGGCGTCGAACTCGACAACGGCCAGTTGGTTGCGCGCTCAGCACTGTTCGTTGCGCCGCGTTTCGTTCCGAACGACGCACATCTGACGCACCTCGGCTGCATAACCAGCCCCACGGGATTCGTGGCTGTCGATCATTTCGGCGCCACCAGTGTTCCCGGTATCTGGGGCGCTGGCAATGTCGTCGACCCTCGCGCGCAGGTAATCAATGCTGCGGCTGCAGGTTCAAGCGCGGCGATCGCGATCAACGGATACCTGGTCGAGCAGGACGTCGAATCGGCTCTTCGTTCGTCCGAGCCTGCGGGTGGTTTCCCGGCGGTCATGGAGCAACGTGTCTGCGAAATGAACGGCGGCAGTACCCTCCACGGCTTCTGACCGAGGCGTCTAGGTCGCGGGGCCGCCGTGCAACTTCTCGTAGGCGGCCTTTTCGGCGTCGTGGCGCGAGATCTTCTTCGGGTTCTCGAGGTCGGAAGGCAAACCGTGACGCTCCAGGCGACGCGACCTGTTCTGAGCCATGTACGAGACCGAATAAAACAGTGCCAGAAGCACTCCGAGCAGCACCATCGATGCCCGCAGGGCCCACGGCCCGGGGAAGAGCATGAAGGCCGCGAACACTGGAATGAACGGCACCATGCTTCGGATCAGGTGACGCGGCACGGCCCAGTCACCGATCAGGTCGTTTCGCACCCAGTCCTGCATGGAATCGGGCAGCTTGCGCCCCACTGAATAACCCAACCATTGAAGAGGATTCGGGCTCGTACGTTGCTTCTTGGAAGTCACGGAAGTCACCTGTTCGGTACGCATCGACGGTACTGACGCAGTCATCACGTTTCTTTCGGATGCAGTCATCACATTTCTCTCATTGGTCCAAGGCTCCGGCGCGGAGCGCGGCCTCGTTGACCCGCGTCAGAACGTTGTGGAGTTCTTCGAGTTCGGCGAGGCTGACGCCGAGCTTCGCGACAACCGCCGGCGGGATCTTCTCCGCCTCGTCGCGCAGTGCCACACCAGCTTCGGTGAGGTCCACGTCCAGTTGACGTTCGTCGGCGCGGCTACGGGTTCGCGTGATCAGCCCGGACGCCTCGAGTCGCTTGAGGAGCGGCGACAGCGTCGGCGAATCGAGTTGCAGTGCCTGCCCGATTTCCTTGACCGCCATCGGCGATTTTCCCCACAGTGCCAGCATCACCAGGTACTGGGGATGCGTGAGGCCCATCGGCTCGAGCAGTGGCCGGTAGACGGACAGCACCGCCCGGTTCGCGACCGCAAGTGCAAAGCACACCTGCCGGTCGAGAGCCAGCGGATCGTCCATCTGCGTCTGCGGAGCCTTCGTCGTCATGAATCCGATGTTATCAGATTAATTAGTGCAGCAACTATTATTGCACTAATCAATCTGGCGATGATCGTCACTCTTCTCCAACGTCGACGTGGGTTGCCCGGTGAGACCCACGTGCGCTTCTGCCCTCATTCGCTCCACCATGTGCGGGTAGTGCAGCTCGAACGCCGGACGCTCACTGCGGATGCGCGGCAACTCGGTGAAGTTGTGACGCGGCGGCGGGCAGGTGGTCGCCCACTCCAGTGAGTTTCCGTAGCCCCATGGATCGTCGACGGTGACCACTTCGCCGTAGCGGTAACTCTTGAAGACGTTCCAGATGAACGGAAGCGTCGAGGCACCGAGTACGAAAGCGAAGATCGTGGACACCGAGTTCAGAACCGTGAATCCGTCCGAGGGCAGGTAGTCGGCGTAACGGCGCGGCATCCCCTCGCCACCGAGCCAGTGCTGGACGAGGAACGTGCCGTGGAAACCGACGAACGTGGTCCAGAAGTGCCACTTGCCGAGGCGCTCGTCCATCATGCGACCGGTCATCTTCGGGAACCAGAAGTAGATACCGGCGTACGTGGCGAACACGACCGTACCGAAGACAACGTAGTGGAAGTGGGCGACGACGAAGTAGGTGTCGGTGACGTGGAAGTCGATCGGCGGGCTCGCGAGGATGACGCCAGACAGACCGCCGAAGAGGAAGGTGATCAGGAAGCCGATCGAGAACAGCATCGGCGATTCGAAGGTCAACTGCCCCTTCCACATCGTGCCGATCCAGTTGAAGATCTTCACACCTGTCGGCACGGCGATCAGGAACGTCATGAACGAGAAGTACGGCAGGAGAACAGCGCCGGTTGCGTACATGTGGTGAGCCCACACCGCGATGGACAGAGCTGAGATCGCCAGTGTCGCGTAGACCAATCCGGTGTATCCGAAGATCGGCTTACGGCTGAAGACCGGGAAGATCTCCGAGACGATGCCGAAGAACGGCAGCGCGATGATGTACACCTCGGGGTGACCGAAGAACCAGAACAGGTGCTGCCACAACAGAACTCCACCTGACGCCGGGTCGAAGATATGGCCACCGAGGTGACGGTCGACGAACAGGCCCATGAATGCAGCGGTCAGCAACGGGAACGCCATCAAGATCAAGATGCTGGTGATGAAGATATTCCACGTGAAGATCGACATCCGGAACATCGTCATGCCTGGCGCGCGCAAACAGATCACCGTGGTGATCATGTTGACCGCACCGAGAATGGTGCCGAGACCGCCCACTGTCAGGCCGAATACCCACAGGTCGGCTCCGACGCCGGGACTGTGCACCGCACCCGACAGTGGGGTGTACGCGGTCCAACCGAAGTCGGCAGCGCCGCCCGGTGTGAGGAATCCGCCGAGAACGATGAGACCACCAAAAGTGAAGAGCCAGAACCCGAATGCGTTCAAACGCGGAAACGCCACGTCCGGGGCACCGATCTGCAGCGGAAGTATGTAGTTCGCGAAGCCGAAAACGACGGGCGTCGCATACAGCAGCAACATGATCGTGCCGTGCATGGTGAACAACTGGTTGAACTGCTCGTTCGAGAGGAACTGCATCCCGGGGACAGCCAGTTCCGCACGCATGAACAGGGCCATCAGGCCGCCGATCAGGAAGAACACGAAAGCCGTGATCATGTACATGATCCCGATCTTCTTGTGATCGGTGGTCTTGATCATGTCGAACATCCACGATCCCTTGGGATCACGGCGCTTCGGGTACGGCCGCTCCGGAATCGGCTCCAACTCTCCGGTCCGCTCGTCCGGCACCGTTGTTGTCATGCTCGCGCGTCCTCTTTCGTGCTCGATACCGCCGTCAAGAACTTTCCGCACGACCATATCGCATGTTAATAGTTAATGCACAAACTAAGTGTGGTCGACGTAGGCATCAATCGAAAACCGAACGTACGCAAGCTTTTGCAGATTTCGGTGAGACAAAGTCAGGCGGCGGAATAGGTCGAGGGTCCGCCGCGTTGAACAAACCCGTGACTCTCCCCGACACATCGACAGCACCCGAGGCCTCCGCGTTGCGCGGCCTCTTCGAGCCTTTCGAGGTCAAATCACTCTCGTTGCGCAACCGTTTTGCGATGGCCCCGATGACGCGCGCCTTCTCGCCGGACGGAATCCCCGGCGCCGACGTGGCCGAGTACTACCGTCGTCGTGCAGCAGGTGGTGTCGGCTTGATCATCACCGAAGGCACGTACATCCCGGACCCGGCAGCCGGCCCGCACACCCGCGTACCGCGCATCTACGGCGATTCGAGCCTGGGCGGCTGGAAGTCGGTAGTCGACGCCGTCCACGCCGAGGGCGGATCGATCATTCCTCAGCTGTGGCACCTCGGAGTCGAACGCGGCGAGAACTCGCGTCTGAACCCCGAGGTCGAGACCGTCAGCCCCTCCGGCCTGGCGCTGGACGGCACCCGTCTGGGACGAGAATTCACCACCTCGGATCTCGACACCTTGAAGCAGTCGTGGGTCGACGCCGCACTCAACGCGAAGAACACCGGTTTCGACGGTCTCGAGTTGCACGGAGCGCACGGTTACCTGCTCGACGAATTCCTTTGGGCCGGAACCAATGTCCGCACCGATGAATACGGCGGATCACTGGAAGCTCGCACCCGCTTCCCGTCCGAGGTCGTTGCCGCAATCCGAGAGGCTGTCGGAAACGAGTTCGCGATCGTATACCGATTCTCGCAGTGGAAGTCCGGCCACTACGACGCCCGCATCGCCCAGAGCCCGGCAGAGCTCGGCCGCATCCTCACTCCCCTGGTCGACGCCGGCGTCGACGTCCTGCATCCGTCGACGAGGCGTCATTGGGAACCGGCGTTCGCTGAACTCGAAGGCGAAGACGGCAAGCTCGGCCTCGCCGGTTGGACCAAGAAGCTGACCGGGTTGCCGACCATCACCGTCGGTTCGGTCGGACTCGATTCCGTGTTCACGACGGCATTCACCGGCGACGCTGCATCTGCTGTCACCGGGCTGGAGCGTCTCGAAGCTCAGTACGAGAGGGGTGAATTCGACATGGTTGCCATCGGACGCGCGCTGCTCGCCGATCCCGAGTGGGTCGACAAGCTCCGCACCGGACGCACAGATGAGCACATCGCATTCACTGCAGAACATCGCACGCACCTGAACTGACCTCGCACGACAGAACGGCACTCCCGCGATTGCGGGAGTGCCGTTTGTGGGTCTACCGGAAGCCCTAGCTGCCGAGCGTGACCGGGTCGGGGCCGATGCGGCCGGCCGCGTCGTCGAGAGCACCGATCGCGTTGATCTGTTCCGGCGTCAATTCGAATCCGAAGACATCGAAGTTGGCGGCGATACGTTCGGGGGTCACCGACTTCGGAATCACCACGTTTCCGATCTGCAGGTGCCAGCGAATGATCACCTGAGCCGCGGTGACGCCATGAGCATCGGCGATAGCGGTGATGACGGGGTCACCGAGAACAGTTCCTTGGCCGAGCGGGCTCCACGCTTCCGTCGCAATTCCCTTGCCGGTGTGGAAGGCGCGCAGTTCGGCTTGGTTGAACTTGGGGTGAAGCTCGATCTGGTTGAGGACCGGCACCTCACCGGTTTCACCGATGACACGCTCGAGGTTCTCGATGGTGAAGTTGGAGACACCGATGGAACGAACCCGTCCGTCCGCCTTGAGCTTCTGGAATGCCTTGAAGGTCTCGACGTACAGGTCCTTGGACGGAACCGGCCAGTGGATCAGGTACAGATCGAGGTAGTCGAGACCCAACTTCTCGAGACTGGCGTCGAATGCGGCAAGCGTCGAGTCGTAGCCCTGGTCGTCGTTCCACAATTTTGTCGTGATGTACAGGTCTTCGCGGGCGATGCCGGATTCGGAGATCGCGCGGCCGACGCCCACCTCGTTGCCGTAGATCTTGGCGGTGTCGATACTGCGGTAGCCGGTCTGCAGGGCGGTGGAGACGGCTTCCTGCGTTTCGTCGTCCGGAACCTGGAACACACCGAATCCCAGTGCGGGGATCGTCTTACCGTCGTTCAGAACAATTGTCGGTACGGAGGTCACATCGTTGGTTTCGGTCATATTCGGAACCAACGCGGCAGAGCATGGAGGCATTCCCCGCCGAACCTCCGGGCAGCGCCCTTGTACCGCCCGAAATGCCGGTCTACCTTGGAAGACAAGTATTGGAATCGCCTCGAGAAAAGAGAGAGCGATGAATCTTTCATATCGTCTCGCCTACAAGGTCGGCGTCACTCCGTGGGAGCACACCGGGCATGGGTTCGACGCTCAACTGGCCGGACTCCTGGACGAAATTTCCGTTCCGGAAGGCGGCCGTGCCCTCGATATCGGCTGCGGCACCGGACGCCATTCCATCGAGCTGGCGCAACGCGGTTGGCACGTCACCGGCGTCGATGCCGAGCAGGAACCGTTGGACAAAGCGCGCATACATGCACGTGAAGCCCACGTCGACGTCCGGTTTCTCCACGAGGACGCGGCAGACCTGCACATAGCCGTCGACGGTGGGCACATGCTGGTGCTCGACATCGGCTGCTTTCACGGGCTCACCGATCATCAACGACGAGACTACGGGAGGTCGGTCAACGCGATCACCGCACCGGGAGCGTCCATGGTGATGTTCGCATTCGGGCCAGGTCACCGTTGGCCGATGCCACATGGCGTCTCCGAGGAGGACGTCATGCGAGCATTCGATGGTTGGTCGATGGCCTCGAGTACGGCCGCCGACGTGAGTGAATCGCCACTTCCGGTCCGTGCGGCGCATCCGTGCTGGTATCACCTGGTTCGGGACTGACTGCTGTGCGCCTTTGTTAACAGCCCGCGGTTAACAAAGGCGCACAGCACCGATTAACACTGGCGCACAGCACCGGGGATACTTCTCGGGTGACTGCAACACTGCGCATCAGCGGCCTCTCTGCTTCCCGGGGAGAACGCACCCTGTTCTCCGACCTCGATCTGACGGTGGCGCCCGGCGACGTCATCGGCCTCGTCGGGGCGAACGGCGCCGGCAAGTCGACGCTTCTCACTGCACTGGCCGGAATCGGAACCGCCGACGTCGAGGGTTCGATCATCCTCAGCCCGCCAGACGCTGCGGTGGGTTACCTCGCGCAGGAACCCGACCGCATCGAGGGCGAGACCGTCCTCGAGTTCCTCGGCCGACGCACCGGGGTCGCGCACGCCGAGGCGGTTATGAACACCGCGGCCGAAACGCTGGCTGAAGCCGAAGAGGATCTGTACTCCCCGGCGCTCGAACGCTGGCTCGCGCTGGGCGGCGCCGATCTGTTCGAGCGCGCCGAGAAGGTAGTCGAAGAACTCGGACTTGGCGTATCCCTCGACGCTCACATGACGGCATTGTCCGGCGGTCAGGCCGCACGCGCCGGCCTCGCGTCGCTGCTGCTTTCGCGCTACGACATTCTCCTGTTGGACGAGCCCACCAACGATCTCGACCTGCGGGGTCTCGAGCAGTTGGAACGATTTGTTGCCGAGACCCGAGCGGCGTTGGTCGTCGTGAGCCACGATCGCGAGTTCCTCTCGCGCACCGTCACGGGGATCGTGGAACTCGATCTGGCACAACAGGACATCGCCGTGTACGACGGCGGCTACGAGTCGTACCTCGCCGAACGTGAGATAGCACGCCAGCACGCGCGCGAGGCCTTCGAGGAATATGCCGGCACCCGCTCCGATCTCGAAGATCGCGCGCAGATGCAGCGCAACTGGATGGAACACGGCGTCCGCAATGCGCGTCGTAAGGCCAAGGACAACGACAAGATCGGACGCGGATTGCGGACCGAGTCTACGGAGAAGCAAGCCGCGAAGGCCCGCCAGACTCAACGCCGCATCGAGCGACTCGAAGTGGTCGAGGAACCGCGCAAGGAGTGGGAACTCCGCATGGAGATCGCGGCAGCTCCGCGGTCCGGTTCCGTTGTCGCAACCACGAACGGCGCCAAGGTGACGCGCGGTCAGTTCACGTTCGGTCCGGTTACGACGCAAATCGACTGGGGTGATCGAATTCTCGTCACGGGCGCGAACGGTGCAGGCAAGACCACCCTCCTCAACGTCCTGCTCGGCAGACTCGTCCCGGACGAGGGCATCGCGTCGCTGGGTTCCGGTGTCGCGATCGGTGAGATCGATCAGGCGCGTGGATTATTCGAAGGTGATCAACCAGTCGTCGAGGCCTTCGGCGCTCAGGTACCGGATTGGCCCGATGCCGATGTCCGCACTCTCCTCGCCAAGTTCGGCCTGCGCGGACACCACGTACTCCGATCTGCCGCTTCACTTTCCCCCGGCGAAAGAACTAGGGCTGCACTGGCTTTACTCCAGGCACGCGGCGTGAATCTACTGGTACTGGACGAGCCGACGAACCACCTCGACCTTCCGGCGATCGAACAACTCGAGCAGGCGATGGAGTCGTTCGAGGGAACCCTCCTCCTCGTCACTCACGATCGACGCATGCTCCAATCCACCCGCAGCACACGTCGGTGGCGGATGGAGAACGGACAACTCTTCGAGGAGTAGCCAACGGCGCTGCTTGCGCAGACAACCCGCGTGTGCAACTATTTATCAGGCGCACGCAATAGTTGCATGCGCGGCATAGGTGGGCCACGGGCGACACGATCGCCCGTCGAACCGCCACACCCAGTCTTGAAAGGCGCTCTTCAATGTTGTCGATCCCCGACCGCACACTGACTCACGGAACCACCGGCGAACCGATCACCATCCCGCAACTCGGGTACGGCGTTTTCCAGGTACCGGACGCCCAGACCGAAGAGGTCACTGCCACCGCTCTCGAGATCGGTTACCGCCACATCGACACGGCCGCAATTTACGGAAACGAAGCCGGTGTCGGCCGCGCCATAGCTAGTTCGGGTGTTCCGAGGTCAGAGCTTTTTGTCACCACCAAGTTGTGGAATGACGATCAGGGCCACGACCGAGCGCTCGCCGCGTTCGACACGAGCCTCGACACGCTCGGCCTCGACTTCGTCGACCTGTATCTGATCCACTGGCCGGCACCGGCAAAGGGCCTGTTCGTGGAGACGTGGGCCGCTTTCGAGGAGATCCTCGGCTCCGGCCGTGCCCGTGCGATCGGCGTGTCCAACTTCCTGCCGGAGCACCTCGAACTGCTGGCCGAGCACAGCTCGATCACCCCGGCCGTCAACCAGATCGAATTGCACCCCAGACTGCAACAGCACGCGTCACGGGAATACGCACAGAGTCGCGGCATCGAAATCGAGGCATGGAGCCCACTGGGACAGGGAACTATCCTCGACGACCCGACCATCGGGAAAATCGCTGCCGCACACGGAAAGAGCCCAGCGCAGATCATTCTGCGCTGGCATCTCGAACAGGGACACACCGTTCTGTCGAAGTCGGTTACACCTGCCCGCATGCGCGACAACGCCGCAATCTTCGACTTCGCACTCGATACCGACGAGTCAGCTGCCATCGCGGCGCTGAACACCGACAGCCGTGTCGGACCCGATCCAGTCGAATTGAACTGAATCGAAACGGCTTCAGGAATTTTCGTGGGGAGTCAAAGTCAGCAGCACAGAATCGACGGACTGCTCGGCCAGGAGCGCGTCCAGCGGTAAGTGACGGAACAATGCTCGGTAATAGATCGGGGACGCCAAGGCGTCCAGGACGAAGTCCAGGTCGAAGTCGCTCCGAATGTCGCCGCGTAGACGCGCCGATTCCAGCACTGCCGCAGTGGAATCGCGTCGCGGCTGAAAGAATGCCGACTGGAAATCCCGCGCCAATTCCTGGTCCGCGGCCAGATCCGCGACCAACGCGGGCAGTATCCGACCAACTACCGTTTCGCTCAGTCCCACAACCAATGTCGTGATGCCGGCGACCAGGTCTGCCCTGAGATCGCCGGTGTCCGGCGTCGGATCGGTACCGATATGCGCCACGACGATGTCCACCACCAGATGCCGCTTGGACGGCCATCTCCGGTAGATGGCGGGGCGATGTACACCCGCCCTCGTCGCCACCGATCCGATCGACAACCCCGCATACCCGTTCTCCCCCAACAATTCCAGGGCCGCGGACAGTACTGCATCGTCGATCCGCTCGTCGCGGGCGCGCACCATCTACAGCACCGGTCGCGGCATGAGCACCAGCCGCCAGCCGTCAGGGTCTTCGAAAGTCATTCCCGCATTCTCCTCCCAGTACGGATTCTCGGTTTCGACGGGTTCGTGCCCCGCCTCACCCAGTCGCTGAACCACCTCGTACATCGCCGACTCGCCGGCAAAGTAGAGCACCAACAAATTGTCCTGCGTCGGCGCCGGGCACGGGCTCCCGTCTTCGTGGGTCGTGAATTCGAGGTGATAGTTCGCATCCGGCAACCCCAGCATGATCCCGTCGTAGCCGGCGTGTCCGGAAAACCGGTACAGCTCCGGCAACCCCAGGCAGTCGCGATAGAACGCAATCACGTCGTCGAGTCGATCGGTGGGTCGCGCTACGCGCACTTGCACCACTGCGAGGTCGTTCGGCCAAGTTGTCATATCCAAACGATACAGTACGTACCGTAACATTTCGAGCACAGGCCCGGCCGCCCCTCCACAGCCGACCTCGCGATGCCTACAAACGATCATTCTCCGGAAACGCCGCCTTGGGCATGAACTTCGGCCTGGCGAACAACACCGACAGCTTGGTGGGCTGCGACTCCACCGGGCGATCGGACCGGTATAACAACGCCTGCTGCGGGGTGCTCACCCATTCACTGGCGAAGATCTCACCGAGGCGCGAAACCGGCAAGTGCGACCCGTCCTCGAGTCGAACGGTGACGTCACCCGTGGTGTCCGATTGGCCGTAGACGACCCACCATGACTCACCTTCGACATCCCCCGGAGTGTGCTGACCGATACCGAGGACGGCACCTTTCTCCATCGGATCGCGCCAGAGCGGTTCGCGCCCTTGCGGTCCCACGCTGTAGCTACCGTCCTCGCGCACCTGCACGACCAGGCGGGACTTCTCGAGCACCAACTGTTCGACCACCATGCGAAGCCCCTTCCATTGCCCGAACCTTATCCGCCGGCATCACCCAGAAGCGGGACAATCGCGGTTCGTGTTGACAAACTGTTGGGTTTTTACAACACTTTGATGCATGAGCCCAGTCCGGCGGGGAGACGCGCTCCCTATCTTCAATCGCATCGGAGTGCTTCGCGCCGAGCGGAAGATGAGTCGGGCCCAGCTTGCACAACTCGTCGACGTCAATCCGCAGACGGTGGGGGCACTCGAACGCGGCGACCACTACCCCAGCCTGGATCTTGCATTTCGGATCTGCTGGGTATTCGACCTACCGGTCGAGGCGGTGTTCTCGCGGACGGAGTTCGGGCCGCTGTCGACGGAGGTCTACCGATCTGACCGCACTACCGAGGGGAGTGAAAAGCCAAGTGCCTGAATCAAATCTGATCGACCGCTACCAGGCCCACCGCACTCGGCGGTTCCTGCAGAACGAGGAGACGTTCCGACATTGGCTCCCGAATTGGCGAACCCGTCGACGTCGGCGCGTACTCGTCGTCGCCCTCGGAGTCCTGTTCACCACGATGGTTGCCGTCGGCATAGCGTGCCTGTTCAATCCGCTCTTCGCGGTGGCATGGCCGGTCCTCACCCTATTGTTCCTGCCGACGTGGTCCTCACTTCAAATCGTGTCGGGCCGGCAAGGGGATGCTCCGCGGCAGGCTTTGGACGAATGGGAGATCCAGCAACGCAACGACGCTCGCTCCGTCGGGCTGAGCGTGACCCAAACGTTGGTGTTCATTGTCGCCATTTTCCTCATTTTCACCTCGTCAGTGCAGTGGAATGTAGAGAGGCTGCCTTACACGGGAGGTTTATTGGCACTGACTGCAATGCTGATCGGCGCGTGCACGCCCGCGATGATTCTTTCGTGGACCAATCCAGACCCGGATCCGATCGATTCGGAAGAGTTCGACCTCTGAACCGTATTACCGAAGCGCACCACTCGACCGATGGGAAGGACCCATGTCAGCCACCCTCACGATCGACGGCATCTCGAAACGCTACGGCGACGTCGTTGCACTCGACAACCTGAGTTTCGAAGTCCGTCCAGGCGAGATCTTCGGATTTGTCGGCAGTAACGGCGCCGGCAAGACGACCACGATGCGCATTGCGTTGGGTGTGCTCGGAGCAGATTCGGGCGAAGTTCGTCTCGGCGGCAAACCCGTCGACCTCGACGTGCGTCGCACTATCGGATACATGCCGGAGGAACGCGGCCTCTACCCCAAGATGAAGGTGGGCGCGCAACTCTCCTATCTGGCCGAGCTACATGGCCTCTCGAAAGCCGACGCGCATGCGG
Organism: Rhodococcus sp. GB-02; assembly: GCF_053470465.1. Taxonomy (NCBI): domain Bacteria; kingdom Bacillati; phylum Actinomycetota; class Actinomycetes; order Mycobacteriales; family Nocardiaceae; genus Rhodococcus; species Rhodococcus sp. GB-02. Next base: position 517,459 of record NZ_JBPUKE010000002.1, read on the forward strand.
CCACTGAGCGGTGGACCGAACGTCTGGGCATCGCCGAACGCGTCAAGGACACCGTTGACTCCCTCTCCCTCGGTAATCAGCAACGAGTGCAGCTTGCAGCGGCGCTGATTCACGATCCCTCGGTACTCGTTCTGGACGAACCGTTTTCGGGCTTGGACCCGGTAGCGGTCGACGTCATGAGTGACGTGTTGGTCGAGAAGGCTCGCACCGGTGTTCCCGTTATTTTCTCGAGCCATCAGCTGGATCTGGTGGAGCGCCTGTGCGATCGCGTGGGCATCATCAGCCGCGGCAGCATGCGAGAGATCGGAACTGTCGACGAACTACGAGGCAAGGGGGACGGCCGAATCGAAGTCTTCGCCCCTGACGCTCCGGTCGGCTGGGCACACCATCTGATCGGTGTCACCACGCTGAGCCACCTCGACGGTCGAACACTCCTGAGCGTCGACGGCACCGCCGACGATCAGCAAATCCTGCATGCAGCGTTGAAAACCGGTCCGGTGCACGAGTTCACGCTACGACGTCCGTCACTGACTGATCTGTTCCGAGAGGTAGTAGCCGCATGAGCAACCAGTTGAGTGGAGGTCGAGCCATCGGGTTGGTCGCTCGACGCGAATTCATGACGCAGATCTCGAAGAAGAGTTTCGTGATCAGCAACGTCATCATTCTGGTCGCGATCATCGGCGGCATCATCGCCTTCTCACTCTTTTCCGGTGGCGACGAGGACAAGTCGAAGATCGGCTTGGTCGGCAACCAGTCGCTCAGTGCCACGATGGTGTCCATCGGCGACACCCTCGGAAATCCGGTGACGGTGACGGAGGTTTCCGACGACGGGACCGCGCGTGATCAGGTCAAGGACGGCGACCTCGACGTGGCCGTAATCGCTGGATCCGGCGGCGGCGTCACTGTTGTGACCAAGAAGGAAGTGCCCACGAATCTGCGGGCCGTCATCGAGAGTTCCGTTGCACAACAGGCACAATCGAATGCGCTTTCCGCTGCAGGGATCGATCCGGCCCAACTCGCCGAAGCCACGTCCACTGCTGTGGTCACCATCGATGCCATCGATCCCCCGGATCCCGAACAGGGCCAACGCATAGCGATGTCGATCGCTGCCGTGGTGCTGCTGTACATGCAGATCTTGCTGTTCGGAACGTACGTGGCGATGGGCGTCGTCGAGGAGAAGTCCAGTCGCGTCGTCGAGTTGCTGCTCTCCACTCTGCGTCCGCTGCAGTTGTTGTGGGGCAAGGTTCTCGGAATCGGCGCTGTCGGCCTGATTCAGATGGCTGCTTATGCTGTCGCGGGCGTCGCCACCGGATTGGCGACGGGCGTCCTGACCGTGACGGGCACCGCGATCGGTGTTCTGTTCGGCACTCTCGGGTGGTTCATTCTCGGCTTCCTCTTCTTCGCCGTGCTGTACGCAGCGGCCGGGTCCATGGTCTCGCGACAGGAGGACGTCAATGCCACCGCGATGCCACTCGCGCTGCTTGTCATGGCAATGGTCAGCGTGGCTTTCGTCTCGGTGAGCAATCCAGAAGGAACCCTGAGCAACGTCCTGAGTTGGATTCCGCCGTTCTCGGCGATCCTCATGCCCCTGCGCATTTCCGCCGGTGTTGCTTCTCCTTTCCAGATCGTGGGAACCATTCTGCTGATGCTGGTCGTGACTGCTGCACTGTCGATGATCGCGGCAAAGATCTACCAGCGCTCCATCCTTCGCATCGGCAAGGTCGTTTCATGGAAAGAGGCGTTCGGACGCTGATTCTCCGGCGCACAACTGGCGCCACGCGACCCCGGCAGCACCCCGTCCAGGTAGGTTCATCCTGGACGGGGTGCTGCTTACTTGGAGGACGTTGTGCGAATCTCGGCCGAAGAACTACTCACTGCGGTACTCGATCCCGAGAGTTTCGCCTCCTGGGACTCCCCGCCCGTCGACGTCGGGCCCGGCCCGAAATACTCGGAAGACCTGGCGAAGGCCCGCGAGAAAAGTGGAGTGGACGAGTCCGTCGTCACCGGTGTCGGTACAGTTCGGGGCCGTCGGGTCGCGGTAATTGCCTGTGAATTCAGCTTTCTCGCCGGTTCCATCGGAGTCGCCGCGGCCGAGCGGATCGTGACCGCCGTCGAACGTGCTACGGCAGAACAACTCCCGCTGCTCGCCTCGCCCACCTCTGGCGGAACGCGGATGCAGGAGGGCACCGTCGCCTTCGTTCAGATGGTGAAGATCGCTGCGGCAGTGGCCGTTCACAAAGCGGCACACCTGCCTTACCTGGTTTACCTGCGCAATCCCACCACCGGCGGGGTCTTTGCCTCGTGGGGATCCCTCGGTCACATCACCGTCGCGGAACCCGGTGCTCTGGTGGGATTCCTCGGACCCCGTGTCTACGAATCGCTCTACGGCGAAAAGTTTCCCGATGGCATCCAGACGTCCGAAAACTTGTATCGCAACGGCGTTATCGACGGCGTCGTACCCGTCGACCGCCTCCGTCTGCTGGTCAATCGAGCGTTGTGCGTGCTCACCGATCCCCCGGCTCCGGCGACCGCGGACCCGATTCCCTCACCCGAGATTCCCGATGTTCCCGCCTGGCAGTCGGTGATGCTCTCGCGCCGGGCCGATCGACCAGGCATTCGGCAGTTGCTCCACCATGCCGCGACCGAACAGGTACCGCTCAGCGGCACCGGGCAGGGCGAAACCGACACGACGATCTTGCTCTCGCTCGCCCGCTTCCGAGGCTTTCCGTGCATCCTGCTCGGCCAGGACCGCAGTGGCCAATCCGCGCTCACCACGATGGGACCGGCCGCGCTTCGTGAAGCCCGACGGGGCATGAAACTTGCCGAAGAACTACAACTCCCGCTTGTCCTCGTGATCGACACTTTGGGCGCGTCGCTGTCCAAGGAAGCCGAGGAACGTGGACTGGCCCCTGAGATCGCCCGCTGCATCGCCGACCTCGTGACGCTGAAGACCCCGACAGTGTCGGTGTTGCTCGGCCAGGGGACAGGCGGCGGGGCTCTCGCGCTGCTGCCCGCCGATCGGGTGCTCGCGGCACAGAACGGGTGGCTCGCTCCCCTGCCGCCGGAAGGCGCCAGCGCGATCGTCCATCGCGACATCAGTCACGCACCGGAGATGGCCGCCGCGCAGGGCATTCGTTCGTTGGATCTGCTTCGAGACGGCGTGATCGACGCGATCATTCCCGAAACGCCTGACGCGGCCGACGAACCCGTGGAATTCTCCAAGAGGGTAGGGGCTGCGATAGCGCACGAGCTGTTCATGCTTGCCGAAGAGTCGGACACCGATCGCCAGTCCTCCCGTATCGCGCGCTATCGAAACCTGGGAGTTCCGCAATGACGACGAAGGACCGGAATGCGCTGACGCTGCCGCACAGTTACGACCGCGCGGCACTGGCTCGTTTCGAATTGTTCCTGTTCGCCGGCGTCGCGACCGTGCTGATCACCCGCGCCTATCTGGCAGCAACGGGCTATCCCCAGATCGGGGGCGGCGCCCTCCACATCGCACACGTTTTGTGGGGCGGATTGCTGATGGCCGTCGCCATCGTCGCTACCGCCATCACCGAAGGCTCTCGCACGCGTGACCTGGCGACCTTCGTCGGCGGAATCGGATTCGGCCTCTTCATCGACGAGGTCGGAAAATTTGTCACCGCCGACGTCGACTACTTCTACCAGCCTGCCATCGCGATCATGTACGTCGTCTTCGTACTCTTCTATCTGGCCGCGCGCGAGGTGGTGATTCGGCGCGGTATGAATGATCGTCATCGGCTCGCCATCGGCGCGCGAGCGCTCTCGGACCTCGCACTCGGCCAGCTCGACGAGATCCAGTACAACCACGCCCTCCGAGTGCTCGACGGCGTCGAAGACCGCAGCCTCACGGACCTCGTCGACTCGATCAAGGCCGGCCTGCACACACAGACTCCGCCGGTAGGCGGTATGGAATCGAAGATCACTCGTGGCCGCAATGCCTTCTTCCACCGCGCCGAGGAACTGCTCCGACACCGTGTCGTCCGCCGACTGGTACTGACCCTGTTCGTACTGCAGGCTCTTCTGGCGATAGTCCAGGTGATCTACGCGTTGGTGTCCGAGAACGTCGTCGAGGCCGACGACGTCTCCGATCTGGTGGTCCAGATCTCCACCGTCGCAACCGGAATTCTTGTGGTTCTGGGAGTGTGGTTCCTCTTCCGAGGTCCGTACCTGCGAGCCCTGAGGCTCCTGCGTGCATCCCTCATCGTCAGCCTCCTTGTGACGCAGGTGTATCTGTTCACACAGGACCAGCTCGGCGCGCTGTTCGGATTCGCAGTGTCACTGTTCATGCTCGCGACTCTTCGCATCGCGATTCGAAGCGAAGAGGCCGCCGCAGCTCTACCGCAGTAATCCTCTACCGCAGTGAGACCGCAGGCCGACTCGGTAGATCGCGGATCCCGCGGAGCGGGCTGAAGAGCAGGACCAATCCGCACGGCGCGATCAGGCAGGCCATGATCCACATTGCCCCGCGCAGTCCCACCGCGTCGCCGAGGTATCCTGCCGCCAGAGCACCGAGCGGAATGCTGCTGTGCAGCAGGAACATACTCGTTGCCACTACTCGACCGAGACGGTCCGGCGGACAGTAACTTTGACGGAAACTGCCGAGCACCACGTTGCACGACACGACGCCCGCAACCATCACCATGCCACCGGCACAGAACCAGAACAGGCCGGCCCCGTACGTCGTCAGAGGTGCCAACAGGATGAACGGTCCCGTCACCAACTGACAGATCAGAACACTTCGGGCAGTGCCGAATCTGCGGCCGAGCGGTCGCGCGATCATCGATCCGACAATTCCGCCCACCCCGGCAATCGCCAGGAGAAGCCCGAGTCCGAACTCCCCCACACCAACCGTCTTTTCCAGGAACACGATCTGAATCGTGGAGTACCCGGTGAGACCGAAATTGAGCAGAGTGCCGTAGACGACGATCGACCGCAGATACGGATCAGCTGCGACGAATCGCAGTCCGAGCGCTATCTGGCGCCGCAACGGCTCTCGGCCGCCGAGCCCGCGATCAACCGTTTCCTGCGCACGAATCAGCCAGATACACACGAAGCAGAAGACGAAGGTGAACGCGTCGACCAGCAGACCGGCAGCGAGCCCGACCGTCGCTACCAACAGTCCGCCGAAACTGGGGCCGATCACCCGGGTTGCTGCCTCGGCGCCCTGAATCTTCGAGTTCCCTTCGACAAGATCCGCTTCGGCAAGCACCGTGGGGAGATACGCGTGGTAGGCCGCCTGGAAGAAAACGGTGGCGGTGCCGGTGAGCAGCGCAACCAGAAGCAGGTGGCCGTACGTCACCGCCCCCATGAGGCCCGCAATCGCGACGCTCGCGAAGAGCACCGCGCACGCAGCGTTTGCGATCATCATGATCGGACGGCGGCGCAGCCGGTCGATCCAGGCACCGGCAGGTAATCCGACGATCAACCACGGCAACCAGACCGCCGAGGCCAGCACACCGATCTGGAAGTTACTCGCGTCGAGTTCGCGAAGCGCGATCAGAGGCAGTACGACGGTCGTGACACCGTTTCCGATGCCGCTGACTGCGTCGCCGGTCCACAGAAGTCGGAAGTCACGCTGAGCGAGGACTCCCCAGAAGCCTGCGCGTTGCGCTGCACCTGTCACATCGATCCCCCTTCCAATCCCTGGCCTATCCCGCCCCACCCGCACACACCACTGACCGACGGGACAGGCCCGCCCGGCGCAAAGGGACGGTACCCGCACCGCTACTGAGGCGCACCACACTGACGGTGACCTAAGGTGTTTCAGGTCACCAGTAAGCGAAGTTCACGAGAGGACACACGTCGATGAGCTCTTCTGAGCAGGCGTCCCACACCACGTATGCCGACGCATATCGCGAGAGCATGGATCAGCCGGAGAAGTTCTGGCTCGACGCTGCGCGTGCCGTCGACTGGGATGTCGCCCCAACGAGGGCTCTCGACGATTCCGCCGCACCGATCTATCGCTGGTTCCCGGATGCTTCGCTCAACACCAGCTTCAATGCACTCGATCGGCACGTCCGCGACGGCCGCGGCGATCAGACCGCGTTGATCTTCGACTCCGCGATGGTCCCCACCAAGGCCACGTACACCTACGCCGAACTCCTCGAGCAGGTCTCGCTCTTCGCCGGTGTCTTGAAAGATCAGGGCGTCGTGGCAGGTGACCGAGTCATCATCTACATGCCGATGATCCCCGAAGCCGCGATTGCGATGCTCGCGTGTGCGCGTATCGGCGCTGTGCATTCGGTGGTGTTCGGCGGCTTTGCGGCCAAGGAACTCGCAACCCGTATCGACGACGCCGGTCCAGTGGTGCTCGTGACGGCGTCCGGTGGCCTCGAGCCGGGACGAACCATCGAGTATCTGCCGATGGTCGAGAAGGCTCTGCAACTGTCGGCTACGCCCGCGCACACCGTGATCGTGAAGAATCGTGAGCAGATTCCCGGCGCCGCTGCCGACTACAAGTCAAGTGCCGCAGCCTGGTTCGATTGGGACGAGCTGATCGCCGACGCCACCGCGGCCGACCCGGTGTCGGTCGCCGCGACGGATCCGCTCTACATCCTCTACACCTCCGGAACGACCGGCAAGCCCAAGGGCGTCGTCCGGGACAACGGTGGCCATGCCGTTGCGCTGACGTGGACCATGAAGAATCTGTACGACATCAGCCCAGGACAGGTGTGGTGGACCGCCTCCGACGTCGGCTGGGTGGTCGGCCACTCCTACATCGTCTACGGACCTCTGCTCGCCGGAGCCACGACGGTCATGTACGAAGGCAAGCCCGTCGGGACCCCCGACGCCGGCGCCTTCTGGCGCATCATTTCCGAATACAACGTGTCGGCACTCTTCACCGCTCCGACAGCGATCCGCGCGGTCCGCAAGGCCGACCCGGACGCAAAAGAGCTTGCCAAGTACGACATCTCGTCGCTCGACACACTGTTCGCTGCCGGCGAGCGCTTGGACCCCGACACCTACGAGTGGGCTACTCGGATTCTCGATCGCCCGGTGGTCGATCACTGGTGGCAGACCGAAACCGGTTGGGCCATCTGCGCCAACCTGCGCGGCCTCGAACCCATGGCGATCAAAGCAGGCTCCCCCACCGTCGCCTGCCCTGGATACCGCGTCGAAATCGTCGACGGCAAGGGCGAACTCGTGGGTCCGGGCGCCGAGGGCAACATCGTGATCGGCCTGCCGCTTCCTCCCGGAACGCTCGCCGGACTGTGGCGTGACGAGGACCGTTACGTGAAGTCCTACCTGTCGACATTCGAAGGCTACTACCTCACCGGCGACTCCGGATACATCGACGAGAACAACTACGTCTTCGTCCTCGGACGTAGCGACGACGTGATCAACGTTGCCGGACACCGCCTTTCGACCGGAAGCATGGAGGCTGTCGTCGCCGGCCACCCGGCCGTCGCCGAGTGCGCCGTCATCGGCATTCACGACGAGCTCAAGGGGCAACGGCCGAGCGGCTACGTCGTGCTCAAGTCCGGCGTCGACATCGATCCCGAAACACTCCGACAGGAACTGGTCGCGCGGGTGCGAGACCAGATCGGTGCCGTCGCCACGTTCCGGGACGTCACAGTCGTCGCGGCCCTGCCGAAGACGCGCTCCGGCAAGATCCTCCGCAAGACCATGCGGCAGATCGCCGACAACGAGGAGTACACGGTCCCGTCGACCATCGAGGACGCGAGCGTACTGGACGAGTTGTCCAAACTCCTTCGCGGATAAGGATTCAGCGAATTCCCCTGCCTGTTTGCCTCCGGACGTAGCAGTATGAACACGTTCCAGTTCTGGCGATTCACACGGGCAGGGGAAGTTCGATGGGCAATTTGGACGGTCAGGTCGCATTCATCACCGGAGCGGCGCGTGGTCAAGGGCGCGCGCATGCCGTCAAGCTCGCATCCGAGGGCGCGGACATCATCGCGGTGGATCTCTGCGCGCCGGTCGCCACGGCGGGCTACGACATGGCCACCGAGGCCGACCTCGCCCAGACCGTCGCACTGGTCGAAGCTCAGGGCCGGCGCATCGTCGCGTCCGTAGCGGACACTCGCGACCTCGATGCCCTGAAATCAGCTGTCGACGCCGGAGTCGAGGAACTCGGCCGACTGGACATCGTGATCGCCAACGCAGGCATCGCGGCGTCGGCAAAATTATCCTGGGACTTGAGCGCCGAAGAGTTCCGCGAGCTGATGGACATCAACGTCACGGGCGTATGGTTGACGACCAAAGTATCGATTCCGCACATCATGAACGGCAATCGAGGTGGATCGATCGTGTTGATCAGCTCGATGGCCGGGCTTCGAGGCGTGCCGGGTATCGCACACTATTCCGCATCGAAGCACGCCGTTCGGGGATTGGCGAAGTCTCTGGCCAACGAACTCGGCTGGGCAGACATTCGGGTCAACTCCGTGCACCCGGGCAATGTACGAACCACGATGATCGACAACGAACCGATGGTTCGCGCGTTCCGTCCGGACTTGGAGAATCCCGTCCTCGCGGACACCGCTCCGATCATGTCGAAGTTGAATCTACTGCCCCATCCATGGGTAGATCCCGAAGTGATTGCGGATGCGGTGTTCTACCTGGTGGGGCCGGCCGGGCGCGGGATCACCGGGATCGCCCTACCGATCGATCTCGGCACCTCGGAAAAATTCGCCGGCGGCTGAAGGCCCGAACTGATGCAGAATTGCCTCTGCCGGATGGGTCTCGAGCACCATCCGGCAGAGGCAATTCCGGCTTGATCAAGCCTTCGTAGCAACAGAACAAGTAGTCGACAACCTCATAGGCGCTCCTCGTCTGGCGTGGGAAAAACCGTTGTGGGATGCGCAACAAACCCAAGACCCAGCGTAGAAGCATTTGGCCGCAAACGCGCGTCATTCGGCACTATTTTTTTGGATTCGGGCATACTGGACAACGCTCCCACCACGTATTATGGACCCGAGTTCACACTTACAGGGGGTAGGCACAGTGACGGTCAAATACGCCGTAATGGACCCGATTCACGGAAAAGTCGAGATCTCGTTCGATGTCGACACGGGGGTCGTCGACGTCCGAAACGGCAACTCACACGCTCTGTTGACGCGTCGAGTCGATTCCCCACGCCGTGAAGGCACACCCATCGGAACGCGCGCCGCCGCCGACTTGTTCTTCACTGTCGGTGGCGACGAAGTCGAACTCACTGTCGGCAAAGGGTTTCTGTCCCGTCGCTCGTACTCTGTCTCGGCACTCGTCGACGGCGTGAGTTTGAACTTCGCCCCAGTCGACGACGCGAACAGTGCCTTCACCCGCGACGGATTGCGGATCGGGCTCTTCTCCAAGAACGAGGAATCCGATCCTAGGCAGACCGACGCAGTCTGGTCGAGCATGCCGAGCACCGACGAACTTGTCATCGGATACGCCCTGGCCGAAGCCTTCGATTGTGGAGCACTCAACGGGGCTTTTGCGTTGATCGAATCACTGGTGCTCGGCGGCGGATAGAGACCACTCAGAGCAGGTGGATTACCAGCAGAACAACGGCAATAGCTGGGAAAAGCATCTGCACGACGGCTGCGCGGGCTTTGTCGGGAGACGAGAGAATCAGCACCAACCCCGCGGCAACCATCGATCCTGTGCCTGCCAGGACGAGGGCAATTCCGACCGACGCGGAGCCGGTCGCCGCAATCACGATGCCGACCGCCGACACGATCGCCAGGAAAAGATTGTAAAAGCCCTGGTTGAAGGCGAGCGGCTGCGTGGTGATCGCCTCTTCCTCGGACTTCACGCCGAACGCGGCGCGGGTCTTCGGGGCCGTCCAGAGAATCGATTCGAGGACAAAAATGTATACGTGCACTGCTGCGGCCAGTCCCGCGAAGATGTAGCCGGCGACGTTCATCGGTGAGCTCCTGTTGCTTCGAGTGAATTCTGTATCGTTCAGTCCAATATATACTGGACCGAACGATACAGAAAGAGCGAGGCTTTGATGGGCAGATCACAAGAATTCGACACAACAGCCGTGGTCGCTGCCGCGTTGGACGTCTTCTGGGCACGCGGATACGAAGGCGCCTCACTCGGCGACCTCGAATCCGCGACGGGGCTGAGTCGGTCAAGTCTCTACAACTCGTTCACCAACAAGCGCGGATTGTTCGACGCCGCCGTGCAGATGTACCTCGAACATGTCATCCGGCCACGTCTGCGCAGCCTCACTACGAATCCGGGACCGGACGTCATCGACGACTACCTTTCCTCGCTGGAACAAGCGATCGGCACCATGACCGCCGACTCACCGCGGCGAGGTTGCCTACTTCTCAATACTGCTGCCGGACTCGGCGCGCACGATGACGCGGCGGCAGCCGTGATCCGCGCTTATCGGCAAGAACTTGCTGTTGCCATTCGCAGCGGGCTACAAGCCACATTTCCGACCGAGACAGACGCTGCCCTGACGGATCGCACTCGAATCCTTCTCTCCTGCAACGTAAGTGCACTAGTCCTCGCGCGAGTTGATACCGAAGAGGCGATCGCAACTCTGAAATCCGCGCGCCGACTGAACGCAGAGTGGCAGAGCCGGAACATGTAGCTCGCATCGTTACCCACAATCGAACGGGTAAGCAATGATGCTTCACATGCCCAAGTTGACTACGCCCGCGATCGCCAGTGGCTATCTCGGGGGGATAGACCAACCCTCGATCCACGTCGGGACTTCAGCGATTCTCCGGCCGTGGACCTACGACGACGCCCCGGCTGTCGTGGAAGCCTTTCGAGATCCGTCGATTCAGCGTTGGCACGTACGCCGCGCCGACTCGATCGACGAAGCACGGAATTGGCTCACCCAGTGGCGAGACGGGTGGGCAAGCGAATCCGAATGCCATTGGGCGATTGCCGCCCCCGAGACGAATGAACTCCTCGGCCGAATCACGGCAAAGGGGGTGAATTTGTGGGACGGCACTGCTGAGCTCGCGTATTGGATGACGCCAGCGGCGCGCGGCCGCGGACTCTGCACCCAGGCTGTAACCACACTGTCCGAGTGGGCATTCCGCGATGCCGGGTTTCACCGCCTGGAACTCGAACACTCGATCCACAACCCACGATCGTGCCGAGTCGCCACCAAAGCAGGGTTCAGCGAAGAAGGTGTTCGACGAGGCTCCGCCAGGCATGCTGACGGCTGGCACGACATGCACGTCCACGCCCGCCTACGCAGCGATCAACCTTCGACAACGACCCGCGCCGCGAGGGCAAGTGTCTGATCCACCAATTCCGCAACGCGCTGCGGCGCGACCGGTTCGAGGTCGAACAGAATTCGGTAGATGATCGGCGCCACCACGTGGTCCACTACCGAATCACCATCCACGGCGGCAGCTTCCGGCCAACGTGCGAGGATCACGTCGATCTGCGTTCGACAGAAGAAGGCGCACTTGAACTTCTTCGTACCGTCGGGCGCGTGCGTCTGATCGTCGCTCATCAGCACATCTCGCAGCGACGCGCGACCGACGGGCGCGGACATCTCCTCGAGATATTCCTGCGCCCAGACCGTCAGATCTCCTCGGAGTGAACCCGTTTCGCGAGGGTCGGCGTCCGGACGCAATCGCTCAATCGAGACATCGGCAAAAACTTCGTTGATGTCGCCCCAACGCCGATAGATGGTCGACGGGGTCACTCCCGCATCGGTCGCGATCATCGGCACCGTGATCTCGGCTCGATCACGCTGTTCCAGTAACTTGCGCGCCGACGCGTGGACGGCCTGTTGGATACGCGCACTGCGGCCACCGGGGCGCGGACCTGCGGACGGACTCATGATTCCAATACTAACGCAAAGATGTTGCATTAGGATACGGCCAGGCGTAGCGTCCCAAAAGCAAAGCATTTGCGTTTGAAGTCTTCATCACCCGCACGGGAAGCGCCACGACAATGACAACGACCACTTCACCACCGGCCGAGAGCACTTCGCGCCCACGCTTGGGGCGAGGCGTCGCTTTCACACTCATCGCCGTCATCATCGCCACGTTCCTGGGCGCCTCCGCGACCCCGACGCCGCTGTACGAGCACTACCAACAGTTATGGGGATTCTCCTCGCTGGCGTCGACGCTCGTGTTCGGCATCTACGCTCTCGCATTGCTCGCCACGCTCTTGACCGCCGGATCCCTGTCCGATCACATCGGCAGGCGCCCGGTCCTGCTCGGAGCACTCGCGCTCGAGGCAGTCTCGCTTGCACTGTTCGCCTCGGCCGACGGTTTGACCATCCTGCTCATCGCCCGGGTCGTACAGGGTGTTGCCACCGGCGCCGCAATCAGCGCTCTGGGTTCGGCGTTGATCGACCTCGAACGCACTCCTGGCCGCGGATCGATCATCAACAGCGTCGCTCCGACCGTGGGACTTGCCCTCGGAGCCGTGGGTTCGAGTCTCATCAGCGAGCACCTGCCACGACCCACCAGCACTGTCTACCTGGTCCTTCTCGTACTGGTCGTTCTCGAAATCCTCGGGGTTTGGGCCGCTCCCGAGACTTCGGGCGGTCGCCCCGGAGCTTGGCAGTCGCTACGCCCCACCCTTGCTGTTCCTCGCGAGGCCCGAACCATGATTGCGCTCACCGCACCGTGCCTGATCGCGGTCTGGGCACTGGGCGGTTTCTACCTCTCACTCGGACCGGCGCTGGCGCGCAACGCACTTGACGTTCACAGCTCGCTCATCGGTGCCATCATGGTCGCAACACTGACGGGATTCGGAGCCGCAGCGGTGCTCACCTTCCGCAAACTCGGCGGCCGAACCGTGATGCTGATCGGAACCACCGCATTAGTGCTCGGGGTGGCCGTCACACTCATCGGTGCTGAAACATCCTCTGCAGTATTGATTCTGGTCGGTACGGCTGTTGCCGGGATCGGCTTCGGAGCAGGATTCCAGGGAACCATCCGCACTGTCATGCCGCTGGCCGAGAACCACGAACGCGCGGGGTTGTTGTCCACCGTCTACGTCATCGCATATCTGGCCAACAGCCTTCCGGCATTGCTGGCCGGCTACCTGGTCGGCAAGGTGGGGTTGGTGGATACGACGCGTGGCTACGGAGCACTCGTCATGGTTCTCGCGGCCGCCGCACTGATCGGTCTGCTGGTCACCGGCGAGCGAAAGGTCGAAGCTGTCTCCGTGTCGGAGTAGGTGTCCCCCGATCGGTGGACACACCGTTCCTCCTGCACAGGGTCCAGGGAGTGGACATACGACATCGATCCGCTCCGACATAGTTGTCTTCGAGACAGACAACCGAACGCCCACCCGGACAAGGACATCAACGATGACGAACCCACGCTACGTAGTTGCCGCAATCACGGCTCTGGCCGCTGGTGCCCTCACTTTGGGGTTGAGCGGAATCGCCAGTGCCGGAACCCTTCCCGCGACCGGCAACACCATCACGATGACGATCAGCAACGACACCGAACAGACAATTCATCTCCAAGGCGCCGACAACCCCTACGGACAGTGGATGCAGAGCCCACGCCAGTCGCTCGCGCCCCACGAGACCGAGATCGTCACGGCATACAACCAGGACCCGCGCGGCCTGACCGTCGACGTCGTCTATTCCACTCCCGGCGGCGGACAAGCCGTCTTCATGGCCAACGACTATCCGCAGTTCGACACCGACGGAACTCGCACCACCGACCCTGATCACTACTTCATCTCGAGCTACATCGACGGCTACTACCCGAACCTGAGCGTCGGGTACCACCTCAGTGCGGTGTGACTGCAGCAGTCGTCATAAGTAATCCAGCTGCCTCTCAGACGCACTTGTTCTTGGACATTCGTCCGGCGCGCGGGGATTGTTGAACACAGCCCCGCACGACCAGGCACACGCCCCGCTGCCGGTGGCCCGAAATCAACGGGAGAGGGAAAACCACAGTGCGACTACCCAACCAGTTTCTGATCTACGTCAGCGATGCCGCCTCCGCAGCAGCGTTCTACGGCGAATTGTTCGACGCGAAGCCTGAGGTCCTCAGCCCTCGGTACATGACCTTCGACCTCGGCGGCGGTGTGGTCCTTGCACCGTGGAGCGGCAAGTCACGAGACCTCGATCCCGCGACACCGCGCAATTTCGAAGTCGGCATGTTGGTCGACGGCGGGAGCAATGAAATTCGGGCGATCTACGACGAGTGGGTGGCCAAGGGTGTCGAGGTCGTCGAAGAGCCAAACGAAGATGTCTTCGGTCTGACATTCGTCATTTCAGATCTGGACGGAAACCGCCTCCGCGTAGCGCCCGCAGATCACTGAGCACTCAGCCCTTGACCTCGCCGTACCGGCGCAAGGCTTCCTCACGCTCATGCGCGTGATCGACGATCGGGTCCGGGTAGTCGACCGGGCGCATCGCCTTCAACGAGTGGACGGCCTTCCCGGGAACATCGCGGAGTTCGGGTACCCACCGACGGACGTATGTGCCGTCGGGATCGAACTTCTCTCCCTGCGTGATGGGGTTGAAGACGCGGAAGAAGGGCGAAGCATCTGTGCCCGACCCTGCAGTCCACTGCCACCCGTGCTGATTGGAGGCCAAGTCACCGTCCACCAGATGCGACATGAAGAACCGTGCGCCACGCCACCACGGAATGTGCAGGTCCTTCACCAGAAAAGACGCGACGATCATTCGCACCCGATTGTGCATCCAGTTCTCGGCAGCGAGTTGCCGCATGCCGGCATCCACGATCGGGAAGCCGGTCTTGCCCTCACACCAGGCAGTGAAGGCAGCGTCTGCGTCGACTCCCCCGTCGTGACGTAAACGGTCGAACTTGTCGTCGTAGTTTTTCCGCGCGCTGTCGGGGCGTTGAAACAGGATGTCTGCGTAGAAGTCTCGCCACGCCAACTGGCGACGGTAAGCCTGAGCGCCGTCGCCGAGTCGCTTGGAGAGATCTGCCAACATCGTTCGAGGATGGATCGTGCCGTACTTGAGCGGAATCGACATCCGGCTCGTGGTGTCGAGGTCAGGCCGATTTCGTTCGTCGTCGTACCGGTCAAGATCGTTCTCACAGTATTCTTTCCACTGTTCGAGGGCGCCGACCTCACCGACGAAATCGCTGACGGCGGCGGATGGCGCGGGGATACTCACCCGGCGCGGGCCACCGTCCTTGTCGCTCGGATCGAACCAACGGACCGTCTGCGCATCGGTCGACGCGGGGCCCCGCCAACCGTGTTCCATCCACTGACGGAAGTACGGCGTGAACACCTTGTACGGGTCACCGTCCGCCTTGGTGACGCGTCCGGGTGCGACGGCGTACGGAGATCCGGTGGCGATCAACTCCACCTGCTCCGCCACGGCCGCGTCGCGCCGTCGGCCGTAAGGTCCGTAGTCGGCACTGATGTGAACTTCTTCGGCACCAACGGATTCCGCTACACGGGGCACCACGTCCGCCGGATCACCTCGAACAACCATCAGTTTTCCGTCGAGTTGATGATCGAGCGCCGTCAAGTTGGCGAACAGTTGATCCTGACGGGGTGAGCCTGCCGGTCCGAGCAGGTTCTCGTCGAGAACGAACAAACCCAACGTCTGCCCGCCGGCATCCGACGCTGCACTCAGGGTGGGAAGGTCACCTACCCTCAGATCACGTCGAAACCAGACCACAGAGTTACTCACCCAGTCGAGCCTACCGATCAGATCCCAGAACGCATCCCACCGCACGAGCCGCAAGTTGCGCAGCTCTTTCTGCTGTCGGTTCGGAAGCGAGCCCGAGCAGTCGCTGCCGGTGCTCCTCCCCGAGCAGCAACGTGTACAACTGATCCGCACGCAGCGCAGCCTTCTGACCATGCTGATCGAGCAAAGTTTTCTCCAGGAAGGCAATCGACTTGGCCGGGCCGGATTCGTAGAACGCGGTAGCCAGTTCCGGGAACTGCACGGCCTCGCCGATCATCATGCGGTGCAGCCCAATCGAATTGTCGCTGTGCAGGGCGATGACGATGTCCACTGCAGCGGCGAGCAGGTCCGACTGGTCGCCACCGGCGTTCTCGACATACGCGTGCTGACGCGAAACAGCAGCAGCGAAGACCGCGGATTTGTCGCCGAAATAGCTGTACACGGTGCGCTTGGCGACGCCGGCCGCCGTGGCAATGGCGTCGATGGTCGTTCGAGCGAACCCGACTTCTCGAAACGAGTCGACCGCGACGTCGAGAATCTCGTTGCGTCGATCAGCTCGCTCCGCGTCGCTGGTTCTCCCACGTCTACGAGGTTGCTCCATCAAGTCCCCTACTACCGTGCCACTCAATTAATGCTACGTTGACGTTTCATTATTTCGAACGCTACAGGAGCACTGCATGACCGGACAACGACTCGTCCACGTCGCCATCGCCGACGACTGGGAAGCATGCAAGCGTTTCGGTGAGTACGAGGTCTCGACGCGCGGAATCAGTTACGACGAGGCAGGATTCATTCGCGCAACCACCCCGGACGCACTCGCTTCGGTGCTCGATCTGGTGTTCGGCGACCTCGCCTTGCCACTGATCGTCGCCGTCATCGACGAGGACGCCCTGACCTCAGCAGGTATCGACGTCGAGTGGGAGGCGGGAAAGCCCCGAATCCTCCGACCCCTACCGATGGACGAGGACACCGTGGTCGCCGAACTGGTCGTGGAACGCGTTGACGGGGTCTGGCCGATTCCCGACCTGACCCCGTACGCAAACCGCGCCGGCTAGACCAGCGCAGCTTCGGGTTCGACCACGGGGGTCAACGCCTTCTTCCGGCCGGCGGCGACGCACAGCGCGATCCCGACGGCAATCCAGCACACCAGCACCAGAAGTGGCGTGGCGGCGCCATGGCCGTCGAAGAACGCCATCGACCGGACGGATGCTCCTGCGGCTCCAGGTGGGAGCAGTTGCCCCAATGCACCCCAGCCCGCGGGCAACCACGCGGCAGTTGTCGCCATCCCCGAGAGTGGGTTTCCGACGAACATCATCGTGACGGCACCCAACGCGAATCCCTTCATCCCGAGCAGGGATTCGAGTCCCAGAATGGGAAGCGAGATAGCCGAAATACCCACTGTGAGTGCGAGGGCGGTGAGCAGGTAGTTTCCGTCAATGCTGTTCGTGCCGAACTACAGAATGGCAGTCAGTGCAAAACCCGCGACAACCGCAACGCCGACGGCGCCCAGTACTCGCTTGACAATGCTGCGCGGAAACAGTTGTACAAGAACAACAGCGGGCATGATTCCACCGAACACCAGAGGCAAGGCCAGGGCTGTGAGCCCCGCACCGGTCGGGTCGTCCGCCGTCAAAGGCACAACGTCTTCGACGGGCACCTTCGCCCCCGATCTCTCCGCGAGCCCACTGGCCACACCGGTCAAGGTTTGGGCGGTGGGGATTCCGCCTGCAGTCGCGATCAGTACGTGAGGACCAGTGGCATCAACGGCGATTCCGCCGACCACGTCGCGATTCCGAATCGCGTCACGCAGGGCGTCGGCGTCAGCGAATTCTCGAGTATCGAAGGCGCCTTGCTTACTCGCCTCGAGCGAGGTGCTGATCTGTTCGGTTGCCGGAGCTGGACCGGTGATGCCCAACTTCAGTTCGTGCGGGCCACTGTTGACCGAGGGCAGTACGAAGGCAAGCAGCATCAGCCCGATCACGGCGGACAAGCCCAACACCACAGCCACCAACTTCTTGCGGTCCCGTGCTTCGACTTCGGCGTTCATAACTACCTTCCCTAAGTGGAGGTTTTTCCTCCACTATTTGTGGAAGATATTCCTCCGGTTATGATGAACTGTCAATACCGGAGGTGACTGTGCGAGCCGATGCACGTGAACGCAGGAACTCAATAGTCGACGCCGCACGAGCGGTGTTCACCGAACGCGGGCACGACGCGCCCCTCGACGCAGTCGCAGAACTCGCGAAAGTGGGCATCGCCACGCTGTATCGGAACTTTCCGACGCGCGAGGACCTGGTGACCGCCGTCGCCGTCGCAACACTGACCGATGTCCGCGAGGCTGCCGACATCGCACTCACGGGAATGTCCGCCGACCCGACAAACGCGTGGCACTCGTTGGTGGACCGACTCGTGGAACTGCGCCTGGGTGCACTCATTCCTACACTGGTGGAACGCAGTTTCACCGAGCTGGCCCCTGAAGTTCTGGCCGTGCGTGAGGTGACGAAAGCGAAGATGACCGCGACGATCGGCGCCGCTCAGAGCGCCGGACTGGTCCGCCCCGATCTTCAACCCCTCGAATTTGTCATGGCTCTGGCCAAACTGACGCGCCCCCAAATCGAATTGTCTGACGAGGCCATGCCGAACCTCGTCCCGCGGTTGGTCGCGGTGTTCATGGCCGGTCTACGTCCGGACGGTACCGACTTGCCGGTCTGATCGGCGAAACCCGACGTACCAGGCAAGGCACAATGGGGCTGTGACCGAGATACCGAAAATCCTCGTAGTCGACGACGACGCAGACGTCCTGACCTCACTCGAACGCGGATTGCGGCTCTCGGGGTTCACCGTACTGACTGCAGTGGACGGCGCCGACGCGCTCCGCGTGATCTCCGACAAGCGACCGGACGCAGTGGTCCTCGACATCAACATGCCGGTGCTCGACGGCACCGGCGTGGTGACGGCACTTCGTGCCGCAGGCAACGAAATCCCGATCTGCGTACTCAGCGCACGCAACTCGGTCGACGATCGCATCGCCGGGCTCGAATCGGGTGCAGACGACTACATGGTCAAACCTTTTGTCCTTGCCGAACTGGTTGCCCGGATCCGCGCGATGCTCCGGCGCAGCAACACTCCGGCCGGCGATCACGTGGAGGGTACGAACTCCTTGCGCGTCGGAAACCTCGACATCGACCTCTCCGGCCGCAGAGTTCGTGTCGACGGCAAGGAAGTACCGCTCACCAAGCGCGAATTCGAGCTACTCGAAGTGCTCGCACACAATTCCGGCATCGTGCTCACTCGCGAACGTCTCCTCGAACTGGTGTGGGGCTACGACTTCGTCGCCGACACGAACGTCGTGGACGTCTTCATCGGCTATCTGCGTCGAAAGTTCGAATCCGGCGGTTCACCTCGTCTGCTGCATACCGTTCGCGGCGTCGGGTTCGTGCTTCGGGAGAACCCGTGAAGCGTCGCCGCTTCTCACTACGAACCCGCGTTGCCGCAGCCGCGGCACTGGGGGCGACGTTCATCGTCATCGCCCTCGGTGTTGTCGTTGCGTTGGCCATCGCTCGAAACAACCTGTCCCAGCTGGACCGTCGCCTCGAGACCGCATCGACAGTGATCGTGGCCAATGCGGCCACTGCCGGACCATTCCTGGGAGCATTCGGAGATGGCGGCGCATTTTCCGTGACCATCCGCTCCGACACCGACGGAACCGTCAAATCCAGCACCCCGACCCGTCTGCCCGAACTACCGGTCGGCTCGGCCACCGTCGATGTGGACGGCACCAAGTACCGGGCATACACCGCCGAGGCCGACGGCATCAATGCCCTTGTCTCACTGGCAGTTCCCTACGCCGAAGCGCGGGACATCACCGTCGACCAACAACGCCAGGTCGCTTTCTTCGGCGTCGGTGCCGTCGGGGCCGCTGCGGCTCTCGGGTGGTTGTTCGGTGGTCCGGCCGTGCGCCCACTCGTGGAATTGACCCGCCGGATCGCCCGACGCGATCCCGATCTCGCCACCGAAATTTCCGGCATCCGTGAAGCGGACGAGCTTGCCGCAGCAGCAGAATCGATGCTCAGCGATGTCGCCCGGGCACAGGCCGCGACCAACTCGGCCCTTGCCGCCGCTCGGGACTTCGCGTCCGCCTCAGCTCACGAGCTCCGAACTCCGTTGACGGCGATGCGAACCGACATCGAGGTGTTGTCCATTCACGACCTCGATCACGAACAAAGACGCGAGATACTCACAGATCTGGCCCGCGCGCAGGGCCGCGTCGAATCAACTCTGCGAGACCTCGAGCGACTGGCGAAGGGTGAACTCTCGACTGCCGAGGATTTCAAGGACACGGATCTGACCGAGGTCTGCGACATCGCTGCCGACGACGCACGCCGACATCATCGCGGCCTCGACGTCAGCGTCGTCACCGTGGATTCTCCACTCCCCTATTGCATCCGGGCTCTTCCCGGCGGAATCCGGTTGATCCTCGACAACGCGATCACCAATGCCGTCCGCCACGGCGGCGCGAGCACCGTGCGCATCACCCTCGCACGCCCGACCGATTCACCGGACACAGTCACGATCACGATCGACGACAACGGTTGTGGAATACCGGCCGAGGAACGCTCGAGCGTCTTCGAAAGGTTCACCCGCGGGTCGACGGCAGGCAAGACGGGCTCCGGTTTGGGCCTGGCACTGGTGGCGCAGCAGGCGGCCCTGCACGGCGGACGCACGACATTCCACGACAGTCCGCTCGGCGGGGCTCGCCTGCTGGTCGAACTCAGGGATCAACCCGGATCCGTTTAACCCCTTCAGGTCTCGATCAGCTCCCCGATCCCTGACGCTGTCACTTCGATGACCCGAGCCGAGCCGATGTCGAAGAACAGTCCGGCGATACGCAGGCGACCATCCACACGGGCCTGACCGACCAGAGGATGGCGTTCGAGAGTCTGCAATTGGACTGCAACATTGACCATTCCGAGCTGATCGACCTCCGAGAAACCCGCCTCGGCGGCAGCGCGGGCGACCGGGTGGCCACTCGTGTAGGCCTGCAAACTCGTTTCGGCGTGACGCAGCCATTCCTCGATGGCTCCCGATTCCGAGGAACTGTTGGTCAGGAGTGCTTGCATCGCTCCGCAGCCTGAATGTCCGCACACGACAACCGAACTGACACCCAACTCGTCGATCGCAAATGCCAATGCCGCTTCCACTGACGTATCGCGGCCACTGGCTGGAACCAGGTTTCCGACGTTGCGCACAGTGAACAGGTCTCCTGGGCCACTGCTCGTGATGATGTTCGGCACCACTCGCGAGTCTGCGCAGGTGAGGAAAAGAGAGTCCGGATTCTGCCCGTCGCGCAACTGATCCATGTGTGGCCGTATCGCTTCGGCGCGGTGGCGATGGTAGTTGGACACCCCGTCGAGAATGGGCCGCAGCGCAGGCGGGCTGCTCAGATTCCTTCCCGAAGCCTGTGGTTGCCAACTCCCCCACGGAGCGAGCAAGCCTCGCAGGTCGGTGACTGCTGCGCCGCGCTTGGGCGGCCCGGTGGTCGCGCTCTCCATGCTCACCGATCCGACTTCGTCGATGATCACCGACCCACCTGCCAACTCGTACTGCCTCGCCCACTCTTCGATGACGTCGAAGACGGCGTGGTCGAGAAAGTCGACGGACAGTTCGACCGTGACGTCCGACCGCGGTGGGATGCCGGCGAGTACCGACGTGAGCTTGGGCAGCACGAGGAAGGTGCACGATCCCTCGACTAGCACTCGCCACTTCCCGGAATCCTTGTCACCCAACTCTTCTGCTGTGACCGACGCACGGATGACACGCCACACCAGGAGGGCGATCGCCAGCGCCAGTCCGATGAGCACGCCCTCGAGCAGGTTCAGGAACACGACTCCGACCACCGTGATGCCGTACACCCACAGGTCACCGGTCTGCCGGGCCAAACGGATGTGCGCCAGCTTGACCAGTTGAATACCGATGACTATCAGCAGACCGGCAAGCGCAGACTTCGGAATCTGCTGAACCAACCCGGCCAGCGCGGCCGAGAACAGCAGGATCCACAGGCCGTGCATGATCGACGACGCACGGGACTTCGCACCGGCTTCGACGTTGGTGGCGCTGCGCACGATCACTCCCGTGACGGGCAGCCCGCCGATCGCCCCTGACACCATGTTCGCAGTACCTTGACCGAGCATCTCGCGGTCGAAGTTCGAACGCGGTCCCGAGTGCATCTTGTCCACGGCCACAGCCGAGAGCAGACTCTCGACGCTCGCAATCAGGGCGATGGTCAGGATGCCGGTTGCGACGCCGAGCCACTGGCCGTCCGGCAGGGCAGGAAGTCCGATCGAATCCAGCAGCGACCCGTCGAGAGCAATTCGCTCGACGTCGATCGGCAGCACGAGCGAAGCGAAAGTTGCCAATACGATGCCGACCAGCGCAGCCGGAACCTTTCGAACACCCGCGGGGAGGTAACGCCAGCCGACAAGGGTGGCGACGACGACGAGCCCGATCATCAAGTCCTCGACGTGCAAGGCACCGATCTGCGCGGGCAACTGCCGTAGATTGTCCAGCGCCGAACTGGCCGAGCTTCCGCCTAGCAACACGTGAACCTGTTGTAGCGCAATGGTGATGCCGATACCGGCGAGCATCGCGTGCACCACCACCGGTGCGATAGCGAGTGCCGCACGGGCAATTCGGCTGAGCCCGAACACGATCTGCAGAAGACCGGCGCCGACGGTGATCAAGCAGGTGACTTTCCACCCGAACTTGCCGATCAGTTCGGCGACCACCACGGTCAGTCCTGCCGCGGGACCACTGACTTGCAGCGGTGAACCTCCCACCGCTCCGGCCACCACTCCGCCGACGATGGCGGCGATCAGACCTGCCATGATCGGCGCCCCGGACGCGATAGCAATTCCCAGGGACAAGGGAAGCGCTACCAGGAAGACGACCAGCGACGCCGGCACGTCGTATCTGATCAGTTGCTCGAGATAACGCCGGCTTCCACCACCCGGCGGAGACGGATCCCCGACGACGCTCTCGTCTGCGGATGATTGTGCGTGCACTACGGACTGCGTCGACATAGATCTCCTCGCCGGACCCCGGATCCGGCTGCTGGGCAACATGTTCGAAGCGAATCGGCGATCGGTATCGCCGATCGACTGTGACCATGGTAACCGCGATTCCTTACCGTTCCCTTAGATGCGCACCCAGACGTGGTCGACGTCACCGCCGCCTGACGCTGTGACTCGAACCTGAACGTCGGTCCAAAAGATCGATCGAATTGCTTTAAACCGCAAGCATTCTGACTGAGACACCTCCCAGCGACCAGCGCACCTGAGTGGCATCGGCGATAATGGGTGGACGCTCAACCGCAACCACAACGATGTGAAGGCAGGCACCATGTCCGATCAGTACGTCGCCGCGCAGGACCGCTACGAAGCCATGCCGTACCGCCGGACCGGCCGGAGCGGTCTCAAACTCCCGGCGATCTCGCTCGGCCTCTGGCACAACTTCGGCGACGACGCACCGATCGACAACCAGCGCGCAGTTCTGCGACGGGCGTTCGATCTCGGAATCACCCACTTCGATCTTGCCAACAACTACGGACCTCCCTACGGAAGCGCCGAGACGAACTTCGGCAGGATCCTGCGTGAGGATTTCTCTTCGTACCGCGCGGAATTGGTCATCTCGTCCAAAGCCGGCTGGGACATGTGGCCCGGCCCCTACGGATTCGGCGGTTCCCGCAAGTACTTGCTCTCGTCTCTCGATCAGTCGCTCGGTCGACTCGGAGTCGACTATGTCGACATCTTCTACAGCCATCGCCCCGACGCCGAGACTCCGATCGACGAGACCGCAGGCGCCCTGATCAGTGCCGTCCAGCAGGGCAAAGCCCTGTACGCGGGTATCAGTTCGTATTCACCGGAGCGCACCCGTGAAATCGCCGCACTGCTCGCCGCTGCCGGGGTTCCGTTGTTGATCCACCAGCCGAGCTATTCGATGCTGAATCGGTGGATCGAACAGGAACTGCTTTCGGCTGTCGACGATCTGGGAGTGGGCGTCATCGCGTTCTCACCGCTCGCGCAAGGCATGCTCACCGACCGGTATCTGAACGGTGTTCCCGAGAATTCTCGTGCCGCCCAAGGCAAGTCACTCGACCCTTCGTGGCTGACCGACGACGCTCTCACGCACATTCGTGCGCTCAACGACATCGCGTCAGCTCGCGGCCAGTCGCTGGCCCAGCTTGCACTGAGCTGGGCACTTCGCGATTCGCGGGTCACCTCGGTATTGATCGGTGCGTCCAGCGTCGCGCAGCTCGAAGCCAACGTCGGCGCGCTCGACAATCTCGAATTCAGCGCAGCCGAACTGGCCTCCATCGATCAGCACGCCAAGGACAGCGGCATCAATCTGTGGGCAGAGGCCAGCTCGATCTGAGTGAGAACTCCAGCTAGAGCGCAGGCAACTCCACGTTCACGTGCTCGCCCTCTTCGAATACGGCCGAGGCCGGCCCGACGATCAAGGGATCCGGAGTACCGACTGCCCGGTGATCCTTGTTGGGATAGTCGAAGCTGGCGAGCACGTGACGCATCGCTTCGAGGCGGGCGCGCTTCTTGTCGTTGCTCTTGATCACCGTCCAGGGCGCATCCCCGGTATCGGTGTAGAAGAACATCGCTTCCTTGGCCTGCGTGTAGTCGTCCCATTTGTCCAGCGAAGCCAGGTCGGTCGGTGAGAGCTTCCACTGACGCACCGGGTCCGTTCGACGGGCAGCGAACCGCGCCAACTGCTCTTCGCGGCTGACCGAGAACCACAGCTTGTGCAGATGAATCCCGGAGTTGACGAGCATCCGCTCGAAGTCCGGGGTCTCTCTCATGAACTCGAGATACTGCGTCGGCGTGCAGTAACCCATCACACGTTCGACGCCGGCCCGGTTGTACCAGGACCGGTCCATCATCACGATCTCGCCGCCGCTAGGCAGGTGAGCGACATAGCGTTGGAAATACCACTGGGTGCGCTCGATGTCCGTGGGCTTCTCGAGCGCGACGACGCGGGCACCACGGGGATTGAGATGCTCTGTGAACCTCTTGATCGAGCCGCCCTTACCGGCAGCATCGCGACCTTCGAAGATGATGAGCACCTTCTGACCGGTTTCCTTGACCCACAGCTGCAGCTTGAGCAGCTCGATCTGCAGACGCCGCTTCTTCCGCTCGTACTCGCGGCGAGACATCTTCTTCTCGTAGGGGTAACCCTGCTTCCAGGCATCCGCGAACTCCGAAGGCTCCAGCACGCCCAGCTTGTGCTTGAGACTCGAGAGCTCGTCGATCTCGGCCGCATAGTCCTCGGTGACGGAAATTCTGGTCGACGGGGTCGGCAGGTCAGGAACCCGACCGTCCACACCGCTGGCGTCGGGGCTCATGAATACGCACTCCCTGTCGTCGAAATGAACGAACGTCCGGAAAGTGAATTTTACGCGCCGAAGCCCGCCGCCGCGGGGCCGAAGCGAATGTTGCTTGGCATCGAGGAGGTAACGACAGGTCCGGCTTCCCAGTCTCCGAACCCCCACGCGGTACCTTGATCGAGGTAACTGAGACGGTCAGTATCCCCGAGAGAAGAGAGTTCTGGCGAGATGCGAGTAGACGGACGGGAGATCCCGGTAACGGGAAGTCTCCTGCCACCACTGCACCGCCGTACAAGCGATATCATGCGGGTCGCCATCGCTGCCGTGCTGCTCGGCGGCGTTATCGCGGGATCTCTGATCACTCGAAGTCAGTGGGACGCCCTCGAGACGTCGGTGTCCAACATCGTCGGCGTTCTGTCGCCGAGCCTGTCAGACACCGTGTATCTGCTCTACGGCATCGCAATTCTGGCGCTACCGTTCGCCATTCTGATCGGACTGATCGTCGGTCGCCGATGGAAGTTGCTGGCCGGATACGCCGCCGCCGGCCTCTGCGCCGGTGTCGCGCTCTCCTTCACCGGAACGGGCCTCGCCGCGCCCAAGTGGCACCTCGACGTCCCGGACAGACTCGACGCCACGTTCCTGTCTCAATTCCTCGACGATCCACGATGGATCGCGATGCTCGCGGCGGTGCTCACCGTCTCGGGCCCGTGGCTTCCGAAAAAGTGGCGACGAGCCTGGTGGACGCTGCTTCTGCTTTTTGCTCCCATTCACCTGATCGTCAGCTCGATCGTTCCCGCCCGCTCGATGCTGGGTCTCGCGGTCGGGTATCTGATCGGCGCTGTGATCGTTCTGGTCGTCGGCACACCAGCCCTCGAAGTGCCGCTGGACTCGGCAGTGCGCGTACTCGCGCGGCGTGGATACCGGGTCACCACTTTCCGCGTCGTGAGCCCTTCCGGAATCGGGCCTCTCGTCATGTCTGCCGCCATCGACAAAGCACCGGACGATGAACCCTTCGACGAATTGATCGTCGAGTTGTACGGACAGAACCAGCGAAGTAGCGGAGCAATTCGACAGACATTTCGCTGGATCTCGTTCCGGAACCGGGAAACTCCTCCGCCCTACGGATCGCTTCGTCGTGCCGTCGAACACCGGGCGCTCATGGGCATCGCGTTCGCCGACATCGGTCTGGCCAGCTCCAAAGCCGTCGCCATCTCGGTCCTCGATCGCGGGTGGGAGATGTACGCGCGCCCGAGTCCTCGCGGCATCCCCCTGGCCGTCGCGGTCGAGAACCAGGCGGGCGAGGAAGAATCCACCAAACTGATCGACGCGCTGTGGCAAACACTGCATACCGCTCATGTGCACCAGATGGCGCACGGCGACCTGCGCGCTTCCGAGATTCGTGTCGAAGGCGGGACCATCCTCTTCGGCGGGTACGCATACTCCGAATTCGGCGCCACCGAAGTTCAGATGCAGTCCGACAACGCTCAACTTCTTTTCGCCACCGCATCACTGTTCGGCGTCGACGCGGCGGTGGACGCCGCGATTCGCGCGCAAGGCGCAGACACGATTCTCGCGGCGTCGGGCCGATTGACCACTGCGGCGTTGCCCAACCGCATCCGGCGGACCGTCGCGGATTCCGCGAAACTGATGACCGAGATCCGAGACGAGGTCGGTACGAAGAACGGGATCGAGAAAGTCGCTCCCGCACAGGTCACCCGGTTCAGTCGCAATCAACTCATCCAGCTCGTTCTGCTCATCGGTCTGGTCTACGTCGCCTATCCGTTCATCAGCCAGGTACCGGCATTCATCACCGAACTGAAGACAGCCAACTGGTGGTGGGCGATGCTCGGCCTCGGCGTCTCCGCGCTGACGTACGTCGGCGCAGCAGCGGCCCTGTGGGCGTGCGCGTCGTCGATGGTCAGTTACCGCAACCTCCTGATCATGCAGGTGGCCAACACTTTTGCGGCGACGACAACTCCCGCCGGAGTGGGCGGGCTCGCCCTGAGTGTGCGGTTCCTGCAGAAGGGCGGGCTCGGTACCGTCCGCGCAACGGCCGCTGTCGCGCTTCAACAGACGGTTCAGGTGGTCACCCACGTCGGCTTGCTGATCTTCTTCTCTGTCGTCGCCGGCCGCGATACAAATCTCTCGCACTTCATCCCCGGGTCCACTGTTCTGTATCTGGCGGGCGGAGTCGCGCTCGGAGTTCTCGGCGCATTCATGTTCATCCCGAAGCTCCGTGGGTGGCTGCGCGACGATCTGCGTCCTCAGATCACCGAAGTGTTGGGTGAACTGAGCCAGCTCGCGCGAAACCCCACGCGTTTCCTCATCATCGTGGGCGGCAGCGCCGCAACAACTCTCGGTGCCGCTCTGGCGCTGTGGGCGAGCGTCGAAGCATTCGGCGGCGGAACGACGTTCATCACCGTCACCATCGTGACGATGATCGGCGGCACGCTGGCCTCGGCAGCTCCGACACCGGGTGGCGTCGGAGCCGTCGAGGCCGCCCTCATCGGCGGCCTGTCCGCATTCGGACTTCCTGTGAGCATCGCGGTCCCGTCGGTCCTGCTCTACCGAGTGCTGACCTGTTGGCTCCCGGTGTTCTGCGGTTGGCCGACGCTGCGATGGCTGCAGAAGAACGACATGGTCTGAGCCGTTCCCCTTTTACTGCCGGCGAACGATGTGCGCCGGCAGCGCTTCTCCGCCCTCGTCGACCCAGCCTTTGCTCTGCGCGTAATCGACCATCGCGGCAACACCTTCGACGTCGTCGAGGTACCAATGCGCTTGGTACTCGTCGAGGATCGGCGTGATCCGCTCGTCGCCACCGGATTCGGATCGGCGAAGTCCGTCGTGAAGGTCGGACCGGCGAGGAACGTGGTGTTGGGGCAGCCGTAGTGATCGTGCAAGGCCACCATGTGGATCATCTGGGTGCTGGTGGCCACCGTGACCTGGCAGAACGGCTACGAGTACGCGCAGGTGAGGCGTTCGCGCCGCTCTGCTGTGCGCCTTTACTAAGCCCCCGCGGTTAATAAAGGCGCACACCAGGGATGGTCTTTACCCGCACAGCCGGGTCGTAGCGATAAGGCTGCGCCAATAGGATTCCGGCCAATCGCTTACGCAACCTCGACATCTCGGCCCGAACGGTCACCGTCTTGCGCGGATCGCCGAACAGCTGTGAGGCGAGCTGCGAGGCCGTGAGGCCCTCGGACGTCTGCGTCAGAGCGAGGAGGATCTGCGAATGGCGCGGGCTGAGGTCGATACTCCAACTTCCCATGGCCGAGGAGTATCGCAGTTCCATCGCATTCGGATCTCGCAGGTCCAATTCGACTTCGGCACAGACAGTTCCGGATGTCGGGTCCAGCTGAGGACGGATGAGCCAACCACCCGGAAGCGGCTCGCACATACATAATCCGAGCGACGGGAGCCAATGCTCGCCGCTGCTCATCACTTTCGGCAGCGCGATGCGGTAGATCGGCGCCATCGAATCC
Source organism: Rhodococcus sp. GB-02 (assembly GCF_053470465.1). Classification (NCBI taxonomy): domain Bacteria; kingdom Bacillati; phylum Actinomycetota; class Actinomycetes; order Mycobacteriales; family Nocardiaceae; genus Rhodococcus; species Rhodococcus sp. GB-02. The sequence continues at coordinate 545,921 of NZ_JBPUKE010000002.1, forward strand.
ACGGCCGCGACCCAGCCACTACGGTCCACGACCACTGTCGGCTGACTCGCGCGAGCCAGTGTCGACGCCGAGATCATCCGGAGCTGATCCAATCCGATTCGATGCTTCTCCCGCAGTGCGGATTCCGCCAGCCTGGCCACACTGTCCACCAGCGCGAGAGTCGACGGGTGGACCGTGTCTGCTGCGCCGGCGACGTTGACGACGGCGATGGCCCGGCGACTACGCGGATCCCGAACCGTCGCTCCGGAGCAGGTCCACGGATGCTGCGAGCGTGAGTAGTGCTCGGCCGAGAACACCTGTACTGCCGAACCTGACGCCAAGGAAGTGCCGATCCCGTTGGTCCCGACAGCTTCCTCGGTCCACGACGCACCCTCGATCATCCCGAGCCGTTCGGCCCGATCCAACATTCGACTGGGCCCGTGTCGCCAAAGGATGCGCCCGTGGCGGTCCGCCACCACGATCAGACTCGCGTCGCCTGGGCCGACGAGTGGCGCCAGACCGTGCACCGCCACGTCGAAGATCTCCGTCATGCCGGCGGCGCGTCTGCCCTCTTCGATCTCGGATTCGCGGCCCGTCTTGGTGATCGAGCACCGCTCCGGATCGAGTCCGAGTGCGCGCAGACGCGACCACGAATTCGCGATGACGGAGCGCGGACGTGCAGGCGGCTTGCGCCCCGACATCGTCGCTTCGTACACGGATTCGAGAACACGTGCGTACTGCGCCGGGTCTTCACCACTACCCAGAGCCGGTTCGAGTCGATTCGTTGCGCCGATCACACTCCAGTCCTATGCGACGGGGTCACCGAAAGCGAGCGTTGCACCCGGTTGCAGCGTTGTCCGCGTGCGTGAACGTAGGACGGGTTTCACGCACGCGGACTGTGCTCACGCGTTGAGGGGTCTCCCCAGCGCCGAGAGCACCGACTCGTGCATTGCCTCCGAGAGCGTCGGATGAGCAAACACGACCTCGGCGAGATCCTCGCCGGTGGCTTCGAGGGATCTGGCGATTCCGAAGCCCTGAATCTGCTCGGTCACATCCGGACCGACCATGTGCGCGCCGAGCAGTTCCCCGGTATCGGCGTCGAAGATCGTCTTGACGAAGCCTTCTGCCTCACCGATCGCCAATGCCTTGCCGTTCGCTTGCAGGTCGAAGTGCCCGACCCGCAACGTGCGACCAGAGTCGGCGCATTGCTTCTCCGTCAGACCGAGACTCGCTACCTGCGGGCGGGCATACGTGCAACCAGGAACGTAGTCGCGATCGAGCGGATGAACGTCGGGCACACCGGCAAGCTTTTCGACGCACAAGACGGCCTCGTGACTTGCCTTGTGCGCCAAACACGGAGCGCCCGCCACGTCACCGATGGCGTAGATCCCGAAAGCACTGGTACGGCACCACTCGTCGGTGACGATCGCACCGCGCTCGATCTCGACGCCCACGGCCTCCAACCCGAGATCCTCGACGTTGCCGGTAATTCCGGCCGCCACCAACACCCGGTCCACGGTCAACGCCTGGACACCGTTGCTCGTCTGCACACTCACCTCGACGGCGTCGGCGCCAACGGTCACCGACGACACCGAGGCCCCGGTGTGAATCGTGATGCCCCGTTTCTCGAACTGCTTGCGAACGAAGCCGCAGATCTCCTCGTCTTCGACCGGCATGATGTGCGGTGCCATCTCCACGATGGTCACCTCGGTGCCGAGATCGCGGTACAGGCTGGCGAATTCGACTCCGATCGCGCCGGACCCGATCACGAGCAGCGACTTCGGCAGTTCCGTCGGGACGAGTGCGTCGAGGTAGGTCCACACCCGGTCGCCGTCCGGAGCGACACCGGGAATCGAGCGCGGCCGGGCGCCGGTTGCAATGATCACGTGGTCGGCTCGATACGTCCGATCTTCCACGGATACGACGCTCTTGTCCACCAGCTTCGCAGTGCCGGAGATGACGTCGACGGCGTTCTTCTTCATCAGATAGGCAACACCGCCGGACAACCGCTCCGAAACGCCACGGCTGAACGCCACCAACTTCGAGATGTCGAATTCAACAGACGCCGAACTGAATCCGTATTTGTCGAGTTCGCTCAAGGTATGCGCAACATCCGCGCCGTGAAGCATCGCCTTGGTGGGGATACAGCCCCAGTTGAGGCAGATACCACCGAGGCGATCACGTTCGACCAGCGCAACGCTCAACCCCAACTGGGCAGCCCGGATCGCCGCAACGTACCCACCCGGGCCGCCGCCGATGACAAGAACGTCATACTTCTGAGACGTATTGCTTTCCACCACAGCCCCTTACACCAACATCAGCGCGGGAGACGCAACAAAGCGCTGGAGTTCCCGAAGGAAGGTTGCACCCAACGCTCCGTCGATCACCCTGTGATCGCACGAGAGAGTCACGGTCATCAGCGTCCGAACCGAGACGGTGTCGCCGACCACCACGGCCCGCTTCTCCCCCGCACCAACGGCGAGGATCGCACCCTGGGGCGGATTGATGATCGCGTCGAAGGCCTTGATCCCGAACATACCGAGGTTGGACACCGTGAAGGTCCCACCCTGGAATTCTTCGGGACGGAGTTTGCCGGTCTTCGCCTTGGTGGCCAACGAGAGCACCTCACCTGAGATGTCCGCCAACGACTTGGTGTTCGCACTGCGCACGATGGGCGTGATCAGCCCGGTCGGAAGTGCAACTGCCACCGAGACATCCGCCGACGCGAATCGAAGAACCGATTCGTTCGCAGCATCGAACTGAACGTTCACGTCCGGCACCTTCATCAACGCAGCGGCGCAGGCTTTCACGATGAAGTCGTTGACCGACAGCTTGACCGCCGGGACGGACGAATTGATCTCCTTGCGCAGAGCGAGGAGCGCATCGAGCTCGAGATCCGTCGAGAGCCGGAAATGGGGAGCCTGCTGCTTGGACGCCTGCAACCTACCGGCGATTGCCGATCGCATGGGTGTGAAAGGAACTGTCTCGTAATCGGGTTCGACGGCAACGGTTCCCGTCTCAGCCACCGGGTCTGGCAGGAGCTGCGCGGAACGGGCGGCGTCGTGCACGTCGGCGACGCAGACGCGCCCCCTCGAGCCCGTCGGACGACAGTCATGCAAATTGACGCCCAGCGATCGCGCAGTTCTGCGTGCGACCGGGGTGGCCGGCACGGCGCTGTCATCGATAGTCGATCGCAGCGGAAGTCCGGATCTCGTGACCGTCGCCGCGGGCGCAACAGTGCCACCGGCATCGCGAATCGCGTCGTCGATGTCTCGGACACTGACCCGGCCGAGTGGGCCCGTACCCACCACGGCGGCGAGATCGATTCCGAGTGCTTCGGCACGTCGGAGTGCGCGAGGACTAGCAAACACGTCACTCTGCGTCGTGCCCTGTAGAACGCTCGGTATGACGGTGCTTGGTGCGACGGTGGCGCCGGTTGGTGCAGGTTTCGGTGCAACAACCACCTTCGCAGCCGGAGTCGGCAGAGGTGCCGCGGGAGCCGCCGGCGCGGCAGCCGGTGACGGTGACGGCTCTTCCGCCGGCGCGGTTGCGCCGCGACCGGCGAGGAACTGCTCGATCTCCGCATCCGTCGTGGACGCATCGGCGGACACACCGATCACGGCACCGACGGGCAGAGTCTGCCCCGGTATGCCGACGATCTTGCGGAGAACACCGTCGAACGGCGCCTCCAGCTCGTTGGTGATCTTGCTGGTCTCGATCTCACAGATCAACTGGCCCTTGGTGAACGAGTCACCTTCCTCGATGAGCCACGCGTTGACCAACCCCTCCTCCATGGAGAGCCCCCATTTGGGGATGTCGATAGCTTTGATGTCAGCCATGATCAGGCTCTCACCAGCTTGCGAACCGACTCTTCGATGCGCGCCGCGTCAGGCAGCCAGGCAGTTTCGAGGGTCGGTGAGAACGGAACCGGAGTATGTGGCGGCGTGATCAGTTCGATCGGCGCTTTCAGGTAGTTGAATCCCTTGGTGGCGATCAGCGCGGCCACGTCGTGCCCGAAACCGCAGCGGGCGGCGGATTCGTCGACGATCACGACGCGTCCGGTCGATGCGACGGATTCGAGGATGCCGTCCTCGTCCAATGGTGAGACGGTACGAGGATCGACAACCTCGACCGAAATACCCTCGGCGGCCAGCTTGTCCGCTACGTCATTGGCGCGGTTCACCATTGCGGACAAAGCGATGATCGTGACGTCGTCGCCCTGCCTGGTGTAGTTGGCGACGCCGAACGGAATCGCGTACGGCTCGTCCGGCACCTCGCCCTTGAGGTCGTAGAGCACCTTGTGCTCGCAGAACACAACAGGATCGTCGTCCCGGATAGCTTGGATGAGAAGACCTTTGGCGTCGTAGGCATTGGACGGAGCGACCACCTTCAGACCAGGCACCGCCGCGAACACGTTGTACGGGGACTGAGAATGCTGTGCAGCGGCGGAGAATCCTGCGCCAATCATGCCTCGCACCACCAGCGGAGTTCTGGCCTTGCCACCGAACATGTAGCGGAACTTGGCAGCCTGGTTGTAGAGCGCGTCGTAGGAAACTCCGAAGAAGTCCATGAACATCAACTCGGCGACCGGCCGCAGTCCGGTCAGTGCGGCTCCGGCAGCCATTCCGATGATCGCGGATTCGGTGATCGGGGTGTCGATCACACGCTCCGATCCGAACTCCGTCCACAGGCCCTTGGTGACACCGAGGACACCGCCGAACGCCTCGATCTTCTTCGTCTCCAGGTCGGGATTGGTACCGGCATGCCCGCCGCGTACGTCCTCACCGATGAGGACGACGCTCGGATCTCGTTGCATCTCTTGGGCGATGGCCTCTTTGACGGCCTCGCGGTAAGTCTTCTTCGACACGTTCTCGGCTTCCACGCTTGTCATCTCGGGCTCCTCAGTACGACACGTAGACATCGGTCAGCAGATTCTCGACGGGCGGATACGCCGCGGCGCGCGCCTTCGCGACCGCCTCGTCCACCAACACTCGCGACTGCTCGTCCACCGCGTCCAGATCAGCGGCGCTGACCTTCTTCGCGTCGACACTGCTACGGAAGTTCTTGAGCGGATCTTTGGTTTCCCGCAGTTGCGCAACCTGTTCCGCTGTGCGGTACAGCTGCGCGTCGCCCTCGAAGTGGCCGTGCCAACGGAATGCCGCCGCCTCGATCGTGGTGGGTCCACCGCCGGTCCTGGCACGCTCGGATGCTTCCGCCATTGCGTCGTAGACCGCGAAGAAGTCGGTGCCGTCCACCTTGACGGCAGGCATGCCGAAGGATGCGGCGCGCGCCGCGATGTCGGGTGCACCGACGGCGTAGTCGGTTCCGGTGGCTTCCCCGAATCCGTTGTTCTCGATCACGAAGACGATCGGAAGATCCAGCACCACAGCCATGTTCATCGCCTCGAAGACGGTTCCCTGGTTGGATCCACCGTCACCCGTGAACGAGGCTGCGATGACTCCGTTTCCGAGCGTCTTACCACTCAGTGCTGCACCGATCGCCAACGACGGTGCGCCGCCGACAATCGCGTTGGCGCCGAGCATTCCCACGGACAGGTCGGCGATGTGCATCGAACCACCCTTGCCGCGACACAGGCCGTCGTCCTTGCCGAAGATCTCCGCCATCATTCCGTTGAGGTCACAGCCCTTGGCAATGCAGTGCCCGTGACCGCGGTGTGTGGATCCGATGTAGTCGGCGTCGCTGAGGTTCTCGCACACTCCGACGGCGATGGCTTCCTGGCCCGAGTAGAGGTGAATGAAGCCGGGGATGTCGCCGGTTGCATTCTCTTCGTGCAAGCGATCCTCGAAGGCACGGATACGTGACATCTTCTCGTACGCCTTCAGCAATGCTTCCCGACCCAACCCTGAATGAGGCTTGGCCCCGGTCTTTTTCGATCCTGGCGTTGTCGGCTTCTGCGCCGTCCGTTGAACCACCGTCACACTCCTCGTTCTCGATCACTCGTCGCCATGCAGTGTCGTTTAGGTCACGGACGAAGAGAAAGAGTTGCGTACGGTTGCCGGGAGTTGCGAAGGGTTGCAGCTGTTGACTTTCGAGCGTTGATTCAGGTGCCGCTGAGGCAGTCGCGTCTGATCTTGACCAACTCCACAAAAAATCGGCCGGGACGCAGCGTCCCGGCCGATCATTGGTGTCTCAAACTCAAACCTGTCCGACAGTAACTCCGGTGCGAACGTCCGGTGCACCGAGGCGCGCCGCATCAGCCGTCAAGTCATCGGGCTGCTCCTGCGATTCCCGCTCGGCTGCAACGCGCAACCGGTAGTGCTCGATCTCCTCGGCAATGTGCTCGGGTGTCCAACCAAGCACGGGCGCAACCAGTTCGGCCACTTCCGCGGCTGCCGCGTCGCCACGGTCGGTCACCTCGATGGAGATTCGAGTACGACGGGTCAGGATGTCGTCGAGATGCTGTGCACCCTCGTGGCTCGCAGCGTAGTGAATCTCTGCCTTGAGGTACTCGGGAGCAGAGTCCAACGGTTGCCCCAGTTCCGGTCGCGCCTCGACGAGTTCGAACAACTCGTCAGCCAAAGTGCCGTACCGACCCAGTAGGTGCTCGATGGTCGAAACGTGCAGACCCGTGCGCTCAGCGGTGAGATGCCGATTGTTGTGCGCGGCGAAGTAGCCGTCGGCACCCACCAGTTGGATACGCTCGGTGCAGGACTTCGGCACCTTCTGTTCCAATCCGTGCACCGCGGAATCGACAGCGTCCTTGGCCATCACGCGGTAAGTGGTGTACTTGCCACCGGCGACCACCGTCAAACCTCGGACCGGACTCGACACCGCGTGCTCACGCGAGAGAGTGCTGGTCGAATCCGATTCGCCGAACAGCAACGGACGCAACCCCGCGTACACACCGACGACGTCCTCGTGCGTCAACTCGTCCTGAAGGAGCTTGTTGACATGTCCGAGGATGTAGTCGATATCGCTTCGGCTCGCTGCCGGATGCGCGAGGTCGAGGTTCCAATCGGTGTCCGTCGTACCGATGATCCAGTGGCTTCCCCACGGGATCACGAACAGCAGGCTCTTCTCGGTCCGCGTGATGATCCCGGTCGAAGAATTGATCCGGTTTCGCGGGACAACCAGGTGCACGCCCTTGGAGGCACGAACCTGGAATTGTCCTCGTCCACCGACCATTTCCTGAATCTCGTCAGTCCACACGCCGGCCGCGTTGATGACCTGGCGAGCACGGATCTCGAAGGCGCGACCCGTTTCCAGATCCACGGCCTTCACTCCGACGACGCGGTCCTCCTCACGGAGAAAACCGATGACGCGAGTGCTGTTGACGCACAGGGCGCCGTACTCAGCCGCCGTGCGCGCCAGCATCATCGTGTGGCGGGCGTCATCTACCTGACCCTCGTAGAACTTGACCGAACCCCGGATAGCAGAACGCTTTCCGGAAGGGAACGATTCGAGAGTCTTCTTCTTGCCCACATGCTTGTGGTGTGAAGGAACCCCACGGCCTGCGCCCATCACGTCGTAGACGCCGATGCCCAGACCGACGTACGGCCGGTCGATCAACTTCTCGAGCGGGTAGATGAACGGCACCGGCTTCGCGAGATGCGGGCACAGCGAGTTCAGAACCAGCGACCGCTCACGCAGCGCCTCGAACACGAGCGCAAAATTGAACTGCTCGAGGTAACGCAGTCCACCGTGGAACAACTTGCTGGACCTGCTCGAGGTTCCGGACGCGAAGTCGCGAGCCTCCACCAAGCCCACCTTCAGACCGCGGGTTGCGGCATCGAGCGCGCTACCCGCACCGACCACGCCACCGCCGATGACCAGGACGTCGAGTTCGGTTTCTTCCAACTTCTTCAGCGACTCCGCCCGCGAGGACGGACTCAATGCTTGTGCTGTGCTCATGAAAACTGTTCCTTCACTTGAAAATAGGTAGAAATGCGGGCGCCGCGATCAGTCTGCGTCGACCCAGTCCAGCGTCCGAGTGACGGCCTTCTGCCAGCCTGCGTACAACCGGTCACGCTCCGCCGAATCCATCGACGGCGTCCAACTCTTGTCCTTCGCCCAGTTGCTGCGAATGTCGTCCTCGCTCTCCCAGTACCCGACCGCGAGACCAGCGGCGTATGCGGCACCCAATGCCGTGGTCTCCGCAACGACAGGGCGGATCACCTCGACGTCGAGCAGATCGGCCTGGAATTGCATGAGGAGTTCGTTCGCGACCATTCCGCCGTCGACCTTGAGCACCTTCAAGTCGACACCCGAGTCGAGGTTCATCGCCTCGATCACCTCACGGCTCTGGTACGCAGTCGCTTCGAGTACCGCCCGGGCAAGGTGCCCCTTGTTCACGAACCGGGTCAGACCGACGATCGCGCCGCGTGCATCCGCGCGCCAGTGCGGTGCGAACAGACCCGAGAACGCGGGCACGAAGTACGCGCCGCCGTTGTCCTCCACGGAGCGAGCGTTCACCTCGATGTCAGCCGCATTGTCGATCATGCCGAGATTGTCGCGAAGCCACTGCACCAGCGAACCCGTCACGGCGATCGATCCTTCCAGCGCATAGACAGTGGGCTGCTCGCCGATCTTGTAACAGACCGTTGTCAGCAATCCGTTCTTGCTCATCACCTTTTCGGTGCCGGTGTTGAGGAGCACGAAGTTGCCGGTTCCGTAGGTGTTCTTCGCTTCTCCGGGCGAGAGGCAGGCCTGGCCGAAGGTTGCAGCCTGCTGATCACCGAGGATTCCGGCGATCGGCACGCCGGACAGGGTGCCACGTTCACGGACGAATCCGAAGACCTCGGACGAGCTGCGGATCTCGGGAAGCATGGACTCCGGAATTCCCATGTCGGCACAGATCGCCGAATCCCAAGCGAGAGTGTCGAGATCCATCAGCAGGGTGCGCGAGGCGTTGGTCGGATCGGTGGCGTGCACTCCGCCTTGGACGCCGCCGGTCATGTTCCACAACACCCAGGTGTCCATCGTGCCGAAGCACAACTCACCGGCTTCGGCCTTGTCGCGAGCGCCCTCGACGTTGTCGAGGATCCACTTGACCTTGGGGCCCGAGAAGTACGTTGCCAACGGCAGTCCGGTGACCTCGGTGTACTTCTTGGGACCGTCTTCGCCCGCAAGCGCCGTGCAGATCCGATCAGTGCGCGTGTCCTGCCAGACGATCGCGTTGTAAACGGGCTTTCCGGTTGCTCGTTCCCAGACCACTGCCGTCTCACGCTGATTGGTGATTCCGACGGATGCGATGTCGGCTGCGGTCAGGTCTGCATTGGCCAGGGCGCCCGCCGTGACATTGCGGACGTTGTCCCAGATCTCGATCGGATCGTGCTCGACCCAACCCGCCTGCGGGAAGATCTGCGAGTGCTCATGCTGTTCGACGGCAACCACGTGCCCACTGTGATCGAAGATCATGCAACGAGTGGAGGTGGTTCCCTGGTCTATCGCGGCTACGAACTGCGCCATCGTGCTACCCCTTTGGTGTCGAAGAAAGTGCGAAAGATTTACTGTCAGAGATGATGATTCGCCATCACGCCGGTATTGTGGCCGGCTCCTCGGCCGCCTGCTCCACCGATTCGTCAGGCAGGAATCGTCCAACCAGCTTGTCGTAGAGGAACACCCCGATCGGAGCGCCGATCAGCGGTCCCACGATGGGCACCCAAAAGTACAAACTTCCGTACTGATCCCGCCACGCACTGCCGTAGCCAGTGAGGTACGACGCCAGTCGCGGGCCGAAGTCACGGGCCGGATTGATGGCGTAACCCGCGTTGGTCGCCCAGGCGAATCCGATTCCCACCACGATCAATCCGACGACGAAGGGCGCCAGATTCGCAAGCGGCGGAGTGCCGCGGGAATCCGTCACGGCAACGATGAGAAACAGCAGGATGGCCGTACCGATGATCTGATCGATCAGTGCCGAGCCGAGACTGACCGGAAGCGTTCCGTTTCCGGGCATGGTCGAGAAGATCGTCTGAGTGGCCGTGGTGTGTCCGGGATCGATGGCGTTGAGCATGTCGTTGTAATTCCATCGAACGATCAACGCCGCCACGAAGGCTCCCGCAGTCTGCGCCAGCGTGTACGGCAGCACCTTGCGCCAGGAGAAGTCCCGGAAGATCGCGAAGGCGAACGTGACAGCAGGGTTGAGATGAGCACCCGTCGCCCGGCCTGCTACATAGATGCCGAACATCACGCCGAGCCCCCAGGCCCACGCAATGCTGTCGTGCCCACCGAGACCCCCTGCGCTCCCGCCGGACACCACCTGCGCCACCACTCCGACGCCGAACAAGATCAAGATCATCGTTCCCGCGAACTCGGCCGCCAATTCACCGAGAAGCCCCAATCGCTTGGCTTTCTCCATCCCCACCCTCACTTCGTTGTGATGCATGTCATAGTTGGGACTGCTGCATTCGTAGCGTAAGGCCCTTTGCACATTCACGCATAGCTCATGCACATATGTGCAAATTGCCAATTGACGCACCGTAACGCGGGTAACAGACACACTTCAGGGACTTTGCGTGATCGCACGGTTCAGCCTGGTCCTACTCGGATAAGATTCGGTTCAGTGCTCTTGCACGTACGTGCAGACAGGACGAAACCATGGAAACTCCCACTTCCGACTCCCCAACCTCCGACCCGGCGGACCCACGAATCGCCGACGCCGTTCAGGCCGCTCGCCTCTACTACTTCCAAGATCAGACGATGGCTGCCATCGGGCGCGACATGGGAGTCTCCAGATCCACCGTCTCCAGGCTGATCACCTACGCACGCACTTCGGGACTCGTCGAGATCAAGATCAGCACGCCGCACGGCCAGGCGCCTCGCATCGAACGCGAGTTCTCGGAACGGTACGGAGTACGCGCGCACGTAGTGACCGTGCCGGAACTGGTGGGGGATCTCGAGCGACTCGAGAAGGTCGCTACTTTCGCGGGGCGCCTGTTGGCCTCGTTCTTCGACAGCGACATGGTGATGGGAATCGCCTGGGGAACCACTCTCAGTGAAGTCAGCAAGCACCTCGCCCCCAAACGCACGTACAACTCCTACGTCGTGCAACTCAACGGTGCTGCCAATACCCGCACCACGGGAATTTCCTACGCCAGCGACATCATCAGAACCATCGCCGACGCCTACGGCGCTCTGCCACAAGGATTTCCGGTCCCTGCATTCTTCGACTACCCGGAAACCCGGGAACAGTTGTGGCGCGAACGTAGCATCAAGCGAGTACTGGACATGCAGAAGCGAATGGACCTGGCGGTCTTCAGCATCGGCGTCCCGGGTGGCAACGTACCGAGTCACGTCTACACTGCCGGATACCTCGAACCCGATGAAGCAGAAGCACTTCGACGCGACGGAGTGGTCGGGGACATCGCAACTGTGTTCTTCCGGTCCGACGGGAGCTATCGCGGCATAGAACTCAACGAGCGCGCGAGTGGACCGCGACTCGACCTTTTCGAGAAGGTCGCCAGACGCGTGTGTATCGTCGCCGGAACAGCAAAACTGCCCGCCCTGGAGGGAGCACTACGGGGCGGGCTGATCACCGACCTGATCATCGACGACGTCAGTGCCACCGCGCTGGTGTCCTGACCACTGAACCAACGTCTCGATTCCGTCGAGCAGAAGGCCCAGCGAGAAACTGAAATCGAAACCATCATCGCCGGCGGCCTCGCCCTCCGGACTGCCGTCCTCGAAGCCGCCCTCCTCGATTGCAGCACTGAGGTAGGGAAAGTCCTCGCGGTAGAGGAGCACGACAACTCCGGATCGATACTCGAACCCCAGATACCCGGACAGCACGACGTGCGGGCGCCGGGATTTATTGTGCGTGGCTACAAATTCGGTTAGGTAGGCGGCACATTTGCGCCATCACAGGCTCGGCCAGGTTCACAGAAGACGTAGGAACACGAACATGATTGGAGAAACATCTCAGCACCTTCAGGGATGTCTGTTCGATCCGATGTCTACAGACGCGGTCCGCGGCGTTGCTGTTCGTGTTCGATCGTGTTCGTGCTCGGCGCGGCGTCGGCTTTGTTTTCGGGTCGGGCGCGCCGGCCACCGAGGTGATGTCGGTGATGGTGTAGCGCTCGCGGTATGCCTGGATTTCGGGGGCGCTGCGATCCCACTGCGCTGCCAGCTCAGAATGGTCGCTTTCGGTCACAAAGCGACGCAGGTCGCCGCCTCCTAGCTGGCGCGGCCCCGGACCTTCAGTTACAAGTTGGTGATCCGTAATCATGTCGTGACGGTGACGCGCACCACAAGCCAGCCCGCCTAACTTTGCCCTGCTCAGAAGCATGGTTGCGCTTCAGACTTCTCTCCCGAATCTCATTTCGCGGCCCTTTCAGCCTCGGTACCACCATGCAAAAATCGGGATGATTGGTACGGTCTGCCGACAAGTTAGTATTCAGCTATCTGTGATCAGGGGTATCGGATGAAATGGTTGCCTGCTGTATCCGCCTTTGTCGGCGCTGTGGTGGTCGTCGGCCTTGTCGCGGGGTTGTCGCCGACGGTCGCGGAAGCAGAAACACCGGCTGAGCGTTGCTCTCGTGAGACCTCGGCGTACAACAGTGCGTGGGCTGCCAGCTGGGCCGCTTCTCATCCAGGCAATCCTGGGCCGGCACCTGCGCCGCCGGTGCCTTACGTGTGCGTCGATCCTGGTAGCCCTCCGACAACGACGTCGTCACCTCCGACAACGACCCAGGGGCTGCCCACAGCCCAGTCCCCGGGCGGCGGGCCCAATGCAGGTGCGAACGCGCCGACGAATTGGCCGACGTACAACGGAACCCCTATCGTCCCGGTCCCCGGGGTTTCCACGTCTGGCGATCCGGTCGTTCCGACGACCGGTCGTGCGCCCGAAGGTTCTGCGGCTCCGACGCCTACGGGCGACCCCTCCGGAGCGGTAGAACCTACGACACCACGCGATTCTGCGAATCCGCTCTCCGGGGAAGACGCTTCCGCACCGAATAAGATCGATCCATCCCGCGAGGCGCTTAACCAGGTTGCGGGAACGTACTCGTTCCGAATGGGCGACAGCGGCCAGATATCGATGATCGGTTGCTGGTCCTGGTCCTGCGTATTCAACGGCGCCGTGTGTGCTGTGTCTATTCTCAACATCATCGTTCCGATTCTGAAAGTCGCCCGAATAGCAAAAATTCTTGCTCAGATCGCGAAACGACGTGCGGATCTCGCATGGCAAATAGACGAGATTATCGAAAAGATTGAACGGAATCCCAGCCCGTACTCGATCTGGAACATATTAAAGGGGCAACCCGATATCCTCTCTCTTATTCAGGAGCTTTTGGGAATCGGCGGCGTCATCAAAACTTGCGGCCCATTCCTGGATGAGGCTTTCGGGGACGATGGCGGAAACGGCAACGGCGACACCGGCGACGGCGACACCGGCGACGGCGGCGGAGCCGGGAACGGCGCAGGAAACGGCAACGGCGACGGTGCCGGCGGACAAGGCGGAGAAGCGGCTCCCACCACCGCGCCGCAGCAAACCCAGCAGGCTCAACAGACCCAAGCCCCCCAACAGACCTACACCCCGCCGCCGCAGACTCAGCCCCAGACTCAGGAGCCTGAACCCACCGCGCAGACTCCGCCGCCGACCGTCGAATCGACCCCACCGCCGACCGCAAAGCCACATTCCTGCGAGCCCTGGCCCACGTGCGCCCTCTGACCTGAGATCACGACATGCGAAAGGAGTTGAACGACATGACCCGTGACACGAAAACCTCCTCGGAAACAGGTGTGGACGAGGCTTTTCCATCGGCAACGGCGAACCCAACCCGCCGCCGGAAGACTGCAATTATCGGCGCCGTAGTGGCGCTACTCGCGGTAGTTCTCGGCATCGCGCTGATCGCGGCAGTGCGTGATGATTCCGATCCGGTAGTCGATCAGGACGCAAGACTTGGGCAAGCGGTCGACGGCATGTACAGCGATCTGCTGCGCGGTGATACGCGTAGCGCGTATCAGTACCGTTCGGAGCGTTGCCGCCGTGCCCTGAACGAGGAGCAATACAACGATGCGATCACCGAACTCTTCGAAGGACAAGACACCGGCAAGGGATCGATCGAATACCGCGTCATGACTCGTGCCCCCGGTCAAGCCACTGTCGATATCACCTTCGACGGGATCGACGTACCGATCCTCGAAGGATATTCCAGACTCTGGACGTTGGAGAACGGAGATTGGAAATACGACAGTTGCGAATAGATATCTCAGGTGTCCTAAAGTTCGCACGTCTACTATGATTTGTGAAAGTATCATTTCAAAACACATCTTTGGAGGTGAACGATGAAAATTCTAGATCTGTCGGAAATTTTGATGGGGCTCTCTGCATTATTGTTTTTCATATATTCGATCTGGCAGTTGATTGGCGGATCGAGCACCTTCATTGTCTACGTCATGCTGGTATCGAGCCTGGTGTTGTTGGGCAGAATTGTCTATCTCGTCGTCAAGGGACGAGTTGACCCCGATTTCCGCAGAGAGCGATAACGAGGAGAACTAGAGTGCGCCTGTTCGATCGAAAAATCAGTGCAGGGATCACCCTGCTCCTGTGTGTGTCCGTCGCACTGGTGGCGGGGTTCGCATCGGTGTGGCTCTTCGATGACTCGAAGGACATCGACGACGGCAGTCGGACGGGATCGATTACCTCCGCCGACGCCGAACAGCCTGTGGAATTTGCTGTGCAGTCGGTCGTGAACGCGTACAACGCCGGTGATTGGGAGGCGGTCGCGCAGGGAAGCTGCGGCGACGTCGCGGCCCGAACCTTGGAGGAGTCACGAGGCGGTCTCGCAACGAACAGAGCTGACGACGAGGTCCGCATCATCGGGCTGGACGACTTCGAGTTCACCACGGTCGACAGCGCAATGAACGCGTACACGTTCGCGCGGGTGACGATCGGCCGCCCCGACGACCCTACCGGCGATGCCGACGCTGTCGCTTTCTTCGCCCTGCTCGATTCCGGGGACGGTTGGAAGGTGTGCACGTCGCAGATCGTGAGCACGACCGGAATTTAGCTCTGAGTTCATTCGCAGAACGAGACAACCCTGTCAGCATGGCTGGCTGGGTTGTCTCGTTGTCGCTGAGAAGAATTGATGGCTTCGCGCGTGTGGATCCTCTTCCCGGCGTGTGAACCACTGATCGAATCTCGGTTGATAGGAAACGCGCCAGGTCTCGAAGACCTGGCGCGTTTGCTGCTCAGTTGGGGCAAATAGGTCAGTCAGTTGTTGGCGTCGGTCTTGACGACCTCGCCATTCCTGTCGACAACCTGCACCTTCACTTCGGCGGTGATGGGTCCGATTTTGGAGGCAGGCTTGTCGGCGGCGTAGCCGAAAGTGTTGTCCTTCGACGACTGGCGGCCGGTCATGGTCCTGGCTTTGCCGTTGGGCATCGTGAGCCTCCTTCACAGCTCTTCGATGAACTCAGCGTACGCGACTTCATCCCATCGGATGAGGCAAGCTATGCCAGTTTTGATCGGCTCGACGGGCGTGGCGGCGCTGAGACTACGGATTGCTCCGTCAGGCGCGATCTCACAGGTGTCGTAGAAGTAGATGTCCTGATCGTAGGGGTCACAAGAAAGCCCCACACCTGATGGTGCGGGGCTCGCTTGCTGTGCGCCTTTGTTAACCGCGGGGGGTTAACAAAGGCGCACAGTGAATTACTTGGCTTCCAGCAGATCGATCACGAAGACCAAAGTCTTGCCGGAAAGCTGGTGCCCTGCACCGGCGGGGCCGTATGCCAGCTCCGGCGGAATGGTGAGCTGACGACGTCCGCCGACCTTCATGCCCGGGATGCCGTCCTGCCAGCCCTTGATCAGGCCACGAAGCGGGAACTGAATGGACTCGCCACGGCTCCAGGAAGAGTCGAACTCTTCGCCGGATTCGAACTCGACACCGACGTAGTGAACGTCGACGGTGCCACCGGGAACGGCTTCGGCGCCTTCTCCGACAACCAGGTCCTTGATAACCAGATCGGTCGGCGCGGGGCCTTCCTGGAACTCGATTACGGGCTTGCTACTCATGGGTCCTCCTCGTTGAGGCGAAAATTGTGGGCAGGGGCTAGCGGGTGGTGATTTCCCGATAGTCGCGCTCGGTGTAGCCGGTGTAGATCTGGCGTGGGCGGCCGATCTTCGTAGCCGGATCCTCGTGCATTTCACGCCAGTGCGCAATCCAACCGGGCAGCCGGCCCATGGCGAACAGCACCGTGAACATACGCGGCGGGAAGCCCATCGCGCGGTAGATGAGGCCGGTGTAGAAATCGACGTTCGGGTAGAGCTTGCGCTCGATGAAGTAGTCGTCCGTGAGGGCGGCTTCTTCGAGTTGCATTGCGATGTTGAGCAGTTCGTCGTCGCCGCCGAGCTTGGCGAGGATGGTGTGCGCGGTTTCGCGGACCAGCGCAGCGCGCGGATCGTAGTTGCGGTAGACGCGGTGCCCGAAGCCCATGAGCTTCACGCCGTCTTCCTTGTTCTTGACCTTGCGGACGAACTCGGCTGCGGTGCTGCCGCTGGCCTTGATCTCGTCGAGCATCTCGAGCACTGCCTGGTTCGCGCCGCCGTGCAGCGGGCCCCACAGTGCGTTGATGCCGGCAGAGACGGAGGTGAACAGGTTGGCGTCCGACGAGCCGACCATACGCACGGTCGACGTCGAGCAGTTCTGCTCGTGGTCCGCGTGCAGGATCAGCAGCATGTCGAGTGCCTTGGCGACCTCGGGATCACCCTGGTACGGCTCGGCGGGGAAGCCGAACGTCATACGCATGAAGTTCTCGACCAGGTTCAACGAGTTGTCCGGGTACAGGAACGGCTGTCCGACGGACTTCTTGTACGCGTACGCAGCGATGGTCGGCAGCTTCGCGAGAAGACGGATGGTGGACAGTTCCACCTGTTCCGGATCCTCGGGATCGAGCGAATCCTGGTAGTACGCCGACAGTGCGTTCACTGCGGACGAGAGAACCGGCATCGGGTGAGCGTTGCGCGGGAAACCGTCGAAGAACCGCTTGAGGTCCTCGTGGAGCAGGGTGTGTCGACGAATGCGGTCCGTGAAGGACTCGAGCTGGGCGTCGGTCGGAAGTTCCCCGTAGATCAGCAGGTAGCTGACCTCAATGAACGTCGACTTACCCGCCAACTGCTCGATGGGATATCCGCGGTAACGCAGGATCCCCTTCTCGCCGTCGATATAGGTGATTGCAGAACTGGTGGATGCAGTGTTCACAAAACCGGGGTCAAGGGTGGTGTACCCCGTTGTGGCCAGCAGCTTTCCCAGCTCGATGCCGTCATTGCCCTCAGTTGCCCTGGCAATGGACATCGTGTACTCACCACCGGGGTAAGTAAGCGTGGGCTTTGTGTCATTGTCAGCGGGCACGAAGGATCCCTCTCAAGCTCGAACCAACGAGTAACTACATGCGATCAACTAGAAACTAGTCGCACGGGCGAGATCGTGCCGAAGGAGGGTCGCTCCACGGCTATTTTTCGGGTACTCACGAACCCGACATACCCGCCGAAACTGAAACACGTTACAGGCTGAATTTTCTCCCTCGCGCGACCGATACTCCAGTCTACGGAATCATGCGTTCACCCACACTGATCTGCACGTCTCGACAGGAGCACACGATATGGACGAACGATGGACCTTCCGTACCACTGACACCGCGTACTGAAAACTGATTGTTATCGGCTGATGCCTACTTGGCGTTACACGATCCCACGGTATGAGAGCCGGATCACAGAGCCTTGATGCCCCAGCTACCCGTCCACGACTGATTCGGTTGAAGGACCAGGAGATCGATGCCCGAGTTGAAGGCGTCGGGCGGGCATGTCATCGGTTCCAATGCCAATGCGCGTCCACGGTCGGGATATCCCTTGTCATTGGCAGGATCTGCGATGAATGCCTGAACCCACGGGAACTCGCGGTTGGTCCACAGCGCGGTGCCCGTTCCGTCCGGCGCGAGCAATTCGTGCTGAGTGCGACCACTCCCGTCGACGACGTCCAACGCGCTGTACGGCGTGTCCAACTGAACTCCGGCGAGCGGTCTCGGTGTCCGGAAGTCGTAGTCCGTACCGGCGACTGCCTGCGAATACGCATTCGGCAGCATCCTCGCCGGATCGATCGGTAACCGCGTGCCGGCCGCCAGATGCAGCGCACATTCGTCGAGCGGAAAGTCGCCGGCGCGAATGAATGTGTGCATTCCGAGCCCGAACGGCGACGAGGTCGCACCCTTGTTCGTGGCCGTATGCGTGACGGTCAACCCGTCGGCACCGACTGCGTAGGCGATCGTCAGCTGCAACGGATACGGCCAACCCTTGTGCAGTCCGACGTCCACCGACAGTTCGACGCGCTCGTAGGTGTGGTCCACGAGGCTCCAATTGCGACGACGGACGAACCCGTGGCTCGCGTTCCCCAGCGCAGGTTCGGTGATCTCGAGTTGATGCTCGATGCCGTCGAACATGAAGTGCCCGTCGCGAATTCGGTTGGGCCACGGCGCGAGAACCAATCCGGCCGACAGCGGTGGCTTCGATCCGAGTGCCCAGGTCTCGGTCAGCGCGCGCTGACCGTTCGGTCCTTCGTGATCGAGAAGCCGCAACCCGGCACCGGCCGCGGCGATCTCGGCTCGATAGCCGCCACCACGGATCTCGAACCCTCCCCTACCCGTGCTGTGCGGCGCAGTCATACGTACCAGTTTCCACCACGAGCGACCGGTTAACCAGAACGTCAGGCGGCGCGTCCCACCTTGTAACGAACGAACGCCGGAAATGCGAGAGCAGAAAGGACAACGCCGACAATCACCAGGAAGCCGCCGCCGGCCGCCGCGACACCGGTTCCGAGCAAGAAGGCCGCTCCGCCGTGCAGTACGTCACCGATGCGCGGACCACCTGCCACGACCACGATGAAGACGCCCTGCAATCTTCCACGCATATCGTCGGTTGCCACTTGCTGGAGCATCGTGCTGCGGAATGCGGCCGAGACCATGTCGACGGCGCCGCCGAAAGCCAGGAACGCCACCGCGACCCAGAGCAGAATCACGCTGGAACCCGGACTCGCGAAGTACACGGCAACGCCGAAGCCGACCATGGACAGTCCCCACAGCGCGATGCAGACCAGCACGGCGCGTCCCTGGTACTGCACCCGCGGCAACCAGCCCGAGAAGACTCCGCCCAGAACAGCTCCCACCGACATCGCCGCGAACAGCAGTCCGAGGGCAAAACCACCGCTGGCGGGGTCACCGAAGGATTCGTGGGCGATCTCCGGGAACAGTGCTCGCGACATCCCGAACACCATCGCGATGATGTCCACCACAAACGATGCGAGCAGAACCTTCTGCGTCGCCAGATACGTGAAGCCGCCCAGCACCTCGCTCAATCCGGCCCGCCGAGAGGTCCCGGTCGGCGGAATCGCCGGGAGCTTCCACACTGCCCACAACGTGGCGAGCAGAAAGATCGAGTCGACCAGGTACAGCAGCTGCAGACCTGCCTTCGGAATCAGAACGCCGGCCAGCAGCGGGCCGGCTATCGCACCGAACTGCACGACGGTCATGTTCAGCGAGTTCGCGGCAGGTAACTGTCGGCCCGGAATCAGCCGAGGAATGATCGCCGCTCGCGTCGGCTGGTTGACGGCAAAGAACGCCTGTTGAACCGAGAACAAGCCGAGCACCAACCACACGTTGTTCACGTTCAGCGCGGCTTGGATCCAGAACAGAACCGACGTGACACCGAGTCCGATCGAGGTGATCATCAACAGCCGTCGTCGATCCATGACGTCGGCGAGAGCGCCGCCCCACAGACCGAAAACGATCAGCGGTACCAGGCCAAAAATTCCCGTCAGACCAACATAGGCCGAGCTCAAGGTGATCTGATACACCTGCTGCGGTACCGCGACCACACTGAGCTGAGCGCCGATGACGGTGACGATGCCGGCCGTCCACAGTCGTCGATAGTCGCGATTCTCGAGCGGAGTCGTGTCCGCAAGTAGCCTGCTCACGGCTGGAGTCGGACGGCGGACCACTGACCGTCGACCAGACTCGTGCGAACTCGATTGTGCATGCGGTTCGCGCGTCCTTGCCAGAACTCGACAGACTCCGGCCGGATCAGAATCCCGCCCCAGTTCGGTGGCACCGGAATCTCACCGTCCACGCCGAATCGAGCAGCAACCTCACGTAGTTGCTCGTCGAGATCGGCACGCGAGCCGATCGGACGAGACTGCGACGACGCCCACGCGCCGAGCTGCGATCCACGAGGCCTGGTTCGCCAGTACTCTTGCGTCAGTTGAGCACTCACCCGTTCGGTGGCGCCGCGAACGATCACCTGCCTGGCAAGAGTCAGCCACGTGAAGTTGGCCGACGCGTACGGATGGGCGTCGAGTTGACGAGCCTTGTCGGATCCATAGTTGGTGAAGAAGAGCACGCCGTCTTCGCTGAGGCCCTTGCAGAGCACGGTGCGCGACGCCGGGTGTCCACGGTCGTCCACCGTCGACAGAGTCATGGCGTTCGGTTCCGGCGCGTCCGCTTCGACGGCGTCCACGAGCCATTGACGCATGAGGGGCAGCCAACCGGTCTCGACGACCGAGGTATCCAATTCCGCACTCATGCGGTCCTCGACGGACTCCGATTCGCTGCCTGCTTGCGGATAGCCCACACGCATGGCCGCGAGTTCGTTGTCCACCGCCTGCGGGTCCTGACGTTCATTCGACACAGCCGAGAACGCTACTCCCGGGTACTCACTGGCCAACGGCTACGCGGCACGCGCTAAAGTTTGCCGTGGCTAGACCCGACCCGGACCGCGAGCCGCACCAGCGACAGCAACCGAATCGGGACGAGACGATTGCGCAGTACTAAACACGGTGCGTGCTCATCCCTGCGAGCACCGAGGCGCAGTCACTGAAGCTGAGGCAGTGCGACTGTAGACCTGGCGCACTCGAACGAGGAGAGTCCACGAGAATGGCAGCGAGCGCAGCAATACCGGACGATTTTGTGAGCGGACTCGAAGGCGTCGTCGCCTTCACCAGCGATATCGCAGAACCCGACAAAGACGGCGGCGCACTGCGCTACCGCGGAGTCGACATCGAAGACCTGGTCGGCCAGAGGGTCACCTTCGGCAACGTATGGGCCCTTCTCGTCGACGGCCGCTTCGGCCCCGGCCTCCCGCCGGCCGAGCCGTTCCCCCTCCCCATTCACACCGGCGACGTCCGTGTCGACGTCCAGGCCGGACTTGCGATGCTGGCTCCCATCTGGGGCTACGAGCCGCTCCTCGACATCGATGACGAGACCGCCCGCGACCAGCTCGCCCGCGCATCCGTCATGGCACTGTCCTACGTCGCGCAGTCCGCTCGCGGCATCTACCAGCCCGCAGTCCCCCAGAGCCGCATCGACGAGGCCAAGACGGTCACCGAGCGCTTCATGGTGCGCTGGAAGGGTGAGCCCGATCCGGCACACGTCGAGGCAATCGACGCGTACTGGGTCTCCGCAGCCGAGCACGGCATGAACGCCTCCACCTTCACCGCCCGCGTCATCGCATCCACCGGCGCCGACGTCGCGGCCTCGCTCTCCGGCGCCATCGGCGCGATGTCCGGCCCGCTGCACGGTGGCGCTCCGGCCCGCGTTCTTCCGATGATCGAAGAGACCGAGAAGACCGGCGACGCCCGCGCACTGGTCAAGGGAATCCTCGACCGTAAGGAAAAGCTCATGGGCTTCGGGCACCGCGTCTACCGCGCCGAAGATCCCCGTGCACGCGTGCTCCGCGCCACCGCGAAGCGCCTCAACGCTCCCCGCTACGAGGCTGCCGCAGCTCTCGAGCAGGCAGCACTGACGGAACTGCGTGAGCGTCGTCCCGATCGCGCGATCGAGACCAACGTCGAGTTCTGGGCTGCAGTCATCCTCGACTTCGCCGAGGTTCCCGCGCACATGATGCCCGCCATGTTCACCTGTGGTCGCACCGCCGGTTGGTGTGCACACATCCTCGAGCAGAAGCGTCTCGGTAAGCTGGTACGCCCGGCCGCCATCTACACCGGCCCGGAGCCCCGCACTCCTGAGTCCGTCGAGGGCTGGGACCAGATCAGCCACGCGTGACACCCGCTCGAATTCGCCAATCACGGTAGTACAGAACACAAGTGAAGGAACAGAAAGAAGCGATGACCTCCACACCGATCATCCCCGCCGACCTCAAGCCCGCCGACGGACGCTTCGGCTGCGGTCCTTCCAAGGTTCGCCCCGAGCAGCTGCAGTCCCTGGTCGAGGTGGGCGCTTCGGTGTTCGGCACCAGCCATCGCCAGAAGCCGGTCAAGAACGTTGTCGCCAGCATTCGTTCCGGCCTCGCCGATCTGTTCTCACTGCCCGAGGGCTACGAGGTCGTCCTCGGCAACGGCGGAACCACTGCGTTCTGGGATGCGGCTGCATTCGGCCTCATCCGCGAGAAGTCGCTGCACCTGACCAACGGCGAATTCAGCTCCAAGTTCGCTTCGGTCGCAAAGGCCAACCCGTTCATCGGTGACCCGATCGTCGTTTCCGCCGATCCGGGCAGCGCTCCGGTGCCGGTCTCGGACCCGTCCGTCGATCTCATCGGCTGGGCGCACAACGAGACCTCCACCGGTGTGTCGATCCCCGTCTCGCGTCCCGCGGGTTCGGAGAACGCCCTGATCGCCATCGACGCCACCTCGGGCGCCGGTGGACTCCCGGTCAACGTCGCCGATTCCGACGTCTACTACTTCGCTCCGCAGAAGTGCTTCGCTGCAGACGGCGGACTGTGGATCGCGCTGATGAGCCCGGCCGCCCTCGAGCGCGTCGCGGAGATCAAGGATTCGGGACGCTGGACGCCTGACTTCCTCTCGCTGCCCATCGCCGTGGACAACAGCTCCAAGGATCAGACGTACAACACCCCGGCCCTGGCCACGCTGTTGCTCTTCGCCAACCAGATCGAGTGGATGAACAGCAACGGCGGCCTCGACTGGACCACCGCTCGCACCGCGGATTCGTCCTCGCGCCTGTACAACTGGGCCGAAGCCAGCGAGTTCGCAACGCCGTTCGTCGCTGATCCGGCACACCGCTCGCAGGTTGTCGGCACCATCGACTTCAACGACGACGTCGACGCTGCCGAGGTCGCAAAGATCCTGCGCGCCAACGGAATCGTCGATACCGAGCCGTACCGCAAGCTCGGACGCAACCAGTTGCGTGTCGGCATGTTCCCGGCCATCGACCCCGATGACGTCACCGCTCTCACCAAGAGCATCGACTGGGTCGTTTCTCAGCTCGGCTGATTTTCGCACTGCTTCACCGCTCGGCCCTCGACATCGTGTCGGGGGCCGAGCGTCGTTTGTGCAAGACGTCGTTTGCGCAAGACGTCGTTTGTGCAAGACGTCGTTTGCGCAAGACCTTGTGAGCTACCACACCGGCAGGCGGATGCGAGGTCATCTCGCCCTGCGTGTCCTGCCGAGTCCATGGTCACGAATGAATTACAGTTGAGCGCGGCGCAAAGTCGCGAGCCGGCGCGATAAGGAGGTCAATGTGCGAGAGCTTCGAGTGATCGGACTTGAACCCGATGGATCGCATGTGGTGTGCGCAGATGCTGAAACCGGCCAGAAATTCCGGCTTCCCGCCGATGACAAACTTCGTGCAGCTTCCCGCGGAGACGTGGCTCGACTCGGCCAGATTGAGATCGAAATGGAAAGCCAACTCCGTCCCCGCGAAATTCAGGCGCGCATTCGTTCCGGTGCTTCCGTAGAGCAGGTCGCCGAAGAAGCGAAGATCCCCATCAGCAAAGTCGAGCGCTTTGCGTACCCCGTTCTGCTCGAGCGTTCTCGCGCCGCGGAGATGGCTCAGGGCGGACACCCGGTGCGCGACAACGGCCCGACGGTTCCGACCCTCTCCGAAATCGTGACTCACGCATTCCGCGCCCGCGGCCACAGCATCGACGAGGCCACCTGGGATGCCTGGCGTGACGAGGACAATCAGTGGGTCGCCCAGTTGCAGTGGCAGGCCGGTCGCACCACCAACGCCGCACACTGGCGCTACCAGCCCGACGCGCACGGCGGAACGATCGTCGCACTCGACGACGCGGCATTCGACTTGATCGATCCCGACTTCGGTCGCCCGCTCCGCGGCCTGGTACCGGTGGTCTCGAACGAGCCGGAACAGCTCGAACTGTCCAGGTTCGACGTCGAACCTGTGGCGGAGATCGAGCCGGAGCCCGCAATAGTCCCCGAGCGGACGGTAGTGGCGGAACGGATCGTGGCGCCCGAGCCGATTGCCGTCGAACCGGAAACCGTCGTCGCCGAAGAGGTTCCCGAACCCGCACCGGATGTGACGCCGAAAACCGTGCCGCAACAGACGCAGACCAAGGACAAGCGCGGAAGGCCTGCTCTGCCCTCGTGGGACGACGTTCTTCTCGGGGTCCGCAGCAGCGGTCGCTGAGCCGAAGGAAAGTATTCTTCTTTCGAGCGAGGCTGAGGAGAGAGGGCTGCCGGTGGCTGCACGGGTGTCGACGATCTGGTTTCTGGGCGGCGCAGACGCTCGCACCGAATTGAGCAAGTACCCTCAGCCGGATCAGACAGAGGCGCTGAAAATCGCCATGTCGCTGTACCCGGACAAGGAGTTCGAATCCCTCGGGCCCCAGCCGTTGGCGATGGCCGCGACGGTGAGCCCCGGTTACGTCTTCATCGGCGCGTACAACCAGGTGAGCGTCGTGTGCAGCGCCGAACTCAGTACCTTCGTCCCCTCGAAACTGCCTGAGTCCTGGCACCTTTCGGCCTGGGGTGGTTCGACGCTGCTGATCAGCTCCGTCCCCGAAACCGCGCAGGGCTCGTTTGCACTGTGGGAGGACGGCGAGCTACGGCGCTCGTTCAGTGCCATCCCGATCGACATCGTCGAAAATGTGGGGATCCCACAGACCTGGGAACGGGAATTCTGGGCCGGCGATCATCCTCTACGCTATCCGCCTGGGATCCTGCCCGATCCACAGTCACTGCCGTTCCACCCGCAACAGTTCGCGGAGTCCGCCAACCTCGAGTGGCTGGGATTCCGATACACCGGCGCTCCGCGAGAACACGAACTGGACACGACGCAGATTCTCCTGTGGGGCTTCAAGATTCACCGCCCCGGCGAGGCGCCCAAACCTGCGCCACCAGTTTCCGTGTCGGTACCCGAGCAGGCACCGCCCGAGGTAACCATGCAAGAGAACATGCCGCCGATCCACGAATCACCGGCAGCCAAGCCGCGCAGACGCCTCGCCCGGTACTTCGGGTTCAAGTAGCGGCGAGCTGCCTCTCAGACGTTCACGCGGCTATCGCTGCGATCCACCCGAGCGGCACGCCGACAACTGCCCCGAAGACCACCCATCGCCAGACGGGAATCGCTCGCCAGCGCCACACGGTCGGCGCAAGTCCGCCTACCGCAATAAGATTGACGACAATCGCCAGGAGCACGTTTACGTTGCCCAGCGCGATGCAGAACGCCGCTACGGCACTGGTCGAGAGCATCGCGGCGAATACCGACACCGCGATTCCGGTGAACCAGGGAGTGCGGTCCTGAGTCACTGGCCGGTCCTCACACGTTCGTAGAAGGCCATCGCCGCTGCGGTCGCGACGTTGAGCGAATCGGTGCCTGGTGCCATCGGTATCTTGGCGCGAATGTCGGTGGCGCGCATCGCATGTTCGGTCAGTCCTGGCCCCTCGGCGCCCAGGAGTAGCGCCACCTTCTCCCCGGTCATCGCTTCGGCCAGAGTGACAGCCTCCGGGTTCGGGGTCAAGGAGATGAGCTGAAAACCGTTGCCACGCAGCTCCTCCAGGTCGTACGGCCATTTCGCCACATGCGCGAAGGGCACTCGCAGCACGTGCCCCATCGACACGCGGACCGAGCGCCGATACAGCGGGTCGGCACAGCCCTTCCCGAACAGAACGGCGTCGACGCCGAGCCCCGCAGCGTTACGGAACATCGAGCCGAGGTTCTCGTGATCGTTGACGCCTTCGAGGATCGCTACCGTCTTCGCGTCCTTCAACACGTCCGAGACCGCGAGCGGTGCCGGACGTGCCGCTGCAGCGAGGACGCCACGGTTCAGGTGGAATCCGACGACCTCGGCCATCACTTCGGCGCTCGTACGGTAGAACGGCACGTCCACCCCATCGAGGTCGTCAGCCAACTCCACGAGCCGTCGTTCGACGCCGAGGAGACTGATCGGCTCGAACCGCGAGGTCAGCAGCCGCTGGGTGACGAACACTCCCTCGGCGATCACCAACCCCTTGCCCTCCGGCAGGTCAGGGCGTCGATCCGAGGAGTTGAGATCGCGAAAGTCATCCAGCCGGGGGTCGGCGGGATCTGAGATGTCGATGACGTGAACCACGGGTCTATCGTGCCGTACGCACCGCGAGCTCCCGTCAGTACTCCCGATCTAGCGCAGCAGTGTGGCGAAATGCGCGTCGAGCACCCGGCTGATCACGTCCTGATTGGTTCGGTCGGGATTGTCGACGCCGTGCGACGCGAGCCCGTCAGCCACCGCATGCAATCTCATCGCCTCGATCTCGACCGAGGCGCCCGGCCGTAGAAATCCCGCTTGGTCCACTGCTTCGACGAACGAAAAGAAGTGTTCGAACAAAGTCCGATCCGTCTCGTCACGCACCGCCGTCAACGCCGGATCGGTCTGAGCGGCAGCAGCAAAGGCCTCCCAGACCTGCATTTCTTCACGCCGGTCTTCGTCGAGGGGAACGAACTGATCGGTGAACTGACGGATCGCGCGGCGGATGTCGGGGTCAAAGTCGATGCCGGCAATCCTCTTCTCCACCCGGACAGTCACGAGCGTCATCGCGAACAGCAAGAGTTCGGACTGCGTGGCGAAGAAGTGACGTAGCGAGCCCGTCGACATCTTTGCCTCGTCCGCGACGGCCCGGACGCTGGCGCTCGCGACACCGTCGCGTCGAATCACACGCCAGACAGCCTCGGCGATCTCTTCTCGTCGCTCGTCGGGACTGCTTCGTTTCACCACTTCACAAAACTAACACAACTGTGCTAGTTTTCCATCACTAATACAGTCGTACTAGAAATGAGCTGATGTCATGATCGTCCACTTGATCATCGCGTGCGAAATCATGTTCTGGGTGTTCATCGCCGCCGGTCTCACCGCCCGCTATCTGCTGCGCCGCAAGACACTGGGCGCCGCGCTGCTCATCTGCGCTCCCCTGGTGGATGTCGTACTGCTCGTCGCCACCGCCCTCGATCTTCGTGGCGGTGGCGAGGCGAACTTCACCCATGGGCTTGCCGCGGCCTACATCGGATTCTCCGTTGCGTTCGGACACAGCCTCATCTCCTGGGCCGACGCCAGGTTCGCCTACCGATTTGCCGGTGGCCCAACGCCCGTGGCACCGCCCAAGTACGGGAGTGCGCGGGCCCTGCGCGAATGGCGCGAGTTCGGCAAAGCCGCGATCGCCTGGGCGATCGCGTGCGGGCTTCTCGCCGCCGCCATCTTCCTCGTCGACGACCCCGCCCGTACGGGGGCCCTCGACGGATGGATCAGCAAGCTGACTGTGGTGCTGGGAATCTGGGGAGCAATCGCATTGAGCTACACGGCATTTCCCAAGCGTGAGAAGGTCATGGCGCGCGGCTAGCCTCGACTGCCTGTTCGGTCGCATCGCACACGATCACCGGGCGCAGGACGAACACCGGCAGCCTGCCACCGTCTTCCGGTCGCGCGAGCCGAAGTTTCAGCCCTTCGCTACGTAGCAGGTACACCCCGGCCACAGTGCCCGAGACGAGCGAGATCACTCCGCCCACGATCAGGGGTGCACGTGGGTCCACGGAGTCGGCGAGCCAACCCAGCAGCGGACTTCCCAGCGGTGTGCCACCGAGGAAACTGAGCATGTAGATGCCCATCACCCGCCCGCGCATCTCGGAGGGGACCGACATCTGCAGGATGTTCATCGCGGACGTCGTGAACGTCAACGTCAGTGCGCCCGTGGGAATCAACATCAGCGCCACCAACGCGTAGGTAGGCATCAATCCCACCGCGACCTCGAACACGCCGAAAGCCACGGCGGCACCGAGGAACGTTCGCAGTCGCGGCGCTTCCTTGCGCCTTGCGGCATACGCAGCGCCGGCAAGAGTTCCGACGGCGAGCGTCGTCGACAGGAGTCCGTAGCCGTCTGCCTCGAGACCGAACGTGTTACGCGCCATCACCGCCAGGCTGATCGCGAAGTTCAGTCCGAACGTCGAGACCATGAAGACGGACACCATGATCACCCGAAGGTCCTTGCGGCCCCACACATATCGGAACCCGTCGCGCACCTGCCCCTTGGTACGCGGAGCCGGTTCGGACGGGATCAACTCCTTCTTGTTCATGAGGTAGAGCGCGATAAGCACCCCACCGAACGTCGCGACGTTGAGCAGGAACACCCACCCGGTACCGATCAGGTTGATCAGAACACCCGAGATGGCCGGGCCGACGATGCGGGCCGTGTTGAATGTCATGGAGTTGAGCGCGATGGCGTTGGAAAGGTGCTCCTTGCCTACCATTTCGATAGTGAACGACTGACGCACCGGTGCGTCGAGCGCCGAGACACAGCCGAGTGCAAAGGCAATCAAGAAGACGTGCCACAACGCGACCAGCCCGCCGACGTCCAACACACCCAGTACGAGCGCGCACACCGCACTCGCCCACTGCGTGAAGATCAGGATCCGACGCTTGTCGTACCGATCGGCCAGCACACCGCCCCACACAGAGAGGAACAGCGTCGGGCCGAACTGCAAGGCCATGACGATGCCCACCGCCAACGCGTTGCCGTCCGAGAGCGTCAGTACCAGCCAGTCCTGGGCGATGCGTTGCATCCACGTGCCGACCAGAGAAACGATCTGTCCGGAAGCCCAAAGGCGGTAGTTACGGTTGTGGAGCGCGGCAAACATGCCGGAATCGGGATCTCGGGGCACCACACCATCTTGCCCCTCGAGTAATTCGTTTGGGCAACGACCTCTATGTAGCGGAGCTACGCGACCTATGGCATTGCGGAGCTACTCCGTCTTGTTGACCATCTCTGTGATGATCTCGACAGCCCCGCGCAGCGTCGCGAGTTCTTCGCCACCCAACCCCGCCAGCTGCTCGTTCATCCACACTTCACGCGCATGGGTCTCGTCCGCCAGCAACGCCTGCCCGGCGTCGGAGAGGTTGACGATGATCTGACGACCGTCAGTGGGATGCGGCGAACGCTCGACCAAACCGAGCTCGGCGAGAGAAGCAACAACCCGCGTCATCGACGGCGGCTGAACCTTCTCACGTGCTGCGAGTACGCCAGGAGTCATCGGGCCGTACTGATCCAGGCTCGCCAAAGCGGACAGTTGCGTCAGCGATACCTGAGCGTCGACTCTGCGGCCGCGCAGATGCCTGGTGAGACGCACTACAGCCAGGGAAAGATCGCTGGCCAGCGCACGAGTTTCGGTGGTCACGCGTCAGACAATACGTCACGAGCTGGCCGGTAGCTCACGTAATCGAATACCGGTCAACCCCGATTTCACGTAAGCGCGTCGGTAATGGGTCCGACAGTGAAGTAGGCCACAAAAAGTGCCGCCACGATCCACAGCAACGGGTGGATTTTCTTGATACCACCGCTGGCAGCGTGCAGGACCACCCACGAAATGAAGCCGACGCCGATGCCGTTGGCGATCGAGTAGGTGAACGGCATGACGATCATGGTCAGGAACGCCGGGAGTGCCACCGAGAACTTGGTGAAATCGATGTCTCGGACCTGTCCGATCATCAGCGCACCGACGACGACGAGGGCAGGCGCAGCTGCCTCGATCGGCACAACGGAGTACAGCGGCGTCAGGAACATCGCGACGAGGAAGAGCAGTCCGGTGACCACGTTTGCCAGACCCGTGCGGGCGCCTTCGGCGATACCCGACGCGGATTCCACGAACACGGTGTTCGACGACGCCGAAGCGCCACCGCCGACGATCGCGCCCGCGCCTTCGACGACAAGCGCGCGACCGACGTTGGGGAGGTTTCCGTCCTTGTCGGTCAGGCCGGCTTCCTTACCGAGACCCGTCATCGTGCCCATGGCGTCGAAGAAGTTCGCGAGTACGAGGGTGAAGACAAGCAGGCTGGCGGCCAGAACACCGATGCGGGTGAATGCGCCGAAGATGCTGACGTCGCCGACCAGGCTCAGATCAGGCATACCGCCGAGCATCTCCGGGATCGCGGGGATGCTGAGGTTCCAGCCCTTGGGGTTGGTTCCGAGCGAGGGTCCGACGTCAGCGACTGCCTCGATGATCGCGGCGAGGATCGTCGTGACGACGATGCCGATCAGCAGTCCACCACGAACCTTGCGCACGACCAGAACACCCATGAGCAGGACACCGAAGATGAACACCACGGTCGGCCACGAAGCGATGGAGCCGTTGATTCCGAGTCCGACGGGAACCGTCGTACCGGCGGCGTCGGGGATACGGCGGACGAACCCGGCGTCGACGAGCCCGATGAAGGCGATGAACATGCCGATACCGGCCGCGATCGCGGACTTCAATGCCGAGGGAATCGCATTGAACACCGCAGTTCGGAAACCGGTGAGTGCCAACAGAACGATGATCACGCCGTCGATGACCACCAGGCCCATCGCCTCGGGCCAGGTGACCTGAGGTGCGATGGTGACGGCGAGCAGGCTGTTGATGCCGAGACCCGCGGCGATGGCAAACGGATAGTTGGCAACGACACCGAAGACGATGCTCATCAGGCCGGCAACCAGAGCGGTGACCGCAGCCACCTGGTTGACCGGAAGGATGTTGCCGAGAACGTCGGTCTTCGCTGCGGCGTCGTCAGCCGAGAAACTGCCGAGGATCAGGGGGTTGAGGACCACGATGTAAGCCATCGCCACGAAGGTGACGACACCGCCGCGAATCTCGGTCGAGATCGTCGACCCTCGTTCGCTGATCTTGAAATAGGTGTCGAGGATCTTGCCGGGTGCCGCCATGTTTGTTCTTTCCCCATCGCTGTAGGTCGCCGTGTGCCGGCGCACATGAAGCCGGTCGCACTAGGGAGAGTAGGCCACCGGGGTACGGGTAGCGTTAATTTTGTGACGGAGACTCGCAACACAACCAGCCTGATCGGCAAATTGTCCGCACCCGCGCCGGCACTGATCGTCGGCACCGCGTTGTGGGTGGTCGCCACGATCGTGGTCGCGGTGAGCGGCGATCGTTGGTCGGATGCACTCCCGATCTGTTACGCGGGCATCGGAGTCGGTTTCCTCGGTTTCGCTCTGTTCTCGATCCAACGGCGCGCAGCCGTACGCGGCGACAAGGGCGCGCAACAGGGCGCCGGTCTGGTCGACTGAGCGGGTCGATTCACCCCTTCAGTATGGTAAGCCTACCCTGCACTTTTGTGCGGATCCCGGCTTGCCGCCGCTGAAAGGAAACACGCCACCGTGAGGATCTCCCTCCGAAATCGTCGGAAAAGCCTCGACCGTAGTAAAAGCCGAGGACTGACGTCCGTTGCCCTGGTCGGCACAGCACTCGTCTCCTGCGGATCGGGCGACGACGACGCGACAAATAGTTCGTCGACTTCCGGAGGCGGCGCCTTCCCCGTCACGATCGATCACGCCTTCGGCAGCACCACGATCGATTCCGAACCACAGCGGATCGTCACCGTCGGCTACAACGATGAGCACGCTCGGGCTCTACTCGAGCATCGACAAAGACCTGTACAGCACACTTTCCGCGATCGCCCCCCACCGTTGCGAAGGATCCGGCCTACGGCGACTACGCAACCCCGTGGCAGATCACGACCAAGACCGCGGCAAAGGCAGTGGGCCGCGAAGCCGACGGCGAGAAGTTGGTCGCCGACATCGACAAGCAGTTCGCCGACGCGAGAAGCGCTCACCCCGAATTCGCGGATCAGACCGCGGTGATCATCAGCGTCGACACGACTCCGGAGTTCTACGCCTTCTCCTCCGAGGATGCCCGCGGACGGATCCTCGGCAGCCTCGGATTCAAACCTGCTCTCGCGGTCGAGGCGTTGATGAACGGCGAGTTCTACGCTCCGATCTCCACCGAACGACTCGATCTCCTCGATGTGGACCGTCTCGTGGTCATCGGCAATCCCGATGCCGCCCAGGCGGTCCGGAACACTCTCGGCTTCCAGCAACTCGACGTGGCCAAGAACAACCGTGTCGTTTACGTCAACGACGATCAGGCCCCGCAGGTCGGCGCTGCTCTGACCGCAAGCTCAGCGCTGAGCTTGCCTTGGGCTACAAGCGAATTACTCGCCGAACTTACGAAGTAACCGGCGTCCGGCGCGCCTTGATCTGCGCAGTTCCCCAAATCCAAACTCCGGCCCACATCATCCCGAACGCCCAACCTGCCAGAACGTCGGTCATCCAATGGGCAGCCAGGTAGACGCGGGAGAATCCGACGGCGATCATGTACAGGCCGAGGCTCGCGAACATTACCAACTTCGCGAGCCTCGGCAGGACAAGCCGAAGAATCACGGCGGCAACCGAAGTCGCGAGGATCGCGCTCATCATCGCGTGGCCCGACGGGAACGAATACGAATCGATTTCGATCAAACGCTCCGGAACGGGTGGACGGGTTCGGGTGAAGATGCGCTTCAATCCGCTCATCACGAGTAGTCCGGTCAACATCGACCCGGCGATCAACAGAGCTTCGGTGCGCAGCCCTCGAACCAGAAGCACGATCGTCAGCAGCGTCGCGATCAGCCACGACGCGAGTGTTCCGCCACTGTCGGTGATGACGTCGACCACGTCCACGAGCCACGCCGCCCGCTGACTCACTGCGCTGTCGAGCACCCACTGATCAAAAGACATCTGTCCTCACATTCCTTGCGGCAGTGTCCACGTGCGCATCACGTGATGAACGCCGTCCGAGTCCACCCACCACGGCACGGTCACTGTCGCCTCCACTGCTCCTGTCAGTTCCACCGACAGTTCGTGATGGATCACTACCTCGCCGGCGGGAACCTCACGGCCGAGGGCTGCGAAGCCGAGAACTGCCTGTGGTTCGTTCGCCCAAGTCGTGACGACGCCGGCACTCCTCACTCGTCCGTGAACGGATGCAGACGCCGTTGCGATGTCGAGGAGATCCGCCAGTGCGTCGGCCGTCTCGAAGCTGCCGAGCACCACTCGTTGCGCAGGCAGTGCCGCTCCCAGCCATGGCCGGTCGAGAACAAGAGCGTCGCCGGGATCCACCAGGTCACCGGAAAGACCGCGTACGAATGGCGGTAGGCGCAGTTCCTCGAGGTCGAGAACCCGTCGCTGCGCTGCCTCACCCAGTAGTCGGTGCGTCCGCGCAACGACGGCGGAGGCCGGCATCCGTAGTGGGTCGGCAAGCCGATCGAGCAGCAGCTGAGCCAGTTCCGGATCGTCGACGGTATCCGATGCCAGCAGTCCGGAAAAGAATCCGGCGTCGGGGTGTTCGGCAGCGTCGAGCAATCCTTCGAAAGTGCGATCGCCCGGAGCTCGCAGCAGCCCCAGAACCTCACCGCCCAGTTCCGCATTCGAACGCAACCACCACGCCGTGTATCCGCGGCGGTCGACGAGCAGCGCCCGCGTCGCCGGCGACTCGACCAGCAGCGACAACGCCTGAGCCCAGCGGTCTTCGTCCACGAGATCGAGATCGCGCACGGCTTCGATGTATTCGGGATCCTCGTCGAGGGTGTCCCACCATGCGTCTTCGGCGTCGAGATCGTGATCCGGGCCGGACGGCAATTCCTCGCGGACCACAGTGAAGCCCCACCCGACACCGACTACCCGAAGTGCCTGCTCCCCCACCTGCTGCACGAAATCAGCGTCGACTGTGCCGAAGGGAGAATCCTCGACCAGGACACCCGCGAGGGGAGCCCCCGGAAGCAGAAGCTGGTCGGCGGAACGCAATTCTCCCTCCGAATCAGGAAGCAGCACTTCACCGATCCATGACGGCAGCGCCCCCGGCGCCACGTGGGCCGCCAATCCGAGCACCACCTGCGCCAAGTCCGTCACTACCGAATCATCCTGATCCGCAGCATCTTCGATCAATGCGCGCAGCGCCGGATCGGACAGCAGGTCGGTGGCACTCGCGGTCTGTGCTCCCAATCGAGACAGCAACGGGTGAGCCGCGACGGGATGAACCAACCTCGTCCACTGCACCGACGGTGCGTCTTCACCCAGTTCGACGCCGACGACGACGGTCCGTGGACCGGTCACGATCCGTCCGTCGGATAGTGGAACCGGCAGCGTTCCAAGTTCTTCCACCGCAAGAGTGTCGATCACCAAGGGCTCGAGGGCCGCATAGAGTCGATTCCACCAACTCGGTTCACGTTCGAGTCCACTGAGCAGTTCCGCGATGCGCGCGAGCCCGATGCGGTGCGTCGACACCGCCGCAAGTGCTCGCTCGTGCTTGGGGCCGGAGAGTTCGGGGACAACCAGTCCGCCGATGATGTCGGTGAGCAAATCGGCGAGTTCGTCACTGAGCCCGGGAACCACGGATGCTCGCTGCGGCGCCCGGTCGGGTTCACCGACCACCGGAAGCCACTCGTTCTCCTGCAACTCCTTCAGAAGCGCTTCGCGCAGAAGCGAATCCGTTTCACTTCGGGCGAAGGCAGGAATCGGGACGAGCGCCGTGCGCTGCCGGGACGGCAGTGCGGCAAGGAACTTCGCGTATCCCTCGGCGAGCGGAGCGATCGGCGCAGCGGGCATGATGCGTCGGCGATCGGGTTGCATCGCTATGTCGGCGATGACGATCGCCGGGATCGACAGCTCCTCGTCGGATCGCGTCGGGGCACGCAGGACGTCGTCGGACACCGGCTCGACGATCCCGTCGTGGACCGGTACCAACCATCGTGCGTTCGGCGCCGAGTACTGCCACCACGTACGGTCTCCGATCGCTATCTCCACGAGACCGGATTCCAGCACTCGTTCCGATCGCTGAAAAGTCTTCTCACCCAGACGAATAGATCCGAGGGCCGGGAGTTCGAGCAGCAAGTCGACGGCCTCGCGCGTCATCTGCCCAAGCAGCGCCGCGGCATCGACATCCGGCCGCAGAGTCAGCACCACTTCTGAATCGGCACCGTCGCTGGGCAATTCGACCGAGGGCCACACCAAACGGAGTACGGGGACACCGGTTTCCGGCACGGGAAGTTCGTGAGACTCGATCTCGCGCAGGGTTTGCGAGGCGGAGAACCGAATCGATCCCGTCGACGAGCGCAGTTCCACCTCGTCACTGACCGAGAGAACTGCCGAGAATCCGACGCCGAACCGACCCGTGACGCCTTCGTCGGCATCGACCTTGTTCGACGCTCGCAGCGCCGTGAGCGCGTGCACGCCGGATTCGTCCAGCGGACGGCCCGTGTTCGCCACGGTCAGCGTCTGACCGTCCAGGTCCACCCACAAAGAGCCTGCGATGCCCTCACGTGCAGCCGCATCGGCAGCGTTCTGTGCCAACTCGGTGAGCAGACGGTCGCGGTACCCGGCCTTCGCGAGATCGGATTCAGCAGCCGCGTCTTCACGCAATCGCGTCGGAGATTCCGACCACGCGCGCAGCGTCGCTGCCCTGAGTGCGTCCGTGCCGAACGGATCTTCTACTCGGTGGATACCGAATCCTCAACTGCAACAACGCTCGACGGGCGAGCTGGCGCCGCAATCAGCTCGACTGCTCCGTCGTCGAATGCGTCGAACTGCGGCGAACCCGCACCGAGCGGCAAGCTGGTGTCCGAGTGCGCGCCACAACCGTAGGACACGCTGACCACACGACCGTCTGCGGAGAGTTCGTTGCCGCACACGCCGAACGCTGCGTGCAGCGAACCGGCGAGCGGAAGGAAGAACCCACACAGCCCACACGTCGACGGCGCGGCCTTCGCCATTTCCGACTCCGGGCCGAAGTCACCGTCGAACCAACGCTGTGCGGCATCGAGTCGGCCCTCGAGGCTCATGACCTGTTTGCGGCCGAGCCCGATTTCGAGAGCTACCTCGTCGACTTCCGGGTCACCGGTGGCGACGTAGCCGGGAACGAGGCGAGGATCCTCGGCCGGCGGAGCCAACAGGTCACCGACGGAGAGATCGCCGGGACGAATCCGCTGATCCCATGGCAGCCATTCCGGCGCAACCAACGCGTCGGGACCTGGCAACAGCGCCAACTCACTGACCGTGGCGTGGGTGTCCTCCGGTCCGGCAGCGACGACAACCGCCCACTGCCAACCGCGGTATCCCGGAATGTCTGCTGCAAATCGATGGGTGGCGGCAAATTCGTCCTCCGACGTCACGCCGAGGTATGCCCCCACACCGCCTTCATGCAGGTCGACGACTGCCGTTCGGGCAAGCTCGACCGCATCGGCCAGTACTGGGCGCGGCACTGCACGCTCTGGAGAAGTAGCAACACTCACTCCTCCAGTTTGCCGCACCACCGCAAGTCCGCAACGCACTGGGCTGCCATGCTGGGCAGATGGGTAGGTCACACGCCAATTCCGTGCGCAGTTTCGCAGCGGTCGCCGTGATCGCGTCGGCGCTGACGGGGTGCTCCGATTCCCCCAGCGCTCCCGACAACCTCACGACCGAAACCGGCTCCGTCGAGATCGTTCGAGTGTCCGCGCATGACCCCGACGCGTTCACACAAGGCCTCGAGATCGACGGAAATCGTCTCTACGAAAGTACCGGGCGCGTCGGCCGGTCCTGGGTCCGCTCGACTGGGATCTCGGACGAGCAGGCTCCCGCTTCGGGACCGGAAGTCGCACGTGCCGATCTCGACCCGCCGTTGTTCGGTGAGGGCATCACGGTCGCCGGAGACACACTGTGGCAACTCACCTGGAAAGACGGCGTTGCCATCGCCCGTGACAAGGACACCTTGATCGAACGCGGGCGGTTCCCACTCGACACCGAGGGATGGGGAGTCTGTTCGCTCGGGGATCGGCTGGTCTCCAGCGACGGTTCGGCCACGTTGACCTTTCGCGATCCCGAAACCTTCGCGTCGATCTCCACGATCGACGTCACCAGGTCTTCGGAGTCCGTCGGCAAACTGAACGAACTGGAATGCGCCGAAGACGGCTCCGTCTACGCCAATGTCTGGACCACGGACACCGTCGTCCGGATCGACCCGTCGGACGGCAGCGTCATGAACGTGTACGACGCGTCGCTGCTCCGCGAAGAACTCGTCACGGACGGATCGACCAGTACCGTCGACGTTCTGAACGGCATCGCGCAGATTCCCGGTACCGATCGATTCCTGCTCACCGGTAAGTATTGGCCGCAGATGTTCGAAGTCCGTTTCGTTAACTGAGTCCGACATGACACAGGACTCGCAGGGGTGTGCGTGGTAGCCGCGCCGACACTAGGACAGAATTGAGTGGTGACCGGACCGCGCGAACCCTACGACCCCGAAACTCGGCGAATCCACGACGAGCCGGAGGGGCAACAGGTGCACCCCGGTTACGACAATTACCCACCCGCGGCCCGCCAGGACACCTACCCGCCTTCGGCCCGTCCCGCGGCCCGTCGCACGCCTTTGCCGCCGCTGCATCCGATCCCGGAATCACGGGGAGACTCGGATTCCGCGTCCGGTTCGAAGGCACCGGGTGCGGACGCTCCCAAGGCTCCCCCGATGCCTCGCAAACTCACCGTCACCCGCGTCGCAGCGATGCGCAGCCGTGAACTGACGAACAAGGGCATCGCGACCTTCCAGCGCGCAGCGAAGGCCGACGGCGCGGACAAGTCCGGCCTGACCGCTCTCACCTACGCGGTGATGACGAACAATGCCACCGACGCGGCCATCTCCGTCGCCCTCGCCAACACGCTGTTCTTCTCGGCCGCGACGGGCGAGGACAAGACCAAGGTCGCGCTGTATCTCCTGATCACGATCGCGCCGTTCGCCGTAATCGCGCCGCTCATCGGTCCGATGCTCGACCGCTTGCAGCGTGGCCGCCGAATCGCGCTCGCGTCGTCGTTCGGAGTCCGGACGCTCCTCGCGGTGATCCTGGTCTTCAACTTCGACAGCTGGATTCTGTATCCGGCCGCGCTCGGCATGATGGTGCTCAGTAAATCGTTCTCGGTACTCAAGAGTGCGGTGACTCCACGCGTGCTACCACCGGAAATCGACCTGGTGCGAGTCAATTCGCGTCTGACGGTCTTCGGGTTGATCGGTGGAACGATCGGGGCCGGCGCTGTCGCGGGTGCGCTCGCCCTCGCTTTCGGTTCCACCGGCGCCTTGTGGTTCGCGGTTGCCGTCACTGTCTTCGGCGCATATCTGAGCATGCGAATCCCGTCGTGGGTCGAGGTCACCGAGGGCGAGGTTCCCGCGACAATCACTTACCACCCGGACGAGGCACATCACGCCGGCAGCGCCCCACCACAGCCGAACGCGAAACCGGCCAAGGTCCGTCAGCCTCTCGGACGGGCAGTGATCATCGGACTCTGGGGCAACGGAACCATCCGAGTGCTCACCGGCTTTCTGACGCTCTACATCGCGTTCGTCGCCAAATCACGTACCGATCACGAGCCACTCCAGCAGGCCATGATGCTCGGATTGGTCGGCGCAGCCGCCGGTCTGGGTAACTTCGCCGGCAATGCCGCGGGCGCTCGCCTCAAGCTCGGCCGGCCCGCGTTGATCGTGCTTCGGTGCACGGCCTCGGTATGGATCATCGCCGTGATCGCCGCTCTGACGGACAACCTGATGACCGCCGCCCTGGCCACGCTCATCGCTTCCGCCGCCAGCGCCCTCGCCAAGGTCTCGCTCGACGCATCACTGCAGCACGACCTGCCCGAGGAATCGATCGCGTCCGGATTCGGCAGATCCGAGACGGTTCTGCAGTTGAGCTGGGTACTCGGCGGCGCATTGGGGGTTCTGCTTCCGACCGAATACTGGATCGGGTTCACTGTTGTATCGGTGTTCCTGACGATCGGGCTACTACAGACCTTCCTGAGCTACCGAGGAAACAGCCTCCTGCCCGGCCTCGGCGGGAAGCGACCCGATCTGGCCGAACAAGAAGTGACCGAAGTGATTTACACCGGTAAATCCAACCGAGGACAAGGAAGTACTCCGCAGTGATGATGCGCTCGAGAACAAAGAAGATCGTGGCAGCGATCAGTGTCCTGATGGTGGTGGCACTGGTTGCTTACGTCTCCGTTCTTTTCGTGATCATCAAGAACATCAACGACGACCCCGACAAGCTGCCGGTCATCACTGCATACGCACACGGCAAGACGATCGAGACCAACCCTGCCGGGTTCTGCACCATCGATCTGTCCCAGTGCGCCCAGGTGGGCGACATCTACGCACTCGACGTTCCAGCGGGCTATCCGTTGCAGCTGTCGTTGTCGACGGACGTCTCGGATGCGCAGTGGGCATTGCTGGCCGTCTACGAGGATGCCGACGGCAACCAGACCGGCGAGCCCCGAGTCTTCGAGCCCGGTGAGGCCTTGGCCGTGACGGTCGAATCTTCGAGCGATCCCGTCAAACAACTCGTCGGCGTCGAAATCCACCTCGCCGTCGGTGAGGGAAGCGAGCAGGGACTGCTGATCTGGTCGATCAAGACCGCCTGATCCCCGGACCATGAAAATGCCCTGTACACCGATTGGTGTGCAGGGCATTTTGTCAGCAGCTGTGTACGGCAGCTCGTGTCGAAGCGATCAGGTGTCGAGCTCGCGCGCGACGGCCCGGACGACCTCGGAGATCCGCTGAGCGGTCTTGCGGTCCGGGTACTTGCCGTTGCGCAGATCCGGCTGGACCTTCGCCTCGAGCAACGTGATCATGTCCTCGACCATGCCGTGCAGCTGGTCAGGGGTGTGCTTACGCTCGACGGGCTCACGACGCGTCGCCGTAGCGCCGCGCAATGACGGCGCCGGCTCGAGCACCTTCAGGCTCAGCGCCTGCGGACCGCGGCGACCTGCAGCCATGCCGAACTCGACGCGCTGGCCGGCCTTCAAGCCCTCGACGCCCTCGGGGAGAGCGGAAGCACGGACGTAGACGTCCTCGCCCTCTTCCTGCGACAGAAAGCCGAAACCCTTTTCGACGTCGTACCACTTCACCTTGCCGGTCGGCACCGCGTTCACCTGCTCATCACTCGACTGGGGCATCTGCCCCAATGTGCTCGGGAGGCTCTCGAAAGAGCCTCATGGCCTTGCTCGCATCGCTTCCGGTGGAAGAATGCAAAAGAACGCGCCCCACACTTGCTTCAGCGGGGCGCGCAGTCTGTTAACAGTCTACCTGTGACGAACCCGGGTCGGCACCCAGGTTTACAGGCACTATCCTCGTACGTGTGGACCCTCAACCGAACCCGCGCACTTCCGGCACCGGAAACGGTCTGTTCCGTACTGCGATGGCACTGTTCATCGTCGGATTCCTGGCAATCGTGGCCATCTTCGCGGTCCACATCTTCAGCGACACTCCGCCCGGCCTGGCCTTGTACCTCGTCGCACTCGCATGCCCGATCGGCTTCCTGCTCGCGATCGTCTACACGCTGAGATCCGGTCGACGCGTGCGCTGATCTCTCCCGCCTCCTACCGAAAGGTCACTGACCATGAGAATCCTCCTGAACGTGATCTGGCTGGTGTTCGGCGGCTTCTGGCTGGCATTGGGTTACTTCGCCGCAGGCATCATCTGCTGCATCCTCATCATCACGATTCCCTTCGGAATCGCAGCGTTCCGCATCGGCATCTACGCACTGTGGCCGTTCGGTAAGACCGTCGTCGACAAGCCGACCGCCGGTGTCGGTTCGATGATCGGCAACGTCATCTGGGTGATCATCGCCGGCATCTGGTTGGCGATCGGACACATCGTCACCGCCGTCGCAATGGCAATCACGATCATCGGAATTCCGCTCGCGGTCGCGAACCTGAAGATGATTCCGATCTCGCTGATGCCGCTCGGCAAGGAGATTGTCGACGTGGACCGCGTCAATTACGCATAGCCGTCGAATCCATCCCTGTAACGATGTGACCTTGATCACATTACGGATGGATAACAGAACGGACACAACCGGACATTCACTGAAGCACCCCCACCTACCTGGGAAGAGTCTCCTGCGCTTTGTGTGACGGGTTGTACGTCTTTCGCCACGCCGCGTTATCAAATGGTGACACGAGGGACGCGAGCCGTTACCGTCGTTTTCGGCCGGGAAACTCGGCCACCTCCGGCCCGCCGCGCCAAGCCTTGTCCCGCGGGTACCGGACTTCCGACAGAGCATTCCAGGGACGAGGACGGGGGACCCAAAGTCCTCTGTGAGAACAGAAAAGTTCTCCAGTGGACACCGGTTCGGTCGCAAGACCGAATCTTGGGGTGAAGCCAGACCCTTTCCAGCCAGGAAAGGCGAGGCCGGGCGACCTCTCAGCCCGAACCCGACAGCTGACCTCGCAGGCGCGTGTGGAGAGGATTTCGACCATCATGAGCGGACGCCATCGCAAGCCCACCACCACCGGCCGCACTGTCGCCAAGGTCGCCGTCACCGGCGCCATCATGGGCGTAGCAGGAATTGCAGCCACCGGAACCGCAAACGCTGCCCCCGACTCCGACTGGGATCGTCTCGCCCAGTGTGAGGCCGGCGGAAACTGGGCCATCAACACCGGCAACGGTTACCAGGGCGGATTGCAGTTCTCCCCCAGCACGTGGAACGCACACGGCGGCGGACAGTATGCAGCCACCGCAAACCAGGCCTCTCGCGAGCAGCAGATCGTTGTTGCCGAGCGTGTTCTTGCAAACCAGGGTTGGGGCGCATGGCCCTCCTGCTCCTCCAGCCTCGGACTGAGCAGCGGCGCCACCGAGCGTTCCGCTCCAGCCACCACGGCTCCTCAGGCAGCTCCGGCTCCGGCTCAGCAGGTCGCTCAGACCGTTGCGCACCCGGTTGCCGACGCCATCGATCAGGCAATCGCGTTCGCCAAGGCCAACGGCATCCCGGTCGACCCGCAGATCCTCGCAGCCGCAGACACCGCGAAGACGTTCCTCAAGTAACACCGGCAAGACTGTCCGCTCGGACGCTCGAACTAGAGAAGGCCCGCACCGAATCGGTGCGGGCCTTCTTCTTGTCGAGTTGTTATCGGTTGATGACTGTGTGCGGGTGTACGTAAGGGAGTGACTCCACCGGAACCGGAAAGGTGGTGTCCTCGCCGAAGGGTGAAAGTCCACCTGCACGGGTCGATGACAATTCGGTCACTGCGTGATCTCCGTCTGCAGTTTCCGGCCATCCTGGATCTACATAGTGTTGCTTCGAATTGTTGGCCACGAAGTCATTTTGACAGGACGCCGTTACGCCGTACAGACCAGGTCTCTAATCTGATACCTGATGACCGAAACACGTGGCACCCCGGCGGGCAGTTCCGCAGCCGAAAGTCTGACCGATTGGCTCTCGGCGCGCAGTGACGCCGAGTTGACGGAGTTGCTGCGTCTGCGCCCCGATCTGGCCGTGCCACCGCCGAGCACGATGGTGGTTCTCAGCGGTCGGGCGCAGCAACGCGCGTCGGTCAGCCGAGCGGCCGACGAGCTCGACACCCTCGATTTCGGTCTTCTCGAATTGTTGGCACTCGGTGGCGCTGAGGAAACTCCGATGACTCGGGCGGAACTCAACAGTGCAATCGCCGACCGCGCACTGACCGGCAAGGGCAAGGTCACCAAGAAGGCCGTCGACAAGTCGCTGTCGAAGATGCGCGAGTCCGCCCTCATCTGGGGTGTCGATCCCATCAGCGTCGTCCCGGCAGTCATCGGGATGATTCCCTGGCGTGTGGGTCGTGCCCTCGAACCTGCCGAGGCGATGTCCGAGACCGAGATCTCGGCGGCCCTCGACGCTCTGGACACCCGAGAACGGGATCTCCTCGAGACTCTCGCCAACTCCAGCCCGATCGGCCGCACCCGCGACGCTGCCCCTGGAACGCCGCCCGAGCGCCCGGTTCAGCGACTGCTGGCAGCCGGCCTGTTGCGGTGGCTCGACGAGCAAACCGTCGAACTCCCGGCGACGGTTCGTCAGGTCATCCGCGGCGAGCCGGTTTTCGATCCGACGACACTGACCGCACCGGTCATCGGGGGCGACAAACTCAAACCGGCGGACGTGAACGCCGCAGCAGCCGGCGAGGCGCTCGAGTTGGTACGCCAATGCGAGAACGTGATCGCAGTTCTGGGAGCAGCACCGGCCCCCGCCCTGCGAGCCGGTGGACTCGGCGTTCGAGAACTACGACGTGTAGCCAAAACTGCCGATCTCGACGAAGCGCGTGTGAGCCTGCTTGTCGAATTACTCTCCGCAGCCGGACTCATCGCGAGCGGAACGCCCGACCCGGCGCCGATCTCGGACAACGCGGACGAATACTGGACGCCCACACTCGCCGTCGACGGCTGGCTGAACGCGTCCACAGCGCGACGGTGGGAGGTCCTGGCGTCCGCCTGGGTCGATGTACCGCGTGTTCCGTGGATGATCGGGCTGCGGGATTCCACCGACAAGCCGATCGCGGCACTGTCCGAGGAGGGCCGGGCACCGGCGGCACCGCGAGATCGTCAGGCCATTCTGGGGCTGCTAGCCGAACTCGACAGTGGTCAGACTGCGTCGGCCGTCGAGGTCAGTCGGCTGTTGGCGTGGCGACGTCCGCGGTGGAGCGGACGCCTACGGACCTTCGCGATCGAGCGGACTCTGGACGAGGCCGCCGCACTCGGACTGGTAGCCCGCGGCGCTTTGTCGTCACCGGGACGAGCATTGCTACACGGCGGGGACGCCGAAGCCGAAATGCAGTCCGCGCTACCCGACCCGATCGACTACATCCTGGTCCAGGCAGATCTGACTTTGGTTGCGCCCGGCCCGCTCGTACCGGATCTGCTCGAGCAGGTGAGCCTGGTCGCGGACATCGAGTCGGCAGGATCGGCCTCCATGTACCGCATCAGCGAGGACAGTGTGCGTCGTGCTCTCGACGCCGGTCTGACGGCCACCGAACTGCATGCCATGTTCGCCTCGAAATCGAAGACACCTGTCCCCCAATCGCTTTCGTATCTGATTGACGATGTTGCACGTCGGCACGGACGACTGCGCGCCGGGGTCGCAGCGTCGTTCATCCGGTGCGAGGACGCATCACTGTTGGCGGAGGTACTCGCATCGGCGGTGGCCGAGTCCCTGGCATTGCGCGCGTTGGCTCCCACGGTCGCGATCTCCCAAGCCCCGCTACGCGAGGTCCTGGCCGAATTGCGCGCAGCCGGATTTGCGCCGGCCGGCGAAGACTCCTCGGGAACGCTGGTCGATCTTCGCCCACGCGGGGCTCGCGTACCGAACCGTCGCAGCCGACCGGCGTCGAGAATGCCTGCGAGCCCGTCGGCGGATCAGCTGGCGTCGTTGGTACGCACGATGCGTGCGGGCGACCGCGCTTCCGCCCCCGGCCGTGGCGGCGTTCGAACGGACGGTTCGCGCGAGAACAACGCTGCCACCATCGCCTTGCTGGCCACGGCGGCACGAGACAATTCCAGCGTCAACATCGGCTACGTCGACGCTCAGGGGGTCGCGACGCATCGCATCGTCGACCCCGTCAGCGTGGGCGGCGGACAGCTGGACGCCTTCGACCCGGCAAGCGGCGCGGTTCGCCGTTTCACGTTGCACCGCATTACTTCCGTCAGCCCCGTCGACTCCGGAAAAAAGTAGCGAAAAAGAAGCAACTGGCATTTTTCTGTAAATGAAGTATGGTCGAGGTCAGTTTGTGATTGCCACTTCGAAAAATGAGGAGCGACAATGGCTGACAAGGCGCCGGGTAAGAACATGAAGAAACCCGCCCAGTCGATCAAGGAACGCCGCGCGGAAAAGCGGGCGAAAACTGCGGAGTCTTCCGAGTTCATCCGTAAGCGGAAGCGGAGCTGACAGCAAAGTCCAGAGGAAGACGAGCTGACTGCGAAGCTGACCAATGCCTACCTCCACCGACACCCTCGTGCACCTGCACGAAACATTCAACCTGTTCAAGTCGCGTAATCGAGG
The DNA here is from genome assembly GCF_053470465.1 of Rhodococcus sp. GB-02. Lineage (NCBI taxonomy): Bacteria > Bacillati > Actinomycetota > Actinomycetes > Mycobacteriales > Nocardiaceae > Rhodococcus > Rhodococcus sp. GB-02. The sequence continues at coordinate 590,706 of NZ_JBPUKE010000002.1, forward strand.
AACTGACGCACGCTCGCGCGGCTACGCAGCGGGCATGACTCTCGCTTCACTCTGCGTCCTCGACGAACACGCTCGGCAATCCGGAATACTTCTATCGGATTTACCGCAGAAAGAGAATCAACCATCGTGAAAAGAACAATCCACACCCTGGACCGTATTCAAACGAGACTCGAATCGGAGCTTGATTCCACTCCGGGTGATTCCGAAAAGAATATCGGTTATCGGTCCGGAATTTCCGAAGCTATTACTCATGTAATGGAAATGCGGAAGTCAGTGGTCGCACAGAAATAGGAGGCGCATCGATTAGGCGCTCACCCCAATAACTGCCGCACACCACCCACCAGAAAGACGACCTGGTCCTCGTAGAAGTCGGCAAGCCGCTCCGGCGCGAGCGGCTTGCCACTTCCGCTCCAATCGTCCGCCCGGCTCAACGCCTGGAGGAAGCCCATCAAGGCAATCGCCCAGCGAGTCTCGAGCCTTTCCGGATCGGTAGCAGGAAAGGTACGACGGACCTGTTCGAGAAGATGATCACGCAGGTGCAGTTCGGTCGCTTCAAGGGCTGGATGGCCCGGTCGCGACATCTGCGGCTGCGAGATCTGCGTGACGATTCTGATCCATCGCATTCCCCGCGTGCGATGGCGAAGGAGCATTGCCTTGTAGGGCGCAGTGACGGCCCGTACCAGCGCCTCGACCGTCGGCGGCGTCTTGTCGGCGGCGAGGGCGTCCACGTTCGCGCTGATCTGATCTCGCACCGACGTTCCCATGTCCAACAGCACCGCGGCGACCAGATCGTCCTTGGTTCCGAAATGGTAGTGGACTGATGACGGCCCGAGACCGGCCGCGGCGTTGACCGAGCGCAGCGAAACTGCATCCAATCCCTCTGTCGCGAAAAGCCGTTCAGCAGTTTTGAGCAAACGCAGACGCGTCGCGTCGCCTTGACGGTTCTGCCGGGAGTCGGTCATACGAACGAGCTTCGCACGGGCTCGACAAACGTCTCCACAATGGTGAACGCAGAGTCAGAGTGATTCACGGTGTGCTCGCACCCTGTTGTCGCGATCGACCCAGCCGTGGGCGCGTGCGTAGTCCACCATCGCCGAGAACTTCTGCCTCCACTCGGTGTTTCCGATCCGGGCCGCGACGGCTTGCTCCAGGTGAGCAATGTCGAGCCAGATGTGATCGTCCTCGAGTTCCCCCCACGGTTCCAATACCCGACTCAGAGTCTCGGATCGATCGTCGCCGCCAACGACGACGACCGAGAGACTGGTGAAGTCGTCGACATTATTCAGTTCGACGGTCGAGGAGGTGGGGGTGATTATGACGTCCAGTTGCATGACCTCTTCAACGCTCCTTCTCAAAATCCTGGTTCAGTTGATCGACTTGTAACAACGATAACCGACGTCACTGCGCCAGATGGCGTTGAACTACAAGTGATTACAAACGTCCCACTGTGCGGGAGGCTCAACTTATTGGATCAGTTGATCCATGTTAGACATCTCAACCAGAGCGAGTGATCCAAATCACTCCCCTGTCGACAGGAGATGTCATCGTGTGGTCCGCATCGTCCATCCGCTTCGGAGCCTTCCTCGCCCCATACCATCCGCTCGACGCCGATCCCGCCCTGCAACTCAGACGCGATATCGACCTCATGACACACCTGGACCACCTCGGATTCGAGGAAGCGTGGATGGGTGAGCATCATTCGACCGGTGCCGAGATCGTGCCTGCTCCGGACATGTTCATCGCGGCCGCCGCAGAGCGGACCGAGCGTATCCAGTTCGGCACAGGTGTGACGTCCCTGCCCTATCACCACCCACTGATCACGGCCGACCGCATCACTCAGCTCGATCTGCAGACCCGCGGACGGCTCATCTTCGGCACCGGCCCAGGCAAGATCCCCCTCGATGCGCACATGATGGGCATCAACCCGCCGGACCAGCGTCGTCGCCAGGGCGAAGCGCTCGAGGCCATTCTCGCGCTGCTCCGCGGCGAGGTCGTCAACATGGAAACCGACTGGTTCACGTTGCGTGACGCACGCGCACAGCTGCCCACCTATCGTGCGGACGGCATCGAGACCGTGACAGCGTCGACGATTTCACCCAACGGTTCGGTGCTCGCCGGAAAGAACGGGCTCTCCCTGCTCTCACTCGCGGCGAGTTCACCCAGCGGATTCGACGCACTGGACCGCAACTGGGATGTGTACGAGAAGGTCTCGGCCGAGCACGGCCACCGCGCCGACCGGGCGACGTGGCGTGTGGTCAATCCGATGTTCATCGCCGAGACCCGAGCCGAGGCCGAGCGCGCCGTGAGCCGACGGATCGGATCGATGGCCTCCTACGTGAATCGACAGACCGGCCAGAGCCCGGCCTGGGCAGATACACCTGCCGGAATCATCGACCAGTGGCGCAACGACACACTCGGCGAGTTCGGTCAGGCGATCATCGGTACGCCCGAAGATGCGATCGCTCAGATCGAGCGTCTGATCGAGAAGACAGGAGGGTTCGGCACGTTCCTGATCCTTCACGTGGACATGGCGAGCTGGGAGGACACCAAACGCAGCTACGAATTGTTCGCCTCCGAGGTGGTCCCGCACTTCCGGAAGCGGAATGTCGGACGTCAGGCGAGCATGCAGTTCGCCGAGGACAACCGCGAATACCTGATCGGCGGGCTGGTCGGAGCGATCACCAAAGCCCATACCGACTACTACGGCCAACCAGCCGAGACGGGAGCCGTGCGCGCATGAGGGCCGTCCGATTCCAACAGGGAGAATTCGCCGTCGCCGAGATGGCCGACGCGCCGCCGTTGGCACCCCATCAGATCCGCGTCGACGTCGTCGCCTGCGGAATCTGCGGCAGCGACCTGAGCATGTCGAAGGACCCGTGCCGATTCGTCGAGGTCGCACACAACGGTGGCTACCCGCTCGCCACCTTCGATCCAGACGCACCCGTGGTGCTGGGTCACGAATACGCGGGTATCGTCTCCGAGACCGGTTCTGCAGTAGACGATTTCATGATCGGTGATCGGGTGGCCGGCATCGGCTTGGCCACCGACACGGCTACCGGAATACCGACGATCATCGGTTACTCGAACGAATACCACGGCGCGTTCGGCGATCACATCGTTGTCGACGCATTCTGGGTTCGCAAGGTTCCCGACCATCTGTCACTCGAGCACGCCACACTGGCCGAACCTCTACACGTCGGCGAGATGCATCTCCAACAGTCCGGCCTCACCTCGGCCGATTCAGCGCTCGTCGTCGGTTGCGGGACGATCGGACTGGGTGCCATCGTCGCTGCGAAAGCGAGAGGGGCACAGATCGTCATCGCGTCCGAGCCCTCCCCCAAACGCCGCGAGCTCGCCAAGAAGATGGGTGCGGACATCGTCGTCAACCCCTTCACACAGGATCCGATCGAACTGTGGAATCAGATGGTCGCCGAAGGCAACCCGCTCGTGGGCCAGGCCGCGAACGGCATCCTGATCGCCTACGAATGCAGCGGCCGGGCGGGGGTCATCGGCGAACTGATGCGCACCCTGCCGTTCAACTCGCGGATTCAGGTCCTGGCTGCGCCGTTCGGCGACGAGACCATCGTTCCCGTCATCGGTCAGTTCCGAAGGATCTCGATCAACTTCGGTCATGGCCCCTACGAGAACGCGTACGACATCACCCTTGCTCGGTTGGCCGCCGGCGAGATCGACGCCGAAGCGATCATTACCGGCCGTGTCGGGCTCGACGGAGTCTCGGATGCTTTTGCGGCTCTTCGCGCACCCGACGAGCACGTGAAGATCCTCGTCCTGCCCGCCGCAGGTCGTCCGGAATAGCGGTTGGTCCTGCCCTGTTGACGTAGGGGTGCCCGAACTCGGGCACCTCTACTTCTGGCTGTGCGAGCGTCGCATGTTGGCGTTGCGCTCCGATACCAGGACAATGGCAGGGTTGGCGTCAGCCGACAACGCCGTGCAACGCTCTGTGGCTGCTGCGTTTGTTTCACTAGGAGGCTTCCGTGACCGACGGACCGTTGATCGTCCAATCCGACAAGACGCTGCTGTTGGAGGTCGACCACGAGCGCGCCGGCGATGCCAGGCAGGCAATCGCCCCCTTCGCGGAACTCGAACGCGCCCCCGAGCACGTCCACACGTATCGCATCACTCCCCTGGCCTTGTGGAATGCCCGCGCCGCCGGACACGACGCCGAGCAGGTTGTCGACGCTCTGGTTTCGTTCTCACGATTCGCAGTTCCGCAACCGCTGCTGGTCGACATCGTCGACACGATGGCCAGGTACGGACGCTTGCAGCTGGTCAAGAGCCCGGTGCACGGCCTCATCCTGGTCAGCCTCGACCGGGCAGTCCTCACCGAGGTGATGCGACACAAGAAGATCTCACCGATGCTCGGTGAGAAGGTCGACGACGACACCGTGATCGTCCACCCGAGCGAACGCGGCCGCCTCAAGCAGATGCTGCTCAAGGTGGGCTGGCCGGCCGAGGACCTCGCCGGCTATGTGGACGGCGAAGCGCACCCGATCGATCTCGCTTTCGAAGAGGGCCACTGGGAACTGCGCGACTACCAGCAGATGGCAGCGGATTCGTTCTGGGCCGGCGGCTCAGGCGTCGTCGTGCTGCCATGTGGCGCTGGTAAGACGATGGTGGGCGCAGCAGCCATGGCAAAGGCCAAGGCCACCACACTCATCCTCGTCACCAATACCGTCGCCGGTCGTCAGTGGAAGCGTGAGCTCATCGCCCGCACATCGTTGACCGAGGAAGAAATCGGCGAATACTCCGGCGAGCGCAAGGAGATTCGGCCGGTCACGATCGCGACCTACCAGGTGATCACGCGTCGCACGAAGGGCGAGTACAAGCACCTCGAACTTTTCGACTCCCGCGACTGGGGACTGGTGATCTACGACGAGGTCCACTTGCTGCCCGCGCCCGTCTTCCGGATGACGGCAGACCTGCAGTCGCGCCGCCGTCTCGGCCTGACCGCAACGCTGGTTCGTGAGGACGGCCGCGAAGGCGACGTCTTCTCGCTCATCGGCCCCAAGCGCTACGACGCTCCGTGGAAGGACATCGAAGCGCAGGGCTGGATCGCGCCGGCCGACTGCGTCGAGGTGCGAGTGACGATGACGGACGCCGAGCGCATGTCCTATGCCGTCGCCGAACCGGAGGAGCGCTACAAACTGTGCTCGACGGCGCACACCAAAATTGCTGTCGTGAAGTCGATTCTGGCGAAGCACCCGGATTCACCGACCTTGGTGATCGGTGCGTATCTCGATCAGCTCGACGAACTCGGCGAAGCCCTGAACGCGCCGGTGATCAAGGGATCCACCAAGAACAAGGAACGTGAGATCCTGTTCGATCAGTTTCGTAACGGTGAGATCCAGACGCTGGTGGTGAGTAAGGTCGCGAACTTCTCGATCGACCTTCCGGAGGCGTCTGTCGCCGTGCAGGTTTCGGGAACCTTCGGATCGAGACAGGAAGAAGCTCAGCGGCTCGGACGACTGTTGCGACCCAAGCACGACGGTGGTCAGGCCCACTTCTATTCGGTGGTTTCCCGCGACACTCTCGATGCGGAATATGCGGCACATCGTCAGCGATTCCTCGCCGAACAGGGCTACGCCTACCGGATCACCGACGCCGACGACCTGCTCGGACCTGCAATCGGCTGAGCATTTCTGCAACACGTTGCAGAATCAAATGGACATACGTCCAGTTATCTGTAGAGTGTCCCCTGTCACAGTCGTGTCCATCGGCCGGGGGTCACCAGCACCATGCGCTCAGTTCCACGTCTACGGGGTCGGCTCGCCGGAACCATCTCGCTGCTGACTGCCGCCGTCGTCGTCGCCACGACCGGCGTCAGCGCGGCGGCACCGAGTCCTGCTCCTACCGCGCAGAACTCGGTGTACGCACTTGCGAACGGTTGCTTCGCGCTGCGCACCGAGTCTGGTGATTTCGTCCGTCGTGACGGGTCGGCGTACCTCACCGACGTAACGAAAGCCGCAGACGCCGAACCGTTCCGCCTGCATGCGGCCCAGTTGGGTCGTTTCATGCTGTACGGCCCGGATGGGTCGATGCTCTCGCACGACGGCGCGGACTCGGTACTCGCCACCTCCGAAGCAACTCCCTCCACCGACTGGACCGTAATGTCCACCGGCGAGTCCTTCGTTCTGACCGCGACCTCGAACGGCCGTCAACTGATCTCGCGAGATTCGATGCTCACGATGTCCGATCCCGGTGACGTTCCCGAATCTGCGTTCACGCTGATCCCGCGCGACGGCTGCGCCGATTTCCCCGAAGCGGAGGTGGGCGCAAACGGCGTTCCGGAAGAAATCGGACCGAACGGTGAAGTCACCGGATTCATCGACACACACGTGCACATGAACGCCTCCGAGTTCATGGGCGGAAACCTGCACTGCGGCCGACCTTTCGACCCTCAGGGCGTCACCGCAGCGCTCGTCGACTGCCCGGACCATCAACCCGACGGGATACCGGCGCTCCTCGAAAATGTTCTGTCGTACGGCAATCCCTTCGAAACTCACGACACCACCGGCTGGCCGAGTTTCGCCGACTGGCCGGCGCACGATTCACTGACGCACGAACAGACGTACTACAAGTGGGTCGAGCGAGCTTGGCGTGGTGGTCTGCGAATCTTCACCAATCTCTTTGTCGCCAATCGTGTCCTGTGCGAGCTGTATCCGAGCAAGCGAAATCCCTGTGACGAGATGGAGACCGTCCGGATCCAGGCGAAGCAGACACGCGAACTCCAGGACTACATCGACGCCCAGTACGGCGGTCCCGGCCGGGGTTGGTTCCGCATCGTGAGCTCGCCGGAACAGGCCAGGCAGGTGGCCGCCGACGGGAAGCTGGCCGTCACCCTCGGAGTGGAGGTGTCCGAACCCTTCGGTTGCTCTGTGCGTAACGGGATTCCGCAGTGCACCGAGGACGACATCGACCGCGGCCTGGACGAGTTGTACGACTTGGGTGTCCGGCAGATGATCGTCACGCACAAGTTCGACAACGCCCTCGGCGGTGCCCGTTTCGACGGCGGAGTCACCGGAGTGGCCGTCAACATCGGCAACTACCTGGGCACCGGGGAGTTCTGGCAGTCGGAATCATGCACCGGCGTCGCCGAGGACAACGTGCTGCCCACCAAGGTCGACGGCGCACAGAATCTTCTCGCAGTACTCCCACCCGGAGTGACACTTCCGGTGTACCCCGCTGGTCCGCAATGCAATTCACACGGCCTGACCGACCTGGGTGCATACACGATCAGCGGTTTGATGGACCGAGGGATGATCGTCGACATCGATCACATGAGCGTCAAGACCGCCGAAGCAGCCCTCGATATTCTCGAAGCCGCGAACTATTCCGGTGTTGTTTCCAGTCACAGCTGGAGCGACCCGAGCCTGTACAAGCGGATCTACGCGCTGGGAGGGTTCGTCGCCCTGTACGCCGGGCAACTCGACGCCTCGGACGACAAGCCCGAAGAGCGCGGATTCATCGACCAGTGGCGCGACGCGCGGGCAATGCGAAGCGAGAACTACTACTTCGGTTTCGGCTACGGCGCCGACACCAACGGCTTCGGGCCGCAGGCCGCACCGCGCGGTGACGCCGCCGAAAATCCGCTGCAGTATCCGTACACCGCCTTCGACGGCACCATCATGGACCAGCAGCGCGCAGGCACCAGGGTTTTCGACGTGAACACCGATGGCGTTGCCCAGTACGGGATGATTCCCGACTGGATCGCGGACATGCGTATTGCTGCGGGCGCCGACGGCGACACGATCATCGAGGACATGAGCCGCGGCGCCGAGGCCTACCTGCAGATGTGGGAGCGAGCACGAAACTAGCTACGCTGGTGGACGGCTCCCGGAAGATCGGGGGCCGGTCCTAGATCGTCCGGCACCACCCGAAGGATTTTTTTCGTGGCTGACTTCCAGTTCACCGTCGACAAGGCCCACGCCAAGTCGGTCAACGACACACTGGCCGACGTACGCCGCCTGCAGATTTCCGCAGTGATCTTCGCGATCGTCCTCGCCGCGGTCGGAGCCTGGCTGATCAGCATGGGCGAGGTGTGGTCCATCATCATCGGCGCGGTCCTCGCCATCGGTGCGGCCAGTTCACTGTGGGTCGCCGTGTGGGCACCTCGCAAGGTGGGAAGCGTCGAATCTCTGTATGCAGACAACCCACTGGTTCCCGCGATCGTCACCGAGGTTCACCCTCGAGCGGCGACCCTGACGGCACTGATCGACATCGCGAAGCCGGCGGCCGGAGCACCGAAGTACGCGCTCGTCAGCCGCAATGTTCGACTCAATCCGAAGTGGCGAGTCGGCGACCGCATTCCGTCGGTGGCACTGCGTTCGGATCGTTCCACCCGAAGCAAGGCTGACACGTGGCAGATGGTCAGCCCCATGCCGATCGAGTGGGGGACCAAGGACTCGGCAGTGCTGGCACGCGCGATCGCAGCTGTCAGTGCGAGCGAGTGGAACTTCCTGCAGAGCCGGATCCCCGACTCCGAAGAAGTTCGCACCCACCCCGATCGCCGGGTTCTGATCAACCCGGCCGATCTTCCTGACTCCCTGCGCTAGCCCAAACGGTTACGCGAGCGCGGGCAGCACTTCCTTCTCGAACATCTCGATTCCCGACGTGTCGTACGCGGCCTCGGGGAAGTAGAAGATTCCGTACTCGAGTCCCTGCGCCTTGAGCGCCGACAGGTTCTCGATGATCTGCTCGGGTGTACCTACGGCAGGCATTCCGCGGAACGCATCGAGCGACGCATCGGCGGCAGCTTCGCCGACCAACGGCGTCAGTCGGGCCTTCAGTGTCTCCAACCGCTGAGCCACCTCGGATTCCGTCGCGCCGATGGCCACGTTGTAGTTGGCCGAACGGACGATGGCGTCGAAATCGGTACCGACGGTGTCGCAGTGCTTCTTCAGGATCTCGGACTTGTGCGCGAAGCCGGCCGGGGTGCCGTCGAAGTTCGTGTACTGCGCGTACTTGGCCGCGATCTTGAGTGTGACCTTCTCGCCGCCACCGGCAACCCAGATGGGAATTCCGCCCTCTTGCAACGGAAGTGGACGGCACAGCGCTCCGTCGACCTGGTAGTACTTGCCGTCGAGCGTCGCGCTGCCGGTCGACCACGCCTGCTGCATGATCTGGATTCCTTCGTCGAGGCGGCCCAGACGCTCACCGGCAGAGGGGAAACCGTAGCCGTACGCGCGCCACTCCTGCTCGTACCAACCGCCGCCGATACCCATCTCGACGCGTCCACCCGTGATCAGGTCGGTGGTCGCGGCGACCTTGGCGAGGTACGCCGGGTTTCGGTAACTCATGGCGGTACACATCTGGCCCAGTCGGATACGCGAGGTCGACGCACCGAGTGCGGCCATCAACGTCCACGCCTCGTGAGTCGCTTCTTCCGTCGGCTGGGGAACGGTGTGAAAGTGGTCGTAGACCCACACCGACTCCCACGGCCCTGCCTCCGCGCGCAGCGTGAAATCTCGCATCACCTCCCACTGCTTCGCGGGGTCGATGCCGACCAGGTCCAGACGCCAGCCTTGAGGTACGAACAGTCCGAATCGCATGTAGCGAGCCTACCTACAGTTTCCCGACGCGCGAGAGGGGTGACACCCGCGGAGAATAGACCGGAATGAAGCGGAACATCATCGCCGCGCCGGCAAACGACGTCGCGCCCAGTGCGGCAAATGCCCACCCGAGCGGGAACACCGCGGCGAGAAGACCGATCGCGAGCGGCCCACCGAGCATGCCCGTGTCGTGCGTCAAACGCCATGCAGCGAGGAACTCGGCGCGCTCTTCGGGCGGGGCGATATCAGCACCGAGAGTCATGATCACGCCGTTGCCCAGTCCGTTGCCGATCCCCATCACGACAGCAACCACCGTCAATTCCACTGCGCCCGTCGAAAACGGCAACATCAGGTACGACACACCGATCACCGTCAGCGAAGGCACCGCGACCAACCTACGTCCGTATCGGTCCATGATGTGTCCGGCCGGATACGAGCACAGCAGGTCCACGGCCGCACCGATACCGAAGATCACACTCACCTGGGCTGCATCCAACCCGAGGTGCAATGCCCACAATGGAAGAACGGCCTCACGCGAAGCGCGGGCGGCGCCCATCAGAAGGGAGCCTGTCCCGAGCGTCGACAGAGCGGCACGATGACGGCGAAGGATCTCCGGGAGGGTGACGTGCCCGTGATCGCTGTTGCCCGCCTGCACCTTTCGTGGCGGGTCGGGAACGCGGGCCATCAGCGCCCCGGCGAGCACGACGCCCACCAACTGGACGAGGAATCCTCCGCGCGCTCCCACCAGGAGAATCACGCCGGCACCGATGAGCGGTCCCAGGAAGAAACCCAACCGCCACATCGCGGCGAACGACGACATTGCTCGGGCCCGAAGACCGAGTGGCACGGTCTCGGCGAGGTAGCTCTGCCGCGCAAGGCCCCACACCGCATTCGCCAGTCCGGTCAACAGTGCGCCGATACCGAGCATCCACGGAGTCTGTGCAAGCAGACAGATCACCACTCCTGTTGCACCCAACGAACTTCCGCCGATGATCGATCTACGCTCACCGAAACGCGACACTATCCGGCCGGCAGGGAGGTCACCGAGTACGGCACCCAAGCCACCGAGCGCAACGATCAGGCCGGCGACGGCGACCGATGCACCCAGGTCGCGCGCGGTGACGGCCACGATGGGGGCAGCCGCACCCTGACCGATCCCGAAGATGGCCGCCGGCACGAAAACCGTTGTGACCAGTGGCTTGAGTCCGGCAATCGCCGGCTGTTCCTTGGGCAGTGTTTCCGTCACGCGCTCACTTCTGCCGCGTCAGCGGCCCGCGAGAACCGGTTCGCCGGACGATCGAGGCCGTAGTGGCCCCGCAGGGTCGATTCGGCGTACTCGGTTCGGAAGAGCCCACGCGCCTGCAGAATCGGCACGACCCGGTCGACGAACACCTCGAGCCCTCCGGGCAGATAGGGCGGCATGATGTTGAAGCCGTCCGCTGCGCCCTTGTCGAACCATGCGGTCAACTCGTCCGCGACCTGCTCCGGTGTCCCGGCAAATGTCCGATGCCCACGGCCACCGCCGAGTTTGCCGATCAATTCACGGACGGTGAGGTTTTCGCTCGCTGCAAGATCTTTGACGAGCTGGTATCGACTCTTGTTCCCTTGGATGCGATCGATGTCCGGCAACGGTGGCAGCGGGGCATCCAGAGAATGCTCGGTGAGATCGACACCCACCATGTTCGAGAGCTGGCGCAGCGAATACTCGGGAGAGATCAGGTCCGTGAACGACTGCTCCAGAGCCTTCGCTTCTTCTTCCGTATCCGCGATGAAGGGCACGATGCCCGGCAGCACCTTGATCTCGTCGGGACTACGCCCGTACTTGATCAGCCGCGCTTTGAGGTCGGTGTAGAAATCCTGCCCCTGCTCGAGTCTTCTTTGAGCGGTGAACACGGCTTCGGCATACCTCGCCGCGAAATCCTTACCGCTCTCGGAGGAACCGGCCTGTACAAGCAGCGGACGTCCCTGTGGAGACCTCGGCGAATTGAGCGGGCCAGCCACCGTGAATCGTTGACCGTCATGGTCGATGCGATGGACACGATCAGGATCGGCGAAGATTCCGGTCTCTTCGTCCAGGACAACTGCCCCCTCTTCCCAGCTGTCCCAGAGTCCGAGCGTCACGTCGAGAAACTCCTCGGCGCGCTCGTAACGACCGCTGTGCGTCGGTACCGCATCGAGGCCGAAGTTCGCGGCCTCGTCGGCGCCGGCCGACGTCACGATGTTCCACCCGCCTCGTCCGCCACTGATGTGATCGAGGGAAGCGAACTTCCTTGCGAGAGTGTACGGATCGATGTAACTGGTCGACGCGGTTGCAATCAACCCCACCTTCTCGGTGGCCGCAGCGATCGCCGACAGCAAGGTGACGGGTTCGAAGATCGCCTGAGTGTTGTATTTGACCCGCGGACCGACTGCTAGACCGTCGGCGAAGAACACCGAGTCCAGCTTTCCACGCTCGGCGATTCTCCCCAGTTCCTGGAAGTGCTTGACGTCCAGAAGGTTGGCCGCATTTGTGCGAGGGTGGCGCCACGCCGCCTCATGATGGCCGACGCCCATCAGGAAGGCGTTCAGATGAAATTGTCGTTCGGACATGAGTTCGCAGAATCTTTCCGTGAAAGTGTGGTCAGGTGGTGACGCGCCAGCGCGAGAGCCGACGTTCGATCAGGACCAGAATCGCGTTGATTGTCAGACCCAACAACGAGATCGCGACGATGCCCGCATACATGTTCGGGATCTGGAAGTTGAGTTGGGAAGCGGTGATCAGATACCCGAGACCGGCTTTGGCCCCGACCATTTCGGCGGCGATCAGCACGAGAATCGACGACGCGGCGGCCATGCGGATACCCGTGAAGATCGTGGGAACTGCGGCGGGCAGAACCACCTTCTGGAACAGCCGAATCGAGGAGAACCCCAGCGAGGCAGCGGACTTGATCAGCAGGGGGTCCACTGTTCGCACACCGGAGATCGTGTTGAGCAGAATCGGGAAGGTGCAGGCGTAGATCACCAGAGCGATCTTCGATTCCTCACCGATTCCGAGAATCAGCACGAAGACGGGAAGCAGAGCCAAGGCTGCTGTGTTGCGGAACAATTCGAGAATCGGGTTGAGGAAGTCGGAGACCGGGCGGTACCAGGCGATCGCGATTCCCAACGGAATCGCGATCGCAATGGCCACGAAGAATCCGGTCAGCGCACGCGTCAGACTGGCCGAAACATGCTCTTGCAATTGTCCGTTCTCGGCGAGAGTGAAGAATGCGGACACAACTTCGGCGAAGGGCGGCAGGAAGACCTTGTCCACCAGCCCGAGCCGAGGTGCCGCTTCCCAGATCCCGAGGAAGATCGCGATCGCAATCGACGGCTTGGCAATCCGCCAGGCGGTGGAACCGATGTAGCGCGCCGCCTTGCCGCCGGCCTGGCTCCGCTGCGCAATGTCAGGTGTTCTGTCGGCCAACGGTTTCGGGGTGGCGACCACCTCCGGCGTCGCCAATGCGCTAGACATGTGCAACCTCCTTGGCAGGATCGAGTTCGCCGGCCCGAGCGCGCTCGACTTCACCGTGCAGCAGCGTCCAGATCCGGTGCCGGAACACACGGAACTCCTCGCCTGATCGCACGTCGTCGCCGGACCGGTCGATGTCGATGTCGACGATCGTCTTGACGCGCCCCGGGCGCGAAGTCAGTACTGCAACACGTTGCCCGAGGTAGATGGCCTCGTCGATTCCGTGGGTGATGAACAGGATGGTCTTGCCGGTGGCCTTCCAGATGCGCAGAAGCTCGTCCTGCAGCGACTCTCGCGTCTGTGCGTCCAGCGCAGCAAATGGTTCGTCCATCAGCAACACTTCGGGATCGAATGCCAAGCTGCGGGCGATCGCGACTCGCTGCTTCATTCCACCGGACAACTCGTGCGGATAGCGATCCGCGAAACCTTGCAGACCGACCAGTTCGAGGTAATGCTCGGCGAGTTCGCGTCGCTCGCTCTTCTTCACGCCCTTCGCTTCGAGTCCGAACTCGATATTGTGACGTGCAGTTCGCCATGGAAGTAGCGCGTATTGCTGGAAGACGATTCCCCGATCCAAGCCTGGGCCCGTGATCTGCTTGCCGTCCAGAAGGATTCGACCGGAAGTGGGCGAACTAAGTCCTCCGAGGAGGTCCAGCAGAGTCGACTTGCCGCAACCACTCGGCCCGACGAGGACCAGGAACTCCCCCGGCGCCACGTCGATGTTGATGTCCTCGACCGCGGTGAAAACTTCGTCGGTCCCACGAATGTCGAACTGTTTGGTGACGTGCTCGAGCCGTAGTTTCGGTTCTGTGCTCATTTTGCTGCCTCCAGTGCCTGTCCGTCAGCGCCGCTGTCGGGTGAATACGTTCCGTTGGCGTACGGGTTGAATTCGTTGGTGTAGATGTCCGACGGCTTCAACTTTCCTTCTTCGAGTTCGCCGTTACGGGTGAGCCAGTCGATCCACGTGCTGATCTCGGTATCGGTGATCGTTCCGCCGGGACCGGCGACTCCTGGGCTCTTCCAGTAACTGATGAGCTTGGTGTCCTCGTTGCGTCCGCGGCTGTTGATGATCGACGTCAGCTTCGCGATCACTTCTTCTCGTGGGTGCGTCTGCGTCCAGCGGATGGCCCTCGCTGTTCCCTGTACGAAATCGGCGACCGCCTCCTTGTTCTGCGCGATGTAGTCGTCACGGAACACCAACGTGCCGTAGGTGAACGAGCCGAACAGCGATTCGTCGGTGAACAGCTCGCGAAGACCACCGCGTTCGAGCGCTGAGTCACGGAAGACCGAGCCGAGGGTGGCGACATCGATCTGTCCCTGGCGCAGCGCCTGTTCCGTGTTGACCGGCGGAACGACGATCAATTCAACCTGCTTGATCTCGTCAGGCGTAAGTCCCTGCCGCGCAAGCCATTCACGGACGACGAACTCGTGGTGCGCACCGAGGGTGTTCATCCCGACCTTCTTGCCGATCAAGTCCTTCGCCGACTTGATCGGACTGTCGTCGAGTACGTAGTACCCGTTGAAGCTCTCCTTGTCGGAGCCGTAGTACCCGATGACCGAGGTGATCGGTGAACCGGCGGAAGCCAACTTCACCACCGCACCGTTGAACGCTCCGCCGAACTCGGTTTGACCAGTCGCTGCGTTCTGGATGCTCTGAGGGCCGCTGGTCGTGTCACCGATCCAGTTGAGCTCCACGTCGTTGAAGTAGCCGAGGTCAGCGGCCAGTTCGGGGTAGATGACCTGTCCGGTGCTGCCCTCGTACCGCAGGACGGTCTTGCCGTCGGCGGTCTTGACGACTTCGTCGGAGGAGCCCGAGCAGGCAACGGCAAGGCTGGACAGAGTGACAAAGGCGACGGCCGCGGCTACCGAGCGCGCGAAACGAGGGCGAATCATGAAGTTGCTTCCTGTAGAAGATGATTGGTTCAGTTCTCGGCTACACCTGTCCGGAGCGCCGTGTGCGGCGCTCGGCACAGGCAGGTGTGGGGAATGTCAGTTCAACGACAACAGTTGAGCGACATGAGCGGGAAAGACCGAAACACGTGGGACTCCAATGAATGTGACGACGGAATCGAGCCGTTAGCAGTGCCGAAACCATACGTCGGCACCCACTACCTGGGTCAACGGTTACATTCATGCCGGATTTAATGTGTGAGGTCCGTATCATGAGGGCATGCTTTCGCCGACGACTGCGCAGGACTTCGAGCAACACCGTGGCCACCTGACGTCGGTGGCCTACCGTCTCACCGGAAGTTTCAGCGACGCTCAGGATGCGGTGCAGGAAGCGTGGATACGGCTTCAAGTTGCCGAAACCACGCGAGGCGAAGAGCTGCAGATCCGCGAACTGCGCGGATGGCTCACCACTGTTGTCGGACGGATCTGCCTCGATCATCTCAAATCGGCCGCGGTCAGAAGAGAAAGCTATGTCGGACAGTGGCTTCCGGAGCCGATCGTCACGCCCGTCGACGCCACCGCGGGCACACCCTCAGCGACACCCGATCCGCTGGAGTACGTCGTGACGCAGGAGCAGAATCGTTTCGCTGCCCTCGTCGTCCTGGACACCCTTACTCCCGCTCAACGCGTTGCCTTCGTCCTGCATGACGGCTTCGACGTGCCCTTCGCCGAGGTTGCGCGAATCCTCGACATCGAAGTTGCCACTGCCCGTCAGTTGGCCTCGCGGGCCCGTAAAGCCGCAGCCTCGGCGCCGGTCCCGGTCAGTAGCGAGGAGCATGCTGCCGCCGTCGAGCGATTGGTGACGGCTATCGCGAGTGGAGATCTGAACGCCGTGATCGATGCACTCGATCCCGATGCCGTCCTGATCGGTGACGCAGGCGGAACTACCCGCACGGCAGTCAACGTCGTCCGCGGCAGTGATCGTGTGGCGCGGTTCTATCTGGGGTTGGCCCGCAAGTACGGACCGGCGGCGCTGTTCTCGATGACACCGGTTCTCGTCAACGGACGGCTCGGCGGTGTATTCGCCGGCTCACCAGGGGATGACCAGTACCCGCAGTTCGCCGCTCGCGTTGCCGGCTTCACTGTCCGCGACGGAGTTGTGTGCGCAGCCTACGATATTGCGAATCCAGCCAAGTTCAGCGCTGTGCCGATGCTCGATCACACCGAACCCGAACGCAAGTAACGAGACTCCCATTCCTCGAGGTGTGATCTGGACACCTGCGTTCCGAACCACAGTCGGTGCAGTACATCCGATCCCAGATGATGCAATTCGGTGTGCGTCCTCCACTGCTGCGACGCCCACTCGGGTTCGTTGTGGGCGGCGTCGATCCCGGCCATCGCGCTACCTCGCAGTTCGAAGTCCAGGTCCCGTCGAAGCTCCGAAAGCTCCGACCAATTCGCCTGTGGTGCATAGTGCCTCGCGCGAATTTCGGTCAGTAGCTTGAACAGGACGCTACTCGCCCGTTCGTCGACCCAGATCAGAGTGCGTCGATGCGCACCGCGCCCCACCGTCCACAGGACCACCAACGCCACGACGACGCCGATTGCCGTCTCGAGCATGCGGCTGAGGATCAGATGTTGGACGGTCCCGTGCGCACCACCGGCCGCGCCGAGGAGAATCGCGAGGGCGGTGATGAAGATGACGGCTATCCCGTAATTCCGCACCAGGAACAGCTCGATCCCGGCCATCAGGACGGCAAGTACCGCCACCAACCACAGACCGGTCGGACTCCAGGCGTAGATGGCACCCAACAGAATCAACCCGAGGACGGTTCCGCCGATGCGGTGGATTCCGCGATAGGTGCCCAGTATTCGATCCGGTCCTTGATGAAGGACCATCGCCGCGGCGATCACCGCCCAGTCCGGGCGATCGATGCCGAGCAGGACGGTGAGGGTTCCCGCGGCCATGCAGGCAATGGACAGCCGAAGTGCCGTGACCGACGCTCGGCTGGACGGATTGCAGGCGCGGAGGAACCGATATCGGATCGTCGGGTCGGGCAGAGGCGGGTGAGCCCCGACCTCGTCGACGTCGAACGCGGGGTCCGCCATGAGCTCCGGATCGTGGTCGTCGGAGATCGCTCTGGCCATCGAGATCTGCGCTCGTTCGAGTTCACGGGTCAACGGGTGGTCTTTCCCGACGATTGCGCCGCGGTAAAGGCACTGCCACGCGTCGTGCAGCCGAAGTGCTGCAGCGTGGCGTTTGTCTCGCGTGAGTTCGGGTGGGGCGTACGCCGCCTGGGCGTCCGTGTAGTCCGAACCGGCCGAGACGGCTGCCTGTACAGTGCTGCGTTCGACAGTTCTCGGTGCCCACAGGATTCCCGTCATCGAGACGACCACCGCGCTGATCCCACCGATTGCCGTCCACATCGCGACCTCGACCGGCGGCTGGCCGGGAGTGGCGATCACGGAGCTGATCTCGGTGGTGAGCAACAGAAAGAAAGCGCCCGGTGGGCCCAATCGAAGCGCGTCGACGGTGAAGGCGCAGGTCGACACCACGACGGCCATGATCAGCACGACAAAGACGAGCAGCACCGTCGGCGCTCCCTCGGCGATGGCTCGGTGGACGGGCTCGCCCACTGATGCCCCGATGAAGGACAGGATCGTCAGCGCCGTCGCGGCGATACCGACTGCCTTCCACCTGCTCCGGTAGGGACGGCCCTCACCGTAGATCGATGCAAATGCACCGAGGCCGACCAGGAGCGACGCTGACCCGAATCCGAGAAGTGTGGCGATGGCCGCCGGAATCGCCAGCGCGAGGGCGACGCGAACCGCTCCGGGGTACCGGTTTCCCACCGGCGGCAATCCGAACAGGACGCTGCGCGCCGGCCGCGGAGCCGGGAGGTTGGACTCGTGACCCGCTGATGTTTCTTCGGGGTCCACTGCCCATCCTTCGCGCCGGCCTGTTCGTGTCTGTGTCGTCCCATTCTTGCGGGCGGCCGACGTGGAATTCGAGGCGGGGCTGGAGGTCGATTCGACCACCCTTTATTGACACTCTGTCAACAGTGTGGATGATAGGTGGAGTCGGATCCGCTCGCGGGTCGCATTTCATCGATCGGGAGAATCACGATGACGCAAGGATCTACCGCAACCCGAACCACCGAACGCCGGTCCCCGTGGATGGACGACGAATTGGAGGCCGTGGCCGACCTGGCAAGGAACTTCTTCGCCAAACACGTCACACCGCATCAGAAACGCTTCGCGTCCCAGGGTTTTCCTGACAAATCCGCATATCGAGAACTCGGGACGCTCGGGCTCGCCGGCATGTCGATCCCCACCGAGTACGGCGGTGGCGGAGGAACGTTTGCGCACGACGCCGTGCTGTTCCACGAGCAGGTCATGGCGGGTGATCATTCGCTCCAGCTCGGCGTGCACTCGGGAATCGTGCCGCACTACCTCAATGCCTACGCCGATCACGAGCACAAACTGCGCTGGCTACCGAAGCTGGTGAGTGGCGAGTGGGTGGGCGCAATCGCCATGACCGAGCCCGGCACCGGATCCGACTTACAGAACATCACCACCCGCGCCGTCCGCGACGGTGACGACTATCTGATCAGCGGCGCAAAGACATTCATCTCCAACGGTCGCAATTGTGATCTGGTGATCATTGCCGCCAAGTCCGATCCCAGCCTCGGAGCGCGTGGAGTGTCGCTCATCGTGGCCGAGGTCGATGACAACACACCGGGTTTCGAGCGGGGGCGAATACTCGAGAAGGTCGGACAGAAGGGCCAGGACACCACCGAGCTGGTCTTCGACCGCTTGCGGGTGCCTGCAACAAACCTGCTCGGGGACCGCGAAGGCACAGGGTTTGCCCAGCTGATGCAGCAGCTACTGCCTGAACGATTGATCTGTGGGGTTGCAGCCACTGCGGCAATGGAGCGTGCAGTCGCCCTCACCGTCGAGTACACCAAATCCCGAAACATGTTCGGGCAAACGCTCTTCGATCTGCAGAACACCCGCTTCGAACTTGCCGAGTGCGCGTCCATCGCTCGTATCTCACGAACGTTCATCGACGACTGCATCGTCAAATACCTTGCCGGGCAGCTCGATGCGACTACCGCCGCGATGGCCAAGTACTGGCTCACCGATCAGCAGTGCGCCGTGATCGACCGCTGCGTGCAACTACACGGCGGGTACGGCTACATCCTCGAATATCCCATCGCCCAGATGTACGCCGACGCTCGCATTCAGCGAATCTACGCCGGATCGAACGAAGTCATGAAGGACCTCGTGGCGAGATCACTCTGAGCAATCAGGAATCCGCCTCGCACGCCGGCAGAACGTCACGCACGATGGCGAGCAAACTGCGTACCAGCAGAAGGTGCACCTGTTCGCGGTCGAGCGCTCCCGTCACCAACCACTGCTTACTGGCGGCCTTCGCCAATCCTCCGTACGCCACGATCATCGAATGAACAGCAGCCTCGCTGCCTTCACTCGGTCGAATCTCGAGCGCATCCATCATGCGTCGCGCAGCAACGTCGTCAGCGTCCTGCAGGATCCGATCCATCTCGGGATCACGGCGGAGGTCGTCGGACATGACTGTCGAGATCCACATGTCGCGATGACGCCAGGCGACGTCGAGCCACCGATCGATCACGGCGCCGATCCGCTTCTCCTGGCTCGCCGATCGCTGAATACGGTCCACCGCCACTTCGGGAATGAAGACGAATCGCCGCACGACGTCGAGGTACAACTCCCGCTTGGAGCCGAAGTAATGATTGAGCAGCGGACGACCGACCCCGGCCGCCTTGGCCAACTCGGTCATCGAGACGTCGGCAAAAGACTTCTCCTCGAAAACCTTTGCCGCGCTGACAATGATCTGCTCACGCCGGTCTTCAGGACCGAGACGCTTTCCGCCTGTGGCCGACGCGGACGTCATTCTTTTCTCGCGGGCGTGCTGTTGACCGTCGCCTGCGCTTCGACCATGAGCGAAATGTGTTCCACCAAACGCTTTCGAGAGATCTTGGAGGACGGGGTGTGCGCCTGATAGATGAACGCGAGGGCACCGAACAGCCCCACCGAATTGAGTTCGGAGTTCGCGGAGTCGGTTGCCTCGCCGCCGTACATCAGCTCGAGCGACGCGGAGATCGGATTGGTGAACTCCGCCATCAATTCTCGCCCTCGCTCCCACAGCGCAGGTTCCGCCTGGGATTCGACGAACATGATGCGTCCACGGCGCGGATCCTTGAATACATAGGTGGTGAAGGCCTTCACCACGTGACGGATCAGGGCCGACGGTTCGGAAGGCGCCGCCTCGAGAGCGTCCAGAATAGTGTCGCGTGCCCCGAGAACGACCTCGTCGAGCACGGCGACCAGCAGTTCGTCACGATTGGCGAAGCTCTCGTAGAAGTACCGTTCGGTCAGCGCAGCCTCGCGGCAGGTCGCACGCATGGTCGCGGCGGCCGCACCCTCGGTGCCCATGATCTGCAACCCGGCTTCGATCAGCTGTGCCCGGCGCGCGGCGCGGCGATCTTCTGGTTCCTGCCCACGCCACCTGCGCGAGCCGGTGCGCCGAGCCTCGGTATCCGTCATGTCCCCATGTTCTCACTGACCGGCAGTGCTCTCGACCTCAGGTTATCGCGCCGACTCCCGCGAGCGAACTGACATCGCACGATGTCAATCAATTCAATTCTGACATCAATCGCTGTTGACATCACTTGATGTCAGCCTTACTCTTCGTTCAGTTGTTCACGCAGCAATCAGGAGGCGTCACACATGGTCGACATCGACCCAACCTCGGGGCCATCGGCCGGTGACGAGGAAACTCGAACTCGCCAAACACGAGTCGTCGTCATCGGAGCCGGTTTCGGCGGCATCGGAACGGCTGTCCGCTTGAAGCAGTCCGGGATCGACGACTTCGTCGTTCTGGAACGTGCCGCGGAGCCCGGGGGGACCTGGCAGGTCAATACCTACCCCGGTGCACAGTGCGACATCCCGTCGATTCTGTACTCGTTCTCGTTTGCGCCCAATCCGAACTGGACGCGGCTGTATCCGCTACAGCCCGAGATCTACGACTATCTCCGGGATTGCGTCCATCGCTTCGGACTGGCCGGTCATTTCCACTGCAACCAGGACGTGACAGAAGCTTCGTGGGACGAGCAAGCCCAGATCTGGCGGGTACACACTGCGGAAACCGTCTGGGAGGCACAGTTCCTGGTCGCGGCCACCGGCCCGTTCAGTGCCCCCGCCACACCCGACCTTCCCGGGCTCGAATCGTTTCGTGGTCAGATGTTCCACACCGCGGACTGGAACCACGACCACGATCTTCGCGGTGAGCGGATAGCCGTGGTCGGCACCGGCGCCTCTGCGGTGCAGATCATCCCCAGACTGCAACCGCTCGCGGACACGTTGACCGTGTTCCAGCGGACACCGACGTGGATCCTGCCGCATCCGGATCAGCCGATGACAGGCTGGCCAAGCGCTCTCTTCGAGCGGGTGCCGCTCACCCAACGACTGGCACGCAAGGGACTCGACCTGCTTCAAGAAGCCCTGGTACCCGGATTCGTGTACAAGCCGTCACTGCTCAAAGGTTTGGCTGCACTCGGCCGAGCACACCTCCGACGGCAGGTGCGGGACCCGGAGCTTCGCGCAAAGCTGCTCCCCCACTACGCATTCGGATGCAAGCGTCCGACGTTCTCGAACACCTACTATCCCGCGCTGGCGTCACCCAATGTGGAGGTGGTGACGGACGGAATCGTCGGGGTGCAGGAGCGCGGAGTTCTCACCGCGGACGGAACCTTCCGGGAAATCGACACCATAGTCATGGGAACCGGCTTTCGGATGGGAGACAACCCGTCGTTCGACATCATCCGAGGCCAGGACGGCCGCAGCCTCGCGCAGACATGGAACGGCAGTGCCGAGGCCTTCCTCGGCACCACCATCAGCGGTTTTCCGAACTTCTTCATGATCCTCGGCCCCAATTCCGTGGTCTACACCTCGCAGGTCGTCACGATCGAAGCGCAGGTCGAGTACATCGTGAGCTGCATTCTTCAAATGGACGAGCGCGGCATCGGCAGCATCGACGTCCGCGCAGACGTGCAACATGAGTTCGTGCGCGCAACAGACCGCCGACTCGCCACCAGCGTGTGGAACGCCGGCGGGTGCAGTAGTTACTACCTCGTCGACGGCGGCCGCAATTACACCTTCTATCCCGGATTCAACCGATCCTTCCGCGCCAGGACCAAACGAGCCGACCTCGCTCACTACGCGCAGGTACAACCCGTCTCGTCCGCAGCGCTCACCACTGCTCGAGAAACCGTGAGGAGCCGATAATGCTCGGCATCAACGCCTTCCGAGGCACACCCGTCGTCGCACCGTCCGGCGCTCGCCGCTACACCGACGAAGCACATGCGATCGCCGCCCGTGACGTCGATTTCGACTGGGACGGCGTACCACTGCATTACGTGCCGAACGAACCGATGGTCACCCACGTCATCAACTTCATGCATCTCGTGTTACCCGAGGGAGAGCGGGCCATGTCCGCAACGCTCGCCGAAGCACTCCCGCTCATCGAGGACACCCGCCTGCACGAAGAGGTGGTGGGATTCGTCGGCCAGGAAGCAACACACGCGTCGTCGCACAAAGGCGCCCGCGAGCATCTTGCGGACCTCGGCATGGACATGAAACCGATGTCACGCCGGATGGACTGGCTCGTGGACAAGATATTGGGCGACAAAGGATTGACCGGAAAAGCCAAGCACGCCTGGCTCTGTGAACGTCTCGGCCTGTTTGCCGCCATGGAGCACTACACGGCAGTGGTCGGGGAATGGCTGCTCACCGATCCCGCCCTCGAAGATGCCGGCATGCACCCGATGATGCTCGACATGGTCAAGTGGCACGGTGCCGAGGAGGTCGAACACCGCAACGTAGCCTTCGACGCCTACATGTACGTGGACGGCAGCTACGCCAGACGCGTTCGCACGGCGCTGCTGGCCAGCTTCACGTTGTTCGTGCTGTTCATCGCCTCGATGAATTACCTGTTCCGACAGGACCCGTCCACGACGAAGGGCCGACTGTGGCCTCTCCAACTGATAAGCGCCACTCGCCGCGGCCTGGTACCCAACATGAAGTTCCTGATCACCGAGATTCCTCCGTATCTGCGGCCGAGCTTCCATCCTTCCCAGATCGGGGACATGGACGTCGCCATGCGTTACCTCGCTCGCTCGCCTGCCGCCAATCGTTCCTCCGAAGTGAGTGAAAGATGAGCAAGACGACTGCCGACAGCCCCCACGACGCACACGACTTCACACCGACCCGGTCGTTGAGGTTTGCCGCACAGGCGACGGGCGCATACCGCCGAATCTTTGCAGCAAGTCCGGCAGCGCACATACTTTCGCGCCCCAGCCCGGTCCGCTACAGCGGGTTCGACATGACTCTGGACGTGAAGTCCGTCCGGTCAGAGTGCGACGACGTCCTGAGTGTCACCTTGACCCCGAGGGAAGGAATCACCCTTCCGTCGTGGATTCCCGGCGCCCACCTCGACATCTTTCTCCCCTCGGGAAGGCAACGACAGTATTCGTTGTGCGGCGACCCCGACGACTTGTCCTCGTATCGGATCGCCGTCCGGAGGATCGACGAGGGTGGGGGCGGCTCGCGCGAGATACACGAGTCGCTGAAACCCGGCATGGTTGTCGACGTACGAGGGCCACGCAATGCATTTCCGTTTGTCGCTGCTCCGTCGTACCTCTTTGTTGCGGGCGGAATCGGGATCACTCCGCTCCTTCCCATGGTGCAACGTTGTCACCGCCGCGGAATCCCGTGGCGTTTGGATTATCTCGGACGAACTCGGACGGCCATGCCATTTCTCGACGAGATCGAGGAATACTCCAGCGGCCGGGTAACCATCCGACCGGACGACGAGTTGGGCCCGACGGATATCGAAACACTGGTCGCTGCTGCGGATCCCGGTGCCGCGGTGTACACGTGCGGACCGGCGCCGCTGATGAACATGGTGCGCGCGGCGACCTTCGCCGGCAATCCGACCGGATCGGTGCACAGCGAGAGGTTCTCCCCACTCCCGGTAGTCGACGGCAAGGAGTTCACGGTGCATCTGGCGCGCACCGGTCTCACCGTCGATGTGGGCGAGTCCGAAAGTGCTTTGGCTGCGATACGACGCGTACTTCCCGGAGTAGCGTATTCCTGCCAACAGGGCTTCTGCGGTACGTGCAAGGTTCGGGTGCTCTCGGGGAGCGTCGATCATCGAGACACCTTGCTCACCGAATCCGAACGTGCCGATTCGATGTTGACCTGTCGATCACGTTCCACCGGTGGGTCTTTGGTGGTGGACCTGTGAAGGGAAAATTCTCTCTTGCGGCGGCCGACGCAGCCTTCATCCGATCCGCTCCGCTGGTGATCACTCACCGGATCGAATCCGAAGCGACATGTGAGAGCTTGTGGCAGACGTTGACCTCGAACGGTTCGATCGCGTCGTGGGCGCGCGGGATCACCGGAGCCGACTGGACCTCGGCCAGACCATTCGGCATCGGGACCATGCGAACTGTGCGGGCCGGCGCTTTTGCTGCACTGGACGAGAGATTCTTTCGCTGGGACGAGGGGAACCGGATGTCGTTCTATGTGGAGTCGGCGTCACTTCCGGGATTCAAGCGTTTCGCCGAAGACCTTGTGCTGGAACCGACTTCGACTGGAAGCCGTCTCACCTGGACGTTCGCTGTGCAGGCGCAGCCGTGGTTCGCCCCGATTCTGTCCCTTGCCAGACCGATCCTCGGCCGCGTGACCCGCAACTGGGCCGACGGCGCCGTCCACCACACACTTCAGGGGACTCCGCGATGACAACAACCGAGATCGACACGACCGCGCATGCGACCGACCACACGGTGACACAGGCAGTGCGCGAAGCGCGAGTCGCCGCCGCGTGGTGGGCGGAACTGACTTTCGAGCAACGCGCCCGCCGACTTGATCGGTGGCGAGGAATCATCGCTCGTCGAGCATCCGAACTCGCCGACGTCGTGCACCGGGACATGGGCAAGCCGCACCCCGACGCGATACTCGAAATCGCCATGGCACTCGAACATCTCGCGTGGGCGTCGAAGAATGCCCGAAAAGTATTGGGCAGGAGCAGCGTCCGCTCCAGTTTGTTGACGGTTAATCAGGCCGCCTCGGTGGAGTATCGACCTCTCGGGGTGGTCGGTGTGATCGGTCCGTGGAACTATCCGGTCTTCACCCCGCTCGGTTCGCTCTCGTTTTCGCTGGCTGCAGGCAATGCCGTGGTCTACAAGCCGAGTGAGTTCGCGCCGGCAGTCGGGCAATGGTTGGTCCGAGCGTTTGCCGAGGTCGTCCCTGAACATCCTGTGCTGCAAGTTGTCACAGGCGACGGTTCGGTCGGCGCGGCACTGTGCCTGGCCGGTGTCGACAAGATCGGGTTCACGGGATCGACCGCGACGGGCAAGAAAGTCATGGCAGCGTGCGCCGAGACCCTCACACCGGTGTTGATGGAATGTGGCGGTAAGGACGCACTCATCCTTGATGCCGACGGAAATGTTGGTGCCGCCGCGGATGCTGCGGTGTGGGGCGCATTGTCCAACTCCGGTCAAACCTGTCTGGGCGTCGAGCGTGTGTACGTGCACGAACAGGTCTACGACCAGTTTGTCGACAAGACAATCACTTTGGCCGCCCGCGTTCATGCGGGTCCTAATGCCGACGACAAGATCGGTCCGATCACCATGCCCTCTCAAGTCTCCGTCATCCGGCGCCACATCGACGACGCGGTGTCGCGAGGTGGACGTGTCGTTCTCGGAGGGCTCGGCTCGATCTCCGGTCAGTACGTGCAACCGACCATCATGGTCGACGTCCCCGAAGACAGCCTCGCCGTCACGGAGGAAACTTTCGGCCCGACGATGACGATCACCAAGGTCGCCTCGATGGACGAGGCGGTGGAGTTGGTCAATGCGTCGCCATACGCATTGGGAGCAAGCGTGTTCGGCAAGGATGGAGCGGCTGTTGCCGATCGGCTCCGATCCGGAGGAGCGTCGGTGAACTCTTACGTGATGTATGCCGCGGTTCCCAACCTGCCGCTGGGTGGGGTCGGAGCATCTGGTTTCGGGCGCGTTCACGGCCCAGATGGTCTGAAGGAGTTCACCTACGCTCGTTCGACGACCCGGCAACGATTCCGTTCGCCCTTACCACTGACGACATTTCGAAGGACCGCCCGAATCGACTGGCTGGTCAAGGTTCTCATCCGCGCTCTACACGGAAGGCACTGAAGCAATGACGGGACGCTTGTCCGCAATTGCGGGAACAATCCGCGATCTGGGCATTCCACTGCCCGGACGCCGAATCGACTACGACGTCGCCGGAAAGGTCGTACTCATCACCGGCGGAGGCGACGGTATCGGTTCCGCGTTGGCGCGCACTCTCCACCGGCGTGGGGCCACCGTGGCGCTGGTCGACGTCAACGAGAGTTCATTGGCAACGGCCGAGCGCTCATTCGAGTCACAGCGAGTCGTGACGGTGACGGCCGATGTCCGAGATCGGAACGGCATGAAAGCAGCCGTGCAAACGATCATCGAGCAGCTGGGCAGAATCGACGTCGTGGTGGCCAACGCCGGAATCACCCCTCCCCCGGCAACATTGCGCCAGATCGATCCCGACGCCTTCGATCGCGTGCTCGACGTCAATCTCACCGGCGTCTTCAACACCGTGCATCCGACCATCGACGAGGTGATCCGCAACAGTGGGCACATCGTCGTCGTGTCATCGGCGGCGTCGTTCGCCCCCGGTTTGGGCGGCGCTTCGTACATGATCAGCAAGGCTGGGGTCGAAGCGCTCGGCCGGGCGCTGCGTCTCGAGGTTGCCGGCTACGGCGCCACTGCCGGCATCGCGTACTTCGGGATGGTGGACACACAACTTGCGCGCGCAACTCTCGACGACGACGAGATCGGGCGCAAACTTGACGCTCGACTGCCCGGACCCCTCCGCCATCGAATCTCCCCGGACCGTGCCGCCACGGTGATCGCCGACGCGATCGCGCGCCGCGCCGCCCGAACCCTCGCGCCCGCTGCCTGGGAACCCTGGGCGTGGGGACGCGGTTTCATCAATGTCCTTGCCGACGGCTATCTGGCCAGGGACAAACAGGCACACGGCCTGATCCGCGAACTCGAAGACAGAACCACCGCTGCGGCCCCGACGAATGCATCAGCCCTGACAAAGGCATCCAGGAGAACATCATGACCACGTTGTGTGCAGCCTTTCAGCGAGTGTCGGCGGTAGCGCCCGACGCAGTGGCCCTGCGAGACATCGGCGATGCGCGAACACTGACGTGGCGCGAGTACGCCGAACAGGTCCGCGAGGTTGCCGCGGGATTGGCCGGAATCGGCGTGGGACACGGCGATACGGTTGCCCTGATGATGAGCAACCGCATCGAGTTCTACCCGATCGACGTCGGTGCCCAACATCTCGGCGCGACGTCCTTCTCCATCTACAACACGTCGGCACCCGAAGCCATCCGTTACATCCTTGCCAATTCCGGTGCACGGGTTCTCGTCTGCGAAGACCGGTACGTGGATACGGTCCGCCGCTCGGGCGCCACACTCGAGACGATCGTCGTCGTCGACGCGCAATCGCATGTCCACCAGCCCGGCACCGTGTCCCTGGAGCAGATGAAGAATTCTGCCGCATCAGATTTCGATTTCGAGGGCACCTGGCGTGCCGTGAAACCGAACGACGTCGCCACGTTGATCTACACCTCCGGCACGACCGGCAACCCCAAGGGCGTCGAGACGACTCATGCATGCCTGTTGTTCGAAACCAACGCCGTAAGCGCTGTACTCCCCGTCGAATTCGGTGACCGCATCACCTCGTACATGCCGTCGGCGCACATCGCCGATCGGCTCACCTGCCTGTACATGCAGATGGTGTTCGGCACCCAGATCACTGTCGTGCCGGATCCGAGCCAGGTAGCGGCCGCGCTTCCGGACTGTCGCCCCACGATCTGGGGCAGCGTCCCCCGTGTGTGGGAGAAACTGAAGGTTGCCGTCGAATCGGCCGTCGCCAACGAACCGGACGACGCGCGGCGAGCGGCGTTGCAGTGGGCACTCGACGTCGGTGGCACTCGTCTCGCACACTTGCGAGCCGGTGAAACAGTCCCCGCCGAACTGGAAGCGGACTACGCCCGAGCCGATACGATGGTCCTGTCCGCTCTGCGTGCGAAACTCGGCTTTGCCGAACTGAAGTGGGCCATCTCTGGCGCCGCACCGATTCCGCCGGACACATTGGCATTCTTTGCAGCCCTGGGAGTTCCGATCTCGGAGATCTGGGGAATGTCCGAGCTGACATGCATCGCGAGCACCGCGCCGGCCGAGCCGACCAAGCTCGGAACGGTCGGAAAGTTGCTTCCAGGCATGGAAATGCGCATCGAGGCGGACGGCGAGCTACTGGTTCGAGGCCCGTTAGTCATGAAGGGGTACCGCGGCGAACCGGCAAAAACGGCCGAAGCGATCAGTGCAGACGGGTGGCTCTCGACCGGAGATGTCGTCACCGCCGACGCGGACGGCTACCTCACGGTGATCGATCGCAAGAAGGAGCTGATCATCAATGCGTCGGGAAAGAACATGTCACCGGCCGCCATCGAGACGGCAGTGAAGACGTCGTCGTCGTTGATCGGTGAGGTCGTGACGATCGGAGACTGCCGAAAGTTCAACACAGCGTTGATCACTCTCAGCGCCGACGCCGCGGTCGGAGCGGCACGCTCACTGGGACTTGCGGCCGAGGCCGCGGTACTCGCCAAGGACGCTCGGATCGTCGACATCGTTGCAACTGCTGTCGCCGAGGGAAACTCGCGTCTGTCGAGGGCCGAGCAGATCAAGCGGTTTCACGTGCTCACCACGTTCTGGGAGCCAGGCGGCGACGAGCTGACGCCGACGATGAAGCTCAGGCGCAAGCCGATAGCCGAGAAGTACGCGTCCGAAATTGCAGCCCTCTATGCGGATTCGGTCGTAGAGGACGTCTACGAGCCTGCACCTTGCGCATAGATCAGCGTCTCGGTGGCCTTGACCACAAACGTAGCGGCCGATCCCGGAACCAGATCGAGTTCGGCCGCTGCGCTCGCCGTGATGTCGGCAGACAAGCCCGGCTGGCCGGCTTCGTCCTCGGCTCGCACTCGGACGACATCGCCTCGGTTTTCGATCTCCGCGATCGTGACCGCAAACGCGTTTCGTGGGCTGCCGTGCGGCGGATCCAGGTAGACCGACACTGCTCGCGGCTCGAAGACCGCCACGGCGGCACTGCCGGCCGGTAGGTCGGTCTCCGTCTGGCCCGCGATATCCACCCCGACCGGACTTCTGAGCACTCCGTCTCCGGCCATCGTGCCGCTGCGCAAATTGATCCCGGCGATCCGTGCTGCGAATGCACTACGCGGGCGGGTCAGAACTGTTCGTACGTCACCACGTTCGACGACCCGGCCACCGTCCATGACGACAACCGTGTCGGCCAGCGCCAGTGCGTCCAGAGCGTCGTGCGTGACCAGTACGGCCGTGCGATCGCCGGTCCTGAGCACTCGGCGCAGTAACGACCGCAGCGCGGGGGCGGAGGCGACATCGAGCGCGGACATCGGTTCGTCGAGCAGAAGCAGTTCGGGTTCAGCAGCCAATGCCCTCGCCACTGCAACCCGTTGCGCTTGGCCGCCGGAGAGCTGTGAAGGCCTGCGGTCAGCCAAATCGCCGGCGTCGACTGCGTCCAGCCAATGGCGCGCGGACTCGGCGGAATCGCGACGCGACCGCCCTGCACTGCGCGGCGCGAACGCCACGTTCGCAGCCGCACTGAGATGGGGAAAGAGAAGTGCCTCTTGCGCGAGTAGGGCAGTGCCGCGCCGATGGGGTGCCAACGCGACTCCCCTACGGGTATCGGTGAGAACGCGGGAATTGAGTTCGATCAACCCGCGCCGCGGATGATGCAGTCCGGCAACCGCCGCCAGTACCGTCGACTTGCCGGCGCCGTTCGGCCCGAGGATGGCGGTCACCTCGCCCGCCGCGACGTCGAACGTCGCAACGACGTCGCGCTCCGGGATCTCGATGTCGACGTGGAGGCCACTCACAACGAACCCGCCGATCCGCGTCCACGCACCGCAACCACGATGACCACCGCGACTACGACCAACACCAGCGAAAGCGCTACCGCTGCATACGGATCGGTCTCACGCTGGAGATAGATCTCCAGCGGCAGGGTACGCGTCACCCCTTGCAGACTTCCCGCGAAGGTCAGCGTCGCACCGAATTCCCCCAGTGCGCGAGCGAAAGCCAGAACTGCCCCTGACACCAGACCGGGAAGCACCAGCGGCAGAGTCACCCGGCGAAGCACAGTGGTCGGGCGGGCTCCGAGCGTCGAGGCAACGGCCTCGTATCTTGTACCCGCAGTGCGTAGTGCACCTTCGAGGCTGACAACGAGGAACGGTAGCGCAACAAACGTCTGCGCCAGGACCACCGCGGTTGTCGAGAATGCTATCTGGATGCCGAGCACTTCCAACTGCTCACCGATCAGCCCTTTGCGCCCGAACGTGTACAGCAACGCGATACCGCCCACCACTGGCGGCAGAACCAGCGGGAGCAGAATCAAGGATCGAAGAACGGACAGTCCCCGAAAATGACTGCGCGCCAAAACCGCGGCCATCGGTACCCCGAACAGGATGCACAGCAGCGTGCTCATTGCCGCTGTCTTCAAACTCAGTTTCAACGCGGCAACCGACGATTCGGAAGTCACGAGTTCCCAGAACTGCGACCACTGCACGGTGGCCAGCATCGCAGCCAAGGGCGCGATGACAAACGCCCCGCCGATCAGCGCCGGAAGGTAAATCCATACCGGCAACCCGAGCGGAGCCCGGGCTGCCGGTCTTAGGTGTATCACGGGGCAGCGAATCCCGCGTTACTCAGAACTGCCAAGCCCTTGGGCCCCTTCACGAGACCGACGAACTTAGTTGCCGTTTCCGAATTCTTCGAATCCTTCAGCACCGCAATCTGGTACAGGTTGACCACCGTGGTGGCTTCCGGGAACGCGACCGTCTGCACCTTGTCACCCGCGGACTTAGCGTCGGTGACGTAAACGATGCCGGCATCGGCCTGCCCGGACGTCACCTTGTTGAGAACGTCGGTCACCGACGATTCCTCACTGACGGGCGAGAGGGTCTCACCTGTGGCCGTCTCGACCTTCTTCGTAGCCGCGCCACACGGGACCTGCGGAGCGCAGATCACCAGTTGCGTCCCCTCCTTTGCCAGATCGGCGAAGGACGCGATGCCCTTCGGATTGCCAGGCGGTACAACGATCGTCAAGGTATTGCTCGCGAAATCCGAGGGCGACCCCGCGACGACACCGGCATCGGTGGCCTTGGTCATGTTGGCGGCGTCAGCCGAGGCGAACACGTCAGCCGGTGCGCCCTGGGTGATCTGGGCGACCAGATCCGAGGACCCGGCAAAGCTGAATGTGACCGATGAACCGGGGTTCTCGGACTCGAACTCCTTACCGAGTTCGGTGAAGCTGTTCTTGAGTGACGCCGCCGCGAAGACGGTGATGCTTCCCGTGGCACTATCACTGGAAGTGGTCGTGGTCGGAGCGGCCGACGACGTCTCCGACGCCGAATTGTCGGAGGAACTACAACCGGTCACCAGGGCAAGCGAAAAGGCACCTGCTGCAACAAGTCCGACTACACGCTTCACGAATTTCCTCCAGTATGTTTTTGCAGAGTTACGGCGTTTCCACGATGACCGTGGTGGCCTTCACGATTGCGACTCCGATACTCCCGACCTCGAGTCCGAGCTCCCGAACCGCGTCGGTGCTCATCAACGAGACGACAGTGAAGGGCCCACACTGCATTTCGACCTGGGCCATCACCTTGTCGGTGACGACCTTGGTGACGAGGCCGGCGAACCGGTTGCGGGCCGAACTCGCACCCGTGAGCGGATCGGCCGGTGCGGGTCCGGCGTTGGACCGGGCGAAGCCCGCCAACTCGGCACCGTCGATGACCTTGCGGCCGGAGTCGTCCGTCGTCGCGGTGAGAAGCCCACCGTCGACCCACCGTCGAACGGTGTCGTCACTGACACCGAGCAGACCGGCAGCTTCGCGGATTCGAATGTTGGGCACCAGGTGATCGTAGGTCGCAAGTGCGGACCTAACAAGCCGAAACACTCCGCAGATGCGTGAGCTAGTCAATCATGATCACGTATCTGCGGAGCATTGTCGATAGTTGCCGTAGACGAGTCAGCGCATCATTCTTCGGCCCAGGGCACGCGGCAGGAGTCTGTGCTGAACCCTTGCTCGATGATCCCCAACGCCGAATACATCCGTGCGCGCATGTTTTCGAGCCCGATCTGATAGGTCAGTTCCACGACGCCCGCTCGCCCGAACCTGCGCTCGAGATCCGCGACCTGCTCGTCCGTCACCCCGTTCTCCCCGTGGGGGTCACCGGTCATGGCATCGGCGTAGGCGATCGCGGCCCGCTCGTCCTCGCTGTACTTCGGTGAATCCCGGTAATTCGCGATCCCTTTCAGCTTGTCGATGTCCAAACCGTCCAGGCGCGAGAGCATCGTCCCGAAGTCGACACACCACGAGCAGCCGACCGTCCAGGCGACGCGATAGACGGCCAGTTCACGAATGTTCGACGGCAGCACCTTCGACGCCTTCTGCACGGCCATCTCGTGACGGGCAGCGGCGACGAACAATTTCCGATGGTTGGCCAGGACGGCAAAGGGCTCGGGGACTTCGTCGTACTGCCTGGCGGCGAATTTGTATGCCACTTTGATCAACGGACTGGCTTCTGACGGTGTCACTGCGGGAATGCGAGTCATGGCAAGCCTCCGTATGTTCTGGGGCACCGGATTCGATGCTCTCTACAGAGTTGGACGATGGCGGCGATTCAAACGTGACAAGCACCGCGTCCGAGCGGATGTGAGGATGCGGTGTCAGCCGACTAAGCTGCAAAGATGCCTTCGACGCCCCGCAACCGCACCGTCTCGCGTCTGCAGCCGTTCGCATCCACGATCTTCGCCGAGATGACAGCGTTGGCCACACTTCACGACGCGGTCAACCTCGGTCAGGGCTTTCCGGATACCGACGGTCCTGCGGCCATGCTCGAAGTAGCGCGTCGAGCCATCGCCGAAGGCGTCAATCAATACCCGCCCGGTCCGGGCATGCCCGTCTTGCGTCGGGCCATCGCGGAGGATCGGCGCATCCGCTACGGACTCGACAGTGATCCCGACTCCGAAGTTCTGGTCACCGTCGGCGCCACCGAGGCGATCAGTGCTGCGATTCTCGGACTGGTCGAACCCGGCGAAGAAGTAGTGCTGATCGAGCCGTACTACGACTCCTACGCTGCATCCGTCGCATTGGCAGGCGCTGTGCGTCGCACAGTTCCGCTGGTTGCCGCGGGAGACGGATTCGCGGTCGATCTCGATGCATTGCGCGGCGCGATCACCGCCAAGACGAAGATGCTGATCGTCAACAGTCCTCACAACCCCACCGGCACCGTATTCACCGATCACGAACTTCGAGCGATCGCCGAACTCGCGTGCGAACGCGACCTGATCGTGTTGAGTGACGAGGTCTACGAACACTTGGTCTTCGACGGCCTCACCCACACACCGATGGCGTCGCTCCCGGGCATGCGTGAGCGCACCGTCACTGTGTCCAGTGCCGCAAAGACTTTCAATGTCACCGGCTGGAAAACCGGCTGGGCGATCGGCCCCCGAGAACTCATCGACGGAGTCCGTGCCGCCAAGCAGTTCATGTCATTTGTTGCCGGTGCACCGTTCCAACCGGCCATTGCCTACGCGCTCACCAACGAACAGCCGTGGGTCCTCGAACTTCGACAGAGCTTGCAAGGCAAACGGGACGTACTCGGAAAAGCGCTGACCGAGGCCGGTTTCACGGTGCATTCCGGCGGCGGCACGTACTTCCTCCTTGCCGACATCAGACCATTGGGTGAAACCGATGGAGGAGATTTCTGCCGCGCACTGCCCGAGCGTATCGGCGTCGCGGCCGTACCGGTCGACGTGTTCGCAGACAACCGCGACGATTGGAAGCACCTGGTGCGCTTCGCCTTCTGCAAGCAGGACCACATTCTGTCCGAAGCTGCACGCCGTCTCCACCTGCTCCACGGAGCAACGCACCCATGACAGCGCGGACAATCCCGACCGCATTCGTCCACCGCTATCTCGCGTTCTCGCCGGACAACGACGTCGACTTGTCAGGTGCACTGCGAGCTGCTGGGATCGACCTCGAGACATTGTCCGACCCGCGCGCCCGGCTGACCCCGACTCAGGTCACCACGTTCATTCAATCCACCTGGCAGATCACCGACGACGAATTGTTCGGCCTCGGATCCGCCCCGGTCCCCCGTGGCACTTTCCGATTGATCTGCCTGACATTGATCCATTGCCCTGACCTCGGATCAGCCTTCGCTCGAATGTCCGACGTGATCCGTGCGCTACCGGCTCTGGCACCACTGTCGATCGAGAAGGGTGAGGAAAGCACTCGGGTGAGTTTCGCTGTCCGAGCTCGCGAAGGCGTCGCCGAACCTGATGTCGCAGAACGTGTCACGACCGATTTTGTCCTGATCTTGCTGCACCGATTTTCCGCGTGGTTGATCGGAAAGCGCGTCCGACTTCGGGCAGTCGAATTTCCGTACTCGGCACCGGATGCGCGGTTGGCGCAGGACTACGACTACATCTTCGGAGCGCCCGTCACCTTCGGCGCGCAGCGAGCGGCACTGGAGTTCGACAACTCGGCAATGCGTGCACCGATCATCCAAACCGAGGAGACATTGGAGGAGTACCTCCGAGAATCTCCGATTCAGCTCATGTCAGAACGCGATTACGACAGCACCGCGTCGGCGCAGGTGCGACGGGTCCTGGAACTCGGGGTGAAAGGCCGAACCTCCACGGCCGAGGAGATCGCCGAGATGCTCTCGATCAGTGTTCCCCATCTGCGTCGACTGCTGCGGCGTGACGGAACATCGCTGAATCAACTACGGGAGGAAGTGCTCCGCGACGTAGCCATCGCTGGTTTGCGGCGCGGAGAATCCGTCGAAGTACTCTCGGCGCGATTGGGATTCTCCGAGCCCAGCGCGTTCCGTCGGGCCTTCAAACGATGGACCGGCGACACTCCGAGTTCGTACCGCTAGCCGACGCAGAACTCGTTTCCTTCGGGATCGGTCATCGTGATCCACACGCTCGGCCCCTGCGCTCCTCGGTGCAGGATCGTCGCCCCCACCTTCTCGAGTTGCGCTGCAACATCCTCGCGCTTGTCGCCCACGCGTATGTCGAAATGGAGTCGGTTCTTCACCGTCTTCGATTCCGGAACCAGTTGGAACAGAACGCGGGGACGTTCGGGATGCTCCGGATCGCTGATGGCCGCACCTTCGCGCCAGACGAGGACTCCCTCGAATGTCGTGGTGTCGGATTCCTTGGCGTGACCAGCGGCGACGAGGCCCCTGATGAAGTCTTCGTCGCTAGGCTCCGCTGCCCACCCGAGTGCTGCGGCCCACCACTTCGCTTGTTCGTGCGGATGTGCCGAATCTACTGTGACTTGAAATTCGTATCCCATGTTCCGACGTTAACGCCTACCACCGACACCTAGAGCAGGTTCAGCCGAGTCCGGGCGTCAGTCGACACTCTTGATGGTCTTCATGGTGATCAGCGACGTCACCCGCGAGACAGCCGGAAGCCCGCTGAGCTTGGTGACCATGAAGTTCTCGTACGTCGCGAGATCTTTCACCGCGACCCGAATGAAGTAGTCGGGAATTCCGAACAATCGCCGACATTCGATCACTTCGTCGAAGGCTGCGACCTGGGATTCGAAGTCCTCGATGGTCGCCTGATCGTTGACTCCGATCTCGGCGGTGACGATCACCTGAAATCCTCGACCGAGCGCCTCCTGACTGACGATCGCGCGGTACCCGGTGATGATTCCATCGGCTTCGAGCTTTTTCACGCGGCGCAGGCAAGGGGACGGTGTCAGACCCACCAGATCCGCCAATTCCGTGTTCGTCAAACTCGAGTCCTGACGGAGGTGAAATAAAATTGCGTCATCCATGGCATCCATCGCACTATTATTGCGCACTGTTCAATATGTGGGCATTCTGAGCAATCGATCACCTCGATCTTTGTTATAGATTTGCGTCGTGATCGAACCAGCATCGTCGACGGCCGCACCAGCCGTCGAACTCCCACCGCGAACCCCGGCGTGGCGGCACGCCTTCCAGCTGTCGCTACCGGTCGGATTCGGCCTGCTCCCACTCGGGATCGCACTTGGTGTTCTTGTGGTCCAACAAGGGCTCAGCCCTTGGTGGGCAGTCGCTTTCACCTCGCTGATCTACGCAGGATCGCTGGAATTTCTCGCCGTCGGAATGGTCGCGGCCATGACACCACTGCCGTACGTCGCTCTGACTGCACTGCTGGTCAACTTTCGACATGTGTTCTACGCCTTGAGTTTTCCGCTGGAGAAGATTCGAAATCCCTTCGCTCGCTTCTACAGCATGTTCGCGCTGACCGACGAGGCGTACGCGATGTCGGTGACTGCCGATCCCAAGGCACTCACCGGCCGCACCATCGTCTACTCCCAGCTGTACCTCCACGGCTACTGGATCGGTGGCGCGATTCTGGGTGCGACAGCAGGACAATGGATTCCGGACTCGATCGTCGGCCTCGACTTCGCCCTGACGGCGTTGTTCGTCGTCCTCTCGATCGAAGCAATTCGCGCGCAAAAAGGATTCGCGGTGCCGGTCGCCGCGGTCACCTGCGCTCTGGTCGCCCGGCTGGCAGCGCCGGACCACATGTTGCCAATTGCGATGGGCGCCTTCGTGCTCTTCCTGATCTGCCGCTTCGTCTACGACTCGCGCAAGGCGAAGATCGATGCCTGACACCTCGTACATCTTTGCGGCGGTCGCCGTCATGGCCGTGGTCACCTTCGCGCTGCGGGCGATTCCGTTCGCCGCGCTCATGCCACTGCGCTCCTCCGCCCTGGTCGGGTACCTCGGCATCTACATGCCAGCAGGCGTCATGTTGATCCTCGTCATGTATTCACTCAAAGGGGTGTCGATCACCGCTCCTTCTCACGGCCTACCCGAACTGATTGCAGTGTGCGCCACGATCGCCGCGCACCTCTGGCGAAAGAATGCCGTCCTGAGCATCGTCGTCGGAACGACGATCTACGTCGCGCTGGTCAATACCGTGTTCGCCTGAGCATTTCCCATCGACGCGCAAAATATCTTTACTCCCGAATGGGCAATTTGTAACCTCCAGGCGCTTATCTGAACAGTTGAACACTTATACGATTTCAGTAGCGTGGCCGCCGGCCGCGACTGAAGGATCGGTGAGGTTCGATGTCCACGACAATGACCACGACGGGCACTCGAATCGCCAGCGCTTGGCACAGTCTGGATCGAGGCCAGCGTCGAAGCATCATCGGGATGACCGTCACCGTCGTAGCGCTCAACGTCGTCGGGTGGGCAGTTCTTCTCGGTCTGGTTGTCCCCGGCCACTACACGATCGAAGGCAGTGTCTTCGGCATCGGACTCGGTGTCACGGCGTACACGCTCGGCATGCGCCATGCATTCGACGCCGATCACATCGCCGCTATCGACAACACCACTCGGAAGTTGGTGGCGGACGGCAAGAAACCGATGTCCGTCGGGTTCTGGTTTTCGCTCGGACATTCGACCATCGTCTTCGTTCTCGTCGCCCTCTTGGCTTTGGGTGTGCGGCAACTGGCCACCAGCCTTTCCGACGACAACTCCGATCTGGAGAAGTGGGCCGGCTTGTTCGGCACCACCATTTCCGGCACGTTCCTGATTTTGATCGGAATCTTGAACCTTGTCTCTCTCATCGGGATTCATCGGGTGTACACGAAGTACAAGGCCGGAACCTTCGACGAGGAACAACTCGAGAAGGAACTCGACAGCCGCGGCGCCCTGAACAAGATTCTGGGCCCGGTGATGAAGATGGTTCGCAAGCCCTGGCACATGTACCCGGTCGGTCTCCTGTTCGGACTGGGATTCGACACCGTCACCGAAGTCGGACTGTTGGTGATCGCCGGCGGCGCGGCGGCGACAGGGCTCCCGTGGTATTCGATCCTCGTTCTGCCGATCCTCTTCTGCGCCGGGATGTCGCTTTTCGACTCGATCGACGGATCGTTCATGAACTTCGCCTACGGTTGGGCATTTGCTCAGCCGGTCCGAAAGATCTACTACAACATGGTGATCACCGGACTCTCGGTGGCAGTCGCCCTGCTGATCGGGACCCAGGAAATCATCTCGATCTTCACCGACAAACTCGACATCCACGACGGGATTCTCGGCGCTGTCGGAAACCTAGATCTCGGTGCGATGGGCTTCATCATCGTCGGACTCTTTGTCGCCACCTGGCTGATTGCTCTACTCGTGTGGCGGTACGGCCGCATCGAAGAACGGTGGCAAGCGCAGTCCGGTGCAGCGGTAGCACGACGAGCGACGGCAGACGACGTGATGTGAGTTCGACTCGGTCCCCGCGGAATCATGGGCCACCCGAAAGCGAATAGCTGATGTACGTCTCGCCCCATGGCGGCGCAAAGACATCAGCGCTGCGATAAGTGAAGGCCAGATACAGGTAGGCCGCCACCACAATCGTTGCCAGCGCTACCGCGCCGATCTTGAATGCACGTCGAAGCAGGGTCGGCATGGCTCACGGTACAACGAGCGGAATTTGCACCCCTGGTCGATCAACCGAAATGGGCAGAGGTCGCAGACTCGACTGCCCGAGTGATTCGCAATGCAATTCTCCTGTCGGGCACGTTCAGTGCGATTCCCACTTTTATCGAAAGACGCATCCCGAGGAGTTGGCGAGATGCAATAGTGGAGTTCGAACGGGGTCAGCCCCGGCTAGGAGAAACGGTGCGGATCCGTCATCCGGTAGTGGGTGTGGCAATCACGGGACTTGTTCTTGCAGTGGCCGGATGCGGTAGCGGCGACGGCGAAGCTGCCGAAGGACCAGGGATCGCCGTGGCAGCGGAAACCAAGCAAGTTCCCGACCGGGTGACCGTGCATCGACCTGCCCTCATCGACACCAGCATTTCCCCGTTCGACGTGCCTGCATGGCCAGGGCCGCACCCCTCCGAATTCCTCGAACCCCACCCGCCGTCGGGTGAGAGCGGTGAGATCGCCGGCGACCAAGCTGCGGCAACGTACGCGGCCTCGCTCGACAACCCCGATGCACTGTGGAACGTAGATGGCACGGTGCAGTGGCTGGTTGTCGATCCGCTTCGGTGAGTGTCTCCACCAGGATGTGCACATCAGCTTGTCCTGCACCTTTCCTGGGTTCTGGCGACGCCAATCAGGTTCGGCAGTTGTGAGCGGGCACTGAAAACGCATCTCTATCCCACGCCCTTGGCCAGTCGAGACGATGGCGGATCGATATTGCGGGCACCACGCCTGGGTATCGTCCGTGCGAGGGTTTCCCAAGGGACAGCAGTTCTCATCGCACAGCAGTTCTCATCGCACAGCCTTACAGGCAAAGCCTCCCGCCCTTGCGTCTGGTCTCTATGAGCCGACGCGCTGCGAGAGGTCGACGAGGCGATTCGAGAAACCCCACTCGTTGTCGTACCAGGCGAAGACCTTGACTTGTTCGCCGACGACCTGTGTGAGGGGCGCATCGAAGATTGCCGAGTGACGATTGCCGACGATGTCGGCAGAGACAAGTGGCGCCTCCGAATAGGCAAGGTAAGACGAGAGTTCGGGAGTCTGCGATGCGGCGCGGAATGCTTCGTTGATCTCCACGACAGTCGCCGGTCGTGAGAGGTGGGCAGTGAGGTCGGTGATGGAACCGACTGGCACGGGGACGCGTAGCGAGAGTCCGGTTAGTTTTCCGTCCAGCTCTGGGATGATCCGCCCGATGGTGGCGGCGGCGCCGGAGGAAGTCGGGATCGTGGACAATGCCGCGGCGCGGGCGCGCCGGAGATCGCTGTGAGGAGCATCGTGGAGGCGCTGGTCGCTTGTGTAGGCGTGGACCGTCGTCATAAGTCCGGACTCGATGCCGAACGCCTCGTGCAGCACCTTCACCATCGGTGCGAGGCAGTTGGTCGTGCAGGATCCGTTCGAGAATACGTCCTCCGACATATCGAGGACGTCGGCGTTTACCCCAAGTACAACTGCAGGGACATCGCTGTCGGCCGGCGCCGAAATGATCACCTTTCGCGCTCCCGCTGTCAGGTGTTGGCGAGCGTTGACCGAGTCCGTGAATCGGCCGGTCGACTCTATGACGACATCGACGCGTTCGGCTCGCCAGGGGATGAGGGAAGGCTCGCGCTCAGAGGTGACGCGAATGCGCTTTCCTGCAACGAGAATCGCGTCCCCGTCGACCTCAACGCCCTCCAGATGACCGGACACCGAGTCCCACTCAAGGAGCGAAGCGAGGGTTGCGGCGTCGGCGATGTCGTTGATCGCGACGATCTCGACATCCGCATCGCTGCGTAGCGCAGCCCGCAGGTAGCTGCGACCGATACGGCCGAAGCCGTTGATTCCGACACGAACGGACATCGATTTTCTCTTTCTCGAGTTGGTCAGTGATCGGTGCGGAGAGCGGACTGGGCGGCGTCGAGCAGGGAAATGGCTCCACGAACCGCCGCGTCCATCGGGCCCTGTTCACCCTGCGCGCGGGCAAGTACATAGCCGCCCTGCAGGACGGCTGCGAGCGTGCGCGCGAGATCCGCCGGGACGATGCTCGTCGGAAGTTCTCCTGCAGCAATCGCGGCAGTGATCGCCCGCTCCCAATGGTTCAGCATGGTGTCGAAGGCATTCGCAACGACTGCGATCAGTTCTGGGTCCGTGACCACTTCCGGGTCCTGGGTCATCCGACCCACCCGGCACCCCCGAGTACCCGGTCGCGGCAACGAGAGATAGCGCTTCATCTGCTCGAGGGGCGAGCCTTCTCCACCCAATGGAGATGACTTGCCCGTCATTTCTCCGGTAACTGCAGACAGCGCTTCTACCGCGAGTTCGTGCTTTCCACTGAAATGGTGATACATGCTGCCCTGACCAACCCCGGCACGTGCCATCACGTCACGTGGACTCGTCGCCGCATAGCCGCGCTCCCACAACAGCTCTGCCATCGCACCCGTCAGCTGGTCCTTTGAGTTCACGATCCGACTGTAACAACTAGTATGTACAATCTCAACGTGGGTTCGACCAACAGGCCGGCCGGGCGATTGTGCGGTAATCGACCAGAGCATCGTTGCCGTTCTGGACGTGGCATCTGCAAGACTCCTGAAATGAAGCACGTCGGGCGCGAAGCAGCGGCACTGCTCAACGGAGCCGGGATAGAACTCAGCGAGGGCCTGACCGATGCTGAGTTCGATACCGTCCACGAACGCTTTGGATTTCATTTCAATCCAGACCACCGCAGCCTCCTTGCCACGGCGCTACCACTTGGCGACGGTTGGCCGAACTGGCGCAGCGCCGACGACGTCGAGTTGGGAATTTGGTTGGATAGTGTCACCGAAGGTTTCATTTGGGATGCACTGCATCAACAACCACCGTTCTGGCCGGCATCGTGGGGCACAATGCCCGCCTCACCCGAGGACGTTGCCACAATCGTGCGTCAACAGATCGGAGCGTGGCCGCGCCTTGTCCCGGTCTTCAGACACCGCTTCACGCCCGCCGCAACCTCTCCCTCAGGGTCGCCAGTGATCTCCGCGTGGCAGACCGACATCGTCTACTACGGGGCAAACCTCCTCGAATATCTCGCCAATGAGTTCCCCCGCGGACAGGGCCGAAAGACACTCTCTCCCATTAGCGTCCGCGTACCGTGCTGGTCCCGATTCATCGAGGCGGCCAACCGCGCGGACTCGATCTGACCGGGCAAAGGTCCTGTTCTATCGGTCAGGAGTTTCACGGACGAATTTGCCGGGTATTGATCACTTGCGGCGGCGATTTCCAAAGCGAGGGGTCAGCCGCGCAAGGTCTGCCCCCGGCTGTCACTCGCCGGGTGGCGGGCCGCCAAAACAAGCGGGCCGCCAAAACAATCTGCGCCAGGCGATGATTTCGATGCAAACGACACGACTCGACACCATCCTGATTCTGATCGTCGGGACGGCAATCGGACTGAGCGTATGGCTGGCCACACAGGAACCAATCGCGTCGATCGGACTCGGAATAGTAACGGTCGTGATCTGCTGGATTTCTTGCTCGATGATCCACGGCTTCCCACACCGATCGACGAAGGACATGCGTCCGCGCGAGAACCAGGAGCGCGAATCACCGAAACGGCGTTGACGCCGTGCGGTGATGGAGCCAACCGTGGAGGCCCGGACACAGCAGAGTGAGTGGTTCACCTGTCGCAGGTGAACCACTCACTCTGGTCAGTCGATCAGACCTCGTCGGGTCGCCATGTCGCGACAGCCCAGATCACAGCGACGTCGAGAGCGATGATCACGATCGACCACAGCGGGTAGTAGGGCAACCACAGAAAGTTCGCCACGATCGAAAGTGCCGCGATGACGAATGCCATCCCGCGGGCCCACGCCATGCCGACGAACAATCCCAACGACACCGCGATGCCGATGATTCCGAGCACGGTGTGGATCCAACCCCACGTCGTGACGTCGAATTCGAAGGTGTAATTGACTCCGACGATCAGAAGATCGTTGTCCGCGAGAGCCGCTATGCCTTGCAGCAGCGCGACGATTCCCGCAACGAAGAGCAGGCAGGCTGCCGCCACTGTGGTCCCGATGGCAAAGCCTTGTCGGACAGGGTGGTTCGCATGAGATTGGCGCGGAGCAGTCATGACATCCCCTTCATCGGCGAAATAGCGTGAGAACAGTATTCAAAGGTTCACGCCGCCGGACATCACCCAGCAAGGATGAACAGCCGTCCAGCACTGCAATCCGAATTCATGGGAACATATGTTCGATTCCGGTGTACTGTGGTGCCCATGACCGCCACGATGCAACCGTCTTTGTTCGACAACGGTGACCTGGGCGTCTCTTTGGACGATCTCGAGGGCACGGTGCAGAGACGTATCCTCACCGCGGGCGCTTGGGTCGACCATCGCCCTGCTTGGCTGACCGGATCGGAGGCCGTGTTCGACAATCTGGAAGCTACGGTCCCGTGGCGATCCGAACGGCGTCAGATGTACGACCGCGTTGTCGACGTCCCTCGTCTGGTGTGTTTCTACGCGGAGAATCAACGACTGCCGGACGCACTTCTCACCGAAGCGAAGGACGTGCTGAGCAGGCACTACTTCAACGAACTCGGCGAACCATTCACCACATCGGGTCTGTGTTTCTATCGCGACGGTTCCGACAGCGTTGCCTGGCACGGGGACGACACCGGACGAAGCCGCACCGAGGACACGATGGTTGCCATCCTGTCTCTCGGCGCCGCTCGCCCACTACTACTGCGTCCCCGTGGGGGCGGCGAATCCATCCGGTTCAATCTCGGGCACGGCGATCTCCTCGTGATGGGCGGATCCTGCCAACGCACGTGGGAACACTGCGTCCCCAAGAGTGCGCGGGCCCTCGGGCCGAGAATCAGCGTTCAATTCCGCACT
Organism: Rhodococcus sp. GB-02; assembly: GCF_053470465.1. Lineage (NCBI taxonomy): Bacteria > Bacillati > Actinomycetota > Actinomycetes > Mycobacteriales > Nocardiaceae > Rhodococcus > Rhodococcus sp. GB-02. The sequence continues at coordinate 634,226 of NZ_JBPUKE010000002.1, forward strand.
CGCGGAGTCAGATAGCGTCGCGGAGTCCGTCTCGCAGCGCCTTCCGATTGAGCTTGCCGACGGCCGTCTTCGGTATGGATTCTGCGAAAACGACCCGACGCGGCTTCTTGTACGACGCCAGTCGCTCGCCAACATGAGCGACCAATGATGCTTGCAGTGAGTCGTTTTCGACGGTCCCGTCCGCGAGGACAACCACGGCCGTGACCGCCTCCACCCACTTGGCATCTGCGGTGCCCACCACGGCGACCTCACGAACAGACGGATGCGTCAGGAGTGCATCCTCGACTTCACGGGGGTAGACGTTGTATCCGCCGCTGATGATCATGTCCGAAGCCCGGTCCTTCAGGAACAGGAATCCGTCGGCATCGAACTGGCCGATGTCGCGTGTGTGAACCCAACCGTCTTCGGTGAAGGTGTCCGCATTCAGTTCCGGTGCGTTGAAGTATCCGGCGATCGCAGATGGCGAGCGGATCACAATTTCACCCGGTTCTCCCTGCGGCACTTCGCGTCCTTCGCCGTCGAGCAGCCTGATCTCGACGTCGATGGCGGGCTGACCACAGGACAGTAGTCGATCCTCCGTATGGTCTTCGGGCCGAAGGACTGCGATACACAGCGGCGCCTCGGTCTGCCCGTAGTACTGCAGGAAGCGGTGTTGCCCCCACGCCTGCATTGCCCGTTCGATGGTGGCCAGTGGCATCGGCGACGCACCGTAGATCACGGATTTCAGACTCGAGACGTCTGCGCTGGCGAAATCAGGGCGTTCGAGGAGCATCTGAATCATCGTCGGCACCAGATTGATCGCGGTGGCACGATGCTCGGTTATCGAGTTCAAGAACGTCGACGGGTCGAAACCGGGAAGGATGACGGTTTTTCCGCCGCGGAGCCAGAACGGAAGCACGAACACACCGCTGGCATGGATCAGCGATGCCGCATGCAGCATGGTGTCGTCCTGAGTCGCCGGAAGAAGATTGAGCAGCACATTGCGGCAGATGGCGGCGTAACTGCGCTGAGTGTGCTGCGCGGCCTTCAATGTTCCCGTAGTGCCGGACGTGAACAGCGTCAGGATCACATCGTCGGGAGCCACCTCGATGTCCGGCATGTCCGAAGGCATGCTCTGCGCTCGATCCAACAGCGAAAGCTGTCCCTCCGAGTTCGTTTCCAGCCCGACGAACGTCCGATCTGGGAACCTGGCGGACAGTTCAGCAGCTCGGTCCGCAAGGTCAGTACCGAAAACGACGTGCGAGGTGTCGGTGTCCTCGAGCATTCTCGCGTGCTCGTCCAGCGACAGTCGCGAGTTGAGCGGAACCCTGTTGATGCCGGCTTTGACACACGCAAAATCGACAGGCACGCTGGCAAGAGAGTTGTTGACCAGCAACGCAACCCGTGCACCCCGCCCGATACCGAGGGCGATGAATGTATGCGCCAATCGGCTGCTGAGTTCGTCCACTTCCGTGAACGTCATCGATCGATCGCCGAAGACGACGGCTGTTCGCGGTCCGTGCTGTCGCGCGCCACGGGCGATCAGGTCTTTGGTTATGGGCATCATGGTTCAGTTTCCTCGTTCGAATTCGGGTTGTTCTCGAATCGGCCGTGCCGGCCGGCGCCCGCGGCGAACGCAGCAGCGCCGCGCACACCTTCAGCGATGACAATGGGATTTCCTGCGACGCCCTCGGCTCGCAAGGCTTCCGCAAGTGGTCGATCAAAAGATCGGTAGGCCGACGCGCGATCCGCGAGCATGCAGAGTTGAGGAAAAGCGGTCAACTGGTGCGCAAGGTCCTTGGCCGCCTGGAGTGATTGACCCACTGGAACAACACGATTGGCCAGTCCGAAGGTCAGCGCCTCCGGAGCGTCAACCGGACGACCGGTCAAGATCATGTCGAGCGCTCGCCCCTGCCCGACAATTCGCGGCAGTCGCACGGTCCCGCCGTCGATGAGTGGAACTCCCCAGCGTCGGCAGAAGACTCCGAACACGGAATCTTCCTCGCAGATCCTCAGGTCCGCGAGCAACGACAGCTCGAGCCCTCCTGCAACCGCGTATCCACTGACGGCGGCGATCAACGGTTTGGACAACACCAACCGACTCGGCCCCATCGGACCGGTGCCGCCGCCTTCCGGATGCAACTCGTGCACGCGGGCGGGATCGGAGACTGCGGTCAAATCCGCACCGGCACAAAATGTGCCGCCCGCACCCCACAGAATCGCCACCTTCTGGCTCTCGTCCGACTCGAACTCCAGGAAGGCATCACGCAACTGCGCCGCCATCGGTCCGTCAACCGCATTCTTGCGATCGGGGCGATTCATCACGACAACGGTGACGCCACCGTCACGCTCCACATAGACATCGCCACCTGGTCGATCGGAGTCGGTCACGATATTTCCTCACTGCTCGCGGATAAGGTTTCCCGGTACCCACCATGCCACTTGTAACAGAATTTGTCAGGAGTTGTTCAAAAGTTGTTACAAACTGATCGAGGAATGTCCGCAACCCGAGTTGTGCTGGACCTCGCAACGGCGAGCCCGGACGCCGAGTTCAGCACCGCCGTGCTGACCCGGGCCGGCGAGATTGTCGGCGTCAGCGCATCGAGCATTCGCGTGGCAGCGGGCCGTCTGTGCCGCGAGGACAAACTGCGTCGCACCGCCCGGGGAACGTACGTCCTCAACCCGGACGGCATCCCCACCTACAGCGAGGTCGAGGGGTGGCGAACTCGTACCGATCGCATACGTCCATGGGACGGCACCTGGATCGCCGTCGAGCACTCAGGGCTCAAACGAAGCGATCGCACCGCCGCCCGCCGGCACGATCAAGCGTTGCGCCTGGCGGGCTACGAGGACTGGAAGCCCACACTGGCAGTCCGTCCGAACAATCTCGCCGGCGGAATCGACATCGCTCGCCGCACTCTCCGTCGACTCGGCGCCGCTCCCGAATCGTCGCTCATGAAAGTTGATCACCTTGCCCCCGAGGATGATTCGACAATCCGCACACTCTGGAACTCGGAGGCCCTGTTGGCCGACATTGCCGAGGCTCGCCAAGCACTCACACAGGCGCAAACCCGCCTGGCGGCAATCGGCCGCGAGGAAGCCGCCCGCGAATCACTTGCCCTGGGCAGTGCGATCATCGCGGTCATCGTCCGCAATCCACTACTTCCGGAAGAGCTCGAACCAACGCAGCCACTGCGAGACCTGATCTCGCACATGCTCGAGTACCAGGATGCGTCTCGTGAACTGTGGCAGTCGCTGCTCCAATTCTGATCGGCTCCCTCCAGAAGGCATTTCAGTACGTTGCGCGGCCACCGCTGGCGTCGTACACGGCACCGGTCGAGTAACTCACCGCAGACGACGACAGCCAGGAGATCAGTTCGGCGATCTCGTCCGCCTTCCCCATCCGCGCCATCGGCGTCAATGATTGCGAACGGGCGAGAATGGCCGGATCGGTGCCGGCATTCATGGGGCTTTCCACGGCCGCCGGCGCTATCGCGTTGACCAGCACGCCGGTGGTGGCGACCTCTTTGCCGAGTGATTTAGTCAGCGCGACAACGGCCGCCTTGGACGCCGAATACGCACTCTGATTCGGGTTTCCGTCCTTGGCAGCAATACTCGCGAGATTGACGACCCGCCCCCACCCCGACGCGACCATCCCCGGCACGAATGCCCGGCACATGAGGAATGTTCCCTCGACGTTGATGCGGAACGTACGCTGCCAGGCCGCAAGATCGACGTCGACCAGCGGCGCTGACGGCCCGACAATTCCCGCACTGTTGATCAAGATGTCGACACTGCCGACTCGGGCACGAAGCGCGTCGACGGCGACCGGGTCACTCACGTCGAGTTGTTCGTGCGCTCCCTCGGTAAGATCTGCCGTTATCACCCGAACCCCCTTCTCCATCAGCAACTTTGCGCTGGCGGCGCCGATTCCGCTCGCACCGCCGGTGATGAGCGCGGTGACACCTTCCGGGTAACTCTGCATCCTCTTCACTCCTGAGTTTCTGTGCATTACGCACTCAGTTTATGTTGCAAATAGGCATAATTGCCGTCACACTGTGTAGAAATTCTGAATATATGGCGTTTGTCCTCGACGTCAAATACCTGGAGGCGTTGTCGATGGAAACCCGCTGGTTGCACGCGTTCGTCGCGGTTGCGGAAGAACTTCACTTCGGACGGGCCGCGTCACGGCTCCAGATGGCGCAGTCGCCGCTCAGCCAAATGATCCGAAAGCTCGAAAAAGACATCGGCGTCAAGTTGTTCGAACGAAGCACCCGTAGCGTCGCGCTCACGTCCGGCGGACACGCCTTTCTCCCCCACGCCTATCGCGTCATCGAGAACATGGAAACCGCACGGCACGCTACGCGTGCGTCCTCGGGAGGCGTCTACGGACGAGTCACGATCGGATTCACCGGAGTGCTCAACTATCAAGCACTTCCGCCGCTCACCCGCGCGTTGCGTCAGCGCTATCCCGAAGTCGAACTGACACTTCTCGGCCGGATCATGACGCGCGACGCGGTCATTCAACTCGAGAGCGGCGCCCTCGATCTCGCCTTCGTCGGGCTACCGGTGGAATCCGCATCGCTCTCTACCCGACTTATCCGACGGGAGGCGTTCGGCGCAGTACTTCCGATCGACCATCCCCTTGCCGAGAGGGACGCGATCGATCTCCGCGAATTGGCCGGCGACGGATTCGTGACCACCCCGCTCTCGGCCGGCTCGGCACTGCAGGAGACCGCGATGCGGGCCTGCATGAATGCCGACTTCAGACCTCGCGTAGTCCAGGAGATCACCGATCCGTACATGATCCTGATGCTTGTTGCTGCCGGCGTCGGTGTAGCCCTGATGACGTCCGGCATGGCTGCCATCACCCCACCTGGCAGTGTGTTCGTCCCGCTCACCGGCGAGCCGACGTTCATGAATCACGGAATTGCCTGGTCACCCCGACATATGACCGATGCGCTCGCCGTCGCACTGGAGACATCCGAGGAGATTCTGCCTACGCCGGATATTGAGACCAAAAACGTCATTATCTGAGACTCATTTAGTGTTGGACGCGCCATAGTCCTTCGTGGCACTGTCGTCTCAGCCGCCGAAAGGTGAGGGACGTCACCGATGCGTGGTGCATCACCAAACGTGCCGCCACGGCCGGCCCATCGGGACGAAAGGACTTCACATGGCACCACCGATCACCTCCACCGGTTCCACGCACTCCACCGAGGAGCACCCGAATTCGAATGCGCGCCGCGCCGCTGTTTCGGGCTTCCTCGGCAGCACCCTCGAGTACTATGACTTCTTCATCTACGGCTCCGCAGCCGCGCTCGTGTTCCCCAAGATCTTCTTTCCTGGCGGCGGCTCGACGGCAACGCTGCTCTCGATCAGCACCCTGGGCGTGGCCTACGTCGCGCGCCCACTCGGCGCAGTGATGTGGGGACACCTCGGCGATCGGTACGGACGCAAGAACGCGCTTCTCGCCTGCCTGCTCCTCATGGGTGTTGCGACGGTCATCGTCGGTTGCCTGCCGACCTACGACCAGATCGGCATCGCCGCGCCGATCATTCTCGTCTTGCTTCGCCTACTTCAAGGGCTCTCTGCCGGCGGTGAATCACCCGGCTCTTCGGCACTGACGCTCGAACACGCACCGGATCACCGTCGTTCGTTCTTCACCTCGTTCACCATGAGCGGGATCATGTTCGGCATCGTCGTCTCCAGCCTGGTATTCATCCCAGTGGCGAGCCTGCCCGACGAAGACCTCTACTCGTGGGGTTGGCGAGTTCCCTTCTGGCTCAGCATCATCGTGACCGTCGTTGCGCTGTGGCTACGTCGAGCCCTTGATGAGCCTGAGGTATTCGAAGAACTCAAGGAACAGGACGAGACGGCCGGAATTCCCGTCGTCGAGATGTTCCGCTCGCACTGGCGCACCGTAATCCGTATCAGCATGAGCTCGACCTTCGCGATGATCAACACCATCGTCAACGTCTTCGCCCTGGCGTACGCCGTCGAATCCGGATTCGAACGCTCCACGATGCTGTGGGCCATCGCGACCGCCAATTTTGTTGCCGTACTGACTCAGCCGCTGTTCGGCATTCTCTCGGATCGCTACGGACGTAAGCCCATCTTCGTCGTCGGTGCCATCGGAGCCGGCCTGATGATCTTCGTGTTCTTCCATTCGATCGGAACCCAAAGCGTCCCCATGGTCTTCGCTTCGGGAATTGTCATGATCGGCATCTTCTACGCGATGCCCAACGGCACGTACCCGGCATACTTCCCGGAGCAGTTCCCCGCGAAGGTCCGATACACCGGAATGGCCGTCAGCCTCATGCTCGGACTCCTTGTCGCCGGCTTCACACCTGCTATCGCCCAAGCGATTTCGGCCGGAGACAAGAGCAACTGGACACCGGTTGCATGGATGTGCCTGGGCTTCGCCGTCATCTCAGCCATCGCGGCAATGACCGGACCGGAAACGTACCGCACGCCCACAGCGGAACTGGGCCAACCGAAGCCGAGCCTGCCGAGCAAGCAGGACTCAGAGCTCACCAGCAACAACGCTTGACCGGACCGGCCCCTCGCGCTGAATTGCCGCGAGGGGCCGTCCCCACTTATGCAGGAGAATGTCATGACTACCGAATACACACGTCACCGCATCGGCCTGGTCGGGTCGGGTATCGCCACCTCACTCTCGCCCGCGTTGCACGCATACGAAGCAGCAGCACTCGGACTCGACGATTACAGCTACGAACTGATCGATCTCGAGAACCTGAATATCTCGGTCGAGAAAACCGGTGAGGTGGTGCGTGGCGCCGTCGCGAGCGACTTCACCGGACTGAACATCACCCACCCGTGCAAGCAGGTTGTCGTGGACGCGCTCGACAAGCTGTCCGACAACGCGCGGTTGCTCGGTGCCGTCAACACGGTTGTGGTCGACAACGGGCGTTTGATCGGCCACAACACAGACCACAGCGGATTCCTCACAGCACTGCAGCGCGGTTTGCCCGACGCTGCCTTGGACCGAGTGGTGCTTGCAGGGGCAGGAGGGGCGGGTTCCGCTGTGGCATACGCACTCGCCGCCGCCGGTACCACGGATCTTCGCATCGCAGATATTGATCCCGATCGCGCTGCCGATGTGTGTTCTCGCGTCGCCTCGGCCTTCCCTGGCACGCGCACAACGGCTTTGACGATCGATCAGATCGCCGACAATCTGGCTACGTGCGACGGAGTCGTGAATGCGTCACCAATCGGCATGGTCGGTCATCCCGGAACCCCCTTCGACCCCGCGGCACTGCACTCCGAGTTATGGGTCGCGGACATCGTTTATCGACCGATGCGCACCGAATTACTCGACGCTGCACTCGCTCTCGGATGCTCGGTTCTCGATGGTGGCCAGATGCTGGTGGCACAAGCCTCGGACACCTTCACTCTCCTGACCGGTATCGAAGCCGATACAGATCGCATGCGCAGCCATCTGCGCGAACTGCTCTCCGAGACGGCACGCGCATGAGCACAACCGAACACCTACTTTCTCGCGAAGTGCCAGGAGCACTGATGAACGTGACTGCGCCGTTCGCCGAACCTCTCGACATGGGCAGAGTCCGACTCCGGAACCGGTTCGTGTCCGCCCCGATGGAACGCAACTACTGCGAAGTCGACGGCACCATGACGGACGAGTACATCGCGTACCTCGCCCGCCGCGCCGAAGGTGGTGCTGCACTGATCTTCACCGAAGCGAGCTACGTGCGTGCCGACGGCAAGGGACGCATCCGGCAGATGGGCGTCGACGTCGACGAACGGATTCCCGGCATCAAGAAGATGGTCGACGCGATCCACGCTCACGGCGCCCTCGTCGGAGTCGAACTCAACCACGGTGGACGCACGGCGCAGGGGTCGGTCAGTGGATTTGTTCCCGTTGCCCCGACACCGATTCCGTGTTTGGTTGTCGGCGGCGAGATGCCAGAACAACTCGACGGCGACGATATCGAGCACATCATCGAGTGTTTCGGTGAAGCCGCGGCGCGCTGCCAGCAGGCGGGCGTCGACGTCATCTCCCTGCACGGTGGCCACGGGTACTTGATCCACCAGTTCCTCTCCCCTGCTTACAATCACCGCGACGACGAGTGGGCCGACCCCACCTTGTTCGTCAACAAGGTAATCGCCTCCGTCCACGAACATGCTCCGGGAATCACTCTGGGACTACGATTCTCAGCCTTCGAAGGCATTGACGGCGGGCTCGACGCCGAGACAACCCGCGCGCGCATCGACGCCATCGACACCGACCGACTCGATTTCCTCGACGTCTCGGCCGGCAACTACGAAGCGGGACAGTGGATCATCCAGCCCGGTGAATGGTCCCGCGGACTCCTCGCGCCGTACTCCGAGCAGTACCAGCGAGACTTCGATATCCCGGTGGGTGTGGCCGGACGCATCACGTCGCCAGAGATCGCCGCGCAGATCATCGAATCCGGGCAGGCCAACTTCGTCAGCATGGCGCGTACGTTGCACGCTGATCCGGATTTCCCGAATCGCGCTATCGACGGTGGCCGCTACCGCCCGTGTATCGCCTGCAATTACTGCATCGACAGCCTGGCCGCCGGCCCCATTCCCTGCTCCGTCAACCCGTGGGTCGGACGTGAACTGGACCAGCCTACAAAGCCGGCTGATGCCACCGTGCGGGTCGCCGTCATCGGTGCCGGTCCCTCCGGAATGGCCGCTGCCCGCGACCTCGCACTTGCCGGTCATCGCGTCGACCTGTACGACGAACGCCCCAGCCTCGGCGGCGACTTCGCTCTGGCATCGAAGCTGCACGAGTATCCCGAATACGGGCAAATCATGGACTGGTACGTCGCGGAACTGGCTGAACTCGGGGTCCACTGCCACACCTCGACCCGGGCAGATGCTGCTTTGCTCTCTGGTGGCGATTTCGACGCCATAGTTCTTGCCGCCGGCGGCGTCGGCCCTGTGATCGATCTCCCCGGAGCAGCAACCCGTACCGTTCGCGACGTCCGCGAATTCCTCGTCTCCGGCGATCCTGCCCCCGAAGCAATCACCATTTTCGGCGCCGACCGCGAGGCTGCCGCCGTCGCCGACGAGCTGCTCCAGAATGGTACGCAGGTCGTCATGATCGGCCCGCAGGAAACCATCGCGCACGACGTCGGACGCCGCGGAAAGATCGTGCTGCTGCCGCGCCTGGCCGCAAGTGAGAACCTCACGACCTACCTGCGCTCGATCGTCACCAAGGTCGACACCGCCTCGGTCACGATCTCGACGGCCGGTGTGCTGAGCGAGGTTGATGCTCCCGGCGAACTCCTGATCTCGCAGGGCGTCGAGCCGCGTTCGGAACTTCTTGCAGAACTCCGTTCACTGGCACCACGACTCGGAGTCCATACGGTCGGCGATGCGAGCGGAGACGGCGGGTCCATTCACGCTGCACTCGTCACCGCAGCCGATGTCGCCGTCACGATCACGGCCGCCGCTGCGGCCCGTCAGGAGATTCACGCATGACTACACAGGCAGCCGCATCGGTGGCAACTGCATTGCCGCCCATCGGACTCGGAACCTGGCCCCTGGTAGGCGCGGACGCCACGAAGTCCGTCCTCTCCGGCATCGAGGCTGGATACCGCCTCATCGACACCGCCGCGATCTACAGCAATGAGGATGCTGTCGGTGTGGCGCTGGCAGAATCTGGTGTGCAGCGAGACGAACTGTTCGTCACGACCAAACTTCGTGGAAACGAACAGGTTTCCGGTGACATCCGCGGAGCGCTCGAGCAGAGCCTGGAACGACTGGGACTGGACCGACTGGATCTGTTCCTGATTCACTGGCCCCTCCCACGAATCGATCGTTACGTCTCGTCATTCGAGGCGATGCTCGCCTGCCGCGACGCCGGGCTGGTTCGGTACGTGGGTGTGTCGAACTTCCTCGAGCACCACCTGCGCCGCGTCGTCGCTGAAACCGGCGAGGCACCGGCAGTCAACCAGATTCAGATGGACCCTTCACTCGCTCGTATCCCGGTTCGCCGCGCAAACGACGAACTTGACATCTTCACTCAGTCGTGGAGTCCGCTCGGCCGGGGCGATGTGCTCGACAACGCCGTTGTGAGCGAGATCGCCGGTCGAATGGGTTGCACCCCTGCGCAGGTGGTCCTCGCGTGGCATGTCGCGCAGGGCGTGGTTCCGGTCGCGCGGTCCGCGAATCCGACGCGCCAGGCCGAGAACCTGGCAGCACTCGACGTGACCCTCACCGGCGAGGACATCGAAGCACTGAACAGTCTCGACCGCGGCGAGTCTGCGGCGCGGGACGTCGAAGCAGAGGAACATTTCTGATGACGTTGAAAGTCGGAATCGTCGGCTGCGGCAAGATCGCCGGCAACCATGCCCGAGCCCTGCAACAAGTCCCCGGCGTCGAGGTGATCGGCTGCTGCGATCCCGATCTCGGACGCGCCCAGGAGTTCGCGGCAGCGCACGGCATTCCCGCAGCCGTGAGTTCAGTGGAGCAACTTCTCGCTCTCGGACTCGACGCCTGCACCGTTTGCACGCCGCACCCGGTACATGAAGAGGTAGTCGTGGCCGCTGCCGACGCGGGTGTACATGTGTTGTGCGAGAAGCCCATCGCGGTCGATGTTGCTGCCGCCGACCGCATGATCGAGGCCGCCGACCGCGCCGGTATCACCTTCGGCGTCCTCTTCCAACGCCGCTTCTGGCCGGCCGCGCGTCGTATCCGGGACGCCATCGACGACGGCCGGATCGGACTGCCCACGCTCGGCGAGGCGTCGGTGATCCTGCACCGCCCGTCGAGTTACTACTCGGCCGACGCCTGGCGTGGACGGTGGGACACCGACGGCGGCGGCGTCCTCATGACGCAGGCCGTGCACCAGATCGACATGCTGGCCTGGTTCATGGGCGAGGCCGTCTCGGTCAGCGGCTTCATCCGCACCCACACCCACGGTGAGCACATCGAGACCGAGGACAGCGCGTCAGCTGTGATCTCCTTTGCCTCGGGCGGCACCGCCACCGTCACCGCGACTACCGGTGCAAATCACAATCTGGGCAACCGCGTCACGGTGATCGGGCGCACCGGCGCAATCGCCAGTGTCCTCGAGTTCCCCGAAGGGCACGAGGGTGTCAACGAAATGTGGACCGTGCCAGGCGAAGTGGAGTTCCAAGCGCCGTACTCGGCGGACATCGATGCGAATCTTGATGTGGGCGCGGTCAATGCGGCACTGACCGACTTCCACACCCTGCAGGTGCAAGACTTCGCCGACGCGGTCCTGAGCGGGCGCGAACCCGCTGTCACCGGACGCGACGCCCGCGCGTCGCTGGCCATCATCGCCGCAATCTACGAATCGTCACGAACTGGGAAGGTTGTCGAACTGACATCGACACCGACCCTCGCAACAACTGCCAAGGAGCAGAAATGAGTAGCAGTACCCCCCTCACCTACGACGTGGTTGTCGTGGGCTCCGGCGCAGGCGGGCTTTCCACAGCAATTGCCGCAGCACATGGCGGCGCGTCGGTACTCGTTGTCGAGAAGGCCGACACCTGCGGCGGCGCAACGGCCTGGTCAGGCGGGTGGATGTGGACCCCGCGCAACATGTTTGCCATAGCCGACGGAGTTGTCGAGGATCGTTCGGCGCCGCGGACATATTTGGAGAACCGACTCGGCGACAACTTCGACGCCGCCAAGGTGGATGCACTCCTCGACGGTGCACCGGAGATGGTCGAGTTCTTCGAACGCAAGACTGCGCTGAAGTTCGTCCCCGGAGCCAAGATCGCCGATATTCACGGCGACACACCGGGAGCCGGCACGGGTCATCGTTCCGTCGGACCGAAACCGGTGAGCTTGCGAAAGCTCGGTCCCGACGTCGCGGCGCTGCTCCGTCGACAGTTGTACGAGACGTCATTCCTCGGCATGGGCATCATGGCCGGCCCCGACCTGCAGGCATTCCTGCACTCGACTCGATCGCCGAAAGCATTTGTGCACTGCGGTGTTCGCGTGACAAAGCACATGTTCGATCTCGCCACCAAGCGTCGCGGTCAGCAACTCGTCAACGGCACCGCCCTGGTCGGCATGATGCTTCGCTCAGCGCTCGATCTCGGCGTCGAGTTTCGGGTGAAAACGTCGGCAACATCGCTGCAGACTGACGATGACGGTCGCGTTGTCGGTGTCCGCCTCGAAGGCCCGGACGGTGCGTACTCGGTAACAGCCACGCGTGGCGTCGTACTCGCCACCGGCGGCTTTGCACAGGACATCGACCGACGACGCGAATTGTTCCCGCGCACCCCCACCGGACACGAGCACTGGTCGCTCACCCCGAAGACAACCACCGGCGACGGCATCACCCTCGGCGAATCCGTGGGTGGACGACTTGACCGCACGCTCGCCTCCCCAGTTGCCTACTGCCCCGTCTCCATCGTTCGTTACCGCAACGGCAAGGAAGGTGTGTTCCCCCACATCCTCGACCGCGGAAAGCCCGGAGTCATCGGAGTTCTCGCGAGCGGCAAGCGTTTTGTCAACGAGGCACTCGGCTACCACGACTACACCCTCGCGATGGTCGAGCAGGTTCCTGAGGGCGAAGAGGTGTGCTCGTGGCTGATCGCCGATCAGCAGTACGTGCGCTACCTCCCGCTCGGTATGGCCAAGCCACTACCGATCCCGATCCAGCCGTACCTGCGCTCGGGATACCTCATCCGTGGTCGCACTGTTCGGGACTTGGCCGAGAAGATCGGCGTCGATGCGGCGCAGTTGGAAAAGACCGTCTCGACATTCAACGCCGGAGCTCGCAGTGGCGACGACCCCGAGTTCGGTCGCGGCACAACACCGTTCAACCGGGGATCCGGTGATACCGCCAATCCCTGGCCGAACCCGTCACTCGCGCCCTTGCAGAAGGGTCCGTACTACGCGGTGAAAGTTGTACCGGGTAGCTTCGGTACCTTCGCCGGGCTTGTCACCGACTCGTCGTCGCATGTGCTCGACGACAACGACCGTCCCATCGAGGGATTGCTAGCAGTGGGCGTCGATCAGGCCAGCGTGATGGGCGGGCACTACCCGTCCGGCGGCATCAACCTCGGCCCGGCTATGACGTTCGGGTATCTAGCAGGTCGGGAACTGGCCGGAGCCAAGACAGTTGGAGCGCACGCATGACACTCTCACTAGGGCTGGCAGCCCTCACGGTGCTCGATACCGCACCGATGCAGCACGTCGACTTGGCGGAAAAACACGGCTTCGACACCATCGGCATCCGCCTGATGCCCGCGGCACCAGGTACGACGGCCTACCCTCTGCACGAGGACAAGCACGTGTTGAACGAACTGGTGCGTCGACTGGAAGATTCACCGGTGGAGGTATTCGACCTCGAAATCATCCGTCTTGCAGCCGACTTCGACCCCACCGACTACGTTCCGCTGCTCGAAGCCGGCGCACAGCTCGGAGCCAAAGCCGTTCTGGTGGGCGGCGACGACCGCGACCGCGCTCGGCTCACGGACTCCTATGCCCGCCTCGCTGAACTGTGCGCGAACTACGGCATCGTCGCCTCGCTCGAATTCATGCCGTGGACTGCGGTGCCCGATGCGCGTGCGGCCATCGAGATCGTCTCGGCGGCAGACGGTCCGGCTCGTAGTGTCCTGGTCGACGCATTGCACACCGACCGCTCAGCGACCACACTGGAGGATCTTGCGTCCATCCCGCGTGAGTGGCTTCACTACGCCCAGATATGTGACGGTTCGATCCCCGCTCCCACCGATGACTCAGAGCTGATCCGTCACGCCCGCGAAGAGCGTCTGGTGCCCGGCACCGGCGACATCGCCCTGGCCGACATCTGGTCGACCCTGCCTGCCGGACTGCCGGTCAGCATCGAATTGCCCAACGAACCGCTACGTCAGGCCGTCGGCACCGACGCCTGGCTGGAGCGCCTGGTCACGGCCACGCGAGAAGTACTGGCCTAGCGGCCCTGTGCGCCTTTTTGGTAGTTGGCGCTACCAGAAAGGCGCACGGGGGCGTCAGCCCCTCCGAGCCGCAACGGCCTGCGCCAGACGGTCCAACTGCGCTGCCGTGGTGGACCAGTCGATGCACGCGTCGGTGATCGACTGACCGTAGGTGAGCTCGTCCGCCTTACCCAAGGTCAGGTCCTGACGACCGGCCTCGATGAAACTCTCCAACATGACGCCGGCGATTCCCTGCTCGCCCTCGGTCAGACGTCGAGCAATGTCGTCCAGCACGATGACCTGACGCTCGTGGTCCTTGCTGCTGTTACCGTGGCTCGCGTCGATGACCACGCGCTCGGGCAGGTTCGACTTACGCAGGCGAGCAAGGGTATCCGCGACGGTCTCGGCATCGTAGTTCGGTCCGTCGCTGCCGCCACGAAGAATGACATGGCAGTCCGGGTTGCCCGCGGTCCGAATCAAGGCAGCCTGGCCGTCGAGATCCGTTCCGGGGAACACGTGGCTCGCCGCCGCGGCGCGGGTACCGTCGACGGCTACCTGCACATCACCTTCGGTGGAATTCTTGATGCCGACGGGCATGGACAGCGCGCTGCACAGCTGACGGTGAACCTGACTGGCGGCGGTCCGGGCGCCGATTGCACCGTAGCTGACCAGGTCGGCGATGTACTGCGGCATGATCGGATCAAGGAACTCGCAGCCGACAGGCAGGCCCAGACTCGACACGTCGAGAAGCAACTTGCGGCCGATACCGAGCCCGGTGTTGATGTCGAACGTGCCGTCGAGGTGGGGGTCGTTGAGCAGGCCCTTCCACCCGAGAGTGGTGCGCGGCTTTTCGAAGTAGACGCGCATGACGATGTGCAGGTCGTCCCGCAGTTCTTCGGCCTTGGCGGCCAACCGGCGGGCGTAGTCCATCGCCGCTTCCGGATCGTGCACGGAGCACGGACCGACAACGACGATCAAACGATCGTCGTCACCGTTGAGGATGTTGATCGTGTCGGCCCGACCGGTGCGCACGGTTGCGGCCGCGACCTCGTCCGGAGCGTGCTGAGCACGAACAGTCGCCGGTGACACGAGCGGACTGATACTCACAGTGCGCTGATCGTCGAGGCTGTCCGAAGCTGCGGTGGTGTCGATGGTGACAGTCATGGGGTTTTCGGTTTCCTGTTCTCAGGCCGACCCCAGAGATGAAGAGAAACTCCAGCGAGCCGGTCTGTAGTCCGGCTCTTGGGTGGAGGTTGTCAGCGCGTGGTTACGCCGGCAGGCCCACCCGGGGCCGGCCTGCTAAACCAGAAATAGACGCGCTGCATGACGGCCACGATACCTCGAGTTCGGATCAGATGGGCGCGCCCCTCCACAACAAGCCGAATCGAGGGGCGAGTCCCGTGGCACGAGTCCGTGAAGAATGGCCAAATCCGCTGAGCGGTTGGCGCTTTCGAGTAAGGCTCCGGCTTCGAAGTTCGAATACGTTAATTGGGCACCCCACGATCCCGATCTGTTGGTCGTCGGGAAGGGCTGGTGGGATCACTACCAGGACAAGGGCCTGCTCGGCACTGACATCGCCGCGGCGCTCGTCGTCAACGAGGGCACGACGGGCTCGTCCTGGAAGCAGCCCATGACCGCGCAGCTCACGGCGCTCGATCGCCGCGAAGTCGCCGAACGCGTCATCGCCCGATACAACGCCGAACTTGCACAAGCGCGAGCCAAGATCGGTGGTCTCCTCGAAGGCAAGTCGATTGCGATCGCCGGCGCAGACAGCGGTCAGATCTGGCTGCAAAACAACACCTTCGCAGTGTCGGTTGCGCAGGACCTCGGCTTGAACGTCGTGACCGACACCGCCCATGCTGCACCCGATCGGAAGGTTTCGACCTTTTACAGCCTCGAAGAGCTCGCCATCTTCGACCAGGCCGACTTCGTGTTGCTACAGAACCCCGGTGCCGTCGAAGCAGAATCGCCGAACAAGTACAGGTCATGCGCTGACGTCTGTGCGGGCATCGTTCAGGACTCGAGTGACCCCGCCTCAACGGGTGGGGTCATTCACGCGTCCAAACGGAATACCCCTCGCACTTGGCGTACGCCGTTGATCTGTACCTCGACGGCATGGTCGCCCGCGTAGTACTTCCGGGTACTGATCGGTTTGAAGGAATGCCTCTTCGCGATACGGACCGGCACCCCAGGTTCCAGTGTTCGTGTTGTCAGTTTGAAGACCTTGGGCGTCGTCTGCCCGTTGGCCTTCACATGGTGGACGATGTAATCGATCACGACGGTGACGGAATCGCTGCCGTTGTTCATGACGGCGAAGTCGAAGGTGAGTTCTCCACCCGCATCGACTGTTTCGCGGTCGATGACGAACCCCTCGACCACGACGTCGGTAGGCGGCGCGAAACCCAAGAGAGACAGAGCATCTGGGTCGCCGGCCTTGATCAACGTCCGCAATGCATGTTTGACGATTTTCAGTGTGTTGGAATCCTGTGTCTGTAACCAACGCTTCGCAGTCGACACGGCGAGCGCTGCGTCAGCACGACTGAGATCGTTGAGATGGTTTGCGACCGAACGTCGTACGTATTCCGAATCATCCCGATACAGCTCGTCGAGAATGACGATTGTCGACTCGGGACGCGCCGTCAATTCTTTCACTCGTCTTCCCCAGGGCAAACGAGTACGAGTGCCTTCGGTCGCCAAGCGCCGGACGTGTTCGTCTTCATGGCCGGTCCAGGTGAGTGCGATCGCCAGCGAACGGTCAAGGTCCGTCTCGAGAAATGTGCGAATTGCGAATTCGGCCGTCAGACGCGACGTCAGCTCGGCAAGGAGAGCCATTCCCTCGTCGAAATCCGACTCGGAGCCACTTCGTGTCGCCGTGACGGCGACGGCTTCGGTCACCGGCCAGATCATCCAACCAGTGAAGGTCTCCTCTGAAAGCGCACGGCGGATGATCTCGGCGAAGGCCGGAAGATCCTGAGGCAGTTCGGCAGTCATCGCGTCCCGCACGACGCGGGTACGTTCGCCGAGACTCATACCGTCGAATTCGGATGTACTACCCCGAACGAGGGCGAGGCGTGTGTGACCGGAGGCTCGCTCTAGACAGCCTGCCAGATCGGCGACGACGGATTTCCCGAGCAGTTCGTCAGCGGTGGGCATCAGGGGCACACCGTGAGAGCGGAAATCCGATCACCGTCGAGAGTGAAATGGTGATGTAACTGGACGGGGCTTCCGGGAAAATCACCCTCGACCTTCACCGACACGACAACGGCCGAGCCTGGGGTGTTGACCGACTCGATCTTCTGGGTGAAGGTGAACGCCGTCGACACGGCGGACTTCCACGCCACGATTTCTTCGATCCCGACGTACGTCCGGCCGTCGTCACGCACCACGGCGTCTTCGGTGAACACATCGCGGACGTCTCCGCCGTCGAAATACGCGCGCGCTGCGCCTGGCACCTTCGCTGAGTCGATCATTCGCGAAGAGTACTGCTGGGGTCCGACAGGTTCGGCGAACTCACTGCGCGAGCGGACGCCGCCAACTGAATCTCCATCAACAGCCTCGTCGAGGGCTCGGACAGGTCGGTATCTGTTATCTCCTCGACCCTTTTGATCCGATACCTGAGTGTGTTCGGGTGAATGCGAAGCTGCTCGGACGCGCGTCGGACATCGCCCGAATGCGCGAGGTAAACGGAGACGCTTTCACGCATGTTCGACCCGTTACGCCTGTCGTAGACGTCGAGCGCGTCGATTCTCGGATCGTGCAGTTGCTCGTCGGCCGCAATCGTGTCCATGATTTCGCCCAGCAGCACCGGAGTGCGCGAGTCCGCGAGGGTGGTCACACGAACATCCCCCGACGTTCCGTCCAAGACCCGATCCACTTCGGCGCGAGCCCTAGCCACCTCAGTGAGCGTCGAAACCGGAGATGACACGGCGGCCCGTAAACCCGAGGGCGACACCTTGTCCAAACGCGCGACAACTTCACGGGTCCACGAGACTGTGGATTTCACGGATTGGGTTCGCGGAAACAGCACATAGATCCGGGCGCCGAATGCACTCACCAGCGATTCACGATGAAAGGCACTGGCGTGCAGGCGCAACGACGACACGAGTTCGCCCGAAGACGGCAGCCCACCGTTTCCGATACTTGCCACTCCGACGACCATCGCCGGTCCGGACATCGGGATGGACAACGAGGCCGCCAGAGAAGGAACATCGACACCGCCGCCGCGAACCCCGAGCAAGCGCTGAACCTGTATCGCCTCGTTACTCGGCGCGTCTCGGATGCGCGAAATCAGCCGAGCTGCAACGGCCGCGGCACCGCGGAGCACTCTCTCGGCATCGCCGACGATGGGAAGCGGGCCTTCCTGAACCCAGATAGTGCCGAGCAGATCAGAACTGAAACCGCTCTCCCCCTTGACGTTCTCGGATATTCTGCGAATCGGAACCACCAACCGTCGCCTGATCGCGAGGTCTTCGTGCGCGGGCACCTCGACCACGTCGTCACTTCGCCGCAAGCTTTCGAAGACGCCCCAATCCTGCAGCTTCCGGAGGTATTCCCGAGGTCCTTCGCGGCCGAGGATCGATTGCCGGCGGAGCTCGTCCGCAGCATCTCCTGATGCCGAATATGCCATGACGTGGGAACGCTCGTCCTCGATACTGACCATCCCCCGGGTGAGTGACGCGACGTTCTGCGCCAGCTCGAACAAGTCTGTGTCACTGCCGAATACAACGTCCTCAGAATCCTGACGGGATACCGAATGATCGAGCACGCCCCGGATCGTGGTGAACAATCGATCCCAACGAGCGTCCGGATGGACTGCTATCAAGGCGATCCCGGCGCGCTGTGCCGCCGCGCGCACCGACGTGTCCGAGGCCTCCTTCGACATGACGGCCCGAGGCGCTGATCCCTTCTGATCGACGCGGTTCAGCCAGGCTGCCAATTCGGCTGCGCCGATACCGACAGCGAGCCAGAGCTCAGAGGATTCGACGTCCGCGGTTCCGGGGCGTGTGAGGTCCCCGACCTCCGCGAACACCACGGAGTCGACGAAGACGTCATCACCTGACGGTGCGAGGACGAGCTCGACAAAGGCTCCGCCCAGCGCCCGAAGGACCGCGTCGAGCCTGACCTCACGGATAGCCACGTACCACCCACTTTCCGGACTGTTCCAACGCCTCAATTTCGAGAATAGTGCATTTTCCTGCGGAAATGGTTCAGCCGATCGAACAAACAGCGTCCGAGAAGTTTGGCCGATCAGCGGATTACTCGCCGACTCCTTTCGGCTTGACTGATGACGACACGACAACTGCCCCACCCATCAGTCTGCCGAAGGATCGTCATGGACGCCGTCACCAATGTCCCCCACCCCTCCAATGAGCCGGTCAACAATTACGGGCCGGGAAGCCCGGAACGATCACGCCTACGCACCAAACTTTCCGAACTGGCCGAGACTCCCACCGACATCCGACAGGTCATCGGGGGCGTCCACCGAACTGCGGAGGGCAAGCGGGAGAACGTAGTTCAACCACACCGTCACAGCTCGGTCATCGGATCGTTTGCGGGCGCAACGCACTCGGATGTTCGTGATGCCATCGACGCCGCTACACTCGCCGCCCCGGCCTGGCGCGACCTCTCGTTCGACGACCGAGCTGCGGTCTTCCTCCGCGCCGCCGATCTACTCTCCGGCCCGTGGCGCGAAACCATCGCCGCCGCAACAATGCTCGGTCAGTCGAAGACCGCATATCAGGCCGAGATCGATGCCCCGTGCGAACTGATCGATTTCTGGCGTTTCAACGTCGCGTTCGCACGTCAGATACTCGCCGACCAACCCGTTTCCGCTCCGGGAGTGTGGAATCGCGTCGAATATCGACCACTCGAAGGTTTTGTCTACGCGATCACCCCCTTCAATTTCACCGCCATCGCCGGAAATCTCCCCACCGCACCGGCCCTGATGGGCAACACCGTGATCTGGAAGCCGTCACCGACGCAGGCCGTCGCGGCGTACCTGACGATGCAACTACTCGAAGCCGCCGGCCTCCCACCCGGGGTGATCAATCTTGTTCTCGGCGACGGACCCACGGTGTCCGAGGTCGCGCTGGCCGACCCTCGCCTGGCGGGCATCCACTTCACCGGATCGACCGCAACTTTCCAGCGTTTGTGGCGTGAGGTCGGAGCCAACATCTCGAACTACCGGACGTATCCGCGTCTCGTCGGCGAAACCGGCGGCAAAGATTTTGTACTCGCACACAGTTCAGCAGACCCCGACGTACTCACGACGGCATTGATCCGCGGGGCCTTCGACTATCAGGGACAGAAATGCTCGGCCGCGTCACGGGCATTCGTCCCGAAATCGGTGTGGGCCAAGATGGGCGACACGTTCATCGACACAGTGTCGTCACTGAAGTACGGCGACGTCACCGACCTGACGAACTTCGGCGGCGCCGTCATCGACCAGCGTTCCTTCGACCGCAACGCCGCCGCGATCGTCCGCGCCAAGTCGACCGGCAGCCTCACCATCGCAGCAGGCGGCGACTACGACGACCGCGAAGGATTCTTCATCTCGCCGACGGTCCTGCTCGGTGACGACCCCAGTGACGAGGCCTTCAGCACCGAGTACTTCGGCCCCATACTCTCCCTGCACGTCTACGACGACTCCGCACCGAATGCCTACGCCGACATCCTCGCTCGTATCGACAGCGGATCCGCGTACGCCCTGACCGGTGCCGTGATCGCCACCGACCGTGCGGCCGTCGATCAAGCTCACCACGGTCTGCGGTTCGCCGCCGGAAACTTTTACGTCAACGACAAGCCGACGGGCGCGGTAGTCGGACAACAGCCCTTCGGCGGCGCTCGAGCTTCCGGTACC
The DNA here is from genome assembly GCF_053470465.1 of Rhodococcus sp. GB-02. Lineage (NCBI taxonomy): Bacteria > Bacillati > Actinomycetota > Actinomycetes > Mycobacteriales > Nocardiaceae > Rhodococcus > Rhodococcus sp. GB-02. Next base: position 654,977 of record NZ_JBPUKE010000002.1, read on the forward strand.
AACGACAAGGCCGGTTCGCCGCAGAACCTGCTCCGTTGGGCGTCGACACGCACCGTCAAGGAAACCTTCGTTCCTCCCACCGATCATCGCTACCCCCACCAGGACGTCGATCGAGCCGAGAGCGAGAACCGTTGATGAGTGCCGTCTCGCTGAGCAACCCGCTGCGCCCGGTACTCCTCGCGGCGGCACGCTCGTCGCGGCTGGAGAAGACAGTCTCCGGGATGACCGTGACTCGCAAGCTGGTAGACAGGTTCGTCGCCGGGGACGCGGAACCCGCAGCGGTGTCAGCCGTACGCGACATCCTCACCAGTGGCCGGTTCGTGACGGTCGACTACCTCGGCGAAGACACTACCGATCCAGCTCAGGCAACAGCTACCGTCGACGCCTATCTGTCCCTTCTCCGCTCGTACGCAACGCTTTCCGAAGCGGCTGGGACGCAACACACCCTCGAGGTTTCGCTCAAGCTCTCAGCGTTAGGGCAGTCACTTCCCGGTGACGGCGAGAAGATCGCCCTGGCGAACGCTCACCGAATCGTCACAGCGGCAGACGAAGTGGGCGCGTGGGTCACCGTCGATGCGGAGGATCACACCACCACCGAATCGACACTGTCCATCGTCGAAGAGTTGCGCCGCGACTTCCCGACGCTCGGCACGGTCCTGCAGGCGTATCTGCACCGCACCGAGGCCGACTGCCAGCACTTCTCCGGATCAGGTTCACGAATTCGGCTGTGCAAGGGCGCATACAAGGAACCGGCCGGCGTTGCGTTCCAAAAGCCCGGCGAAGTCGACGCGTCGTACCTGCGTTGCCTGAAGGTCTTGATGGAAGGTGACGGGTACCCGATGGTCGCCTCCCACGATCCCACCATGATCGACGCCGCCCTCGAACTCGCCACATTGACCGAACGGACAGCCGAGGATTTCGAGTTTCAGATGCTCTTCGGCATCCGCGACGGCGAACAACGCAGATTGGTAGCCGAAGGCAATCACCTGCGGGTCTACGTTCCCTACGGCAGCCAGTGGTACGGCTACTTCATGCGTCGCCTGGCGGAACGGCCGGCCAACCTCATGTTCTTCATGCGCTCACTCGCCTCCAACAACTAGGTGCTGGAAACCTGTGGCAGCGGTGGCAACTCGAGGTTTTCGCGAAAGGTACCGCCGACGTAGTCGGATCCCACGATTCCGCGCTTGCGCAGTTCCGGCAGCAGCCCGTTCGTGACGAAATCGCATGTACGCGGATCGGCAAGGTCACCGAGCGTGATGACGTCGAGTACGCCCGCGTCGTATCGTTCCTCGATCGCGTCCGCGAGCTGTTCCGGGGTGCCCGCCGCTGCCCAGTGGCCGGTGTCCTTGGACGCGATGATCAACTCACGCAGAGCCTTTCCTTGTGATGCGAGCTTGCCGAAGATCTCGACCCGGCCCCGTCGTCGATTCACCGACGACGGGTCCGGCAACAACGACTCCGGGATCGGCCGGTCCAGCGGCAATTCCGAGAAATCCACGTCACCGCCGAACATGTCGGCAAGCCTCGTGCGTCCGGCATCGAAGTCCGTCGATTCCTCGGCTTCTCTGACCAATCGTTCGACTTCGACTTCGGTGGCGCCGTACGTTGCGTGGAACGAGCTGAAAATCAGTGGCAGTTCGTCCCCACGCCCCAACTCTGCCGCCCGGGCGCGGATCGTCTTCGTGTAGGTGACCGCGTCCTCGAAGGTTGCGAGAGAAGTGAATACGACCTCCGCGAAGCGAGCACCCAGTTCGATACCTCCGGCAGATTGGCCGGCCTGGAATTGGACCGGACGACGCTGCGGCAGGGAGGGGATGTTCAGCGGCCCCTGCACCGTGAAGTACTTGCCTCGATGCTCGATGGGGACCACCCTCGACGGATCGAGCACCGCTGAGCCCTCTCCCCGGGTCAGGGCGCCGGGCTTCCAACTGTCGAAAAGCGCGTTGACCACCTCGAGCGATTCGGCCGCTCGGGCGTACCGCTCCTCCGGACTCGGCAGATCCAGGTCGCTGTAGTTCTCTTCTCCGAGTGAGGAAGTGACGGCATTCCATGCGGCTCGACCATTGCTGACGTGGTCCAGGGTGCCGAACAACCGTGCCAGGTTGAAAGGGTGATGAAACGTCGTCGTGACGGTCGCAATGAGCCCCACATGGGTGGTGACCGCACTCAGCGCAGCAAGGAAGATCAACGGCTCCTGCGCGCCGATCGCACCCTGCGCACCGAAGCTCAGGAGATCGGCGGCAAACAGTCCGTCGATCTTGTTCGCCTCGGCCGTCTTTGCGACGTCGATCGCGGACGCGACCGTCGAAGTCGACGGATCGATCGCGGCGTCGTAGATGCTCACCGCCCCGCTGACACCGGTCACCGTCTTGAGCGGACGCCTACGATCGGCCACCGACCGTCCTCCTAGCTTCGCGAAATCTGTTCCGGATTCACAACGCTAGACCGATCCTGGCTCCCGACAAGGTATTCGCTCAGCCTGGTTCTATCCCTGCGAACACCGCTTGGTCACGCCCCGGATTTACGGGCACGATAGGCGGCGACGTGCGCCCTGTTCCCACAGTTTCCGGTGTCGCAGTATCGCTTCGACCGATTTCGCGACAAGTCCACGAAGACCGCTTCGCAGTCCGGAGCCTCGCACCATCGCAACCTCGAGAATTCGTCGGTTCGGATCAGATCGAGCACACCCATCGCCGCTTCTGCAGCCATCCGGTCCACGAGGGGCGAATCGTCAGCGGTGACGTGCAGATGCCAGCCGAGATCATCGTGCCTGGTGAGCCGCGGCCTCGCGCCCGATTCGAGCAGCAGTGAGTTCACCACCTCGACGGCGTCGTCCACTCCCGTGGCTTCCCAGAACTTTCGCAGTCGTGGACGCAGTGCACGAACCGCCGCCAATTCCTCCAGAGTGCCGTCCCGCCGGCCGGTCCAGCGGTCGGCGTCGAGGAACCTGGTCAGTTCCTCTTGATCCGGCAGCAGCTCGGCCCCGCCGCGGGCCGTGTTGACCAACGAGGCAGCGAAGACGAGCGCCGATTCCGTGTCACCAGCAAAATGCACTTTGACTCCTGAGCCGTATCAACCTAATGTCAGCATCGTAATCGCTTTTACTCCTGACGGGTGACGACGTGAACTCTCGCAACGGCTTGATCTTCGCTCTGCTGTCCGCGGCAACGTTCGGCGTATCGGGCCCGTTCGCGAAATCTCTCATCGAATCAGGGTGGTCCCCCGGCGGCGCAGTGTTCGCGCGCGTTGCCGGCGGCGCACTGGTGATGATGGTGATCGCGGTAGCCACCCAATGGCCTCGACTACGACAGGTCGGCGCCCACACGCGAACCGTACTGCTGTACGGAGTGTTCGCGATTTCCGGCGTTCAACTGTGCTTCTTCAATGCTGTGAAACATCTTTCGGTCGGAGTCGCATTACTCCTCGAGTACCTTGCACCGATCATCGTCATCGGATGGGTGTGGATCACCAAAGGCGCGCGGCCGAGCGTGCAGACACTTCTCGGTGCAGCGGTTGCCTTGATCGGCGCCGCAGTGGTGATCGACGTCTTCGGATCGGCAGAGATCAGTGCCGTCGGAGTCGCGTGGGGACTGGCCGCAGCGGCATGCCTTGCAGTCTATTTCGTCATTTCCGAACGTGCGGACGGCGATCTCCATCCTGTTGTGCTCGCGGCATCGGGGCTGACCGTCAGCGCACTGGTCATCGGCGCACTCGGGCTCGTCGGCATCCTCCCCCTCGAGTTCTCGGCCTCGAACGCAGTCGTGGCAGAACACTCGGTGGGCGTGTGGCTGCCCGTGGCGGTCCTGGTCCTGGTCAGCACTGTCATCGCCTATCTCACCGGCATCGCCGCGATCACGCTGCTGGGGCCGACAATCGGATCTCTCGTAGCGCTGACCGAAGTGCTGTGCGCGGTCCTCGCCGCGTGGATCCTGGTCGGGGAATCCGTCACTGCACTCCAAGCTGTGGGTGGCGCATCTATCATCGCGGGGTTGGTCCTCGCTCGGCTCGGCCAGAGTGCACCGAAACAGATACCGGCCGACCCGATGACAAATGTCATGGCAGAAGAATGACGGACGGACGAGGGCTCGCGTCCTCGAAGCGAGCAGATTCTATGTATGACCTCAGCACAGGCACTGCACACACTCACTGAAGGATCGGCACACGACGCCGTCCGGTTGACCGGACTGCGCAAGAGTTTCGGAACCGTCGACGCCGTCAAGGGCATCGACCTGAGCATCCGCCCCGGCGAGATCGTCGCGTTCCTCGGCCCGAACGGCGCAGGCAAGACGACAACCATCGACATGATCCTCGGACTGTCCCGACCGACGTCGGGCGACGTGAGCGTCTTCGGAATGTCACCCCGATCGGCGATCGCCCGCGGACTCGTGTCCGCAGTCATGCAGACCGGCGGGCTGCTCAAAGAACTGACGGTGGCCGAGACCGTGCAGCTGACCGCCAGCCTGTACGCCCAATCCCGTCCGGTCGACGAAGTGCTGGGGCGAGCCGGAATCCTCGACATCTCCGATCGCCTCGTCAGCAAATGCTCAGGCGGACAACAACAGCGCCTGCGGTTTGCGATGGCGTTGCTGTCGAACCCCCAATTGCTCATTCTCGACGAGCCGACCACCGGTATGGACGTCGAAGGGCGTCGGGACTTTTGGTCCGCCATCCGCGCCGACGCAGATCACGGTCGCACTGTGCTTTTTGCGACGCACTACCTCGAAGAGGCCGATGTCTACGCCGACCGCATCATCCTGGTCCGGCAGGGCACAGTCGTCGCCGACGGAACCACCGCCGAGGTCAAGGCGATGGCGTCCGGGCGCACCCTGCGCGCACGAGTCCCCGGTATCACCGACGAACTGCTGCGAGCCATACCGAACTCGGACGCCGTCGAGGTGCGTGGTGAGTCATTGCTCGTGCACTCGGGTGACACCGATGCCGTTGCACGGTTCCTGTTGACCAATACCCAGGCTCGCGATCTCGAAATCGTCTCGCGTGGCCTCGAAGACGCATTCATCGCACTCACGTCGAACAACTCCGAAGGACAGAAGTGATGACCACTGCAACCGAAGCGAACACGTACGGAGCCGAGCGAACCGTCGTACCTCTCGGCGGATTCAACACGACGCTGTTGCGACTGGAATTTCGTCGCCTGACTCGCAATCGGCGCACGATGATCTTCACGCTCGTCATGCCGGTTGTCTTCTTCCTCGTCTTCGGGCTCGGTCAAGGCGACGACGATCACGGGATCGGGCACGGCAATGTCGCCGCGTACATCATGATCAGCATGGCCCTGTACGGCGCGATGCTTGCAACTACCAGTGGCGGGGCGATGGTCTCGATCGAGCGAGCGTCGGGATGGAGCCGTCAACTTCGGCTGACTCCCCTGACGCCGGTCGCCTACATCGCCGTCAAACTGATCATGGCGATGCTGCTCGGTCTCGTCTCGATCCTTGTCGTCTACGTCGTCGGCGCGTTCACCTCGGCGCAGATGGACGGATCACTCTGGTTCACAACGGCATTGATCGCCTGGTTGGGATCGTCGATCTTCGCGGCCTTCGGCCTGTTCATGGGGTATCTACTCCCCAGTGAGAACGTCATGCAGTTGCTCGGGCCGGGACTGGCTCTGCTCGCCTTCGGCGGCGGACTCTTCGTACCGCTCACCGACGGTTCCGTATGGGCGACCATCGCACAGTTCACCCCGATGTTCGGCATCAACGCCCTCGCCCACGCACCGTTGACGGGCAATAGCATTCACTGGACCTGGATCGTCAATATCCTGGTGTGGTTCGCCATCTTCGCCGGCGGAGCGATCTGTCGGTTCCAACGAGATACGGAGCGTGTGTAGTTGTCGCAAACGACTGACCGAGAAGATTCCGTCGCGCTCCCGCGGCGGAATCGTTTCGGCGTTCTCTTCGCGGCGGTCTGGATGGTATTTCTCGGCGGGCCGCTGATCGAGGGATGGAATCTGCGCGACGAACTGCGCGGCTGGACAGGGATTCTCGCGACGATCACCTTCAGTGCGCTCTACCTCTACACGTTCGCCACAACTCAGCAGCGGCGCCGAATGACCATGACTCGGCCGAAAATTCGCGAAGCTGCACTGGCTCTGGCCGCTCTGACCGCGTTGGCCGCCGTGATGATCGTCAGCGTCGGGCCGACGGGTTTGGCAGCCGCACCGTATCTCGCGGTGACAGCGGTGACGCTGCTGCCGACCGTCGCGGGCGGCATTCTCGCCTTGGTGTTTGCAGCCTCCGTGGAGATAGTCAGCCTCTCATCCGGGTGGGGTAATTACTCCGGGCTCTCACTCGGAGTCTGCGCGGCCGCATTCGCGACCTGGGGAATCATGTCCCTGATCAGCCGCAACTTCGCCATGCTCCATGAACGCGAAGAGCAAGAGCAGCGAGCAATCATGGAGGAGCGAACGAGGATGGCGCGCGATCTGCACGACATACTTGGGCACTCGCTGACCGTCATCACGATCAAAGCCGAACTGGCCAACCGCCTACTGGACGTCGACATAGAACGTGCACGCAGCGAACTCGACGATCTCGAAAGACTCTCTCGAGACGCGCTTGCGGACGTGCGCTCGGCCGTCGAAGGATTTCGTGGAATTTCACTTCCCGTCGAGATAGCCCGTGCGCGAGAGGCATTGCGTGCGGCAGGTATCGAAGACGAGGTGCCGAGCAGTACCGACATGGTCCCCACTCGCCTCCGAGAACTCTTCGCATGGACGATCCGTGAGGGCGTCACCAACGTGGTTCGGCACAGCGGGGCAACACACTGTCGGATCACGGTCGACGAAAGAAGCGCATCTGTCGTCGACGACGGACGAGGGGCCGGGTCGACGTCTTCCGGCAACGGTCTGATCGGATTGCGTGAGCGGGCCGGCGCGTCGGGCGCACGAGTGGTCATCACTCATCCCGAACCACAAGGGTTTGCACTTCAGGTCGTCGAACAGGAGAAAGTGTGAGCAACCAGGGCGATCGAGCAACCATACGGCTGCTCTTGGCGGACGACCAGGCGCTCGTGCGAGGAGCTTTGGCCGCGCTACTCGATCTGGAATCCGACCTGTCCGTGGTGGCCGAGGTCGGACGCGGTGACGAGGTGGTGGCCGCCGTACTCGAGCACCGCCCGGACGTCGCGCTTCTCGACGTCGAGATGCCCGGCATGGACGGTATCGCCGCGACAGCGGCCCTTCGCGAAGCAGCACCCGAGACCCGGGTTCTGATCGTCACCACGTTCGGGCGCCCAGGCTTTCTCCGTAAAGCCCTGCACGCGGGGGCCGGCGGGTTCGTCGTCAAGGACACACCCGCCAGGCAGCTTGCCGACGCGGTCAGGCGTGTTCATGCCGGACTGCGCGTCGTCGATCCCACCCTTGCGGCTGACAGCCTCGTCAGCGGCGAATCGCCCCTGACGGAGCGTGAGACCCAAGTACTGCGCGCTGCTCACGACGGCGCACCCGTGGCGGCCATCGCAGGGGCGCTGTTCTTGTCCGCAGGGACAGTTCGAAATCACCTGTCGTCCGCAATGGGTAAGACGGGTGCCACGACCCGCGCCGAAGCCGTGAGAATCGCCGAGTCGAACGGCTGGCTCTGATCCGCGTATGCCGGAATCCGCTTCGCCGGCAAATAGTCCGCCGTTCGATTCTTGATGACGATTTGTCCAGATCACTCAAAGTAGGGACCTTCTACCCTAGGGATTTTCCCTGCAACGACTCCCTTCGTGAGAATCCAAAACAGCTAATCGTTCGATAACTGGCTATGATTCAGTTAATTGAATCGACGGAACCTGCGCGTAACGAGGGAAGGGATGTCTCATGTCGAACCAGTTCAACGATCGCTTGAACTCGCTGTTCGAGACTGCCGACTTTCACGTCACCAACGCGATGGTCGTTCGCGGCATGACCGAGTTCGGTTGCCGCATCTCGACGCCGTACCTGTCGCAACTACGCACCGGCGTCCGAACCAACCCGTCACCCGAAGTGGTCGCTGCCCTCGCACACTTCTTCAACGTCCATCCGGACTACTTCTACGCCCCGTCCGACCACACTCCACCGACCATTTCCGGTGGCGAAGCAGACCTCTCACTTCTCGAACAGTTGCATAACGTGCGCCTGCGAAACCTCACTGCTCGGGTCGTCGACCTCTCACCGTCTTCGCAGGATCTGCTTGTCGAAATGGCGGAGAATCTACGTTCCTCCGAGAATCTTCCGCGCGTACCACCGGACTCGAATTCCTACATGTCACGCGCGTAGCGCCCTTCGCCGACTCTCCTTGACTGCGCAGGGAGGGTTGGCCTTATGCTGATCGATGCAGCTGGTTCGCCCGGCACGGTCATGAGGAGCCCCGAAGACCGTTCCCGGCGTCGAAGCCCCGTCAGCGCAAGCTGACGGAGTGAGAGGGAACCCGGTGAAAATCCGGGACTGTCCCGCAGCGGTAAGCAGGAACGACCGCCGTTTATGTGCACTGGGCATCCGCCTGGGAAGCGACGGCCAGTAGGTTCGATCCAACTCGATCGAGTGCCCGCGAGTCCGAAGACCTGCCGACTGTGTCGGGCACGCCGTGCCCGACGGTCCACCGCCTCGTGGAATGGGCGTGTAGATCTCCATCGGACCTCGTGTGTGGTTCGGGCAGTGCTGCCCGCCGAAGCTCGGGGTCTCGTGAGGTATACCCGTCTGCCGGCAGTGGCCATCAGTGCATTGGCAATCTGGAGAAACTCCGTGACAACGACATTCACTTCGACCGTGCTGGGCTCACCGCGCATCGGTCCTCATCGAGAACTCAAGCGGGCAACCGAAAGCTACTGGGCGGGGCGCATCGGCGCCGACGCCTTGCAGAGCGTCGCCCGTGACCTCCGTCGGCAGGGCTTGGCCGACCTCCGTGACCTGGGCCTCGACTCGATCCCGGTCAACACCTTCTCCTTCTACGATCAAATGCTCGACACCGCAGTTCTTCTCGGAGCACTTCCCGATCGCGTCGCATCGGTCGCCGATCCGTTGGACCGCTACTTTGCAGCTGCCCGTGGGACGGACACCATCGCGCCGCTCGAAATGACGAAGTGGTTCGACACCAATTACCACTACCTGGTGCCGGAGGTCTCGCCGTCCACCACGTTCGCACTCGACCCGTCCAAAGTCTTGTCCGAACTCGCAGAAGCACTTTCCGACGGCATTGCTGCCCGCCCGGTCGTCATCGGACCGGTCACCTTCCTGTTGCTTTCGAAGTCTGTCGGCACTGACGAGCCTCTGCTCTCGCGGCTCGACGAACTGCTCCCCCTCTACGCGGATCTACTCGGTCGGCTCGCGAAGGCCGGCGCGGAGTGGGTTCAGCTCGACGAACCGGCTCTCGTAGGTGATCGCACCGACGAGGAAATCGAAGCGGCACGCGCTGCGTACGAACAGCTTTCGGCACTGACCGAGCGGCCGTCGATCCTGTTGGCGTCATACTTCGGCTCGCTGCGTGACGCGCTGCCCGCACTCGCGTCCACCGGTGTCGAAGGATTTGCCGTCGATCTGGTGGCCGGTCAGGACTCGATCGGCTCCGTCCCCGAACTCGCCCGCAAACTGGTCGTCGCCGGAGTGGTCGACGGACGAAACATCTGGCGGTCGGATCTGGATTCGGCACTGAGCACGTTGGGTGCTCTGTTGGGCAGCGTGGATACTCTTGCCGTCTCCACATCGTGCTCCCTGCTGCACGTTCCGTACACTCTCGACGCAGAAGCCGATGTCGACAAGGCCCTGCGCTCGTGGCTCGCGTTCGGCACCGAGAAGGTCAAGGAAGTAGTAACTCTCGCAACCGCTCTCACACAGGGCCGAGAGTCGGTGGAGGACGAGTTCGCTCTGGCACGAGCGGCCGCGTCGACCCGCAAGGACGATCGCAGACTCAATGATGCGAGTGTTCGAGGCCGTCTGGACGCGGTGCTGAACTCGGCGACCGGTCGCGCGCCCGCCGCCGAACGTCGCGCTGCCCAGGACGAGTTGCTTTCTCTGCCGCCGCTGCCCACGACGACCATCGGTTCATACCCGCAAACCTCGAAGATCCGCATCGCTCGCGCAGCACTGCGCAAGGGCGAGATCGACGAAGCCGAGTACGTCAACCGTATGCGCGCCGAAATTGCCGAAGTTGTTGCGCTCCAGGAAAAGCTGGACCTGGACGTGCTTGTTCACGGTGAGCCGGAACGCAACGACATGGTCCAGTACTTCGCGGAGCAGTTGGACGGATTCTTCGCCACCGCCAACGGTTGGGTCCAGTCGTACGGCACCCGCTGCGTGCGTCCGCCGATTCTGTACGGCGACGTCTCGCGCCCGAAGCAGATGACCGTCGACTGGATCACGTACGCACAGTCGCTGACAGACAAGCCTGTCAAGGGCATGCTCACCGGGCCCGTCACCATTCTGGCCTGGTCGTTCGTCCGTGACGACCAACCCCTCGCCGACTCGGCAAATCAAGTCGCACTGGCCATTCGAGACGAGACCGTCGACCTGCAGGCCGCCGGAATCGGAATCATCCAGGTCGACGAACCGGCTCTGCGAGAACTACTCCCGCTGCGTGCCGAGGAACAGCGCGCCTACCTGGACTGGTCGGTCGGCGCCTTCCGATTGGCCACCTCGGGCGTCGCGGATTCCACCGCGATCCACACGCACCTGTGCTACTCCGAGTTCGGAGCGGTGATCGGCGCCATCGCCGGCCTCGACGCGGACGTCACGTCCATCGAGGCTGCCCGCTCACACATGGAGGTCCTCGACGATCTCAGTTCAGTCGGGTTCGACCTCGGCGTCGGCCCGGGTGTCTACGATATCCACTCGCCGCGTGTGCCGAGCGTCGACGAGATTGCCGAATCACTGCGAGAGGCACTCAAAGCTGTTCCGGTCGAGCGGTTGTGGGTCAACCCGGACTGCGGTTTGAAGACCCGCGGCCCGATCGAGGTCGAGGCATCGCTGCGCAACCTCGTCGAAGCCGCGAAGTTGGTACGAGCGGAGCTTTAGGGGCGAAGCCCCTGTGCGCCTTTTTGGTAGTGGGCACTACCAAAAAGGCGCACGGGGGTCAGCTCAACCACGTATTGCCGAAGAGCAGAATCCCGTCCGCACTCGGGGTCACTCCGTGGACGTTCTCGCGCCACGGGATGAAGACCTTTCCGGAGTTGACCACGGCCATCGGCGCCGTCGCGTTGACCACTGTCTGAATATCGTCGATGACGACTCGCCGCTCATCCTCGCCCGACGCTGTTTGCAGCTTGCCGAGCAGCTCGTCCATCCGAGCGTTCTTGTAGCCGAGGATGTTCGACGGCGATTCGCTGAAGAGGTTGCCGTACATGCGCACGAACGGCGACTCTTCCAACACGTTGAACGCGAAGTAGGACACGTCGTAGTCATGCTTTGCGTATAGCATGGAGATCAGATCGTTGATGCTGGTTGCGTAGGTGATGTCGACGGTGAAACCCACTGCCTGCAAGAGGGACTGAAACGTCAGCGCGCTGCGCTGCGTCGCCGGATCGTTCATTCCGACGTATGTCAGTTTTCCGTCGTACCCGTCGGCCTTCGCCTCGTCCAGATACTTCTTCGCGGCCTCGGGATCGAAACCGTTTCCGGCCACCGAACCGTGCCACCGCGACCACGACGCAAACATGTCGGTGCCGGGTTCGCCGAAGCCGCCCTGAACTCGCTCGTTGAACGTAGTCGGGTCCACCGCAGCGACAATCGCCTTACGTACGCGCTCGTCCTTCGCTGCCCGATCGTCGCGCTGATTGATTGCCAGAACTCCGGCCATGCTGGCCGAGTACACAAATCCGGGATCGCCGGCTTCGAAAGCCTCGTGAATGAAATCGGGAGACTTCAGATAGGCAACCTGAATTCCGTCGGTGTGTAATCCATCGAGTTTGCTCTTCTCATTGACGATTGCGGGAAAGCGCAACTTCTCGAGGTACGGCGCCCCGTCCCAGTACGTCGGACGGGCAGCGAGCACCAATTCGTCCTGGGAGGCGAACTTCTCGACGGTGAACGGACCTGCCCCGATCGGGGTGAACGTGCCGGTAGCCATCGACGAGGGTGCCACGATCATGCCGGGACCGGTGGTGAACATGATCGGGAACTCGTCCCACGGCTGCGCCAATGTGAACACGACTGTACTCAGGTCCGGTGAATTCGCCTCGCGCACAGCGGTCTTCCATACCAGGGCGTGAGTTCCCTTCTTCTGCAAATAGTGATCGATGCTCCACAGGACTGCCGCACTGTCCACCGGAGTGCCATCGCTGAAGGTGACGCCGTCGCGCAGTTTCAGTGTCCACACCGTGTTGTCGCCGTTAGCCGACAAGGATTGCGCCAAGTGGGGAACATATTCGCCCGCCGCCGTATCGAAGCGCATCAGAAGGTCGTAGATGGCTGCCATTTCGCTACCACCGGTAGCTCCGCCGTCCTGACGGTTCGCCGGGTCGAGACTGCTGATCCCGTTGTACGTGGCAAACGACACGGTGCCGCCCGAGCGCGGCTCTCCCCCGTTGTTCTGGTCACCGACAACTCCGACCGTCACGTCCGATGCATCCGTGGTCGTACCTTGGCTGCTACCCGCGCATCCTGTCACCACCAGTGTCGCCGACGCCAGGACAACCATCCAGATTCGAGCGCTAGCTCGGTACGAGCGCTTCATTGCGACTCACTTTCACAGTTCACGGATACGTCGATCCCTGGATCGGACACCCGATAGATTTGTAAGTGAATTCTAGATAAGGACCCATCCTGCGTCTTCGTTTTCACAAAGCAGAAGCGATAATTCGCATTCACCGCGGAAGAAACAAGAATTGATTTCTAGAGTGACGCCGTTCAGCGAAGTACCAGTCCGATGACGTCTTCGACGTTCCGCTGGGCTTCTGCGAATCCGATCCGGCCACTGGTCCACAGCGCAAGGGCCGTCAACATCGTGCCGCCTATTGCCACGGCCGCAACCCGCGCCGTCTCGGCCGGAACACCGTCCATCAATTCGAACAGCATTCTCCGATGTGCAGCCGCGCGCAGATCCAACGACTCGATCACGAACTGATCCGAGGACGAATGGAGTTCGATCTCCAGCCGAGCGAAGTGAGGCCTACGCTCGAATGCCTTCATCTCGCGGCGATGAAGTGCCAGAACCCGCTCGTACGCATTGCTCTCTTCGCCGCCTGTTCGCGGCTCCTCAGGACGACGAGCGGATTCGAGACCGCTCCACGCCGTCATCGCCGCAGCAAGAAGTTGCTGTTTGGTCGGAAAGTAGCGATACAGCGTTCCGAGCGCGACACCCGAACGCTCCGAGACGTCTTTCATCTGGATTCGATCCGACGGCACCTCGGCCAGCATCTCGACCACCGCCGTGGTCAGTCGTCCTCTCCGCTCGAGTTGTCCCACCGACATGAGGTCGACGTCCAAGGGAAACTCGTCGCTGCGCACAGTCACGCGCGTCACGATAGTTCAGAATCTTGGCCACAGTGCCGGGTTGCGCAGTTTCATCAGAACCCCGAAATCTAATACATACATTAATCAACTCCAGATCGCGCTAGGGTTAGTCCATGACTGACCGGACAACCGATGACCAGCCAGCCGTCGGCGAGCTCAATTTCTGGTCGTTCATCGAACTGGCCAACAAGCGACTGGCCACTGAACACGGCTTTCGCGACCAGCTGGCCACCGAGGTACTGCTGACACTCAATCGGGCCTCGAACGTGGTCACCTACGATCTCGAGTCGTCGATCCACCGCCCTCGAGGCTGGTCATGGTCCTCCTTCCGACTGTTGTTCGTCACCTGGCTGGCCGGTCCGATCGAGCCGAAGGCTGCCGCCGAGCTCACCGGGATGAGCCGGGCCGCTGTCTCCAATCTGTCCAAGTCGCTACTGGCGGAAGGCCTAATCGATCGCCGCCCCACCGAGAACGACGGACGTTCGGTCCAGCTGTACCTGACCGACAAGGGCCGAGAAGCCATGGTCGAAGCGTTTCGCGAGCAGAACGAACGCGAGCACGCCTGGGTCAGCGTCCTGAGCGAGGCCGAACAGCGAATTCTTGTCATGCTCCTGGACAAACTGATCACCAACCGCAGCCAGTTCGACGTACGCGGACGTAACTGACATAGACCCGTGCACCCTCAAAGGGTTGCGCCGATCACATCATTTTAGTTAATGTGTTTACTATCTGGTGAAGGTGATCCAGGCAGAACAGCACAGAAGGAGCCCCGTCATGGCGTTCTATCGACAACTCGGCAACATCCCACCGAAGCGTCACACCCAACACCGTGACGAGTCCGGCAACCTCTACTACGAGGAGCTGATGGGTGAGGAAGGATTCTCCTCCGATTCTTCGTTGCTTTACCACCGCCAGATCCCGTCGGCCATCGTCGACGCAACGGTCTGGGAACTGCGCGATCAGAGCACAACCCCCAACCATCCCCTCAAACCGCGTCACTTGAAACTCCACACACTGTTTCCCGAAAGCACCTGGAACGAGACCGACGTGGTAACCGGCCGTCGTCTCATCCTCGGGAATGCCGACGTGCGGCTGTCCTACGTCGTTGCGGCCGCGCCATCTCCCCTGTACCGCAACGCAATCGGCGACGAGATGGTCTACATCGAATCTGGCGAGGCGACCGTCGAGACTGTCTTCGGCACACTCGAGGCCCGTGAAGGTGACTACGTCCTGATCCCGATGTCCACAACGCATCGATGGATCCCTAAGGGTGACAAGCCACTTCGTTCCTACGCCATCGAGGCGAACAGTCACATCGTCCCGCCCAAGCGCTATCTTTCCCGCTTCGGCCAGCTGCTCGAGAACGCACCGTTCTGTGAACGAGACCTGCACGGACCGACCGCGCCCATGATCGCCGAAGGAACCGACATCGAGGTACTGGTCAAGCACCGTACGTCGGCAGGCATCGTCGGTACCCGAATGGTTTATCCCACGCACCCTTTCGATGTCGTCGGTTGGGACGGATGCCTGTACCCGTACACCTTCAACATCTCCGACTACGAGCCGATCACGGGCCGTGTTCACCAGCCGCCGCCCGCGCACCAGGCATTCGAGGGGAACAACTTCGTGATCTGCAACTTCGTGCCCCGCAAGGTCGACTACCACCCCCTGTCGATCCCCGTGCCGTACTACCACTCGAACGTCGACTCGGACGAGATCATGTTCTACTGCGGCGGCGACTACGAGGCGCGCAAGGGTTCCGGCATCGGGCAAGGTTCGATATCGATTCATCCCGGCGGTCACGCCCACGGCCCGCAACCCGGCGCGTACGAGCGAAGCATCGGCGCCGAGTTCTTCGACGAGCTGGCCGTGATGGTCGATACGTTCCGGCCCCTGGAATTGGGTGAAGGAGCCTTGGCCTGCGAAGACGAAGCGTACGCCTGGAGTTGGGCAGGGCGGGGGCCTCAGCAATGACGATCATCTCCCCACTCCTGCGCGGCCTGTGCGACGATGCAGCACTCTTCCCACCCGGCAATGCTCCTCTCGCCGAGGCAGTTACGGCCCATGCGGCCTACCTGCAGGCGGACTACGACGCACTGGTCGGGCCCTTCGTCTTTCCCGCACCGCGATTGAGCGAACTGGCCGCGTACGTTTCAGCGGACAGCCCGGTGACGCTGAGCCTGACCGTGCCGGCCGGTCCAGCCGATACCGCGGCCGCGGTGTCGAACGCGCTCGCTATCCCCGGTGTCAGCGTCGCCGCCGTCGAAGTGGGAATTCCTGACGGCCTGGACGCCGATGCCGCGTTCGCGGAGCTCGCCCGTGTCCATGCCGCTCATCCCGACATCGACATTTTTGTCGAAGTACCCCGAGGCGGCCGGCGCGTCGACTATCTCACGGCTCTCGAAACCGCTGGGTATTCCGCGAAGTTTCGCACCGGAGGGATTGTCGCCGAGGCATACCCGAACGAGGACGAGCTCGCCGATGCGCTGATTTCCGTCGTCCGAGCGAATATCCCGTTCAAGGCGACTGCGGGACTGCACCACGGCGTGCGCAACACCGATCCGGAAACAGGCTTCGAGCAGCATGGCTTCCTCAACATCATGGTGGCCGTCGACGCTGCGAGGCGGGGCGCCGATCGTTCTGAAATTGTTGCTGCTCTGGCGCAGCGCGACAGCAAATCGATCGCGCGAGCCCTCGCCGACCTGACCGAAGACGAGGCCGGCGAGGTGCGTCGCCGATTCCTCTCGTTCGGGACCTGCAGCATCTCGGACCCGCTTACCGAGCTGGAAGGCCTCGGGTTGATCGTCCGCTCCAACAAAACCGAAGGAACACTCGTATGACCGTCACGACCATCGACATTCCCGCCGACTCGTTGTTCGGGATCGACAATCTGCCCTACGGCATCTTCTCTCCTGCAGGAGGTTCACCGCGTGTTGGTGTACGAGTGGCCGACTCGGTAGTCGATCTCGCAGCGACACTGGGTGATTCCGTGTTTGCCGAACCGACCCTGAACGCATTCATGGCTCAGGGCCGAGCTCAGTGGGTCTCGGTGCGAAATCGAATCACGGACCTGGTAACCGGCGAAATAGTTTCGGATGCCGTGTTTTCCATCGAATCGGTGACACTGCACTTGCCGATCGCCGTAGCCGACTACGTCGACTTCTACGCCTCGGAGAATCACGCAACGAACCTCGGAAAGTTGTTCCGTCCGGACTCCGCCCCCTTGATGCCGAACTGGAAGCACCTTCCCGTCGGATACCACGGACGCTCGAGCACCATCGTCGTCTCCGGCACCGATATCGTTCGCCCTTGCGGACAGCGGAAAGCACCCGATCAGGAGAACCCTGACTTCGGACCGTCTCGTCGCCTCGACATCGAAGCCGAGATGGGGTTCATCGTCGGAACTCCCTCGAAGATGGGCGATTCCATTACCCCGGACGAATTTGCCGAGCACGTCTTCGGCGCGGTCGTCGTGAACGACTGGACAGCCCGAGACATCCAGGCGTGGGAGTACGTGCCCCTCGGTCCGAACCTGGGGAAGAGCTTCGCGACCTCCATCTCGCCGTGGATCGTGCCGTTGCTCGCCCTCGAAGCAGCCCGAATCGACACTCCGGTGCAGGACCCCGAACCGCTCTCATACCTGCGAGGTGAGGAGAAGTGGGGACTGGACATCGATTTGGCCGTCGAATGGAACGGTCACGTCGTCTCGCGACCGCCCTACGCGCAGATGTACTGGTCACCTGCGCAGATGCTCGCGCACACCACCATCAACGGTGCAGCAGCGAGCACCGGCGATCTCTTTGCGTCCGGAACCATTTCCGGACCGGACAAGGATCAGCGCGGCGCCTTCATCGAACTGACCTGGGGCGGCGAGGAACCCGTAACTGTGGGTTCCGAGACTCGCGCTTTTCTCGAAGACGGCGACACCATCGCCATCTCGGCCACCGCTCCCGGCATCGGCGGTTCACGAATCGGCTTCGGGGATGTTCACGCCCGTATTCTGCCGGCGACGCAGACCGAAAGGTAACCGTCGATCTGTCGACTCGGGAGACCGATTGACAACTGTTTGATTCACGCTGATCTGATGTCCGGAATTCCTTGCCTCACGATTCTCCGAAGATAAGCTGGACTAACCATCCAGAGCGATCGAGAGTCCTGGCTCCGTGACGTCGCAGCAACCCCCTCAGCTGAGGTGCGGGTGCTTTCTGCCAGGTCCGATGGAGGACTCGTGCCCGGCGATCGACCCCTTACCTCAGTGAGGGCAGCAACTGTCATCGTGATCGTGGGCGGTGGACCACGCGGGACCGGCGTACTCGAGCGGATCCTCGCTCACGAATCGGTGAACGCCGATCCCACACCGATCGACATTCACGTTGTCGACCCGTATCCGGCAGGCGCCGGCCGCATTTGGCGAGGCAGCCAGGCGCCGCTTCTGTGGATGAATTCGACAACCGCGGACGTCACGATGTTCACCGACGCGACCACCGCCGTAACCGGCCCGGTGCTGCCGGGACCGACACTCGCGGAATGGGTCGCCGAGCACTCGGCTGAACTTGCCGAATTCCCCGAAATCGCGGCAGAAGTTCCGATGATCACCCCGTCGTCGTTTGCATCGAGGTCACTGCAGAGCCGATACCTGAACTGGGTGTTCCAGACCGCGGTCGACTCCGCACCAGCGCACGTCGACGTCCGAGTTCATCGACGATCCGTGGTCGACATCGTGAACGTCGGCAAGACACAGACGGTTCATCTGGATGACGGAGCTGTCATCGACGCGACGGCCGTCCTTCTCGCACAAGGGCACCCCGATGCGTTGCCTGCCCCACGTGAAATCGCACTGACCAGCTTCGCGTCCGATCACGGATTGACCTATGTAGGGCCGGGATACACCGCCGACCTCGATGCCGATGTCATCCCCGAACGCGAACCGGTTCTGATCGCCGGGCTCGGGCTGGCTTTCATCGACTGGATGGTTCTCCTCGCCGAGAGCCGCGGCGGCATCTTCGAACGCGGTGAGGACGGTGCCCTCACTTACGCTCCCTCGGGTCGGGAACCTCTGTTGTATACCGGATCTCGTCGCGGCGTGCCGTATCACTCCAAGATTTCGTACTCGATCGCCGACGCGCGGCCACCGCTACCTCGGTTCTTCACCGCTGATCTTGTGCCCGGCGACGGACCGTTGGATTTCCGAAACGACATCTGGCCCTTGGCGTCGAAAGAACTGGCAGGCGCCCACTATCACGAACTGTTCGCGTCGCACCCGGATCGGACGGTGGGCACCTGGGAGGAGTTCGACGCCAAATTCGCCTCGCTGGCTTGGGGATCACCTCGATTGCAGGAACTGGTAGAGAACGCAGTCCCGAAGCCGGAAGACCGCATCGATCTCGAGCGGCTGAACCGCCCACTCGACGGTGAGCGCTACGACGGACTCGCCGAGGTCCAATCCCGGATCAGCGAATATATCTCGGCAGACGTCGTGCGGAGATCGGACCCGTATTTCAGCGCCGACGCAGCTGTCTTCTCAGCGCTGCTCTCGACGTACATGACTGTCGGAGAATTGTTGCGGCGCGGCAGAATCCCGGCCGAATCCGTCGCCAAGGACGTCGAGGGTTGGCTGCATTCGTTCTTCAGCTTCATTGCCAGTGGTCCGCCACCCGAGCGTCTGGAACAGTTGATCGCGCTCAACGAGGCCGGCATCGTCCAGTTCCTCGGGCCGGATTCAGCGTTCTCCACCGAAATCGACCCGGTAACGGGTGCTGGGATCTTTGTCGCTCGTAGTGCGTCGCACACCGACATCGTGGCCGCGAACACCCTCGTCGAAGCACGCTTGCCGGTTGCTTCCATCAGCGCGAGCGGTGACTCGCTCCTGCGGACGCTTCACGGTCGGGGCGAGGCAGTCGAACTTCTTGCGACCGTGGACAGTTCGGCGAAGCTCGCCGTCGACGGTACTTCACGAATTCTCGACCAGGACAACACAGCTCATCCTCGCCGCTTCGCGGCCGGGCCGTGGGTTGCAGGCCACAACTGGTCGGCGGCTTTCCCTCGTCCCCGTACCAATGCGGGGTTTTTCCGGCACAACGATGCCCTGGCGGCGGAGATTTTGGGCGCTGCGCGCCTGTGAGCGGTTAGGGAGTCCAGAGACTCCCTAACCGCTCACGGGGGCTGTGCCCCTCCTAGCTGAACACCAACTCGCCCTCGTCAACCGCGACGGTGATACTGCCGCCCTCTTCGAGGAGATCGTCGAGCAGCATGTCGGCGATCTTGTCGTCGACCACACGCTGAATCGAACGACGCAACGGGCGAGCCCCGAACTCGGGTTGATGCCCGTGCTCGGCAATCCAGTCCACTGCGTCGGCGGTGAACTCGATGTCGATGCCCTTGGACTGCAACCGCTTCCGGCTGTCGTCGAGCAACAGATCAGTGATCCGGTGCAGTTGCTCGGTGTCGAGCTTGCGGAAGATCACGATCTCGTCGATGCGGTTGAGGAACTCCGGCCGCATCGATTCGCGCAACCTGGCCATCACGCGGTCGCGCAGTGGCTTCTCCGCCGACTCTGCATCACCTGTGGTGAAGCCGAGTCCACCGGACTTGCTCGAGATGATGTCCGAGCCGAGGTTGCTGGTCATGATCACGACAGTGTTCTTGAAGTCCACCGTTCGACCCTGGCCGTCGGTCAGACGCCCGTCGTCGAGCACCTGGAGCAAGGTGTTGAACACGTCCGGGTGTGCCTTCTCGATCTCGTCGAGCAGGATCACCGAGTACGGGTTACGACGCACCTGTTCCGTGAGCTGTCCGGCCTCGCCGTAGCCGACATATCCGGGAGGAGCACCGACCAATCGGCTTACCGTGTGCCTCTCACCGAACTCACTCATGTCGAAGCGCAGCATCTTGTTCTCGTCACCGAAGAGTGTGGCAGCCAGAGCTTTTGCGAGCTCCGTCTTGCCGACACCGGTAGGTCCGAGGAACAGGAAGCTACCGACGGGACGATCCGGATCGCTCATACCGGTCCGGCTACGACGCACCGCACGCGCGATTGCGCGAACGGCGTCATCTTGCCCGATGACACGACCGTGCAGTTCCTCTTCCAGACGGCGCAGGCGATCTTTCTCTGCTTGAGTCATCTGGCTGGCCGGAATACCCGTGGCACGGGCGACAACTTCGGCGATCTGTTCAGCGGTCACATCCGGAGTTTCCTCGGAAGGAACCGAGGATCCTGCCTCCTCGAGACGCTTTGCGACGCCGTTGATCTCGTCACGCAGGGTCGACGCCTTCTCGTACAACTCGTCGGCGACGGCTTTTTCCTTGTCGCTCTCGAGCTGCTCGAGACGCTGCTGCAGCGCAGCGGTGTCCACCGTGGCAGTCTTCAAGCGAAGCCTGGCGCCGGCCTGGTCGATCAAGTCGATTGCCTTGTCCGGCAAGAACCTGTCGCCGATGTACCGTGCCGACAGCTCCACCGCAGCGGTGATCGCCTCGTCGGTGTAGTGCACCTTGTGGTGATCCTCGTACCGACTGCGCAGTCCGCTCAAGATGGCGATCGCGTCCTCGATCGACGGCTCCCCGACCTGTACGGGCTGGAAGCGCCGCTCGAGCGCGGGATCCTTCTCGATGTTCTTGCGGTATTCGTCGAGCGTGGTGGCGCCGACGATATGCAGTTCACCGCGAGCGAGCTTGGGCTTGAGGATGTTTCCGGCATCCATCGCACCTTCGGCGCCGCCTCCGGCACCGGCGATGGTGTGCATCTCGTCGATGAAGACGATCAGCTCGTCCTTGTGCGCGGTGATCTCGTCGATCACCTTGGTCAGCCGTTCCTCGAAGTCTCCGCGGTAGCGAGTACCCGAGACCATGCTCGAGAGTTCGAGCTGGACTATCCTCTTGCCCACCAACGATTCCGGGACATCCCCGTCGACGATGCGCTGGGCGAGACCTTCGACGATGGCCGTCTTGCCGACGCCGGCCTCACCCACCAGGACGGGGTTGTTCTTGGTGCGGCGGGAGAGGATCTCGATGGTCTGTTCGATCTCGTCGGCGCGGCCGATCACCGGATCGACGCCGCCGTTGCGTGCGCGATCGGTGAGATCGACGCCGTACTTGTCGAGCGTCGGTGTGGTGGACTCGTCTTCGACTGGACCGGCTGCAGGGTTCTGAACCGCTGCCTGCAGCTTCTCCGGCGTGATGCCTGCCGAAGCGAGCAGACGCCCCGGAACATGATCGGGGTCACCGGCCAATGCGATGAAGAGATGTTCGGGGTCGATGTACGTCGATCCCAGGGCTCGGGCCAGTTGATGAGCCTCGAGTAGAGCGGTTTTCACGGCGCTGCTGAGCGCAGGAGCAGAGTAGGCCCCCTGCTCACGGCCTTGTGGCAGCCGCAGGTCGACGGCGTCGACCACGGATTTCGGGTCGGCTCCGGCGCGCTGCATGAGCGTGCGGACCGGATCCTGCTCCGCCATGACGCGGAGAACGTGCAGTGCATCGAGATCCGAATCACCGCGAGCAGCCGCTACACGTGCAGCGTCAGCCATGAGTTGCTGGGTGGCCCTGCTCATGAGCCGGGAAATATCGATGCGACCGGGACCCTCGGGCCCGAAGAATGCTGGCATTCCGAAGCCTCCTTGCAGAAAGTTGAGCGTTACTGACTCAATTAACGTGCATGGGGCTCGATCAATTCCCGCGGGCTCAGATTTGTTTCAACACCTTCAGGACGAAGATCGTTCTCAACTGCCGAAAGATCCGGTAGATCGACCGACCGGGTACGCCTCGATGTGCATGATCACCGATCCCTCGCAGGGGCCACTCTTGATGTCGGTACGCCACGAACCTTTCAGGCTGCCATCGGGCTGAGGTGTGTAGTACGCGTCCGAGTGCGCCGGCGCCCACACCTTCGGCACACCCTCACCCTGGTAGCAATCCCACTCCCAGTCATAGGGGTGCACCCAACTGGTTCCGTCCCAGGTGTATTGCGCCGGCTGCGGCAAAGTCGGATTGGCGGGAGCCGGCCCGCCCACCACGGTGGCAACACACACTCCGCCCGAGCAGTCCGTCTCGAACGTGTACGTATCCGAGAAATCCGGCTCCCATTGGCTGGCGGCCAGACTTGTACCCGTCTTGGTCGCGGCGAAGCGCTTGAGCGAGTAATCACCGGACCAGTTCGCGTCCGCCGCCCCCGCGGGCATCGCCCCTGCTACCAACCAACCAGCAACCAGCGTGACCAGCACAAATGACTTCCGCATGCGTGAAGTGAATCACAAGCTATGTCCGATTTGTCGGATACTGGCCACAAGAACACCGATTACGATCAGCACCAACGCCACCAACGGCAACGCTCCCGCATCCCTGTTCGCCAGGACCAGTCCACCCACAACGCCGCCCGCTGCGATCGCCGAATTGAAGATCGTCACGAAAACCGATTGCGCAGTGTCCACAGCGTCGCCCGTCGTGTCGGCGAGCGCAGTCTGAAGGAGAGTGGGAGCGCCTCCGAATGCCACGCCCCATACCGCAACGCTGAGTGCGATCACTACGAAGCTGTCACCGCCGACGCCCAACGCCGTCAAAGCTGCGGCAAAGACCACCAAGCTCAGCACGGTGAGACTTCGAAGGGCCCGGTCGACAAACACCCCGACCACACCGATGCCCACGAAGGCGAAAAGTCCGAACGCGAACAAAACGATTCCCAACCGATCGCCGAAACCGATGCGATCCAGAAACGCCGCCAGATACGAGTACACGATGTTGTGCGCGAAGATCCACAAGAACGCGACAAACAGAATCGGTCGTACGCCCGGCAGGACCAGGACTTTCCGCACCGACAGCTGCCGATCCGCTTGTTGCCCGGGAAAGTCCGGCATCACCGTGAGTATCCATACGACCAGAAGTAGCGCAGCAACCGACATCACGGCGAAGACGACGCGCCAATCGGCCAGGGTCCCGAGCCACGCACCCATCGGAACGCCGATTGCCAGCACGATCGGCTGTCCGACGGAGGCAACCGCAACGGCCCGCCCCTGCAGGTGAGGGGGTGACATCCTGCGTGCGTACCCGGCAAGCAACCCCCACACCACACCTGCTGCCATGCCGGCCAGAAACCGAACACCCAAGGTGAGAACAAGATTCGACGACAGCGCTGTCACCAGATTGAAGACACCGAACCCCAGAATCGCCGACACCAGGACTGCGCGCCGCTGAAATCCACGAGTCAGAGCGATCAACGGTACCGCCCCGACGACGGAACCCAATGCGTATGCGGTGACCAATTGCCCTGCGCCGGAGACAGATACGGACAGCCCCGATCCGATCTGCACCAGTAGTCCGGCCGGCATGGCCTCAGTGGTGATCGCGATGAAACCCGCCATCGCGAGCGCCGACAACCCGGCCAGCGGCAGCGCCCGAGAGGAATCGGCCTCCTCCGGTGTCGAAGTCGCCGTCCTGTCCGAAGTCGAGCTCACCGCGTCGGGGTTTCGGAGCTGCCTTTGCCCGGCTCGCCGGAACGGACCAGTTCTGCAATCGACGCCCAGTCCATCTCGCCCTGACCGTTCGCCAGAGCCTGAGCGAGCACGCCTCGAAGTACGCCACCGAACGGCAAATCCAGATCGACGCTGTCGGCGGCGTCGAGCGCAAGCCTCAAATCCTTGAGGCCCAGAGCGGTGGTGAATCCTGCAGGCTCGTACTGACGCGTCGCGACGAGGTTTCCGTAACTGGAGTAGACCGGCCCCGGGAAGATCGTCGAGGTCAGCAGTTCTACGAGTCGGCTTCCGTCCACACCTGACCTCTCCCCCAATGTGATTGCCTCACCCAAGGATTGAATCGCAGAGAGGATGAGGTAATTGCCGACCTCGTCCTTCACGACGGCCGAGCTCTCTGGAAATCGACCGGAGGCAGTCCGATCCATGACGCCCTGTCGATCGTGGCAGCCGACGCGATCGCGGTACTGGGCGGCCCCGACCGCGACCGCGTCAAAGCATGCCAAGGCGACGGGTGCACCGGCCTCTACGTCGATACCAGCCGCGGCAGCAACCGACGCTGGTGCTCGATGAACATCTGCGGAAACAAGGCGAAGAAATCCGCGATGACCGCGTGTGCCGACTAGCTCATTTCACCTTCGCCGCCACTCGATCCCACAGCTTCTCGATCGGGGTCGACAGCAGGAGAAGCAGCAACGGGAAGTACGACGTCGCCGGGACAAGCACGCTGACGAGCAGTGCCACCACCATTATCAGGAAGGTGACGATCTCGGCCGTGAAATGCGGCTTTGCACTCTCTTCGCTCAACGACGGGTTGCGAACCAGTCCCCACGCGACCACCGCCAGGCACGCGGCGCTGGCAGCCATCGTCCCGATGTAGAGGGCCCTGGTTCCCAGGTCCGGGGACGGCGCTGCAACCAGCGCCGTCGGGAAGGGCAGGAACACGATGGTCAGTACCCACAACCCCAGTCCGCGCACAACCACCTTGTCTGCGTCGACCACAAAGCGAAGGAGTCGATGCTGCGACCACCACAGGCGGAAGATCACGAGAAAGCTCAGGGCGAAGGAGTAGAACTGTGCAGAGTGTTCGCGCAGCAGTTCCGACGTGGTTCCGTGGTGGTCGCTGGTCAACTCGACCAACGGCAGGACGAGCAGCGTGATCGCGATGGCAACTATCGCGTCGATGAAAGTGACGTAGCGCTCGAAGTAGCGGGTTCGTTCCGCGATCTCAGCCATTGCGGAAGCATAAGCCTCACAACAAGAAACAGACCGGCGACGCCACTGCGCGGGAGTCAGGATCCCGAAACATACTATTAACGAATCAAATTCGTTATACCTCTTGACCGAGCCCTCGGTCGTCCCCATACTTAACGAATCGCATTCATTAAGTGACTCGCATCACGCCATCAGGGGTCGGTTCCGCCACCCCCTTCAGGACTTGGGGTTGCCCTAGTGCCAAACAACGCTTCTGCGAATACGAAGTCAGACCGGGTTCCACTCACCACCAACCGTGGTGTTGCCGTCTTCAGTATCGGCGTCATGGGGTTCATCACCGCGAACCTCATCCCCCTGATGATCGTGGCAATGGTCGAGGACCTCGGTGTCACCGAATCTGCCGCCGGTGCAGTTCTGACCGCATCGCTGCTGGTCTGCGCGGTCACCTGCCTCGCCAGCACGCGGATCGCATCGGGTCCGCATCGCCATCTCCTCGGCCGCATCAGTCTGATCGCGATGGCGGCCGCATTCGGCGTCGCGGCCATCGCACCGTCGACGGCAATCGCGTGTGCCGCGATCATCATCGGCGGTGTCGGCGCTGGTGGAGCCGCATCCGTCGGTGGCGCGGCACTGGCCGCGCTCACGAACCCAGACCGGGCATCGAGCATCAGCGGGCTCGTGAACCGTCTCGTCGTCACAGCGGTCCTCGCTCTCATTCCCATCCTCGGCACACATATGACCAACGCCTTCGGCATCGTCGCAGTCCTGGCACTGGCTACCGCAGCAACGGTCACCTGGTTGCCGTCGTCCCCGGTGAAAGAGTCGCCGGAGACGGCGAAGTCCGCCAATGCGACCACAACTCTCCCCGCCGGGGTAAGCGCGAAACGACTCACTTTTGCCGGGACTGCCTTCCTCGCGATGCTCGCCGTCTGGGCGATCAGTGAGGACTCACTGTGGGCAGTACTCGGCATCATGGGTTCCGAGCACGCCGGGCTCTCGGATCAACAAATGAGTCTCGCACTGAGCGCATCAACGGCGGGTGGTGTGCTCGCGGCTGTTACCTTGACCGCGTTGGGTTCTCGGGTCAGTCGGACAGTATCGATCTCCGTGCTACTGATACTCGGGGCAATCCTGAAGCTGTCTGCCAGCCTCACCACCGATCCCACGATCTACCTCGCACTGGTCATCGCGTGGAACACGATCTACGCGGCCACGTTCATCGTCTTGGTTGCCATCTCGGCCGCGCTCGACGCGGCCGGCCGATGGTCCGCCCCACTGCTGGGTACCTACCTCATCGGCTCCGCGTTTGCGCCGTTGTTCGGCACTTCGGTGACTGCGAGCCTCGGGTATCCGACCTTCGGAGTCATCATCTCGGGGATCAGCTTCGTCTTGTTGGTCCCGTTCGCCTTGGTTTCCCGGCTCTCCGTGCGTACCGAGGGTGCGTATCGTCACCACAGCGCCGCCATCACTACTACCGTCATCGCGTAAGGATCACGTAGAAGTCATGAATGACAACATCACTCACTACCGCAACGGAAAGATCTTCACCGCTGCCGAGGACGGGTGGGCCGAATCGATAGTCGTCGAGGGCCAACAGCTCAGATTCGTGGGCGAAACCGTCTATGCCGATATCCTGGCTCCCGACGCCGAGGTGATCGACCTCGAAGGTGCCCTCGTGCTCCCCGGTTTTGTCGACGCCCATACGCATTTAGTCATGATGGGATTTGCGCTGCAGAAACTCGATCTCCTCGATGCCACCGATCTTGCCGACATTCAGTCCAGCATCCGGCAATTCGCGGAATCGAACCCGGACGCACCACGCCTGCTGGGTCGCAGTTGGTTGTTCTCCGCGCTGGACGGAGGGCACCCGACGCGAGAAATGATCGACGCCGTCGTGCCCGATCGCCCGGTGTACCTCGACGCCAACGACGTACATTCGGTCTGGGTGAACACTGCAGCACTGCGAGAACTCGGCATCGACGCGGACACGCCCGACCCGATCGGCGGTCGTATCGGCCGGGACCCGGACACCGGAGAAGCCACCGGAATGCTGTACGAGACGGCCATGATGCTCTACGTCTGGCCGAAACTGGCGGAGCTCGCATCCGACGAAGACCGGGACGCCGCCCTCTCGCTCGCGTTCCGCCACTATCTCGAGGACGGCGTGACCGGCACGGTCGACATGGCGCTCGGCGCGGACGAATTAGCCTCGCTGGAAAGAGCATTGGACGCAGGAGACGGAACACTGCCGCTGCGCGTCGCGGCTCACTGGCTGATGACCCGCGAGGACAACGAAGCCGACAACGTCCGACAAGTTCACGACGTGATCGAACTCCACGAGCGCGTCCAAGGTCCGTGGCTCCGTATCGCCGGAATCAAGATCATCATCGACGGTGTGATCGACAGCTGCACTGCCGCAATGAAAGAGCCGTACTCTGACGGCACCAACGCCGAGCCAATCTGGGATCTCGAGTCCTTGATCCCCGTCGTGACAGCCGCTGACGCCGCGGGTCTGCAGATCGCCATGCACGCGATCGGCGACGAAGCGTCGGAGATCGGTTTGACGGCACTCGAGTACGCGATCGCCGCCAACGGAGACATTCCCCGCAGGCACCGAATGGAACACTTGGAGTCGATCACACGAGACAACGTCGAACGGCTTGCCCGCCTGGGCATCATCGCCTCGATGCAGCCAGTTCACGCTGACCCTGCGATTCAAGAGAACTGGCAGGAGATGCTCGGCGACTACCGGGTGAATCGCGCGTACCCCTGGCCCGAATTCACCGAGGCCGGAGCGGTTCTGGCGTTGGGTTCGGACGCTCCGACGGCGCCTCACCCGCCGCTGCCGAACATGTTCATCGCCACCACCCGCCGATCCGCAATCGATCCGTCGCTTGCACCCAATCTGCCGAAGTACGCCCTCCCCCTCGCGGACGCGCTGGCTCACGCAACTCGTGACGCTGCCTACTCGTGCAGATGGGAAGATGTGACCGGCCAACTGGTTCGGGGTAAAGCAGCCGATTTTGTCGTGCTGAAACAAGATCCGTTCACCGAAGGGGTCGATTCTCTCCTGACCACGGAGATCGCGAAGACCGTGGTTGCCGGATCCGTGCGATACGACGCATCCGAAGTTGCGAACACCGGAGCCGCGAACAGCGAACCCCGATAGCCGATCGTTACCAGTTGTTCGATAACGCAAACGCATATCCCGGCGACAGAACGAAGGAGGGACTTGAACACGTGAACCCACACTCTCTGGAGGACGCATGCGCAGGAAAGCTCCGATTTCGGCCGCCGTCACTGTCTCTGCCCTGGCAACCACCGCCGCCCTGATCGTCGCCGGTTGCGGGTCGACCGAAGGAACACCTGAAGCGGCGGCGAGTTCCACGGCAGCCAGTTCAACGGAGTCGGCGACCTCGACGGCAAACGAGCCCGAGACGACGGTAACGAGCTCTCCCCCGCCACAATCGAACACCCGCACAAGCTCGTCAACGACGCCTGCAGTCCCGGCTTCAGGTCCCTGTCTCGACGTCGACTCCCCGGTCGTCACCGACGCAATCGGTACCTTGGGAACCGACGTCAACGGCGGCAGCTGGATACCGAGATCCGCGAGCGAGGAGCAGATCGGTAATTGTCCTGACCTGCTCTGGGTTTCGGTCGATGGTGACGGCGTGGGCGATGCGACGTATCAGTCACACGTCCTGTTCTTCCACGACGGAACATACCTGGGCACCGCTACCAGCGAGCCGTACTCGTACACACACGTCATCGACAGCAACAAGGATTCGGTATCCGTCCAATACCGTTGGCTGCTGGACGACGATGCATTCTGCTGCCCCCAAGGCGGACCGAACATAGTGAACTTCACGTGGAACGGCAGCGCCGTGGTTGCCGACGGCCAGTTCCCGCCCTCCTGAACCTGCCCGGGTCCGAGTAGGCCTGAATACAACTGTGCCCCAGTGACAAGGTCACTGGGGCACAGTCTTCTTCGATCTACTCGCCGGCGCTCCTACTCACCGACACCGAGTTCGCGCAGGCGAGTCTTGTACAGCTCGATGTTGCCGAGCTTGATGTCCTCGTAGCCGCGAACCACGTCCGGCAGTGCCGCGATCTCGACGGCGCGATCGTATCCGTCGGTTGCGAGCGTACGAGAGAGATCAACGATCATGGCCTCGTACTCGGCGAGCAGTTCACGCTCGACCTTGCGAACGTGCATGTAACCGAAGGGATCGAGTTTGGTACCGCGAAGCTTCTTGCCCTTGGCCAAAACCTTCAGTGCAACATGCGACTTGGGCCCGAGACCGATCTTCTTCTTGCGGCCCATCACTCGGAGGATCGGGGGGTGGAGCTTGTAGGTCAGGTTCTCCCCGGCCGGCACCTGCGACTTGACGTCTTCGATGAAGGCAGGATCGACCAGCATGCGAGCAACCTCGTACTCGTCCTTGTACGCAGTGAACTTGAACAGGCCGCGGGCAACCGCTTCGCTGAAGTCGGTCCGCTCGGTTGCGGCACGCTCGGCGGTCCAGACTGCCTGAACCTGATCGATGTAACGCTGGGCGATCTTGACGGACTGGAACTCGATGAGCTGCGCCGCACGCAGTTCCACCAGTCGCAGGGTTTCACCGGTGAAGGTGGTTCCGGCGAACATGTGAGCCGGTGCGACAACGGGTTCGCGGACAGACTTGGCCGGCGTGGTGACGGCCGAGAATGCAGCGGTGTCGGCAATTGCTGCGCGACCCCAACGGAATGCTGCGATGTTCGCTTCCACGGCAACGCCGTTGATGCCGATCGCTTCTTCGATGGCCTCGGCCGGCAGACGAAGTCCGCCGCTCTGGTAGGCCGCACCGATCAGCAGGAAGTTGGCGGCTGCGGTGTTACCGAACAGTTCCTGCGCCGCGGCGAGGGCGTCAAACGAACGCAGGGTGCGCGACACCTTGTCGAGACGGGCGAGGAGTGACGTCTCCTCGGGGTAGCGAACAGCCTTGTCGTAGACCATGTCTCCGGTCGGCGTCTGCGACGTCGACGCGATGGAGACCGTCTTCTCGGCGTTACCGTAGTCGAGGTTCTTGTTGTCCGTCGCGGTCAGCAGGTCGAATGCGACGATGCAATCCGCACTGCCCGGGGTGAGGCGGTTGGACGGCTCGAGCGCGCTGGAGCTGAAACGTAGGTGCGAGACAACGGGTCCGGCCTTCTGGCTCAGTCCGATCTGGTCAAGGCTCTCCACCTCGAGGCCGGCGCGCAATGCCGCAGTGGCGAGCACCTGGTTGACGGTCACGATGCCGGTTCCGCCGATACCTGCCAGGAAAACGTTCTGCGTGGTGGTGAGCGGGCCGAAATCAGGATCTGCGACGACCGGCGGGACGGGACGTGCGGCCTTGGGAGCCTTCTTGCCCGGTACCAGTTCGACGGTCACGAACGACGGGCAATCTCCGTCCATGCAGGTGTAGTCGGTGTTGCAGGACGTCTGATCGATCTTCGTCTTGCGGCCGTACTCGGTGTCCACGGGCTGGACCGAGAGGCAGTTCGACTTGACGCCGCAGTCACCGCACCCCTCGCACACTGCCTCGTTGATGACGACGCGAGTGTTGCGAGTGGGCAGCGTGCCGCGCTTGCGCTGACGACGAGCGTCGGCCGCACAGTGCTGGTCGTAGATCAGCACAGTGACGCCCTTGATCTCGCGAAGCTCCTTCTGAGCCTCGTCGAGGCGATCGCGGTGCCAGAGCTTGGTTCCCTTGGCCAGTGCACGCTTGTTGTGACGCGAGGGCTCGTCAGCGCAGATGATGATCTGCTTGACGCCCTCGGTGGTCAGCTTGTGGCTGAGTTGAGCAACGGAGAGGGCACCTTCCGCGTCCTGTGCACCGGTCATCGCCACTACCTCGTTGTAGAGCAACTTGTAGGTGATGTTCACGCCTGCAGCGATGCACGCCTGGACAGCCAACTGACCGGAGTGGAAGAAGGTGCCGTCGCCGATGTTCTGGAACAGGTGAGGCACGTCGGTGAACGGTGCCTGCCCGATCCACTGGCTGCCCTCGCCGCCCATCTGCGTCAGACCGGTGACAGCGCTGTCCTCACGGCCGGACATGGTGACGAGTGTGTGGCAACCGATTCCGCCGCCGCCGATGGAACCCTCGGGGATAGCAGTGGAACGGTTGTGGGGGCACCCGCTGCAGAAGTACGCGGTTCGCTTGGCGGAGAGCACGTTCAGCGACAGCGGGGCCGGGAGGGTGCGCTTGAGCTCGACGTGTGGCTTGAGTACGCGGCGCAACGGGCCGAGCAGCCGACCTGCGGTCAGTTCACCGCTGGCAGGCATGAGCAGACGGCCCTGGCCGTCACGCTTGCCGATGATGCGTGGGGCATCGTCGGTGCCGTACAGGACTTCCCGGATCTGCGCCTCGATGAACGCGGTCTTGTCCTCGACCACGACGATCCGCTCGAGGCCTTCGGCGAACTCGCGAACCTTCTCACCCACAACGGGATAACACATGCCGATGCGAAGGAGACGGATCCCGGCGCGGTGCAGCGCGGCGTCGTCGACACCGAGGTCTGCCAGCGCCTGCCGGACGGAGTCGAAAGTTGTACCGGTGGCGGCGATACCAATCTTCGCACCGGAGGGGTTGACCTCGATCACATCGAGATTGTTGGCAGTTCCGTACGCGTGCACGAGATCCCATCGCGGGCCGTACAGATCGGCCTCGGCGATGACACTGTCCGGCGGCGCGGCCATCTGACGCTGCTTGTAGACGAAGGGCTTGCCCTCGAACTGCACCTCCGGAACCACGATGTCGAAGTCCGCGATGCTGCCGTCGATCGTCCAGGCACCGTCGGCGACGTCGGCGACGATCTTGAGCGCCACGACACAACCGGACACACGCGAGAGTGCAACAGCGTGCATACCCATCGTGATGATCTCTTCGGCATTGCGCGGGAACAGAACCGGCACACCCATCGCGGCAAGCGAACGCTCACTGACGGCAGGAACCGTAGATGACTTCGACGCCGGGTCGTCGCCCACCAGCAGGACGACGCCACCCTTGGGGTTCACGCCGTACATGTTGGCGTGGCGAATGGTGTCTGTAGCGCGGTCGACGCCTGGGCCCTTGCCGTACCAGACACCGGTCACGCCGTCGTGGGTCGCGGTTCCTGCAGGGAGGTCCGTCTGGCTTCCCCACACCGCGGTGGCAGCAAGTTCCTCATTGAAGCCGGGGATGAAGGTGATGTCGTGCTCCGCGAGCACCTTGGGCATCCCGTGAAGCATCTTGTCGACGCCGCCAAGGGGGCTGCCCTGGTAACCGGACACGAAGGTGGCAATACGCTTACCTGCTCGAATGTCGCGAACGTGCTGCTCGACGAACCCGCGTGCAATTGCCTGAACACCGGTCAGCAACACCGGTCCCGATCCCGACCGGTACCGATCATCGAGGTCATAGGGCTTGGCCTGGGCTACGCCCGACACCAGTTCAGTCATCGTGGACCACCGTTCCGTCTGCAGTGCATTTCAACTACCGTGCATTCTCAACAACCGCGTAACTCGATCTGTTCAGATGATCGTGGTCGAGGTATGTGAAAGCGTCAACAGAGGCTCGTTCAACTATTCAAATTGACAATTTGTGAGCCAAATCACGTGACCTAGGTCATCGAATCAATCAGTTGGAGACCTGTTCGTGGCGATACGGCGAAACGGACATAAAACATTCCAGACAATGCAAACCGAGAACATCCTTGACATTGACGCAACGTCAACTTGCATGCTGAATGAGCACAACCGATCCGAGAGTAGGAACTCCACGTGAGCGAATGGTCCATCCAAGAACTCGCCAAATCCGCCGGTACCACCAGCAGAACACTGCGTCACTACGGCGATCTCGGACTCCTGGAACCGAGTCGCATCGGCGCCAACGGCTACCGCTTCTACAACGAAAACGCCCTGGTGCGGTTGCAACGCATCCTGTTGCTCCGAGAACTTGGACTCGGATTGCCGGCCATCGCCGAAGTCCTCGCCGGCGAACGCGACACGGCCGCCGCGCTGCGCACCCATCTCGAACTTCTCGAGCAAGAGCGCACGCGAATCTCGAGACAGATCGAATCTGTCAACACGACCTTGAACAAGACGAAGAAAGGTGAATCACTCATGCCGGAAGATGTTTTCGACGGGTTCGACCACACCCGATACAAGGACGAGGTCATCGAGCGTTGGGGCAAGGACGCTTACACCAGCGGCGACAACTGGTGGCGATCGATGTCCGAGCAGGACCGGAAAGCGCATTTGCAGACTCAAGCTGACATCGCTGAGGCATTCGGCACCGCACTGTCAGCTGGCCTGTCCGCGGAGAGCGACGACGTCCAGTCGATTACCCAGAGACAGTTCGAGTGGATAAAGATCGGTTGGCAGGGAAGGACTCCCAGCGCCGATGCTTTCACCGGACTCGGACAGATGTATGTCGACGATCCCCGCTTCACTGCAAACTACGACAGGTACGGCGACGGCACCGCTGTGCTGGTCCGTGATGCGATGAAGGTCTACGCCGAGCGCAACCTGCACTAGTCGGTAGTCAGTCCTGCCCGCTGACGAGCAGGTTGTGTCGGTGCGCTGCCGCGACGGCCTCTTCCCGGGAATGCGCACCGAGTTTGCGATACAGGGCACGGAGATGACTCTTCAATGTGTTGTTGGATACGAACAACTTTCGCGCTATCTCACCGATCGGAATGCCGAGACCCAGTTCCACGAGAACGTCCATCTCCCGCTTCGTCAATTGAACTCGAACGATCGCCGCCGGATACATCTGCGCCGCTTCGGATTCGAGAAAGGTTGCGACGGCGCTGCTCGAGCCCTCGGCCCGATCTTCGAGTTGCCTGATCAGATCACGCGGTATCGTCGCCAGCGCCGACAGGACACCTGAGGTTTCGAGCAGTCCGCGAGCCTCCTCCCACGGACTCGCGGAAGCGGGGATCCTGCCCAGTTCACACAGAGCGGCGCATTCGATCAGCAGGGACTCGAGCCGAAACCTAGTGAGATACTGCCCGCTCCAGTCGATTTCGCGGCACAATTCCAATGCCTGGGACGGCGACCCGGTCAGGAGATGCGCCCGCGCTACGGAGACCGTGACAACAGCAAACGTATGTGGCGCAGCGACTGATTCTTCCAGCGCCTTGGTGCCCTCCCCGGACGCCAACAGAAGATCGATACGTGCCGCGGTGAGAAGCGCGTCACCGAGTGATCGTTCACACGGATTCACGTGCCCGTGCGTTGCCACTGCGCGCTGGAGGGAAATCAGCCCCGAGAACGGGTCCGATTGCAGCAGTGCAAATCTGGTGTAAGTGTAGGCCGCGAACGCCCACAGGTCGCCCGGCGGTGTGATCTCGGCGAGTGCGTCCATCGCGGCAGCGCCGGCGTGCAGGTCCACGCTGTCGCACGCCACCAGTGCCCGCGCGATCGCTCCCCCCATGTGCGAGGGCGGTCCCAACCATCCCGAAACGTCCGGGTGTGTGTTTTCTAGGTGCAGCCAGTCTGTCGCGTGCGCGACGTCCCCGATCAGCGCTGAGTTGAGCGCGGCATTGCTTGAGGCGTGACGCAGGACGAACTCCGGACCATGTTGCACCGCACCTTGATAAGCGAGTCGCAATTCCACCGCGGCATCACCGAGGTCACCGGTCAGTTGATGCGAGACTCCCCAGATCAGCCGCAGGGCGGGCAGTTGAGACCCCAACGCGCCCAACGACTCGTCGCCGAGTCCGTACACGACGTGCGCCAACTTGCGCGTGATCTCGGTGGAGCGTTGGTACTTACCGGATGTTCTCAGCACCACCGATTGGACCGTTCCGACGTTCAACAAGCTGTGTGCATGCGGACTACCACCTATCGCACGCAATTCCGCCGGTTCCGTCGGTAACGAATCGCCGTTGATCAACTGCGGCCGCAGACGTGATTCGAGCAGGTCACGGCCCACCAGAATCGAAGGGTTCGAACTGAGTACGTCGCCGGGTATGGATTGCAACGCAGTCCGGACCAATCCGGTGTGATCGACCAGAAGATCGGCCCAGTGACGCTCGAGTATGTCGAGCACCCTGGTCCACTTGCGTCCGTCCAAGGCGTAGTGAACGGCACCGGCTATATCCGAAGTCCCGAGAGCGTGATCGACGAGAATCTGGAAGGGATCTTCGAATCCATCCCCTTGTTCGGTCCGTATCTGTATGAATGCCAGTCGAACTGACGGCGCAAAGTACCAGGACGGTTCTCCCTCGAAACCATTCCGGAAGATAAGACCGAAAGACTCGAGCAAGTCCAGTTTGCCCGCCACGTCAAGATCGCCGGACAGGACACGAGCGATCTCTGGCGTCACCGTGCGGGCAGCGGCGATCGTAGTCGCGAAGTCGAACAACTCGAGCGACTTGCCCGATCGAGGAGCGGTCCGACTGACGTACGCGTGGATCGCCTGGTCCACTCGCTGCTGAACGCGTTCGCGTCCACGGCTCGGTTCACTCAGCCCCGCAACCGCACTCAGAGCAACCTTCATCAGCACGGGAACGCCGGCAACGCGTTCACAGATCGAATGGACGATGCCCGAGGGAAGGTGGATCCCTGCCTCCGCGAACAGAACTGTCGACTCGTCGAGCGTGTATCTGAGGTCGTTCGCGCACAGGTACTCGTCCACGCGGACGTCTTCGAGCAAGTCTGTCGCAGACCGATCCTGCAGCGTGACGATTACTTTCAATCCGGGAAGCCGCACGATCAGATCCACGATTCGGCGTCCCACCTCGTCACCCTCAACCAGGTCGATGCGGTTGAACACCAACACGAATGGTGCGGACGACGAGTCGAGTAGTGATTCGATCGCGCCCACCGGATCCTTGCGCATTCGTGGCGGGGCCTCGAGTGATTCCAGCGAATCCTGAATCACTGCGAGCGCGGTGTTCCAGTACTCGAGGGGGGTCATCCGATGCGATGGCGCCGGCACCCAGACAACCGGTCTGCTCGGCACCTGCCCGAGAGTCGTGAGCCACAATGCGGCGAGTTCCGTCTTGCCGAACCCACGCGGCGAATCGATGACGGTCAATCCCGCCGAGCGTTCCATCAATCCGAGCAGACGAGGACGAATCGCCGTGGCTCCACGCCCGGCAAGCCGTCTTTGCAGCGTCCCCCTTCCTCGAGGATTTCGCTTTGCTCGAGATAGCTGCGATCGATTCGAAGTGGACGTCATAATGGCCGACCAACGAGCAGTCGATCCCCGCCGAACTCGAGATTTCGTTCGAGCATCGAACTCCCAACCTGTCCACCCATAACGAACAACATAGACAGGATCGCCGCGACACGCGAGCACTGGCCGTCTCACAAATACGCCCGAATTGTCTCATTATGTGGGCTCGGTCACTATTGACGATTATTTGCGGGAGAGTGACTGCGACCTGCAAGATCTGACATATCATGCCCGCGTGTCGATGAATTCCGCCCGCATCCGCGTGTCGACTCGATCGGTTGATCCGGAGGACGCCGACGACTTCTGGCGCGGCGCGACGCGTCCGTTCTTCGTCACCGAACCAGTGGGTGCCGACACTCCGCTCGAAGGCTCGATATCCGCTCTGCCCATCGGGACCTCGCTGATCGGTGAAACTACCTTCAATGCGCAGAAGTACACCCGAAACAAAATTGTCATCGCCGAGAGCGGACTCGACGATCAGTACATGATCCAGGTCGTCCTCGACGGGCAGGTGAGTGGTGATGCCGAGGGGGTGGATTTTGTCGCCCGCCCAGGGGACGTCACGTTCCTCGACCTAGGGCGTACCTGGACCGCCGACGCCGAAGCCGAGGTGACAGGGCGCACCATCACGC
Source organism: Rhodococcus sp. GB-02 (assembly GCF_053470465.1). Classification (NCBI taxonomy): domain Bacteria; kingdom Bacillati; phylum Actinomycetota; class Actinomycetes; order Mycobacteriales; family Nocardiaceae; genus Rhodococcus; species Rhodococcus sp. GB-02. The sequence goes on from NZ_JBPUKE010000002.1 coordinate 691,893, forward strand.
TCCTCGCCCCGCGCTCTCTCGTCGAGGCCGAGTCCAAGGGTCGTTCCCTCCACGGGACGGTACTGCGCGGAGTTCCTGCCTTCGTTCTCGCTCAGTGCATGCAATCGGTCGTACTGGCGCTGCCGCATCTCGACCCCGATGCTGCGGCGGGTTACGAGGACGTCGTCGCTTCCCTTCTCCGTGTCAGCTTGGGCATCGCCGAGCCGGACTTGTTGCCGCGGCCCGATCACTCTCTCCGCGATCGTGCGTACGCCTACATTGCCGAGCATCTCTCCGAGACCTGGCTGGGGCCGACGACCATGTGCGCGGCCTTGTCGGTTTCCCGGGCACAGCTCTACCGTGCATTCGCGTCCGACGGCGGAATTGCTCTTGTCATACGGCGCAAGCGCCTCGAACTCGTCTACCGCGAGTTGACCCGAGCCGAGATGTCGAACGAAACGATCGAAGCGCTGGCGCAGCGTTGCGGCTTCACGTCCAAGTCCCAGTTGGCACGCGCGTTCAAGGACTTCTACGGGATGACACCGAGCCAGGCTCGTACCGACGGCAGACGCACGATCGGAGACCCGTCGATCGCGCGTCTGCACCGCCGTCTCCGGTTCTTCAGCCCTTGAATCGCAATACTTCACAGCCTCGGGATCGTGCCTGTGTTCTAGTTGATCCATGAGCTGGGTCGACAAGGAACTGAGTCTGGCTGCGCTCACCGGCGCCGTCACAGTGCGCTGAGCACAGGCCACAGATGGCCGGCGCGCACAGTCCGCCGCTGGAAGCATCGGTTCGCTGCGTATCCGACAATGGCGGTGACGCTACTGGTGGCCACAGTGTTCATAGCGGCTGTCATCGCTACGGGTGACCCGGTGCGAGATGCCGGAGGATTCCCGACGTCCTTGATCGTACTGGCGGTCGTCGCCCTGGTGACGTATGCGTTCTCCTACGTGCTCGCCCCGGCCCAGGCCCCCGCAACTCCGTAAGTAACTCTGCTTCATCACAATTCAGTACCCGAACCGCGGTAGTGGCCAGAACTATCCACACCGAGCAACTCAGATCACTTCAGCTGGAAATGAACCGAAGAACAAACTGCTCGATGCCTTCCGATACGACCTTGGTGAGGGCGGTGAAGTCGTTCGACCAACGTTGAATATCCAAGCTGCTCATTGATTTCCTCCGGTCTACATCCCGCTGCCTTGTGACCGCATGACGAATGCGAGGCATCGGTCGCGTACTGGAACTATCTGCGAAAATGCGGTTTCCGTTAGCCGGACCTACCGAACAGCGACACTGGTTCCTGCGAACCTGGTACCGCAGATGCCGTCGAACGGTTGCAACAACGCCGTGCAGAATTCGAGCGAAAAGCGCTATCCGCCAAAAGTATTAGCTCGAAAGAACTACGATCCACGCGATTTCCGGGCGCACAAGACCCACAGCGCACCGAGACCGATCAGGGCGAGTTGGCTGCTCGATTGTCATGCACCAAACGCGGACGCCACTCCAGGAAGTAAGCGAAGTCCCCCCAATGGGAATCAGGCCTGCTTACTCACTTCACTGATTTCGTCTGGCGACGATGGCGAAGTTCAAGGGGATCCTCGGAGCCTGGTCCGACAGAGTCCATCCGTTGGCGCACGCAATGAGTTCCGGGAAGGCCGGCCAGTCCATGTAGGGAAGTTCCGAAACTGATTCGATATGAAGGCCCGCATCCAGCAAGGAACCAATGACCTCGCCTAGGTCGTGGCGCCATTCGTGGTTAGTGGCGTGCGCTATCTGTCCGTCGGAGTTCCCGGTGTAGGTCGCAGAGTCTTCGTACGAACGCACGCCGCCTCCGGAGAGGTAGTCGTCGGTGATCGTCCACGGTTCGAATGCCATTGCGCCGAGGATCGGATGATTGTCGCGGATCAGAAACACCCCACCCGGCTCGAGGAGGTCGTGGATCGACCGAGCCCAAGTAGCGAGTTCCGGCAACCAGACGATGGTCCCGGCGCTGGTGACGATCGTGTCGAAACGCCTGCCGACAAGAGTCGAAGCGAATCGCGCATCACCTTCCACCCAGGCGATCCGGCGGTTGTCGGCCTTCGCGATACGAGCTGCGTGGTGCAGGGAGTTGGGTGACAGATCAAGCCCGTGCACGTCGATCGTACCAAGTCGCGCCCAGGAGATGGTGTCGATCCCGATGTGGCACTGCAAATGCAGGAGCGAGCGACCCCGCATTCCTGACTCCGGCAGATGCGGGGCCAGAATTGACAAGTCGTTTTGCACAACTGTGGAAATAGCCGCTCTGTTAGCGAGAAACCCTCCGACGTCGTACATTTCGGAGCGCACATGCACATCGGCGCGATCATCCCAATTCGCCTTGTTGCCGGCGATGGCTTCGGCCTCGTGTTTCGCTTCGGCCTCGTGCTTCGCTTCTGGCCCGTGCATCAGTGCCCCTCCGAGATCGGCTTGAACTGCCTTTCTAACACGTCTGAAGTCGTGTTCGCGGTCGTGTTCTCGAGGACACTTTCGTTAACGGATCAGACGGTCACTTCTTCGACCGGTTTCTCCTCGTGGGTCGCGGCGCCGAAGACGGCCACGGCGACGGCACCGGCGATCGCTCCGACGAAGCCGACGATGGCAAGCCATTCCAGGCCCGGTCGCGACGCGTCACCAAGTACCACGACGCCGACGATTCCCGGAACAACCGTCTCGCCGACGACAAGGGCCGCCGTCGCTCCGTTGACGGACCCCAGTTGCAGCGCGACCGTGTGCAGATAGAAACCGCCCAGGCCCGAGACGAGGATTGCCCACCCGGCCGGATCGCGGAGCATCGTGCCGATTTCGAACGGATCGATTCCGTAGACCACGCGTACGGCAATGGCCAGACAGCCGAACAGCACACCCGAGATCAATCCGGCGACAACTGCTGCGCGTGAACCCAACCATCGGATCAAACCGATGCCGATCGACAAGATCAACACCGAGACCACGAGGACACCCCAGTGGACGACGTCATTGGAACTCCCGCCGCCCGCGTGACCCGACGACAAGCCGAGCAGCAGGAGCGATCCGATCACAGCGGCGATCGCGAACCAGTCGCGGCGATGCAACTGGATGCCGAGGACCACGGTCCCCAGCACTGCCGTGATGACGAGATTGGCGCTGACCACGGTCTGCGACAAGAACAGTGGAATGAGACGCGCGGAGATCGCACTACCGGCGAATCCGACCGCATCGAGCACGGTACCCAGTATGAACGACGCCGTCAGCGCGGCCGCGAACGTCGAACGCAAGGTCGGGCCACCCGACGCCGTCACGTGCCCGGACTCGCCCCGCTCCTCGGCGGCAGCTGCCGACTTACGCGCACCGTACGCCTGCAGCACCGACGCAACACCGTATCCGACACACGCCACGATTGCGGCTATCAGTCCGATCAGCATCGAAAGTCCACACGAAGTTCCAGGGCAATGGTCATAGAGGTAAACCCTGCCCTATTTCCCCAGTCCTGACATCACCCTCAGGTATTCCAACAAGTGCTACCCGAGAAGTACACCGGCCACCCCTGACCGGTACCTGAGGACACCCCGACCCCTAGTGGAACTGCTTGAGAGCCCTGATCTTGTTCATGACGTCGAGCGCCGCCACCTTGTACGCCTCGGACAGCGTCGGATAGTTGAAGACAGCGTCGACAAGGTATTCGACGGTCCCGCCGCACCCCATCACCGCTTGACCGATATGCACGAGATCTGTTGCACCCGAACCGAAGATATGAACGCCGAGCAGTTTCAGGTCATCTGTCGACACCAGGATCTTGAGCATTCCGTAGGTGTCGCCGCCGATCTGCCCACGTGCGAGTTCCCGGTATCGGGAAACTCCGACCTCGTACGGCACCGACTCCTTGGTCAGATCCACTTCGGTGGCGCCGACGTACGACACCTCGGGAATCGAGTAGATGCCGATCGGCTGCAGATCCATCAGCTTCGCGCCGGGTTCGTCGAAGGCATGGTAGGCCGCGAGTCGACCCTGATCCATCGACGTCGCCGCCAATGCCGGGAATCCGATGACGTCACCGACGGCGTAGATGTGTTCGACCTTGGTGCGAAAATTGTCGTCGACGTAGATACGCCCGCGTTCGTCTGCCTCCAGGCCGGCGTTCTCCAGCGCTAGTGGCGCTGTGAGACCTTGACGTCCAGCCGAATACATCACGGTCTCGGCGGGAATCTGCTTGCCGCTGCGCAGCGTCGTGAGCGTTCCGTTCGCTCCGACGTCGACGGCTGTCACTTCCTCACCGAATCGGAAGGTGACCGCCAGATCGCGCAGATGGAACCGTAGCGATTCGATGACCTCGGGGTCACAGAAGTCCAGCATCGACGTTCTCTTCTCGACGACGGTGACCTTGGTGCCGAGCGCCGCGAACATCGACGCGTACTCGATACCGATCACTCCCGCACCCACCACGACCATGGTGGTCGGGATGGAAGTCAGATCGAGGATTCCGTCGGAGTCGAGCACCCGGTGACTGTCGAAGGACACGCCAGACGGACGGGCAGGCAACGTCCCGGTCGCGATCACGACGAATTTCGCAGTGATCGTCATCTTGTCTCCGCGCGAGGCGTCCTCGACGAGGATGGTGTGCTCGTCGAGGAACGAGCCGACCCCTACCAACAATTCGACACGGTTGCGCAAGAGCTGAGATCGCACGACTTCGATCTCTTTGGTGATGACATGCTGGGTTCGCGCCAGCAGGTCGGCCGGAGTGATGTTCTCCTTGACGCGGTAACTCGCGCCGTAAAGTTCGCGCTGGTTCATCCCGGTGAGGTAGAGAACCGCCTCGCGCAGTGTTTTCGACGGAATGGTGCCGGTGTTGACGCACACTCCCCCGAGCATGTTGCCTTTCTCGACCATCGCCACCCGTTTACCCAGCTTGGCGGCCGCGATGGCAGCCTTCTGCCCACCCGGGCCGGAGCCGATCACAACCAGGTCGTATTCAATCGGATCAGTCATCGCTTACAGGTACCGTCTGCATACGACCGGCAGATGCCGAGCATGTCAATACTCGGTGAACAATCCGCGGCACCGAGCGCGCACGCCGGACCGACACGAACCAGGTTGCAATAGAAAGAGATACAGTCGAATCTCTACGAAACTTGCTACACACAAACACATTCCACTATTTGCATGTTCGAATGTGTCGCGATCTCACAGCTGTTGCAGCAGGTTGATGAAATTTGTTTCACCACAAAGTGATTGATCAATAAACTGACAGGTGACCAGGACTGTAAACCGGATGTCCAGTATTCGAATTGTCCGAAATAACGAGCGGAATGTTCCTCGTCACATACCGGACCGAAGCAGTTGCGCGCAGCCTCGGGTCGCGTTCTACTTGCCTTGACTAATCATCTGTCACTCTCGGTTACAAACATCCGCCCCCGTTCACGATCCCCACCTTTCGCCATCTCGAGAGATCAGGTTTGCCAATGGAATTCACGGAACTTGCCGACTATCCCTTGCCGCCTGGGACCGTCACCGAGTGGACTCCCGCCGCGGTGAATCCGCCCGAGCAGTGGCCCGTCGACCAGCGTCCCGCCAGCTACATTCACGAAGCACACTTGAAACATGCCGAACAGGTGAAACAGCAGGTGCACCATCAGATCGACGGATGCACTCCGTCCTGGTTGGGTACCTCGTTTCGCATCCGCGATCGACTCGACCGACGGATCTGGGCGGCCGCACTCGATCATTGGATCGATCGCCACGAAGTGCTCCGGACACACGTCGCCGCAGAGGGCGAAGCGATAGTCCGACGCACCGCGGGGCCCGGAGACGTCCGGATTCTGGGCACCGAAGTCGGACACCTGGCGTCCTCGATGTCCGTCTTCACTCATCTGCAGCAACTGCTCGACCGGTCAACCGATCCACTTGTCTGGCCTGCATATCAATTCGCGACGATTGAAAGTCCCAGTCATTTCACCGTGGTTTTCGCCGCTGATCATGCTCTGCTGGACGGATATTCGGTGGCGCTGACCGCGCACGAACTGCAGACGATCTACCGATCGTTGAGCGAGGGACGCCCTCCTTCACCGACGGAGACCGGGAGCTACATCGACTTCGGCACCACCGAACGAGATCTCGTGGAACATGCGGACTGCTCCCACCCTGCGGTGCAGACGTGGCATGAGTTCTACACGCACGGTGAGGCTCCGTTCTTTCCGGCGTTACCCGAACCGGTCACCGGACGCCGAGTTCCTCAGCAAAGCCTGTCCGCCTGGCTTCTGAGCGCCCGGGGAGCCGAACGCCTGGCAGAAGCGAGCAAGCGCAACAACCAAGGATTCCTGGCCGCGATACTCGCGTGCGCGGCCAAAGTGACCGGCGATCTCACCGGCGCAGACGAATTCCGCGTCGTCGTGCCACAACACACCCGTTCAGAACTTCGATGGGCTGCGTCCCTGGGATGGTTCATCGGTGTTGTGCCGGTGAGGATTCCGATAGCCCCCGACGTTACCGTGAGCGATCTGGCCCAGGTTGCCGGCGCGGAGGTACGACGCGTCCGACCCGCAGCGGCCTTGCCGTATTCGAAAGTGTGCGAGCTGATCGACTGCCCGCAGCACCTGCCGTTCGTGCTCTCCTACATGGACGTTCGTCACGTTCCCGGTGCCGAGCAGTGGACGAGTTGGCAGACCAGAGGCCTTCGTAGTCGCGATCATTCGGGAACCGACGTCTACATCTGGCTGACGCGGACGCCGGAAGGGCTCAATCTGGCCATACGCCACCCGGGCAACGCGCGCACGAGCCGCCACATTCATCAGTTCGCCGGGCTGCTCCGCCGTGAGATGGAGGACTTTGCCTTCTTGACCGACACATGCGCACCTCCGACCAACACCGCTGCAACGATCGAGGAGAACTCCCATGGAAATGACACCCATCGATCTCTGGGCACCGAAAGCCGGGACGCTCACCGAGTTCAGGCCTACTGAGCAATCCCTGGCGGCGGCATCCCGGGCACCGCGGAGCGACCAACCACTCTCGTTCCTACAAGAGGGACACATTCGTACGGCCGACCACAAGCGTGCACAAGGCGTCGACTGGTCACCGTGGATCGGATTCACGTTCACTCTGCCCGGTGATCTCGATCGGGAGGCACTGCGGCGGGCAGTGCAGGCTTTTGTCCTGCGGCACAACACACTGCACAGTTGGTTCGAGGTCAGACCATCCGAAGATCCTGGTGGTAGTGGGGTCATCGACCGTCGGGTGGTGGATGCGTCGACGATCGAGCTCACACCACACAGCGTCGGTCCCCTGAACACGACAGATGCGGTTCGTGAGCATGTGAGCCGAAGTTTCGCCGGCGATACCAGCCCACTGCAGTGGCCCTCGTTCATCAGTGGCGCCGTCGAACATGGAACGGGCGCCGGCTTCACCATCTACTACGGCGTCGATCACTCGCACACCGACGGCTTGTCGCTGATGCTCGGCGTCGAAGAACTTCGTGCGCTGTACGTCGCCGAAAGCGCCGGCATCGACGATCAACTTCCCTCTCCTGGAAGTTATGTCGAGTACAGCGGCGAAGAACGGGCGGCCGCGGGGGATCTCGATCTGTCCGCAGCAACTGTGCAGCAGTGGATTTCGATTCTTGCGGCCAATGCCGGACAACTCCCGACGTTCCCCCTCCACCTCGGCGTCGCGCGGGGCGAGCAGACCCGGTCGACGCGCACACATATCGACGTTCTCGACAGCGACGAGTCGGCCGCATTCGCGGCGCTGTGCAAGGCCAATGGTGTCGGCTTCTCCACGGGGATATTCGCAGCCCTCGCCCTCACCGAGATCGAGGTCGCGAACAGAGCGAACTACTTCGCGCTCAACGCAGTCGGCACTCGCTCCGATCCGAGATACCGTTATTCTCAAGGCTGGTTCATCAATCTCGTCCCGGTCTCGTTCACGCTGAGTGGTGTCACGAGCTTCACCGATACACTCCCCCTTGCCCACGCTGCTCGCGCCGCAGTGAAGGGGCTCGCGGACGTGTCCATCCATTCGGTGATCGCCGAGGTGTCGAAGTTGACCGGATCCGACATCGGCGGAACGTCGGTCCCGCCGATGGTGTCGTACATCGACATGCGCCTGATTCCAGGTGCCGAGCACCACGACGAACTCGAAGCGCGTGCACTGGGTGGACCTGGAACGACGGGTGACCTGTCGATGTGGATCAACAGGAAGAAAGACCGTACGTATGTGATGGTCAGTTTTCCCGACACCGAGCAGGCGCACACATCGGTGGATCGGTACCTTCGACACCTCCGCAACGTCCTGAGAACGGTCACTGATACCGGCGACTACCGCGTCGTTCATCAGGCGGATGCACGTCAGGAAGTGGAGACCGCCTGATGCACATCACCTTTCTCGACAGGTTCGAGGCACGGCCGGGCCGCATCCTGCAGTGGACGCCGAGCAAAATCTCCACCGGATCGACGTATCCGGTTCCTCCGACCTCCAATCAGCAGCTGCATCTTGCCGGCAGACGCGGCGATACGACTTGGCTCGCTGCCACTTTCGACGTTCCCGGCCCCATCGACACGGACGCACTCAAGGCCAGCTTCGAGGAATGGACGTCCCGTCACGACGCCCTGTCGTGCTCGTTCTCCCAGGCCGAAGAACCGGGCGAATCCTCGGCACTGTTCGTCGACGTCGCCGACGTCGCCGATCTGCGCCTGCGTGAGGAAACAGTGGCTGACGCACGAACACCTGAACAGGTACGAGAACTCTTGGGCGAGCGCTTGGATCGATGGTGCAATCCTTTTGCGTTTCCCGCGTACTTTCTCGGTGCCATCACCCGTGAGGACCAGTCAACAGTGATCTGCGGGTTCGACCATGCCATCTGCGACGGCTGGTCCATGAGCATCGCAATTACCGAGATCAGCACTCTGTATCGCGAATACACGCGGGCGGACCGTGTTCCGACCGCGTCGGATCTCCTGCCGGAGCCCGGGAGTTTCCTCAACTACTGCTTCCGCGAATCGGCAACCGCGGATCCAGAGCCCGGCGACCACCGCATTGCGGGTTGGCGGTCCTTCCTCCGATCATGCGGGGGTGACACTCCCCATTTTCCCGTAGATCTGGAACTGCCCGCCGGGACCATGTCGCCCCAGGGTACAGACACCCGGATGCTCCTGGACCCCGGCGAAGCAGAGCTGTTCGACCAGAACTGCGCCGATCATCGGCACTCGTCGTTCGGCGCGATACTTGCGTCGATCGGTTTGGCCGCAACACAATTGACCGGCAAGAGGGACACACACCTACTGTTCCCGGTCCACACGCGTAGGGAACCGCGACACAACCACACCTTCGGTTGGCTGGTGGCCAATGCGCCCATGACCGTGACGAGCATGGACAATCTTCACAGCACTGCTCGGGCAGTCAATCTCGCTTTCCACGAGTCACTTTCACTGTCATCCGTGTCGTCGAGACAAGTGTTGCGGAGCTTGGGGCCCGAGGTTTCGCCCACTCGCAGGGACGTCTTCTCGGTGTCCTACGCCGACTACCGAACCATGCCTGGTGGATCTCGCCCCCGTGAATCACAGTCCTGCGAATCACGGCCCGGCGACTCACAGCCTGCGCCGATCAATCCGCAGCAACTCAGTCGCGTGTCGAGCGCAGACGACGTTCAGTTCTGGTTCTCACGCACTCACGACGGGTTGGCAGTGCGCACCAGGTTTCCGGCACCGGGGGCCCGCACAGTGCACACCTTCCTCGAGCGTGTCTCCGAGATTCTGTCGACGCCGTAGACAGACTGCCGCCCATCCGCAGATCTATTTGACACTTCTTTGTTGTGCACAACTTAACTGTGCGCTACAGTTGTTCTCGTGACCAACCCACTCGCCCTCGAACGCCAGGTCTGCTTCGCCCTCTATTCGGCGTCGCGGGCCACTACGGCCGCGTACCGGGCAATGCTCGACGACCTGGGAATCACGTATCCCCAGTACCTCGTCTTGTTGACACTCTGGGAACGAGACGGCCGCGGGGTACGTGAGATCTGTGAGGCACTCGATCTCGATACCGGAACTCTGTCGCCGCTGCTCAAGAGGCTGGAGGGTCTGGGATTCATCGAGCGCCGACGCCTCACCACCGACGAGCGTCGCGTCGAGATTCACCTGACCGAGGCGGGTTCCACCTTGCGCAGCAAGGCCGAGGACATCCCGGCCAAACTCGCAGGCGCCACGGGTCTGAGTAACGACGAACTCACCGAGCTTCGAGACGTTCTCACTCGTCTCGGCGAATCACTTCAAGCATCCAATGCCCACTCCGACGGAAAGAAGAAGTCATGAACATCGTCTACACCGCAGAAGCACTTGCCACCGGCGAAGGCCGCAACGGTCACGCTCGCACCTCGGACGGACGCCTCGATCTCGGCCTCGCCATTCCCAAGGAAATGGGTGGCAGTGGCGAAGGCACCAACCCCGAGCAACTCTTTGCCGCCGGATACGCAGCCTGCTTCCACTCCGCTCTGCAGATGGTCGCTCGCGCCGAGAAGGCCAACGTGGCTGATTCCGCAGTCGGCGCGCGGGTCGGCATCGGCCCCAACGGTGCAGGAGGCTTCGGTCTCGCTGTGACGCTGGAGGTTTCACTCCCCCACCTACCCCATGATCAGGCCGTCGAGCTGACGGAGAAGGCACACCAGGTGTGCCCGTACTCCAATGCAACTCGCGGCAACATCGAGGTCACCCTCGAAGTAAGTAAGGACGACGAATGAGCACCACCACTGTCAGCCGGGAAATCCGCCTCGCTTCACGCCCGAACGGTTGGCCCACCTCGGAGAACTTCGCCACTGCCGAAGTAGAACTCCCCGAACTCGAAGACGGCCAGATCCTGGTCCGCAACATCGCGATCTCCGTCGACCCGTACATGCGCGGCCGGATGAACGACGTGAAGTCCTACCTTCCGCCGTTCCAGGTCGGTGCGCCGCTCGACGGTGGCGCCGTCGGCGAGGTCGTCGAATCCAAGTCGGCTGATCGCGCCGTGGGCGACGTTGTCGTCCACGGCCTCGGGTGGCGTGAATACGCCATCCTCGACCAATCCGCGGTGACTCCGGCCGACACCTCCATCGCGCCGGCGACGGCTTACCTGGGCGCTCTCGGCATGACCGGTCTGACCGCGTACGCCGGCCTCACCGCGGTTGCGGAGTTCAAGGAAGGCGACACCGTATTCGTGTCCGGCGCAGCCGGAGCCGTCGGATCGCTCGTCGGTCAGATCGCCAAGCTGCTCGGGGCGAAGCGGGTTATCGGTAGCGCCGGTTCGCCGGCGAAGGTTGCCCGGCTTCTGGAACTCGGATTCGACGCGGCATTCGACTACCACGACGGCCCGATCACCGAACTGCTCGCCGCTGCTGCCCCTGAGGGCATCGACGTGTACTTCGACAACGTCGGTGGCGAACATCTCGAAGCCGCCATCGATGCCATGAACCCGGGTGGCCGGATTGCCCTGTGCGGGGCCATCGCTCAGTACAACACCACCGAGAAGCCCACCGCTCCCCACAACCTGGCACTGGTGATCGGCAAGCAACTCACTCTGCGCGGATTCCTCGTGGGCGGCTACCGCCACCTCGGCGGCGAATTCCGCACCCATATGGCAGGGTGGCTCGCCGACAACAAGATTCAGTGGGACGAGACCATCGTCGAGGGCCTGGAGAATGCACCACAAGCCTTCATCGACCTGATGCGCGGTGCGAACACCGGCAAGATGGTTGTCACGCTGTAACCCGAACAGTATTAGCTCGAACAGATTGACGGTGGCCGCGAACTTCTCGAAGTTCGCGGCCACCGTCGTATCCGAATCAGATCCCGTACGAGACTCCGGTCAACTTCTCCGACAGCATCCACAAGCCCGAGGCGGTCTTCTTGTCGTGTGACTTCTTGTTCGAGCCAACGACCTTCGGATAACCTCTCTGTTCGAACGGACCGTCCGGTCCGATGTAACTGCCGCCGAAGGCATCCGGCGCGGTTGCGGCCCACAGTTCGGGGAGTGCACCCATCTCCGCGGACTGCGCGAAGATCTGGTTTCCGATCCCCATCAGCTTGTCCTGGATCGACTCGGTATGCCCCTGCAGGTTCGTCGACGCATATCCCGGATGCGAAGCCAAAGCTTTGAGCGGTGAACCGGACGCCGCGAGTCGGCGCTGAAGTTCATACGTGAACAACAGATTGGCCAGCTTGGACTGCCCGTAGGCCAACCAGCGGTTGTACTTCCGACGCTCGAAATTGAGATCGTCCAGATCGACAGTTCCGAGCTGATGCAGAGCACTGGACATCGTCACGACACGGTCGGTGAGCTTGTCCTTCAGCAATCCGGTCAACGCGAAGTGTCCGAGATGGTTTGTGCCGATCTGCATTTCGAATCCATCGATAGTCCGGCGGAACGGAACCGCCATCACGCCGGCGTTGTTCACCAGGACGTCGACCTTCTCCGTTGCGTCGGCAAAAGCTCGCACCGACGATAGATCCGAGAGGTCCAATTTGCGGACAACCGCGTTGGGCCCGATCTCGGCGGCTACAGCGTCGGCCTTCGTGGTGTCACGACAGGCGAGGACGACGTCGGCCCCGGCTTTGCCAAGAGCCCGTGCGACTACCTCCCCCAGTCCGCTGTTCGCCCCCGTGACGACAAATGTGCGGCCGGTCTGATCGACTACGTCTTCTGCGGTCCATTTGGTCATGCATTCCAGCGTACGTGCCGTACCCGCCGGTAGGGAGGGTCGCTTTTCTGTCATCGCTTGCGTTTGGCGCGGATCGGCTTTGCACCCGGCAGCGGTCCTGCAGCCACCCCGGGTGTCGGCGACGATTCGGCTTCTTTCTGTTCCGCCGCGATGCGCCCGTACACGAAATGCTGTTGTCCCAACGTCCAGCAGTTGTTACTCACGAAATAGAGCAGGATCGCGACGGGCGCAAAAGCACCGAAGGCAATCACTCCAACCGGAAATACCCACAGAGCAAGTTTGTTCATGATTGCCGTTTGAGGGTTGACGGTTCCGGTGTCGACCTGACGAGCGATGGACGCCCGCGACGTGAAATGTGTAGCGACGGCGGCAAAAATCATCAGCGGTACGGCAACCAGAATGATGGAGATCCGACTGACGTCGCCGAACGCTTCCAACTGCGCTACCGGACTCGAAATCATGGCGGACAACGGCGCGCCGAACAGTTTGGCGTCCAGAAACGACTGCACGTCCGAGGCACTGAAGAAGTAGTTGGCCGTGTTCGCGTTGTCCGCCACCGACATCGGTTCGGTCGGGCTCAGAAACGGGACGTGGGATGCCGCTCCGGTTCGATTGAATGATCTCAGGACATGGTAAAGACCAATGAACACCGGTGCCTGGACGAGCATCGGCAGGCATCCGAGTAACGGACTGTAGTTGTGTTCCTTCTGCAGCTTTGCCATCTCGACAGTAAGTTTCTGCCGGTCGCCTGCGTACTTTTTCTGCAATGCCTTCAACTGTGGTTGCAGCTTTTGCATGACCAATTGGGTGCGAACCTGCTTGACGAATGGTTTGAACAGCAAGGCCTTGAGTGTGAAGACCAGAAATACGACCGACAACGCCCACACGACGCCGTTGTCGGGCGATCCGGAGATCAGTGAGAAAACTTTGTGCCAGAACCAGAGGATTCCGGACACCGGGTAGTAGACAAAATCGAGCATGACGAATGAACCTCACCGAGAGGCGCGCTCAGGCAACCGAGAGCGCGGGAATGGTCGTGGACGCAAGACGTCTGACCGACCTATGACGAGTTCACACCCGCCGACGGCCGATCTACAGACCGATTCCGGGTGCTCGAAGTTGCGGACGGCCTGGCGCATCCGGGCTGCTCTGCCTGCGGAAAGCACCACGCAGGCACCGTTCGTCATCAGACGGGCCGGTGGCCGAAACCGCGCAGAGCTGCAGAAGTTCGTACTTCGAGGAGGTTGCGAGGGCAGCGACCACGAAGACTGCGATCGCAGTTCCCAGCACCGCGGCACTGCCAGAGGAACCGAGCGGCGGCACGGCCAGGAGGGCGATGAACGGCAGCAGAAGCAGCAACAGTGACCGTGTCACCGTTCCCGTACTCCGCTGTTGCATGACTGCGAGAGTACAGAACGACCACCGAATCCAGCTAGACGCTTGCCTCCCGGACATGTCCGCGCAGCCATCTATGAGCGGGATCGTGATCCAGCCGACCGTGCCACTGTTGGTGGATGATGACGGCCGGTAGTTCGGTCGGCACCGCAAACCAGGCCACCTCGAGGCGAGCGGCAAAGTATCGGGCGTGCCTTTCCGGCACCACTGCAACGAGATCGCTGTCGGCGGCCATCAGTGCCGCCGCAACGAGCGAGGCGACCACGGCGATCACCCGCCGGCGCAGTCCGACCGCGGCCAACACGTCGTCGATCGGTCCGTGTGTCCGGCCGCGTCTCGACGTCGAGACGTGTGGGTGCTCGCACAACTGCGCCAGCGACGGCTGAGCCGAACGGGCCAACGGTGACGACTTCGCTACCAAGCCCACATGCCGCTCTCGGTAGAGAATCTCACTGCACACATCTGACGACGACAACGGATCAGCGCCGACATCGAGGTCGATCGTTCCGCCCCGAAGCGACTCGACATCCTCGTTTCCCTCTACGACACAACGGATTACAATGTTCGGGGCTTCCGCAGCAATACGCCTGACCAGAGCCGGCGTCAGGCTGGCCCGCCGCGCCCTCGTTGATTCGGATCACAAAGGTCCGCTCGAGGCCTGAAGGTTCGAAGTTCCTGCGGTCGATCAGCAACCCTTGCGCGCCTTCGAGGAGCGATCGGAGCTGAGTCACTGCGCAATCCGCGTGGTCGAACAAACCGCGAACGAAGGAGACAGAACAGGTGCATTGACGGCTCGTCCGGCTAGTTCTTCCGTCAGCACCTGGACGAACAACTCCGCATCGTCGATCAGCCCACAATACGAAAACCGGCGTCCGCGGCCTAGCCTCGAGAGTCGGTCTCCTGCGCGGTCGAGACGAACCACGCCGCGATCTGTGCTCTGGAAGTGAATCCCAGTTTTGTCAGCACGTGCTCCACATGCCCCTGAGCCGTGCGCAGCGAGATGACCAACTGCTCCGCGATAGCTCGGTTGGTCAGTCCCTGAGCCACCAATTCGGCGACCTGCTGTTCGCGAGGGGTCAGGTGAGGTGCGTCGATCGGCGATGCAGCCGGGGCGCTAAGACGCTCGTCGAGCGCGTAAACGACAGCTTCACCTTCAGCCATCTCGAATCCTCTGCGAAACTCCTTCTCGAAAGCACTCTCACCCAATGCCTTTCGAGCGGAAACTGCAGCGTTGTCGTGATGGGCTGACAAACTCGAAAGCCCGCTCAGTCGACCCCCGACCCGCTGCCAGAACATCGATGCGGCACCGAGCAGAACCGCTGCATGCTTCCAATCACGTTGCGCTGCAGCAACCCAGGCCATCGGTTCGACACACCATGCCGAGTTCAAAGAGGCGTCGGTGGTCCGCAGGCTTCGCGTCAGATGATCACGGGCGCGCTCGAGGTCACCCCGCAGCCAATCCACAAGCCCGAGGTTGGCCAACGTCGACGCCTGATACATCACTTCGTGCAGCGGTGCGGTGATCGCGAGGGACTCGTCGAAACATTCCACAGCACGCTCCAGAGCACCGGTAAAGATGTACGCGAGCCCGAGGGTGCCCAACCCGATCACTTTGTGCTGCAGATTCTCAGCTGATCGGAACAGCGTTACGGCAACTTCCAACTTCTCGGCGGCAGTGTCGAATTCGCCATTGAACGCGTCGACATATCCGTCGGCCCATCCGGCCAGGCCTCGCGAGCGTACGTCTCCGATGACGTCGGCAAGGCGCAAACTCTCGTCCGCCTGTCCGCGTGCACGAACGAGATCACCCTGCATGCCGTGTGCCACAGCATCGATGCACAGAATTTCCAGGCGATACATGTCCGGCTCTCCATCGGAGGCGCTCAGCGTCCGATCCGCCCAGCGCCTCG
Organism: Rhodococcus sp. GB-02; assembly: GCF_053470465.1. NCBI lineage: Bacteria > Bacillati > Actinomycetota > Actinomycetes > Mycobacteriales > Nocardiaceae > Rhodococcus > Rhodococcus sp. GB-02. The sequence continues at coordinate 707,859 of NZ_JBPUKE010000002.1, forward strand.
CCGAACCGATCCGCCCGCCGTTGAGCCAGAATCGGTACAACGCCGCGACCATTCGTGTCGCAGACCGTGCCTGACCCGGCGTCGAAATCGAGAACTCCAGCGCTTCGTGTACGTTGCGCTGTTCACGACTCAGCCACTCGATCCACCCAGCCTGCCCACTACTGATCCATTCTGAATCAGACTGTACAACAAGAGATTCGAACCAATCACGATGCCTTCGACGTCGATCGGAATACTCACCGGAGGACTCCAACTTTTCATGTCCGTACTCCCGGAGAAGATCCAGGAGGTGGTATCGAACATCCCCGTTGGTTTCCTCACGAATCAGGATGGACTTCTCTACCAACGCGGTGACGAGATCGAGCACTTCGGTCGAATTCAGATCCTGCCCACACACACCCTCGGCGGCATCGAGATCGAACCCACCCGAGAACACCGACAGCCTCCCCCACAACTGTTGTTCGGATGGCGAGCAGAGGTCGTAACTCCAATCGATCGACAATCGCAACGTCTGTTGACGACTCGGAACGTCGCGTCCACCAGTTGTCAGTAGTCGGTATCGATCCGAGAGCCTGTTCATGATCTGCTCAGCAGACATACCACGCAGGCGAGCTGCCGCCAGTTCGATCGGTAACGGCAAGCCGTCCAGATCGTGGCAGATACGCGCTACAGCAAGCTTGTTCCCCTCCGTGAGGACGAAGCCTGGGACTACCGCGGCCGCACGCTGGGTGAACAGTGACACGGATTCGTACCGAGCCAGCCCCTCGAACGCTCCCGAGTCATATTGCTGCGGAGTGCTGAGGGAGGGAACACGCATCGTCGCTTCACCACCCACACCCAGCGACTCGCGGCTCGTCGCGAGGATCTTCACACCGGCACATCGACGTAAGATCGACCCGGTGAACAGGGCAACTGCATCGACCAGATGTTCACAGTTGTCGAGCACCAAGAGCAGACTCCGATCGGCGCAGTAGTCGATCAATGCCTGCAGCGGGTCCGCCGACGAGACTGACCGGACACCCAGGGTCACGGCGACATAATCTTCGAGGAGATCTGGATCCGTCTGCTCCCCCAGTTCCACCAACCAGGCGCCATCTCGAAACACCCGTTGCAACGCTCCCGCAAGTCGGATCGCGAGCCTTGTCTTGCCCACGCCACCGATCCCAGTCAGTGTCAACAAACGGGACGTCTCGAACAATCTCCTGGCGTCGGCCAACTCACGCCGGCGACCGACAAAACTTGTCAGCTCCAAGGGCAAGTTACCGACAACTCGCTGGTCGGCTTCTGAGCGCACAGCGGATGCCATCGACCGACTCGCTTTCTGCCATACCACTACACAACAACGCTACCCCCACGATCGGCTTCCTGAGCAGCACTCACTTTCGCTCGTGATCGGAGCCCTCATGTTCCCCCTCGAGTGCGCGATTCACGACGGCCACACCGGTGTCACGCGGGCGAAACAACATATTTCTACGCTGGCAGATACACGAAGGGAGAGCGACATGCCGCCGCGCCGTAGATCGGTACTGCTGACGCAACTGGTAATCGATGCTCCCGGTAGTCCACAACAAGCGATCCTCGACGAACTGCGGCGAGTAATTCTGTCCGGTTCGGCGCCTCCGGGTACCCCGATTCCTCTCGGCGACGTGGCTGATGTATTCGGTGTCAGCCGAATACCAGTGCGGGAATCACTGAAAACCCTGGTCGGAGAATCTTTGGTCGACCACCGACATCAACTCGGCTACACAGTTGCTCAGTTGACGCCGGCGGAATTGCGTGAGATGTACATCGTCCGCGAAACTCTCGAATCAGCTGCGTTGGCCGTCGCGGTCGAGCAGGCCACCGAGGAGGATCACGAACACGCCGTCGAGGTGAACTCCCGTCTGGAGATCGCATTGCGCTTCGACGACTCTCAGTCCTATCACTGCGAGAGCAGAAACTTTCACCTCGCACTGACCCGACCTTCGCACATGCTTCGACTTCTGCACATGTTCGAAGCTGCCTGGAACATCACCGAACCGGTTCAGCCGATGGTCCATGTTGCCGGCGTCGATCGCCAGGTTCTGCACTCGGATCACACCGCGATGCTGGACGCATTCCTGCACCGGGACGCAGCCGCCCTACTGAGTGCTTCCGAAATCCATCATCGCCGACTCAATACCGTGATCGCGACTCTGCCCACAAACACCGGTCTACTGGCCGAAAAAGATATACCGATCGCGCAATAACTGTGCAACACAGCGTCGATACCCTTTTCTCAACACGGTTTTCATCACTGACGCTGAGAGCTTGTGCTCTGTCCGCTGATTTCCTGCACTGATGCACAGGAGCTGTCATGACCGACATTCTTCCGTCTCGAACGACCTCTACACCTACTCCCGCAATGGACACCGGCCCAGGTGACCTGGTCGAAGCCGCGGGCCACCCTGCCGGCAGCGGTTTGATCAAGCCCGGCTACGACCCACGTTTGACCAATGAGGATCTGGCTCCGCTACGCAAGCAGACCTGGTCGTCGTACAACATCTTCGCCTTCTGGATGTCCGACGTACACAGCGTCGGTGGATATGTCACCGCTGGTAGCCTTTTCGCGCTCGGACTGGCCAGTTGGCAAGTACTCGTCGCCTTGCTGGTCGGCATCACGATCGTCTATTTCTTCTGTAATCTGGTCGCCAAACCGAGCCAGGCCACCGGCGTGCCCTATCCGGTGATCTGCCGTAGCGTGTTCGGCGTCCTCGGCGCGAACATCCCGGCAATAATTCGTGGCCTGATTGCCGTGGCTTGGTACGGGATTCAAACCTTCCTTGCTTCGGCAGCGCTCGATGTCGTACTGATCAAACTCTTTCCGTCACTCGCGCCCTATGCAGTCGTCGAAGACTACGGATTCGCTGGGCTCTCCGCGCTTGGTTGGGGTAGTTTCATGCTGCTGTGGGTATTGCAGGCCTGCGTGTTCTGGCGAGGCATGGAGTCGATCCGCCGGTTCATCGACTTCTGTGGGCCGGCAGTATATGTAGTGATGTTCATGCTGTGCGGCTACCTCATCTACCAAGCAGGCTGGAGCGCAATCGATCTCACACTCGGCGACGTCAAGTACTCGGGTTTCGACGCCGTACCGGTCATGCTCGGTGCAATCGCTCTGGTTGTCTCGTACTTCTCCGGACCGATGCTCAACTTCGGCGACTTCTCCCGCTACGGGAAGTCGTTCGCTGCAGTCAAGAAGGGCAACTTCCTCGGTTTGCCGGTCAACTTCCTCGTGTTCTCGGTTCTGGTCGTCGTCACGGCATCGTTGACACTGCCGGTGTACGGCGAACTGATCACCGATCCCGTTGCAACCGTGGCACGAATCGACAGTACCTTCGCCATCGTCCTCGGCGCACTAACCTTCACCATCGCCACGATCGGCATCAACATCGTCGCCAACTTCATCTCTCCGGCCTTCGACTTCTCCAACGTCAGCCCACAGAAGATCAGCTGGCGCGCCGGCGGAATGATCGCAGCGATCGGCTCGATCCTCATCACCCCGTGGAACCTCTACAACAATCCGGACGTCATCCACTACACGCTCGAAACCCTCGGAGCGTTCATCGGTCCGCTGTTCGGAATCCTGATCGCCGACTACTACCTCGTGCGCAAGCAGAAGGTGATCGTCGACGAACTGTTCAGCATGTCACCTACCGGAACCTACTGGTACAGAAAGGGATACAACCCGGCCGCAGTGATCGCAACCGTCGTGGGAGCAGTCGTCGCGATGGTTCCGGTGCTGGCCAAAGATCTCACCGGGATGTACACGGCAGCACAGTACAGCTGGTTCATCGGTTGCGGACTTGGCTTTGCCGTCTACTACTTATTCGCCACGCGTACCCTCCTGGCTGTCCGGAATACTTCCTCCGCGGAAACCACGACGGTCGATTGAAAGTCATGAGAATCAAGGTGATCAACCCCAACACCACGTGGGCGATGACTGCCAAGATCGAGGAATGTGCCCGGGCCGTCTCCGGTCCGGGCACATTCGTCGAGGCGGTCAGCCCTGTCATGGGTCCCGCGTCGATCGAAAGCCACTACGACGAAGCTCTCAGCGTCCCAGGGATTCTCGCCGAGATCGCGTCCGGCGAGAAGAACGGTGTCGACGGATATGTCATCGCCTGCTTCGGGGATCCAGGTCTGGATGCAGCCCGCGAACTGGCCAGGGGTCCAGTGGTTGCGATCGCCGAGGCGGCGATGAATTACGCCGGCTTCCTGGGCCGCGGATTCAGCGTTGTGACCACCCTCGGTCGAACCCGTGGCCGCGCTGCCGACCTGGTGGACCGTTACGGGATGCAGGCCCGCTGCCGTGGTATCCACTCCTGCGAGATTCCGGTTCTCGAACTCGATCGTGATCCCGATGCGCGAAAAGTGATCCTGGAAGCCTGTTTCGACGCACTGGAACGAGACGACTCGGACGTCCTCGTTCTGGGTTGTGCAGGTATGGCGGACCTGTGCCAGGAACTGTCCGCCGAGCTGGGGGTGCCGGTAGTGGACGGCGTTGCCGCTGCCGTCACGATGGTTCAATCCTTGATCACGCTTGGATTGTCGACCAGTGCGCGCGGTGAGTTCTCGCGGCCACTTCCCAAGAATTACACCGGAACTTTGGCGCCATTCTCGTTGTGAGCCCGCCCGAGCGACAATCGAGCGATGATCGTTGCCAGGGCGAGAGCGGCGAAAATGACTCCGGCCCAGACCAATTGACGTGTTCCGAGATGTGCGAGAAACAAGCCGCCTGTCGCTGTTCCGAGCGTGATTCCCAGATTGGAGAACGAAATGAACAGGCTGTTACCGAACTCGGGCGCATCAGCCGAATCTCGTCCCATCCAACTCTGCGAAACGACCAGTCCACCGGAATGCACCATGCCCCACACCAACACCGCAACAGTCATCGCGGCAAAGTACGGCCCCACCAGATAGATCACGACGTACACGACGATGTACAGCAACGGGAAAGCCACCACCGTTCGCACCACATTCTTTCCGAGCATCGCACCGAACACGAAGTTCCCGAAGATCATCACGACACCGAAAGCCAAGAGCATCGCGCTGATCCACGATCCGCTCATCCCGGTCACCCCGCCAAGATATTCGGCGAAGTATCCGTACACCGAAAACATGGCTGCGAAGACGAAGGTGACGGAAAGAATGGTCAACCACACGCGGGGCCGGCGAAGTATTCCGACCTGCGCGCCGTACGACATGCGTTGTGTCACCGGGGTCGAGGGCAGAAGTGTCAGAATTCCGAAAAACGCGAAGACGTTGACTACAGCGCCGAAAACGAATGCTGTCGACACCGTGAAGTTCTCGGCCAGATACGACGTCAACGGCACACCGAACGCAAATCCGACAGTGACACCGGCAAATACCTTCGTGACCGCAGAAGTTGCCTCCTCCGGTGGCACCAGACGAACCGCACTCGCGAGCGCGAGAGCGAAGAAGACCGGATGAACGACGGCGGGGATGATTCGGAAAGCAAACATCACCTCGAAACTCGACGTTGTCGCATACACCAGATTGGAAACCGCGAAGACTGCAATCGCCACCAACAGAACGGTTTTCCGGTTGATTCCCGAAGTGAAAAGCGTCGTGAAGGGACCGGTCACCGCCACGACGAGCGCAAACACGCCGACCAACCATCCAGCATCAGACGCGGTGATGCCGAACTTGTCGCTGACCTGGGGCAGAACCCCAATAATCCCCATCTCTGTGGTGATGATTCCGAATACGCCCAATGCCAGAACGGGAATCAACAATTTCGACTTCACAACACACTCCTCGTACTGCGCCACACGGGCGCGAAACAAATATATATCTAGATATGTAGATATGATTGGAGGACAACGATCGTCGCGGAAAACCCAACTGTCACAGTTTTTCGCGAACGAATTCCCTGAACTCGTCGATCACGGCTTCATTCCGCCGGTAGTACGTCCACTTCCCGATACGTTCGGACTCGAGCAGGCCCACATCCTTCATGCCCTGCAGATACCCCGAGATCACCGACTGCGCGAGCCCCGATCGCGACTGAATGTCACCAACACAGACTCCGATGTGAAAACCGAGATCCTGTTGCGTGTACGAGTCCTCGTCGAAGTACTTCGCCGGATGTGCGAGCCACTCCATAATCTGCAGGCGAGTCGGGTTGGACAGCGACTTGAAGATCGCCAAAGCATCCATCGATCACACCTCACCCTTCGCCGAGCGGAACGCATCTACTTTTATAGATACGAACGGCGAAGTCAAGCTTGCGCGGCGCATGGAAGGGTGTACATCACACATCGAGGCGCGAAGTGAGCTGCGCCACTTGAATTTCAGTGACCTGCGGAAACATGCGCCCCGACTTTCTATCTGTGACGACTTGTTTATAGTTATCGCCAACAACGAATTGTCGGAACTTTCCGGTTCACCTCAGAACGTCCGTGGGTGAACACAATTCGCTCAACATCAGCCGTACCCGGCTTGTCATTCGGGAGTCGAACCATGAGCACACCACACCAGTTCGGGCTCGATCTCTGATGGTGATGTCGAGGCTCGCCAAATGGCAGCTGGTCGCTCTCGTCGCCGTCGCGCTACTCGGGTTGATCTACGTCGGTGCCAAATACGTACGGCTGGACAATCTTCTGGGATTCGGCCAGTACACGATCAAGACCGAACTGGCGACGTCCGGCGGCATCTTCACCAACGCCGAAGTGACCTACCGTGGTGTGCCTGTCGGACGCGTCGGCGACATGTCGCTCACGTCCGACGGAATCGAAGTCGACCTGTTGATCGACAGCAGTGCTCCCCAGATCCCCGCATCCGCGCGAGCCGTCGTGGCCAATCGCTCAGCCATCGGCGAGCAGTACGTCGACCTGCAGCCCGATACCGACCAGGGCCCGTTCCTCGAAAACGGCTCGGTGATCGCCGTGGGCGACACCACCACGCCGATCCCGATCGAGAACGTCTTGACCAGCGCCGACGGTCTGGTGCACTCCGTTCCGGTCGACGCCCTCCACACCGTCGCGAAGGAACTCGGCGCGGCATTCAACGGCAAGGGCGAAGATCTCCAGGTACTTGCCGACTCGCTGTCGGGGATTTCCCAGTCGGGCCTCGACACCCTTCCCCAGACCCTCGGACTGATCCGCGACAGCCAGACGGTACTCACAACCCAGTCCGATCAATCGTCGGCGATCAAGCAGTTCAGCACCGACCTCGACGCACTGACCGCGCAGTTGCGCACCAGCGACCCCGACATCCGACGCGTGATCGACAACGGCATACCGGCCAGCGAACAAGTCGGCGCACTCGTCACCGAAGCCGGTCCTGCGCTTACGACCAACCTCTCCAACCTCGCCGCCGTTGCATCGGCGGCCGCACCGACAGTGCCTACCCTGCAGCCCTTCTTGCTCTTTCTCCCTGCGCTCGCCGGTGCAGCGCCCACTGTGGCACCAGCAGATGGAACCGTGCACCTGGGCTTGGTGCTCGAGACCAACAACCCGCTCTCGTGCACCGTCGGATACGAAGGGACCATGGCGATCCTCGACGAGATGAAGCGCAAAGACCCGAACTTCGACGACACCACACAGGACTTTCCGCTGAACACCGCTGCCAACTGCCAGGCACCTCAGGGCAGTGAAACGGGTGTCCGCAGCGCCAACCGCATCGCCTTCGCCGATCCGAACACCTCGCAGCCGTGGGACAGCAAGCCCAAGGTGGACCCGGACAAGCTCGATCTCAATCCGATCGCCACCCAACTTGCACCGATGCTCGGCGCCACCCCGAAGTAGCCGTAAACGACTGGCACCGTCAGTGCTCGCCGACCATGATGATGTGATGTCAGAAGGAACGCCTGAGGGCAAGCCACAGGGGATGTCACGAAGTTTCGACGAACTCGTAGCCGAAGCCGAATCCGCCTCCGTCGACGGATGGGATTTCTCGTGGCTCGACGGGCGCGCTACGGAGCAGCGTCCCACGTGGGGATACCAGAAACTGATGGGTCAACGTCTCGGCGGTGCCGGCGCTGCGCTGGACATCCAGACCGGCGGCGGCGAAGTCCTTGCCGCCGCACCATCACTCCCGTCCGTGATGGCAGCTACCGAATCCTGGCCACCGAATGCCGCCAAGGCCACTGCCCTTCTGCGTCCCCGAGGTGTGGTGGTCGTCGCGGACGCAGACGAGCCACCGCTACCGTTTGCCGATTCGGCATTCGATCTGGTGACCAGCCGGCACCCCGCGACAGTGTGGTGGTCCGAGATCGCGCGCGTGCTCGAACCCGGGGGAACGTACTTCGCCCAACATGTGGGTCACGCCAGCGTGTTCGAGCTTGTCGAGTACTTTCTCGGACCCCAGCCGGAGGCTCGTCGCGGACGGCACTACGAGGACGAAAGTGCTGACGCGATTGCGGCCGGGCTCACCATCGTCGACCTTCGTTTCGAGCGTCTGCGCATGGAATTCTTCGACATCGGCGCCGTTGTCTACTTCTTACGCAAGGTGATCTGGATGGTTCCGGGATTCACCGTGGCGCAGTACCGAGGCCGACTCCGCGAACTCGACGCGCAGATCCGTCGCGACGGATCGTTTGTCGCATACTCGAGTCGATTCCTGATCGAGGCACGCAAGAGCTGAGCGCACCGCGACGGGGCAGCGCATCCCGAACGTGATCGAAGCTGCTACTCCGACTCGTCGACGTCGCTCCGCGAGCCGATCGCAGCGGCGAGATAGTCGCCGAGTTCACGCTGAAGGTTCGCGTCGAGCGCCCTGGCCAGTGCCGAATGTACCGACGCCACACCGAGTTCACGCATCGTCTGGAGCATCTCGGCGGTTCCGGCAACCTCGTCGCCCTCCGGGAGCCAACCGACCCCGTGCTGATCGACGATGCGATCCTTCGCCGCCTGAATCAGGTCTTTCGCGATTCCGTCCACGGCGTTGTGGAGCTTTTCATGCACATCGACAAGGTGATCGAGAGTGAAACCGTATTCGAGGAGACTCGAAAACCCGCTGAGCAAAGCAGGATCGGTGAAAACGCAGTTCTCTCCTTCGATCTCTACCAGTCCGAGATCTACGAGACGATCCAGTTGACCATCCGCATCGCCCCCGAGAAATTCGCGTACGACGGTCATCTCGATACTCACGGTGTCACTGCGGGACCATGGTTCGGTGACCGCGTGTTGCAGACCCAGCACCTCTGTCAGGTCTTTCCCGGTTTCCCACCCGGTGATGAAGTCGTCGATATGCGCAGTGGTGAAACCTCGTTGAAGAAGTGTGTCGATCAGTTTGAGGCGTTCGAGGTGCGCGTCGCCGTAGATGCCTACCCGCCCCCGCTTCTCCGGCGGAGGAAGCAATCCGCGTTCCTGATATGCCCGTACATTCCGCGAAGTAGTGCCCGCAGCCCGCGCGAGATCGTCGATGCGGTACTCGGTCACCGCCTCGTCTCCTCTGCCGCGTCGGTCGTCACGATTCCAACTTAGTGGCAACACCAGGCCTGTCAGAACCCGGGATCAGGTCTGCGCAGTGTCTTTCTCGCGCACCGTGCTCGTGTAGTCCCGAAGATCCACCGATTTCAATTGGTTCACGTACTGGGTCGCGAAACCGGGAAACATCGTGGCGTTGAAACCTTCGTCAGTGAGATACCAACTCGAACATCCAGAGTTCCACGTGGTCTTCGACAGCCGCCGCTGCAACTCGACGTTGTACGCATCTTCGACATCTTGACGAACATCGAGTGCCTTGAGGTCGCGCTCGAGGACGATCTTGATCGCTTGTGCGAGATAGTCGAGTTGCGCTTCCATGTACACGAGGGCGGAGCTGTGCCCCGGACCCGAGTTGGGTCCGAAGGTGAAATACAGGTTGGGGTAGCCGGATACCGCGATGCTCTTATACGCACGCGCCCCGGATTTCCACTCCTGTGCGAGCACACGTCCACCCCTTCCGATGATCGGGACCGGTGTTCCGGTCTTGCAAACGTCGAAGCCGGTGGCGAACACAATGCAGTCGAATTGATGCTCGATCCCTTCGACCGTGCGAATGCCATGTGGGGCCAGTCTCGCGATCGGCCAGGTCACGAGTGTGCAATTGTCCTGCTGGAGAGCCGGGTAATACTCGCTGGTCATCAGCAACCGCTTACACCCAGCCCGAAAGTCGGGAGTGAGTTGTCGCCGCAACCACGGGTCCTTCACCTGCATACGCAGATGAAGACGCCCGACTGTCTCCACCACCCTCGTCAACGGGGATTGCCAGACCACCCCGAGTGCTACCGATTCGTGCCCCCAGTACCAAGCCCGACGCGCCAGAGTCTGGACGCCCGGATGACGACGGTACAGCTCCTTGGTCCGAGGTCGGGTGCGTAGGTTTGCTCGCGGCAATGCCCATCCGGGTGTTCGTTGGAAAACCTTCACAGATCGTGCAGTTTTGACGAGTTCCGGGACGATCTGGACGCCGCTGGCGCCGGTTCCGATCACTGCGACTCGCTTGTCGGTGAAGTCGTAGTCATGGTCCCAGCGAGCGCTGTGAATCTTGTGTCCTTCGTAGCTCTCCAAACCCGGAACAGCAGGAAAGCTGACGTTCGCGAGCGGACCCGACGCCATGACGACGGTCCGGGCAACGAGCGCTTCACGGCCCTCGAGCGCGATCGTCCAGACACCGGTCTGCTCGTCCCACTCGATGCCCGTGACGTTGCACAGAAACCGAATCTTCGGATCGAGGCCGAACTCTTTCACCATCGTTCGGATGTAGCCGAGGATCTCCGCGCTGGCTGAGTAGGTGTGCGACCAGTCCGGATTCGGGGCGAAACTGTACGAGTACAGACGGGACGGAATGTCGCACGCAGCGCCCGGATACGTGTTGTCACGCCACGTCCCGCCGACTTCCGTGCCCCGTTCGAGAATGACGAAGTCCTCGATACTGTTCTGCTTCAACCGAATCGCCGCTCCGATTCCTGCGAAACCTCCACCGATGATCGCCACTGACAGCGGCTCGGCAGTACTCATGCGAGTGGCTCGTACGTCAGTTCCTTGGCCCAGGTCGGCTCGGAATTGAGTCTGCTGCCGGAAAGCCGGCCCGTGACCTTGACCATCCGATCGGCAAGCAGATGGTAGGGATGGTTGCGATTGATGACCATGTTGCCGTGCCACTTCACCACCCGATACATCGGGACGCGGAGCGCGGCCGGACTCCGTTCGCCTACGTTCCTGAACCGCTTCATCGCGGTGTAGAGCCGTTCCTCGTTCACTCCCATGTCGACGATGTTGTCGCGCATCTTGTTCAGCAACGGGATGTAACGAAGTGTCCCGATGATCAACGCCGGGTTCATCCAGGCGCCGACGGTTTCGACAACGAGCTTGCGCGTCGTCGAGTGCCCGAGCATCTCGATGACCGCAAAATCCACCGCCAGATGCCTGGACTCGTCTGCGTTGATCTTCTTGAACACAGCCTGACAGACCGGATCCTCGATCTCGTCCATGATGAACTTGACCAGGGCTCCGTCGAGCGCCACCTCGAGCATCGGTATGACGGTCCCTAGAATCGAGAGCGACAAACCATCGGAATGCTTGTCCAGCCAGTCGATGACGAGCTTGACGTTGATGTTGGGCTCGGGCATCTCGTCGCCGTCGAGCATTCCCCACCTACGCATCAGCGCGAGTTCGGCGTTGGCGTGCTTCTGTTCCTCTGCGTGGAAATGCCGATAGATGTCTCGGAGAGTTTCAGTCGGCGCCTTGAGAGCCATCGCAGCGAAGCCGCGGGCACCGACGTTCTCGATCCACATCAGGTCCGACATGAACGGTTTCAGCTTCGCATGAAGCTCTGGACTGATCGTCTCGGCACCGGGAGCATCCCAGTCGATGTCCACCAGAGCCCATTGGCGGTCCTTGATCTTCTGCAGCATTCCGTCGAAATCGAAGGACATGTCACGCTCCTTTCGTGCTCAGCGAGTTCGTCTCCGGCACCGCCGAGGTTCCAGATGATCCCGACTTCTGTTTCGGCGCAAAGCGATTGAGAACTCCGCAGCCCCACGTGTATGCAACGGGTAGATACCGCTTGAGTCGCCAGATCACCTTCGCATCGAACTGCGGCACCACGTAGAGGCGACCCTTGTCGTAGGCGTCGAGAGTGGTAACGGCGATGCGCTCCGGCGAAAAGCCGGTTCGTCGCATCAACGCCTGCGCCAATTGTGTTGCTTCCGCGGTGATTCGACCGTCGAGAGCAACATTTGTCTTGACGAAGGTCGGACACAGCACCGTCACCCGCACTCCCGTACCGGCAAGTTCAGCAGACAAGGTCTCCGAGAGCGACATCACGGCCGCTTTGCCGACGTTGTAGGGCGCCATCAGCGGCGCAGCCGCAAACCCAGCGGCCGAGGCCACGTTGATGAATCCCCCGGCGCCGCTCGCACGCAGTTGTGGAGCGAATATCTCACAGCCGTGGACGACACCCCACAGATTGATCCCGAGTGCCCACTCCCAATCGTCGAAACCGATCTCGCCCACCGGTTTTCCACCGATACCGACCCCGGCATTGTTGATCACCAGCGAAAGCGGACCCGCAAGTTCGAGTTCCGCGAACAACGCCAGGTCCTGAACCTGCTCACGAATCGACACATCGCATTGGACGGCGTGTGCGGTACCACCGACCTCATCGATGAGTGCCACTGTTTCCTTGGCCCGTTCCAGCGAGATGTCCGCGCAGATCACCTCACCGCCTCGGCGCGCCAACTCCAACGAAAAGGCACGGCCGATTCCGCTGCCGGCGCCGGTCACCACTGCGCGGGCGTTGTAGGACACCTTCGATCCGCGGTTCTTGGTCGGCTTCTTGGTTGACACTGGTCGGCTCACCTTGAAGACGCTTCGACTGCTGTGTGTTTCTCCATCTACAAAGAGTCATCCACAACCGTGCCAGTTGTCAATGGCCTAGAATTTGATGGCGGAATACGCGCCGGTCGAACGAGTACCCGAACTGCGCGAATGAAGTCCTTTGTCGACCTACCGTGATCCCTGAGCGGGGTGCGCGGCCTTCCAGTGCTCGGCGATGTCGATTCGTCGCGTGATCCAGACCTTCTCGTGCGACTGCACATGATCCAGGAAGCGCTCGAGGGCAGCGGCACGGGCGGGGCGGCCGACAATGCGGCAGTGCAACCCGACCGACAGCATCTTCGGCGATCCGGCCGCTCCCTCCGCATACAGCACGTCGAAGGCGTCGCGTAGGTGCGCAAAGAACTGATCGCCGCTGGGAAATCCTGCGGGAGAGGCAAACCGCATGTCGTTGGTGTCAAGGGTGTAGGGAACCACCAGGTGCTTCGCCGACTCTGTTCCACGGGGCACGTCCACCCAGTACGGCAGATCGTCGGCGTACGAATCGGAGTCATAGACGAAGCCGCCGTGCTCGACCACCAGTTCACGGGTGTTCGGTGAATCGCGTCCGGTGTACCAACCGAGAGGCGCCGAACCCGTCAGATCTCGCAGAATCTCGACTGCCTCGGCCATGTCGGCGCGTTCACGCTCGATGTCCACGGATTGGTAAGACTTCCAACGTAATCCGTGACACGCGATCTCGTGACCCAACTCCTGAAAAGCACTGACTGCTTCGGGGTTACGCTGCATTGCCCGCGCCACCGCAAAGACTGTGAGAGGCAGGTTTCGCCGCTCGAAGGTCCGCAGGACACGCCACAACCCGGCCCGAGAGCCGTACTCGTACAGCGATTCCATGCTCATGTGTCGATTCGGAAATGCTTCCGCCGGAGTCATTTCCGACAGAAAAGTCTCCGAAGCCGCGTCCCCGTCGAGGACGTTGTTCTCGGCTCCCTCTTCGTAGTTGAGTACGAACTGAACCGCTATCCGCGCGTCGCCGGGCCAGTGCGGATGCGGCGGATGAGGGCCGTACCCCACCATGTCCCGGGGATAGTCGTCGCGCGGATAGTCGCTCATGCCAACAACTTTACCGTCAGCGCCCGGAGATCACAGCGCGAGCAGCGTCGGTGAGTACGCCGAAGACTCTCAGCCGCGCCAGGCCACCGTCCGGGAAGATGTCCAGACGGACATCGGTGACCGGAACTTCGGAATCGATCGGAAAGCGATGGCGCGTGTCCGGACGCAGCGTCGTACGCGGCAACAGTTCGATCCACTCCCCTTCCGGAGTTCGGCCGGTCAGAACGCCCTCACCTGGACTGTTTCCGAGGAAGTACGAGGTGTCGATCTCGGCGAAACTCAACACGCCTTCACCCGCGAGTTGTACTTGCACCCAGTCGTTTCCGTCGTCGCGGCGTCTGGCCGTCTCCCACCCGTCACCCATCGAAGCAGCGCGTCCGGGAAACAGAATGTTCTGCGGCGAGCTGTAGAACATGTTGGAGCAATCGGTTACGCGGCCACCGTTTTCGAGTGCTGCGAGGTCCAACGGCCCGGCATCGAGGAAACGCGGGTCTGGTCGCGCTTCACCGTGAACACGGAACCTGGCAACACCGCCGTCCGGGTAGATGGTCAGCTTGACGTGTGTCCACCGCTCCTCCGAAAACACCGAGAACGGATTCTCGGAGTCGCCGTGCACGGTCGAGCGCTCGACGATGGTTGTCCACTCGTCGGAACCGGCCAGGTCGAGTGGATCCGGATACCCGTCCACGGAGATTGCTTCCACCGAGATCTCGGGCGGGTAATTGCCCTTGAACCAGGCCGTGTCGACGACGACACCTCGCACCACTCCGGGAACACCGAGGCGCACGATCGCCTCGTCATGGCCTGCCACCCGGCGACGACGCGTCTCCCAACCGTCGTACACCTGCCCCTTGTGACCGAACGTCGCCGGTTGGTATCCCGCTTTACCCGGTCGGATCAGGGCCTCACGCTCGGCGAATGCCTCGTCGTTCGCCCAGATGACGGCTCCGCCGAGGGTGCGCAGTGCCAGGTCGGGCAGCAAGGTGAATTCGGTGGTGCTCATCGGTCAGTGTTCTCCTGTGATCGGTGTGGTGCGTCCTACGAGATGGCGGAGTGCGTCGGTGTCGGCGCTCGGCGCGAGCAGGAGCACCTCGGATTCCGGATAGGCCCCCGCGTCGAGCCCGCGCAGAACAACCGCCGCCAGAGCCTGTGCGGTTGCGGGTTCGTCCATCACATCGCCACCTTGGCGTCCCAGGTACGACTGGATGCGCGGGGCGGCGGCACCAAGCGCGTTGCGGTAGAAACCGAAGGTGGCGAGCCAGCGGGTGACCAGGTGCCCGGGGTGCATGTCCCAGCCCTGGTAGTAACCGCGTTCCAGGGATCGTGTGACGAGCCCATGGTGCCGAGTGATCGCGTCGCGGATTGCCGTGGCACTCCCGACTGGCGCGACCTGAGTGGACCCGTCGCACACCCACACGCCGGTCTGCGCGGCAGCAGCCAACATGACAGCCTTTGCGTGATCTGCCACCGGGTGTTCGAGCGACTGATGACGCGATGCAATTCCGCACGCCGCGCTGTAATCGTAAGTGCCGTAATGTAAACCGGTCAGACGACCGGCACCGCGATGGATGGCCGGAGCAACAGCCACCGTTCCGTCGGCAGCGATGACTGCCTGCGGGCTCTCGATCTGCAACTCGAACCGAAGCGAACCCGGCTCGAGTCCGTGAGCCTTCTCCAGTTCTTCACAGAGCAACACCGTCGCCGTGACCTGCTCCACCGCGCGCAGTTTGGGGACGGTGAAGACAAATCCGTCCGGCACTCCGCCGGCCGCGTCGAGCACCAACTCGAGCGTCCTGATCGAGCGCCGACGTTCACTGGCCGGCAGCCCCTTGAACCTGATGCCACCCCAGTTCGGCCCGGCAGGATCAGCGCTGAGCGCCGCGAGTGTCCGCCCGGCCGACGTCGCTGCAGCGTCTTCTTCCTCGTCGCTGCGGCGTCCGTATCCGTCCTCGAAATCTATTCGAAAGTCTTGGACCGGCTTGCGGCCGAGTTGAACTCGCACATCGGCGAGTGCGTTCTCGGTGTCGAGTTCGGCGAACACATGCGCGTGAGAATCGAGAAGCGCAATCGCCTGCTCACCCCAGAGACGAGGGGTGTCGACAGTTGCGTCTGCGGCACTGACGTAAATCGTGTGCACTGGCTGGATCTCGTCACGGTTTCCCGGGTACTGCGCCGCGAGCCGCTCGTCCACCGGGTCCAGAAGTTCGTCCAGACGATCATGGACGGCGGCGGAGAGTCGGGATTCTGTCATCGGACGATCTTCTCAGAACCTCCGCGAACCCGCAGGTTCTCACGCCGCCGTCGTAGTCCGGGTCAGCGACCCCCGACGAAGGGGACGTTGACGAAACTCGGCCGGTCTGCAGCCAACTCGATGTGCTGCGGCTTTAGTTGACTGTCGGCGAGCATCGGCCCGAGGGCCAGGTAACGCGGCACGCTGGCAGCGTAGACGTCGACGCGGAGTCGGTGCCCCGTTTGCAGCACTGCGTCCGTCGGGAGCATGTTGATGTCGACGGTGGTGACCTCTCCGGGAACGACCGGCTGACGCGTGTCGATCGTCAGATAGTGGTGCGGTTCACTGTAGTCACCGTTGGCCGAGCGGGTGCTTTTGGAATCGTCGACCGCCCGGAGCGACGCAGTCAGAGCGCCGTTCGTGATCGGCGTCGAGGTTCCGTCCGGTGCTACGTCGTTGACCGTCGCTGCCCAGAATCCGTCCGTCGCGTCCAGGACTGTCTCGAGATGGACGTTGATCGGGCCCGAGAGTGTGGTCGGCTCGGTCACGGCCTCACCGGTGAACGTCAGACCCTCCGCTTCCTGGAATCGGGAATCCTTGGAACACGACGCACCGAGCACCACGGAAATACCGGCAGTGCCCTGAGTTCCGTCACCGGAGCAGAAGCCTCGCAGTCCGGGTGCAACTGTCAATCGCGCTGCGGCACTGGCCGGGTCGTCGGTCAGGGAACCGTCGTACGCCGCGTGGGCGGCAGTACCGCTGGGCGCTGAGTTCAGATACATACGTTCGTAGCTCACACCCGCTCGCGGGAACTGGTCGTCCGTGATCCATCCGCCACCTTGCTGGAACATCGTCACTGGACCGTATCGATCGATTCCGTTGTCGATGCCCTTGAGCCACTTGTCGAACCACGCACGTTCGAGCACGTCGAGGCGCGGCGGCGCACCGTCCTTGCCGAACCCACCACCGGGAGTGACGTGATAGCCGTTCCCCATGATCAACTGCTTCTGTCCGAGCGGCAGATCTATTCCGTTGTAGATCCGCGGCTCACTGTTGGCGAAGATGTCGTGCCAACCGCCGTAGACCATCGTCGGAACAGTGATGTTACCGACGTCTGCGGATCGGTCCTGATAGAACTGACCGTCCTGCGCGACTTGCAGAGTCGACGGTGACACGTCCTCGATTCTCTGAGCCGTCATCGCTTGCACCAGTTCGGGAATCAGCGTTCCCGGATCCTCGAGGCGGCTCGCCAACCACAGGGGATCGAAGTTTCCTTGCAGGATGTCTTGAACGTTCGGGACGAGTTTGAGCCCGTTGACCGCAGTCAACCACAACGGCATGAACCCGACGCCGAGGCCGCCACCGGTTCCGACGATGTCGCGCAGCAGATCGTTGCCCGGTTCGACCGGGAAGATCGCCTTCAGTGCAGGTGGATTGTTGCTCGCCGCCTGCACCGAGTTGATCGCGGAGTACGAGATGCCCGCCATCCCTACTTTCCCGTCGGACCACCCTTGCTTGCTCATCCAGTCGATGACCTCGACCGAATCCTGTTGCTCGCGCTTGCCGAGCACGTCCCAATTACCCTGGGAGAAGCCGGTTCCACGTGCGTCGACCACAACCTGTGTATATCCGTTCTGGACCAGATCACGGTTGACGCCGAGGACCCTGGCACCCCCGCCTGCGATGACGCCCGTCAACTCCGACACTCCGTCGAACGGCGCAGCGAGGTCGAGCGAGTTCGCCACGTCCATCAACGTCTCACCGACCTGCGGGATCGACAGAGCTGAATCCACCAGAGTGTCCAGCAGTTTCGTGTACGGCGTGATGTTGAGGACCGAAGGCGTCTTCGATTCCACGGCCCGCCCCGATGCATCCGCCGGTCGGTACACATTCGCTTGCAGAACGGTTCCGTCACTCATCGTGATGGGCACGTCCCATTCGATGGAGACCCCCGGATACTGCGGCGTCGCCTCCGTTGCCGCGAGCCAGGACTGCCCGTCCGACCCTCCCGTCGGATCCGCAGAAGCGACGGCGCTCGGCACCGTCAATCCCACGACGCACAGCCCCACCGCAATCGTTGTCGACCTTCGACGTAGAAGTCGTGTCTTCACGAAAACCCCAATTTTCTGTTGTGATGACCCAGCCCTGCCCCCACGACAGTGACCGGTGTCACTAACTTACCGGATAGTAACTTCCGCCCCATATGCCGTCAATAGGTCTGAATGCCGACCGGGCGGCTAGCTTTGAAGATGTGTCACGATCACCCCTTCCCGTCCGCGACGGCCTGAACCCCAGTCGCATCCGTCAGCCCGACGACGGCATGTGGGCGACGACGCTCGACTACCTGCTCGAACGGTTTCCTCAGGATGCCGTCCGCCTGCGGGAGAAAGTCGCTGCCAGGGAAGTCGTCGACGAGAAAGGCGTCGGAATCACCGAGACGAGCGCTTTCGCTCCCCGGCGGTTCGTCTACCTCTACCGCGACCCTCCCGTCGAGCCGCGGGTGCCATTCGAGATCGACATCCTCTATCGGGACGAGAACATCCTTGTCGTGGACAAGCCGCACTTTCTCGCGAGCACCCCGCGCGGGCGATACATCGCCGAATCGGCGTTGGTCCGCTTGCGTCGGGACCTCGATCTGCCGGAGCTGAGTCCAGCTCATCGCCTCGATCGCGTCACAGCGGGACTGCTGCTGTTCACCGTGCATCAGGCGGCCCGGCGCGGCTACCAGACCATGTTCGCCGAGCGCAGCGTCGCCAAGGAGTACGAAGCCATCGCGCGTTACGACGCTCAGGTGAGCACCCCCGTAGTCGTGCGCAGTCGCATCGTGAAAGAACGAGGGGTACTCAAGGCCGAGGAGATCGAGGGCGAGCCCAACAGCGAGTCGCGGATCGAACTGATCGAGACGCGGGACGGATTCGCGCGGTACCGGTTGATCCCCCACACCGGCAAGACCCATCAACTTCGCCTGCACATGAGCGCTGTCGGGCTCCCGATTCACGGCGACAACTTCTATCCCGACTTCTACGACGTTGCCGCAGAAGATTATTCGAATCCGCTACGCCTGCTGTCGAAGGTTCTCGAGTTCGAGGATCCGATGACCGGCCGGCTGCGACGGTTCGAAAGTCGGCGAACCCTGTCCTGGCCGGACGAATCAGGCGGTGGCGACTCGCCGTAGGGACCCCGGACCCTTCCACTGCGCCGCCGATACCGGGAGGATGGAAGCGCAGACCGCACCGCAAGAGGAGACCAGATGAGCAAGACCGCTGACGTACCCGAAGCCGTACGGGAGATCGAGCGCAAGTACGAGGCGCCGGCCGAGCAGGAAGTCCCCGCCTTGGGTGGACTTCCCGGTGTTGTCGGTGAGCCGGTTCACGACTCGATACAGCTCTCTGCCACCTACTTCGACACCGCCGACTACCGGTTGCTCGCCGAGAAGATCACGCTGCGCAAACGCGAGGGCGGCGATGATGCGGGGTGGCACATGAAACTTCCCGCAGGCCAGGACACTCGAACCGAGATCCAGCTTCCGCCGGACGAGAGCACCGATGTCCCCTCGCCGCTGTCGAGTCTGATCCGGGCGATCATTCGCGGTCACGACCTGGTTCCGGTCGCCCTGATCATCACCGACCGGGAGCGCACCAGGCTCAACGGCGAAAATGGTGTTCTGCTCGCCGAAGTGGTCTCCGACACCGTCATCGCCTGCAAGGCAGACGGTTCCGGTGAGTCGACGTGGCAGGAAGTCGAGGTCGAACAAGGCGCAGGCGGACAAGATCTGGCCGACGCAATCGAGACGGTTCTACTGGACGCCGGGCTGGAGCGTTCTGCAAGTCCGTCCAAACTCAAACGAGCACTGGGCACTTCGGTGACCCCGTACGCCGGTCACGAGATCACCACAGGCAAGGCGTCGAATCCGCGGATTCTGTTGCGCAATTACCTCATCGAACAACTGCGCGCACTGGTCGCAGCGGATCTGGGGACGCGCCGCGCCGACGACGAAGCCGTTCACGATTTCCGGGTCGCAGCACGTCGCATCCGAAGCGCTCTCCAGTCGTACGCCGGCCACTCCCCCAAGACCGACGATCTCATCACGGATCTGCGATGGATCGGCGGAAAGTTCGGCGACGCCCGCGACGTCGAGGTCCAGTGGGAGCGTCTTGTGGAACGCCTCGGCGAAATCGACGAGATGCCCGAACGAGAAGCTGTGCGAGCTCGAATCGACGAGTACTTCTCGGCACGCGGTGAAACCGCACAGGAAACAGCCCTCGAAGCGCTCGATTCCGAGCGATACACCACGCTGCTCGATCGTCTCGACGAGTACGTCGGCGACCTCGAGTTCGACACCGTCGCGCACCGCGTGGGAAAGAAGGCGTCGGCACGAGAATTGGCTCATACCCTGCGCCACCTGGCACACAAGGTGGGTAAGCGAGTCGATCACGTCTTCGACGCCGATACCCGCACCGATCGTGACGAGCGAATGCACCGCGCCCGCAAGGGAGCCAAGCGGATGAAGTACGCGATCGAGGTCATGGAACCCGTGTCGAAGAGTCGAGCCAAACGCGCCTTGAAGCACTTCAGCCACTTCCAGGACGTTCTCGGCGAGCATCAGGATTCCGTTGTCGCCCAACATCATCTACTCGAAATTGCTGCGGAGCAGGAACACACTTCATTGACCAGCTTCGGGTTGGGTATGGCCTATCGGCGGGAATTGGAAATCGCCGACGGGCAATCAACCCTGCTACGCAAGACGTGGAAGGAAGCCGTGAAGTCAGCATCGTCACTCTGGTGACTTCGCTGTAACCAGTCGACCGATCTCGATCATTTCAGAGGGAGTAGACATGAACACACTTGCAGGACACCAGGATGTCGTCGCCGGTATCGACGGATCCGAGGCCTCGACGGCGGCGGCCCGGTGGGCGGCTTCGGTCGCGAACGCGGTGAACTCACGACTGATTCTGGCGCACGCCCTGCCACAGGAGGGCCCGATCTACAGTCCCGCTGCAGTGATGTTGCAGTCGCAGTTCCTCAGCCAAATCCGCGAAGACGGCGAGGCGATCGTCGAGGCTGCCGCCGCGGTGATTTCGGCTGAATTCCCGGAACTGACCATCGAATCCGAGATCGCTCCGGGGCCGGCGTCGACGCACATCCTCGAATCCTCGAGTACCGCACGCCTGATCGTGATGGGTTCGACCGGATCAGGCGCATTGCGATCGAGGCTGCTCGGATCGACCGCACTGAAGGTGGCAAATCACGCCACCTGTCCGGTCACCGTCTGGCGTGGTTCGGCGCAGAATCCCGGTCCGGATCAGCGTCCCGTGATCGTCGGAGTCGACGGAAGTGCGTTGAGCAAGAAGGCCGTCGAGTACGCGTTTCGTTATGCCGATCAGTTCGACGCGCCGCTCATTGCGGTCCACACCTGGCAGGGTTCGTCTACCTTCCGCGAAGGCGGAGCGGGAATCCTGATCGACTGGGAGGCCGTCGAGCAGGAAGAATCGGCGCTACTGGCAGAGAATCTCGCGGGCATGGCCGATCAATACCCGGACGTGCCCGTCACCCGCATCAGTGAACCCGGTGCCGCTGCCCCGGTCATGCTCAAATACGCCGACGACGCGCAGTTGATAGTTGTCGGAAGCCATGGCCGCAGTGCGATGGCCGGCGCCGTCATGGGCTCGACCAGCCAGAATCTCCTGCACCATGCGCCAGGGCCGGTCATGATCTGTCGCGCCTGATCTCCGCCGTTCGCGGTTGAGGAGTCCAGGGGGTCCTCAACCGCGCACGGGGTCAGCCGAGGCCCGTGCCCACCAGCTGACCTACTCCGTACGTCACAGCCATCGCGAGCGCGCCGCCGATCACCACGCGCAGCACCGCTCTGGTCTTGCGCGCTCCGCCGAGCGTCGCGCTGATCGTTCCGGTCAATGCGAGTGCGATCAGCACCGCGAAAAATGCGATGGGTACGCGGATGCCCGTCGGCGGCAACAGAATTGCGACCAACGGGATCGCCGCGCCGATCGTGAACGAGATTGCCGACGAAATCGCTGCATGCCACGGATTGGTGAGATCGTCTGGATCGATACCCAATTCGACTTCTACGTGCGCCGCGAAGGCATCGTGCTCGGTCAATTCCTCGGCGACGCGGCGGGCCGTCTCCGGACTCAATCCCTTGTTCTCGTAGATCTCCGTCAGTTCCTGAAGTTCAGCCTCCGGGGTCTCGAGAAGTTCCTTCTTCTCCTTCTGCAGGAGTGCGCGTTCGGTATCCCGCTGAGCGCTGACCGAGACGTACTCGCCCAACGCCATCGATACAGCGCCGGCAACCAGACCTGCAAAGCCGGCCGTGAAGATCGCGGAGCGCTCGGTTGTCGCTGCCGCAACACCGACCACGAGGCCGGCGGTCGAGACGATTCCGTCGTTTGCGCCCAGAACACCGGCACGCAGCCAGTTCAGGCGATTGTTCAAACTCGGTGCGTGAGGTTCCGATTCTCCACCGGGCGCCCCGTCGGTCAACTGCACACTGTCTCCGGACATGGACCCAGATTAGGGCGATCAGTCCGGTTGCGATAGCAATCTGAGCCTGTCCTTCGCGTACTGATATATTCCGACTAGTACACCAACCAAGCATTTGTTAGGTTGAAGATCGGCAGACACTTGGAGGCATTGTGAGCGCAGCACGCACCGCTTTTGTCAGCGGCGGAACGGGCGGAATCGGGTCGGCGATCGCCTTGACTCTCGCCGAACGCGGACACGACGTCGCCTTCACGTACCGAAACAACAAGGACGCCGCCGAGCAACTGAGCGAGCAGATTCGAACCCATGGCGTGCGCTCCCACTCGTACTCTCTCGACTTGACCGACGAGTTGTCGATCAGCGCCGCCGTCAACGATGCGGTCCGTGATCTGGGCGCATTGACGACGCTGGTCCACGCTGCTGGACCGCACGTCCCGATGACCCACCTCTCACGCGTGACACCCGCGTTCTTCACCGAACAACTGAACCAGGAAGCAGCGGCGTTCTTCACACTCGTCCACACTGCCCTGCCTGCGCTGCGTGCATCCTCGGGTTCGGTGGTAGCGGTGACAACCGCGGCAACGGATCGCTTTCCCGTGCGCGACGGACTCTCCGCAGGCACCAAAGGGGCTGTCGAACAACTTGTTCGCGGATTCGCCGCAGAGGAAGGACGCTACGGCGTCCGGTTCAACGCTGTAGGACCAGGCATGTTGACGGACGGAATGGCGGAGCGACTGATCAGCTCTGCCGAACTCGACCAGAGCGCACTCGACGTGACAATGAGCCGAATCCCGTTGAAGCGCTTCGGATCAGCTGCCGACATTGCCGAAGCAGTATGTTTCCTCGCAAGCGATGCCGCCGGATTCATCAGCGGCCAGAAGCTCAACGTCGACGGCGGCTACACCGTGTGAGTGCTATCCACCCAACTTGCGAAAGACCAGTCGCACGGCAAGTTCGAGGTGCGCCATCACCTCGTCCGTCGTCATTCGGCCGGCAACCCACGAGACGAGACTCGACATCCAGACGTCGTCGATCACCTTCACCGCGTCCATCTGCTGTTGCGAGACTTCCTCGACGCCGATCGCCTTCGCGAACATCTCGGTCACGACCCCACCGAGTGCGTTGAGTTCCGGAGTCGCCGACGCGTCCGCGAACATGTACGCCCGAACCAACGCTTCGTAACGGAGGTGATCGGTCTCGAGGACCTCCGTATTCTTGCGCAGCACAAACAGAATCCGGTCCGACGGAGTCTCGCCCGGGATTACAAAGTCTTGGAATCTGTCACGCAAACCCTCGAACATCCACAACAATGCGACGACAAGCATGTGGTTCTTGGACGGGAAATACCGGTAAACAGTGCCGATCGCGACGCCGGCGCGATCGGCCACCGATCGCATCTGCACCGCGTCGTAGCCGCCCTCGGAGGCGGATTCCATTGCGGCGTCGACAATCCGGCGAAAACGCGCTCGCTGCGACGGCGTCGTTCGACGCCCGGTCACCGAGCTACGTTCGACCACCGACTGGTCTGCCTTGTCGCCACCTGCCATGTCCACAACCCTTATTAGACGTCTTTTTGCCGATCCCCAATGTAGTCGCCCACCGCAATTGGCGGGTGCATGACTGCCCACTTCCAAGTTGCCGGGCAGCGGGACTGACCGAGATCAGGACGCGCGCCGCGGCCGATCGGATCGGCCGCGTCTACGTGGATCTTCCGACCAGTCGCGAGAGGGTGCGCGTCGGCCCGGAGCTTGAGTCCGGCGCCTGTCGGGTTGCGGTGCCCGTCGCTCCGGTCGGCGTTGACCAGTAGGGGCAGTCTGGGCGCGGCGAGCAGGCGGCCTACGTCGATCAGTCTGCGGTTTCTTGGCAATGCCGAACCGAGGCTTGCCGAAGACCAGCGGAATCCAGCCACGACCGCTGCTCTCGGCCGAGGCGACTGCCTCGGGCTCACGGAAGGCTGCGTGCGCGATGAGCCCGAACATCAGCAAAGTGGTGATCATCGACGTTCCGCCCGCCGAGATGAGCGGTAGTTGCAGACCGGTCACCGGAATCAGGCCGACCACGTAGGCGATGTTGATGAACGCCTGTACGACGATCAACGTCGTTGCCGTCGCCGTCATGACCTTGAGGAACGGATCAGTGGACCGTTTCGCGATCCGCAACCCGACGATCAGAACCGCGGCGAAGAGAGCAACGACGATCAGCGCGCCGACCAGACCCAGTTCTTCACCGATCACGGCAAAAATGAAGTCGTTGTGTGCCTGCGGGAGGTAGCTCCATTTGGCGTCGGACTGACCAAGACCGCGACCGAAAATGCCGCCGTTGGCCAATGCGTACTTGGCCTGAGTGCTCTGGAAGTTCAACCCCTGCGGGTCGAGGTCTGGATTCAGGAATGCCTTGATGCGATCCGATCGGTAACCAGCAGTAAGCCCGAGCACGAGAAACGCGACGGCAGAACCGAGTGTGAGGCTGATGAACGTCTTCATCCGGAACAGTCCGAACCACAGCACCGACATGAAGATGATGCCGATCGTGATGGTGGTTCCGAGGTCCTTCTCCAACACCACCAGGACCAGAACGAGCAGCGTCGTACCGCCGATCACCGGCAGCGCACGGTTGACATCCATCCGCGCGTTCATGAACGACGCAACTGTCGCCGCGGACCAGATCGCCAAAGCAAGTTTGGCCAGCTCCGACGGCTGAAAGGAAATGCCCGCGATCACGAACCAGCTGCGAGCACCCATCTGTTCCGAGCCGATACCTGGAATCAGGACCAGGACAAGCAGAACAAGACACAGGATCAGCAGCCATGGTGAGGCTCTACGCATCGTTTCGGTCGGCAACCGCACGACTGCCACGAACATGACCAAACCGATCGCTGCGAACATGCACTGCGGCCAGAAGCGGGCGTAGGACGTCCCGGACAGAACATAGGACTCGACGCCTGAAGACGACAGCACCATCAGCAGTCCGAACGCGACGATCAGGACGACCAGACCGACGATCATATGGAAATCGAACAGTGGCCGATTCGTCCACAACGCCGTTCGAGCGCGGAAGGGTGTCGATGTGCGGTCACGTTTGTCCGACGATCCACGGGGTGAGTTAACTGGCTCTCCACTCCCGCGACCGTTGGGCTTGTCTTCACTGCGACCGGTCACCACACAAGTATCGTCCCACGACTCCTAACCCATGGGTAACACAAGTCCCACGAGTCACACGGGCTCGGCCTCCCGGGGGCACTGTTGACCCACGAAATACCAGGTCACGCCCTGCACCGACGGCTGTCTGCCACCGCTCCCGCCAACGACAGCGTCAACATGACGACGCAGACAGCCAGCGCGAACCGAACGCACGTCCGTATCCCTCGGTCGACGACCCGAGCACACCGAGATACAACCCCGATACCGCGGCCAGAGAGATGGTCGCCGACAAGCGCTGCGACAGTTGAAGGAAACCCGCTGCAACTCCGTTCGCACCCGCCGGGGCATATTCGAGAGTCAGCACCCGATTGGGCGCGTCGACGAAACCGCTGGCAACTCCCGACAACACCGCCAGGACTACCAGCACCGGGATCAGATATTCCCGAGGAATCAGATTGACCGCCACGATGTAGCCGAGGATGACAAGGATCTCGCCGACTATCGCGAAAACGACCGCACTTCGGCCGAACCTGGCAACCAGCCGCCATCCGAACGCCGACGTCATTGCCATGGCGAGTGAGCTACCGGTCATGATCAACGCCGCACTCAGCGGGGCGAAGCCCAAACCTTCGATCAGATAGAGGCTGAGCACCGCGTTGACGGCGAGGATGGATCCGAACCAGAAGAGTGCAACGGTTGTACCCAGTCGGAACCACCGGTTCGGGTCACGATGGGCCACAACAGGAGCCCGGTCGTAGCCGCCAGCAGACACAATCCCACCGGATCGATCGACGCGCCCGATCGGGTGGTTCGATCACGGCGCAGAAAGCGAAACGCCAGAATCAGTGTGATCAGAGCGAACGGCACGTTGAGAACGAGAAGCAACCGCCATCCGAAGTCGGCGTCGGCATATTTCAGCAGTACGCCACCGAGGATCGGTCCGGAAACGCCGGCCAGACCACCCGCGGTGCTGTACGCGCCCGGCGACGTCACCGAGTCGGCCCGCCGGCACCAGTGCCAAGCCGAAAGTCAGCGAATAGCACGCAAGAATCCACTGCACCTCGGAGGTCGACGCGCCCAGCGACGCGCGGATCGACGCAACCCCGATTCCGAGCACCGCCGAATCGAGAAGAGTGGTGAAGCCCGCGGCTACGCAGACGATGATCTCCCAGCGGACGGCCGACTCGAGCTCGGTGGATTCGGCCGCCGCTGTGACCGTGTGGGACAGGACCCGTTACCCCGCAGCTTCAGACGCGGCCCGACGCGTGAGCGGCGGTCGCAACCCCAAGTGCTCTCGCAGCGTCGATGTGGAGTACTCGGTGCGGTACGCCCCACGCTCCTGCAGCTCCGGGATCAACCAGTCGACGATTTCGTCGAGCCCGGTCGGCACCAGGTACGGCGAGATGTTGAAGCCGTCCGAAGCTCCGTTGCGCACCCAATGGACCAACTGATCGGCGACCTGCCCCGGAGTGCCCGCAAAACCCGAGCGCTGCGAGGTCTCGATGGCGACCTGACGTAGGGACAGATTCTTTGCCTCGGCCAGAGCCCGCCATTCACGCGCAATCGCAATGGGGTCGTTGCCGTCTCGCGCGGAACCGCGCGTCTCTGAAACCGGGCGGGCAACCGGATCTTCCTCTGGAAGTGGACCGTCCGGGTCTCGGTCGGAAAGATCCTTCCCCCAAACCAATCCGACGAGGGACAGTGCAGTTTGGCCGGTGAACTGACCTTCAAGGACCCACCGTGCCTTCTCCTCGACTTCGGACTCGCTCTCCGCCAACACGATCTGCGTGCTGGGCAAGATCTTGACGTCGTCCTCCGGCCGCCCGACTCTACGCAAACGAGCCCGAATGTCGTCGGCGAAGTCGAGTGCGCCGTCGAAATGCGTCCCGTGCCGCGAGAAGATGACGTCGGCGTGCGTCGCCGCGAAATCGCGTCCAGACGGCGAATCGCCGGCTTGAAAGATGACCGGATGTCCCTGTCGACTGCGGGGAAGCGTCGGCGTCACGGAGATATCGAACTGCGAAGTCTGACGTCGTACGTCGCTCACGGCTCCCGGAGTCGACCAGTTCTCGGACGTGCGAGAGTCCGAGATCGCGTCGTCGGCCCACGAATCCCACAGTGCCCGTGTAGTTTCGATGAACTGTCCGGCACGCTCGTAACGCAGGGCGTGGTCGAGGAAACCACCGCGACGGAAATTCTCTCCCGTCCAAGCGTTGTCGGTGGTCACCGCGTTCCAGCCGGCCCGTCCGTCGGAAAGTAGATCGAGGCCGGAGAGTCGACGGGCGAGGTCGGCCGGTTCGTTGTACGTGGTGTTCTGTGTCGCGACCAAACCGATCTTGTCGGTGATACCGGCGAGGGCGGCCAACTGTGCAATGGCGTCGGGGCGGCCGGCGATATCCAGATCGAGAATCTTGCCGTTCTGCTCGCGAAGGCGAAGGCCCTCACCGAGGAAGAAGGCGTCGAACAGACCTCGCTCGGCGGTGAGTACCAAGCGCCGAAACGTCTCGAAGTCGATCTGAGATCCGCTCGAGGAATCGGACCAGATGGTGGTGTGGTTGACCCCTTGGAAGAAGACGCCGAAGTGAACGTGAGCGTCGGGTCGAGGTACGGCGGAGCGTGATGCAGTCATAGCCGAAATGTCCTTAGCGCGAAGTCAAGTCAGGAGGAGTGGACGAATCGATTTGCGGGCCGCTGCAGGCCGAGGTTGCCCCTCAGAGTCGATCCCGGAACCGGGCGTCGCGTCAACCCGGACTTCGACAGCGCCGGAAGCACGAATTTGGCCAGCACCGGAAGGTCCTCGTCGATCACGAGAGGGTGGAAATGAACACCGTCGAGGTGTCCGGCCAATTCCTTCAGAACCACGGCCGCTTCCCCCGGATCTGCAGCCAGGAGCAGTCGGCCAGTGACGACGGCATTCCCGTACGAGTTCAGCTCGATCAACCGCTGCGCCGCAGACAGATTCAGCGTATCGAAAGCCACATCGACCTCGGCGACCACCAATGACGCGCCCTCATCGCGCGCCTTGGCGGCCGACTGTGCAATGGTTTCCACCGAATCACCGGACACGAGAACAACATCCGACTGGCGTGGATCGATTTCGCCGTATCGACCGAATACCACCAACTGGCCTTGAGGCGGCCGCGGAACGATTGCGGGCCCCTTCACCGAGAACGTGTCGCCCTCGAAATTGACGTAATGCAGACGATCACGCTCGAGGAAACGCCCACTGAGATAGTCACGGACGACAGCGTCGTCCTCCCATGAATCCCAGAGATCGGTCACAACGGTGACCGAATCCCGCTGCTCTTGCTGACGCGCCGACTCCGTTGTCACCGGAGCCCTCCCCCACGCCCTCGACGCGGCATCGTCTTCGACCGGAACAGCAAGCCAGCCGCCACGCCCACGCGAGGAGTAGTCCAACGTCGCCAATTGCGAAGAGGTGTGGAACGGTTCGGCGTAGGTGGTCCCGACGACGGGGACCAGTCCGATCGTGCTGGTAGTCGCCGCCACGTATGACGCCCTGGAGACGGCATCGATGCGGCCGACAACGTCACCACTCGGAGGGAGGATGGAATCGTCGAACGTCACGAAGGTGAAGCCAGCATTCTCGGCAGCCGCAACGCGATCACGCACGGCGTTACCCGTGAGCAACTGATCCGGGCGGCGTGAGCTTCGGCGCCAGGCAGCGGGGTGAGTGCCCTCGCCGTCCAGTTCGATACCCACGGCAAATACAGTCATGTGTCCTCCATCGGTCCTGGCGGTAGCACCCACACTGCGGTTAGGTAGCGGGTTGCTGCGGCATCATCGAGCCAGGTCTCTCAGCCACTCTGGATGGTGGGTGCAATCTATGCGGGCCACGCGGGGCAAGTCAAATCATGCTTGTCGAATCACATTGACCTACAACATATTTCAATACAATCACCCTGATCGAAAGGGTTGCGCAAACACTAGCCGACATCGAAACCAAAGAACCCCGCCCGACTGTCGTCGGACGGGGCTCGTCTGGAGGGCAGCAGTTGATCTACTTCGCGCCCAGCCAAGCCTGGTCGAACAGCATGATTCCCGTGGCTGTGGGAACGACGCCGTGGACGTTCTTCTGCCAAGCCCAGAACGACGTCAGCCCGCCGATAGGCGCCGACGGAACCGTCTCGTTCCACAGCGTCTGAATCTTGCCGATGATCGCCAGAGTCGACGAATTATCCTTGGCTTGTTGTAGATCTGCGATCAGCTGATCCATCGCCGGGTTCGCGTATCCAGCAGTATTCGCCATCGAGGTGCTGTTGGTCGTGGAGAACAATCCGAGATCGAGAATCGATTCGTACATTCCGATGCCCGCGTGCGCGAGGTCGAAATCGTGCTTGACGTAGACGTTCTGCACGATGTCGCCGGCGTTGTTGGCCAAGATCAAGTTCACCTCGAACCCGACGGCCTGCAACAGTGACTGCACGGCGAGGCCGATCGCTTGGTCCTTCGGCTCACTGAGAACGACGTAGTCGAGAGTGCCGTCGTATCCGTCTGCCTTCGCCTGATTCAGAAGCTCCTTGGCCTTTTCGGGGTCGTAGGCAATACCCGGCGTGTCTACATGCCATTGCGACGTCGGACCGAACAACTCCGAGCCCGGCAGTCCCTCACCGTTTTCCACGCGCTGATCGATCAACGCTGGGTCGAGCGCATAGCCGATAGCTTGGCGGACACGAACATCCGAGCCCGGCCGGCCTTCACGGTTGTTGACAATCTCGGCACTACCGGCGTTGAGCACGTCGATGTAGCCGGGGTAACCAGTGGACTTGGCGGAATTGATCGCCGAAGTAAGGCCACGAATATAGGCGACATCGAGCTGACCACTGTTCAATGATTCGAGATTGGCCTGTGGACCGTTGAGTGCAACCATCCGCAATTTGTCCAGCTTGGGAGCACCGCCGTAGTAGGACTGGTTGGCCTTGAAGATTCGCTCGACGCTCGGCGTGAAGAGATCTTCGGTGAAGGGTCCGGCGCCCACGGCGGTGAACTTGTCGCCTTGCTGCGAACTCGGGGCGACGATCATCCCGTGCCCGAGAGCGAGCATCGACGGAAAGCGCATCCACGGCGTCTTCAGCGTGAAGTCGACCGTCGTGGAACCGCTTGCCTGCGCCGATTCCACCGAAGCCAGCCACAACTCGGCGCCATTGCCCTTGCCCGCGTTGTACCGATCGATGCTCGCGATCACGGCGTCGGCGTCGAGCGCGGAGCCGTCGCTGAACTTAACACCGTCGCGAAGTTTCAACGTCCAGGTGGCTCCGTCGTCAGAGGTTTCGAGCGATTCGGCAAGCTTGGGCTTGAATTCGCCACCAGCAGTGTCGTAGCTCATCAAAACGTCGTAAACAGCTGCGAATGCTTCTCCGCCGGAACCGCCGCGCGCGGCAGTCTTGGTCGGGTCGAGAGAGGGAACGAGCACCTGCACGCCGTACGTCATGGTCCCGCCGGCGACCGCATTCCCCGGATCGGGCTGCTCGTTGACCATGCCGGTCACGATGTGTCCCGACGCGGTCGTCGTGTCAGTACCGCTGTCGTCATTGCTGCTCGAGCAGCCCACCAACAGGGCACCGGCACCGATCAGCGCCACTGCGACACGGCTGACGTTCCCGATAGGCCAAGATCTCGAGTGCGACACGGAGATTCCACCTCACTTCCAGTAGACGCGGCCAGGGATCGGCCGCAACCGGCTAATAGTGAGGTTCTTGACGGAGTGACACGCAGCACGTTCCCGGTGACCGGAATCATTCACGGAGACAAAGAATGCGTACAACTCAGATGATCGAGCCGAGCGGTTTACGGCGACTGACATCCGAACACGAAAAAGCTCCAACCTCATGTTCAAAGAACATCGAAGTTGGAGCTTGTCGATAAGAATTATGGTGGCCAGGGCCGGGATCGAACCGGCGACCTTCCGCTTTTCAGGCGGACGCTCGTACCAACTGAGCTACCTGGCCGGACGGCACCCGAACCGAATGCCTATCGCATTGCGTTGTTCTCAATCAAGTGACTGAGAACAACGCTTTGCGACCCTGACGGGACTCGAACCCGCGACCTCCGCCGTGACAGGGCGGCGCGCTAACCAACTGCGCCACAGGGCCTTGCTTTTTCCTTGCTGTGAAACCGTACTACATCTTCGAGCCGCTCCCAAACCACTGTCCTGGCCTGGCATTTGTGCATCTCAAAGCGTGTCGTGCGGGTCAAACCATACTGCATCGTTTCGCTTTCGCAAAACGTACCCCCTACGGGATTCGAACCCGCGCTACCGCCTTGAAAGGGCGGCGTCCTAGGCCGCTAGACGAAGGGGGCCCGCCGGATCTCTCCGAACTAGTACCCCAACGGCGTTCCGTTGGGAGCTTGGATAGCTTATGGCACGGCATTCGGAAATCACAAATCGCCTGTTCACGGGCAGAAAAGTGCACTATTCAGTGTCATGGAACTCCACTTGGGGCCACCCGTCACGATGAAACGTCTCCAACCACTGCGGCGTAGCCATGGCTTCGAGGACTACTTCGAGAGACTCCTCGAACCACTCGCCCAGATCCCCGCTGGAGGCAATCAGGTCTGCCATGTACCGCTGACCCGCAAGGCTCGCCGCCAGTACGCGTGTGAATTTGACCGGGTCGGCATCTTCTCGCAGCAATCCGTCGTCCTTGGCACGCACCGCCAACTCGTAGGCGGTCTTACCCCAGACCTGCCCGCCACCCGATTGCACATCCTTGTAGAACTCGGGCTCGATGATCAGGCGGAATTCCGCCTGCACGATCACCTCGGCACGAAAGACTTCTGCAATGTCGAGCACGAGTCCGTGCAGTGCAACGAATGGATCGAGGTCTGTCCTCTTGGCCCAACGATCAGTGATTTCAGTGAAGGTTTCGATGGCCGAGGTCAGAACTGCTCGTGCCAACTCTTCCTTGGACTGGAAATGAAAATACATGGCGCCTTTGGTGGCGCGGGAGCCCTCGAGGATCGTGTTCACCGACGCAGCTGCATAGCCGCGCTTGGCGAATTCGACTGCAGCCGCTTCGACCAGGGCGGCGCGGGTACGCCGCGCACGCTCTTGTTGACGTGCCATTTACGGTGTTGTGCCTCTCGCAGAGTTGTTACGCAGAATCGCCGTGATCGGCGCCTGTCATCCCCCGAAACTTCACAATATCCCCTCCAACACACCCTACGTAAGGACTAGAGCGATACCCGCCGAAAGTACTAGACGCAATCGGCTGCAAGGGGGGTAACAACCGACTTTATGCCCAAAAGACACCAAGTGGTATGGTTTTGGCCGCTCGGGTGCGCCGCAGGGGGTGCGCATCCGAGCTTTTTCGTGCCCGAGATTCCGATAATCCGACCTCACAGACGGAACTGCTTCGCCGACCGATGGACGGCAGCCCCAAGCTTTTGAACAACTCGTGCAATTGTTTATTCCCACTTTTCCGTCGAAACCGTACTGGCAGCATCGAAACAACACAGTTAGACTGTCTAAATGAACGTAGTTGGGGGTCGCAGCAAGGCTCGAGACGAGATCGACGTACTTTGGGACGATCTGGGTGCCTTCGTCCGACGCCTGCGCACCAAACGCAACGACCACAAGCTCACGCCGAGCCAGATCCAGGCCCTCGGCCACCTCGATCGACAAGGTCCGTTGACCGCCAAAGAGTTGGCAAAATTCGAGCGCGTCACGCCGCAATCAATCGCAAAAACCGTGGCCGCGCTCGAAGAACAGGGCATGGTGACGCGAAGGGCGGATCCATCGGACGGCCGCGCGGCCTTGGTCACGATGACCGAACTCGGCACCTCGACCCTTCACGAAGACCGAACGAAACGCACAGAGTGGCTGGCCGAGGTCATCGACGCCGAGTGCACCGAGGCCGAGCGCGATCTGCTGCTGATCGCCGGCCGCATCCTGCGCAGACTAGGCCAGGGCGCTTCCCCGGTATCAGCATCGACACCGACTTCAGAGGAGTCACTGATGAACCCGTGACCGCAGTCGTCGAAACGCCGACGCCCCAAACCTCCGTTCCACTGAAGCTGAGCCTTGCTCTCGGTTCGGGGACCGTTCTTCAGGCACTGAACTCGTCGATGATTGCGGTGGCAATCGTCCCGATCGCCACATACTTCGGTTCGAGTTCCGGTACGGCCTGGGTAATCTCGGCCCTCTACATCGCGACCGCGGTCACGGCCCCTGCGGCCGGGCGACTCGGATCGATCCTCGGCGCCAAACGCGTCTACCTCGCCGGGTTGGGACTGATCGCTGCCGGATCGATCCTCGGCTCGCTCGCTCCGTCGCTGGGTTGGCTGATCGCCGCACGAATCCTGCTCGGAATCGGCACGGCGACACAGTATCCGAACGCAATGACCGTCATCCGCGAATACGCGGACCGCCACCGGACTGAAACCCGTTCAGCTATAGCAACACTCACCATTTGCGCTCAATCGGTCGTCGCGCTGGGGCCCACTCTCGGCGGGTTGCTGGTCGGCACACTCGGGTGGCAGTCGATCATGTGGGTGAACCTCCCACTTGTCGTCGTCACTGCGATATGGGTCCTCTTCGCCGCTCCGGGCGACTCCGCCCTACCCGACCGGGCCGGTGCCGCTGCGTTGTTCAAGTCTCTCGACCCACTCGGCATCGCCCTGTTTCTGGCACTGACGACGTCGACGATGCTCTTTCTCCTATCTCTCGCCGAGCAGACGAAGTGGTACCTCGTCCCATCGACGGCCCTCTTCGCGTTCCTGTTCGTCTGGTGGGAACGTCGAACCGCCTCGGCGTTCATCGACGTCCGTGCCGTCGCGCGAAACCGCGCACTGAGCATGACTCTCGGTCGGACCCTGCTGACCTACACAGCGTTCTACTGCATCTTCTTCGGACTCCCCCAGTGGTTACAGGTAGCCCGCGGAATGTCACCGAACAGCGCCGGGCTCTTCATGCTCCCCGTCGCAGCGGTCGGGATCTTCGCGACGATGTCTGCGTCCAGGGTGTACGGGAAATTCGGCCCACGGATCACCCTGCTGATCGGCACCGCCGCCTTGGCGGTTGGCGGGGTTCTGATCGCCTATGTCGAATCGACCTCGACTCCCCTCGTGGCACTCCTGTTGATTGCGGCGATCCTGGGCATTCCCAACGGCTTCAACAACATGGGAAACCAGAACCTGATCAACTCGGTGACCACCTCCGCCGACGTCGGGACCGCGATCGGCCTGTACCGAACAATCCAGTACATCGGCGCCAACCTTGCTGCCGTCGTCATCGAGTTGACCATGCGCGGAACCATCGACGACGCGGGTCTGCATCGCACTGGCGGGACCATCGCCGTCATCGGAATTGCCCTTCTGGTGGGGGTGGTGTTTTCACGGACTCTGCGGTCCCGTTAGACTCTGCGCCGCGCCCCTATAGCTCAGTTGGTAGAGCTACGGACTTTTAATCCGCAGGTCGTAGGTTCGAGTCCTACTGGGGGCACCATCCTGACCAGGATCTTCCTGTTCAGATTGTGGGACAGGCACGTTCGGATCGGCGGGAGTGGTCACCAAGTGGTCACGCCCGCCTTTTTGTTCCCTGTTCGAGCGCGGTACGAGACCGGCCGCGGCCTCGGCAGCCTTGGAGTCCACACCAGCCAAAAGGTGGCTGTACGTGTCAGCTGTGATGGCGATCGACGAGTGTCCGAGCCGCTTACTGACGATGGTCAGATCGACGCCGGCTGCGAGCAACAGTGACGCCTGACCGTGTCGCAGGTCGTGCAGACGGATCGAGCGCACACCCGCGGCCTTGGTCAGCTTGTTGAACTG
Organism: Rhodococcus sp. GB-02; assembly: GCF_053470465.1. NCBI lineage: Bacteria > Bacillati > Actinomycetota > Actinomycetes > Mycobacteriales > Nocardiaceae > Rhodococcus > Rhodococcus sp. GB-02. The sequence goes on from NZ_JBPUKE010000002.1 coordinate 743,432, forward strand.
ATCGGTGACGTACTGCGGCGGGTAGGGCTGTCCGTTCTCGCGAGCGAAGACGAGACCGTGTTCGACGTACGCCTCACCCCACTCGGCTCGTTCCATGTCCTGAGCGAAGCGGTGAGCCAGCAGAACGCCCGCGGTGTGCGCGTCGATGCCGACCACACGATCTTCACCGCTGGCCGTCTTTGGCTTACCGAACTGGAACTGTCGGTGCTCGTCCCCACAGAACTCGCACTTGATACCCGTTCCGTCGATCTCCACGAGCTGTTGACGAACGATGACGGTGTTCTTGTCGAGGTCCACGTCATCCCAACGAAGCCCACAGGTCTCACCGCGGCGCAGTCCTGTCATAGCCATCGTCTCGTACAGCGTGCCGAGTCGGTCGGTCGTGGCGTGGTCGAGGAACTTGCCTAGCTCCTCGGCTTCCCACGGCTTCACCTTCGGACGAGTGGCGCGAGGCAGTTCGAGGTTCTCGGCAGCATTGAATGCCACGAGGTGCTTGCGTTTCGCTGAAGTGAGCGCGGTGCGCAGCGTTGCGTGGACGCGTCGGATTGTTGCCGGACTCAGTGTCTTCGGGTTGCGGCGCGCTCCTTTTGCGATCTGGACGTCTGCTTCAGGCTTGGTCTTCGGCTTCGCGATGTCTCGTAGGAACTTCTCGACGTGCGTGGCGCGCAGCTCGCCGAGACGGAGCCGCCCGAGGTGCGGGATCAGGTACGAGTTCACGTGCTGCTCGTACGACCGGATCGTCGTGGGCCGGATCCCCGAGTCTCGTTTCGCTTCGATCCACCCGAGAAGGTAGTCAGCGACAGTCAGCTTGTCGTCGTGCGCGAGTTGCCCGGTACCGGCAGCGTGCAGGAACGCGGACAGTGCTGCCTCGGCGTCATCGCTGGACTTGAATCCGGACTTACGAACCTGGCGACGCTTGCCCGTTGCCGGGTCATTTCCCATGTCCGCAATGAACACCCACGAGCCGTGGGCTTTGCGGCAGGCTTTGCGCCGGCCCTTTGCGTCGCGCTCGACGGGGCATTTGCACCGCTTCGAAACACTCCCCCTCATAGCTTCCCCTCAATGATTCTCAAGTCGTCAGGTAGGCGCGGCGGCGTGAGGCCATGCCTTCGCATTTCTGCTCGTACCGAACGTAAATCGTCTTGAAACTGTCGCTTGGCCGTCGCCGGCAGCAGCATCTTGAAGGCTGTCGATTCGTAGCCTTCAGATTCCTCGCGATCCATGTCCAATTCTCCGTACGGAAAATCGTTGAGCAGAATCTCCACAAGCTGGTCGTGCTTGTTCCTGAGCGTGATCGGTGCCGCTCCGACCTCCCAACCGGCCTCTGGATCGTTGTACCAATCCCGAACCCCAGTCGCCTCGTCGTACTCCCCTCCACCCGGGTCCCCGATAGTTGGCATTGGGCCGCTTCCGACGAACCATTTGTAGGCGCCCCAAGTTGGCACTTTCACGCTGGGGACTGGTTCGACCTCGTCAACGAGACCGACAGGAAACATAAGGACTGCGGGCGGAACTCGGAGAGCCCGAGCGATCACGACCAATTCGTCAATCGTTATGTCCCGCCGACGTTTTCCGTCCTTCTTGCGTCCAGTCTCGATATTGGTCAGTGCGGCAAAAGTGAGGCCGGGGGCACCCAGCTCCGAGCATCGCTGGGCGAGTTGTTCGCGGTTCATGGCGATCGTTGGCCGCTTCCGGTACGCGACGATCTGATCAGCCACCCGATCACTTAGCGACGGGCCCGACCACTCAACCTCATTTGTCATATCGACAAGTTAGCGCATCCCCTTGCACACCTCAAGACGTTCGGTTACATTTCATCTCATAGGTACGCAATTCGCCAACCTATCGTGTCGATACGACAAGTTAAGGAGCCGAAGTGAAGAAGAAGGTGAAATGGAGCGAGCAAGCCGTCCGAGATCTCGGGGTCACTACGAATCTGCCAACTGCGTGCTCTGTGCTCGCCCTCGGGACTGTAAAGGGCTACGAAATGGCTGGTCAGGGTGAGTTTCCTGTGCCGGTGCTCCGTCTCGGCAGGAAGTACGTCGTGCCCGTCGCCGGACTACTGACGGCGCTCGGACTAGAACCGGCGCCGACCGAAGATCTAGCCCAAACCGCATGAGTACGCAGATGAGTACAGACAGCAAAAAGGCCTTCGCCGGAATCCAGCGGTGGCGACCGCTGGCGACGAAGGCCATCACCCGAACCCGCAACAGGAACGAGCTTTAATCATGAACGATACGGCAACACCCCGACAGGTTCCAGACTCCTACGAGCAGTACATCTTTCTCTGCCCGCGACGTTCCATCGAAGAAGTCCAGTTCGTCGGCGTACAACTGCGAAAGCCGTCCGGGCGCCCCCACTACTACACCGACGACGACGGCGGAATGTGGAAGCAGCTCGGAGCGGTATACGTCCTCGACTCAGGCCGCATCATCGTCTGGCCCTACGAAGGATTGAGTCAGCGAGAACTAAACACCCTCACTGGCGCTGGTGAAGAAGCGTTCCGAAGCCCGCCGTCGAAGAAGACAGGCTGGACGTTCTGCCGCAGAGCGTCGAAGAAGTGGTGGAGAACGCACCTGTCCATCCGCATCGACAACGACCACGACGCAGCCTCATCGGTAGCGCGAGCGCACGAGGACTTCGAAACCTTCCAACACAACGTCCTCGACTCGCAGATCCGCGAGGTGGCGTGATGATCGTTCCCATTCTCGTCAACGTGCCCGACACGATCACCGCAACCCTCGACGCCGACACCAGCCGTGTCCACGTCGCTGTCGGAACCAGTCACCGACTGTCGCTCTCCATCCCTGAAGCCGTCGATCTCGTCACCGAGGTAGCGGTAGCACTCGCTGAAGCAGAGGGCGACGAAGTACCTGCCCTGACGCGGAACAACGAGGAAGTCCAGATGGCCGCGCAGATTCGGGAGGACATGTGAGCACCACCGAACTTGTCCTCGCTGTCTTGCTCGTAGTTCAGAGCGTGGCGTGGATGGCGCACGACTACAAGCACTTCGAGCCGGGGAGGAGTGACACAGAGTGACCTCAGGTCTCAAGTTCCGATGGCACCGAGAGTTCCTCGCTTCGGATCTCGGCAAGACAGCAAAGCTGGTGGGAGTCCGAGTGTGGGACTACGCCTCTGGCGATGGTGGCGGCGCGCATCCTGGCCGTTCCGTCCTGTCCGAGGATCTTGGGATTTCGTTGTCGACGGTTGACCGAGCATTGCGTGATTGCAGGGACTCGGGATGGCTGAAGCGAACGAACGAATCGAACAGCCACCCGAGTCGTGCGTGGGCTGATGTGTACGCGTTGACGTTTCCTGATCGGTCGTCATCAGTGACTACCGATCAAGACATCAACCACTCGTCACCCATGACGACCGTTCCCGCAGACCGGTCGTCAAACGACAGAGACCGGTCGTCAAACGAGCCGCTATCGGTCGTTACCGATGACGACCCAACAGAACCTAACCAACAAAACCTTTTACAAGAGAGGGCTCTCCCTTACGTAAGTAACGCAGGCGCGAGCGCGTACGAGCGCGAGACCGAAAAAGCGGCGCAAACCAAAGAACCCCCTTCCCATGCGAATTCAATCGATCGCGACGGCAACAAGCAGCCACCGGAACCCGAGCAATCACCGATGGACCATCTACGGAGAACCTTGGGCGCGCTGTCCGAAGACGAGAGCACCTACGCCGTGGACATGATCGAGTGGGGCCACAGCTGGTATGCGATTCGCGCCGAACTCGTGAAGTACCGCAACAAGCAACGTCTAGGGCGACGCAAAACCCTTCACCCACCCAAGGACACCAGTGCACCCCTAAACGGCGCTGAAATTCCTACGGCAACAGCAGAGAAGAGCACAGCATGACTACTTGCATCAAGTGCGGAGCAACTTGGGGCGGCATGAACACCTGCCACTGCGACGGCTGCCACCACACCTTCACCAGCCCCTCAGCATTCGACCTCCATCGACGAGCCGAACAGTGCCGAACACCCGCACAAGCCGGACTCGTACTCACCGACCGCGCCTACCCATGCTTCGGACACCCACAAAGCGACACAGAACGCCCCACTAGCTGGGCAAACAACGGTCAAGGCCTCATCGCATGACCAGCCCAGCCAAACCTTTGGCAGCCCTCCCGCGTGCGCGGGCACGCGGGAGGGCGCCGCCCCCATCTCGTCTCAAATCGGACGTCCGGCACCGTCGCCGCATGCGCGAGAAATACACGTTTACTTGCCTCTCCGCGCACGGGAATCACACGTTTGATGGCGACCCCGCGCACGGGAGAAGCGAACGTTCGGCACGGCTACCGCGCACGGGAGAGAGGAACCCCGCAATGCCTGACCGCTACGGCGAAGAACGCACCGACACCGCGAGCACCGAGCCACTCCCCCACGAGTGCGATAACGGCTGGCTCGGAGAAGACGAACAAGGCCGCCCGCGCCCATGCCTGCGTTGCCGGCCGAACCTCGCCAACCCCACGACCGTCTTCGGCGTCCGCTGACAGGTCCGCGCAGGCGCGTGCATCCGCGAACCAGACGTCTGGCACAGTCCCCGCGCACGCGATAGGAGCAACGAGGTGAACGCCCGAGGTGATCTAGACAAGGTTGCGGTCGACAAGCTTCTACGGGCGCTGGCATCACCAGCAATGAGCATCCTCGTCGATCCCCGACTCCACGGCGCAGCCTGCAAAGGGAAGGCGCCACTGTTCGACGACCGCCTCGACCGGGAAGACCACGACGCCGAACCCGAGAAGGAACGCGCCGAAAGGCATCACCAGGCGCGAAGGATCTGCCTGACATGTCCGGTGCGCTCCGCATGCGAACTCGCGGCGAAAGACCACGAGGCGTCCGGGATGTGGAACGGCCGCCTCGTCTCGCGCCATCAGCCGCCAAGGCGAAAAGCAAAAGACGCCGGGACAGCGGACCCCGCCAAACGGGTCGAGCTTGTCGGTACCAGCCCGCATGATCAACCAAAACGAATGGCTATTCGCGTTACCGCATAACCATTCCACCGAACGGAAGGAAATCGCGATGCTCACCGGAACAGCAGCGCGTGACCACCTTGTGACCACAGGTGGCCTGAACTGCACAAACACACACCTGATCGGATTCTCAATCCGCAGGTCCGACCCCTCGGAGAACTCATGAACGATCCCACCGGCGCATTGCCGGGACACTACGACTTGCAAGCGCTGATCGTGGCCATCGGAAACGACGATGCTGCTGGCGCTCGGGCGATGCTCGATCAGATGAACCCCGACGAGCTCAAGGCCGTCACGATGTACGCCGCTGAGAGCTTCTCTATGCACTCCCCGTTGACTCATCCGCAACATGTCGAGCGGACGATCCTCCGACAAAGGCTGGACGAACTCGAATGGGTCGCGACCCAGGCCGAATCCGAACCCGCCGATAGTGTGCTCGTCGCCAAAGTCGGAATGAAGATCCGGCTACTCAACGAGTCCATCGACGAGCTGGGGCACTGACATGCTCGACGTAGGGGAGCTTGTCGCCCGACTCACCGTTGACATGTCCGGGTACACCCGCGACGTTCGATCGGCCGACCAGCAGTTCAGCAACCTGGCGCGGTCGACAGCTCAGTCGTCGACCCAGATCAGCCAGTCACTTCAGGGCGCGTCCCGTGGACTCGAACGCATGGGTCAGGGCGCGCAGGACGCTGGCCGGCATCTCGGTCAGGTGGAGTTGAACCGGAACTTGGATCGTGCAGCCCAGCAGGCTGCTGATCGGATTCAGGAACTCCAGTCCAATGCGAACCGTGCTGGTCAGTCGACGCGGGAGATCGAGCTGAATGCGCAGCTGTTGCGTGATGCTCGGCAGTCGGCGAATCAGATCGAGGAGTTGCGGCGCAATGCCCAGCAGGCTGCTTCGAGTGTCAATGACATCGAGGTCCGGAACTCTCTTGAGCGGGATCTGCGGGCAGCGCAGGGCGAGTTGGAGCGTGTTCGGCGTAGCGCCGAGCAGGCCAGTGAGTCCACCAACAGCATCGGTGAAGGCTTGCAGGAAAGAATGTCAGGAGCCTTCGGAGGGATCGGCGACCTGGCAGGCCAGTCCGGCGAGTCCGGCGGCGGCAACTTTCTCGCCGGATTCGCCAGCCGAATCGGTGGTTTGTCCGGCAAGGGCGGCCCGATCGTCATGTCCTTGGCCGGCGTCGCCGTCCTCGGGCTCGCAGCAGGTGCAGTTCTGGCAAATGCCATCGCAGACGGCATGGAGCAGGAGCGGGTTAGCGACCTGATTCAGGCAAAGCTAGATGTGGATGACGCAACGATGCGCCGGGTCGGTAGCGCGGCAGGTGCGTCGTACTCCAACGGCTGGGGCGAATCCGTCAGCGAAAACATGGATGGCATTCGGGCCGCAATGCAAGCCGGGTTGCTCGATAAGAACGCTGACACCAAGACGATTCAGGGGACAATTGATCAGCTGAACATCGTCTCCTCGCTGCTCGGCGAAGATCTTCCGGCCGTCGCTCGGGCCGCGGGCAAGTCACTGCAAAGCGGCATTGCAAAGGATGGCACTGGCGCGCTGGATCTCCTCGCCCAGTCTGCAAAGGCGAACCTGAATGTCTCCGAAGATCTTCTGGATTCACAGGTCGAATACTCGACCCAGTTGCGCGCTCTCGGCCTCGAAGGCGCCGAAGGGTGGGGGCTGGTCTCACAGGCTGTAAACGGCGGGGCACGCGATACCGACGTTGCGATCGACATGCTCAAGGAGTTCAAGCTTCGAGCCACTGACGGAACCGCCTCTGCTGCTGATGGTTTCGATAAACTGAACGTCAATGCTGCCGAGTTCAAGACTGCGATGAACGAAGGCGGAACAGCATCTCGGGACATGATTGCAACGGTGCTCCGGAACCTGAACGCAATCCAGGATCCGACTGAAAAGAACGCTGCGGCGCTCGCACTGTTCGGCACAAAGTTCGAGGACGTTCAAGACGCCGCCTTCGCAATGAACCTGGACACCGCTGTCGAGGCGTTCGGAAAGGTCGAAGGATCTGCCCGCAAGGCCGGCGACACAATGTCGTCGAACACGGCCTCCTCGTTCGATTCGGCGAAGCGTTCCATTGAAACATCGTCTGCCGACATCAAACTTGCGCTTGCACAGGCGTTCGGTCCCGCGCTTACCGATATGGCGACCTGGGTGAGTGAGCACAAACCTGAGATCATCGGGTTCTTCACTCAGCTCGCTGATGCAGGGTTCGCAACCTTGGATGCAATGCTGGCCTTCACGTCTGGCGCGTTGCGCGGCTGGGCTGTCTTCGCGGATGGTGTCGGCGGAATGATGGGCAGCATCATCAACGTGATGGCGCTCGGGGTCGAGAACGCTGCTCGGTTCGCGGACATCATCCCGGGCATGGGCGACAAGGCAGACACCCTCCGTGACCTCGCCGACGACATGCGCGGGTTCGCGAACACAGTTGGCACGGCTGGCGACAAGGCCCGCGACATGGCTGACGGCATCGACAGCGCTCGACCTGTCATCGAGGGAATGCGAAACGACGTTCGAGACGCAGGCGAGGAAGCGGAGAACTCCGCTCGTCTGATGCAGGCGTTGGGGACCGCCGTCGTAGAAGACATCCCTGACAGCAAGACGATCACCATCTCTGACAACAGCCCCGAGACGGTTCAACGTTTGCAGGATCTCGGATTCAAGGTCGAGACAACCCCGAACGGGATCAGGGTCACCGCCACCACCGATGAAGCCGACACGATCATCGGCGACTTCATCAATCGCGAACGGGTCATCAACGTAGCAATGGTGATCTCTGAGCGTCGGACTGCCGCGGGTGTGCCGTCCGATTTCATCGGACCGACTGCAGTTGACAACGGTTACTACGTCGGTCGTGGCCCATCCCGTGGAGGTGGCGGCAACTTCGCTGATGGTGCCGTCCGGACGTACGCAGACGGTGGCATCGACAAGCTGCCCGATCAGGCGGTCATCCAGAAGGGGCAGGGCAAGGGTCTCGTCAACTGGGCGGAGGGCGAAACCGAATGGGAGTCGTTCATCCCTGGCGCCCGCTCGAAGCGGCGCCGCTCCGAGGCTATCCTCAGCGAGACCGCTCGGCGCTTCGGTTTCGGACTCGTCAAGTTCGACGCCCTCAAGATGGCTGACGGCGGCGTGATCGACAAGGACGGCTTAGATGCGTCGATGTCGTGGGCGCGAAGTGTCGATCCGGCGACGTATCAGATGGGCGGGTTCTCGCCGAAGGCGTTGGACTGCTCGGGCGCCGTATCCGGCGCGGTCAATACTGCTCTGGGGTTGGGGCCGTACGACTCTCGGATGTCGACAGTCACGGCTGCGGAGTGGTTGCAGGCGAAGGGCGCGGTACTCGGCCGTGGCGGTCCGGGGACGATGCGTGTCGGTTGGTGGGACAAGGGCGGTGGCGCGAACGGTCACATGGCCATGACCTACCCGGACGGCACGAACTTCGAATCCAACGGCTCCGAAGGTGTCGTCATCAACGGCAAGACCGGCGCTGATGATCCGAGTTTCACCGATCATGCTTACTTCCCGACGATCGGTGACCTCGGCCAAAACTATGGTTTGCCTCCGGACACCCGCACCGAGAAAGAGAAGATCGCTGACACGATCATCTCCGAAGGTAAGAAGCGGGGGATGTCGGACAAGCAGATCAAGGCTGCGGTCATGGCGTCGCTCGAAGAGACGAGGTTGGAGAACCTCGACTACGGGATGGACGGCGACAATAAGGGCATTTTGCAGCAGCGTGATTCGTGGGGTACCGCGGAAGAGCGTATGGATCCGTCCAAGGCTGCGGGCATGTTCTACGACGAGTTGGCGAAGCTGGATTCGGCGAACATGACTGAGGCTCAGATGGCTCAGGCTGTGCAGCGTTCGGGTACTGCTGACGGTTCGAACTATGCCGACGAGGCTGCTGAGGCGGAGCAGATTATTGCTGCGTCGAATGCCCGCGGCAACGGTCAGATGACCGTTGGGACGACGGAGTCCGGCGTCGCACTCGCCACAGACGGCCAACGGGTATTCGTCACCAACTGGCCCGGATCATCGTCACTGACCTCCACCCCGAGCGCACCGACCACTACCAGCGCGCCGGCAGCAGCGGCCGCCCCGGATGACAACGTGATCTGGAAAGGCGCGTTCCGAGTCTTCGAGAACGGCGGGATCCGTGGTCTACCCGAGCAGGCGGGCATCTACCCCGACGGCGCCGACCTCGTACGGTTCGCTGAGCGCGGCACAGGTGGAGAGGGTTACATTCCACTCTCGCCAGCCAAACGCCCTCAGTCCCTTGCTGTGACGAAGAAGATCGTCAACGGCTTCGGATTCGATCTCGTCCCCTTCGAGGACGGCGGGATCCACGGCGGCCTAGGCGGCTTCGGTGGCTACGTCGGAGAGGCCCCCGGGCTGAAGGTGCCCACCACCGCCAACGGGCGCAGAGCAGCCGCATACAACGCCCTTGCCTTCGGCGTCGGTGGAGCATTCGCGCTCGCAAGCGGTTTCGACGCAGACGGCCACTTCACCGGCAAGTTCGACACAGGCGCCAATAGTTCCGCTCAGTTGGAAAAGCAGTTCTCGGAAGCAACGGACGAGATTAAACCGATCCTCGAAGGAATCCTGTTGGCGATCAAGAACCGTGAGCCAATCCGAGCAACGGTGAATGTTGGGACCGACGATCGCATGGCGAACATCGCAATCATGAAGGGCGGCCTCTAATTTCGCTGTGACCACTGCGTGACCACACGGCCCTTGACCAGCACCTTTGCACACACCATCGGACATTCAGTCCGCAGGTCGAAACCACAACAGCAGCAACAACACTCAACCAGGAGAACACATCATGGCAATCACAGAGAACGTGCGACGCATCCAGACCGGCGTAGGAGCAGCGAACCCCGACTCCCACGACTACACCGGACTCGGCTACGTCGATAGTGACGGCGTCTATCACTTCCGCGACGGCCGTACCTTGCCGACGCATGGCGTGACCTTGGTCGTCCAGCCGAATGGCGTCGCGAGTACGCCCGGGCCGAATGACGGTGCAGATCCAGAAGGGTCTCGGCTGCGGCGACTCCACGCCGTCGACGCCAAACTCCAGAACGACTACGACGAGGGACGGATCGCATGACCTACTTTCGAACCGACAACCTGATGACCCCTCTACATCCGGGGCGCAAGACCTCGAACGGCCAGGAAAGCAACATTGCCCTGAACGGCGCAAGTCAGAAGCAAGCTGCAACGTTCAGAGCGTGCGCTGCGGCAGAACGGGCCAAGCAGGAAGACCCCGCCAGTCCGGCTACAGCTGCCCTCGTCGAGAAGGCGCATCAGATGCGGGAAGCACTCGAAGCCACCTACCCGAACAGCTGAGGACCGAATGACGAACCCACAAAGCGCACTCGGGGAGAGCCTCCACGCTCACTACGAGCGCCAGCAAGAGCAGATCGCCCAGGAACGGACAGATCGGCCGGCAGACGATCGTGAGCCGCCCAAGAGCTTTCACGAAGCAGCCGGCCGAATGGTCGAAGCCATGACCAACCGCAGGGACCACAGAACGAAGGGCACCAACGATGAGTAACGAAACAGTGCGAGATGTCGACCAGGCAATCATCGACGCAAACGCCGAAGTCGAACGACTCGAACAGGCAGTTGTCAACGGAGACAGGCGAATCACTGCCGAGAAGATCGAAGATGCCAAACGGCGAATTGGGTTCCTCAGCTTGCGTCGTCAGGCCGCAGAAAAGCGCTCGATCAAAGACCAGGAAACCGAGCGGCAGGCAGCAATTCAGTCGCTTGTTGCCGACCGCGAGAAGTTTTACAGCGAGGGCATCGACCATGCACGACGCGCCTACTCTGCACTCATCGAAGCTGGCGGGGCCTTCGTCGACGAGCTGAAGGCTATCCGCGAGACTGTCGCGGAGCTGAAGAGCCGGGAGAACTCCATCCCTGGCGCACCGGTAGACCCATTTGCTGCCTGGTGGCAGCCAGACGATGAGCGCTTTCTGCGTTGGGCGCTTGAGGAATACCGGGGTGAGTTGCTCGACCAGTCAACGTCCTCCACCTACTATCTCGTCCACGCTCTGCACGACGAGGCTGCGAGGAAGCGCATCACCGAGAAGGAAGCCGAGCGTGACCGCCTCTTGGCGGAGCAGGAGGAAGCGAGGCTGAAGGCGGCAGGTTTCTACGATCGCGTGGAAGAGACCGGCCCGGACAGTCAGATCGGCCGTATCTACCTCTGACCCGAATCACAGGTGGCTCAGCCTTCACGGGCTGGGCCACCACGGTGGTCGAGCCGACTTCGGTAGTGATGCGTCTTCCGCCTACTCCCTGGCCTCATGTGGACACGAGCAGGCGGACCCTGATCGAAGAACAAAGAAGGCTTAGTAATTGGCCGATGCGTCAGATCCAAGATCGCCTGAAGATCGTCCTGAGTCAGTCGCCACCGCTGTCCGAACTTGTGGCCAGGGAACTTCCCAGCGCGCAGCTGGTCCGCGAACCAAGTCGGCTTCACCCCGAATATCTCCGCAGCTTCCGGGACCGAGATCGTTCGGAACCGTCCTAGATCCATCTCGAATACATCCTCAGGCTTCTCAGACATAACAGAGATCCTCGCAAACCATGGTCACGAGGTCACGCCACCAATCCTTTGATCGATACATTCGATCAATAATTCGATATTGATTGATTGAAGCAATAAGTTAGACGTGCCGATCGGAATAGTCCGAGCGGTCTGGTATCAATTGGCCATGAATCGCATGACTTCCGCGCTGCTAGCCGGCACATTGGCAGCGTTCGCGCTCACAGGTTGCACAAGTGAAAATGAGCCGGCCGCCGCTTCTCAACCCGCCACGACTCCTAGCGAACCCTCTAGCGAAACGCTAGCGCCCGCTACGCCCACAACGATCAACACGCAGGGCGGCGTCATCTCCAAGAACATCGGCGAGGCGGCAGGGTTTGGGTGCGATCCAGCCCTGACCCGCGACGACTGCGATGTCCAATTCAAGGTCACCTCGATCACCCGCGGCGAGACCTGCCCGTCGTACGGCAAGGGCCCAGGACCGGACGAGGAGATTGTGCGGTTCGATCTCGAAGTCACAACCCAGCCCGCTTTCAACTATCAGCAGAGTGAAGGCATGCTTCTCATTCAGAACTGGAGCGTCATCGGCGCCGATGGGTTCATGCAAAAGAACCCGGACGTTGCCATCGGCTGCACTGTGGTGGACACAGACGCCGTGTATCAGTTCCTCGAACCAGGGACGAAGCAACGGGCTAGCGTCCCGATCATTGCGCCCAAGGGATCAACAACGCTGCGTTTGTTCTCCAGTGGATCCGGCCTCGAATGGCCAATACCAGCATAATTACTTGCAGTCACGCAAGCATTCCAGAGCATGCACCTCGGCGCGAACACACCCTCGGAAACCGATTGGTTGCATTCACACGATTGCGTGAAAGCAACCAATCATGTACGTAAGCAATTGTTTTCATGCCTGGACGAGCGGGTAAGTACCTATCGCATGAGCACCAAAACAGTCGACATCCTCGAACTCGCTGAGCTAATGCACTGCAGTAAGCAGACCATCCTCAATAACCGGAAACTCCACCCTCTGTACAGGAGAGGCTTCAAGAACGGGGTCGGTCGCAGCAGCAAGCTGTTGTGGTTTCAGGACGATGTGGACGAATACTTCGAGATGCTCCGGAAGGCAATCAATCAGCGCGAGCCTCAGTTCACCCTGCCACCCGGTTGTTGATAGTTGCACTCTGTCGCCCGCTTGAACCGACCAACTCCACCCCTGGGCCTATCTGCGACTGTCCCTACCCCTCAGACTGTTCGGGCATGTCGGACCAAGTCCTATGTTCCTCGTGCAGTTGCTTGTTCGTCTGCAGAATCTCGCGCCATCGCTCGGTCGTGGGCTGTGCGCCTTCGTTCACGCACCATTCGATCGCGTCCTCAATAGTGTGACGAGCGCATGGGTTGTGAGCACCAGGTCGCCGATTGAAATGATAATGGGGGCGAGTCTCGTAGCTATTGCCGTGCGGATGCCAGTGCATCTGCCACTCAACTATTCCGTCGATCTTCAGTTCGTAGGCATACATGAGTGTCGTCACCCGGTATCGGTTTGCAGTCGTTCGACGAGCGGATTCGACCTCGACGATACGAAACGCCTGCTCCGCGGCGAAATATGCAGTGGACCCGTTTGCCATACGCAGTTGCAGCCCGTCCTCGGCGCCCAATCGCCAGTAGCCATCGGCATCTAGCTCGTACTTGACCCCACGCCCCAGAATAAGAGTTGGATGCCCCAGAACACCAAGGCATGCGCGGATCGGATCGAGGTAATTCTGGACTGCCTCAAAGGGCTTGCGGCCTGGCATCTACAGCTAGGGGCGCACCAAGGGAAGCGCCATCGCGGCCGCCCTTAGACCGCTGACATCATCCCAGTCACGTCCTTCATATTCGCCAGAGTCCCAGCGAGCTAAGAACTCACCCGCAGGAATCCCCATGTTCTTGCGAACGATGCGGTCAAACAACGCGTCGTACTCCTCGTTGGAGAGCACAACGACGCCTTCCACCGCTTCTGTAATTAGCATTGTTGCTCCAATCTCCTCGGGTGTACTCATTATTTGTACCGGCTAGGTCCGACAGTACCCGCGACAACGCGTAGGTGGTCACTCAATCGGTCGTTTTGTCGGTCGTCACAGTGCGATCAGTTCGATGATCTCAAGTTCCGTGTCGAACGGCACCCGGCAGGCCTCCTTGTGTGCTTTCTGTGTGGGAATTGGCGGGTGCTGCAGGACCATGCCAACCCCCGGCGCATGGCCTGTCTCGAAGATCTCCAACTTCAGGATCTTCGCTTGGTAGTTGACGCCATCGCGATTACATCCAACGAACTTGCCGACATCATCGGGCGTCAACTCTCGTGCACTCACCTTCTTCATCGAGACAAGCCCCTCAGTGATGTCTCCACTGCCCACGATTTCCGTGTGCCTGATCGGCTCTTCCACAACCACAACGACCAACTCCAATCCACCGAGCAAATACTTCAACGACCCAGCGTGATGCTACAGAGCGCGAGGCCTGACTCGACGGCAAATGTGGCTTCAGAGTGGTCACAGACGACGCGTGTGACCACGTAACCAGGCATCACGAAACGGACCTCGAATCGACGGCCACCTGCCGAAACGAGGTCCGTTCGTCATTGGGTATCACCAGGTGTCACGTCTGGGTTCTGACTTTTAATCCGCAGGTCGTAGGTTCGAGTCCTACTGGGGGCACAAATGCAGACCCGGCGCCTCATTCGGAGGCGCCGGGTCTTGTGCATTCATGCCACATCAATTCGTGCCACATGAATACTGAACAGGTCATCGAAGCAGGAACTCGCGGGTCACGCGCTCGAATGCCTCCTTGGCTTCGATCATCACCCAGTGACCGCAGTTCGGGAATACATGCAGTTCGGCGTTCGGAATCAGTCGCATCGGAATCATCGGCATGTCCGGTGGACATTGCCGATCATCGAGCCCCCACGTCAGCAAGGTCGGGCATTGCACCTTATGCATCATCGACCAGTAGGGCGGGGTATCCGAGTTGGCCATCATCTGCTGCTGAGCGGCAAAGGCTTTGGATCCGTACATCGCCGACAATGCCTGGTGCGAAGCCGGGTCGTTGGCCGTTTCCCACCGCTCCTCGATCCGCTCCTCGGTAATCACGGATTTGTCGTAAACCATGCACTCGAGCCAGCGAACCAACTTCTCGCGACTGGGAGCGTCGGCGAAATCCTGCAGGAGCCGCGTGCCTTCACTCGGGTTCTGACTGAAGATGTTCGGACCGATGCCACCGATGGTGACCAACTTGCGGACGCGATCGGGAAACCTCATTGCGATGTTGACGCCGACTACCCCACCCATCGAATTGCCGATCATCGCAGCTGATTCGATTCCCAGCGCGTCCATAAATCGGATCACCGACGACGCTGCCGTGAGCACCGGGTGGCCGTCGACTGGATCACTCACGCCGAAACCCGGGAACTCGAGGATGTAGCAGTGGAAATGCTTCGCGAATATTTCGAGGTTCCCCCGATAGTTCCGCCAACCACTCACACCGATCCCTGAGCCGTGCAACAGGATCAACGGCGGACCATCGCCCGCCTCGTGATAGCGCAAAGTCCCCTTGTCGGTAGCGACTTCGCGTTTGGTCCCCTCATAAGTCACGTCCATCACGCAAGATTAGAACGTGTTACAGATTTGCGACGGTTGATTGCGGAACTTCGCAATCACTGTCAGAAGCATCCCCCGCTACCTCGACGCCCACTACGATTCGTGGACTTCTGCTCGCTCGTTTTCGGCTTTCCCTGCCCGGCCTTCACGCATCGGTTGGGGCGCCGCACCTGCTCCAAATGCCCAGCGCTCACGACATTGCCGGCCACGCTCACCCTGACCGGCGTGTCCGCGCGGGCGGTTCCGACTTGCGCCGACCCCAACGTCAGGGCGAATGCAGCCACAACGACCAGCGCCGTCATCTTCGAAATCTTCATGCGTGCTGCCACTTCGACACAGTCCACTCCCGATGCTGAACAGGTGCGCGCACCGAAGGAACACGCTGGGTGTCGACGATATTCAGTCCGGGTGGCCGGCCGCGATCCTTTTGCTCACCAGCATCTGAACAGTCGACAACAAAAGTTTTGGCGGCACGTCAACATCCCGAGGGCGTCAACGAGCCGACGCCCAACGTACGCACCGTTACTGAGAAATCCGTAAATCCAGGCAACCGCCTCACTCGAGGGTCGAGCTGCACCCCTACCCGGTCCCGAGAGAACGGCGCGTTTCCTCCACAGTCCGAAGCATCCGGTGTGCGGAAACTCTTAACCCACCAAGCCGCGGAAACCGAGGCATGAATGACACACACGAACGTCACCGGACGGGAAGGGCCGCCACCTGTCCTCTTCGTCATCATGACCGTCACCGCATTGACGATCGTGGTCCGCGTATTTCGATGACGGTTCCACAAAGCGCCAGTTCCTCCGAGAGGTCCTCGCCCCGGAGGTCGAGCGAGGCGTCATGACTGGTGATTCGCGGACGCCGCGGGTCTCGCCGATACGCGGAACAGAAAGCGACCGAATCGAATTCGCGTGATCCGAGACAAACGAATCCGAAGCTGCGTTTCTCGCCTCAGAGAGCGAGGAACGCAGCGTTTGCTACCAACGCCTGTGTGAACAGCGTCCAGTCGTTGACGATGTGCGCACCCGAGGAGACCCACAGGTTCTTCGTGCGAATGTAGGCGAGGGTCAATACAAGTCGAGCGCCACCGATGACGATGAACGCTTGCGCGAAGTTCCAGTCATATGTCGGAAGATGCGCAGCAGCAAACCACAGGGAACTGATCAGCCAAGCCAGAAGAATCGCGTTCTTACGTGAGAGCTTTGCCTTGGCGAACAGGAAGTACATCAGGGCGAGAAACGGGATGATCGTGAAGACTTCCTCGCCGACGAGTTGGAACAGTGTCCCCACGTAGAAGGCAACGGTGTCCAACGCACCCGCTTCGCCGACATCCTCGATTACGTCGTTCGCCGATACCCCGAAGACCGACTTGACGATGAGGGCCAGTAGAACCGTCAGGATGAGGTTGAGAACGGCAAAACCGATCATCACCAACACATCGTGACCACTGACCTTACGAAACAGTGCGCGCCAGTGATCTTTTTTCACCATGGCCAGCACAACCAGCGGAATCGTCACGAACAGGATCCGGGGAATCAACCCCACGAAGTTGTTGGGCTGCGGGATGAGTACCAACGCAGCGAACCCGACTATGACGGAAGCCCACAGGATGATCCACTGCTTCACGGAAAGCGCAGCCGGAACATCGTTGTAGAACGGGAAATCTGCGTCGTCACGACGCTCTACCAAGTGACCGAAACGATCACCAGGGGTATCGCTTCCACCCGCAGGCAGCTCGTGCGTTCCGGAACGACCACTCATCGAAGTGCCCCTTTTAGGTAGTTTGGTGCGTTGATAATCTCACCTCCCACCCGTCGGCACAGCATTGAACACGGCCGGAAATCCATGTCACTGCATGGCGATCAACCGCTGAACCGCCCCGACCGCAGCCTCGCGACGCTGAGCGACGGGACGGGACGACTTGAGCGCGAGCATCCGCGCGATGTCGGTAATCAACAGAATCAACTCCGCGGGATTCCACTCGGGGTCGATGTGTCCCTCGAGTTGGCCTTTGCGAATCTCGGCCACTTTCGGCCTGAACGTCTTGCTTCGTATGTCGTCCTCGCTCATGACGTCCGGCGCTTCGAGTTCCGCCCACTGCTGTAATCGAGCGTTCTCGGGATGCGCTACGTAATTGTCGAAAAGTCGACCTGCATAGCCCGGCAGATCATCACCTCGTAGCGCTGTCTCCGCTGTGGTTTCGGACGTCCATTGCTCAGTGACGACAGAAAACAACTCTTCCTTGCTCGCGAAGTACGCATATAGACGGTCCTTGCTGGCACGCGCTTGCGCGGCGATCCGATTGATCCGCGCGCCGGCCAGGCCGTACGTCGCAAATTCGTCCTTTGCGGCCGCCAGAATGCGGTCTCTCGTGGCTTCCCCTGCTGAGCGCATGTTCACAGCCTAGAACGAATCGACCGTTGCCGAACCATCCGGTTCGGCGTAGCGTGCAGAGTTGACGAACAATTTGGTTCGCGAACTTCGGCCAACTCACCCGCCGCCGCAAGGAGAGACATGAATCTCGATGACGCTCGAACCGCATTCACCCGGCTCCGTGGATCGGAAAGTGGTGTTTCACCAGCAGAACTCGACGAAGTGTGGGCCGCGTTGGAGACCGTCGCCGCCGAAGAAATCCTCGGCGAATGGAAGGGTGACGACTTCGCCACCGGTCATCGTCTGCACGAAAAGCTGTTCGCGAGCCGTTGGTACGGCAAGACTTTCAATTCCGTCGAGGATGCCAAGCCGTTGATCTGTCGCGACAAGGACGGAAACCTCTATTCCGACGTCAAGGGCGGCAACGGCGAAGCAAGCCTGTGGAACATCGAGTTTCGTGGCGAAGTCACGGCGACGATGGTCTACGACGGCGCGCCGATCTTCGACCACTTCAAGAAAGTCGACGATTCGACGCTCATGGGCATCATGAACGGAAAATCGGCGTTGGTTCTCGACGGCGGGCAGCACTACTACTTCCTGCTCGAGCGAGCGTGATTCGCGCCGAACAGAATTCGACGTCCTCCATGCAGATGACAGCGGCGCTCTCACACGGCCCGCACTCCCCCTTCACGCTCGATACCGTCGAGATCGACGAACCCCGCACAGACGAGATCCTGGTTCGCATCGTCGCGACTGGCCTGTGTCACACAGATTTGTTCACGAAGTCGGTGCTACCGGAAAGGCTCGGCCCCTGTGTGTTCGGACACGAAGGAGCGGGGGTGGTCGAGGCCGTCGGCGCGTCAATCGACAGCATTGCACCCGGTGATCACGTGTTGCTGAGCTACCGCAGTTGCGGTGTGTGCAGGCAATGTCTCAGCGGCCATCGGGCGTACTGCGAAAGCTCACACGGGCTCAACAGCTCTGGCGCACGCATCGACGGCTCGACGCCGGTCCGGCGAAACGGGACTCCGATACGGTCCGCATTCTTCGGCCAGTCCAGCTTCGCGGAATATGTCATCGCCTCTGCCGACAACACCGTCGTCGTCGATCCTGCAGTGGACCTGACCGTCGCGGCTCCCCTCGGCTGCGGATTTCAAACCGGCGCGGGTGCCGTGCTGAATCTGCTTCGCCCCGAGCCCGACTCGACGTTTGTCGTTTTCGGAGCCGGCAGCGTCGGACTCGCAGCGCTGCTGGCGGCGAGGGCTGCCGGCGTTTCAACCCTGGTCGCCGTGGACCCCGTTGCGCAGCGGCGCGAACTCGCCGAGGAATTCGGCGCCGTCACTGTCGATTCCTCGACTGAAGATGTGATCGACGCGGTCCACTCCGCCACCGACGGAGGTTCGACACATTCCCTCGACACCACCGGAGTCGGCTCCGTGATCAATCAAGCCGTCGCATCACTCCGAGCACGGGGAACGCTGGCAGTGGTCGGACTCGGAGCATCAACGGTCGAGGTGAACATGGCCGACATCATGCTGAGCGGAAAGACAATTCGAGGATGCATCGAAGGTGAATCGGAAGTCTCGACGTTCATCCCCGAACTCGTCGAACTCTTCACCGAGGGTCGATTTCCGATCGACCGCTTGGTGACGCGCTACGCCTTCTCCGACATCGACAAAGCCGTCGAAGATCAAGCGTCGGGGCGCGTCATCAAACCGGTGCTCGTGTGGTGACTCGGCCGCCTCAGATTTCGGGAGCTGGTGCCTCGCCCTTGCTCTGCGGCTCGTGCTGCTTGAGTTCACCGCGCATCTTGTCGAGATCCTTGCCACGCTTTTTGTACAGGTAGCCGAGCGCAACGAGACCCAGGAACAACGCGACGCCGAGGACTGCACCAACAACGGAGGCTCCGCGGAAACCGGGACCGTCGACGTCGAGGATCCGCTCGCCCGCGTGTGCTGCATTGTTGTTGCCGAGAACGACTGTCAAAGAAAGCAGATTCGGCAGCGCGAAGATCACACCCAACGCGAGAGCCGTGATCTGCATGATTCGAGCGTGCTTGCGCTTGCGCACCTGCCACACAGCCCGGAAGAAGAGCAGCGGGACCAGTGTGCAGACGAGACCGAACAGCAGTCCCCACGCGATACCGGCGCTGAAGCTGCCGTTCGCGAGCGACGCGATGCGCTGTGCCCACCAACGTGGAAGGAAGGCGGCAAGGATGAAGTAGGCGATGACCAGGACCACCGCCATCACTGCGATCCCGATGGCCTTCTTCGCCCACGGCGGCATGCCCGGTTTTGCGGTGGTCGGTGAAGTTTCCGGTGTCGTCATGACAATTCCTCGTCTAGTCGGCGTTTGTACTGACGAATCTATCCGTTACGGGCGTTCCTCATCCGCATCGAGAACGATCCGGGCAAGCCGCTTCGGCGCAACGAGGGTGAACGAGGTGTAGATCCATTCCTCGAGCTGTGACCATTTCTCCTCGAAAACGTCGGTACCGATGTCGAGTGAAACCCACCCGTGGCGACCGAGCCCGTAGCCGGCAGCGCTTGCGCCTGGTTCGGTGGCCACCACCGCTTCGGCTTCTTCCTTGCTCAACTTGACGGTCAAGGAGGTAGCTTCGAGGTTGCAGAACACGAAGTTCTTGCCGCGCACCCGAAACGTCGGGTGACCATCCCACGCTTCGATGTCGACACGCTCTGCCTCCGGCAGTGACAGCGAGATCTCTTCGAGTCGACGCATGTTGTCAGGCATGGAGATGATTGTGCACGCTTCGCTACTGGGCTTCACACTCGCGACACAGCTAGGCTCGGCGACGACCGCGTTACCGAACTCCAATCATGGGGAGAGTGGCATGCGCACGTTAGTTCATCTGGTTCTGTTGATTTGTGGGATCGCCGTAGCCGTCGGCTCGTTCATGTACGTTCTGGCCGGCGTCAAACCGGGCAACGTTCGTCTCGAGGACCTGCGGGACGGTTTTCCGGCGGGTTGGGCCATCGAGCAGATCAGTGATCAGTCGGTGACCTTCTACCGTTCGATGGCGGTACTTCTGCTCGCCGCCGCCGTTTTGATTCTGATTGCCGCATTGTTCGGTTCTCGCATTGCAGCGTGGATCGGAATCATCGTGGGATTGGGAACTCTGGGCACGTTCTACTACCGAGTGAACGACCAATTCGACAACGTCATCAGGGAAAACCACTCCACGATCCTGACAAATCAGACAGGATTCATCTTGACGGCCGGCGGACTCATTCTCGCTCTCCTAGCGTGTCTGGTCCCCCGCGAGAAGACCCGAGCCTGACCGCTCGGCAACCGGAGGGTTACCGTCGACACCGACATTCACTAGTGTCTGCAGCAGCCGGGTACTGACGAGTAGTACCCCAGAAGAGGTAGGGCATCAATGGCATCGCTTGACGACCTTCTATCCCAGATCCCCATCGACCAGATCGCGCAGCAACTCGGTGTGGACCAGGCAACTGCCGAATCGGCGGTCAAGACTGCACTTCCGACCCTCGTCGGTGGCCTGGGCGCCAACGCGCAGGATCCCGCCGGCGCAGCATCGCTGGAAAGCGCGTTGCAGTCGCACGCCGACACCAGCCTTCTCGACGACGGTGTCGACATCAGCAAAGTCGACACCGCTGACGGTCAGAAGATCGTCTCGAACATCTTCGGCGGCAAGACCGATCAGGTCGCCAGCGCACTCGGCGGTGTCGGTGGCGGCGGTGGAAACGATCTGGTGAAGCAGTTGCTGCCAATCCTCGCTCCCATCGTCCTGGCTTACCTCGCCAAGCAGTTCACCGGTGGCGGAGCTGGCGCGCAGACCCAGGCCTCCGGTGGTGGCGGACTCGGGGATCTCCTCGGCGGAATTCTCGGCGGTGGTGGCAATTCCGGCGGCGGCATCGGCGGAGCACTCGGCGGCATCTTGGGCGGATCCGGTGGCGGCGGCCTCGGAGACCTGCTCGGCGGCCTCCTCGGCGGCGGCAAGAAGTAAGTCGCTCGACAGATTCGCACTGTGGCGATCCCGTTTGGGGTCGCCTCAGTGCACTGTCAGTCGACCATCGAAGTTCGAAACATCTTCAGCGACAATGCAAACGCAACCAACAGCAGCGCGCCGACAAAGGCGCTGACCCCACCCCAACCGCCGCCCGCGTACGCGAGACCCGCGAGGGCACCCGCCACGGACGAACCCGCGTAGTAGGCAAACAGATACAACGCCGACGCCTCGGCCCGGTGGTCGGTCGCGATCAACCCCACCCACCCGCTGGCCACCGAATGTGCCGCGAAGAATCCTCCGGTGAAGAGGAGCATTCCCACGAGTGTCAACGCCAGGTTGTCCGGAACGGTCACTGCCAGCCCGATACCGATGACGACAACCGAGCCGAGCAGAACACTGCGCCTACCCAGCCGGTCCGAGGCCGCGCCGGCTACCGCTGATGTGAAAGTACCGGCAAGGTAGAAAAGAAACACCAGCCCGACAAGTGCTTCAGGAAGGCCGAAAGGTGCTGCCGTGAGCCGAAATCCGAGGAAGTTGTAGATCGAGACGAAGCCGCCCATCAGGATGAAACCCAAGGCGAACAGCGTGCGCAGCGACGGGTTCGCAAGGTGGCGTCGTAGATTCGATGCTGTCGTGCGTAGCGATACAGGTTGCGGGCGAAAGAACTTCGAAGCGGGCAACTTTCGGATCATGTCGAACGCGAACAACGCTGACAGCAGAGCCGCAGTCAGCAGTGCCCAACGCCAGGTACTGAAATCGACCACGGCCGACGGAACAAGCCGTCCGATCAATCCACCGATCGTCGTACCGGCGACGTACCTTCCCATCGCTGCACCGAGGTCCTTCCGATCGACCTCCTCGGCCAGATAGGCCATCGCCACCGCCGGGACACCAGCCAGAGCCAATCCTTGTGCTGCGCGTCCGACCAGCAGAACCTCGATCGTCGGACTAAGCGGCAGAAGCAAACCGATCACACAGGACGCCGACGCCGACGCGATCATCACCCGTGTGCGACCGAAACGCTCGGAGAGCGCACTGGCGGGAATGATCGCCAACGCCAGCATGCCCGTCGTCGCCGAGACGGAAAGCGCAGACACCGCCGGCGAGATGTCGAAGCCTTCCGCGAACGCGGGGAGCAATGCCTGTGCCGCGTACATCGAGATGAACGTCGACAGTCCGGCCGCGAACAACGCAACGGTCACCGTGCGATACCCGGCGGATCCCCGGCGAAGCGGCGCCACCTCGGATTCGATCACATTCTCGACAGTCACCACGTACCTCCAGGCATCACTTACCTCCGGTAAGAATCTTCCCGCCGAGCTTCGACAAAAGAAAATGCATATATTTGGAGTTCTATATGCGCAGAACGCATATAGATTTGGTTCGTGATGCTGACCGAAGACCTCGACTGGTTTGTCGTTCTCGCCGAAACCCAACAGGTGACCGCTACCGCGGATCTGACTCACCTGTCGCAGCCGACCCTTTCGCGCAAACTCGCACGCCTCGAACGGCAGATCGGCGTGACGCTCTTCGACCGTCAGGGACGACGACTCGAACTGAACCGGTACGGCGAGATCCTCTACGAACACGCTCGAACCGCGCTCCGCGCCCTCGACGCGGCGCAAACCGAAATCCAGTCGCTGGCGAGCCCCGAGAGCGGCACGGTCCGGCTCGACTTCCTCCACTCGTTCGGCACCTGGTTGGTGCCGCACATGCTGCGGGGATATCGCGTCGAGCATCCCGGGGTGCGATTCGAATTGCATCAGGACAGTGCACAGTTCCTGGTCGACAGAATTTCCGCCGGCACGTCCGACCTGGCCGTCGTCTCGCCGCAGCCGCGAGATCCGCAGGTGGCGTGGATGCAAATCGCTCAACAGTCACTGGCATTGGCCGTTCCGGCTGATCATCGCTTTGCAAAGTTGCATTCGGTCGAGCTTGCGGACGCGGCCGACGAACCGTTCATCGGTATGCATCCGAACTTCGGGATGCGAAGAATTCTCGATGAACTGTGCGCGGACGCAGGATTCACTCCGAATTTCGTCTTCGAGAGCAGTGAGCTGGCAACGGTCGGCGGACTGGTCTCCGCGTCCTTCGGCGTCTCGGTCATGCCGGTTCAGGATCCACCGATCTGGGCCGAAGGAGTCGTCTACGTACCGATCGAAGGAGCACAGCGAAAAATAGGCCTGATCTGGTCGAAGAGCCGCGAGCTGTCCGACCCCGCCCGGACGTTCCGCGACTACGTCCAAAGAACGACTTGGTCGTGAAAGTGCCCCCGGATAACTACGGATCGGTAACATCCCTCGAGGGGAGCAATTTTCATGCCATTCTTTTCAAACCTACGGTGCCGTAGGCTGGGGCGAAGTCGCGCATTCACTCAACATGGAGGCAAGAAATGACGAGGATTCTGACGCAGCTGGAGCTGCTACAAGAGCTGCAGCCGGTTGCCGAGGAGAACGTCAACCGCCACATCTCCATGGCCAAGGAATGGCATCCACACGACTACGTTCCGTGGGACGAGGGTCGTAACTTCGCAGCCATGGGCGGCGAGGACTGGAGTCTCGAGCAGTCACAACTCGGCGAGGTAGCTCGCGCCGCGATGATCACCAATCTGCTCACCGAGGACAACCTGCCGTCGTACCACCGCGAGATCGCCGAGAACTTTTCGCAGGACGGTGCCTGGGGAACGTGGGTCGGCCGGTGGACCGCCGAGGAGAACCGTCACGGCATCGTGATGCGTGACTACCTCGTCGTCACGCGCGCAGTCGACCCCGTCGAGCTCGAGCGCTTCCGCATGGAACACATGACAAACGGTTACAGCGCGCCCATCGACGAGGGTGACGCCGGCCTGCTGCACTCGGTCGCCTACGTGACCTTCCAGGAACTCGCGACGCGCGTCAGCCACCGCAACACCGGCAAGGCCTGCGACGAGCCGATTGCCGACAAGATGCTTCAGCGCATCGCGGCCGACGAGAACCTGCACATGATCTTCTACCGCAACATCTGCGCCGCCGCGCTCGATCTTGCTCCCGACCAGGCTCTCAAGGCTGTGGCGAACATCGTCCAGAACTTCCAGATGCCCGGCGCCGGCATGCCGAACTTCCGTCGTAACGGCGCTCTCATGGCCAAGCACGGCATCTACGACCTTCGCCAGCACCTCGACGAGGTCGTCTGGCCTGTCCTGCGCAAGTGGAACATCTTCGAGCGCAACGATTTCAGCGCCGAAGGCGAGAACACGCGCGAAGAGTTGGCGGCCTTCCTCGAGAGCCTCGCCGCCAACGCGACGAAGTTCGAGGAACAGCGCGATCGCATGCTCGCACGCGAAGCCGCCAAGCGCGAACAGCAGGCTTCTTAGTTTCACCGGCTATTCTGTGCCCGGTACCGGATTCGGTACCGGGCACTTCCAATTGTCACAAGTATTTGTTCAGAGGTAGACATGTCATCCCTTCGTATCGGTTCACTCGAGCTGCACAGCCCCGTGGTCCTCGCACCCATGGCGGGCGTCACCAACGTCGCCTTCCGCACGCTGTGTCGTGAACTCGAACTCGAACGTGCAGGCAGCACGTCCGGGCTCTACGTCTGTGAGATGGTCACCGCACGCGCGCTCGTCGAACGCCAGCCCGCCACGATGCACATGACCACGTTCGGCCCGACCGAAACGCCCAGGTCGCTGCAGCTGTACACCGTCGACCCGGATACGACGTACGCCGCAGCCAAGATGATCGTCGACGAGAACATGGCCGATCACATCGACATGAACTTCGGCTGCCCGGTACCGAAGGTGACCCGCAAGGGCGGCGGATCCGCGCTGCCGTACAAGCGTCGACTGTTCGGACAGATCGTCGCGGCAGCCGTGCGCGCCACCGAAGGCACCGACATCCCGGTCACCGTCAAGATGCGCGTCGGTATCGACCCGGAACATCACACACACCTCGACGCCGGCCGGATCGCCGCAGCTGAAGGCGCCGCTGCCGTCGCGCTTCACGCACGAACCGCGTCGCAGCGCTACTCCGGCACCGCCGACTGGAACGAGATCACGCGCCTCAAGGAACACGTCACCGACGTTCCGATCCTCGGCAACGGCGACATCTTCGACGCCTCGGATGCTGCCCGCATGATGAACGAGACCGGCTGCGACGGCGTCGTCGTCGGACGCGGCTGCCTCGGACGGCCATGGCTGTTCGCGGAACTCAGCGCAGCTCTCAACGGACAACAGATCGCCACGCCGCCGACGCTCGGCGAAGTCACCAAGATCATCGCCCGTCACGCCCAACTGCTCGCCGCGCATCACGGTGAAATGAAGGGCTTGCGCGAACTTCGCAAGCACGTCTCCTGGTACATGCGTGGGTTCCCGGTCGGATCGGATCTACGGGTCTCGATGGCTTTGGTCAGCACGTTGTCCGAACTGGACGACCTGCTCGGACAGCTCGATCACGACGTCCCGTTCCCCAAGGACGCCGAAGGCCCGCGCGGACGCCAAGGCTCACCCGGTCAGGTAGCACTCCCGGAAGGTTGGCTCGACGATCCCGAGGACGACCTTGTGCCGGTGGGAGCTGACATGATGCACTCTGGCGGCTAGCGACAACACGCCGTCGGATTACTCACATCACTTTCTGAGTGGAGCACTCAGGATTCACCAGTAATATGGCTCCAGCTTCGTCGACAACCGGTTGACGCCGGCATCTGAATGACGAGTTACTGACAGTCGACGACGGGACAGGTTGCATCGGTGGGTGATGATCACGATTCGGGCCCACCTCCGCCCGAGAGCCGCGCCCCCTGGGAACGTCCGCTCGCAGACAAGCGCTTCCGCAGCGCCCGACCGGACCAACCGGCAACGCCCCAGCGCCCGGCAACACCACGCCCTTCAACATCACAGCGACCAGCACCGCAACCGCCCAGTCCCCCGGAGCGTCGCAGCAGTGGACGTACCGGCCGACGGGATTCGCCTCCGACCGACGACTCCGTGTCGGTCGCCGAGTTGGTCCGTCGGGTAGGCGACAAAAAGCCGCCACCTGCCCCGGCGGCGCCGCCCAAGTCCGCACCACCCAAGACTCCATCTCGAGCTGCATCGGCACCACGCCCGGCGGCATCAGCACCGCCCCCGGCCCGGCCGATTCCCGCGCGTCCGACAGTCCCGCCTGCCGCTGCGGACTGGATAACCGAAGAACATCCCGTCACCTCCGCAGTGCCGCGCATAGTCGGTGACACCGGCGCCACCCGCCTGGCGCAAAGCAAGATTCGCCGCCGCCATCGCGCAAAAGTGATCGGCCGATCAGCAGTAGCGTTCCTGGCCGTCATGTCGCTCGCATTGACCGGCGTCGTCTGGGGTTATCTGCGATCGGTCGAAGGCGGCTTCGATCAGATTGCAGCACTCGACACCGAATCCGACGACATCATCGACGCCGGCGGCCAGCTCGGTGACGAGACATACCTGATCATCGGCACCGATACCCGCGCCGGTGCGAGTGGTGAGATCGGCGCCGGAACCGTCGAGGACGCCGAAGGTGCCCGAGCCGACACGGTCATGCTCGTGAACATTCCCGCCGACCGAAGCCGTGTCGTCGCAGTCTCCTTCCCCCGTGACCTCGACGTCGAACGTCCGATCTGCCAGGGCTGGGACAACGACGCCGGCAAGTACACCAGCGAAACCTTCCCAGCGGCCAGTGGCGACAAGCTCAATGCGACGTACGCACTCGGTGGCCCCAAGTGCCTGGTCAAGGTCATCCAGAAGATGTCCGGCCTGAAGATCGGACACTTCGTCGGAATGGACTTCGCCGGTTTCGAGCGCATGGTCGACACCGTCGGCGGCGTAAACGTCTGCTCCCCCGGACCGATCGAAGACGGCATTCTCGGAACCGTTCTCGCGTCCGGCGGCACGCAGATGCTCG
Source organism: Rhodococcus sp. GB-02 (assembly GCF_053470465.1). Classification (NCBI taxonomy): domain Bacteria; kingdom Bacillati; phylum Actinomycetota; class Actinomycetes; order Mycobacteriales; family Nocardiaceae; genus Rhodococcus; species Rhodococcus sp. GB-02. Next base: position 770,877 of record NZ_JBPUKE010000002.1, read on the forward strand.
ACGGCCGTACCGCACTCAATTACGTGCGCGCCCGCCACGTCGAAGCCGAGGGCAACGGCGACTACGGACGCATCACTCGCCAGCAGAAGTTCCTGTCGGCGCTGCTCCGCTCGGCCCTGTCCAACCAGGTCCTCCTCAATCCGAGCAAGCTCAACGGATTCATCAACGCCTTCACCAGCGACACGTTCGTCGAGAACATCGACACGAAATCACTGGTCACCCTCGGCCGTTCGCTACAGAACGTCGATGCAGGCGCGGTCACGTTCTTGACGGTCCCCACCGACGGCACCAACGACTGGGGCAACGAGATTCCTCGCACCGACGAGATCAAGTCCCTCTTCCAGGCGATCATCGACGACGATCCGCTTCCGGGTGAAGAGCGCGAGGACACCACACCATCGTCGACCAGTTCCACGACGACCGCTCCTACGTCCAGCACGCCGCCCGCCGCCACTTCCGTCGAAGCGATGAGCGCCTACAACATCTCGGTCGACGTCTCCAACGCGTCGGGAATTGCCGGGCAGGCCGCGACAATCGCCGACAGCCTCGCTGCTTACGGTTTCCAGATCTCCACGGTCGGTAACTTCAGCGCAGCCACCGGCCTGGCGAATGCTCAAGCGTCGACCACCGTCGTGCGTTACGCCGCAGGCTACGAGGCTGAAGCGGTGACTGTCGCGTCGTCGATTCCCGGCGCGGTTCTCGTCCTCGCTCCGAGCATGGGAGACATGATCGAGGTCGTCGTCGGAAGCAATTTCTCCGGCACCGTCGTCGCCCCCGCCGACCCGGGGACCATGCTGGCGGCAAATCCGACGTCGGTCGACACCAGCACCTCGACGGCTCTGCCCGCCGACATCGCCAGCGTCAACGCCGGCGACACCACCTGCGACTGACACGCGTTCATTCACCTTGCGTTCACCTGGTGCTTGTGACTTGGTCTTTCACGGCACGTAGGCTCTGACCTCATGCGCGTGGCTTACAACGAACAGATGACCGAGCTTGCAGACACGCTCGGCGAGATGGCAGGACTGGCAGGTGCCGCTATGGAGCGCGCCACCCAGTCCCTGCTCCAGGCAGACCTGTCCCTGGCAGAACAAGTAATCGGCGAACACGACAAGATCACCGAACTCAGCACCATCTGCGAGGAGCGCGCGTTTGCGTTGCTCGCCTTGCAGGCTCCCGTTGCCGGAGATCTGCGCTCGGTGGTCAGTGGAATCCAGATCGTCGCCGACATCGACCGCATGGGTGCACTCGCCCTGCACGTCGCCAAGATCGCGCGTCGCCGACATCCCAACCACGTGCTTCCTGAAGAGGTCAACGGCTACTTCGCCGAGATGGGACGCATTGCTGTCTCCATCGGTGCGGCCGCCAAGGTCGTCCTCGAGACCCGCGACCCCGAGCGCGCTGCCCGTCTGCGCGAAGAAGACGAAGCGATGGACGACCTCCACCGCCACCTCTTCACCGTCCTCATGGACCGCGAGTGGAAGCACGGCGTTGCCGCCGCAGTCGACGTCACGCTGCTCGGCCGCTTCTACGAGCGATTCGCCGACCACGCCGTCGAGGTCGGCCGACGTGTCATCTTCCTGGTGACCGGCAAGCTGCCGGAAGAGCCGGAAACCACCGAGAAGGTCGACAACCTCACCTCGTACCCGGATCTCTGAACCCAACCGTCCACGTGAGTAAAAGGCGGCCGCGCACCTGCGCGGCCGCCTTTCCTATTCAGTTCTCGTGCAACCAGGTTCCCAACGTGGGTCCTGCAGTTGTCGATCCAGGCCCGGGTAGCAACGCCCCACCCTTCATCGCCTTACCCGCTCCCGGCATCGAGATCGGGATCAGCCACTTACGTCGGCCACGGTATTTCAAGATCTCGCGCGTCATGGCCGGGATCTCGAGAACCTCGGGCCCGGCCAGGTCTGGAGCCCTCCCGGTCGGACCGTTCTGAGCGCAGGTCACGAGCGCCTCGGCAACGGTCTTCGCTGCTATCGGTTGTGACCGCATCCGCGGAACCATCGCGACCGGCCCGAGTCCGAAGAGGGCGATGGTCTTCTCACCGAACTCGAACCACTGGGTGGATCGCAGAATCGTGAACGGAATGCCCGACGCTTCCACCGCGCGTTCCTGCGCAGCTTTTCCCTGGTAGTACCCGAACGACTTCAATTGCGGATCGTCGCAGTTCACGATCGAAAGCAGCACGTGGTGCTTCACGCCGGCTCTGGTTTCGGCCGCGGCGATATTCCTCGCTGCGGTCTCGAAGAAATCGATCGCCTTCTTGGCACTGTTGGTGACGTGATCGCTCGCGTCGACGACCACGTCGGCGCCGGCAAACGCGTCGTCCAACCCGGCACCGCTGAAGATGTCGACTCCCGTCGATCGAGCGGCAGCGACCACCTCATGGCCCCCTGCCGTTGCCAGCTCTACGACCAGTTTTCCCATCTGGCCGGTTCCGCCCAGAACAACAATTCGCATGATGCCTCCGTCAAACCTGTGCGCCCGGCTCTCTTCGGCCTGGTCACATAGTGGACGATGCAGCCGCCCGGAGTGTGACGGTCGGGCAGATCAGTCGCTGTACTTCTCCGCGACCCGTGCCCGCCACTGCGACCAGATCTCGTCCAGAGCCGCGCTCGCCTCGTGTGCGTGATCGGCCACAGCCCGGGCCAGCATCCCCGGTCCCGCCAGCGGCGTCACGTGCCCCTCGACGTCGTCGGAAGTCTTCATCCCCAGCAGCATGGTTGTACCGAGCACGCGATGACCACCAAGAATTCCCGGCAGCGAACGGCCCGGCACGCTACGCAGATCGAGTGTTTCCACGAGAAGCGCGTCACCGTCGACGGTGATTCGCTGATCCGAGCGAAGCGCACCGCCGGTTTCGCCGGTCCGGCCGAACACGATCATCTCGTCGAGCAGCGCCACCGCGTCGGATTCCAGCGAAATATCCACACGCCTGGTCACATCCGCGCCGCCGGCGACGACAAACGGTGCCGCACGCCAGATCAGCGCCGCACCGGTACCGACTCTGGCCGAAGCCGACCACGACGCCCGGCCACCGCGCGCGTTGTACGCGACTGTCCCTGAAGGCTCGATCACCTCGAGACACGTACCCGGCGCGACCACGAATTCGATACGCAGGTCGTCGCCGGCCAGCAGCGTTGCGCTATGCCCTACCAAGGCAATTCGCACGGTGAGCCCGCGAGCGTCGACGAATCGCGGGGCCAGGAAGTCGCCCGAGATCAGCTCTCGTGCAACAGCGGTGTCACCCACTCTCTCGACGACGACCCGCGTAGCTCCGGCACTCATCAGTGAGCGTGAGAGTGACTGTGCCCGTGACCGTGTCCGTGGTCGTGGTCTTCCTCATCGGCATGGAAGTGCGGTGCCATCGGTCCCGGATCCTGCGGGGTGTGGCTACCCGCGCGATGAGCTGCGATGACCTGGCGAAGCCACGCGCTGAGCTGGTCGATCGTGGCGTGATCCTTCTGGCTGAGCGCGAGAACGGGAAGTCCGTCACGTGCGGCCGTGGCGTCGGCAACCATCTGGACCGCGTCGACGTCGACGTAGGGGGCCAGGTCGATCTTGTTGACCACCAATAGATCTGCCCGCTCAATTCCGGGACCACCCTTGCGTGCGACGTCTCCGCCGCCGGCGACGTCGATGCAGAAGATCTGGGCGTCGACCAAGGCCGGACTGAACGTGGCGGTCAGATTGTCACCACCGCTTTCCACGATCACCATGTCGAGGGGATGGAACTGACGCTCGAGGTCTTCGACCGCAATGAGGTTCGGTGTGACGTCGTCACGAATAGCCGTGTGCGGGCACGCGCCCGTCTCGACTGCGACGATGCGCTCAATCGGCAGAACGTTGGCCGCGCGCAACAGTCGCGCGTCCTCGTCGGTGTAGATGTCGTTGGTGACAACCGCAATCTCGTACTCCGACGCGAGCTCGCGGCAGATGGTGGCGATGAGGGTACTTTTGCCGGTGCCAACCGGTCCGGCGACGCCGAGCCTCAAACCTCTTGCAGCAGTGGCGGTGTTGTTCAGGTTGTCAAGCACGGAAAATCCTCCTGGATCGAGCGTGGTGTTCGAGTGACCATTGTTCGACCAACGGTCCTGTTGTAGCGGGTATATCTGTGACGCCGTCGACTGCTACGGCAGCCGCTGCGACGGTTTCGATGGTCGAGGCAGCTCGGAGCAGCCATTCGACCGGTTCTGCCGGATCCACCGGCAGTAGCTTCAATGCCGCCGACGCCACCGTTTGAGCGTCGTCGTACAGACAGGATCTAGCTGCCTGTAGGTCGTCCATCCCGGAGATCGCCGTGAAGACTCCCAACGCGAGCGGACGCATCGGATGCCCAGGCAGGGCCATGAGGATCTGCACCGCGGGGTGTTGCGGCCACAATCGCGACGCCAGCCTTGCCAGCCCACGCCCGAGCTGAATCGACGCCTCACGCAGCGGTGCGCTGGGAGTCCGAGCGAGCAGTTCCCTCGAGATGTCCTCGAGTTCGCCTGCACCACCCTCACTTACGGCCCAGCGTCGCGTGACCACGGTTGCAGCGGCCTCGACCAGTCCGACTGTTTCGAGTCGACCCCGGATGAAATCCGGGACCTGACTCTGCAGGAGTCCGCCCACCAGTGCCGGTTCCAACCCGGACGAGTGCGCGTGACCGCCCGTAGGCAGACGCCCGTCTGACAAGAGCATCGACGCTATCTCGGCAGACGCCATCTCGATTGACATGGTTTCAGAACAGCATGTAGCGCTGAGCCATCGGCACTACGTCAACGGGGTTGGGCGCGATCAGGTCGCCGTTGACCTTGATGGCAAACGTCTCCGGATCGACGTCGATGGACGGCAGCGCCGTGTTGTTCGGCATGTCCGCCTTGGTGAGGTGCCTCGTCGGGCGAACACCGGTAAGGGTGCGGGTGAGACCGAGACGATCGGCCAGACCGTCCTCGATGGCCATCGGAGAGACGAACGTCGTGGACAGGTGCGGGGCCGATCCCGGAGTCGCCGCGATGGCCGGGCGAACGAACACCGGCTGCGGGGTCGGGATAGCAGCATTCGGATCACCCAGCGGCGCAGCAACTATCGCCCCGCCCTTGATCACGGCAGAAGGACGGACTCCGAAGAACGCGGGATCCCACAGCACCAGGTCCGCCATCTTCCCGGCCTCGACCGAGCCGATCTCGTGATCGATACCGTGCGCCACCGCGGGGCAGATCGTGTACTTGGCGACGTAACGCCGCGCACGCTCGTTGTCGGCGGGCATGCTGGTGCCCAGCTTGCCGTACTGGGCCTTCATGACGTGGGCAACCTGCCATGTCCGCAGGGTCACCTCACCGATACGGCCCATCGCCTGGGCGTCGGACGAGGTGATGGAGATGGCTCCGATGTCGTGCAGAAAGTCTTCTGCTGCAATCGTTGTCGGCCGGATCCGGGACTCGGCAAAAGCAAGATCCTCCGGAACCCGGGGATTGAGCGCATGACACACGATGAGCATGTCGAGGTGCTCGGCGACCGTGTTGACGGTATGCGGCAACGTCGGATTGGTCGATGCCGGAAGAACGTTCGACTCACCTGCCGTCACGATGATGTCCGGTGCGTGCCCGCCGCCGGCGCCTTCCGCATGGAACACGTGGATCCCGCGTCCGGCGATCGCATCCAAAGTGTGCTGTACGTAACCGGTTTCGTTGAGGCTGTCGGCGTGCAGCGCTACCTGGAGGCCGAACTCGTCGGCTGCGCGGAGAGCTGCGTCGATGGCGGCCGGAGTGGATCCCCAGTCCTCGTGGACCTTGAATCCGCCTGCGCCGGCGAGAGCTTCCTGACGCATGGCCTCATGGCTGACGGTGCTGCCCTTGCCGAGGAGAAGAACGTTGAGCGGGATGTGGTCGAGGGCGCGGTGCATCATCGTCAAGGACCAGGCACCGGGCGTGACGGTGGTTGCCTTGCTTCCTTCGGTTGGGCCCGTTCCGCCGCCCGCAACCGTCGTCGTACCGGTCGCGAGCGCCTCCATCATCTCGATTTCACTGAGGAAGTGCACGTGAGTGTCGATCGCACCCGCGGTGAGGATCTTCCCCTCGCCGGCGATCACGTCGGTGCTCGGCCCGATGAGCAACTTGGGGTGCACGCCATCCATGATGTCGGGGTTACCGGACTTGCCGATCGCAACGATGCGTCCGTCGCGAATTCCGACGTCTGCCCGGACGATTCCCCAGTGATCGAGAATCACCGTGTTGGTGATGACGACGTCGAGAGCGCCCTGATCGCGAGTGGTCAGGCCCTGGCCCATCGACTCGCGGATGCTCTTGCCGCCGCCGAAGACCATCTCGTCGCCGGTCGCGGTGTAGTCGTGCTCGATCTCGATCCACAGATCTGTGTCGGCCAAACGGATCTGGTCGCCTGCGGTCGGGCCGTACAGGGAGGCGTAACCGCGTCGATCGATCCTGCTCATTCGGCTGTCCTCTCAACTGTCGTCGCGGCGTCATCCGGTGAATCCGCCTCGACTGGAACATCACTCACGCGAACGTTCACCGAGGACGCTCGCAAAGGCTCTTCGACCTCCACGCCGGGTGTGCCGAACGGCATGACGGTCTTGGGCTCACGCGCATGCGTCGGCAGGTCTTCGTCCGGCACGATCTGCAGGCCCGGAACCCTTTTGAGTCCTCCGAGCGCGATCAGTGTCACCGTCCTGCTGACCCCCGGTTCGAACCGAACCGACGTTCCCGAGGGGATGTCGAGCCGGAAGCCTTCTGCCGCTTCGCGATCGAAGGTCAACGCCGGGTTGGCCGCGGGAAGGTGGAGATGTGAACCGATCTGAATGGGGCGATCGCCGTCGTTGACGACGACCATCGTGATCTTCTCCGCGTCCGTTCCGAACTCGAGCGGTTCGGTGGACACACGTACCTCACCGGGAATCATCGAATGGGCTCCGTCACGGTTACCAGCTTGCGACCGTCCGGGAAAGTGGCCTCCACCTGGACGTTTGCAATCATCTCGGGTACCCCTTCCATCACGTCGTCTCGGGTGAGCACTTGCCGACCGGCGTTCATCAGTTCCGCAACCGTCATTCCGTCACGCGCGCGCTCGAGAATCCAACACGAGATCAGGGCCATCGCTTCGGGGTAGTTCAGCAGTACCCCGCGCTCGCGGCGGTCGCGGGCGACCATGCCCGCAACGCTCAGGAGCAGCTTTTCGGTATCTGAAGGGGTGAGGTGCACTGACAAGCCCTTCCGGTTGTGAAACGACATCGATCGACAGCGTGCTGTCGGGCCGAGATTAGCATTGCCCGAAGCGTCGTCAGTATCCACGAGATTCACATCTTCGGCTACTTCAGCACCCGCTCGGCACACTTGCGCTGCTCATCGAATTATTCGGGCGCCCAACGACGCTCAGCTGTGCGCACCGGAGTGGGAACTATCACCACAACCAAAAATTTTCACCCCCGTCTCCTGTTGGAAACGGGGGTGAAACATGGTCGTGCGGTGTGCAATCCCAGGACTTATCCGAAGCGTCCGGAGATGTAGTCCTCGGTGGCCTTCTGTGTCGGGTTCGAGAAGATCTTCTCGGTGTCGTCGATCTCGACGAGCTGACCGGGCTTACCGGTTGCCTCGAGGTTGAAGAAAGCCGTCTGGTCACTCACACGCGCAGCCTGCTGCATGTTGTGCGTGACGATGACGATGGTGAAGTCCTTCTTCAGCTCGGTGATCAGGTCCTCGATCGCCAGAGTCGAGATGGGGTCGAGAGCGGAGCAAGGCTCGTCCATGAGCAGGACGTCGGGCGAGACGGCAATGGCACGCGCGATGCACAGACGCTGCTGCTGACCGCCTGAGAGGCCTCCACCGGGCTTGTCGAGGCGATCCTTGACCTCGTTCCACAGGTTGGCGCCGCGCAGCGAACGCTCGGCCACCTCGTCGAGCTTCTTCTTGCTGCGCTCGCCCTGCAACTTCAAGCCCGCGACGACGTTGTCCCGGATGGACATGGTCGGGAACGGGTTGGGCCGCTGGAAGACCATGCCGATGGTCTTGCGAACACCGACGGGATCGACGTTCGAGCCGTAGATGTCTTCTCCGTCGAGCAAGACCGAACCCTCGACGCGCGCACCGGGAATCACTTCGTGCATGCGGTTGAGTGAACGAAGAACGGTGGACTTGCCGCAGCCGGACGGGCCGATGAAGGCGGTGACACTCCGGGGCGGGACGGACAGGCCCACATCGGCGACGGCGTGGAACTTGCCGTAGTAGATGTTGACGTCCTTGAGATCCAGACGCTTGGCCATTACCGGCTCCCTACTGAGTTGTTGACGCTGTTGAGTACGAACATGTTCCGAGGCCGCATCACTTGCTTCTGACCTGTGAGAAGTGACCGATCAGCTTCGCGACGATGTTGAGGATCGCGATCAGCAGGATCAGGGTCAGTGCTGCGCCCCAGATGCGGTTGGTGCCGGCGTCGGTGGGGTTGTTCATCTCTGCGACCATGACGGAAGGCAGAGTACCCATTTCGCCGTTGAACAGATCGAAGTTGATGAACGGCGCGTAGCCGACGAGGATCAGCAGCGGTGCGGTCTCACCGAGCACGCGGGCCAGGGCCAACATGACGCCGGTGATGATGCCGGGGAGTGCCGTCGGCAGAACGATTTTCGAGATGGTCTTCCACTTCGGCACACCGAGCGCGTACGACGCCTCTCGCAGATCCATCGGGACGATGCGCAGCATTTCCTCGGTGGAGCGGATGACGACCGGGACCATCAGCAGGACCAGAGCCAGCGACACGGCGAACGCGGACTTGGGGAAGCCGAAGGTCGCGATCCACAAGGCGTAGATGAACAGCGCGGCCACGATCGACGGAACACCGCTGAGGATGTCGACCATGAACGTGGTGAGCTTGCCGAGCTTCGACTTCCGGTCGGCGTACTCCACCAGATAGATCGCGACGAAGATACCGAGCGGGATGGAGAAGACCGCGCACACGATGCCTTGCAGCAGGGTACCGATCAATGCGTGATAGATACCGCCGCCGTCGGCCGACGCCGTCAATCCGCTCAGTGAGTTGGTGAACCACGTCGGCGACGTCAGAGCGGGCAGGCCCTTGGCGATAACGGTGAAGAGCACCCAGACCAACGGGATGAGCGCGATGACAACTGCCAGGCTGACCAGGATGGTCGCGATGACGTCCTTGGCGCGACGACGGGCGCCGACGCCTTGGAAAGTGGGGGCCTTGACCGGCCGGTCCAGAGTGGAGGTCATGGGTCAGTCCTTCTTTCCGGCGATCACTGCGCGGGCAGCCGCGTTGACGACGAAGGTCAGAACGAACAGCACCAGTCCGGCCGCGATGTACGCGCCTGCCTGGATGTCGTTGTTGAACTCCGCGTAGCCGAGGGCGATCTTGGAGGCGATGGTCGAGCCGCCGTCGAACAGCGACCAGCCGAAGGCCTGAGAGGTGGTGCGCAGGATCAGGTAAAGCGCCATCGTCTCGCCGAGTGCGCGTCCGAGACCGAGCATCGAGCCGCTGATGTAGCCGGACTTACCGAACGGGATGACCGTGGTGCGCACAACTTCCCAGCGCGTGGCGCCGAGAGCGAGTGCTGCTTCGATCTGTGAGCGCGGGGTCTGGATGAACACCTCGCGGGTCACTGCGGTGATGACCGGAAGGATCATCACAGCGAGGACGATGCCTGCGGTGAAGATGGTGCCGCCGCCGGTGATCGATCCGCTGCCGTCGGCGAAGAGCGGGAACCAGCCGAGAGTGTCGTTGAGCCACACCGCGACCGGGGTGATCGCCGGAGCGAACACGAGAAGTCCCCACAGGCCGTAGACGATGGACGGCACGGCCGCGAGGAGGTCGATCGTGTACGACAGTGGCCGCGTGAGCCACTTGGGTGAGTACGAAGTCAGGAAGATCGCGATGCCCAGTGCGATCGGCATCGCGAGCACCAGTGCGAACAGCGAGACCAACACCGTGACCTGGAAGAGATCGAGGACACCGAACGCCATCGCGTTGATGTTCTGCGTGACCCATTCACGGCTGGTCAGGAAGTTGACCTGGTTCCGGCTCAAAGCAGGAACGGCACGCCAGATCAGGAACGCACCGATCGCCGCGATGACAACCGTGATGAAGATTGCCGAACCGGATGCGAGCGATCTGAAGATGCGGTCACCCGGACGGGTCACCGTCTTGCTGTTGCCGCTGCCCGGACCGTCACCCTTCGGAGGATGCTCGGTTTCTGGAGCCTTGGTGGAAGTAATCGTGTCCTCCGTGGTGCCGTTCGGACCGCCCACCCCGGCCCCGCTGGTTGCGGGGCCGGGAGAACGAGATGTCGAGGTGATGGGCGCGTCACTCATGTGCGCTCACTTCCTTCACGTCTGAATGTAGATCCATGAGCTTGTCCGCACGAGTCTCTAGGTCAGCTGATTGCCGTGATGGACGCGTTGAGGCGATCCTGGACGTTGGCCGGCAGCGGGACGTAACCCTGCTCGGCAAGGTTGGCCTGACCCTCGTTGGCCGCGCTCGTCAGGAACGACTTCACTGCTGCGGAGGTGTCCGCGTCGTAGCCCTTGGAGCAGACGATCGAGTACGTGGCGAGAACCAGCGGGTATGCGCCGGCTTCGTTGGTCTTGAAGATCGACGCGAGGTCGAGCGTCAGGTCGCCGGTCGCGTCGGACTTGAACTTCGCGCCTGCGATCGACTTCGAGGCCGAATCGTTGGTCAGTGCGACTGCCTCGGAGCCGGTGTTGATTTCGGCAACCGAGAGCTTGTTCTGGTCCGCGAACGACTTCTCGACGTAGGTGATCGAACCCGGTGCAGTAGCGACTGCCTGCGCAACGCCCGCCGAACCCTTGGCGCCCTCACCGACGCCACCGGTGAAGTCGGACCCAGCGCCCGACGTCCAAGCACCGTTCGATGCTGCGTCGAGGTACTTCTGGAAGTTGTCGGTGGTGCCCGAGGAATCGGACCGGATCACGGTGGTGATCTTCTCGTCGGGAAGCGAAGCACCGGAGTTGAGCGCGGCGATGGCCGGATCGTTCCACTTGGTGATGCCACCGTTGAAGATCTTCGCGAGAACCTCTGCGTTGAGAACGAGCTTGTCGACGCCGTCGAGGTTGTATGCAACTGCGATCGGGCCGAAGACGAGGGGAAGGTTCCAGGCTTCGCCGCCGACGCAACGCTCCTTGGCCTTGTCGGCCTGCTCGTCCTTGATGGCCGAGTCGGAGCCGGCGAAGTCGATCTGGCCGGCGATGAACTGCGTACGTCCGTCACCCGAACCGCTGGGGTTGTAGGCGACGTTGACCGTCTTGCCCTTTTCCTGGCACACGGAGATGTAGGTGGAGACGAACTGGTCCATGGCGTTCTTCTGTGCCGAGGAACCAGCGGCAGAGAGGTTGCTCTTGCCTTCGCACGTTGCGTTCGATGAGGACGCGTCCACACCCGTCGACGACGAGTTGTTGTCGCTGCCACATGCGGCCAAGGTCATGGCGCCCACGGCCACTACACCGAGCAGGGCACCACTGCGCTTGAGATTCACCAAGATCCTCCGGAAATCGCTACCGCCACGCCCACGATCGGGCGGCGACATGAGATGCAGATGATTGAAATCTGCATCAGGCAACACGGCGCTGCCCACAGAGAAAAGTAGGCGGGCGCGGTGTCCGGTTGGACCACACATGGTTAACGGAGAATGAACAGACCAGACATTTCTGCGTGTTCGACTGTGACGTCAGCGCGCGCGGGCGTAAGCCATGTCCACATGGAACCGATCGAAGCCGAGACGCTCGTACGTGTGCAGGGCGGCAGTGTTGTCGCCTTCGACGTAGAGAAGGACGGTTCCGAGGCCGCGATCACGCAGGTAATGCATGCCCGCGAGAGTCAGCACTCGGCCGAGACCGCGTCCCTGCGCCGCAGGATCGATACCCACGACGTACACCTCACCCAGTTCGGGATCGTCACCTTCCGGTGCGTGCACCTTGGTCCAGTGAAAGCCGAGAAGAGTATCGGGATCGGTGTCCGCGAACGCCATGAACAGACCGGCGGGGTCGAACCACCCTTCGGCCGTTCTCTCGTCGATCTCCGACTGGGTCCAGCCGCCCTGCTCGGGATGCCAGGAGAACGCCGCGTTATTGACGCGAAGGATCTCGGAATCGTCTTCGGGTCCACGATACGTCCGCATCGTTATACCCTCGGGCACAACGATTTCCGGAAGCTGCGGAGCATCGAGAGGTCGACGCAACTGGAGGAGCTCACGAACACTGATCAGATCGAGACTCTTGGCGAATTCCACTGCAGCATCGATGTTTCCGTGCGCCCAGACGCGTGCGCCTGAACGACCCTCGTCGAATACCGCTGCGGCAAGCCCGGTTCCGATGCCGCGGCGCCGTGCCTGCGGGTCGACCACCAACTCCGCCATGTCGGGATGCTCGTCCGAACCGGCTTGCAGCTGTGCGTAACCGACGACGGCATCGCCGTCGAACTCGAGGAAGTGTCGTGCTGCACCGCGTCCGGCAACGGCATGGCGCCCCTGCTCCGACACCGGTGCCTTGCCGTCGAACTCGGTCGCGCGATCGAGCAGCGAGGAAACCTGCGCGGCGGATCCGGCCGGCAGCGAATCGGTCCAACCCACGTCAGACCACCGAACCGTCGGCCGCGTCGTAGTCGACGTCTTCGTCGTCCTCGAACTGAACGGGAGCTGCTGCGCCGCCCTTGGCCCTGGTCGGACGCACTGCCTTGTATCCGACATTCCGGACTGTACCGATCAAGGACTCGTATTCGGTGCCGAGTTTCGCCCGCAGACGACGCACGTGGACGTCGACCGTCCTGGTGCCGCCGAAGAAGTCGTAACCCCACACTTCCTGTAGCAGCTGTGCACGGGTGAATACACGCCCGGCGTGCTGCGCGAGGTACTTGAGCAGCTCGAATTCCTTGTAAGTCAAATCAAGGGGCCGTCCACGCAGTCGTGCCGTGTACGTCCCCTCGTCGATAACCAGTTCGCCCAGCGTGATCTTTCCCGACGCTTCCGGACTGGCCACACCGCCGCTGCGAGCGACCAACAACCGCAATCGGGCGTCCACCTCCGCCGGACCGGTACCGGGAAGCAGGATGTCGTCCAGCCCCCAGTCGGCGTTGACTGCGACGAGTCCGCCTTCGGTGAGTACGGCGACCACAGGTACTGCTGATCCCGTGCTTCCGAGCAGTCGACACAAACCGCGCGCGGCAGCAAGATCGGTGCGCGCATCCACCAACGCCACGTCCGCGGAACTCGCTTCGAGAAGCGAGGAAACCTCTGTGGGGGCAGGCCGAACCGAGTGCGCCAGCAACGCCAACGCCGGTAGTACAGCTTCCGGGTTGGGGTCGGAGGTGAGGAGGAGCAGTTCCACACGGCCTCCTATCTAGTAGCCCGCGCAACCCGCGAGGGCAACGCTCGAGTAGTTCGACGCTTTTGGTCGGTCACTACATTAGCGTGCCTGGTACCGGGGCCGTCGCATCGAACCCCGACCGGAGTCCGTCACAATGGTGCGGTGCGCAAACTGATCATCGGCATCGTCTTCCTCCTCGGCCTCGGACTGGTGGCCGATTTCGGCGCTGCCGCGTACGCCGAGTACCGGGTTTCCCGCGAGCTCCGAACCGGCGCGTCACTCGAGGCGGACCCCGAGGTCACCTTCAACGGGTTCCCCTTCCTCACCCAGGCACTCGGTGGGAAGTACAAGGACGTCTACGTCAGAGCCACCGGCGTCCAGAGCGACGTGGTCGGCGAAGTGACCGTCGAGGCCAACCTGCGCGGGGTCACCGTGCCCTTCTCCGACATCGTGAACGGCAACGTCACCCAGCTCCCCGTCGACAAACTCGACGGCCGGATGGGAATCAACGCCACCGACCTCGGAAAGCTGCTCAACATCCCTGACCTGCAGGTATCTTCGCCGCCGGCCAACAAGTCGGACGGCACCGGGGGCAGCGGCGGAACGGGCGCCAGCACCGCGGGCGCCGTCGTGCTGACCGGAACGGTTGCCGTCGGCCCGGTCGAGACTGCCGTGAGCGTGCAGGCCAACCTGGTTCTGGAAGGAGGGCAGGTCAAGATCGTCGCCAGCAACCTGTACTTCGGTCCTGAGGGCAAAGCCGATTTCTCGATCCCCGCAGCACTCGAGCCCGTAGTCCTCGGATTGTTCAGCTACACGATCGATCCGCAGGCACTCCCCTACGGAATCCAGCCGAGCCTGGTCTACGCAGAAGGCGGAAGAATCGTGATCGAAGGCAGCGCCGAAAACACGACGATCGATCTCGCAGAGCTGCAGAACCGATGACCGGGATCACAATTCTGCTGGTCGCGCTCGTAGCCGTCGTCGCGGTCGGGCTCTTTCTCAAGTCGCGCAACGGAGCGGTCCGAGCCACAACCACGTCCGCAGCCGGCACCACCGACAGCCGCCTCGAACTGCTGAGCGCCGCCGGAGTCGCGTCGCCGAACGGCGGACCCGTCGTACTGCATTTCTCCGCCGACTGGTGCGGGCCGTGTGCAGCAGTACGGCGCGTCGTCGGCCAGGTCGTGGTTTCGATGGCCGACGCTCCCCGTCCGCCGGTGGAGATCGAACTCGACATCGACAAGGAACCGGCCCTGGCAAGCGAAATGAGCGTCCTGTCCCTACCCACCACGTTCATCCTCGACGGTGGTCTCGACGAACAGTTCCGAGTGTCCGGAGTGCCGTCCGCAGCCGATCTGAAAGCTGCGCTCGTACCACTATCCGGACCCCACGAGCCAAAATCCGAGAATTCGGGGTAAACTCGCCGACGTGCAAACCCGCCACGAGCTGATGCTCACCCGACGCCGCGCAGTAGACCTGTGCCGCCTCGGGGGCTGTTGCTGTACCTGTTGCTGATCACCACATCCGTCAGTTCTCTCTGACTCTCGAGCTTTCGCTCACGTGATCAATTCACCGAATGGGACTTTTGCGTCCCCGTTTTCTCGGTCCAGGCAAGCACCATGCAATCCAGCGCAGGAGCACTCCCGATGTCCACAACCACACCCCAACTCGAGCAAGTCGACGTCCGCGGACCTCGATTCGCAGCATGGGTCACCACCGGCGTACTCGTACTCACGCTCATTCTCTCGACCTTCTCCCTGCCCGCCGCCACCGCGCTTCTCGCCCTGCAGGCGATCGTCTTCGCGGTCGGAGCGATACTCGGCCCCAAGCGCAGCCCGTACGGCCAGATCTTCGGCAAGCTCGTCGCGCCGCGAATCTCGCCGGTCAGCGAACGCGAACCCGTAGCGCCACTTCGCTTCGCGCAGTTCGTCGGCTTCGTCTTCGCACTCGCCGGCACGGTCAGTTTCCTGGCCGGCTCGACGATCGTCGGCACCGTTGCCACCGGCTTCGCCTTGTTCGCGGCTCTGCTCAACGCCGCGTTCGGCATCTGCCTCGGCTGCCAGATCTACCCACTCGTCGCAAGGCTGCGAAATACCGGCCGCGCTACCACCGTGTGAAAGCGCTTGCCACACAACCCTGTTGAACCCCTGCTAGATATCGACCGATGCAAGACCACATCGAAAGGAACACCATGGCTCGCTCCGACGTCCTAGTCTCCGCTGACTGGGCTGAGCAGAACCTCAACACCCCCAAGACCGTTTTTGTCGAGGTGGACGAGGACACCAGCGCATACGACGGCGGCCACATCGAGGGTGCAGTCAAGCTCGACTGGCGCAAGGACCTCCAGGACGGCGTCCGACGCGACTTCCTGAACCAGGAGCAGTTCTCGGATCTGCTCTCCGCCAAGGGCATTGCGAACGACGACACCGTCGTTCTCTACGGTGGCAACAACAACTGGTTCGCCGCTTACGCGTACTGGTACTTCAAGCTGTACGGCCACCAGGACATCAAGCTGATCGACGGTGGCCGCAAGAAGTGGGAGCTCGACGGACGCCCGCTCTCGAAGGACGCCGTCAACCGCGAAGCCACCCAGTACAAGGCCGAGACCCCCGACTTCTCGATCCGCGCATTCCGCGACGAGGTCATCGACGCCATCGGCAGCAAGAACCTCGTCGACGTTCGCAGCCCTGACGAGTTCTCCGGCAAGATCCTCGCCCCCGCGCACCTTCCGCAGGAGCAGGCACAGCAGCGCGGCCACGTCCCCGGAGCCATCAACATCCCGTGGAGCACCACCGCCAACGAGGACGGCACCTTCAAGTCGGACGACGACCTCGCCAAGCTGTACGCGGAGAAGGGCTTCGACGACACCAAGGAAACGATCGCATACTGCCGCATCGGCGAGCGCTCGAGCCACACCTGGTTCGTCCTGCAGGAGATCCTCGGCAAGAACAACGTCAAGAACTACGACGGCAGCTGGGTCGAATACGGCTCACTCGTCGGCGCACCGATCGAATTGGGAGCCTGATCATGTGTGGAGCACCTACCCAGGGCCAGACCCTGCCTGCCGGCGTCGACGTCGAGAAGGAAACGGTCATCACCGGCCGCGTTCTCGCAGCTGACGGCCAGCCCATCGGCGGCGCATTCGTGCGTCTGCTCGACGGCTCCGGAGAGTTCACGGCCGAGGTCGTGGCATCGGGAACCGGCGATTTCCGCTTCTTCGCCGCTCCGGGCGAGTGGACCGTGCGTGCGCTGTCCAGCTCGGGCAACGGCACCTCGACCGTCGCTCCCGAGGGCTCGGGCGTGCACAACGTGGACGTGACCGTCAGCAAGTAATTCCTGCTTCGGCAGGCGGCCCCGCACCCCTTCGGTGCGGGGCCTTCTGCATTCCGGCTCCCGATTTTTCCGGTCGGTCGCCGCGGTCTAAGATGTACCCGTGGTCATTTTCTTCGAGGTACTCCTCGCACTCGCATCCGTCATGATCGCTTGGTTCTCCGTGTACGTCGTGTACCGCTTGGTCACCGACGAGTCGTGAGCCAGGCTCCGGATTCAGGGTCCGACGCGACCGCTGACGATTCCGCCGCTGCAGGTGCCGTGAGGCGCGGCAGCGGGGACGAAGCTGTCGCCATCGCCGTCGAGCGCTCCAAGTCGACGGCGTCGCTCAACATTCCGACCCTGCCGGACCTTCCGTTGCCCGAGGACACCGCAAACCTGCGCCTCGGCCCGGACATCAATCCCGAACTTCTCGCACTACTCCCCCTCGTCGGCGTCTGGCGCGGCGAAGGCGAAGGGCACGACGAGACCGGCGACTACGCCTTCGGTCAGCAGATCGTCATCTCCCACGACGGTGGCCCCTACCTCAATTGGGAGTCCCGGTCCTGGCGCCTCGACGCCGAGGGCGAGTACGTGAGCCCTGATCTGCGCGAGAGCGGTTACTGGCGCATGGGCGGCGACGGCATCCCCGGCAGCGTCAACCAGGAAGTCGTCGAACTCCTGCTCAGCCACAGCTCCGGCGTCGTCGAAATGTACTACGGCCGAGCTCTGACCCAGGCGTCGTGGGAACTTGCCACCGACGTGGTGATCCGCAGCCAGTCCGGTGCACTGTACGGCGGCGCGAAGCGCCTGTACGGCATCGTCGAAGGCGGCGACCTCGCGTACGTCGAAGAGCGGATCATGTCTGACGGTGGCCTGGAACCGCGCCTCTCGGCGCGGCTGACGCGCTACATCGGCTAGTTCTGCTGTGCGCCTCTACTAACGGCAGGCTCACGTGGTTGTCGCAACGAGCGACCCCCGAGCCACATCCACGCTTTCGCGGGGTCCCGGTCGGACTGATCGGGGGCTCGGGGGTCGGGTGGCTGCCTGGGATTCGCCGGCCGCTCGCGCGGTAAGTGAATTCCGTCAGCGATTGCGGCTAGCTGGCAGCCACCTCACGCGTCCGTCTGTACTTCAATTTCAGACCACCTCCTTCCTTGTGTACTGGAGAAAGTACGCCCACTTCACGATGACGGCAACGTATTTTCCACAAAAGCTTTTCCGACGCATATCACCTGTTCAGCTCCAGTACCGGCCGGAAGTTGGTGGGTGACTACAACAACCGTTCGCGAAGAATCGACCAGCATCCCGTCGCGATCGAGTAACTCGCGAAGCAACTGAGCGCCTGCCTCCGCGTCCATGTGCTCGGTCGGCTCGTCGAGCAGCAGTACCTCCGCGGGCGAGACGATCGCGCGTGCCAAAAGCAGCCGACGACGCTCACCGCCCGAAACCGCTCGCATACCGCCGACCAGGTAGGTGTCGAGCCCGCCCGGCAGTTCCGCCAGCCAATCGCCGAGACCGACTGCGGCAAGTGCTTTCTCCGCGTCCTCGACGGTGAGGTCGCCGCGCGCAACGCGCAGGTTCTCGAGTACCGACGTCTCGAAGAGGTGTGCGTCCTCGGCGAAGTACCCCACGTGACGACGCAACTCTGCCGGATCGACATCCGAAACATCCACTCTGCCAACGCGAACTGTTCCCGCGACAGGCGGCAGCAGACCCGCCATCGTCATCAGCGCAGTCGTCTTTCCCGATCCACTCTCGCCGACGACTGCAACACGAGCACCGCGAGGAAGATCCACCGACAGCGGTTCGGTCACCCTTCCCCCGGGCCAACCAGCCCGCAACGCGTCCACGCTGAGGACCCCGTCCTCCGGCCACGCACGGTCACCTTCGACGTGTTCCTCAGCTGCGCGATCGAGAACCGCCATGATGCGCGCCGACGCCAGTCGCGCCTTGGTCAACGCCACCGCTGCGCTGGGCAGTATCGCGGTTCCCTCAAAAGCCGACAGGGGAAGCAGTACAAGGATTCCCATGGACATCGGTGACATGTCGGTGGTTCCGTAGAGCGCGATTCCGATCAGTAGAGCCCCGAGGACGCTCACTCCGATTGCGAGAGGCGTCGCGGCGGCGGCAAAGGCACTCGGTACCGCCGCACGGTCGGTTGCCTCGACCACCTCGTTCTCGGCGGAGACTGCCTCGCTCACCGCCTGATCCAAGCGACCCGATACCCGGAGCTCGGCGGAATGGTCGAGGGCGGTCACCGCAGACTCACTGAATCGAGCTGCGGCAGCAGAACTGTCGGCTTCGGCCAGCCGAGCAGCTCGCGCCGACAGCCAGGGTGCCGCGATCCCGGACACCGCCAACGCAACAGCGAGAATGAGCGCCGCCGGCACGGAGATGAACAACAAGATTCCCACCGCGGCGAATGCGAGGACAACCGAAACCGCAATCGGGATCAGCGCTTTGACGACGACGTCGCCCAGCGCGTCCACATCGGCGCCGGTACGTGAGAGCAGGTCACCGCGTCGCAGTCCGGCAGCGGCCGCGGGGTCCCCCGCCGCCAACTGCTGGTAGATCCTCGACCGCGCCGCGGTGGTTCCGCGCAACGCGACGTCGTGCGTCGTCAATCGCTCGAGATAGCGGAAGACACCACGCGAGATTCCCAATGCGCGTACGGCTACCACCGCAACACTGAGGTCGAGAACAGGGGGCATCTCCCAGGCCCGCGTGATCAACCACGCGGACAGTGCGGCCAAGGCGAGTGCACTGCCGAGTGTTGCCACGCCCGCCGCTACCGCAGTCAGTACGCGTCGTGGCCGAAGTTCCAGAAGCCGCAGAGCACGCAGGAGCGGATCGTGAGTGTCACTTCTCATGAGCATGTACCTCGACAATCCGGTCAGCCGCGGCGAGCACACTCGGACGGTGGCCGATCAGGACCACGGTGTCGCCGCGCTCCGCCCGTGCTCTCAGAGAAGCCAACACTGTCCCTTCCGAATCGGCGTCGAGGTGGGCGGTGGGTTCGTCCAGGACAAGAACCGCGCGGTCGGAGGCGAGGACGCGTGTCAGGGCCAGGCGCTGCCGCTGCCCCAACGACAGACCAGTGCCGCCGACGCCGATCACGGTCTCGACGCCCGCTGGCAGCTCGGCCAGTACCGCGTCGAATCCCGTCGCGGCCGCAGCACGAGCCAACGCCTGCGACTCGACGGCCCCGGTGAGATCGAGGTTCTCGCGAATGGTGCCGGGCAAGAGGACCGGATGTTGCGGTAGCCAGGCCAACTGACTCCACCACGCGTGCTCGTCCAGGTCTCGGACATCGATGCCGGCGACCGTCACGCGCCCACTGCTCGGTTCGATCAACCCGAGTAGCGCGTGCACTGCCGTCGACTTGCCGCAGCCGTTGGGGCCGGTGAGCACCGTGATCTTCCCTGGCGACGCAACGGCGGAAAGTCGAGACGGCGCCACTCCCCCACGAGTGGCCACACCGAGACCGTCGAAGACGATATCGGCGCCGCGAGCGACCACCGTCGTCCGACCGCCCTCCGGCGCGGCAGAATCGGCCTCGATAACCTCGAATGCTTTGTCGGCTGCGGCCATTCCGTCCTCGGCGGCATGGAACTGGGTTCCCACCATTCGGAGCGGCAGGTACACCTCGGGCGCGAGGATCAACGCGACTATCCCCGGCTCGAGTGTCATGTCCCCGTACACCAGTCGCAAGCCGATGCTCACGGCCACCAATGCAACGCAGAGTGTTGCGAGCAGTTCCAACACCATCGAGGACAGGAACGCGACGCGGAGGGCGGACATCGTCGTTCGCCGATGGGCGTCACCGAGTTCACGGACGCGCTCGGCAGGGCCTTGCTGACGACCGAGCGCCCGCAGCGTCGGCAAACCGGCGAGTAGATCGAGGAGTTGCGAAGACAACGTGGTCATCGCTGCCAGCGTCTTCTCCGACTTACCCTTTGTCAGCAAGCCGATCAGAATCATGAAGATGGGGATCAGCGGCAGCGTCACGAAAATGATGACCGCAGACGTCATGTCCTGCATCGCAATGACTATCAGGGTGATGGGTGTCAGCGTTACCGACAGGACCAGAGCCGGAAGGTATCCCGTCAGATACGGACCAAGACCGTCGACGCCGCGGGTGACCACGGTCGCGATCTCGTCACGCCGCGGATCGAGATCGCGAGGACTCATCGCCGTCGCCGACGCCAGCACGCCGTTCTTGATCTCGGCAACGACGCGTGTCGACGCCCGGTGCGCATACCTGGTCTGTAGCCAAGTCCCCAGAACTCGGACCACCACAGCGGCGGCAAGAACAGCCAACTCGGTTGTCCACGAGGAAACATCCACAGTTCGAGTGGTGATCACTCCGGCCAGCACCCGGCCGATCATGAGCGCCGCGACGATGACCATCACGACGTTCACTATCGACAGAGCAACGGTCAGGATCAGATAGCCGCGCGCAGAAGCGGAATGTCGCCACAGCCGCGGGTCGATCGGCCCCCGGCGACGCTCCCGAGTGGTGGGAGCGTCGCCTACTTCGATAGTCACGTGAATTCGACCGTCAGTTCTTTCGTGATTCGAATCGTTTGTGACTGCGGGTTTGCCACTACCACGTCTTCTCCTTGAATCGCAGACCGATCGACGCCGGAATCTGCTTGGAGGAGATGCGCTGTCGGAACACCCAGTACGTCCAACCCTGGTAGATGATCACCACCGGCGTCATGAAGGCCGCGGCCCACGTCATCACCTTGAGCGTGTACGGGCTCGACGACGCGTTCTCGATGGTCAGGCTGTACGCCGGATCAAGCGTCGACGGCATGACGTTCGGGAACAGCGAGGCGAACAGCAGCACGACGGTGGCGATGACGGCCACACAGGTGAGAACGAAGGCCCAGCCTTCGCGCTCGGCCCGCGTCAGGAAGACGACGCCGATCAGTGCGGCAGCAGCGGCGGCTACCAGAATCCACGTCCATCCCTTGCCGTAGGCGAGTTGCGTCCACAGGACGAATCCGCCGGCGACCGGAATAGCTGGAATTGCCAGTCGTGCAGCAATTTTCACGGCATCTTCACGAACCTCGTCGGCACTCTTGAGCGCCAGGAACACAGCGCCGTGGAGAGCGAACACCAGCGCGGTGGTCAGACCGCCGAGCAGTGCGTAAGGATTGAGCAGATCGAAGAATCCCGACTCGACCTGCTTGTCCGCGTTGATCGCCACGCCCCGAACGATGTTCGCGAAAGCCACGCCCCAGAGAACTGCCGGGACCCAGGAGCCGAAGATGATGCCCCAGTCGCAACGCTGACGCCACTTGTCGTCGTCGATCTTGCTCCGCCATTCGATGGCGCAGATCCGAACGATCAAGGCCACCAGGATGATCAGCAGCGGTAGATAGAACCCGGAGAACAACGTCGCGTACCACTCCGGAAATGCCGCGAACATCGCGCCACCGGCCGTGATCAGCCACACTTCGTTTCCGTCCCACACCGGGCCGATCGTGTTGAGCGCCACCCGTCGACGCGTATCGGCTGGGAGGTCACTGCCTCTGCCGACGATCGGCATGAGCATTCCGACACCGAAGTCGAACCCTTCGAGGACGAAGTAACCGATGAACAGTACTGCGACGAGCACGAACCATACTTCTTGAAGTCCCATGATCGCCTCCTAGTACGCGAACGACAGTTGTTTGGGCTTGTCCGGATCTTCCGGCTCGTCATGATCTGTATCGCCCGGCGGATGCATGTCGTGCTCCAACGGGCCTTCCTTCGCGTACCGCACGATCAGCTTGAACCAGACCACACCCAGCGCTCCGTACAGAAGAGTGAACGTGATCAACGAGGCCCAGACCGTCGCCGTTGCATGGTCCGAAACACCTTGGTCGACAGTGAGTCTGATCATGTCGACGCCCGTCGGGTTGGGATGCACCACCCAGGGCTGACGGCCCATCTCGGTGAAGATCCAGCCGGCGCTGTTCGCCATGAACGGAGTGGGAATCGCGACCAGGCTGAGGATTCCGAACCACTTCTGGTCCGGGACTCGCCCCTTACGAGTGACCCATAGTCCCGCGAGAGCCAGTGCTGCCGAACCTGCGGCGAGGCCGATCATGGCGCGGAAAGACCAGTACGTGACAAAGAGATTCGGTCGGTAGTTGCCCGGTCCGAAGTCTTGCTCCGCCTGCTCCTGCAGCTGGTTGACGCCTTGCAGTTCGACGCCGGTGAACTTGCCCTCGGCCAACCACGGTAGAACGAAGGGGACCTTCAGAACGTGCGTCACGCTGTCACAGTTGTTGTGTGTACCGATGGTGAGAATCGAGAAATCCGGATCCATCTCGGTCTCACACAGCGATTCCGCCGACGCCATCTTCATGGGCTGCTGCTGGAACATGAGCTTGCCTTGGACGTCACCGGTGTAGATGATGCCGATTCCGGCCACGATCATGACGAGCAACGCGAATCGTGTTGCCGGACGGTACATCGTCCGCGCATCGGTTTCGAGACGTTCGGCTTCGGCGGCCTCAGCCTGCTTGGCGCGGCGCATGTTCCGCACCATCCACCAACCACTGATGCCGGCAACAAACGTCGCCGCCGTCAGGAAGGCGCCGGCAACCGCGTGCGGGAAGGCAGCGAGAGCGGTGTTGTTGGTCAACAACTCCCAGATGCTGGTGAGTTCGGCACGACCCGTTTCAGGGTTGTACGTCGCACCGACCGGATGCTGCATGAACGAGTTGGCCGCGATGATGAAGAACGCCGACGCGTTGACTCCGATCGCCACGAGCCAAATGCACGCCAGGTGTACAAGTTTGGGCAGCCTGCCCCAACCGAAGATCCAGAGTCCGATGAAGACGGACTCCATGAAGAAGGCGACAAGGCCTTCCAATGCGAGTGGAGCTCCGAAGACGTCACCGACGAATCGCGAGTACTCGCTCCAGTTCATACCGAACTGGAACTCCTGCACGATGCCGGTGGCTACACCGAGTGCGAAGTTGATGAGGAAAAGCTTGCCGAAAAACTTGGTGAGCCGATACCAGTGGTCCTTTTTGGTGACCACCCACATCGTCTGCATGATCGCGATCATCGGTGCAAGTCCGATGGTCAGCGGAACAAGGATGAAGTGGTAGACGGTAGTGATACCGAACTGCCACCTGGAGACGTCCAAAGTATCCATTGGCTACTCCGAGAGTAGGGCCCTGGGACAGGCTTCGGGGTTCGAGACGCGGGCAGTCGCTCGGCCCCTGCGGACACGGTACTGCTGTCCGGTTTGGACCGCAGGACTTTGCTACTACCAAATGTAGTAGCAACCTGTCGCGATTCCTATTCGCCTATCGCCCTGCTGAATCCGAATCAATTGCACGTTCAACCAATTCCGCGAATTCCTCGGAGACCTTCGGCTCTGGCAATGCGAGCCCGTCGAGTGTATGGACGCGCGCGGCCAGCGTGACGCTCGAAACCATCCACACTCCGTCGGCTGCAATCAAATCCGCAGGTCGGAGGGTTTCGTATCGGCAATCGAAGCGAGCACTGCCGGCAACGTCGAACAGGGCACGCTGCGTCGTACCCATCAAAATGCCCTGTGCGGGAGGAGGTGTGATCAAAGTCCTGTCCCGAACGATCACCACCGTCGAGCGTGGTCCCTCCAACACATTGCCCTCGGAACTGACGAAGATCACATCGTCGGCACCCAAATTCGCCGCATATCGAAGCGCTGCCATGTTGGTTGCGTAGGACAACGTCTTCGCGCCCAGTAGTTGCCAGGGTGCCCGGGCGGAGAGATCGACGGAGAAACCTCGCTCGAGAGTCATCACCGACAGCCCCGATTCACGGACCTGCCTGACCCGATCAGCCACCGGACCGACCATCACGAAGGCTGTCGGCTTGTCACCGCCCTCACGGCCGCGGGTCAGAACGAGACGAAGAGCGCCTTCCTTCTCTGTCCCCCACTCCTCGGCTGCCATCTCGATCGCCAGACGCCAGTCATCGAGAACGGGGGCGGGTAGACCCAGTGCCCGCGCGCTCAGAACCAGTCGACTCAGATGTCCCTCGACCACCCGCGCCCTACCGTCGCGCACCAACAGCGTCTCGAAGACTCCGTCGCCGCGTACCACCGCCAGGTCGTCGGCGTGCAGAAACGGTGCGTCAGCATCGAGCACCTCATGGTCGAGAGTCACCAATACGCGTTCAGGCATGCCATCAACCCTAACGATCCGCCAAGCCGCCGGGGCCGCCCTGTAACCGCGATCCCGCCCACACTCCTAGACTGGTCTTGTGGTCGACAACGCTCTTGTGCCCAACAGCCCACTTCTGACTTCCCCCGGCGCGGTCACCGCACCGGACGGTTCGGCCGACATCGGTGTCGCATGGCACTACGGCGATCCCCTCGGTGAACAGCGAACCGCGCAGCGCGCAGCAGTGGTGGTCGACCGCAGTCACAGATTCGTGATCGCCATTCCCGGCGACGAACGCCTCACGTGGCTGCACACGATTACGAGCCAGCACATCGCCGCGCTCCCCGACGGCAAGAGCGCCGAAAACCTGAGCCTGGACGTCAACGGACGCGTCGAGCACCACTTCGTGCAGACGGACCTGGCAGGTGTCACCTGGATCGACACCGAGGCCGACCGCGGACCGGACCTCCTCTCCTTCTTGAAGAAGATGGTGTTCTGGTCCAAGGCCGAACCTCGAGACGGCAACGAACTCGCGGTCCTGAGCCTGATCGGACCCGAGGCGCCTACCGTCCTCGCCGCACTCGAGGTTCAGACACCAACCGAGGCCTACGACGCTCTCGCGTTGGCCGACGGCGGATTTGTCCGCCGCATGCCGTGGCCTACCGAGAACTCTTTCGATCTTCTCGTCCCACGTGAGCAATTGGCGGCGTGGTGGACCAAGCTGACCGATGCCGGCGCGAAGCCCGCCGGCAGTTGGGCCTTCGAGGCACTGCGCGTCGAAGCGACGAGGCCACGCATCGGACTGGACACCGACGAGCGGACGATCCCACACGAGGTCCACTGGATCGGTGGGCCGGCCGAGCAAGGCGCTGTCCACCTCGACAAGGGCTGCTACCGCGGTCAGGAAACCGTCGCCCGGGTTCACAATCTCGGCAAGCCTCCGCGCCATCTCGTCATGTTGCACCTCGACGGCAGCGCCGAAGCCGTCCCGGAACCGGGTGACCCGATCACGGCGGGCGGACGAACTGTCGGACGCGTCGGCACCGTTGTCAATCATCACGAACTCGGCCCCATCGCGCTCGCTCTGATCAAGCGCAACATCCCGGTCGACACCGAACTCATGGCCGGACCCAGCGCCGCGTCCATCGACCCGGACTCGATCGTCGCGGACGACGCACCCCAGGCCGGACGTGAGGCCGTCAACCGATTGCGCGGAAAGTGACGGGCATCGTCGACGCGGTCTGCGTCGTCCACACCGAACGTGACAGTGGCGTCAGGCGCGTCCCGCGAACCGCGATCGACAAGCGTCCCGTCGACGGCCGTGTCGCTGTCGGGCGACTCGGACTCGGCGGAGACTACGTCTGCGACACCGAGTTCCACGGCGGCGCCTTCCAAGCTGTCTACGCCTATCAGCGCGACGAAGCCCAGCGTTGGTCGGACGAATTGGGCCGACCTCTCGGCCCCGGATGGTTCGGCGAGAATCTCCATATCAGCGGGATGCTTGTCACGGACGCCGTGATCGGCGAGCGTTGGCACATCACCGGAGCCGAGGCGTCGGACGTTCTCGAACTCGAGGTGACCGCTCCCCGCGTCCCGTGTGGCACGTTCGGCATCTGGGCCGCGGAAAAGGGCTGGGTCAAGAGATTCACCGAGCGGACCGACGTCGGCGCCTACCTTCGCGTCAACCGGACCGGCACGATCGCCGCCGGCGACTCGGTCACCCGAGTCCACATACCGGATCACGGAGTGACTGTTCGAGAGGTCTTCGCCGGAACGGACCCTGAGCGGCTTCGACGGCTGCTCGCAGAACACACCGATCTTGCACCGAACGTCACCGCGCGCGTCCAGAGGTTCATCGAACAAGCCGAAGCGCAGGTGCACTCGTGAGTATCGACTTGGTGGAAGTGGTCCGCTCCGGATTCCGCGAATGCGTGCATCGCGGATCGGCAGTCATTCTCGGCGCCGACGGCGAGGTCGATGTCGGACTCGGGGAAATTCACACACCCATCTACCCCCGCTCGGCGAACAAGCCGCTGCAAGCCGTCGCTGCGCTTCGTAACGGCTTTGCACCCACCAGCCCGCAAGAGTTGGCCGTCGCGTCGTCTTCACACGCGGGCGAAGCCGATCACATCGAACTGATCGCCGCGCTTCTCGCTCGCTACCAGCTCGGTGTCGACCAGTTGCAGTGCCCGTCCGACCTCCCGGGCAACGAACTGGCCCGAGCCGAACTGATCGCCGCGGGCGAGCTTCCCAGCCCGATCTACATGACCTGCTCGGGCAAGCACTCCGCGATGCTCGCGACGTGCGTCGTGAACGACTGGCCTCTCGAGACGTACATGGAGCCGACTCATCCCCTGCAGCTCGCGATCCAGGAGACGATCTTCGATCTCAGTGGCGAGGAAGAGCAGGAACTCGGCATCGACGGTTGTGGTCTCCCGATCGTGCCGCTCTCGCTCACGAACCTGGCTCGGGCATTCGGACGCCTGCCCTCGGCCGAGCCCGACTCACCCGAGCGAGCTGTGGCCGACGCGGTCCGCGAGAACCCCTTCCTCGTCTCGGGCACGGGCCGCAACGATCAGCGCCTGATGTCCGCCGTGCCGGGTCTGTTCTCCAAGACCGGATACGACGGCATCTACGCCGGAGCGCTTCCCGACGGGTCCACTTTTGCCCTCAAGATCGACGACGGTCACGAGCGGGCGCTCCTGCCCTTGGCGGCAGCTCTGCTCAAGCGGATGAACACGGAGTGGACCGAGGAGTTGGCGGCTCTTGCGTCCGCTCCGGTCTTCGGCGGCGACGCCCGAGTGGGGACGATTCGCGCAATTCCGGGAAACTTCTGAGCAGTTCTCACAAAGTTCTGACGAGTTCTTTCAGCATCCTGGCAGCTCGCGGCCATAGTGAGAGCAATCAGACACGGCGGTGAGGCCTTCGTGGAAGCGGAAGCGACTTTTCCACGCTAGAGTGTGTGTCAGGAAACTTACACACTCAAACGGGGCCGCCAAATTCCCCAGGCCGCCCCGCGAAAGCGCGAGGGGGTCAGCCATGGGCCGCGGCCGGGCTAAGGCAAAGCAGACCAAGGTTGCACGCGAATTGAAATACAGCGTACCGACCACGGATTTCGACAGCCTGCAAAGAGAGCTCGCAGGTGGATCGACCAACTCGCATCGGAGCAGTGTCCGATCGGACCAGACTTCCGATAGGGAAGGGCATGCGCGAGAGGACGACTACGACGACTGGCGGCGTTGACCGCGCACTGCCACCGCGCAGACTGTGAAATGAGGAAGAGCTGATCGCTCTTCCTCATTTTTGCGTTCCATTTTCTGCCTTGCGACTGCTTGTGCGGACACACAAAACTGCCCCACCGGATCTCTCCGATGGGGCAGTTGACGTTGCGGTTCAGAAGCGCGGGTGGTCTCCGGCCAGGAACGCACGCTCTGCAGCGGCGTCCGACGCCTTCTTGACGCTACCGAGCGTCCAGCAGTCGATGTGGCGTGCGGTGAGGACGGCCAGCGCGCGGTCGACGTCCTCGGGTGCGACAACGGCGACCATGCCGACGCCCATGTTGAAGGTCTGCTCCATCTCGGCGCGCTCGACGCGTCCGCGCTGCGCGATCATGGCGAAGACCGGAGCGGGGCTCCAGGTTCCGCGATCGAGTTCGGCGACCAGGCCCTTGGGCATGACGCGCGCGAGGTTGTTGGCGAGGCCGCCACCGGTGACGTGGCAGAAGGTGCGCACGTCGGTCTCGGCAGCGAGCGCCAGGCAGTCCTTGGCGTAGATCTTGGTGGGCTCGAGCAGTTCCTCACCGAGCGTGCGGCCGAACTCGTCGACGTGTGCGCTCAGGTTCATCCGGTCGATCTCGAGCAGGACCTTGCGGGCCAGCGAATAACCGTTGGAGTGCAGTCCCGACGAACCCATGGCGATGACGACGTCGCCGGGGCGAACGCGGTCCGGTCCGAGCAACTTCTCTGCCTCTACGACGCCGACGCCGGTGGCGGAGAGGTCGTAGTCACCGTCGGCCATGATGCCGGGATGCTCGGCGGTCTCGCCACCGAGGAGAGCGCAGCCGGCCTGGATGCAGCCCTCGGCGATACCACTGACCAATTCCGCGACGCGTTCGGGGACGACCCGGCCGACCGCGATGTAGTCCTGGAGGAACAGCGGCTCAGCGCCACAGACGACGAGGTCGTCGACGACCATGGCGACGAGGTCGAGTCCGACCGTGTCGTGCTTGTCCATCGCCTGGGCGACAGCGAGCTTGGTGCCGACGCCGTCGGTCGATGCGGCGAGCAGCGGCTCCTTGTAGTCACCCTTGAGGGAGAACAAGCCGGCGAAACCACCGAGGCCACCCATGACCTCGGGGCGGCTGGCCTTCTTGGCCAGAGGGGCGAAGAGTTCCACCGCCCGGTCGCCTGCGGCGATATCGACTCCTGCTGCCGCGTAGGAGGCGCCTGCGGTGCGGTGACTGTCCTCGGTCATCGGGTTACTACTCCAGCCTTGTATTTCTCGCGAGCACGTATTGCTCGTGCACAGGTAAGTGGTCTTGCAATGTGAAGTGTTTGCAATCCTCGTGACGCGAGATGGATCGTTCGACTCGAGACCCAGAGCGCGCACACAAATACCGACGATTACGCCCATACGCTACCGGACCGGCCCCCTCGGTGAGACCTCGCGTACCCCGAGACGTCAGTTCTGCAGCCGCGCGCCGATCGAGGCGTGCAGTGCGCGCAGACTGTTCTGCCCGAGTGCAACGGTCTCGGATTCGATGTGTTTGAGGAGGTGTCCGTCGTGGACGACCTTCTCGCTCGACTGGATCAGTACCGTCCCGGCTCCGGTGAAATCGAACTGACGTTCTTCGCCGGTGTTCGCGCCGAACATGCTTCCGCGAACCGCGCCCAGGAAGCTCTGCATCCAGTCGGCATCGAAGTGATGGGACGGTGACGGGCAGTCAGCCCAACCCACCAGCGCCTGCGGGTCGATGCGCAGCGGCGGCTCCGCGAACATGACGGGGCCGTTGGACGACGCCAGGAACTTGCCCGTCCCGAGCAGCGTCAAAAAGCCTGGGACGATGGACTGTTTGAGGTCCAGGCTCGTCTCGAAGGCGAGGAGATTGGCCGCGCGAATCGTGAGGTTGCCGTCGTCGAGGTCGTAGGAATTGATGTTGAATCCGCGGTCCCCGAGGATCAACTTGCCCTGCCCCTGAGCGAGCACCCAGTCGTCCGCGTAGAGCGGCGAAGAGAACCTGGCCGCGACGATCGCCGTCATACTCGTGCGCCCGAGCGGCTCGAAGTTGATGTTTCCGTAGTACGCGATCATCGCGCCCTTGGACGTGAACCACGGCTGCCCGGCCATCTCGACGCAGAAGGCGTAATCGTTGCCCGGGACGTTGTCGTTGGCGGGCAGAGTTGCCGGATTGTGAATTTCGATACCCATGCTCTGTGCCCTCTCAGAACTTCTGCTCGGACGCCTGGACCCAGACGGTGCCGGCGCCGGTCATCTTCAGCTGGATGGACTCCCCCGAGCCCTTGCCGACGGCCTCGCGCCAGCCGACGTTCGCGGAGATGTCGACGTTGATCTGACCGATGTGGCACACGTACGCCTGCGGGTCGACGACGACCTGAGGATTGTTCGGACCGACCTGCAACGGAATCGCGCCCCCGTGCGAGAGAACCGCGACGCTTCCCTGTCCGTGCAACTGCGTCGTGAACAGTCCTTGACCGGTCATGGCGCCGCGTACCGCTCCGCGCACACCGCCCTGCGACGTGAGAGCGACTATCGAACTCTGGAGGTAACCGTCGTGTGCGAGGAGCCGGTCGGCTTCGACCGTGAGCATCGACGAACCGTCGAGGTGGATGACCTCGACGTAAAGACCGGCGTGCCCGTAGAAGACCTCTCCATTTCCCTCGGCGGCCATCATGCGTGCATGTTCGCCGGACATCATGCGGCCGGCCATCCCGGCGATACCGCCCATGTTCGGCATGGCGCCGGGCCCACCGCCCATGCTGTGCGGGATGAAACGGACATCGCCGGTGTAGTAGAGCATCGACCCGGTGCGGGCGAGCACGTTCTGTCCCGGTGCGAGAGTCGACTTGACGACCTTGCTGTTCACCAATTCCAACGGCATGGCTCAGCGCTCCTCGGGCTGGATGTAGACGACACCGGATCCGTCGAATCGCAGCGAGAACGCTTCACCGCTGCCACCGCCGATCGCGGAGCGCCAGGTGACGTCGGTGACGAAGCTCTGGTTCAGCTGGCCACGGTGCGCGACGAATGCGTCGGGATCGGCAACCAGCGGATACTGCGGGCTGACTTCGAGCGCGATGATCGGTCCGCCCTTCGACAGCACGGCCACCAGACCGGTGCCGCTGACGACCGTCGTGAACAATCCCTGTCCGGAACCTGCGCCGCGGAGGCCGGCAAACTTCACATCGGTTCGCAGCTGTCCGACCAGTGCGAGCAACTGTGACGCTTCCACGTGTAGAGCGTCGTTGTCGAGCTCGATGATCGTGATGTCCTGGGCGTCGACCGCGAAGTAGACGGTGCCTTGACCGCTGACTTCCATCAGGGACAGTGATTCACCTGCCGCCTTCTGTTTCAGCGCGGCGCGTAACCCACCGCCACCGCCCATACCGGCGTTCTTGAAGGTGATCGCACCCTCGTACGCCACCATCGAACCGTTGATCGCTTTGATGGTGTCCCCCACCAGGTCTGCGACCAGTACCCGGTGCCCATCCATTCTCAGTTGCGCCACGGAGGGCACTATGCCAGATGCTCACGACGTATGCCGTGTCGTGGAACAGATCGCGTCGTTGAACAGATCAAAAAGCGACGGAACAGAAAATCTGCCGCCCACATGCTGTGGACGGCAGATTCTCGGCTATCGAATTTCAGGCTTTCGGTGTTCAGGGGCGGCTGAGCGCGCTCGCATTGTCGTTGTCGCGAGTGGCCGTCGAACCTGCGGTGCTCTCGAGCATCCCCTCGAGGACGTTCTTGCCGATCGACGTTTCCTTGGGAAGCGCGATCGGGTAGGTTCCGTCGAAGCACGCGGCGCACAGACGGCTGGCCGGCTGCTCGGTGGCGGCGATCATGCCTTCGGTGGAGATGTACCCGAGGGTGTCCGCACCGATGGAACGACGCACGCCGTCGAGCATTTCCTCGAACGTCGCGTCCTGTCCGCCCGCTCCGTTGGCGATCAACTCGGCCGGTGAGGCGAAGTCGATGCCGTAGAAGCAGGGCCACTTGACCGGCGGCGAGGCGATGCGGACGTGGATTTCGAGAGCGCCGGCTTCACGGAGCATCCGGATGAGCGCACGCTGAGTGTTGCCGCGAACGATCGAATCGTCCACCACCACAAGGCGCTTGCCGCGGATGACTTCCTTGAGCGGGTTGAGCTTGAGCCTGATACCGAGCTGACGGATCGTCTGCGACGGCTGGATGAAGGTACGGCCGACGTAAGCGTTCTTCATCAGACCCTGGCCGTAGGGGATGCCTGAGCCCTGTGCGTACCCGACTGCTGCGGGGGTGCCGGACTCGGGAACGGGGATGACCAGGTCACCTTCAGCGGGATGCTCGCTGGCGAGCAGACGGCCGATCTCGACGCGGGTCGAGTGGACCGAACGGCCACCGATGACGCTGTCGGGACGGGCGAGGTAGACGTACTCGAAGACACAGCCCTTGGGCGTCGGGTTCGCGAAACGCGAGGATCGGACGCCGTCGGCGTCGATCGCGAGCAGCTCACCGGGTTCGATGTCGCGGACGAACGACGCACCGACGATGTCGAGGGCTGCGGTCTCGCTGGCGACTACCCAACCGCGGTCGAGTCGGCCCAGGCAGAGCGGGCGGATGCCGTGCGGATCGCGCGCTGCGTACAGCGTGTGCTCGTCCATGAAGGTGAGGCAGAACGCGCCCTCCAACGTGGGAAGCAATTCCATTGCGGCCTGTTCGATGGTGCTGTCGCCGGCGGCGTGTGCCAGGAGACCACCGATGAGGTCGGAATCGGAAGTCGCGGCATTGGGGCGCTTGTCGTTGACCAGGCCGGCTGCACGGGTGCGGCTCGCGAGTTCAGCGGTGTTGACCAGGTTGCCGTTGTGGCCGAGCGCAATGCCGGTACCGGCAGTGGTCGTACGGAAGATGGGCTGCGCGTTCTCCCAGGTCGTGGAACCGGTGGTGGAGTAACGGCAATGTCCGACGGCGACGTGTCCTGGCATCGCTGCGAGGGTCTGCTCGTCGAATACCTGGCTGACCAGGCCGAGATCCTTGAACACCAACACCTGGGAGCCGTCGGCTACCGCAATGCCGGCAGCTTCTTGACCACGGTGCTGAAGTGCGTACAGGCCGTAATAAGTGAGCTTCGCCACATCCTCTCCCGGCGCCCAGACGCCGAATACACCGCATTCTTCGCGGGGCTCGTTCTCGTCCTCGTCGGACGGGTTCGAAGCGAGGAGATTTGGACTGTTGACCGACAGATCGGCACGAGTCACCGGGCGCTCCCTTTGTGGGCAGGGGTTGGGGGGCATCCATAGTCTACGGGCATTTTGGGACCCACTTCCCCTGAGGGCTGCCTTGGGCCTCAGATCACGGCGAAGCGAACCGGATGGTCTCTGTCCCTACGCCAACCGGAGCAGTGGGAGCCAGTGCGCAATTTCGGGGGCGCGGCTACCTGAGGCGTCGACTCGTCCGTCACCTGCGGCCTCGGAAAACTCGAGGAGTCCGGTGACCATCTGCAACCAGGTCCGAGCGTCCGTCTCGACGACGTTGGGCGGGGTTCCGCGGGTGTGACGCGGACCTTCGATGCATTGCACGGCAACAAACGGCGGCACTCGTACCTCGACGCTCGATCCAGGGGCAATCTGTTCGAGAGTGCGCGCACTCATCTTCACTGCCGCACCGAGTTCACTGCGGGAAGGCTTCGGAAGTTCCGGATCGCGAAGCCACGGGCCGACGGCCAGGACGGCGGCTCGAAATTCGGCGGGGTCGACGGCGCGGCGGGGCGGCATCAGTTCACTCCATGTCTGCGAGTAGCGATACGAACGGCAAGTGCGCCACCAGCATTCGTGGCCAGGTGCAGCAGGGCGGGGGCAAGCACGCTGCCGCCCCGGCGGTGCAGCCACTCGAACAGCAATGCCGACGCACCGGTGAATGCCACTGCTGCGGGAACGTTGTCGCCGGCGCCGCGGGCGGGGGCGACGTGCCACAGCCCGAAGGTCACTGCATGAACGGCCTGCGCGGTCGGTCTGTTCAATTCGCGGTTCCAGACTGCGGACATCGCGCTGCGGAACAACAGTTCCTCGGAGAGCACCGTGCCGAACGGGATGTGCAGGACGATCCATTCGAGGAAATCTTCGCGGCCGTCTGCTCGCTCGTCGGCAGCGAGAGTCGCGCGCAAGGAGGGAACGGCCAAAGCGACGCTGTAACCCGTAAGTACTGCGCCGGCCGCGGCTCCGCCGAACTGAGCACCACCACGAATGCCGGTGTGCGCCAAACCGAGTTCCTCGCGGGTGTAACCACGTGCGAGTAGGACTCCGATGGCCGACAGACCGGCCGCGGTGTTGACCACGGCGCGAGCGCGAGGCGAAAGACCGAACGCCGGAAGCACGACGTTGCTCCAGGTGATCGCGGTAGCGGAAAGCGCGATCGAGGCGACTCCCCTCACTTCTCGGGGCCCTCTGATTTCACGGCGACAACCAATGCCGACCGCACTCGCTCTGTTTCTGCGGCCGTCCATCCCTCGGGCTGGGCGACGCTGATCCAGGCGTCCAGAACGGAGGTTCCGTAATTGTGACCGTGACCGTCGGGAACTCCCGCGGCGTTACCGAGGTCTGCGGACACCTGCCAGAACGTCACGACCGGGAACCATTTCATCGACGGCGAGCGGTCGAAACCGGGTACTTCCTTGAGCCACTCAGGCCGATTGAACATGAGGTCGGGTGACCACCACACCACTGGATCGGAAGGGTGCTGGACAAACAGAACTCGAGGCTGCGGCCACGTCATCCCGTCGGTCGGAATGTCTTCGGAGCGATCCGCGAACCGCACGCCGGCCAAGCCGTCCGCGTATACGGGAGCTACTTCGGGAGTGCCGGGATCGCGTCTCTTCTCGATCGAACGCCACAACTGCGTCGCGTTCGGCGGGCCCACCCACAGAATTCCGTCGGCGGTATCGCGCGCCGCTTGCAGTGTGTCGAACGCCCCGGCGCCTGCCATGACGCCGAGGCTCTCGCCGTAGACCATGAACTTCGGCCTGGTGGCTTCCGGTTCCTGAAGCCATCTTTCGTGTACCCGCTCGATCAACAGGCGACCGGCAGCTTGCGCCTTCTCCTGGTCTGCGAGGAACGAGATCCAACTCGGCAGGTACGAGTACTGGCTGGCGACAAGCGCAGTGTCACCGTCATGTACAAGTTCGATTGCCTGCGCCGCAGTGGGATTGACCCACCCCGTACCCGTCGTCGGAATGACCACGAGAACCTTGCGCTGGAATGCGCCGGTCCTCTCCAGTTCTTTGACGACCAGATCCATGCGCTCTTCGGGGTCTTCGGCGCTTTCGAGGCCGGTGTACACGCGAATCGGATCCATCGCAGGCTTACCGGTTGCCGCTTCGAGTTCCTGCGCGTCGAGTCCGCGTGAGACGAAGTTCCGTCCCTCGAACCCCAATGTGTCCCAGGGAGCAGCAGATTCGGGGCTACCCGATTTCATCGGATCCTGCGGTTCCACGACGCCGTCGCGAGTAGTCGAGTTCTGCAGACTGAAGATCGAGTTGGTCGCGGCGTAGATTCCGCGGACCAGGACGCCGTCGACCAGCATGAAGAACAGAACGGTGACCGCCAGGACGCCGACACCATTGGCCACCGACCGCGACCAGTGGAACCGCCGCATCAGCTGTCGGGCAATCAGTTTCACCAGATCGTGGAGGACCCGCCAGATCGAGATGAGCAGGCCGCCGACGAGAAGACTCAGTCCGAGTGTTCGGATGTAGCCCGAGGTGGTCGTGCCTTCGGCATCGGTCAGTGCCGCGATTTCACGTTGCCACCCGGCCGCGTAGACCAGCATGATGATCGCCGCGACAATGGACGCGACCGGAACGAAGACCTTGATCGCGGATGGCACCGGTTCGGGCAGTGGCCACCACCGTCGACCGCTGAGGAGGTATCGCTCGACAGCCCAACCGATTGCGGTACCGACGCCGTAGCCGATGGCCGAGTTGATTCCGCCGATCAGACCTTGGAACAGCCAATCTCGCGGCAGCAACGAGGGAGTCAACGACCAGCAGAAGAAGAACGCGGCAAACGCGATGCCGGTGAAGTCGAGTTTGAGGAGACCCCACGCCCACTCGGTGAAGCGGTTGTCGAGCTTCTCGAGAGATGCGGGAACAGCCAGCCGCAGGTGGTGTTCCTGCGGCTGGCTGTCAGAAGAAGTCAGTTCTCCGGAATCGACCATCTATCACCCGAACAGAGCGGGCAGCGTTCCCTCGAAAGCCTCACGGAGCTTGGCCATCGTGACGGAGAAGTGTCCCTGGACCTCGACGGAATCACTGCCCTCATCGACGACTCCGATACGCGTCCACGGCAAGCCGCGGGCGGTGCACATACCTGTGAAGCGTGTTTCTTCCGTGCGCGGAACTGCAACGAGGACGCGTCCCGACGATTCCGAGAACAGGGTGACGAACGGATCGGCGCCTTCGGGAATCAGGATGCGGCAACCGGTTTCGCCGGCCAGCGCGGCTTCGACGACGGCCTGGGCCAGTCCGCCCTCGGAGAGGTCGTGGGCTGCGGTGACCAGTCCGTCACGCGAGGAGGCGAGCAGGATGTCCGCGAGCAACTGCTCACGGGCGAGGTCGACCTTCGGCGGCACGCCACCGAGATGACCGTGCTCGACCTGCGACCAGATGGAACCGTCGAACTCGTCGTGGGTGTCGCCGAGCAGGATCAGCGTCTCGCCGGGTTCGAGTCCGAGGCCCGTCGGGATGCGGCGGTGAACGTCGTCGATCACACCGAGGACGGCAACCACCGGCGTCGGCAGGATTGCCGTGGATCCGGTCTGGTTGTAGAAGCTGACGTTGCCGCCGGTGACGGGGATGCCGAGGGTGGCACAGCCGTCGGCGAGGCCGCGAACAGCCTGCTGGAACTGCCACATGACACCCGGATCCTCGGGTGAACCGAAGTTGAGGCAGTTGGAGACGGCCTTGGGCGTTGCGCCCGTGACTGCCACGTTGCGGAAAGCCTCGGCCAACGCGAGCTGGGCACCGGTGTACGGATCGAGCGCGGTGTAGCGGCCCGAAGCGTCGGTGGACAGCGCGATTCCGCGTCCGGTCTTCTCGTCGATGCGGATGACGCCGCCGTCGGCGTTCTCGGCCAGGACGGTGTTGCCGCGGACGTAGCGGTCGTACTGCTCGGTGATCCACTTGCGGCTGCACAGGGCAGGCGAAGCGATCATCTTCAGCAAAGTGGCTTCGAGTTCTTCGTCCGTCTCGGGACGCTCGAGGCCTGCGGTCGTGTTCGCGATCAAAGCGTCCTGGCTTGCCGGGCGCTCGACGGGACGGTTGTAGACCGGGCCCTCGTGAGCGACGGTGCGCGGGGGAACGTCGACGACGGTCTCGCCGTGCCAGGAGATGGTGAGGTGCTCACCGTCGGTGACCTCGCCGATGTCGGTGGCAAGGACGTCCCACTTCTTGCAGACCTCCATGAACGCATCGACGTTCTCGGGCGTGACCACGGCGCACATGCGCTCCTGCGATTCGCTCGAGAGCACCTCGGCCGGGGTCATGCCGGTGGCGCGCATCGGAACCTTCTCGAGGTTGATGTGCATGCCGCCGTCGCCGGCTGCAGCCAGCTCGGAGGTTGCGCAGGACAGCCCGGCGCCGCCGAGGTCCTGAATACCGACAACGAGGCCGGCCTTGTAGAGGTCGAGACAGCACTCGATGAGTACCTTCTCTGTGAACGGGTCGCCGACCTGAACCGCGGGCAGCTTCTTACGTCCGCCGGTGTCTCCACCCTCGTCGTCGAAGGTTGCCGACGCGAGGACCGAAACGCCGCCGATTCCGTCGAGACCGGTGCGTGCTCCGAACAGGATGATCTTGTTGCCTGCGCCCGAAGCGAAGGCCAGGTGCAGATCCTCGACGCGCATGACACCGGCAGCGAGGGCGTTGACCAGCGGGTTGCCTGCGTAGGACTCGTCGAAGACCGTCTCGCCGCCGATGTTCGGCAGGCCGAGGGAGTTTCCGTATCCACCGACACCACGCACGACACCGTCGACGACGCGACGAGTGTCGGGGGCGTCAGCAGCGCCGAAACGCAGCTGATCCATGACGGCGATCGGGCGCGCACCCATGGCCATGATGTCGCGGACGATGCCGCCGACTCCGGTGGCCGCACCCTGGTAGGGCTCGACGTACGACGGGTGGTTGTGGCTCTCGACCTTGAACGTGACTGCCCAGCCGTCGCCGATGTCGACGACGCCGGCGTTCTCACCGATACCGGCCAGCATGTTGGCGCGCATCTCGTCGGTGGTGGTCTTGCCGAAGTATCCGAGGTGGACCTTGGAGGACTTGTACGAGCAGTGCTCGCTCCACATCACCGAGTACATCGCCAGTTCGGCGTCCGTGGGACGGCGGCCCAGGATCTCCTTGATGCGTGCGTATTCGTCGTCCTTGAGACCGAGCTCCTTGAACGGCTGAGCGGCATCGGGATCAGCCGATGCGTGCGTGACGGTATCGACCTGGTGAGCAGACACTGGAGAGTGGTCCCTTCCCTACGGGAGTCAAGAGGCAAGCCGGCGCGGAGCAGGACACCACGAATGTGCCCAACGAAAGAACGTGCCGGGGGACAGTCTATCGGTGTGGGCCGACGACTTCCGCAGACGGCAGCACCCGCAACACCTCCGGGCCTGCGAAGTATCGCCGGTCACACCCGCCCCGGTTTGGGTAATCCGGTCGGTTTTCTTAAGGTCAGGCCGGTCCACTCTCTCCCTCGAAAGGCCTCGCATGCCCCAGGATGTTCGTCAGTCCGACCTCACGGCACAGTCGCAGTCGGTGACCACTCCCCTCACTCCGGCTGCAATTTTCCTGGTCGCGACCGTAAATCCGGGCGGCGAGAACACCACACGCGGACTACTCGCCGACGTCGCGGGTCTGCAGCGCGCCGTGGGGCTGCGCGTCCCCGGATCAGGTTTGGATGTGGTGACGAGCATCGGATCGTCGGCCTGGGATCGACTGTTCGCCGGTCCGCGCCCCGCGCTACTGCACCCGTTCGCCGCTCTACAGGGTGACGTTCACTCGGCGCCGTCGACTCCCGGCGATCTGCTCTTCCACATCCGCGCAATGAGCATGGACGCGTGTTTCGAGGTGGCTCGGCAGATCACGAAGCGACTGCACGGCGCGGCCACCGTCGTCGACGAAGTTCACGGCTTCCAATATTTCGAGAACCGCGACCTCATCGGCTTCGTCGACGGCACCGAGAATCCGGTGGGCCGCGACGCCGTCGCCGCGGTGACGGTCGGCGACGAGGATCCCGAGTTCGCGGGCGGCAGCTACGTCCACATCCAGCGATACATCCACAAGATGCGGGACTGGGAAGCAATCACCGTCGACGAGCAGGAGCGTGTGATCGGACGCAGCAAACTCGAGGACATCGAGATGACGTCCGACGTGAAGCCTGCCAACTCGCACGTCGCCCTCAACGCAATCAAGGACGAGAACGGCAAGGCTCTCGAGATCCTGCGTGCCAACATGCCGTATGGACGCCTCGGCGACGACGAGATCGGCACCTTCTTCATCGGCTACTGCCGCACACCGGCGATCACCGAACGGATGCTCGAGAACATGTTTCTCGGCAACCCTCACGGGAATTACGACCGTCTGCTCGACTTCTCGACGGCCGTGACGGGCTCGATGTTCTTCACACCGAGCGCCGACTTCTTCGAGGATCTACCGGCTGCGCCCACTGAGCTCCCAGCACCTTAACTACGCGCCCTCTAACTACGCGGCGTGAGGAAGGCACCAAGCGCGTCGGCATACATGCGGACATCTGCCGCCCCCATCAGCTCGCGCGCCGAGTGCATGGCGAGCTGAGGCGCGCCCACATCTACGGTGGACAGTCCGGTGCGTGATGCCGTGATCGGTCCGATGGTGGAGCCGCACGGCAGATCGGCGCGGTGGACGTAGCGCTGCATGGGCACTCCTGCCTGATCGCACGCCAGCGCGAATTCGCCTGCACCGGCTGCGTCGGTGGCGTATCGCAGGTTCTGGTTCACCTTGAGTACCGGCCCACCGTTGATCTCGATCCGATGAGCGGGCTCATGGCGGTCCGGGTAGTTGGGGTGCGTCGCGTGAGCCATATCGCCCGACGCGCACACCGAGCCCGCCATCGCCTGCAGGAATTCTTCGCGGCCACCACCGCGCCCCAACACGATCCGTTCGAGCACGGTGTTCAGCAGATCTGAGAAAGCTCCACGGTCGGACATGCTGCCGACCTCTTCATGATCGAAGAGTGCGAGCACCGGGACCTGCTGACCGGGCGACTCGACTGCGGCCAGAAGTGCTTGTGTCCCTGCATAACACGTGCCCTGATTGTCCAGCCGAGGGGCGCTGACCAATTCCTTGTCCACCCCCACGACTGAGCTGGGCGCAAGATCGTGTGTCATCAATTCCCAGCCGAGAACCGACGACGCGGCTACACCCGCACGCTCGGCGACAAATCCGATGAACGACTTGGGTTTCGAACCCACGCCCCAGATTCCGTTGACGTGCCGCTGCGGATCCAGAGTCACGCCCTTGCGATCTTCGGACAGGTGGATAGCCAGCTGCGGAACACGCAGAATCGGGTCGTCGATGCGAACCAGCTTCTGCTCCACAGTGTTTCCCACCCGGACACTCAAACGGCCGGAGATACCGAGATCGCGGTCGAGCCAGGAGTTCAGCCACGTACCGCCATACGGTTCGAGGCCCACCATCTGCCACCCGGCCGAAGTGAGGTCGGGATGCTGTTTGACCCGCAGATTCGGGCTGTCGGTGTGACCTCCGACGATCCGGAACGGAGCGGTGTTTCCCACGCCCTCGGTGCTCCAGGCAATCAGCGAACCACCCCGCACGAGGAAGTACCGTCCGGGCTCGGCGGGCCACGACTGCGTTTCGTGGACTTCGACGAACCCACCGGCCGTCAGCTCGGTCGCCACCGTCGCGCACACATGGAACGGTGACGGTGACGAATCGACGAAGCTGCACAGGCCGTCTGCGTCGGCCCCGGTCCGAGGAGTCTGAGAAGTCATGCCCCTCATCATGCCCGAATCGGTGTCCGCGAAATCAGTGGGCACGAAATCAGTGGGCACGAATCGGGTGAGCTCAGAACCTGTCAGCTCAGGCGTGAGGACCGGACACGCAGAACTGGTTCCCATCAGGATCGAGGAGCGTCACCCAACGGAAACCGTCCATGTTCTCGCGGTGGTGCTCGGTTGCTCCGGCCTCGACGAGCCGCGCCACCTCGGCGTCGAGATCCGGACTCCCCAGATCGAGATGGATGCGATTCTTCCCTGCCGTGGGATCCGAGACCTTCTGGAAAGCGAAGTTGGTGGCGCTGTCAGGGACCGCGACGATGTAGAACCAACCGTCGTTCTCCTCGACGATGTTTCCGCCCAACTGCGCTGCCCACCACGTTGCAAGCGGACCGGGATCGAGACTGTCGAAGGTGATCATGCCGAGTGTGAGAGTCATGCGCACAAGCTAATGCAAGCCACCGACAAAAGACTCGCAATCTCGGGCCGAGATGAGACGATCCTCGAATGCGACTCACGACGCTTCGCAACCGCGTTGCAGAACCACTCTTCGCCGTTTTCTTCACGACCGGATTGCTGTTGAGCTGCCTCGGAGTGCTCGCCTGGCGATTTGCCACGACATCTATGCGAACAGAACATATCGGCATCCAACCTCCGCCTCCGCCGCCGGCGGAGGACGGCAAGACCGGATACATGTGGGTTGTCGAAGGCTACAGCTACGTCGACGCCCCTCATTGGTTCCCCGCAACTGCGTGGTTCCTGATTGTCGGAACGGCTGTCGCCATTGCCGTGTCGGCGATACTGAACGCGACGGGATGGCACCTGTCCCGCGACGCAGGTGGGCGAAGATTTGTTCTTCCGCTTGCACTTTCGATCTTCGGAGCGGCCTACGGACTTGCGGTCGCCGTTGTCGGAAAAATCTGGCCGCCCACCTTCTATTCGGTGGTCCTTCCTGAACCTCGTGACCCGCAGAACCCTTACCCGGCATCGGCCATCATCCACTTCGACCTCGAACCGAACTTGATCACCTTCACCGCAACCGGTCTTGCCGTCGGCCTTCTCACGGCCGCCCTGCTTTATGTCCGGGACTACTCGCTCATACGAACGAACTAGCGGGCGAGGAGATCACTCGACCGATTCGAGTTCCGCGACACTCCCGTCCGAGATCACCCGGACGTGGCGGGTGATCTTCTCGATCGGCCAGTCCCACCACGCAATTCGCACCAACTTCTCGATGTCTTCAGCACTGAAGCGGCGCTTGATCTCCGTTGCCGGGTTGCCGCCGACAATTGCGTAGTCCGGGACGTCGCGCGTCACGACGGCGCCAGTGGACACGATCACCCCGTGACCGATCCGAACACCGGGCATGACTGTCACATTCCCACCGAACCACACGTCGTTCCCGACGACGGTGTCACCGCGCGACGGCAGATCCTGCACCAAATCCATGTGCCTGGCCCAATCGCCGCCCATGATCGGGAACGGGTAGGTGGAGACACCGTTCATACGATGATTTGCGCCGTTCATGATGAAGGTGACGCCGGTTGCCAGCGCGCAGAACTTTCCGATCACCAGTTTGTCGGGACCGTAGTGGTGCAACACGTTTCGAGTCTCGAATTCTTCGGCGAACTCCGGATCGTCGTAGTAGGTGTACTCCCCTACCTCGATCAACGGGTTGTCGATCAACGGCCTCAGCAACACCACTCGCGGTTGCCCGGCCATTGGATGAACAAGGCCGGGATCCGGCGCAGTGAAATCTGACGCGTCCATTACCAACTCCGATCCGTCGGCGCGGTGTCGCCGACCGCAGCAAGACTATCTGGTTCCTGCTGCGGTCGACCGACACGCGAAAACGTGCCGGTCGTCAGCCCAGAAGCCCCTTGGCAATATGGGTGACCTGAATTTCGTTGCTGCCTGCATAGATCATGAGCGACTTGGCATCACGCGCCAACTGCTCGACTCGGTACTCGGCCATGTAGCCGTTTCCACCGAACAGTTGCACGGCTTCCATCGCGACCTCGGTCGCTGCGCGCGAGGAGTACAGCTTCATCGCCGACGCCTCCGCCAGGCTCACCTTGTCGCCGGCCGCGGTGCGTTCAATCGCGTTGAAGACCATGTTCTGCACGTTGATTCGAGCGACTTCCATCTCGGCCAGCTTGAGCTGGATGAGCTGGAACTGCCCGATCTCACGTCCCCACAGTTTGCGGGACTTCGCGTATTCGATACTCAGACGGTGACATTCGTTGATGATGCCGAGCGAGAGGGACGCGATGCCGATGCGTTCGGCGGCGAAGCTCTCCTTGGCGCTGGACTTTCCGTCCGACTTTCCGCTGTCCTCGGTCTCGCCGAGCAGTCGATCCTTGGTGATGCGGACGTTGTCGAAGAACAGCTCACCGGTGGGTGAGGAGTTCATGCCCATCTTCTTGAACGGCGGGCTCTGTGTGAGCCCCTCCATGCCCTTGTCGAGGACGAAGGCGAGCACCTTGCGATCACGACGGTCGACCGACGCGTCCCCCTCGTCGAGCTTTGCGTAGACGATCATCACGTCGGCGTACGGACCGTTGGTGATGAAGGTCTTGTTGCCGTTGAGAATGTAGTCGTCGCCATCGCGGCGCACGTAGGACTTCATTCCGCCGAAGGCATCCGAGCCCGAATCCGGTTCGGTGATCGCCCAGGCGCCGACGGTTTCGAATGTCACCAAGCCGGGAAGCCAGCGTTCCTTCTGCGCGAGTGTGCCGCGGCTGCGGATGGTTCCGGCGGCCAATCCGAGGCTGACGCCCAACGACGCGACGAGACCGAGGCTGACTCCGGC
Organism: Rhodococcus sp. GB-02; assembly: GCF_053470465.1. Classification (NCBI taxonomy): domain Bacteria; kingdom Bacillati; phylum Actinomycetota; class Actinomycetes; order Mycobacteriales; family Nocardiaceae; genus Rhodococcus; species Rhodococcus sp. GB-02. The sequence continues at coordinate 814,736 of NZ_JBPUKE010000002.1, forward strand.
CAATTCACTGTTGAGCACAACGCCCATACTGCCTGCGCCGCTGAAAGCGCTCGACTTCTCACCGTCACTGGAGGGTGCATCGCCGCGCTCACGTGCCAGCGACTTCTCGAGACCCTCGCGTGCCATGTCGGCCAGACCGAAGGTCGAGTACAGCTTGCGGATGATGTCGAACGGCGGCAGCGCACCACTTTCGAGCTCGTCGACGTGAGGTCGCACCTCTTTGTCGATAAAGCCCCGCAAGGCGTCGCGGAACATCAGGTCGGTGTCGGACCACTCGTACATGTGCCTGAACTCCAGTCGGTGAACGATCGAGAGACTGCCGAACGGCAGTCACACACCGAATATAGAACACGTTCCAAAACCGGAACAGGATTCAGCTGATCAGTCCCATTCGCTGCGAGATCCACGCCAGTTCCTGTTCGACGCCCGCGGACCACACCGAAAAGCTGTGACCACCGGGAAGCTCGAGATACCTGGCGTCCATTCCGGCCGCTTTGGCCGCTTCGTACACCTTCTGCTGGCCGGGCTTGAACTCGTTGTCATCTGTTCCGACGACAAACACTCCGCCCGAGTTCGGAAACTTGCGGGTCGCCAGCAGGTCCATCGGATTCACCTTCACGAATGCTGCTTCGTCGCCGCCGAATATCTCGTCGACGGTTCGCTGTCGGTCACCGAGCGAAGGCTCCAACTGACCGGACAGATCGAGGAAGGTCGGGTACACCTCGGGGTAATTGGTCGCCATCTGCAGTGAGCAGGTGCCACCGTAGGAGAGCCCGCCGATTGCCCACGCTCGCGGACTCGTGTCGATCTGGAACGCATTCGCCACCGCAGCGGGCAAGTCCTTTGCCAGATACGTGCCGACCTTGCCCTGTGACGAGTCGGTGCACAGCGGATTGGCCATCTGCGACCCTGTTCCATCGGCTATCACGACGACCGGAGCGAGCCCGGCGTGATCGCGCGCGAAAGAATCCATTGTCGCGGTCAGCTTTCCGCCTTGGAGCCAGTCCTCGGGCTTGCCAGGCTGACCTGCCATGAGCACGAGCACGGGAAGAAGCGGGCGCGGATTGGTGAAGTACGACGGCGGCAGATACACCTGGGCGTCGCGCGCGGAGAATCCTGAAATCGTTCCGGGTACAGGCAAAGTCGTGACTCGTCCGCGAATCGGCATGCCCTCCGGCGCTTTCCACACCGTGTCGGTGGGGTCGCCGGTGACAACAGGATCCGTCGGACCGGGAACTTCACTGAGTGAGATGCGGTCGAAATCGTCGTGTCCGAACGCAATTCCCACAGTCGGATACGCGGCGAAAACCAGATTGATCTGCGTCGCGGCGGTGACGATGACCAGTACGGTCGCAATCACGGACAGCACCGCCTTCGCGACGGTTCCGCCCGCCTTGATTCGCGGCCCGAGAAGTAGCAGCGCGTAGATACCGAGACCGATCCACACGTAAATCGACATCTCGATGGGATCGGGGAACGGCACGATCACCTTTTCGACGGTGATCCACACGGCGATCATGATCACCAGTGCGATCAGCCCCGCGATCGGCACCGCTCTGCGGTAGTACCAACGCACGTTCGAACCGAGCAGCCACACACCACCCAGAACCCCAAGGACAGTCAGGATCACCGGCAGCGGTCCCGAGATCAAACTGATTCGGTAGAGCCAGTCCACGTCAAGCCTCTCGCACGTAGAAATGTCGCACGCACGAGGCTAGACGACGACACTAGTACTCTGTATCAGGTGACATTCATCAAGGTCTGTGGCCTACGCGACGTTGACACGGTCGACCTCACGGTGGGACTGGGCGTCGACGCCATCGGTTTCGTCTTCGCCGAGAGCGTCCGCAAAGTCGACCCCGCTCTCGCAGTCGAGCTACTCGCACGAGTCCCCGCTCACGTCCGGGCAATCGGAGTCTTTCTCGGTAACCCGATCGATCAGATCCTCGAGATCGCCGAGGTCACCGGGCTTCGCACCGTGCAGATTCACGATCTTGTCGACGCCGAGCAAGTGCAGCAACTGCACGATGCCGGCCTCACCGTCATCCGCGCGGTCGTCTCCAGCAACGTCCGCGACGGTTACAACCTCGACCTCGGTGAGGACGAGCTCTTGATCGACGGCGCGGACGCCGGATCCGGGGTGCCGTGGAACTGGGCCCAACAGCAATCGCGCCCGCAAGGTCAATGGATCCTGGCGGGCGGACTGTCCCCGGACAATGTTCGTGACGCATTGGATGCCACCGGAGCCTGGGGCGTCGACGTCTCCAGCGGCGTTGAATCGTCCCGCGGTGTCAAGGACCACGCTTTGATCGAGAAGTTCGTGAGCGCTGTCCGGCAGACCGATCACTCGAAATAGGACGCGTAGTCACTGAAAGCGACTTGGCCGGTGGGACTCGCCTTCACAGCGTCGGCAACGGCAGGCGGAATGGGAACCCAGTGTGCAGGCATCGCTGCCGCCAGTGCGGGCTTCAAGATGTAGAGCAGAGCGAAGTTCACTATCCAGAGCGGCGGCGCCATCGACATGCCGACTTCCGAACTCACATCGCCTTTGGTGTTTGTCACCAGCTGCGCTTCTCCCGAAATCTGTTGCGCTGCAAATCCGTAGACTGCCTGCACCGTGTATGCCGACTGATAGAGCGCAATCAGAGTGTGCGTCGCACCGTTGTTGCGCAACCAGGTGCCCACAAAACCACCAGGGGCGATCAGCGTATTCACCTGTCGAGTCGGCGCATCCGCGTTGGCCGGACTCTCCAGCAACCCGTCGGGATTCACGTACAACCCGTAACTGGCCAGAACCGACGGCGTAGTGCCGGAATAGAGGGGCCGCCCGTTCGTATTGGTGAGAATCCGGGCACACTCGTCGATCACCTCGGCATCCTCGAGATTGCCCCCGACCCCACCGCCGGTGATGAGGTCGCGATACTGCTCCTCGGTCAAAGCGTCGGCTGGCTCGAGTCCGATCTGCGCGGCAATCTCTTCCGCAATCTGCTGACCGATTGGCTGGTTGAGTTGATCCGGAGTAGTCATCTGCGTGGGCGCGACGCTCTCGTAGCCAGACGCCCCAGCGAAGGGGATCACGAACCCGGTATCGACTGTGTCCGCAACGGGTTGAGCGCCGGCCATCTGGGTGGTGGCACACGAAAGTACGCACGCCCCAACCAAAGCCAGCACCGAGACGGTCCCGCGATGAGACCGTGCTCCACGTCTACAGCCCTCGTTTGAGAAAGCCTTGCCTGCAATTCCCTTGCCGCGCATAGGTCAACCTCCCGGGACGCAGTCGGGCGAATCAACTCGAGCTTGTATCTCAGTCAAACGCTGTGACCAGCGCCGTGTCAAGACACCTGCCGGGTCGAAGGGCCGACGACGCCCGCTCGCCCGCTACAGTGGTCTTTCCGACCAAGGTGGCCTCACCCGCGGTAGACCGCTCGAGTTGTGCGCGTCAGTTGCCGGAAGCCCCGCGTCGGTTACAGGAAGTCTCGGGAGGCGAGCAGTGTCTGACAAGCGCGGGACCGTATTGATCACCGGTGTCGGTCGGAGCAAGTCGATCGGAGCGAGCCTCGCATTGGGCCTTGCCGAGGATGGTTGGGATCTGGCTATCGGCTACTGGGAGCCTTACGACCAACGCGTCGGGTTCGGGCGCGGAGCGCACGATCCGCAAGACATTGCCGAGAAGTGTCGCGCACTCGGAAGCCGTGTCGACCTGGTTCCCGGAGATCTGGCCTCGCCGGATGTGGCCGATCAGCTCGTTGACGCTGCCGCAGCGCGGAACGACCTCCGTGGGCTGGTGCTCTCACATTGCGAAAGCGTCGACAGCTCGATCCTCGATACCACCGTCGAGAGCTGGGAACGACATTTCGCCGTCAACGCTCGCGCCTCCTGGCTGCTGATCAAAGCGTTCGCTGAACGGCTTCCGGAACAGCGCGACGTCAGTCAGGTGGCCGGGCGGATCATCGCACTCACCAGCGACCATGCGGCCCACAATCTTCCGTACGGGGCAAGCAAGGGTGCTCTCGACCGCATCGTCATCGCCGCCGCAGTCGAACTCGGGTCACGTGGCGTAAGAGCAAACGTCATCAACCCAGGACCGATCGACACAGGGTGGATGACACCGGAGATCAGACAGGCCGCCACCCTCCAGACTCCTGCCGGCCGGCTGGGTACACCCGGCGACACTGCAGACCTCGTTCGATTTCTGATGTCCGACGCCGGAGGCTGGATAACGGGACAACTCCTTCACTCCAACGGCGGATTCAGCACGAGTTGAGCAGGCAGACTCGGCCCGCGCCAGACTCAGGTCAGGCCTTGTAAGTCGGTAACGTCTGCCCGAGCCTGCGGCCCATCTCGGCAGCCAATGCGGCGAGCCCGCTGGCCGGACGCACCATGACCTCGAAATCGACGATCTTGCCGTCCTCGTCGAATTCGACCATGTCGATTCCCTTGAGGCTCTTGTCGCCGATGTTCGCACTGAATTCGAGAACGACCTGCCGGCCGTCGGCTCCGGCGAACTGACGGTGGTACTCGAAATTCTCGAACACCTGGATCACCGTATTGAGAATGAGCACAACGGCATCCGCGGACTGGTACGGCTTGAATCCGGTGGGCGATCGGAACTGCGCGTCAGGCGCGACGATGGTCGGTAGCGCCGACAGATCACCGGTCTCGATCATGTTGTGCCACAGCTTCAGTGCAGCTTCGACTTTCGGTTCAAGCGTCAATTCCGTGCTCATGCTTCTGCCCTTTCCTCGAAGTTACCTGCCACTTGATTTACTGGCACTTGATTTGTGACGGCCCACGCACTCAACACAGTTCGCACCCCGGTCACGAGTTGCAACGGCTGATCGATCATGACGTGATGTCCGGCTTCGGGAATCTCCGCCACGATGGCCTCCGGTCCGAACAATCCGCGCATGTGCTCCATGAGCCGGTCGGACACAATTCCGTTCTCGGCCCGGAAATACGCTACGCGGCAACGTGGTTCGCTGCCCATAACATCCTCGGCGCCAACACGAAGAAAGAAGTTCGGATCGAATTTCCACGACCAACCACCCTCGACTTCCTCCATCGACGTGGCCGCCACATGATCACGCACTGCGGGTACCCCCGAGTCCTGCGGCGGGACGAAGCGGAATCGGTCCATCGCATCTTCTCTGGAGGAGTAAACCTTCTTGGGGCCGAACGCATTCTGGCGTCGAGCTGCCTCTTCTTCGGGCGTACGCGCCTTGAGTGGAGAATCGATGATGACAACGCCGTCCAACAACTCGCCGTGCAGATGTGAGGCCACGAAAGCAACAATCCCACCCATGCTGTGCCCCACCAGAATCGGCTTGCCGTCGATTCCCCCGGCCTCAGCCGCCGCCAGCACCTCGCGAGCCCACTGGGACATCGCGTAGGCGTCGCGAGTGTCACTGTCGCCGTGCCCCGTCAAGTCGAGAGCGACAACGCGGCATCCCTCGGAGAACTGCGGCGCGATGTGATCCCACCAGCGACTGTGGGCTGCGCCGCCGTGAATCAGCACGATTCCCGGCCCCGCCGACCCCCAAGCCCGAAAGTGCACCGAAGCGCCCTCGACCTCCACCGACCCCGTCTCGACCGGCGCTTCCAGCGCCCGAGTGAACCAACCAGGCGCGTCTTCGACCACATTGCTCATCGATCGAACATACATAGTCGCCAATCGGTTCATCCAACTCTTCCCAGTTCGTGATCCATCACCTATATTGAATCCGGCCTCAAGTTCAATTCGTTTCGCCGAAGGGGAGAGATGACCAACCGCCAAGTACGCCTCGCCGCCCGCCCGACAGGACTTCCCGACGCTTCCACCTGGGAATATGTCGACGCCGAGATCCCGTCCGCCGGACCGGGCGAGTTTGTCGTCAAGGTCGAATACCTCTCCCTCGACCCCGCGATGCGCGGTTGGCTCAACGACGTCAAGTCGTACGTTCCCCCGGTCAAGCTCGGTTCCGTCATGCGCGCCCACGGCGTCGGACGCATCACCGAGTCGCAACACCCCGATTACCAGGTCGGTGACATCGTCGCCGGATCGTTCGGCGCTTCCGAATACGGTGTTTCCGATGGCAACGATGTCACGCGGGTCGACGAATCGATCGCTCCCCTACCGACTTGGCTCGGTGCTCTCGGATTCCCCGGCGTCACCGCATATTTCGGACTGCTCGACGTCGGAAAGCTGAAGGACGGTGACACCGTCGTAGTATCCGGCGCGGCAGGCGCCGTTGGCAGCCTCGTCGGCCAGATCGCAAAGATCCACGGCTGCAAGGTCATCGGCATCGCTGGTGGTCCGGAGAAGTGCGCGTGGCTCACCGAAGACCTCGGCTTCGATGTCGCCATCGACTACAAGAACGAATCCGTCTACAAGGCGCTCAAGTCCAATGCTCCCGACGGTATCGACGTGTACTTCGACAACGTCGGCGGAGAAATTCTCGACGCCGCGCTCTCCCGTTTGCGTCTCGGCGCTCGGGTGGTCATCTGCGGCGCCATCGCGGGCTACAACGCCACCGAACCTCAGCCCGGCCCCGCGCACTACCTGTCACTTCTCGTCAACCGGGCCACGATGGCCGGCTTCGTGGTCTTCGACTACCTCGATCGCTATGCAGAAGCGCAGGAGCAGATCGGAAAGTGGATCAAGAGTGGCGAATTGACGGCCCGCGAACATGTCGTCGACGGGGGTATCGACGCATTCGGCGACAGCCTCAATCTTCTCTTTGCCGGTGCGAACACCGGAAAGCTGGTCCTGAAGGTCAGCTGAGTCAGCCATACACGCAGATCGGCCACCGGTATTCCGGTGGCCGATTCGCTTGGGTCAACTGACTCCGGAGGGAGTGGGAACGCTGTCCTCACCCAACCGCGGCGGGGCCGACCGATAGGTTGCCGGCGTGCCGCTCATCCGAATCGGATTGGCTACCTGCCGAGTCGGTGCATCGCGACGAGGATCGTCGATGGTCACCACCGGATCGAGATCCAGCCGCTCCGCCAGCGCTATCGCGTCGGCGATGTCGTTGAGAGGCCCACACGGAACACCTCGCTCGGTCAGTGCCTCGAACCACGAGTCTGCAGTGCCCTTGGCCAATGCAGCAGTGACGGCGTCGAACAGTTCTTCTCGATGCGCAACCCTGTCACTGTTGGACGCGAAACGCGAATCAGCGGCAAGTTCGGGAACTCCGAGAACCTCTGTCAAAGAACCGAATTGCCGATCATTGCCGACAGCGAGGACCAGCGGGCGGTCCGCGGTGTCGAACACCTCGTAGGGCGCGATGCTCGGATGTCGGTTGCCCATTGCCTGGGGCACCACGCCCGCGGCAACGTAGCCGGACGACTGGTTGGCCAGTGCGGACAGCAACGAGGACAACAGATTGACCTCGACGTGCTGCCCTTCGCCCGTTCGATCGCGGTGGCGCAGCGCTGCAAGGATTCCCACGCTGGCATGCAAGCCGGTGATGACGTCGACCACCGCGACACCGACCTTGGTGGGAGTCTTGGAATCGGGACCCGTGATACTCATCAATCCGCCGACCGCCTGAATCAACAGGTCGTACCCCGGCAGAGAATTGTTGCCACCGAAGCCGCTGATCGAGCAGTAGACCGCACGCGGATTCATTTCTCGGACAGCGTCGTAGCCCAGCCCCAGACGGTCCATCGTTCCCGGCAGGAAGTTCTGCACCACGACGTCCGCACTGCGAACCAGCTCGCGTGCACTCTCCAGATCCGCGCGCTCGCGCAGGTCCAGAGTGACCGACTTCTTGTTGCGGTTCACCGACAAGAAGTAGCTCGACTCGTCCCCCACCCACGGCGGGCCCCAGCTGCGAGTATCGTCGCCGACACCCGGCCGCTCGATCTTGACGACCTCCGCGCCGAGATCGGCAAGAATCATCGTGGCGTACGGGCCGGCGAGGACGCGGCCGAAATCCGCGATCACCAACCCGTCGAGCGCTCCGACAGCGTCTACCGTCACCGGAACGCTTCTTCACCGGTGAGAGCGCGACCGATCACCAGCTGGTGAACCTCGGAGGTGCCCTCGTAGGTGAGAACGGATTCGAGGTTGTTGGCGTGCCGAATCACGGGGTATTCGAGCGTGATGCCGTTGGCACCCAGGATGGTTCGGCACTCACGGGCGATCTTGATGGCTTCGCGGACGTTGTTGAGCTTGCCGGTGCTGACCTGCTCGGGACGAACCGTCCCAGCATCCTTGAGACGTCCGAGGTGGATTGCGAGCAACTGACCCTTGCCCAATTCGACTGCCATGTCAGCGATCTTGGCCTGAGTGATCTGGTACGCGGCGAGCGACTTGTCGAAGACCTTGCGATCACGCGCGTACGAGATCGCGGTCTCGAGGCAGTCACGTGCTGCACCCATCGCTCCGAAGATGATCCCGAAGCGGGCCTCGTTGAGGCAGCCGAGCGGGCCGGAAAGTCCGCGAGCCTTGGGCAGCATCGCCGAGGCAGGCAGACGCACGTCCTCGAGCACCAGTTCCGACGTGACCGACGCCCGCAGCGACATCTTGTTCTTGATCTCGGGGGCGGAGAATCCCGGAGTGTCGGTGGGAACGACAAATCCGCGCACTCCGTCGTCGGTGCGCGCCCAGACCACGGCGACGTCCGCGATGGAGCCGTTGGTGATCCACATCTTGGTGCCGTTGAGGATCCAGTCGTCACCGTCGCGCTTGGCGTTGGTTCGCATGCCGCCGGGGTTGGATCCGAAATCGGGTTCCGTGAGACCGAAGCAACCGATGGCTTCACCGGCCGCCATCCGCGGGAGCCACTCTTCCTTCTGCTCTTCACTTCCGTTGTGGTGAATCGCGAACATGGCGAGCGAACCCTGGACCGAGACGAGGCTGCGAATGCCCGAATCGACAGCTTCCAGTTCCTGGCAGGCCAACCCGTACGCCGTCGCGCTCATCCCGGCACAGCCGTAGCCTTCGAGGTGCATGCCCAGTACGCCGAGCTCGCCCAGCTCCTTGGCCAGCTCACGAGCCGGCAATGCTGCCGCCTCGAACCATTCGCCGATGTGCGGGCGGATGCGATCGTCGACCATCTTGCGGACCGTGTCGCGTATCGCGATCTCCTCGGCGTCCAGCAGGGTGTCGATGGCAAAAAGCTCGGACAGGGACTGCGGCGTGTTCACGGGGCCTCCAGTGTTCTCGGGCGCAATCCTTTGCGAGAACGATTGCGCAATCGTTTGCATCGCCTAGACTAGAGCCCGGTTACACACCCGTCAATCCCCGAACAGCCGGCCGACACAGAACCGACGCACACCAGGAGCCCCGACGCAGATGACGCCCGATCCGTCGACCCGCAGCAACGGCCGTCCGCCGACGCTGCGCGAAATCGCCGACCAGGCCGGGGTCCACATCTCGACGGCGTCGCGGGTCCTCCGTCAGCCCGAGCCCGCCGATGGTTGGTCCGACTCCGCGCTCCGAGTTCGTCAGGTCGCCGAGGAGCTTGGTTACCAACCGAACCTGTGGGCGGCCAGCCTGCGTACCCGAAAGACCACCACCATCGGCGTCGTGATGCCGAGGCTGACGGACGTCGTGGTGGCCACCATGTTCCAGGGCATCGAGGAGGCTGCCACCGCGGAGGGTTACTCGGTCCTGCTCTCCAGCCCACCTGACGATCTGGACGCGCAGCGCAAAGCAGTCGAGTTCCTGGTCAGCCGCCAGGTCGACGGGCTCATGCTGAGCAGCATCCACCTGCCGGGTACCGATTTTGTCGACTCACTCCCCCTGCGCTCGCTACCGATCTTGCTGCTGAACCGGCACATCGACCCGGCGACGTCGTCCGCGAACCGAAGCCTGCCATTTGTCAGCGGCGACGACCGCCTCGGCGGCTACCTCGCGGGAAGGCATTTACTGGATTGCGGCTATCGCGATCTCGGTGTGATCGCCGGACCGGATCACGCCAGCACTTCACGTGAACGCGTCGCAGGTTTCCGCGACGCCCTGGCCGAAGCGGGCTTGGAACTACCGCCGAACCGAATAGTGGCGTCCGAGTTCGAAGTTCAAGGGGGTGTCGATGCGGCGGCAATACTGCTCGGTGGGGATTCACGGCCCGACGCCGTCTTCACGGTGAGCGACACCATCGCGATCGGCGTACTCGGTGTGGCCCGCGATCTCGGGTTGAGCATTCCGGACGATCTTGCACTGGTCGGCTACAACGACATCCCGGTTGTCTCCCAACTCCCGGTGCCACTGACGACGGTGAGGTCCCCCGCCCGCAAGATCGGCGCGACGGGGCTCGAACACCTGCTCGCATTGATCGCCGGCAGGAACGTCGAATCCGTGAAGCTTCCCGTCGAACTGATCGTGCGAGCCTCCACCAGAACGCCCGCCGCCCGAGAACTCTGAGCAGCTACCAGACCTGAGATTCGTCGATACCCAACCGTCGCGCGTAGCCGGAGTTGAGCGCGTCCCAGCCGTACTCGCGTGCCCGTTCACCCACGATCGGACCGAAGGGCTCACCCGCGAGAAGGGCATCGAGTACGTCGAAGCACAAATGCCACCCCGCAGCGAGCGCCGACGCCATCCCCTCAGCCCGCGACCTCTGCGTCAGCACGACTCGGGTACCGCCTTCGACCGGGGTCAGGTCCCACACCAATTCGTCCGGGCCCCACTCGTGTTCGAGACGCCGGGTGGTCTCCACGACGTGAACACTGACCGGCAACGACATTTCGGGGGCGCCGTCCTCGGTGAGCATGGTGATCACGGCGTCGCCCGTGCGGCTCAGATTCCGATCGGCGGTGTACGGCGTCCATTGCGCCAACATCTCCGGGTCGGTGATCGCCTCCCACACCTTCTCGACCGGATACGGCAGCACCCGGGGAAAGCTGACGACTGTGTCGTCGCCGTCGACGCTCACCGTGACGTCGGACAGGGCACTGGGCTGATACTGCTGGGCACTCATGCTTCGATCTCACCAGGAACCACCGACACGGGCAACCGGCGCGTCAATGTCCGAGCGTGAACAGTTCTGTTGCTGCGGCGACTGCCTGTTCGACCACCGGGAATTTCACCACGGACAAGTCGTGTCGAGCCCCCTCGAACTCCACCAATCGCGTCGGTGCTGGAATCAGCGCAAGTGCAGCCCGAATCTCCTCCGTGGTCGCGAACTCGTCCTTCGATCCGTGGACGACAACGGTCGGTGTGTTCAACTCGGGAAGGTGTTCCGTTCTGAGCTTCTCGGGCTTCTTCGGTGGATGCAGTGGGTAGGACAGCAGAACGAGTCCGTCGACGAGTCCTGGGTTCTCCGACGCCAGCATCGACGCTTGCCGCCCGCCGTACGAATGTCCGCCGAGCAGAACAGGTCCGGGCACCGAGTAGTCCGCGTGAACAGCGGCAATCACCTCGGCAATGCCCGCGCGATCCTCCGCAGCGCGCGAGGGATGTGGCGGGCCTGAAGCTCGACGCACCCGAAACGCGAGATCGAATCGGAGAACTTGCACTCCCGCCACGGCAAAGCCGTCCGCAACAGCACGCAACAGCACAGTGTCGCAGTTACTTCCGGCGCCGTGAGTCAGTGCAAGCGTGGCGACGGGCGACGCGAAGGACACAGAATCAGGCCGATGCAGGAAACCGTGCACTGCACCTTCGTCGACCGTTTCGACAGTAGTCATGGACGCATCCTTGTCCGGCCGGCTCGGGCCTGTTCGACTGCGGCAGCCAGGCTGCCTTCGTAGACCGGACCGTGTCCGGGAAACAGCACGCCGGCAGGTGCAGCGGCGATCTTGTCCAACGCCTGGTCCGTCGCTTCACGGTCATGATTGAAAGGGCACACCAGAAATTGTGGTCCGGCGACGCTCGACGTCGCGTGTCCGGTCACCAAAGCGTCACCCGACGCGACGACGCCTGCGTCGGGGACCAGGTAAGCGCTGTGGCCGTCGGTGTGCCCGTGAGTGGGGATCGGCACGATACGGCCTGGGATATCCAGCGCGCCACCGGACGCAAAGGCCTGTGCGTGAGGCAGTTCCGCTCCTTTCAACGCGCCCGCTCCGATCACGTCGCGAAGCCACTTCGGAGCACCTCGCCGCCACAACAGCAACGGAGCTTTCGCCGGCGACAACTGCTGCAGATACTCCCGCTTCGCGTGGGGCACCTCCAACGGATCCATCAGGACCGGAACCTCGAGCCGAGTCACGATGTCCGCGATTCCGCCGATGTGATCAACGTGCGCGTGAGTGACGAGGATTGCCCGAACATCCCCGAGCTGGTGACCGATCTGCTCGATCGAGCGTTCGACGTCGGCCCCGTTGGCCGGGTATCCGCCGTCGATCAGCGTCAGATCGGACCCCTCTTCGACCAGTACCCAATTGGCGTGACCGCACCGAACCAGGTGTGTGTTCTCGATCTGCGTGATCGACAGTGCCGCAGTAGTCATGCTTGGTAGTGTGCGCCACGTGTCGGAATCCGTGAAGCAGGCCAGCAGCCGCAGCATTCGAGATCGCGCCGAAGCATCTTTGGTGGCAGCCGCATTCGCGCTGCCCAGCGCGGTGAAACGCCGAATCACCGGTCCACCCGTCGTCATCGAGGGCAACACGCTCGACGCCGACGCACACCTGCTGCTCACGCTCGCGAAGACGCGGCCACTACCGTCGCATACAACCGATTCCCAGTCACTCGCCGCTGCTCGCGCCAATCTCACCCGAACGGCGATCATGATGGGCGGTCGGCCCGCACCGGTCCACACCGAAGAGATTTCCGTGTCGGGCGCCGACGGCCCACTTCGAGCTCGGCTCTATGTTCCGAGCGCCGACACCGGCGCTCTACTCGTCTACTTCCACGGCGGCGGCTGGGTGCAGGGCGGCATCGAATCCCACGATGCTCCGTGCCGCCTGTTGGCCGAGACTTCCGGCGCACGGGTCGTCTCGGTCGACTACCGGCTCGCGCCCGAATTCGCTTTCCCCACACCGGTACACGACGCCTACGCCGCCTACCTCGACATCGTCGACCGCGCCGAAGAGTTCGGTGCAGACCCGAGGCGCATCGCTGTCGGCGGCGACAGCGCGGGTGGGCACCTGTCGGCAACGGTGGCGCTGCGTGCCCGCGACGACGGCAAGACCCCTCCGGCAGCACAACTGTTGATCTATCCCGCGACCGACTTTCACGAGAAGGCGCCGTCGAGAACGACGTTCGGTGGAGGCTTCTTCCTGACCGAGGCCAACATGAACTTCTACGAGTCCAGCTTCCTCGGCAGCGATGCCGATCGACTCGACCCGATGGTGTCGCCGCTACGCGCCCCCGATGTGGCCGGACTGCCACCAGCCATCGTGATCACGGCGGGATTCGATCCACTCCGGGACGAAGGCGAAGCCTACGCAGCTCGATTGCGCGACAACGGTGTTCACGTGACGGATCGACGCTATCCCGGATTCATCCACGGCTTCGTCAATGTTCTGGGACCGAGCGCCGGTTCACGCGCCGCTGTCGCCGAGATCGGCGGAATGCTGCGAGTACTCCTTGCCCGCCCAACAGTTTCACCCACCCAGTAATATTTCGCGCACCGTATCCACCAACGGATCGACGGGAAGCTCTGGGCTGATCGCACGCTGAAGACCCAAACCGATTCCGACGCTGAGCATTCGAAGGGCCGCCGCATTCGGGTCCATTGTCGGCGTCACATTGTTGGATTCGGTGAGGTGCTGCACCATTCCGGCGATCAGTCCGCGCACTTGGTCGGCACCCGCCGCGATTTTCGCTCGAATGTCCTCGCTGTGCCGTGACCGGACCGAGAACTCGACCTCGAGCAGAGTCCACCTCTGGTCCCCGATCGTCCGCTCGGCCCATCGCGCGAACTCGGCCACCGCGTCGTCGAGCGTCGACTTCGCTCCGAGCTGGGCGGTGATCTCACCGACCTTGGTCAACCTGATTCGGCCGAGCACTTCAGCGCACAACTCGTCTTTGTTCTTGAAGTTCGAGTACACCGCACCCTTGGAGTAGCCGGCATCCTCGGCGATCTGATCGAGTGACGCGGCGGCGTACCCGCGATCGAGAAAATGCTCGACGGCCGTCGCCAACAAGGTTTCGCGGGTCAACGCCTGCGCTTCCTGCCTGGTCAATCGTGCCATCGGAACCTCCTAGTGGTTCTGAGTATCGAGATTCCAACGGTAGCCGAATACCGGGAGCGGCCCGCGGGCGCACTCCGGAAAACCATATTTGGGGTACCCACGTTATTCAGATACTGATAGTCTCCGAAATATGACTTCAGAAGTGACCGGCACCACCGCGACCGGGTTCAGGCGAAACAGCGCGCCGAAACGCGGCTTGGCAATCGGATGCGGCGGCACTCTCGGCTTCGCCTGGACCGTTGCCGCGCTCGCCTCGGTTCGGGAGGCACTCGACTGGGATCCCCGCGAAGCCACCGCAATCATCGGCACGTCCGCCGGAGCCGAGTTCGTGACGATGCTCGGCAGCGGAGTCGGAGTCGACGAGCTGGTCGCCATGCAACTCGGTGATCCCGCGGCCCGCCCCGAACTCCTCGCCCACATCGCGTCGGCACCCGGAAAAATCCCACCACTACCGAGCTTGGGGATCGGCAATCCACGACTGGTGGCGCGTCGAGATCTTCCGGTTCTGAGCCGGATGAGCGGCATAGCACCGCTTGGTGGCGGTGACCCGTCCTGGCTCACCGCGCTCGCCGCATCACTTGCCCCTGGCGATTCGTGGCTCCCACATCCGAACGCGTACATGGTATCCATGGACTACAGAACGGGGCGGCGGGTCGCATTCGGGGCACAGGGGGCTCCGAAAGCGACCGTCGGTGAAGCACTTCGAGCGTCCTGGGCGATTCCCGGCTGGTTCCCACCTGTCACCATCGACAGCGTCAGGTACATCGACGGCGGCGCGGCATCCACGGCTTCAGTAGACCTCCTGCTCCCCCTCGAGCTGGACGAGCTGGTCGTACTGGCGCCCATGGCATCTCGAACGCTGAAGCCAGCGCGCGGTGCTGCCCGCATCGAACGCCGGGCCCTGCGCAACTCCATGTCCAAGGGCCTCGACCGCGAGATCGAGCTGGTTCGCGCTGCCGGCACCAAGGTCCTGCGTATCGATGCCACCGATGACGATCTCGCCGTCATGGGCGCCAACTTCATGGACGGCCGACGGCGGCTCGCCACCTTCGAATCATCCCTGCGCACAACACGTGCGAGCGTCAAGCGTGAACTCGATGCGCACCCGTTCGACACCACCCATTCCCACCAGTGAAAGCGCAGACTCAGTGAACAACGAACCTGACCACTTCGAGGTCGTGATCATCGGCGGCGGGA
Organism: Rhodococcus sp. GB-02; assembly: GCF_053470465.1. Classification (NCBI taxonomy): domain Bacteria; kingdom Bacillati; phylum Actinomycetota; class Actinomycetes; order Mycobacteriales; family Nocardiaceae; genus Rhodococcus; species Rhodococcus sp. GB-02. The sequence continues at coordinate 829,997 of NZ_JBPUKE010000002.1, forward strand.
TCTCCGGAATCGGCGCAGCCATTCATCTGCAGCGCCTCGGGATCGAAAATTTCGTCCTGCTCGAAAAGGCCGATTCGCTCGGTGGAACCTGGCGCGCCAACACCTATCCCGGTTGTGCCTGCGATGTTCCGTCCGGCCTGTACTCGTATTCCTTTGCCGCCAATCCGGATTGGACGCGTTTGTTCGCGGAGCAGCCGGAGATCCGCGAGTACATCGACGATACGGCCCTCCGCCACGGCATCGACAAGCATGTTCGCTTCGGGGTCGAAATGCTCTCCTCACAGTGGGATGCGTCGCAATCCCTTTGGAAGATAACAACTTCCAGTGGCGAACTCACTGCTCGTTTCGTGATCGCGGCCACGGGTCCGTGGAACGAACCCTTGACACCGGCAATCCCCGGACTGGAAGCGTTCGAGGGCGAGGTGTTTCATTCCTCGCAGTGGAATCACGACTACGACTTGACCGGAAAACGGGTCGCTGTCGTGGGTACCGGCGCTTCGGCAGTCCAGTTCGTTCCGCGCATCGTCTCCGAAGTCTCCACACTTCACCTCTACCAGCGAACCGCTCAATGGGTTCTCCCCAAACCCGACCACTACGTACCGCGGATCGAAAGGTCCGTCATGCGATTCGTACCGGGAGCACACAAAGCCCTGCGCAGCATCGAATACGGAATCATGGAAGCGCTCGGATTGGGATTTCGCAATCCGTGGATCCTGCGAATCGTGCAGAAACTCGGTTCGGCCCAGTTGCGCCTGCAGGTCCGTGATCCGAAGCTGCGCAAGGCGCTGACACCCGACTACACCCTCGGTTGCAAGCGACTGCTCATGTCGAATTCGTACTATCCGGCACTCGGCAAACCCAACGTCAGCGTCCATGCCAATGCAGTTGAAGAAATCCGCGGCAACACCGTGATCGGCGCCGACGGAGCGGAATCGGAGGTGGACGCCATCATCTTCGGAACGGGCTTTCACATCCTCGACATGCCCATCGCCTCCAAGGTTTTCGACGGAGAAGGTCGATCACTCGACGACCATTGGCAGGGAAGCCCGCAGGCGTACTTCGGTTCCGCCGTCAGCGGATTTCCCAACGCGTTCATTCTGCTGGGCCCGAGCCTCGGCACCGGGCACACGTCGGCGTTCATGATCTTGGAAGCCCAACTGAACTATGTGGCGCAGGCGATCGGCCACGCTCGTCGGCACGGCTGGCAAACCATCGACGTGCGGCCGGAAGTACAGGCAGCCTTCAACTCTCAGGTTCAGGAAGCACTGGGAACCACGGTCTACAACGCCGGTGGTTGCGAAAGCTATTTCTTCGACGTCAACGGCCGCAACAGTTTCAACTGGCCGTGGTCGTCCGGCGCCATGCGTCGACGCCTACGAGACTTCGATCCGTATGCCTACAACCACACGCTCTCCGACAACCCTTCGTCGGATACCACGCCCTCTGATCCCACCACCACCCTCGAACCGGAGTACACTGCATGAGCCTCTTCGGCACCACCTACCCGCCGATCGATCTCGACGGAGCAGTTGTTGTCATCTCCGGCGGCGGCCGCGGAATCGGCCGGGCCACAGCGGAGTTGTTCGCAACTCGCGGCGCACTCGTCTGCGTCGGCGATCTCGATGAGGAGACGGCCGTCGATACAGCCGCGTCCATCGGCGCACGGGCCCGCGGCTACGCACTGGACGTCACCTCGCGCGAATCCTGGGATGTGTTCATCTCCACAGTGATCGGCGAATTCGGTCACATCGACATTCTGGTCAACAATGCGGGAGTGATGCCGCTCGGCGGCTTCCTCGACGAGTCCGACGCCACCAGTCGAGTCACCCTCGACGTCAACGTCTGGGGGCCGATTCACGGGATGCGCGCAGTGCTGCCCGGCATGGTGGAACGACGACGGGGCCACGTCGTCAACATCGCATCCATGGCAGGCAAGCTCCCCGTGCCCGGAATGGCCGTGTACAACGCAAGCAAGTTCGGCGCGGTGGGTCTTTCGGCTTCTGCCCGTGTCGAATTCGCAGATTCCGGAGTCAGCGTCAGCGCCATCCTGCCCAGCGCCGTGCGCACCGGACTCTCCTCCGGTGTGCCACTCGGAAAGGGTATGCCGACCGTTGAACCCGAGGTCGTGGCCAAAGCCGTCGTCGACACCGTCACGCATCGACGAGCCGAAACTACGGTTCCGCGTTACCTTGCGGGCTGGGACCTCATCGACGCCGTGGTACCCGAATGGATGATCAATATCGGACGTCGGGTGATCGACGATCGCCGCGCACTGACATCGGTAGATCCGAACGGGCGTGCGGACTACGAAAAGCGAGTAGCACGTCAGGCCGAAAACGAGGAGCACGATCGGAGATGAAGCGGGTAGTTTCGTGGCCATGTACATCCGCCGCGAAACTTCTTCCGACCGTGACGCCGTCTACTCACTGCTCGGGGCGGCGTTTGCCGACCAGGCACCGCCCGGCGAGACTCCCTACGAGATCGAACTGACACGCCAACTCTTCGCCTCGGACGACTACTTGCCGAAGTTGTCCCTGGTCGCCGTAGCCGGCGGCGAGATCGTCGGTTTCGTGATCGGAACACGCGGATGGGTCGGTCAAGTAGAGGCGGTTGGTCTCGGGCCGTTGGCAGTCACGCCGGGCAACCAGCGCAGCGGCGTCGGTTCGGCCCTGATGCACGCCGCAATCGGTGCAGCCGACGCCCAGGACGTGCCACTGCTCGCGCTTCTCGGAAGCACCGACTACTACCCCCGGTTCGGATTCGTCACCAGCACCGACGTCGGAGTCGAGTCTCCGGAAGCCGAGTGGGGCGCTCACTTTCAGATCAGGACCCTCACCGCGTACCGGGCTGATCAGACAGGGAAGTTTTCCTACGCCGCGCCTTTCGGGATCGCTTGACCCTCAGCGCGATGTAAGAGTTCTTTGACATCAGGCATACGGAGACCTACGCTCAGGCATGTCAAAGAACTCTTACATCTGGGAGGCTTCATGAGCACCACTGCACGGTGGAGCCTGATCATCGGTATCGGCGCCGCAGCAACGCTGGCCTTCAGCTTTTTTGCAGCATTGACCGCCGACGACCGGAAGACGTTGGCCTTCATAGTCTTCGCTGTCGTCATGGCACCGGCTTGTATCGGGTCGGCGTGGGCCCTTTTTCCATCGGAGAACAACAAGGCCCCCGCCTACCCTGAGGACACTGTCGAAACCGAATGGAGTCGCAAGGCCGGCTTCGGTGCGTTCACCGACTTGATCACTGCTATGGGGATCGCACTGATCGCGCACAATGTCTTCGGCGCTCCCGAACTGCCGCTCGTAATGTTTACAGCCCTCGGGCTGGCCGACTTCGGAATCCGGTACTGGGCAGTGTCGAGGGACCGCACCCCCACTATCGAGATCTGATGCGCAACAACCTTCAAGAACTCCGGACGGCAGCCGGATTGTCACAGCAAGCGTGCGCCGACGCGCTCGGCATCACACGCCAGACCGTCATCTCTATCGAGAAGGGTCACTTCGACCCACGCCTGTCACTGGCGTTCCGAATCGCCGAATATTTCGACAAACGCGTCGACGACGTCTTCTCGAACTGACGGAAAATCAGTCGAGCTGCGGTTTCAGTCGAACAGAGTTGGCGATCCGTTTTCGTCTTTCCCGTCTTCGACGGCCGTGGCCTTCTTGCCCGAGCCCTTGCGGACGACGGTCAGCGTCGTCGTTCGACGCGACAACCTGTGCCCGTCACTGTGTTCGAGCAGCGCCATGCCCTGGCGAACTTCGACTACCGTCCACGGACCCGCATGGCCGGCTGCCTGCACGAGGTCACCGGACTCCACCTCAGTTGCCATGACCACTCCTTGTTCGTCGTGTCCTGCACGTTCTCCCTCCTATTATCGACGCGGTCGCCAGGTAGTCGACGCGCAGGGTACCTACGCTGCAGCCGCAACCTTGACGGCGTGGCCGACTTCGGCTCGGAATGCCGCATATTCGGGTGAGCCGCGGAGGTCGTCAGGGTCGACGCCTGTTCGTGGCAGATCGATTTTCAGATCGAGCGCGACCTTGCCCGGCCTGCTTGTCAGGACCACGACCCTGGAGCCGAGAAATGCTGCCTCGTCGGCGCTGTGAGTGACGAAGACACTCGTTCGCCCGGACTCGGCGCTGACGTTGCGGAGGTCCTCCTGCAGACGCTCGCGGGTGAGGGCGTCCAGCGCGGCAAAGGGCTCGTCCAACAGAAGCAACGACGTTTCGGCCGCCAAGGCCCGGGCAATTGCCACCCTCTGCTGCTGCCCGCCGGAGATCTCCCAGATTCGCCGGTCCGCAGTGCCGCCCAGCCCGACGCGGTCGAGGAGTTCGTCGCGTCTTTGCCCGCGGTCGCTCTTTGCAACGCCGGCGTATTTGAGTGCCAGACCGATGTTGCCGCCTACGGACTTCCACGGGAAGAGCCGCGGCTGCTGAAACACCACTCCCGCACTCGACCCGGGGATCGGGTCGGATCCCGACACCTGAACCGTTCCGCTGGATGGGTTTTCGAATCCCGCAATCAACCGCAGCAAGGTGCTCTTGCCGCAACCCGACGCTCCGACGAGGACCAGGAACTCACCAGGTGCGACGTCGATCGATACCGGTCCGAGCGCCGTTACGGACTCTCGGCCGTGGCCGTATTTGTGTGAGACGGTGTCGATTCTGATCGCGCCCGGGCGGTCGGGTGCGAACCCTCCGACCGCCTGCTGTGCGGTCACGCTACTGGTCAAGGACATCGGGAAGCCCCTTCACATAGAGAGCATTCTGAAACACCGTCAGATCAGGCACACTGTCGATCTGCTTCTGCTCGGCCAGGAATTGCGCTGCACTCTGCAGGTTCACTGCCAAATTTCCGGGAGCGCCCTGGGTACCCAGCCATTCCGGCGAGGAGATCTGCTCGGGAGTGAGGAACACACCCTGCTTCAGCTGCGCTGCCGCGTCTTCCTTGGAGGCGCCCAATTGCGCGGCAACAGCTTCCGCTGCCGCGTTCGGGTCAGTGGCGATCGTCGTGAGCGCGCGGGCCTGAACCTGGCGCCAGGTATCGACGATCTCGGGGTGATCCTTCGCAAACGCGGTCGACACCACACCCAGGTCCAGCGTCGGCTTTCCCGCCGTCGCCAGCTCGCGGCTGGCGATCAACTGTGTTCCGTCCTTGCGGAGTTCGTCGAGCGTAGGCAGCCAGGTGTAGACGGCGTCGATGTCACCTCGCTGCCAGGCGGCGAGTGATGCTTGCGGCTGGAGATCCACCAACTGGACGTCATCTGCGCTGAGTCCGGCCTGGTTCAGAGCCGCCAGCAGACTGTAGTGAGCGGTCGACGCGAATGCCGTGGCCACTTTCTTGCCCCGCAGATCTGCCACGGTCTTGATTCCGGTTGCGTTGCGGGCCACCAGAGCTTCGTTGTCACCGGCCACATCGAGAACAAACGCAACCTGGTACGGAATGTTCAGCGGTGCCGAGAGTCCACGAGCAACCGGACTCGAACCGATTGCACCGAAGTCGATTTCACCGGCAATGAAGGCGGTGTTGATATCGGCTCCCGAATCGAACTTCGTCCACTTCACGTTGTACTCGGGCAGCGCGTCTTCGAGCCACCGATTGTTCTTGACTATCAAATCGCCGCTCGGGAAAGACTGGTAGGCAATGCGAATCGTTTCCTTGGACGAATCCTGGCCGGAATGATCCACCGAGCACGCACCGAGAACCAGTGCGAGGACGCCGATCAGCACCGTGAACGCCGTCCGGGAAGCCTTGCCCTCATTGCGCGTCAGATTACTGCTGCGCTTCGGATTACTGCTGGCGCGTTTCTGATTGTCACTCATACTTTTCCCCTCCAGGGAACGGCGCGGCGCTCTGCAGCCCGCAGCAGTCCGTCGATGATCAGGCCGGAGAATCCGATGGCGAAGATCCCCACCAGCACAACCGGTGTGTTGTTGTAATTGCTTGCATCCTTGACCATTCCGCCGATTCCAGGGATGCCGTTGAACAGTTCGGCTGCGACCACCGACGAGTACGCCATACCCACCGACAGCCGAATTCCGGTGAAAGTTTCCGGCAAGGCCGACGGGACGACGACGTCTCGGATCACTTGTGCCCGTGAAGCTCCCAACGCTCTGACCGCTTCGACCAGCCCGACGGGCGCCGCGACGACAGCAGCTGTGGTGGCCACTGCTGCGGGCGGGAGAGCAGCGAGCGCCAGCAATGTAATCTTTGGCGCCTCGTCGATTCCCAGCCAGATCACCAGCAGGAAGAAGTACGCCAAGGGCGGCAGTGCGCGAAGGAACGTCAACCACGGTTCGAGCAGAATCCGCAGCCATGACACCGATCCCATGGCCAATCCGAGAATGACGCCCAATCCGACGCCGATGATCACACCGACCAGCACCCTTCGCAGCGTCATGTAAAGGTGCTCCCAGAGCAAATACCCCTGGTAGCCCCGCACTCCGTCATGTGTGGTCATCGTGTTGACGACGGCATGCCAGACCGTGCTCGGAAACGGCACGAAGGTCTCACTCCAGGTCCCGCTGGCTGCCGCGACCTGCCACAGCGCCAAGAATGCGATCACCGAAAGCACTGGAAGTCCTACGGTGGTCACACTCGAAGCCCACGGCCGACGCGGCTCACGGTTCGATTCCGAGGCCGGTGTTGGTTCTTTTGCTTCGACAGAAGTCGACATCGCTGTTCTTCCTCGACGTACGGAAATTCCGGCACATATGCAGCTGCAAGTGCATACGCAAGGACGAAGGCGCACAGGGAGGCGCCATTCTCACTCAGGAGAGTCGGAAGGAATCAACAGCAACAGCAGTGAGCACCAAGACGGCACAGGTCGACGGCGATGCGTCGTGTCAGTGGCGTCGTGGGCATGGGGGTAATTAGTACCTGTGTCGTCAATTACCCGCAACTGCGGGGGAAATAGGCGTCAGCCTGCCAAGCGAACGGACAGCGAATACATCAGCGGAAGCTCGGGACGTCCGGCCGGGACTCCCCAGCGCTTGCCGCCGAGTTCGGCCATCTCCTCGAATCCTTGCCAGCCGTTGGCGTACGGGTACTCATCGAAGGACTCGAGCAGCAGTCCGGCCCGCCGCAACGCGCCGAGTACCTCGGCAATAGACCAGTTGAATTCACATGAGGGGAAGGGATTTTCGAAATTCGCGATTCCACCTCCCGGAGCACCCGGCAAGACAAGATCGACTGAATCTGCCACGTAGTCGCCTACGCCACCGGGTTCGGTCACCGGGGTCCCGCCTCCGTACGGGTATGTCAGCGACCACTTCTCGTCGAAACACATGGCAAATGGATGAAACTCCACCAGAACGAATCGACTGTCAGGCGCCAGAACACCGGCAATCCCCTCGGCCCACTCGTCGAGATCGGGTAACCAGATCACAGTCCCGTAGGAAGAAAAGACTCGGTCGAACTTTCTCCGGGCGGCGGCGGCTTCGCGGAGCCATCCAGATACATCCGCTCGCTCGAACTCGGCGGCAATGCCGGAATCCGCGGACAAGGTTCGGGCGAAGTCGATCGCGGAATCCGAGAGGTCGACGCCGGTCACATTGGCACCGAGGGCCGCCAAACTCAACGAATCCTGACCGGAATTGCACTGCAAATGCAGAATTGAGGAGCCTGCAATCTCGCCGAGCAGCGCCACCTCTTCCGGAAACAGGGTCGACCCGCCGTTGCGAAAGAACTGTGCCTGGTCTCCTTTGTGGCTGTTGTGAGCGACAGTCGCCGCATTCCACGACAACCGATTCATCTCTACTACATCCACGGTGCCCACCTTGTCCAACCGCTCGGCCCCAACCTATCCGGCCCACAACCTCACACAACAAGTCCGCACGAGTTCACCACGACCTCGGCCACGTCGGCAATCGATTTAACTCGGCCGGAAACCTATCCGAACAATCCTGGAACAGGTTACAGTTTTTTGACGGACCATCGAAGGAGAACCAGTGCGCTACGGACTCAGCCTGTTCACCAGTGATCGCGGCATCCGCCCCGCCGAGGCGGCAAAGGCTGCCGAGGCGAATGGATTCGACGCCTTCTACGTTCCGGAGCACACTCACATCCCGGTGTCGAGGGATTCCGATCACCCCGGAACCCAGTCGGCAGAATTGCCCGACGACCGTTACATGCGCACACTCGACCCCTGGGTCGCCCTGAGTACCGCGGCGTCGGTCACGAGCACCATCCGGTTGGGTACGTCCGTGGCCCTCCCCCTCGAACACGATCCGATCACTCTCGCGAAAACCATCGCATCGCTGGACCATCTCTCCGACGGTCGCGTGGTTTTCGGCGTCGGATTCGGCTGGAATGCAGAGGAACTCGCAGACCACGGCGTACCGCCCAACAAACGCCGGACCGCACTCCGTGAGTACCTCGAAGCCATGGGAGAACTGTGGTCGAAGGAAGAAGCTTCGTACGACGGCCAATTCGTGAAGTACGGGCCAAGTTGGGCCTGGCCCAAGCCTGTTCAGAAACCCCGTCCGCCCATCCTCCTGGGAGGTGGCGGCAACGAGAAGACTTTCAAGTGGATCGCCAAGTCTGCCGACGGTTGGATCACCACGCCCATCGAGCAGGAGATCGACGGAAACGTAGAACTGCTTCGAAAGATCTGGGCCGAAGAAGGTAGGGTCGGCGAGCCTGAAATAACAGTCCTGGCAGGCAAACCCGACCCGGAGAAGCTCGCCCACTGGGCAGACATCGGTGTCACCGAAGCAATGTTCGGCACTCCGGACAAAGGCCCCGAAGAGGTTGTCGGATACATGGAACGTCTGGCAACCAAGCTCGGACAGTGAGGTCCGCCACAGCACCTTGACCTCAACTGCACTCGAGGTTTTAACGTCGGTATTGCACAAGACAGTGCAACGACAGAAAACCGAGGCAGAAGAGGGGTGAGGAGTGACCACAAAACTGGTTGGCGCCCAATCTGTTTCGGACGGCCCCGTTGATTCGGAGCTGTCCATCCGAAGCTCCTTCGTCGAGGCGTTCCGGAACCATCCCGCCGGCGTCTCGATCATCACGGCAACGGGCGACGACGGCCCGGCCGGAATCACGTCGTCGTCGCTGATTTCGATCAGCGCCGATCCGGCGGTTCTGGCGTTCTCACTGCAGTCGTTGCGAGGTTCTGCCAGAGTCATTGCTTCCGCCCGCAGTTTTGTTGTTCACCTGGCAAATTCGGCAAACGAGCGACTGGCTGCCACGTTCGCGACCCGCGGCGCTGTGCGCTTCGGGGACGACATGCCTTGGTCGTTACTGCCGACCGGTGAACCTTTCCTGCATGGGACGGGCCATGCCCTGCGCGCAGTTCCCTTGAATGCCACAACGTGTGGATCCGCAGTGATTGTCACCGCACGCGTAGTCGACGTCATTTATCCGCAGCAGGTTTCGGAGCCACTGGTCTATCACGATCGAACCTACAGAAACCTGTCCCCTCACAACATCTCCTCAAAGGAAGGCACGTCACATGACTGAATACGTTCTCCCCGAGCTGGATTACGACTACGCCGCTCTCGAGCCCCATATCTCCGGCGAGATCATGGAACTGCACCACAGCAAGCACCACGCCACCTACGTGGCGGGCGCCAACAGCGCAATCGAGCAGTTGGCTGCTGCCCGTGAAGACGGCACGATTACCGCGAAGGCACCGCTACTCAGCAAAAACCTCGCCTTTCACCTCGGCGGCCACACCAATCACTCCATCTTCTGGAAGAATCTCTCCCCCAACGGTGGTGAGCGGCCGGAAGGCGAGTTGGCAGCCGCGATCGACGAGCACTTCGGCTCCTTCGACGCATTCGTCAACCACTTCTCCGCTGTAGCAACCACTTTGCAGGGTTCCGGCTGGGCGGTGCTCGCCTACGACACGATCGGGAAGCGACTGGTCATCGAGCAGCTCACCGATCAGCAAGGCAACATCAGCATCGGCATCGTTCCACTGCTCATGCTCGACATGTGGGAGCACGCGTTCTACCTGCAGTACAAGAACGTCAAGGCCGACTACGTGAAGGCCTACTGGAATGTCATCAACTGGGAAGACGTCGCACAGCGCTACGCAACGGCCACTGCCGCGACGGGCTTGATCATCCCGGCTTGATTATTACCGATCGACCCAGCTCGGCACGGTGGCTCCGTTGCCGAGCTGGGTTTCTGCACCCCAGACGTCGATGTATGTGAAGGCAGGTAACATACACCGAGTGCGGCCGACTCGGCCGTCAGCCGATTCGACTCCGAGGGGAACCAGTGCTGGATATCAGTGGCTTGATCGCGACGTGGCGTCCGACGCTGGACACCGCAGCGCGCAACGCGTGGGGACTCTCGTTCGGCGACGGCGTCGAGAAGGCCGAACGCACCCCCTCCGTACTGATCAGCGAAGGCCCACACCGCGATCTATATCGCTTCGGTGCATTGTGGACACCGAAGGGCAAGCCGGTTCTTCTCGTGCCGCCCCTCGCAGTTTCCGCCGATTGCTACGACCTTCGTCCAGGCCAGAGCCTCGCTGCCCACCTACTCGGCGGCGGCAACACTCCCTATCTTCTCGACTACGGAACCATGCGGTACTCCGACCGCGGAATGGGATTCGAGGCCTGGGTCGACGACATCATCCCCGAAGCGATCCGCTCCATATCGGATCTGCATGACGGCGCTGCCGTTTCCGTGATCGGGTGGAGTCTCGGCGGGACCATGTCTCTACTCACGAGCTCCGCTCACCCCGATCTGCCGGTCGCGTCGATCACCGCGATCGGCACACCGATCGACTACACGAAGATTCCCGCCATCAGCCCGTTGAGGCTGATCGGCAAATACACCGGTGACACGCCACTTACGTCGGCGACCAATCTCGTAGGCGGACTACCCGCTCCACTCGTTCAGGCGAGCTACAAGGTGACGGCTTTGCAACGTGAAGTCCTCAAACCGTGGTTCATCGTGCGCAACCTCCACGACACCGAGACTCTGGCTCGCATGGAATCGATCGACAATTTCATGGCGGCAATGCCTGGATACCCGGGCAAAGCATTTCAGCAGATCTGCGAACAACTCATGCTCGGCAACAACCTCTTCAACGATGCCATCACACTTGCCGGACGTGAGATCAAACTGTCCGCACTGAAGGTCCCCGTTCTCGCGATCGGCGGCACCACTGATGTGATCGCACCCATCGCTTCGGCAGAGGCGATCACTTCGGTCCTGACCGGAGCGCCGTCAGTTCGATTCGAGGAGGCGTCGGGCAGTCACCTCGGTCTCGTTGCCGGTCCCACCGCTCGAGATTCCACCTGGACTTTCATCGACGAGTTCTTGAAAGAGAATGCACCGCAGCTGGTTTCGACCAGCTGAATCACGACTTCGTGATGCCTGCGGCCACAGCCGCCTTGTGCCAATCCGGGAACTCACTCAGCAAACGGGTGTACAACTGGGCGTCGTCGACGGTGTCGATGTCGTCCAGAGCGAAGAATCCGGCGTTGTCGATCACCCTGCCGTCGAGGTCGTCGAGCTTCTCCAGCACTCCGTAGTTGGCCTTGCCGATTCCGACGAACTGCCAAAATGCCGGGAGCCCAGACGCTTCGCGCATCAATTTCGTGATTTCCTTCCGCTCACTGAAGCCGCCGTCGGTGAAGAACAGAACAAGCGTAGGGGCCGAACCACGGGTCAGGCCGGAGAGTATCTCTGTCATGATCGGCACTTCACGATTCGCGGCGCCGATCTTGTCGTAGTTGAATCCGCCGTGCGAGCCGCGCAAGTGCAGGTAGGTATCCGACCACTCTTCCGCGTCATGGACAGAGATCTCGGGAAGCTTGAGGAAGCTGACTGCGTACAAGTAAGGCTCGAGTTTGCCGTCGTCATCGAGTTGGATCGCAACGGGGACCATGCGTTCGACAACGCGGTGAACCACCCTGGTGCGGTACTGCTTGGCCATACTTCCGGTTTTGTCGATCACCAGGACCACCCGTGCGCGAATTCCTTTGCCGCCCTTGGTCAGCAGGACCTTGGCCACTTCGCGCTTGCGGAGGTCCAGCTTTTCACGCTTCACCATCGAGAGTTTCGCCTCGTCAGGCACGCTCCGAATTCCGTCTGCCGATTCAGTGGACCCGGCAGGTTGGGTCTGCGGTTCCTCGTCGACAGAAACGCCGAATGCTGTTACCAGATCTGCCAATCCGCTGTCCCAGCCGGCTGACACGTTCCGCAGCTTCCACCCCGCGCCGCGGCGATAGATCTCGACGAGGACCGCCGCTCTCTCGGTCGTCAAACCCAAAGCCGGAGCCACAATCGCGACGGAACCGGCCTGTTCCACCACGACGCCCATGTCACGGACTGCAGAAAGGGTTCCGTTTGCCGCCGCATCCAACGCCACGGCAACACTCAGCTGGTGTATGTCAGCAGGCAACCTTGCGATGTCGATTTCAATGACGCCGCCGGACTCCAAGCGCACCGCACCTTCGGGTGAGACCGGCTGATTGAAGAAGATGAAATCCGCGTCATCGCGCACTTTGTTGCGATCATCGAGCTGGAACACCATCAGATCCACCGTGCCCGGGGCGCTACCGCTCACCGCCACTTTCAATGAAGTTCCGTCAATGACTGTGTTCGCCCCACGCGCCAGCTCCATACCGGAAGATTAGCTGGCCACGTCGAATCAACGGCCCCGCGGTCGGAAGAATCACAGCACACTTTCAGCAATCGCGAGGATTCTCGAGGCAGACTGTTCGAGGAAGATTTGTCGCACGCGGGACCAAGAGCCTGAACATCGACAGAATCCTAGGGTCGATCAGGAGGTCAAAAATGCCGCACGGCCAGGCGCGCACCATCCCGATGTTGCCACTCTTGCCACCTCTGACGAATTTCGACGACGCAAGTCGCTCGGTCGTGTCTTATCTCGACGAATATCTTCCGCTAGCACTGTGGTCGATCACGCGGTTCGACGGGTCCAATCAAATCTTTCTCACCGTCTCACCCAACCCACTTCACATCGAAGTCGGCGAGACCCGGGCTTGGCCAAACACCATGTGCAGCGAGGTAGTACTCGGAAATGCGCCGCCCGTCTCATCAAATCGCGCACTCGTGCGCGCACTTTCCCGAGATGACAGGTGGGAAGGCATTGGCGCATACGTCAGCATCCCAATCCTCCACAATGACGGCAGTCTCTTCGGCACTCTGTGTGGCGCCGACCCGAGTACAGGCGACTCCGCACTCGAGGACAACCTGGCCCTCCTCAATCTCCTGTGCCGACTTCTCGGAACCATTCTCGATGTCGACTATCAGCGCGCGCAGTCAGTACGACTGGCGGAAACCGCGCAACTCGATGCCGAGACCGACCCGCTGACAGGTCTTCTCAATCGTCGCGGGTGGAACCGCATCCTCGAGGCCGAGCAAACTCGGTACCGCCAATTCGCCGACCCTGGATCTATCATCATCGTCGATCTGGACGGTATGAAGACCATCAACGACGAACTCGGTCACGCCGCGGGCGACGAATACGTTCAAAGGGCCGGCAAGATCTTGGCAGCATGCGCGCACCCTGGTGCAGTAGTTTCACGGTTGGGAGGGGACGAATTCGGGATCGTTCTGCCCGATACACAGCCACGCGCCGTCGACTACCTGGTCGAGTGTCTGGAGAAGTCGTTCCGAAATGCCGACGTCTGTTGTTCGATCGGCCGAGCCGACTTTTCCATGACCCAAAGCCTTTCCGAGACTTGGGATACAGCCGACGCCGAGATGTACCGCCACAAGCGCTCGAAGCGCTGATTGGTCTCCCCAACGGCCTGTTGGCACCGCATCGAGGTTCTCTTCGATGCGGTGCTGGGCCGTGTTCTGTTGTGCCTGAGAAGCTGTTCTCAGGTTTTGAATGTGGTGTTCGCCGGCCTGGGATGCTGCCCGGGGTCGATCGAGGGCGGCGGGATGAACCACGGTTTGTTGTCGACGCCGATCCGAATCGACCACTTGCCGACGAACCCCGTTTTCCGGTGCATCAGACGGTGATGCGAGCGGCACAGCAGGACAAGGTTGTTCATCACCGTAGGCCCGCCGTTCGCCCAGTGCCGGATATGGTGCGCGTCGGTCCACGCCGGAACACACGAACAGCCTGGGAACGCGCAGCCCTTGTCTCGGGCGATCAGGGCGACTCGTTGTTCGGCGGTGACCAACCGTTTTCCTGGTCTCGCATCCAGCGGCGCGCCGTGATCGTCCAGCAACACCGTCGACAGGAAGCAGTCGCACCCCAACAACCTCGTCTGCGAGACGGACAGTGGCCCGAGCCATGGCATGTGTCCGACGTCGAGATCCGACACAAACCCACCATCATCGGAGGGTGTCGCGGCGCAGTCGCGGTGCTCGGCGAGGTCGCGGGCGTTGATGTGTACGTTCACGTGCGGACGTTGCCCACCATCGGTACCGGTCTTCGCGCAGTCGAGATAGCGGCGGATCAGTTCGGTGAACCCGTCCGCGGTTCGCTTCGCCGCGGACCGGGCATCGGGCGTTCCGTCCGGCGCTGGGGTCGGCATCGTCAAATTCGACAACGCCGACAACAGCATTTCTCCGGTGAGAGCGTCGAAATCTCCGCGGACCACCACCCGACCGTTCAACGTCGATGCGATCCGGAGCTCGTTGCGATCGACATCTTCGGCGGGCGGAATCTCATCGGACTCGAACAACCGCTCCAAGGTCGCGATGACGTGCCGTACCTTCGTGGTTGTCGCCTCCACCCCCGACGCAGCAGCGAGCAACAGGTCGATGCACTTCGGTAGCGCTTCCTCAGGCATGCCTTTCGGTGGTGATTCACAGAACGCCACGATCAACACCGCATGATCGAACGAGCAATCCCCACAATCAAATCTCGCTGCCACTGCCGGAAACGGCCGCAACGCCGCACCGAGGGCGGCGATCTTCTTCCCGTCCCGAACCTGCAACATCGTGTTCGCCGCCAACCACGCACCGACACCGCGACTGGCAATCACCTGATCATCGGAACGCATCGACAGTTCGTCCACCACTGCCACCCGCACGGCGTCCAGGCGCAGAATCTCCGCACTCGCCGACACCGCAGCAGCCCGCAACTCAGCAGCAGAAAACCGCCACAGACGTCCGCGCAACCCCACCGCAGAACCAGACACCACATCCGACAACAAGACAGTCATTGAATCCCCCGATCCCCACCTCAAAGCATACTCGAACACGCGTTCGAGTCAATGCTTTCCGGCCAGCAAAAACCCAAGCAGGGAATGGATCGACCGTCGCGAACGTATTACTTGAGTAAGCAATACTTGCGATCGCAAATAAATGGAGGGCGTCACCGATGACAACTGATGAACACGTACGTGGTCGCGTGTGGCGCGACCTCGTCGTCTCCCACAGCGTCATCCTCGGCAAGATGGAGGCGGACCTTCGAACCACCACCGGTCTCACCCTTGGCCAGTACGACGTTCTACTCCGACTGCACGAAGCTCCGGGAAACACGATCCGAATGGGCGATCTGGCCGAACTGGTATTGGTCACCACCAGTGGCGTGACGCGCGTCGTCGATCGATTGGTCGAGGCAGGACTGGCCGAGCGCGTTCGACCGGACAACGATCGACGCGTCGTGACGGTATCGATGACGCCTGCAGGCAAGAAGACACTTCGAAAAGCGTCCGCCATACATACACGAGGAATCGCCGAATACTTCTCCGATCTCATTGAAACCGAGGAGCTTCCGGTACTCGAACGCTTCTTCTCCCGACTTGCCGCACATCACACGAATCAAGGCGGCACATGCGATGCGCACGTCGATCAACTTTCCATCACTCCCACGAACAGATAGCGAGAACAACATGGCTTTCGAATTGGGCGTCTACCATTTCGGTGAACTCACCCCAAACCCCACAACCGGCGCGATGATGAATCCCGGTGTACACCTTCGCCATTTGGTGGAGCAAGCAACCGTCGCCGATCAGGTTGGACTCGATGTCTTCGGCGTCGGCGAGCACCATCGTACCGACTTCGCAGTCTCGGCCCCTGCAGTTGTGCTCGCGGCAATGGCTCAGGCTACCGACAACATCAAGCTGTCCAGTGCCGTAACTGTGCTCAGTTCCGACGATCCCGTACGTGTGTTCCAACAGTTCGCGACAGTTGACCTGCTTTCCGAAGGCCGTGCCGAGATCATTGCCGGCCGAGGTTCGTACACGGAGTCATTTCCGCTTTTCGGGTACGACCTGTCCCAGTACAACGAACTCTTCGCCGAAAAGCTCGATCTACTACTGAAACTGCGCGACGAGAACCCGATCAACTGGGAAGGACAACTTCGCGCACCACTGATCGACGGTGACGTGACGCCCCGCCCGGACCGTCAGATTCCGGTGTGGATCGCAGTCGGAGGTACTCCGGCCTCTGTCGTCCGTGCCGCGAAACTGGGCCTGCCCCTCTCACTGGCCATCATCGGTGGAAGTTACCAACAGTTCGAACCGTTCGTCGATCTGTACCGCAGGGCTGCAGCGGAGTTCGGACACGATCCGAAGAGGCTCGCTGTCTCGATTGCTTCGCCAGGATTTGTCGATACCTCGAAGCAAACGGCACTCGACACGTCGTACCCGTACTTCCAGGCCGGGTGGATGCAGAATCATCATCAGCGGGGAAACGGAGTTCCCATGCCGCGCAGGGCATACGAGGCGCAGGCAACCACCGCGGGTGCGTTCTTCCTCGGCGGCCCGCAAGAAATCATCGACAAGACGATGGCGCAGTACGAACTGTTCCATCATGACCGCATCATGATCCAGATGGGGTTCGGCAACGTGCCACAGAAGGACATGCTGCGTGCGATCGAGATCCTCGGCACCGAAGTAGCCCCCGTTGTGCGTAAGGAAATCGAATCACTGAAGTCGTCCCAAAAATAGGAGTTTCGATGAGCACACCGCTCAAAATTGTTGCCGTTGTCGGCAACCTTCAAAAACCCACCAAGACTCGTGCCCTCGTCGACCTGATCGTCGAAACCTTGGGAGACTTAGAGCAGATCGACACACGAGTTTTCGAGATCGTGGATCTGATTCCAGGTCTTGCATCTGCTCTGGATCGCGATCACGTCGACTCAGTGACCGCCGAAGCGCTGGCAGCAGTCGAGTCCGCCGATATCGTCATCGCGGCGTCACCGGTGTTCCGCGGCTCGTACACGGGAATGTTCAAGCATTTCTTCGATCTCGTGGACCAGTACGCGCTTGCCAACACTCCGGTGATTCTTGCTGCGACAGGTGGCAGCGACCGCCATGCTCTCGTGTTGGACCATGCCCTGCGGCCACTGTTCGCTTTCTTCCAAGCGCTGACCGCTCCGGTCGGGATCTATCTCAGCTCCGGTGATTTCGACGGAACGACTATCCTCAACCCCGAGGTATTCGAACGTATCGAGATGGCAGCGAAGGACGTCCTGCCGGTAGCGAGGATGCTCGCGGAGCGGGATCGAGTTGCGCTGACGTGAACGCCCCTCATTCGCACAACACGGCAACAGTTGCCGGTCTGAGGATGATCGAACAGCTACGTCAGGTTCACGAACCTCTGCGAGCCGATATCGAGGTACTCGAGAAAGCCCTGCAACTGTTGTCGGACGAAACCGCCGATCTGACTCGGATACCCGAAATGATCGACAATCTGACGATCGCGGATTTCGTCTGGCAACTACGGGTCAACTGCGACTTCTACTGCAACACGCTGACTCTGCACCACACCATCGAAGATCAACGTATGTTCCCGGTAATGACCAGGAACTTTCCCGAGTTGGCCCCTGCGGTCGAACGACTGCAGGCAGAACACAAGCTTGTCGGGGAGATCGTGTCGGAAGCCAAGCGTGCGTCACTCGCGCTGAGCACCGAATCCTCCACGGTCAATCGGGCACACGCCGCAATCTCCGAATTGGCGGATCATATGCAGTCGCACCTCGATTTCGAGGAGGCCACACTCTTTCCGTACTTCCGACGGATGGATCGCGACTGGCATTACGGCTGATCGTGCACACTCAGTGATTCTTCAGCTCCATGGCAGTAGCGTCGAAAGGGCCACCTCATGTCAGGAGCCCCCATGACCAACCCGGATCAACCCACCGTCCAGCAATCCGTTCCTCAGCACCCGATTCGACCGCCCGTCAATGCGGGTTGGGCAGTGGTCTCGCTGCTGTTCTTCTGGCCGCTCTCCTTCGCCGCCTTCACGCACGCCTTCAACGTGTATCCCTTGTGGGCCGACGGCGATGTCGCCGGATCGCGGTACGCGTCCGATCGAGTGAAACGACTCGGTCAGATTTCACTGTGGATCGCAGGCGGGCTGCTACTCCTCGTCTGCATCCTGTACGCGATTGCGGCAATCGTGTGGTTCGCCAACGGCGGCCACGACTACGGCCCGCGGCGAATGCACTGAACAACCAGACAACCAGACAACCACACCACCAAAACATCACCTCATCGATCGATCGATGAACTCCATGGTCTGGTCCATCGAAGCGACCGTCGTTTGGCCGTGACTGATCCCGTTGAGCTCCTGATACTCGAATTGCGTTCCTCGCGTTCGCATATCGAACAATTGCGCCCAGGTGAGCGCGACGGGAACCGTCGTGTCCGAAAGACTCTGCACCACACGTAGTGGTCGGTCGTATCCGTCGCCCGGCACCTGCATCATCTCGCGGAACAGATCGTACATGCGCGGCGTCCATACCGACCGAGAGAACAACGAGCCCAACTGGATTCGCTCGGCTCGAATTTGTCGGCCGAGATCCCCGGCGCACAGAGATCGCGCCTTTTCCATCCACTCGATTCCCTGGGGCGAGAGAACCTCGCGAATATTCTCTTCGGGTCGTTGATCGTCGATTCCAGCCAGGGCATACAGCGCGTACCCCACTAATCCAGTGATGCCTATGTCGGGAAACAGCGGTCCCCCCAACGGGAACAGACCTTCCATGTGTGTGGGTCCTGCAACAACAACCGAGCCGCGGAAATCCAATTCCGGTGCACGAGAAGTGGCCTCGTGTCCCGCAAAGTACGTCGCGTGACCACCTTCGGACAGACCTACGACCATCCACCGCGGGCTCAGCACGTTCCCGTACAACTCGTGTGCGGCCTGCACGATGTCGACGGCATTCGCACCGGCGGCATGCCCGTCGAGATACGCCAATACCCCGTCGGTGCCCAGACCCGAGTAGTCGGTAGCGACAACTGCGTACCCCTGGCCCAACCAGCGTTCGATCGGTTCGATCTCCCCGGGACCGAATCCGGTTGACGACGGCGCACACTGATCCGCACTGCCCAGAGTTCCGTGGGCGTAGGAGATGACGGGCCAGCCACCGATCGGTGGCGCACCTTCCGGTAGAAACACCGACCCTGACGACTCTCCCCACCTGTTGGCAGTTCGCAGAGTCCGATAGACAACTCGCTCCGCTGCACCGGTACCGACTGGAAGGGCTGCGGAGAGCAGTTCGTGCGATTCCAACGTACCCGCGACTTCCGGTTCGTCCGCCGTCGCCACGGCAACATCAGACACCACCACAAGACTCGACAACAGCATGCTCGCCACCGCGGCCGCAACAACGCCTCTACCCGAACGACTCACCACGCCAACCCCTCCCGACCCGTGCAGAGCATGATGTCGATATGCAGATCATCATCACCGGTCACAGCCTGCCCGGACGGGATTGTTCCGAAACCGCAACCTTCGAAGGACGGAGCAACATCCACGTCGGCGTCCAGCGCCGGGGCAAGCCCCACGAAATCCTCGACCTCGTACCGGGAGACACCGAGACAGCGCGGTGGGAACTGGCCGCGAACCTCGAGAGAAAGCCAGGTCCCTGGGACATTCTCGGACCATACATCCAGGGCAAACCGGGCGGACGCTTCATCTACCTGTCCTGGGTGACGGTATCCGAGGACCAGACGTTCGAGATGTTCCGACGCGCAAAGCTGATGCTCGATGCGATCCCCGAGCACGTCGTTGACGAGGCGGACGGTTCCGGTGTGCTCCACGGAGATCTCGGCCTCACCGACGCCGCAGGTAAACCCCTGTGCGCGGCGATCCGGCCGCCAACGATCACGTGGACATCCTCGCCTTACTGAGCATTGTTCAGTAGTGTGATGAACGAACACTACTCTGCGGGTGACCACGCGATCGATACGGAGTCCGAACTGATGAGCACTGAACACCTCGATGTCCTGATCGTCGGCGCCGGCTTGTCCGGCATCGGTGCTGCGTATCGACTCCAGACCGAACTGCCCGGTAAGTCGTACGCAATCCTCGAGGCTCGTGCGAACAGTGGCGGAACCTGGGACCTCTTCAAATACCCCGGTATCCGTTCAGATTCCGACATGTTCACGCTCGGCTATCCGTTTCGCCCGTGGACAGATGCCAAAGCAATTGCCGACGGTGATTCGATCCTCCGGTACGTGCGCGATACCGCTCGCGAAAACGGGATCGACAAGAAGATTCGGTACAACCGGAAGGTGACGGCAGCATCCTGGTCGTCAGCGGACTCGACGTGGACAGTCACCGTGACGACCGACGGCGAAGACGAAATACTGACCTGCAACTTCCTGTATCTCTGCAGTGGTTACTACAGCTACGAGGGCGGATACACCCCCGACTTCCCCGGACGCGAATCGTTTGCCGGCGAGGTGGTGCACCCGCAGTTCTGGCCCGAAGAACTCGATTACTCCGACAAGAAGGTCGTTGTGATCGGAAGCGGCGCCACCGCAGTCACTTTGGTCCCCACGATGTCTCGGGACGCAAGCCACGTCACGATGCTCCAGCGATCACCGACATACATTCTGGCGCTGCCGTCCAGCGACAAGGTGTCGGACACCATCCGTGCGATATTGCCGAATCAACTCGCGCACAGCATCGCTCGATGGAAGAGCGTCGTAGTGAACCTGAGTTTCTACCAACTGTGCCGACGTAGTCCGGCGCGCGCAAAGAGGCTGCTGAACCTCGCGATCAGTCGCCAACTCCCGGACGAGATCCCACTCGATCCCCACTTCACTCCCACCTACGATCCCTGGGACCAGCGCTTGTGCGTCGTACCGGACGGCGATTTGTTCAAAGCCCTCCGATCTGGGAAGGCTTCGATCGAGACCGATCACATCGACACCTTCACCGAGACCGGGATTCGGCTCGCGTCAGGACGTGAACTCGACGCTGACATCATCGTCACTGCAACAGGATTGAAGATGGAAGCGTGCGGCGGAATGTCGATCGAAGTGGACGGCCAACCCGTCACCCTCGGTGATCGTTACGTCTACAAGGGCATGATGATCAGCGACGTACCGAACTTCGCAATGTGCGTCGGATACACCAATGCCTCGTGGACTCTGCGAGCCGATCTCACGTCGATGTACGTGTGCCGACTACTGACCGAGATGGACAAGCGCGGCTACTCGAAGTGTGTGCCGCACGCGACCGAAGACATGGACCAGCGGCCGATCCTGGACCTGGCGTCGGGGTATGTAATGCGCGCGGTTGAACAGTTCCCGAAGCAGGGATCTAAGTCACCCTGGAACATGCGGCAGAACTACATCCTCGATCGACTTCACTCGACGTTCGGGAGCATCAACGACCACATGACGTTCTCGAAGGTGCCAGTTCGAAATTCGAACCCGGTACCGAGCAAGAGTTGATCGGCGCCCGCACAACCAGGTAGAGCAGTCGGGCAAATCCACCAATCGATCCGAGAACAAAAAACACGCCCGAACCTGTGACGACGGCACAGAGCGCACCCAGGACGATGATCGTCGACGCCTCGATCATCCGACCGGCGGACTCCGATCCGAGAACGTGTATTCCATCAACTCCTTCGTCCATAAAACTATTTTCAGCCAACCGTCCAGCCGGTTTGTAGGGACTTTAGTCACAAGTCGCGTCAAAATGGACTCATAATTGCAGGTCAAGCGTTCAGTTGGTGATCGTTTTCAGGGCAACGGGGATGACCGGCAACCGTGTCTTGCGCTAGTGCCTGGACGATCCACAGCACACGTGACATCACACTCGCCGCCACCACAACACTGTCGCGCTTGAACCCACAGATAGTGTTCGTCTACATCTCCGGTGAAACGCCGACTCCACCGAATCCAATAGGACCATGTGGAAGCGAGTACGTGGCGCAACCGTGAACGCGTTACTCGCACTCCCCCTCACCACCTACATCTTCAGGACGGGGTTCATCCGTCCGCGCCCGGAATCGCCGTCGAAGACGTAGTGGTACAAGCTCTTCTATCGGCCGTGTCCTGCACAGCGACAAGATCAACGAACTCGCGCGGACCTGACAGCCTTGCCTCGAAAGACGAAACCGCGGGCGACGAGTTCCAATGCCACGGCCACCGAGCAGGTTTGTGCCAACAGCAACCCTGCCAGTACAAGAATTTGCACAGCACCGGCCTGAACGGCCGATCCCGTCGCGAGCAACACACCGACAAAGGCTCCAGGCAATGTCACGAGGCCGACGGTGCGGGTCTGGTCGACTCCGGGCAGCAAAGCATCGGACGCAGCGGTACGGGCGACTTCCCACCGCGCATCGCGTTGCGAGAAACCTAGGCTCAGTGCGGCTTCCACTTCCCCGAACCGATCGTCGACGGCGTCGAGTCCGCGTTTGGCTGCCATCGATGTTGCAGTCATCGCGCCACCCAGAACAATTCCGCCGATCGGCACCAGAGCAACGCCTTCCAGCGGAACCACTCCGGACAGCAACATCAGTGGCAGAACCACACCGATTCCCGACGCCAAGGCGATGGTCAGCCATACTCCGGAAGTTCCTGCGCCGGAACGTCGTGCCGCGGTGAACGACGCCGCAGCGAACATCCCGACGAGCACGAGGAGCGCCGACCAGATGTGAGCCAAGGCGGCGGCGAGAATCAACGAAATCGCAGCCAACTGAAGAGCGCCACGAGCGAGCGCACCGGGGACTACCCGAACGCTACCGAGAGAGGCGAATCGGTAGACGAGCGTGGCGACAAGAGCCATGACGATGCAGAGCACAACCAGCCGGACGCCGGAGTCGGCTATCGAAAGGCTCATGGGTCACAGTGTTCCCTACGAACCGATTCGATCCGAACCTGCGATCCGAACTCGAGAACCGCTCAGAACACCCAACCGCGAAGTGCGACAAACCGCAGACCGCCGACAATTCCGCTTACTGCGATCACAAGGCCCGCTTGAAGAAGTCCGTCGGCGCCGGGCAACAGGAAGCCGAGCGCACTGATGGCAGCCGAACTGGCGATCAACCCGACCAGAGCGAGTCCACCGCCTTCCCACTGCGCGGTGAACCAGTTGACGCGATCCGCGGCATGGAAGGTGAGCCGGCGATGCAGCTCATTGGCAAGAATGGTGCTCAAGACCGCACCAACTGCGTTGGCGACCAGCGCTCCGTCACCGCGCAGCGCCAGAAAAGCGGCAAAGTACAAGATGTTGCTGGCTCCGCCGACGAGGGCAAAACGAACGAGCTGGGCAAAGGCGCCGTCGCCGGCAAGGGCGCGAAGCCTCGTTGCCGCGAAACCTGCACTCCGCGTACCCACCATCGAGATCGGATTGCTCCCGACCCAGATGTCAGACGTGCTCATATCGGCTTCTCTCATACGGACAATCGGAACCACACGTTCCGCTTAGCAATATAGCACTAACGGAATCGATCATTCCGCTTAGTGTCGTAGACTATGAGGATGCCGACAACACACCCCGACGCTTCTCATGCGGGGACCTCGGCCGACTGCTCACAGCCGCGCCTTCGGTCCGACGCCAAGGCCAACCTCGAGCGCATTCTCAACTCCGCTCGCGAGGTGTTCGCTGCCCAAGGACTCGACGCCACGCTGGCGGACGTCGCGAAGCACGCCGGCGTCGGAGTCGGCACCGTCTATCGCCGGTTCGCCAGCAAGGACGAACTGATCCAGGCACTGTTCGACACGCGGTGCTCCGAGATCGAAACGATCGCCGCCACCGCCCGAGAGATGCCCGACGCCTGGGAAGGTCTTGTCTACTTTCTCGACGTGATCTCCCTGCGCATGGCAGACAACCGCGGATTCGGCGATCTCCTGATGGACGGACGCTTCACGTCCGACACCTTCGCTCGCGCGCGCGCCGGGATCGCTCGACACACTGCGGTACTTGTCAATCGCGCCAAGGAACAGGGCACCCTGCGCAGCGACTTCGAAGTCAACGACATTCCACTTCTCATGCAGGTCGTCAAGATGGCCCAGAAGTTCGGTGGGGACGAGGCCCCTCAGGCTTACCGCCGCGCACTCGGGTTCATGATCGACGGACTCTGCGCGTCCCGCACCGGCCATCGGGAACTGCCCGTGCCGGCGCTTTCCTCCGAGCAACTCGATCACGTCCTTCATCGGTTTCAGGCAACGCCCGGGAAGAACTGCTGACTCGATTTCGGGGTCGACGCCATTGCGGCGTCGACCCCGAGATTTGCTGTCAGTGAGCGATTACCGGCTCACCTTCAGGTGAATCCGGAAGCAGTCCGCTCCGAAGAACCAGTCCGGTCAACACCGCACCGACCGCGAAAATACCTGCTGCCCAATAGAACGTCGTGGTGTAGCTCTCGACGGCAGCCTGCGCCTGAGTCAGCGGATTCGTCTCGCGGCCCACCAGGTAGTTGGTCGAAGCCGAAGCAGCAATCGTGCTGAGCAGTGCGGTACCGATCGAGCCGCCCACCTGCTGCATCGTGTTGACGGTGGCAGATGCGACGCCGGCATCTTCGTGATGCACGCCTGAAGTTGCTCCCTGCATCGACGGGGCGAAGATGCTGCCCATGCCGAGTCCGGTGACAACGAGACCGGGCAGGATGTGGACGGCGTACGTGCTGTCCACGGAGATCTGGGCCAGCAGCGTCATTCCGATCGCCGCGATGACCATTCCGCTCACGATCAGCACTCGCGGACCGACGCGCGGTAGCAAGACTGCTGTCGAAAGCGTTGCCGCTGTTACGATTCCGAACACCATCGGCATGAATGCGAGGCCGGTCATGATCGGACTGTACCCGAGGATCAGCTGCATGTAGTACGTCAGGAACAGGAAGACTGCGAACATGCCTGCGC
This sequence comes from Rhodococcus sp. GB-02, assembly GCF_053470465.1. Taxonomy (NCBI): domain Bacteria; kingdom Bacillati; phylum Actinomycetota; class Actinomycetes; order Mycobacteriales; family Nocardiaceae; genus Rhodococcus; species Rhodococcus sp. GB-02. The sequence goes on from NZ_JBPUKE010000002.1 coordinate 855,016, forward strand.
CGGAAAGGAAGATCGCCAGGTACGAGCCAGCCCGGATTCGGTCGAGGACCACCCGCAGCGGAAGGAGCGGGTGCTCGGACTTGGTCTGCCAGTAGATGAACGCCGCCATGAACACGACGCCGGCAACGAGCCACGAGATGGTGGGAGTTGCGCTCCACCCGTCCGATTCGGCCTTCGAGAATCCGAAGACGATGCTGAACAAGCTGATCGACACCAGGATCGTTCCCGGGATGTCGAGTTTGGGTCGCGAGTCACTGGTGTGCGGCGCGAGCAACAGGACTGCTCCGACCAGGGCGATCGCCGCGAAGAAGAGATTCACGAAGAGGCACCAGCGCCAGTCGACCCACTCGGTGAGTGCGCCGCCGAGCAGCAGTCCGATGGCGCCACCGCCGCCGGCAACGGCACCGAAGATGCCGAAAGCCTTGGCACGCTCACCGGGGTCCGTGAATGTCACGGACAGCAGCGACAGGGCCGCCGGGGCAAGGAGCGCACCGAATACGCCCTGGCCGGCACGAGCGGCAACAAGCATTTCGAAGTTGACGGCTGCGCCACCGATGGCGGAAGCCACAGCGAAGCCGATCAGGCCCACGATGAAAGTTCGCCTGCGCCCGAACAAGTCGCTCAATCGACCGCCGAGTAGCAGCAAGCTGCCGAACGCCAATGCGTATGCCGTGATGATCCACTGGCGGTCCGAATCACCGAACTCCAGTGAGCGCTGCGCAGCAGGCAGCGCGATGTTGACGATGGTGGCATCCAAGACCACCATCAGCTGCGCAATTCCCAGAACCGCGAGAACCAGCCACCGCTTTGCGTGGTTGTCCCCTGAAGGCGCTGAGGACTGCTCGAATTCAGTCCGTTCAGCAATGTCTGACATAGTCCCTCGCCCAACCTATGCGGAGATGGCTTCTCCGGTTAGCAAAAACGCTACACGAAAACGGAGAGACTGTCTCCACTTGACGGGTAGAGTGGGGACATGAGTACCGCAATGGAGCGCCCCCTTCGCGCCGATGCTGCACGTAATCGGCAGTTGATCATCGACGCCGCACGTGAATTATTCGCCGAAGAAGGGATCGACGTCACACTCGACGACGTCGCCCGGCGCGCGGGTGTCGGCGTCGGAACGGTCTATCGGCGGTTCGCCAGCAAGGAAGAATTGATCGACGGAGTCTTCCAACAGAACTTCGCCGACATGGCGGCGGCCGCGGACGCGTCACTTGCCAATCCGGATCCGTGGGACGGACTTGTCACCTTTGCCGAATTCGCTTGCAGCCGTATGTCGGTCAACCGCGGGCTCAAAGACGTCCTGAACGGAACCGACGAGGGATGCGAACAAGTCGCATGCCAACGATCCATCATCGAACCGTCGGTCGAGAGGATCTTCTACCGGGCCCAGGAGGCCGGGATGCTGCGCCCCGACGCCGTACCGACGGACCTGTTCGGCCTCATCTTCATGGTGGGCGCAGTCACCGAATTTGCTCAACCCGTCAACCCGACTGTGTGGCGCCGGTACCTTTCGGTGATGCTCGACGGCCTACGCACGGAGGGCTTGCACCGTGACGCACTCCCCCTTCCTCCGCTGAGTTCGGAGGAATTGCACGAGGCCAAGCAATGCCTGAAAGACCGCCGCCGTTGAGCGGTTGGGTCAGATCTGCTCACGAGGAATGAAAATCCACATCACGATGTAGATCAGAAACTGCGGGCCGGGCAACAGGCACGAAAGCACGAAGAGCAAGCGGACCGTCGACGACTTCCAACCGAAGTATCGTGCGATCCCGGCGCACACTCCACCGAACATTGCTCCCGAGCGTGCGCGGGCGAGCTTGCGGGTCTTCATCGGCGAAGTCATGTTTCGTGCCCCTTCAGTAGATCTCGCGGACTGTCCGCGTCGACTTCCACTATCCGCCGCCTGGTCACTCACGCGCATCAGGCCATGGACCCATCTTTTCCGGCCGCGGTACATACCCAGGTACCAGTCTGCCCCCGCGTCGGACTCAGGGTTCTCCCCTACACCTCAGCCCCAGACTTCAGCGCGGGAACAGCCGCCGAAGCCGTTTCGGTGCCGCGAAAGGTTGCCAGTTGTCGACGTCCTGCGCCAGACGGTCGGCGACCGTCCACAACGCCGATGGGTTGTGAGTCAATCCCATGTGACTACCCTGCACCGCAACGCTTTCCGATAGTCCGGACGTGGTTTCACAACATGCTTGCCACGGAACGATTCCGTCATGCCTCGAGTAGACCGACGTGGCAGGAACCGAAATGCTCGGTCCCTGTTCGGATTCGATGCCGTCGACTGGAGGCAGTATGGCGTGGTTACCGGACAAACGAGCGTAGAGCGATCCGACCCTCGTCTGCTCCAGACTGGTGAGAGCGAAAGGACTTCCAAGTGTCACCACCTGTCGCACCGAATCCGGCAGGTCCCTCGCCAACTTACGAGCGTAAATACCGCCCAAGCTCCAGCCGATGACCGACACCTTCTGCTCGTATCGATTCGCCACCTGGGCCAATGCGGCAGGCAATCCGTCGACCACCATCGCTGTCGGGCCGGTGTTGACGCCCAGATTCCAGCCCTGGACGCGGTATCCGAGGAAACTCAAATACGCCCTCAAGGCAAGAGTCGACACGTCCGATGTCAGCAATCCTGGGAGAACGAGGACTGGATGCCCGTCTCCACGCGGTGATCGGAGTAACCAAGGAGCCGCAAGAAGCAGCGAAGCAATGTCGACCAGTCCGCGCGTCGGCTCGCTCAGACACATCGCCAAGGATGTCGGCCCCGGAACAAGCGGGCCGACTTCACGAATCACCGTCGATCGCTGTGCCCAATCGAATTCGGTCTCGGCGAAATCGATCGCCGAGACTTCCGCACCTATGGACACCTGAACTCCTGTCGGCCGGTGCCCTTGCCGGGGTGCGTGGTGGGGCGGTTCCGCGGGCTGTGTGCTCAACCCGCGGAACCTTGTCCTCATCCGCCACCGGTAGCGAACCAGGACCCGTTCTGCCCACAGATTCGTGACCAAAGGCATCTCGACCACACGAACACTGTGTGATCCAGAACACTAGTTTTGGTTACGTTGCATCTACGTTGCGTAGATGTTTCGTCGCCTCCAAGGAGATTTCGTCCCACAGAAGCGCGACCCACGCGGTCGCGGCGCCTGCGTCCTAGCGGTCGCTCAGTTCGAGCAACTCTCGGGTGGCAGATTTTCGGCGGCCCACGTTGTCAGTTCACTGAGAGCGGGGAGCAGCGCCTGCCCCGACGCTGTGAGTTCGTACTCCACGGCTATGGGCGGGCCTGCATCGACGCTCCTCGTCACCAGGCCTGCCCCTGCCAACTCCGTCAGGCGTTCCGAGAGCACCGAATCACTGATCCCGCCGACCGCGCGCTTGAGTTCGGAGAATCCCGCCGGCCCGTTCAGCAGCGTGCCGAGAATGACGCCGTTCCACCGTTTGCCCAGGAAGCCGAACGCGCGGGCCAGAGCCCCGTCACATGCGCGGGGCTCGTGTCCCGCTTCGCTCTTGCTTGCCACCCCACCATCCTAGCCACAGTGCTAACGTATCCGTAGGCACTATTTTTTTACTAGCAACTAGCTTTACCGGGTAATGCTCGGTCGAGCTACCACGGAACGGAAACCCCCGATGTCTCTCGACGCAGCCACCCCATTCACCGCCCAGCAACTCGACGAAGCCGGCCGCGAGCTCCTCTTCACCGCGGCTCGCACCGCCAACTCCTTCTCGAACGAGCCTGTGACCGACGACGAACTAATTGCAATCTGGGAGCTCGCGAAGTGGGCTCCGACCGCGGCTAACACCAATCCGCTGCGCGTGCTGTTCGTTCGTACCGAGGAAGGCAGAGCACGCCTCGTCGAGCACATGTCCGACGGCAACAAAGCCAAGACCGAGGCGGCTCCTGCAGTTGCGGTTCTCGCGGTCGATACCGAGTTCTACAAGCACATCCCCGACCTGTTCCCCATTCGCCCGGAGATGAAGGACTACTTCGAATCCGACGAGGCTGCCGCCAGTTCGACGAGTCGGTTCAATGCCGCACTGCAGGCCGGCTATGTGATCCTCGCGATTCGCGCACAGGGTCTGGTTGCCGGCCCGATGGCCGGGTTCGACGCCGACGGCATCGACGGTGATTTCTTCGCAGACGGACGTTTCAAGACGATCCTCGTGGTGAACATCGGCCATCCCGGTGAGAGCCCGTGGTTCGATCGTCTGCCGCGTCTCTCCGATGAGGATGCGCTCAGCTGGGCCTGAGGCCAATTCGGACAAATGAAGCGATGCGGGAGGGTTCTGCGGAACTCTCCCGCTTTGCTATCTCCAGCGCGTTTCAACTCTGCTCGCAGTGGGTACCTACCCGCGTCTCGCAATATCTCACGTCCAGAACAACATCCGACACGCTGCAATCGGAATTAGTTGCAGTATCTCAGTTTTTGGACGACAGTCGAGGGAAACCCCTCGGCCTACTGAGGCTGTGGGGAAAGCCCTTGTGCGCCGGTCGGTGTCGAGGGAAGACGTTCGAGCGAGCAGAAGTCCGAAGAAAGTGGGTTCGGAAATATGGGCGCGCTATGGGATTTTGTCGTTGCACGACGACAACAGTTGTTGACCGACTCGTACCTTCATGTTTCAGCAGTTATCCAGTCCGTGATCATCGCGACGATCGCCGCCGTGATCATCGGCATTCTCGTCTACCGGAGCCCGGCGGGATCCTCCATCGCTACGGCGTTGGCCAGCACGATCCTGACGGTTCCTTCATTCGCTCTCCTCGGACTGCTCATTCCGATTCTCGGTCTCGGCGTCGCTCCCACGATCACCGCGTTGATCTTGTATGCCCTGCTCCCGATCATTCGGAACACCATCATCGGTCTGGATGCGGTCAACCCGGCGATCACGGACGCAGCCCGCGGTGTCGGAATGAATCGCATGCACGTACTGAGTCGAATCGAGCTACCGATCGCGTGGCCGTCGATCCTCACCGGCATGCGGGTCAGCACACAGATGCTCATGGGCATCCTCGCCATCGCGGCGTACGCCAAGGGGCCTGGTCTGGGAAACCTGATCTTCTCCGGACTCTCGCGTGTCGGTAGCCCGAACGCTGTTCCTCAAGCGCTGGTCGGCACCGTACTGATCGTCATTCTCGCTCTGATTCTCGACGGAATCTACGTCGTCATCGGTCGTCTCACTACTTCGAAGGGGCTGCAATGACTGAAACCATTCCGTCTGACGTATCCACAGATCAGAAGGTATCCGGGGTCGAGATCGTCCTGGAGTCCGTCACCAAGCGGTACCCGGGCCAGAAAGCTGCAGCGGTGGACAATGTTTCGCTGACTGTTCCGGCCGGTGAGATCGTGGTCTTCGTCGGACCTTCGGGTTGCGGCAAGACGACGACGATGCGCATGATCAACCGTCTGATCGAACCTACCTCCGGCAAGATCACCATCGACGGCAAGGACGCGCTGTCGATCGACCCGGACAAGCTCCGCCGCGGCATCGGGTACTCGATCCAGCAGGCAGGCTTGTTCCCGCACTTCACGATTGCGAAGAACGTCGCGACTGTCCCGGGTCTCATCGGTTGGGACAAGAAACGTATCGCAGCGCGCACCGACGAGATGCTCGACCTCGTCGGCCTCGATCCCGATACCTATCGCGACCGCTACCCTCGCCAGTTGTCCGGTGGGCAGCAACAGCGTGTGGGCGTGGCGCGGGCGCTGGCCGCCGATCCCCCGGTGCTGTTGATGGACGAACCTTTCGGTGCCGTCGACCCGATCACCCGCGGCCTGCTCCAGGACGAACTGATGCGTCTGCAGTCGGAGTTGGGTAAGACCATCGTCTTCGTCACCCACGATTTCAACGAGGCAGTCAAACTCGGTGACCGTATTGCCGTGCTGGGCAATCAGTCCAGCATCATGCAGTACGACACTCCGGAAGCGATTCTCGCCAATCCCGCAAACGACATGGTCGCGGGATTTGTCGGGGCGGACGCCTCGCTCAAGCAGCTGACCCTGACACGCGTGCGCCAGATCAAACTCAAGCAGTGCCTCACCGCCCGCGAAACCGATTCGGTCGATGATCTGAGAACCGCACTCGCAGCGCGTAAGTGGAAGTGGGCCCTGATTCTCGATCAGCGTGGACGGCCGCTTCGCTGGGTCTCACCCGGCCACCTCGCCCATGCGTCGACTCTTCGAGGTGTCGGGAACGAGATCGGCGAAGCCGTGTCCATCCAGTCCACCCTGCAGGATGCGTTGGAAGCTCTTCTCGCCGAAAGCAATGCGTCCACCGTGGTCACCGGACGGCGTGGCGAGTACGTCGGTCTCATCACCATCGACACACTGGTCAGCCATCTCTCCGAGATGCGCGAGGAGCATGCGCACGACCACGACGAAGAGCCAGACACCGAGAACGTCGAGGGTTGAACATGACTGCCACGACAGAGGAGCGCGTCTCCGCGCCTGAGATGGAACCGGACGCCCCCGACCTGGGTGCGGCCGAGAACGCCGCCACGCGCCGTGCGGAACGGATGCGACTGTATGTGCAGCCGGTCATCGTCCTGATCCTGGTTGCGGGCGTGTTGATCTGGGCATTCAGCCGTGATCTCAACGCGACGCAAAAGGCGAGCATCAATCTCGACAACATCGTCACACTGACCTGGCAGCACGTACTGATCACCGCCGCCGTGGTCATCATCGTCGTAGCCATCGCGGTTCCACTAGGAACTCTGCTGACCAGGCCGAAATTCACCCGGCTGGCACCGTTCTTCGTGGGAATAGCCAACATCGGAGCCGCGGCGCCTGCCATCGGCCTGCTCGTGCTGTTCTATCTCGCAACAAGAACGACGGGCTTCTGGATCGGCGTGTTTCCCATTGCGTTCTATTCGCTGCTTCCGGTGCTGCGCAACACCATCCTCGGCTACCAGCAAGTGGACAAAACCTTGATCGACGCGGGGCGCGGGCAAGGAATGTCTTCGCTCACGGTCCTACGTCAACTCGAGTTCCCGATGGCTGTCCCGTACATCCTTGCAGGACTGCGCACTTCGCTCGTTCTGGCCGTCGGTACCGCGACGCTGTGCTTCCTGGTCAGTGCCGGCGGACTCGGCATTCTGATCGACACCGGATACAAGCTCCGCGACAACGTCACCCTCGTTGTCGGTGCCGTACTGGCGGTGTCGTTGGCCTTGCTGATCGACTGGCTCGGCGCGCTCGCCGAAACTTATCTCGGGCCCAAGGGATTGCGATGACCAAGACTTCGATCACCAGAACGTGGGGCTGGAAACTCGCGGTTGCCACGATCGGCCTCACACTTGTCGCTTCCTGTGGCCTCGAATCCGGTGGCGCACTGCCCCTGGCCGTCGGCCCCGGCAGCATCGAGCCGGTTCCGGAGCTCGAGGGTGTGAAGATGACCGTCGGCTCCAAGGACTTCACCGAGCAGATCGTGCTCGGGTACGTCATCGAATTCGCGATGGCCGCTGCGGGCGCCGATGTCCGCGATCTCACGAACATCCAGGGCTCGAACAGCACCCGTGACGCACAGTTGAACGGGCAGATCGATCTTGCGTACGAATACACCGGAACAGGCTGGATCAACTACCTCGGCAACGAGACTCCACTTCCCGATTCACAGGCACAGTTCGAGGCCGTCCGTGATGCGGACCTTGCTGCGAACGACATGGTGTGGACCGATCCGGCGCCGATGAACAATACGTATGCATTGGCGATGAGCAAGGAGACCGCTGAGAAGACCGGTGTCAAGACCGTTTCCGACTACGCGAAGTTGGTCGAATCCGATCCCGGAGCTGCGGTGACGTGCGTCGAGACCGAGTTCAACGTCCGCCAGGACGGATACCCCGGCCTGGCAGAGAAATACGGATTCGACGCCTCACGTGCCCAGCGCCAGATCCTGCAGACCGGCATCATCTACCAGGCGACAGCCGACAGCGATCAGTGCAAGTTCGGCGAGGTGTTCACCACCGACGGCCGCATCATCGCACTCGATCTCGTTCTGCTCGAAGACGATCTGCAGTTCTTCCCGAAATACAATCCGGCACTGGTCATGAAAAAGGACTTCGCGGAGGCACATCCGCAGGTTGCCGAAGTCATGGCGCCGATCTCGGAGCGACTGACCAACGAGGTGATGACCGAGCTCAACCGGCAGGTCGACGTCGACGGCAAGGAGCCGGCGGATGTGGCCCGCGACTGGCTGGTCTCGGAAGGCTTTGTCACCGCTGAGTGATCGACTGACTGCAACCCAGCCGAGTAGTTACCGCTTGCGTCCGACGCAGAACACCCGCCGGAACGGAAAGAGCGTTCCGGCGGCTGTTGCGGGGTAGGCCTCCCGCAGCAGATCGGAATACTGGCGCTCGAACTCCGGAGCGTCAGCCTCGCCGAGAACGTCGAGCACGGGCCGTAACCCCGTCCCCCGTACCCATCCGAGCACCGGATCGGCACCTGCCAGCACATGGACGTATGTCGTCTCCCAGGCGTCGACGTCGAATCCGTGTTCCTGCAGACGCTGCGCGTACGCAACCGGACTGTCGACGCCTTCCGGGCCGCGTAGGACGCCGCCCAGTCGCTCGCTCCATTCCGCGGACTCCGCGAGGCTTCGCATGAGCGCATGTGACGGTGCATCGAAGTTTCCTGGAACCTGCCACGCCAGCCACGACCCGGATACCAGGGTGTCCGCCCACTGGTCGATCAGCTCGCGGTGGCTCGGAACCCACTGCAATGCAGCGTTACTGACGACCACGTCGTAACCCGTGGCATCGAAGGACATGATGTCCCCCAACTCGACGGTGACGTTTCCCGGTAGGTCTGTCGGGGCCTGCGCCACCATTTCGGGAGACGAATCGAAACCGGATACCGAGGCGTCCGGCCATCGTTCCCCCAGCATCGCGGTCAAGCTACCTGATCCGCAGCCGAGGTCGGCTACCCGCATCGGGTCTTCGGTCGCCACCCGTGACACCAGGTCCACGAACGGGCGTGACCGCTCACCCGAATAGCGGCCGTAGACTTCGGGATTCCACGTGACAGTGCGCATGAACCCATCCTGCACCCTGTTCCTGAGAATTGCCGCCCTCGAGATCACCGACGCGGCACCACGGCGGACAGTACGTTCGGCAACCTCGACCAGTCCGCGGTGATGTAACTTGCGTGCTCACCTGCCAACAGCTCGAGTCGCTCGCTCGCCTCGGCTTCCGAGGCATGGGATCCGTCGATCTGCGGAACGACCTTGTGCGCGTCGGTCATGACGAGCAGGTATCCACGATCGTGGTACCACTGCGGATCCACAACGCCCGAGGTGTAATCGAGGGCGTCGCCGTCGAAGATCACGAACCACGGGCGGATGCCCGGGTCGGCGTAACGGTCGATTCGTGGGTCTCTCGGTGACGCCCGGTGAACAGCGGGAAAGGCGGCGCCGAGTTGGACGAGCCCGGCAGCGGACAGATCTCGCAAATGCGTCGCGTACTGCCGGTCGGTCCACTCCGCGTCGAGCGGGTTTCCCTCCTCGATCGTTCCCGGAATCAGCTCGAACAGAAATTTGCCGGTCATCTCGGACATGCTCGGCCATCCACGGTCGGTGACGGCGGCATCCGGGGTCGAGTAGGACTCACCCATCAGATCGGATGGAGTGAAGACCGCGTCGCCGAGAGTCCCGAGAATCAAGGCGTCGAGATCGGCAGGTCCGCGTCCGTAGCCGGTGGTGAACCCGTCCTTGAGTTCCAACTTGATCATCACCGGAGGATGCTCGGGGTCGGCTTCGTGCCACGCCCGCATATCTGCCAGGCATCCGCGCAGTCCCTGATCTCGCAGACCACTTCGCAACCCGGATGCGTCCTGCGCACCGACGCAGTTGCTGTCACTCGCCACCGGATTCATGTGCGAGACACGCCAGTCCGGACCACCGCCGTTGGTCCACAGATCCAATTCGAGCAGCGAGGCCCCGGAGTCCAAAGCGTCGGCGAAGTACGGAAACGTCGCCTTCTCGTAGGAATTGTGGACGCCGACGGACGTGGTCTCGGAGAACGAGCGAGCTCGGTCCGCAGTCGTCTCGGCACCGGCGGTGGAAGCAGAGACGACCGAGACGACCGCCGCGAATGCACTCACACCGGCTACCAGAATTCCACGCATGTTCGACACTCTCGCAGAAATCACGCCGCTGCAGGACGGAATCGGAAGAGACAACTGGACAATCGTCCTAGACGGCATCGAGGGTGAGGCGCGGTCTCAGGCGGTGAGTGAAGGAAATTATCAGGCAAATAGCATCATGGCTGGAACTGATCCGAGTCGGAGCACTCGGCCCACACCCGCAGAAGGAATCGCATGCAGCTGACTCAATTCGTTCACCGATCCCTGCGAGCATCACCCGATGCGGTGATGACGATCTTCGACGGCCGGCTGCGCACGTGCCGGGAATCGGTGGACCGGATGAGCAGACTCGCCGGAGGGTTTCAGACTTTGGGCCTGCGCACCGGTGACAGAGTCGCAATCTTGGCATCGAACTCCGACTACTACCACGAGGCGCTCCTGGCCTGCTGGTGGTTCGGAGCAGTGGCCAGTCCGGTGAATTCTCGCTGGAGCACGGCGGAAATCATGTACGCCCTGGAAGATTCAGGATCGACGGTATTACTCGTGGACGAGAACTTTGCTTCCGTCGGATCTACCCTTCGCGAGGCGTGTCCGGGCCTGACCACTGTCGTCTACTGCGGCAGCGGCCCGGTTCGCGACGGAATGCTCGACTACGAACGGGTGATCGCGGAGGCGACTCCGGTCGACGATCTGCGCGTCGGCGGCGACACGCTGGCACTACTCCTCTACACCGGTGGGACCACCGGAGTGCCGAAGGGCGTGATGATCAGTCATCAAGCGCTGATGACCTCGGCGCTTGGTACTCTCGCGGCAGGCAGCGTGGCTGTCAGCAACGGAACAAACCTCGCGATCAACCCTCTGTTTCACATCGCCGGGATAGTTGGATGGTTGGCTCAGTCGCTGATGGGTGGCACCCAGGTGTTCATGCCGAACTTCAGCCCACGGACGTTCCTCGGGGCCGTGGACCGCCATCGCCCGACAACCGTGGGTCTGGTGCCGACAATGCTCCAGATGTTGGTCGCCCACGAAAACGAAACGGGCGAAGACGCAACCACCTACGATCTGTCCAGCGTCAGGATCCTGAGATACGGCGCCTCGCCCATTTCGCCGACGCTTCTCGAACGAGTCATGCAAATGTTCCCCAACAGCTCGTTTGTGCAGGGCTACGGGATGACTGAAACCGCGCACATCAGCATGCTGAGCCCGGCTGATCACCTCGAAGGTGGTGATCTCCTCCGCAGCGCCGGTCGAGTACTGCCGCACTGCGAGGTGAAAATCGTCGACCCGACCGGCGCGGAACTCCCACCCGGCGAGGTGGGCGAAATCGTCACGTTCGGCAGCCACGTCATGCTCGGATACTGGAACAAACCGAAAGAGACCGCAGAAGTGCTCCGCGACGGGTGGATGCATACCGGCGACGCCGGATACCTCGACGCCCGCGGTTACCTGTTCATCGTCGATCGCATCAAGGACATGATCGTCACCGGTGGCGAGAACGTCTACTCCACCGAGGTCGAAAACGCTCTGGCACAACATGAATCCGTCGCGGCCTGTTCCGTGATCGGCCTGCCCGATACCCAGTGGGGCGAGCGTGTCCATGCCGTAGTCGTCCTTCGGCATGGTTTCGACGCCGACGCCGACGAACTGCGCGCTCACGTGAAAACGCTGATAGCCGGTTACAAATCTCCGCGTACCTTCCAATTCGTCGATGCATTGCCACTGTCGGCAGCAGGCAAGATACTGAAGCGCGATCTTCGTTGCAACGCAACGTAATCCTCTACGACAGTCAGGATTACAGCTGCAATGTCGGTTCTGGGTCAGTAAACAAGCGGTGCAGTGAGGGCGATGCAGCTACGGCCTCTCCCAGTTGCGTCGCGCTCGCGATTTCGTCGCCGAACTCCGATCGCCAGGCATGCAGTCGTCGGGTGAGTTGTTGCAAGCGGTATTCGCGGGTCATGCCGATCGCACCGTGTGCCTGGTGGGCGGCGCGCACGCTCGCGAGCGCATTCTGCGAAACCACCAATTTGGTTGCACACACTTCGAAGTCGGCGTCGCGACGGGTGAGCGCGTGCGCCGTGCGATCCACGGCCAGTGTGGACATCGATGCCATCTGTGCGAGGGTGACGATGTGCTGCTGGACGGCTTGGAACTGCGCGATGGGCCTACCGAACTGCACCCGCTCCGACACGTAGCGACGGGTCAACGTCGACACCGACTCCATGGCTCCTGCCATCTGTACCGAGCGCAAGAAGGCACCGAGTCTGCTGAGAATCCGGGCATCGACCGGGTTGTCGCCGTCAACGGTCCGCGCTTCTGCGAACGTCAGGCTCTCACGCGGTTGCCCCGCAAGATCCGTCCCGGAACCGATCTCGGCATCGGAAATGTTCAGGAGTACAACGCGATCACCGAGAACTGCCGCCAACACTGATGCGGCGCTACCCCACGGCACATCGTGGAAGGTTCCCGATACGAGGCCGTCGCCGATCCGACGCACATCGTCGCGCGGCGAACCCGGGGCGACCGTTGCGATTCCGGAGGGCACGGGTAACCCGGCCGCTGTTGCCAGCCTGCCCGCGAGGTACGTCTCGGCGAGCGGCAACGGCGCAGCGTGCCTCGCGGCGGCACGCTGGACAGTCACGGCGTCGAGGAGCGAGCCACCGGAACCACCAACGGATTCGGGAAGACCGACCAGCGGCAACCCCAGTTCCACTGCCGCGCTCCATAATCCGGTGGGCAGACCGTCGATCTCCGCCTGCGCTACCACCTCGGTGCCGGACTTCTCGGCGAAAAATTGCTCGACCATCGATTCGAGGTCGGCGTCGAATGTGTACTCGTTGATCTCTGACCCCGAATTCATCGGTTCAACCCTTTCACGATCACGGTGCGGAGAATTTCATTGGTGCCGCCGCGAATCGACCACGACGGTGCCACCAGCACGGCCCGGGCGAGCAGCGACTCGTACGGATCGTCGGATGCAAGGTCTGGAGCCCGGCCGAGGTGCCGCGCGATGGTCGCAACACAGTCCTGTTCGAAGCGTGTTGCCATCTCCTTGATCAGCGCCGCCTCCGTGACCGGCGAGCGACCGGAGTCGACCATCCGTGCAATGGACAGTGACATCCCACGAAAAGCCCAGCAGCGCACTGCAATCGAGCCCAGATCGGCCAGGGCCGCGGGGCCACCCTGCGCCGCCTGGTTGGCTGCCCAGTTCTCGAGGACCGGCATCAGCGACATCCAACGGTCGACGCCACCTCGCTCGAGTGCGAGTTCACCGGTGTTTTGTCCCCAGCCCGCTCCGACGTCGCCGAGGCGACGCGAGTCCGGCACGAAAACGTCCTGAAACGACACCTCGCAGAAATCCTCGCTTCCGTCGATGAACGGAATGGGTGAGACGGTCAGGCCCTCGCTGTCGCGATCGACGATCAGCTGAGTGAGTCCATTGTGCTTGTCTGTCGAGGTTCGAAGCAGGGCGAGTATGTGTGTGGCGTGGAAGGCGCCCGTAGTCCAGATCTTGGTGCCGTTGACTTTCCAGCCACCATCGACACGTTCGGCGCGAGTGCGTACCGATGCCAGGTCCGAACCCGAGTCGGGCTCACTCATCCCGATCGAGAACGAGAACTCACCGCTCGCGATACCGGGAAGGAAGTACCGCTTCTGTTCTTCCGTGCCGTTGGCGGCGATGCTCGGACCCGACTGTCTGTCTCCGATCCAGTGGTAACCAACCGGCGCTCCCCGCGCGAGAAGTTCTTCCACGACGACCAATCGATCCACTGCTGACCGTCCGCCCCCACCGTATTCCTTCGGCAGCGACATGCCGAGCCACCCACGGCTACCGAGATCTCGCGAGAACACCGGATCCACCGCCCCGGACATCCCGAGTCCGAGTGGGTAGCTTCCGGGGGTGAGCCGCTTGTCGAGGTACTCCCGTACTTGTGCCTGAAGATCGAGTTCCTCGGTCGTCAGTTCTGTTGCGTCGAAACGCATGAACGTCTCCGATCAGTTGAATGTGTCGATCCGCCACCCGTGGCGGATACACGAAATTTTCATGCACCCAGCAGCAGGGCGCAGCCGATCTCCAACAGTCTCTCCGACAGGTCGTCAGGACGGAAGAAGTTGGCGGCTCCACAACCGTCAGAGCAGCACTGACAGTGATTCTGGCTGTCGTGGGTTCGAGCCCCGGACGAACGCCGTCGAGCATCTTGACCCACAGCGCGACGTACTCACGTTGATTCTGTTCACACGTGCGGCGGAACTTGTCCGGAAACTAGTCGAGTTCACTGATTCCACCGCTGCGAGTGCGCGCGGCCCTTCTGGCAATTGTTTCAGCGCTTGCAGGCCAATCTGTTCCGTGATCTGCGAAACTATCGAATTGACAAGCTGTTGCAGATTTGGGAAACGAATACACGTCCGCCATCAGCTCGAAGTCGATCATCCCCCGCCGAAATCCGCGCCTACCTGTCAGCCAATGCTTGCCCACTGCAATTCCGGGTGGCCGAACTGCAAATCCTCTTAGGAGCCATACGACTTCACCAGGTTCGTGCGATTAGCCGACACTCCGGTGCGCGGATTCCACGATGAGAGGTCGATTTCGGCGGCTTCCGTGGCAGCGACCAATCGATACTGAAATAGCAATGCCGCATATGATTTGGGGCTGCGCCCACTGGTTCGAGCTTCTTCGACGAGTGTTTGCACGGTGCCTAGGCCCGTCGGCAACGCGGGATGGACGATTTACACTCGGCGAGTTCGGATACCGACCCTGATTTCTGTACCGACAGCAACGCAGACAGTGCAAGCGCGAATGCCATCGCCGCTGCGAGCGCTTTCGGCATCTCTCCACGCCGTTGCCACCTGTTGTTGCTTCATCCCGTTCGCGAGGCACCGAAACCTCCCCAGTAAGCAACTCATCGGTTTACCTATTACCCGCCACAATCAGAGCACGCGGATCAACGACTGTGCCCCCGGGTCCGGAGACTCGGGGGCACAATCGAGAGGTCAGTGATTAACTGCTACCCGAAGTCAGGCATGTTCTGACCGCTGTCCTTGTAGAACTTCCACGTGCCGTCCTGCGGCGACTCCATGATGCGGAAAACCTCGGTTGCCCCGACGATCCACAGCTGGCTGTTGTACCAGTGCAGAGTGGAGCCAGATTCGACACGGCCACTGGCGAGTTCGTTGCCGTCGGCATCGACGACCGCAACCTTGTTACCACCCGCAGTCCAGCCGCCGGTGAGGCCGCCACTCTCGACCGTGTCCGTGAGAACCGGCTTCGGATCAGCCGAGGGAGTGGTCTCCGGCGACGTGGTTTCCGGGGTGGTCGGTGCCGGAGTTGTCGTGCTCGGTGCCGTCGTGGTCGTGGTCTCGGTTGTGCTGGTCGGCTCGGTAGACGTTGTCGACTTGACGGTCTCGCTCGTGGACGGAGCTTGGGTGGTGTTCGCCTCCAACGCATCTGGCTCGTTCGGCACCATCGCTTCGGCCTGCATCCGGCTCAGAGGATTCGACCCGTTCGGCGCCGGTGTCGTCGGATCCCAGGTGTTGGTATTTTCCCATGCCTGGTTGGCCACCTGCGGACCACGATTACCCTCGCATTCGGTCCTGTTACTTACGAGGTCCTTATGGGTTATCTCGACAGATGACATGAAACCAGACGAGATCGCCGGCCCGTTCACGGTGTACACGCGCGCCCACATCACATTGCGACTGCCATGGGTAATTCCACTGATCGACGTTTGGCTCGCCGACAGATTATCCGTTCGAACGATGTAGCTCGGGTCGGATTTCCTGACGAAAACCACCTTGTATCCCGTGACACCTGGAACTGCGGGCCAGCTCAGGTTTGCTCTACGCCCCACTAGGTCTGCTCCTCCCGACGTTGAGCAGTTCACAGTCGAGGTCAACGGCGTCGGATAGAAGTTGCCCGTCGCCACCTGCGCACCAGTCGAATTGACCGCGTCAGTGGGATTGGCCATCGTCCCGGTGGTCTGAGCCAGGCCGAAAGCCATTGCGGCAGCGCCGCCGATAGCGATCAACGACCGCAGCGACTTCATGCGGGTGCTAGCCCGACGCATTTCAATCATTATGAGCCTCCTGAAGCTCCCCGCAGGTTTCGTCAGCATCGACGCGGGCGTCATTTGTAGTGGCGGCGCGGGCATTCTCCAGACGCCGGTCTTTAGTTCGTCCAAATGCGATGACCAGCACCGCGCCTATCAATCCGCCGCCGAGGAAAGTTGCGAGCGGACTGGAAAGCCAAGCAACGACGTAGCCGAGCCCGCCGACACTGGTGAACACGCGGTCTGCCTCGGTGATGGTGTAGGGCAGCCGATCAGCCACATTGTTGGCATCGCCCTTGAGCGTGGCGAGCACGGTGTCCGCTCCCGCCGGTTCGAGTTCGACCACGCGGTGGGTAATGCGCACACCTTGGTCGTTGTCGACGCTGATCACGTCGCCGACAGCGAGTTCGGTTGCAGGCACGGCCTTCGCCAGCGCCAGCGCACCTGTAGAAATTGCAGGCTCCATTGAACCCGAGCGAAAAACCAGCGGCTTGATCCCGAATATCAGGGATGCGAAAGTGGCGATGATGCAGATGAGCCCGGCGACCGCAGCCACATTCAAGGCAATTTCCTTGCCACGACTTCGTCCCACGGTCACCTCCTCATCAGTGCTGTCCATCTCGATAATCACTGCCCCGTTGCGGTGAAGTTGAAGCCCAGATCGGCGATCTTGAACCGCTCCGTCTGACCCGCGGTCGAATCGACGGTCACCTTGATGCACACCTGCTCCGAAACACCGGCAGCGAGTGATCTGCCGGAGACGAGTGTCGGGTTGCCGGAGAACGCCTGCTGCGTCCCGATGATCGGTCCTGAACAGGTACTGCCGTCGTTGGCGCCGGTCTGATGTAGGGAAACCTTGAGCTTCCCGATCAGCGCGGACGAGCCAGTGGCCGTTGCCGATACTGCCCACTGGAAGTTGGCTGTTCCGGTGTTCTGAACCGTCAATGCCCCGGCCTCACTCTGGCCTGGCAGCATGCTGTTGCGCTTGAGTTCGGTGAATTGGTGTGCAGGCCGCTGGTTGTCGACTTTCAGCTGGACCGACGAAGTGCTGAACATGCCGGTGGTCGCGGTAGCGCTATCGGACCACGCCGCCATCGTGCCGACAGCTCCGAGGCCCAGGACCATGCCGAGTGAGAGCACGGCCCGAGTACGTATCCAACCGGTCTCGCCCAGACGGCTTCGCATCCGCGCCCCGAGACGCGCGCCGCCGCCCGATTTCTGTTCTGTAGACATTCTGCTGTCCTATTTCGATTCGGAGTTTGGTGCCGATGGATCGGCGGGCAACACCGGCGCGCCGAGTTCAGGGCCGGAAAGATTCGGGTCGGTGCCACTTTCGTCGTCATCGGCCTTGCCCCGCTTGTCGCGGATGCCGCTGATGACCATCCACACCGCATACACAGCCAGGCCGGCAGCCACGCCTGTGGTGAGAATCGAACGCGATTGCCCGTTGATCACCGAGTTCACCCGGCCCAGATACGGCACCGAGTAGATGACACGACCACGGATCTGCTCGGGCACCAGCGACCACGAGTCGGCGACGGGGTTGTTGTCGCCGCGGGTGTGGATGCGACGCTCCCCTTCCCCGGTGTAGTAGATGCCCTCGATGCGGTGGGTGACCACCGCTGGATCGCCGGAGACGGGCTGGAACGTGATCACGTCCCCGGTGGTCAGATCCTCGTTGGGGGTCGGTTTGACCACGATGAGCGTGCCAGGGGGCATGGTCGGTTCCATCGAGCCGGTGAGAACCGTGTACGCAGTAGAGCCGGTAAGTCGAGGGATAACGACCATCACCGCGAGAACGCCGATCATCAACAGCAACAGCACCCACGAGACGATGGTGCGAGTCCACCACCAGAGGGTGGTCTTCTCGCCTGCGTCTTGTTCGGGATCATGTTGCTGCTCAGATGTTTCCACGTGTGCGCTGTGCCGGGGTCCATACTCGGCACGTTCGCCCGCGCGCCGGCTTCTCGCGGTGACGGTCATGACTGGCTCACAGAGCTTGCGTCGAACGTGAACGTCGCGTTGGACTGTTGGCTCGCTGCCGCGCCCTGGCCCAGCGTGGCCCGCAGGCACAGCACCTGCATCTGCCCGGCCGGAACCAACTGCTCGGAAAAGGCTGCGCCGTCCATGGCACCGTTGTAAAGCTCAGTGCCCACGTCACCAGTCGCGGTGCAGGCCGCCTCGTTGGCTACCTTGGCCACGCGCAGGCTCAGCGGCGGTGGGGTGGCGCCGTTGAGTACAACATCGGAAAGCACGTAGTTCATCTGCACGTTGCCGGAGTTGATCACCGGCAGGGGCATCTGAATGCTGTCGCCCGGGCCCTTGTTGTCCAACTTGAACCCATCGAGGTTGAACTGCTTGACCCCTTCACCGCCGGCAGAGATATCGAGCATGCCCGCCTGGATAGTGCCGCCGGTCGATTCTGCGGTATCGCGCCACAGCGCGCCGGTCTGCTGCACCGAGACGAACCCGATGAGCAGAACCGACGACGCTGCGATCGCCCATTTGTACTGGGTCTTCACGTGACCTTCTTTGGCTTAGTTGAGCGTCTGCTCGAGGGTGACCGAGGCTCCGGACAGCGTGGCTGCCTCGCCCGCACCGTCCGTGTTGGCGGTGTCCGTCTTGAACGTGATCGTGGTGGTGATATCCCGCGTGCCGGTGCCCGCGGTGACGCTTGCGTTCTGGCCACCGGCAGTCGCGACCTCCAGCTTGCTCGCGAGAGCCCCGGAAATACCGCCGACGGTCGGTGTGAGTGTGGCCTTGAGGTTGGTGCCGACGAGGTTGTAGTTGTACGTAGCGGTGTAGGTGAGGACGTCACCGGGGACGATCTTGTCGGTCGTCGGGTTGAATGCACTCCCGCCGAGCTTCCACACACCCGAGCCCGCCGCTTCGCTGATCGTCATCGAGCCTGCGGTGACGGCTTGGCTTCCGCCAGTGCCGGTCGATGCATTCCATGCCGCCATGGTGCCGGCGCCGCCTGCAAGCAGAACGGCAGCCGCACCAGCGGCGATCGCACCCTTTGTGGTCTTGTTCATCTGGTATTCCTCCTGTGCAGTTCGCGGCGGGACATCCGACGCGCTTGGTTGAGCCCGGGCCGTGCGGATGTGCACTCCGGTGAAACAGCCCCAGGAAGGGGCATGGGAAATGAAGCTGCCGAATTGAATTCGGTGACCGAGAAGGCTGGCGATGCGCGGAGATGGTCGAGATAGCCCCGCGCATCGCGAGGTCTAAGTGGCCGGTTGGGCCGGAGTGGTTATCCGCCGAGGCTTCCGAACAGGTCCAGGCTTCCGAGCGAACCGGTGCTACTGCCGAGCGAACCGCTGCTGCTGCCACCCGGATCGGTGTTTTTCGCCGTGACCTTGACCGTGACTCCCGCGGAGGCGGGGCTGGTCCCACCCGCATTAGTCGCAGTGGCCGTGATCGGATGGCTGCCGGGTGTGGTGATCGTCAGGTTGCAGCTGAAGTTCCCGCTCGTATCCGCGGTGGCGGTGCAGGTGGCACCCCCTCCGGTGACCGTGACAGTGCTGTTCGACTCTGCCTTGCCTGAGACCGTGACGGGTGTGCCCGCCTCTACCTCGGCGGTGTCCAGAGACAAGTCGGTCGGAGCACCGGGGGCTACCACAGCGGGCTCGCCCTCCACCAGGACCAGACCCCAGCCGGGGTTGATCTCGTATCCCTGCAGGACTTCGCCGGCCGGGATACCAATCATGAAACCGACCATCACGTTGACGTTCTGCGCGAGAGGCGTCTTCACCAGCTCGATCCGAGTCGCGGAATTCGCATCCGGTCCGATCACGAATTGCTGGCCGACCTGGCTGCCGATTTTGCCCCGCACCGTCGCAGTGCCCCCGCCCGAGACGGACCAGCCCTCACTGAAGAGTGTGAGCGTGGCGGGAAGGTCGCAGACATTGCGGACGTCGAAGGCCATCTGCGTGCCCTCATCTCCGGGGATCGGAATGTAGTCGGTTCCGTTGGGCCCGAAGGCTGGTGGCTTGACCCAGGGTCCACCGTTCTGGGACATCTCCAGGCACTGGTCCGTGATGTCGTCGCCCGGCGCGGCCGAGGCGATACCGGGTGCGAGCAGCGCACCCGAAGTCGCGAGGAGCAATGCAGCCGGCAGCGCCGCCAACACAGCAGTGGCGCGCCGAGGGAGACGGGATTCGTGTCCGTCCCCGACCGGGAAAAATCGAGGCATGTGAAGACTCATTTCATCTGTCCCGTTGCCGGGTATTGAGGTGAAGAGATGGCGGAACGAGGTACATCCGCCATCGGTGCCAAACATGTTGCAGAAAGCTTGCGAGTCGAACCGAGATGCTGTGCATGCCCTCGCTCCTGCATAGCTACTGTTCCACTTCGGATCAATTTTTATCACACGTATCAGCTTTCGTGGCGGTTTTCCTGGTCAAACGTTCAGTAGGAATTTCGACGTCCGCCGCGAGCGAATTCTGCACCCTGACCAGTGCAGTTAGAAAAAGTTAGCTGTGCATCATAACTAGTTCCCGGAAAACGATCTGTCGTCAAACGGGCGATTCGTTCCAATAGAAGCAAGAACACGTTCTACATACTCTTGGTATGTCCGAGAATCCTCACGAACGAACTCGCCGAGAACAGCGACCCTCGAGCAAACAGAAGGATCGAGCCGTTTCGAGTACCCACTGCATTTCGTTCACGAGCGCCACGGACACTGGCGCAATCGATAGCTGCGCCTCGCCGGATCGGCCGGCCATGACAAACTCTCGCGCGCTCCGAAACCAACACTCCACCAATAACTTTGTCCGACCATCGAATAGCGACTTGCCCCTGCTGCATCCAAAGCTGTGGACTGGGAAGCGAATTCGCTCCCCAGCCCACGTACATCTACAGTTACGAAGCCGGTAAGGAGTTGACTACCGGCACCCAATCCCAAGGTAAAACGACGAGCATCTACGCCTCGAAGACGGTCTCACCGCCGACAACCGTGCGCAGGACCGACAGTTCGTTCAATTCCTGAGAAGCGCTCCGCAACGGATCTCCGTCGAGCACAACAAAATCCGCCAAAAGTCCCACCGCTATCCGACCTTTGTCCGATGACTCACCGGTGAGACGAGCGGCAGCACTCGTGTAGCCGGCCAGCGCGTCGGACGTGGAAACCCGTTGCTCCGCACCCAGAACATGACCTTCTCGCGTCACTCGATGTACGGCTGTGTTCATGGTGAAGAGCGGGTTCACCGGAGTGACAGGGCAGTCGCAATGCAGCGCGTAGGCAAGCCCCGCCGCCACGACCGAGGCCACGGGGCTGATCCGCTCGCCGCGGCCCGGTCCGAGGAACCGATCACGGTGCCGGTCACCCCAGTAGTAGACGTGGTTCACGAAGATCGACGCCACCACCCCGAGTTCGACCATTCGCGCGATCTGATCTTCCCGCAACGTCTGAACGTGCTCGAGTCGATGTGTGACCTCGACGTCCGGGTGCGCTGCCCGCGCCGTGGCAATTGCGTCCAGTGCAAAATCGATGGCCTGATCACCATTGGTATGAATCGCAACCTGCCGGCCGGCAGCGTGATGTTCCTCGACGAGCGCCCCGAGCGCACCTGCCGGGATTGCCATTCCGCCGCAGTGGCATCCATCCAGATCGTGGTACGGCTCGGTCAGCGCCGCGGTGTGCAACTGGATCGACCCGTCCGAAATGAGTTTGACGCCACCCACCTGGACTCGGGTCGTCGGATCGGCGAGTTCGCCCAACTGATCGTGAACCCCGTGGCCGAGATAGAGGCGCGCACGCAGCCTCAGGTCACCTTCAGCATCCAGTTGCCGGTACGCCTCGTACATCTCGGCCGTGACGTACATGTCGTGGAAGCTCGTCACGCCCACCGACGCCATGACTTCCTGCGCCCGCAGCATCGCGATCTTGGACGCATCCGGGTTCATCTCCGGAACAAGGCCGTGCACCAGAGACATTGCCGGAACCTCGCACAGCTCACCGGTGGGTATACCGTCACTGTCGCGAACGATGACACCACCCTCCGGATCGACCGTTGCGGAATCGATCCCGGCCTTCTCCAGTGCGACCGAGTTGACGTAGATCCCGTGAGCAGACAAGTGCCGCACCAGAATCGGATGCTCGGTGGAAGCCTTGTCCAGATCAGCCGCGGTCAGGCCTCGATCTTCCGCCACGAGGCTGTCGTCGAAGCCCCACGCTTCGATCGGATCACCGACTGGTGTGATCGCGGCCCGCGCAGCCAACGCCGTGATCAACTTCTCGATGGTCGGGCACGCACTTGTCGTTGCGTCGACCCCACTGAGCATCAAACCCCACATCATCGGATGAAGGTGCGTCTCGATGAACCCCGGCACAACCACCGCGCCGGCGAGATCGACAACGGAAGTGTCGGAATCGGTCAGCGCCGAGATCTCGGCGTCAGTTCCGAGGGCAACGAATCGGCCGTCCTTGACCGCCACAGCGGTCGGGTTATCGCCGACCGGACCGTCCATGGGCCTGAAGTCGCCGTTGATGTAGATGTGGTCAGCCGCCGTGGTCATACGCTTGTCTCCATTCGTTTTCCGACAACAGTCGTCGAGGACTTCTTCGCGGGTATCCGCGTCGCCACAACCACTCCGGCCAAAATCATTCCGGCACCCGCGAGTTGGACGAGAGTTGGGGTCTGCGCGAGCAGCACCGCGCCGAACACCATCGCCGACGCCGATTGCAACACAAGGCTGGCGGCGACTGCACTGGCAGGCAGACGCTGACTGGCGCTGGCCACCAGCAGCCACCCGATCACCTGAGACACCAACGCGAGCAGCACAAGCCAGCCTTGAGCTGCGAGCGAAGGCGTCAGGTCCAAAGTTCCGCTCACGAGGCCGTAGACACCTGCCGTGAGGGCAGTGGCTCCGGTCGAGACGAACATCGGCAACGCCGTTCTGCCCGCCGCCCGAGTAGCCAGCCCCATGAGGAAGATGTAGACCGCGTAGGCACCTGCGGCGATCACGGCAAACGACGCTCCGACAGCAGGATTCGACCCTGTGAGCGTGGTACTCGTCCCGGCTACCAGAGCAACTCCGACAAAGAGCAACGGAAGGCTGGCGACCAGTTCCCGGCCGATCCGTTGGCGCAGAACAACATAGCCGAGGATTGCGACGAACAGCACCTGCAGGTTCAGGATCACAGTCGAAAGACCTGCTCCGATCGAATGAATCGACTCGTGCCAGAGCACCAGATCGATTCCGAGGAAAGCGCCGGCGAGTAGAGACTTCACGATCCAGGGCGCCGCCGTCGACGCTCGTGGTGACCGGCGGCGCTGGACGAGCACGAGCACGCCGAGGGGGATGAGCGCATAGAGACACCGAAAGAATGCACCCGTCGACGGAGACACTCCGGAGAGTTCGTAGAGCACCGAGGTCAACCCGAGGATGCACGCACCGGCGACGACTACGCGCAGGTCACGACGGCGTAGTTGATCGCCGGACCGCTCACGCGGCGATACCTCATCACTCATGGTGATAATGTATCACCCGCATGAGGCCTGTTATACGGGGAAGATGCGTGCATGAGAACTCCGGTTACCCGTGAACGCGTGATCGCTACCGCAGCCGACCTGGTCGACAGCAAGGGCGCCGACGCTCTGGTACTGAGTCAACTCGCCGAGACCCTCGACGTCCGGCAGTCAGCCCTGTACAAACACGTCGACGGGGTCGACGACGTCCACCATCAACTCAGCCTCCTCGCACGCAACCTTCTCGCCGAACAACTGCGTGCCGCCGCGGTCGGTCTCTCGCGCGACGACGCCGTCATGGCGCTCGCAGACGCGTGGCGCGCCTTCGTCCGAGCGCACCCCGGTCTCTACGCCATCACCGATCGCTACCCCACCGCTCCGCATCCCGATCTGGTCTCGGCCGTCGGCGAGGTGGTCGACGTCATCAACAAGGTGATCGCGGGATACGGTCTGAGCCCGGATGATTCGGAGCAGGCGGCGTGGTCTCTTCGTAGCGCGCTGCACGGTTTCTGCATCCTCGAATCGGTAGAAGGCCAACCGGCAGGAACCGACCCTGATCGGGTGTATCGACGACTGGTCGAACTTCTCTGCGCCGGTATTGCTCGTATGTAAATACGCGCTCCTGTTATCGTCGGATGAAACGACACAGACCAAAAGGATCAGACATGGTTGGTGAACTCGACATCTCCGGATAAACCGGGCATGACGGCCACCGGCAGACGCCTCGGAGCGCAGCCGTCGTGGCCATGTTGTCGTTCACTTACCCGACTCCTTGCGGAGCAGCGTTGCCGCGCCCGCACAACACCTGAGGTCTATTCATGTCCGATACCTACATCGTTTGCTCGAATCTGTCTTTTGCCTGGCCGGACGACACTCCGGTCTTCGACGAATTGTCATTCACCGTGCCCGGCGGCCGAACCGGGCTGATCGCCCAGAACGGCGTCGGGAAAAGCACTCTGCTCAGATTGATCGCCGGCCAGTTGCGGCCACGCGCCGGCAGTGTGTCCGTCGACGGCGTTCTCGGATACCTTCCGCAGGACCTGCCGCTGACGGGCGATCTGACCATTGCCGAGGTCTTGGGCATCGCCCCGACGCTCGCTGCGTTGGACGCTGTCGAATCCGGGGACACACGAGAAGAACACTTCACGACAATCGGGTCCGACTGGGATATCGAGGAACGAACGCGAGCCCAACTCGGTCGACTCGGTTTGGCCGACATGACGTTCGATCGTCGCCTCGACACTCTGAGCGGCGGGCAGGTCGTCTCGCTCGGACTGGCGGCGCAACTCCTGCGACGCCCCGATGTCCTTCTCCTCGACGAACCCACCAACAACCTCGACCTGGACGCGCGCCGCAGGCTTTACGACGTTCTCGACGACTGGAGTGGTTGTCTGTTGGTAGTCAGTCACGATCGAGGACTACTCGACCGCATGGACCGCATCGCCGAACTTCACAGTGGCGAGATCAGCTTCTACGGTGGCAATTTCACCGACTACGAAGCTGCGGCACGCTCGGCTCGCGAAGTGGCGGAGAAGAACATCCGCAACGCCGAGCAAGAGGTCAAGCGCGAGAAGCGCGAACTGCAGCAGGCCCGAGAACGCGCTTCACGACGCGCAAGTAGCGCTGCCCGCAATCTCGGGAACGCGGGCTTGCCCAAGATCTTTGCGGGGACCATGAAGCGCAATGCTCAGGAGTCGGCCGGCAAGGCCAACGAGACACACCTCGCCCGGGTCGACGCGGCAAAGGAACGACTCGACCAAGCCGGTCGAGCTCTCCGAGACGACCAGACCATTTCGCTCGAATTGCCGGGAACCCACGTACCGGCTGGCCGGACGGTATTCCTCGGCGAGCGAATGCAATTCGCGTTCGACGATCGCGCGATCTTCACCGACCCCGGAGCTGACCTGGCCATTCGAGGGCCGGAACGTATCGCCCTGACCGGGCCGAATGGCGTCGGAAAGTCGACGTTACTGAGAATCGTGAACGGGGACTTGGCGCCGACTTCCGGTGAGATCAAGCGAGCCGACGGTCGGGTGGCCTATCTGTCGCAGAGACTCGACCTACTCGACCCCACGCGCACCGTCGCCGAGAACTTTGCATTGTCTGCTCCAGGCCTTCCGGCACCGGAACGCATGAACATCCTGGCGCGCTTCCTCTTTCGTGGCGCGGGCGCTCATCTACTAGTCGCTGCGCTCTCTGGTGGTGAACGATTGCGAGCTACGTTGGCATGCGTTCTCTTCGCCGATCCAGCCCCACAACTGCTGCTTCTCGACGAGCCGACCAACAACCTCGACTTGGTGAGTGTCGCTCAACTCGAAAGCGCCCTGAACGCATATCAGGGGGCATTCGTGGTGGTCAGTCATGACAAGAGATTCCTGGCCGAGGTGAAGGTCCAACGCTGGCTGAGGCTCTCGAACGGCTGCTTGACCGAAGTCGCTGCACCGGATGTAGTGGACTGATCAAACGCTTAACAGGCGAAAGGCCTTCACACACATCGTGTGTGAAGGCCTTTCGTCTGCACGGCCGGTCAGGGAGTTCTGGTATAGACCGGGTCGTCGAAGGATCGGCGTTGGGTCACCCAGTCAGTGGGCAGAACGTTTTCGATCACGTCTTCACGGGATTCGTCGAACACGACGATCCGATCGGCGATTCGCCACTCACCACGGCGCCTTTCGAACCTGTCGACGTAACGGCACTTGATCGTGGCAAGCGTCTGCACCGAATCCGTACCGGAACGCTCCTGCCGCAGAAAACACAAGCAGTACGACTCGCACTGAGCGACATCGCCGTTGACGTCTATCAGTATGTTGGAAATGCAGTGAATCGAAGAGTCGATCGTCTTGTGCCTGAGCTTCATGTCTTCGATGAGCCCGTCGACGGTTCCGATGTAGCCACCGTGGTTGTCTATCGCGTCGTCGAAGTAGCAGAGAGCTACGCTGTCGAAATCTTTCCGATCGACGGCCCGAGCGTAGCGATACAGAACTTCGGTGATTTCTTGCTTGTCAGCGAGGGACACGGTCAGGCTCCTGTTCTCACGAGGTGATCAATCAACCTGCAGTTCAACACCCTTGGTCTCCTTGATGAAGAAGACCGTGACGAGGGTGATCACGGCGCAGAAGACGAAGTATCCGGCCGGGGCGAGGGAATTACCGGTCAAGCTGATCAGATAGGTGGCGATGAAAGGCGCAGTGCCGCCGAGGAACATGTTGGTGACGTTGTTGCCCAGGGCCAGACCGCTGTACCGCACAGATGCTTTCAGCATCTCGACATAGGTCACGTACGAAGCACCGTTGACGACGGAAACGCAGATGAAGAGCACCGACTGACCGACAACCGCCTGCCAGATGCCAGAACCGGCCATCATCATGAACATCGGGATTCCGAGAACCACGGCGGCAGCGCTACCGGCGAACAGCACCGGCCGACGCCCGTACTTGTCTGCCATGTATCCCGAGATCGGCAAGGTGATGACGCCGAGAACCAGTGCAAGGGAGGTGGAAAGGAAGGCAACCCGCGACGAATGACCGCCCGTGGTCTGCAGGTACGTCGCGGCATATACCGAGGCGATGTAATAGCCACCAGTGATGAGTGCGCCCAGCATGATGATCTTGACGACGCTGCCGCCGGAGGTGCTGAGCAGTTCCCGGATGGGAAGCTTCTTGGTCTCACCCTTGTCCTGCAGTTCTTCGAACTGAGGAGTGTCTTCCATCTGGCTACGGATCCAGATACCGATGCCACCGATCAGCAGGCTGAGCAGGAACGGGATGCGCCAAGCCCATTCGAGGATCTGTTCTTGCGAAAACACCGAGGTCAGGCCGAGGGCCATGAGCGAAGCTGCCAGCGAACCCAGGTAGGTGCCGGTGTTGACCATCGACGTCTGCGTCGCACGCCACCGTTTGGGAGCGGACTCGGAGACAAACGCGTTGGCGCCGCCGAGTTCACCGCCGGCCGCGAAGCCCTGAAGGCAACGAGCCAGAACGAGGATGGACGTGGCCCACACACCCAGCGTGGCGTACGTCGGCAGCAAGCCCATTCCGGCTGTCGCGAGAACCATCAGGAGGATGGTCCAGGACAAGGCGTTCTTGCGGCCGTACTTGTCGCCGATGTGGCCGAAGAAGATTCCGCCGGGCACACGTAGGAAGAAGGCCACCGCGAACGCCGCGAAGGTACCGAGCAGTGCTGCGTTCGGGTCGTGGGAGACGAAGAACAGCGCGGCGATGGTGGTCGCCATATACCCGTAGATACCGAAGTCGTAGTACTCGACGACGGTACCGACGATGGCCGCGCGAATTACCTTCGTCGTCGACTGTCGTTCGGTTGCCACGCTGCTGCCCTCGGTGAATTCGGCTCTCGCCATGGTCTCATTCTCTGACATGTTGTTCCCTGCCTGGATTGGATACTGACTGGATTCGGTGCCGCGCAGACGTCGGACGTCAGGAGTGCGCGATGGAATGGACCGGTGCGCTGTCAGCGCTGGTCCTGGTGTAGTTCGCCGCATTACGTCCCGCTACGCGGCCCATGGTCAAAGCGTTGGCAACTGCATTGCCGCCGCCCACGTATCTCAGTCCGAGGATTCCGGCGCCGGCCTCACCGGCCGCGTACAGACCCTCGATAGGTGCTCCCGTGCTGCCGAGTACGGCCGCATCGGTGTCGATCTCCATTCCCGCATGCGTGCATACGAGCTCTGCAGGAAGGATTTTCGCGGCATAGAACGGTGCAGTCGCAATAGGATCCGGGTTGCCGACGGCGCCCTTGTTCCGCAACGTGCGATGACGGAGAAAGTCGTCGTCGTGGCCGCTGGGCAGTTGCTCGTTCCATCGACGCAAAGTTTGGGTCAGCGTCGCAACCGGAACACCCGTCGCCACTGCGAGGTCTTCGATCGTGTCAGCGCGGATCGTGCCACCGGCGGCAACTTCTTCCTCGATGCGTTCGGGATTCCAATCGGCATATCCCGGAGCCAGATTCACGCGAGCGTTCTCGTCGAAGATCATCCACCCGTATCCGCCCTGATGGTCGATGATGCCGGTCGAGACGGCGTACGAGCTGTCCTCGTCCATGAATCGACGGCCGTTTTGGTTGACGTAGATCCGTGACTTCGGCGGAAAACCGGCCTGCCAGTGGTGGAATCGCTGGAAGTAGACGGTGGGCAGCATCAGACCCCAGCCGTCGCCCGCCAGGGAAGCGCCGAGGTCTTCGGCAAAACGAAGATGGTCTCCGCGACTCCCCTCGGCTGCGACGACGAACAAGGCATCTCCGGCCTTGTTCGCGTCCGGGAAGTGGCGTTCCACCAAACCCGGATCTTGCGCGAATCCACCGGAGGCAACAACGACGGCGCCCGCAGGCACCTCGATGTCGTCGGCGACAACGCCGACAACCCGACCGTCTTCCTCGATCAGCTTCTGCACCCGTGTTCCGAAGATGACCTCGATCCCGTGCTTGCGACGAGCCTTGTCCAGCACTTGAATCAGTCCGTATCCCTGATCCTTCGGCACGTGGCCGCGCCAGACGTCCTCGACGCC
The DNA here is from genome assembly GCF_053470465.1 of Rhodococcus sp. GB-02. NCBI lineage: Bacteria > Bacillati > Actinomycetota > Actinomycetes > Mycobacteriales > Nocardiaceae > Rhodococcus > Rhodococcus sp. GB-02. The sequence goes on from NZ_JBPUKE010000002.1 coordinate 884,124, forward strand.
GGCTTGGGCGAGCCCAGGTTGGTGTGCGTTACCCGAGATCGCCGCGGGAACCTCGACGCCGAGTCCGATGAGCCATTCCAGTGTCGGGCCGGCGTTTTCGCAGAACGCACGAATCAACCCGGGTGAGAGCATCCACTGGTTAAGGTCCATGTAGTGCTGGAAGAACTTCTCTGCCGAGTCGTCGACTCCGAGGCCTGCCTGCACGCTTGTTCCGGCGGCTGTGAAGATTCCGGCCGACAGCGCAGTGGATCCACCGAGTTCGGTTTCGGACTCGAACAGCAGAACGGATGCGCCTTCTTCAGCTGCCGACACCGCAGCGGCGAGACCTGCTCCGCCGCCGCCGATGACAACGACGTCCCAGTGCTCGGTCATGAGAGTTCTCCAGTCTCCGCGATGATGCGGTGGTAAAGACCGTTCGACACCAACCCGCCGTCGACAGTGAGTTCCGTACCGGTGGTGTAGGTCGAACTGTTCGAGAGCAGGAACAGCACTGCTTCGGTGATCTCGTCGAGAGTTCCCATGCGTCCGAAGGGAACCGACTTCAGTGACGCGGCGACGAAATCGTTTGCGCCGCCGAGCAGCGCCGTACCGACCAGTCCCGGGTGCACCGAGTTGACGCGAATCCCCCACTGTGCGAAGTTCCCCGCGGCCGACTTCGACAGACCGGTCAGACCCCACTTACTCGACGAGTAAGCCGGAGAAAAGTATCCGATCTGACCGGCGATGGACGAGATGTTGACGATCGATCCACCGCCACTCTCACGCATCAGTGGCGCCACCGCCTTCATACCGTAGAACGGGCCGAAGAGGTTGATCTTCATGGTCAGTTCCCAGATGTCGTTCGGGGTGTCCATGAATTCGAGCCGACGCGAGATGCCGGCGTTGTTGACCAGTCCGCCGAGTTCCCCACGGGTGGTGCGAATTTCGTCGACAACCCGGTCCCAGGCATCGGCATCGGTGACGTCGAGAAGATGAGCGGATGCCGATCCGCCTGCGGCGACGATGTCGTCGACCACGCCGGATGAATCCGAAACATCGGCAATGCAGACGTGCGAACCGCGCGCGGCGAGAGTGTGCGCGTGATGCGCTCCCATCCCGGCAGCACCGCCGGTAACGAGAACGACGCCGGGATATGTCGTGGACTCAGACATGCCGCGAACCACCGTCCACCGCAATGCTGTGCCCGGTGACGTAACGCGCGCTGTCCGAGAGCAGGAACAGCAGCGGGCCGAAGACCTCTTCGGGCGAGCCCAGACGATGCAGCGGTACCGCGTCGAGTGCGTTCGCGAGCGCGATCGGATCTTCCTGGACCCACTTCGTCATCGCCGTGTCGATGTAGCCGGGCGCAATGGAGTTGACCCGAATACCCTTGTCGCCGAACTCCACTGCGAGAGACTCCGTGAGGTGCGCAACGGCAGCTTTCGACGTGCAGTATGCGCCTCTCCCCTTCCGCACACGCAGCGCAGACACCGAGGACATGTTGACGATGGCGCCGCCGGGACCGAGGTGGCGTGCCGCGGCCTGAGCACCGTAGAGCACTCCTTCGACATTGACACTCAGCGTTGCGCCGATCTGCTCCGGGGTGATCTCCTCGGCCAGCGCGAACGGGAAGATACCCGCATTGTTGATCCAGAAATCGACCCGGCCGAACTCCTTCAACGCCAACTGCGCAAGCAGTTCGTGCTCGTCCGGCTTGGTGACGTCGACCCGAGCTCCGACGACGCGACCCGGCCTGTCCGCCAGTGCATTCGATTCCAGGTCCGTATTGATTCGTGCGGCCGTGGCGAGCATCTGCTCTTCGTTGATGTCGGCGCCGACGACATGTACGCCGCGTGTTGCCAGTCCTTCGGCGAACGTCGCACCCATCCCCTGAGCCGCGCCGGTCACCACTGCGACCTTGCCTGCCAACTCCGGGTACACCGCCGACATCTGCGTCACTACGGTACGGCCCGGGTTCGTCTGGTCAGAGCTTTCGGTCATGATGTACTTCTCCTACTGAATATTGTTGCGCAAGAAACATTTCGGTACTTCAAGCTTGTTCGAACGCTCGGGGCGCGTCGTCGCGGGAGACGGTGCGGCGGGCGATCTTCCACTCCTCACCGACCCGAACCACGCGATCTGTGACAGTCGTCATCCGCAGTAGCCGCGAGTCTCCGCCGCGAGCGGTGGCAACGATCTGCAGGTACCCGTGCACTGTGAGAGCACTCTCGTCTACCACCGCGACGACGAGATTGGTCAGAACGTGACGATGCACCTCGTCGGCAGCTTCCGCCGCAGCGGAGAAACGAGCAGCAAAAGCCGCAAGGTCGGCGAAACCGACCACGGGTTCCGGATAACTGGGGGAATGAAACTCACCGCCATCGGTGAATGTCTGCGCCCAATCCTGCTGGCGCCCAGAGTCTATGCAATGACTCTGGTGGCCGTACAGCTGATGGATTGCGACAACGTCCTCCGTTGCCACGACGCTGTAGTTGCTCATGAAGGTTCTCTCCGAACACGCTGCGCTGCATCCACCCGAAGGTTGTGCAGCTCCGTAAAGTGTGCGATAATCGCACACACTGTGCGATATGTTCAAAGCGTAGGTGGCATACCTCACAAACGTCAAGAAAGGGATTTGATGTCAGAGCTGAGCGAGGAACACCGACCGCGCAAAAGTGCAGTTCAAGTGGACTCGAGCATGTCGAAAACGCTGCACCATGGACTCGAGATCCTGGAACTCCTGACGTCCTATCCACACGGCCTGTCGGTCACCGACATCGCCGACGGAGTGGGAGTCCACCGAACCGTCGCGCATCGATTGATCCGCACACTCGAGGCTCATCACCTGTGCCGCAAGGACTCCTTCAAGCGCGTCACTCTCGGCGCCGGGCTGGTCACCCTTGCCGAACCGGTGGAACAAGATTTGCGCACTCTCGCTCGCCCGATTCTTCAAGAACTCGCCGAGGCCACCGAGGCGACAGCGCACCTGGTGGTCCGCGAGAGCGACACCGAAGTGCGCGCCCTGATGGTGGTCGAACCGCGCAGCGCCAAAGTCCACGTCGCGTTCCACCCAGGGCAGGTTGATCCGATCGACCGCGGCTCCGCCGGGCTTTCCATCCTTGCCTCACTCCCGCCGACGAGTGGGGAACGAGAGGAAGTGACGGCCGCACGCGCACGGGGCTACGCAGTGACCGTCGGCGAAGTCATCCCGTCCGTCCTGGGAATCTCGGCAGTGATCCCCGGCAGACGCCGCGACGCCATTTCCAGCCTCGGAATTTCCGTCTTCGACTCTCAGGACCAAGCAGCGCTGGGCGCCGAGGTCGTGGCTGCCGCAAAAACCCTCGGCAGCATGTTGCGCTGATCCAGGCACCAGGCTGATCCAGACACCAGCCGGGCCCCGGGAATACTCGGGGCTCGACTTTGTTGACTCCTGGTGAGATAGTTGAACAATCAACTACCTGACTTCAGCTTCACGGACACGAGGAGTACGACATGCCTGCTGTGACAGTCGAGAACATCTTGGCCCTGCCCCGCCTCGACGAGCCGGCCGCGTCAGCAGTCGACCGCCCGGTCAAGAGCATCACCACCGCACCGGTCGGATACGAAGGTGAAGGCTTCCCCGTTCATCGCGCCTTCGCGGGCATCGACCTCTCCGCCCTCGACCCCTTCATCCACATGGACCAGATGGGCGAAGTCAACTACGCACCCGGCGAACCCAAGGGCACACCGTGGCACCCGCACCGCGGCTTCGAAACCGTTACCTACATGATCGACGGCATCATGGAGCACCAGGACTCAAACGGCGGCGGCGGCATTATCGGCGGCGGCGACACCCAGTGGATGACAGCGGGTGGCGGCATCCTCCACATCGAAACTCCGCCGGAACACCTCGTCGTCAGCGGCGGCCTGTTCCATGGTGTCCAGCTGTGGGTCAACCTGCCCCGCGACAACAAGATGGCAGCGCCGCGGTACCAAGACATCACCGGCAACAAGGTGGCACTGCTCTCCTCCCCCGACGGCGGAGCCTTGGTACGCGTCATCGCCGGAGACATCGCCGGCAACGCCGGACCCGGTTCGACATACACACCCATCGCGCTCTCCCACACGACCGTGGCCCCGGGTGCGAGCCTGACACTTCCCTGGAACCCCGAGTTCAACGCGATCGTCTACGTCCTCGCCGGCGAAGGCACGGTCGGGGCCGAGCGCCGGCCCATTCGTGTCGGACAGACAGCTGTCTTCGGACGTGGTGACTCCATCACCGTCGCCGCTTCCGATCGCCAGGATTCACGGACCGAATCCCTCGAGGTCTTCATCCTCGGCGGCAAGCCGATCCGCGAACCCATCGCCATGGCCGGGCCGTTCGTCATGAACACCAAGTCCGAGGTCATGCAGGCTTTCGAGGACTTTCAAGCCGGACGCCTCGGATCCATCCCGGCGGCACACGAGACGCTGAGCTGACATGTCGTCGGTAGTCGTCCAACGAGCAGACGAACGTGCGCATCTCAACTACGGCTGGCTCACGGCACGTCACAGTTTCCCCTTTGCCGGAAACTTCGATCACGCCGCGTACGCGCACGGACTTCTGTTGGTGAACAACGACGACATCATCGAAGCCGACTCCGGTTTCGACACTCATCAGCACCGCGACACCGAGATCGTGACGTGGGTGCTCAGCGGATCTCTGGTTCACCAGGATTCCGCTGGGCACTCCGGAGTCATCCATCGAGGCCTCGCGCAAAGAATGAGTGCCGGTACCGGAATCCTGCACTCCGAACGCAACGATCGCTGGCGCGCCGACGGCTCACGTGTCACCGAACCCGTTCACCTCGTTCAGATGTGGATACCGCCGGACGAATCCGGAGTGACTCCGAGTTATCAAGAACTCGACATCAATTCCGAACTCGACGCCGGTGGCCTGATCACCCTGGCGTCGGGGATGCCCGCGCATCGTGATCACAGCGCGATAAGCCTGCACAACAAACATGCGGCCCTTCATGTTGCACGCCTCGAGACCGGCGGGTCGGTATTCCTGCCGGACGCACCGTACGTGCACGGCTTCGTCGCCGGCGGCACGGTCGACGTCGAGGGAGTCGGATTGCTCGGTCCGGGAGATTCGTTGCGTCTCAAGGATACTGGCGGTCAAAGAGTCGAGGGGATCGACGATGCAGAGATACTCATGTGGGAGATGCACGCGTCGACGAACTGACGACACAACCGAGTACGCCCAATGCTCGGACTACACAGCAGGTTCGTCGTAGGGTGGATTCCGGTAGTGGTGGATCCGGCAGTGATGGATCCCGGTGGCACAGAAGGAGGAGCCATGGCATCTGGTCGAGCACAGGCCCCACAGACGACACCGCACATCGATGTGCACCGCTCCGGTGATCGCTTGAAATCCCGCGTCTCCTGGCTGGATTCGAAGCATTCGTTCTCGTTCGGGCAGCATTACGATCCCGACAACACCCATCACGGATTGCTACTGGTCAACAACGACGACACCGTTCTGGCGGGAACCGGCTTCGATACCCATCCGCACAAGGACATGGAAATCGTGACGTGGGTTCTTCGCGGTTCGCTCGTGCACCAGGATTCCATCGGCCACACCGGCGTCATCTATCCAGGGCTCGCCCAGCGCATGAGCGCCGGCACCGGAATCATGCACAGCGAGAAGAACGATTCGTGGCGTCTTGGCGGCGAACAGCATTCCGATCCCGTGCATTTCATCCAGATGTGGGTGGTCCCGGACGAAGGTGGACTGACTCCCGGGTACGAACAACTCGAGATCGACGACGAATTGCTGCGCGGCGGTCTGATCCCGGTCGCCTCCGGAATGGGTCGCTACAAGGATCATTCGGCGATTCGCATCAACAACAAGAACGCCGCAATGCACGTCGCACGCATTCTGCCCGGCACCTCTGTACATCTTCCCAGCGCACCGTTCCTGCACGTCTTCGTCGCGCAGGGCACTGCCGAGATGGAGGGCGTCGGCACACTGTACGAGGGCGATGCCGCCCGGTTGAGCGATTCGGGTGGGCAGCAACTGACCTCCGACGCCGGGGCCGAAGTCCTCGTCTGGGAAATGCATTCCCGTATCGGAGGTTGAGACCCGGTCTCGGCCGGACTGTGCGCGCTGGAGATACTCGACGGATGAGCATCGACAACTCCGCCGCGCCCGTCAAGAAGCTTGACCCCCTCAACACCTTGATGGGTGTGCGTGCCGTGTCGGTTGCGCCCGGGGACCTGGCCTTCGTCCAGTCCGTCGGCCCGCGATTCCACGATCACCGTGGCAAGACCGTGCTCGGTTCCATCGGAGTCATGATCGACGGAGCCATGGGCGGCGCGGTGTACTCGGGACTGACTTCCGGGCATCAGTCCGTACTTGCGCAGGTCACGGTCAGTGCCGGCGCAGACATCCCGGCCCTCGCAGACGTCGGTGCCACCGGCACACTCGTCCATCTCGACGACGGCGTCGGTCTGGCATCCGGGCAACTTCACGACGACAACGGCACCCTCCTGGCCGTGATGGCCGGCCGCGCCATGGTGGTCTCGCGTCCTCCCGTCGTGGGAATCGACGACTACGTGGAGGGTGAGCCGCTGCCCGTCCCGACGCCGGAAAAGACAAGCAACCTGAGCGGGTTGTCCGGGTCCGACGTCGTCGAAGGAATCCGCGACGGCAAACTCGAACGCGGTCCGCTCGCCGGGCTCCTCGATCTTGCAGTCGTCGACGTGACCCCGGGTTCCGTCGTGGGCGAGTTCGCCCCGGTCACCTGGATGGCCAACCCGTTGGGCGCCGTTCAGGGAGGTGTCCTCATCTCAGCGGTCGATGCCGTCACCGGTCTGGCAGCGCAGACGCTGACCAGCGTCGATCAGGACTATCGCGTCCTCGACCACAAGGTCGACTTCCTGCGCTCCCCCGACATCGGTGGGCCGATCATGCGCGCCGAGGCCGTCGTGATTCGTGCCGGGCGCAGGCTCGCACTGATCGAAACTCGCATCGTCGACGACGGCGGACAGGTCTACGTACGGGCCACCTCGAGCATTCAGATGCTCTCCCAGCAAGTTCACAGCGGATAACCAGTTCCGAACCAGGTCGCCCGTCCACCATTGAGACAACAGCCCACACAATGGAGGTACAGCGGCGTGAACAAAGACATCGAAGCAAGCCGGCTACGCGTGAGCCGTCGACGGGCCCTCGCGCTCGGCGGAACCATCAGCCTGGGCGGGCTCATCGCAGCGTGTTCCGGTAACAGTGGCACCGCCCCGACGACTTCGACTGCGGCTGCATCGACGACAACCACGTCCGGAACTTCCGCCGCTGCCACGTCCGGCGATGTCGTCACCGCACTTCTGGCCAAGGCGCCTCAGTGCGTCATGAGCAAGGAAGAGACGCAGGGTCCCTACTGGTTCGACGTCGACTCCATTCGCAGCGACATCCGCGAAGACCGTCCGGGCACCACACTCCAGGTGGCAATGCGCGTGCAGGACAACAGCCAGTGCAACGTCGACGGCAGCATCGGCGCGGTCTCTAACGCCGTCGTCGAGATCTGGCACTGCGACGCCGGCGGCGTGTACTCCGGTTTCGAATCCGGTTCGCTGAGCGCCAACGGCGGCGGTGGCGGCGGAACTCCCCCGGCCGGCGGAATGGGGGAACCTCCGTCAGGCGCACCCGGTGGGATGGGCGGCGGCATGGGCGGTTCTGGCGAGACGTCGGACGGTTCGTACAGCGTCGGCGACACCGAAGCCACCACCACCGACGACGGAACCTACCTGCGCGGAGCCCAGACCACCGACGCAAACGGAATCGCGCAGTTCACCACGATCTTCCCCGGCTGGTACATGGGCCGCACCACCCACATCCACGTCAAGGTGCACATCGACAAGAAGACGGTCCTGACGTCGCAGACCTTCTTCGACGAGACGCTCCTCGACGAGGTGTACTCGCAGTCCCCGTACAGCGAGCACACCGGTCGTGAGAACAACACAAACAACGCCAGCGACGGCATCTACGACGACACTGGCCTCATGACCGTCGAAAAGCAGTCGGACGGTTCCTACCTCGCCGTCATCAACCTGGGTATAGACGCCTGAAGTAGGAGCCAGGTCAGCCGCCGACGTATGCCGCGAGGTGCTTTCCGGTGAGGGTGGAACCGTCGGCAACCAGTTCCTCGGGAGTGCCCTCGAAGACGATCCGACCGCCGTCGTGACCGGCACCAGGGCCGAGGTCGATGATCCAGTCGGCGTGCGCCATCACCGCTTGGTGGTGCTCGATGACGATGACTGACTTGCCGGAATCGACGAGTCGATCGAGCAGGCCGAGCAACTGCTCGACGTCGGCCAGGTGCAGTCCGGTGGTCGGCTCGTCCAGGACGTACACACCACCCTTCTCCCCCAGGTGTGTTGCCAGCTTGATGCGCTGACGCTCACCGCCGGACAGCGTCGTCAGCGGCTGGCCGATCGTGAGATACCCGAGCCCCACGTCGACCAGTCGTACGAGGATCTTGTGCGCCGCAAGCGTCTTGGCCTCACCGTCGCCGAAGAACTCCTCGGCCTCGGCCACCGACATCGTGAGAACCTCGTTGATGTCCTTGCCACCGAATTTGTAATCGAGTACCTCAGCTTGGAAGCGCTTACCCTCGCACTCCTCGCAGAGAGTGGCAACGCCGGCCATCATCGCCAGGTCGCTGTAGATGACGCCGTTGCCGTTGCACGTCGGGCAGGCGCCCTCGGAGTTGGCACTGAACAGCGCCGGCTTCACGCCGTTGGCCTTCGCGAATGCCTTGCGGATCGGGTCGAGCAGCCCGGTGTACGTTGCCGGGTTGCTCCGGCGCGAGCCACGGATCGCGCTCTGATCGACCGACACCACGTCTTCGCGTTTCGCGAGTGAGCCGTGGATCAGCGAACTCTTGCCCGACCCGGCGACACCGGTGACCACGACCAGGACGCCCAGCGGTACGTCGACGTCGACGTCCTGCAGGTTGTGCGAGTTCGCTCCGCGAATCTCGATTGCCCCGGTGGACTCGCGCACAGTCTCTTTGATTGCGGCCCGGTCGTCGAAGTGACGGCCGGTGACGGTGTCGCTGGCACGCAAACCGTCGACGGTGCCCTCGAAGCAGACGTTGCCGCCGGCGCTACCCGCGCCCGGACCGAGGTCGACGATGTGGTCGGCGATCACGATCGTCTCCGGCTTGTGCTCGACCACGAGCACCGTGTTGCCCTTGTCCCGCAGGCGCAGCAGGAGGTCGTTCATCCTCGCGATATCGTGCGGATGCAGGCCGGTGGTGGGTTCGTCGAATACATACGTGATGTCAGTGAGCGAGGAACCCAGGTGACGAATCATCTTGGTGCGCTGAGCTTCACCGCCGGAGAGCGTTCCCGAGGGCCGATCTAGACTGAGGTAGCCGAGTCCGATCTCCACGAACGAGTCGAGCGTTTCACCGAGCGTCGTGAGCAACGGCGCGACCGACGGTTCCTTCAGTCCACTGACCCATTCCGCGAGATCGCTGATCTGCATCGAGCAGGCGTCGGCGATGTTGACGCCCTTGATCTTCGACGACCGCGCACCCTCGCTCAGTCGCGTCCCGTCGCATTCGGGGCAGGTGGTGAAGGTGATCGCCCGCTCGACGAAAGCCCGGATGTGCGGCTGCATCGCGTCGACGTCCTTGGCCAGGAACGACTTCTGAATCTGCGGAATCAAACCCGTGTACGTCAGGTTGATTCCTTCGACCTTGATCTTGGTCGGCTCTTTGTAGAGAAGGTCGTTCAGTTCTTTCTTGGTGTACTTCTTGATCGGCTTGTCGGGATCGAAGAAGCCGCAGCCGCGATAGATCCGGCCGTACCAGCCCTCCATGCTGTAACCGGGAACCGTGATCGCACTTTCGTTGAGCGACTTGGTGTCGTCGTACAACGCGGTCAGATCGAAATCGCTGACCGCCCCTCGTCCCTCACACCGCGGACACATGCCGCCGGTGATCTTGAAGCTGCGACGCTCTTTCGTCTGACGGCCGCCGCGCTCCATGGTGACCGCGCCTGCACCGGAGATGGAAGCGACGTTGAACGAAAACGCCTGGGGCGAACCGATGTGAGGCTTTCCGAGACGGCTGAACAGGATGCGGAGCATCGCGTTGGCGTCGGTGGCGGTTCCGACGGTCGAACGAGGGTCGACGCCCATTCGCTGCTGATCGACGATGATCGCGGTGGTCAGGCCGTCGAGAACGTCGACGTCCGGCCGCGCGAGTGTCGGCATGAATCCTTGAACGAACGCGCTGTACGTCTCGTTGATCATCCGCTGCGATTCCGCGGCGATCGTACTGAACACCAGCGAACTCTTTCCCGAACCGGAGACGCCGGTGAAGACTGTCAGCCTCCGCTTCGGGATCTCGACACTGATGTCTTCGAGATTGTTCACCCGCGCGCCTTGCACGCGGATCAAATCGTGGCTGTCTGCGGTGTGCAAGGCAGTCATCGTGTCTCCATCTGTCAGTCGATCGCCGACGGTCTCAGCGCAGTTGACGGTCTCAACGCAGTTCTTGAATTCAGCGCAGTTCTTGAATTCAGCGCAGTTCTTGAATACGGATCAGGTTTCCCGCTGGGTCGCGGACGGCGCAATCGCGAACGCCGTAGGGCTGCTCTGTCGGTTCCTGGACGACGTCGATGTCGCCGGCCTGAAGCCGCTCGAACGTGTCGTCCAGATCTTTGGTGGCCAGGAGAAGTCCGCCGTAGGTGCCCTTGGCCATCATCTCGATGATGGTGAGGCGCTCCTCGTCGGTGATGCCGGGATCGACGGCCGGCGGATGCAGCACGATGGAGGTACCGGGCTGGCCGGGCGGCCCCACGGTGATCCAACGCATCCCGTCGTAACCGACGTCGTTGCGAACCTCGAAGCCGAGCGTGTCGCGATAGAAGTTCAGGGCGGCATCAGGGTCGTCCTGCGGAAGGAAACTCGAGTGAATGGTGATGTCCATGGCGATCACGTTAATTGCGGTTGTGGGGTCTGCGCTTCTCGATTCCTGATCGGTCTGGTGACTTGTTTCGACACACAGGACGGCATTCCGGCCGTCGACTGCTCGGCCTCGCGCCGATAGACACTGGGCGGAACCCCGACCAACTCGGTGAACCGGCTGCTGAAGGTGCCGAGTGAGCTGCAGCCCACTTCGAAGCAGACGTCCGTGACACTCAGGTCGCCGCGGCGCAGAAGCGCCATCGCGCGCTCGATGCGCCGGGTCATCAAGTAGGCGTACGGCGGTTCGCCGTACGCCTGGCGGAATTGACGACTGAGATGCCCCGCAGACATGTTCACTCCCCGCGCGAGCGCCTCCACGTCCAGAGGCCGCGCGTACTCGCGGTCGATACGGTCACGCACGCGTCGTAGTCGCGCGAGGTCCTGCAGGTGCGGATCTGCGGCAGGTCTGCTGGTCACGTAATCGATCGTGCCATGCCATACCGACGTTGCCCAGCGCAATAGTTGAACTGGGGCTTGGAGCGATCATGCACACACCGAGCAGTTCGTCATGATCGTGTAAGGATGGAGAAATGACCACGGCTCATCGCTCAGGCATCGACCTCACCCACCTCGACGGCGACACACGGGCGCAGGACGATCTGTTCGTCCACGTCAACGGAAAATGGCTCGCCGAATACGAGATTCCGGCAGACCGCGCCGTCGACGGGGCATTCCGCACGCTCTACGACAAGGCCGAAGAAGACGTACAGACCATCATCACCGAAGCCGCGGAGTCCAACTCCGCCGCCGGTACCGATGCTCAGCGCATCGGTGACCTGTACTCGAGCTTCATGGACGCCGATTCCGTGGAAGCTGCTGGTCTGAACCCCATCGACGACGAGCTCGACGCCGTCGCAGACGCACCGGACCGTTCGTCTCTCGCCACCGTGATCGGACGCCACCAGCGCGTCGGCGTCGGTGGCGCCATCTCTCACTACGTCGACACCGACGCCAAGAACTCCGAGCGATACCTGATTCACTTCAGCCAGTCGGGCATCAGCCTGCCCGACGAGTCGTACTACCGCGAGGACAATTACGCGGAAATCCGCGAGAAGTACGTCGCGCACATCGACAAGATGTTCACCCTCGCCGGCGTCGGGTACGACGCGCAGCGTGTGTTCGAACTCGAGAAGAAGATCGCGGCCGGGCACTGGGACGTCGTCAAGCGTCGTGACGCAGATCTGAGCTACAACCTCGTGGGCTTCGAGGAACTGACCGAGCAAAACCCCGGGTTGGACTGGGCGGCGTGGCTGTCGGGTCTCGGCGCCGATTCGGAGAAGTTCGCCGAGATCGTCGTCCGTCAGCCGGACTTCCTGCACACCTTCACCGCTCTATGGGCGTCGGAGTCACTCGACGACTGGAAGGCATGGGCGGCGTGGAAGGTGCTTCATGCCCGCTCCCCTTACCTGCATTCGGCCCTGGTGGACGAAACCTTTGCGTTTTACGGCACCACGCTCTCCGGGACGGAAGAGAACCGTGAGCGTTGGAAGCGCGGAGTCAGCCTTGTTCAGGATCTGCTCGGCGAGGCCGTCGGCAAGCTCTACGTCGATCGGCACTTCCCCGCAGAAGCCAAGACCCGGATGCTGGAACTGGTCGCAAACCTGCAGGAGGCGTACCGCCGCAACATCTCCGATCTCGAGTGGATGAGCCCGCAGACGCGTGAGGCCGCATTGGCCAAGCTCGAGAAGTTCACTCCGAAGATCGGTTACCCCGACAAGTGGCGGGACTACGCCGGTCTCGAGATCTCGGCTACCGACCTGGTGGGCAACTACCGTCGCGGATACGCCGCCGAGTACGACCGTGACCTGGCCAAGCTGGGCGGCCCCGTCGACCGAGACGAGTGGTTCATGACGCCGCAGACCGTCAACGCCTACTACAACCCGGGCATGAACGAAATCGTCTTCCCCGCAGCCATTCTCCAGCCGCCGTTCTTCGACGCGGCAGCCGACGACGCTGCCAACTACGGCGGCATCGGCGCCGTCATCGGCCACGAGATCGGTCACGGGTTCGACGATCAGGGCGCCAAGTACGACGGCGACGGCAACATGGTCGACTGGTGGACCGACGAGGATCGCAGCGAATTCGGCAAGCGCACAAAGGCTCTCATCGAGCAGTACAACGAATTCGAGCCGAAGGAACTGCCAGGCCACCACGTCAACGGCGAGTTCACGATCGGCGAGAACATCGGCGACCTCGGCGGTCTGTCGATCGCGATCGCGGCGTACAAGATCGCAACCGAAGGTACCGAACCGCCGGTCATCGACGGACTCACCGGCTTGCAGCGCGTGTTCTTCGGGTGGGCGCAGGTGTGGCGCACGAAGGCTCGGGAGGCCGAAGCGCTTCGCCGTCTGGCCGTCGACCCGCACTCGCCGCCGGAGTTCCGGTGCAACGGCGTCGTCCGCAACCTCGACACGTTCCACGAGGAGTTCGACGTCAAGCCCGGTGACGCACTGTATTTGGAGCCGGAGAAGCGTGTGAAGATCTGGTAGCAGGGGGGCAAGCCCCTGTGCGCGCTCGAGGACCCTCTGGACTCCCTGAGCGCGCACGGGGCCGAAGGTCCTACCGGGCGTACATGATCACCCCGACACCGACGAGACAGATCAGCGCACCGGCGATATCGAAGCGATCCGGGCGAAATCCGTCCATCACCACCGCCCAGAGTAGCGACCCCGCAACGAAGATGCCGCCGTACGCAGCGAGGATACGGCCGAAGTTGGCATCCGGTTGCACGGTCGCGACCAGGCCGTAGAGGCCGAGCGAGATGACGCCCAGCCCTACCCAGATCCAACCCTTCTGCTCGCGAATTCCCTGCCACACCAACCACGCGCCCCCGATTTCGAGCAGCGCGGCGAGAACGAACAACAACAGCGAACGCGCGACGGTCATGCCGCACACAGTATCGCTACAGACGGACCCCGGTCTCCGCGGAGAAGAAGTACACCTCACCGGCTTTGGGCAGCAGATGAAGCGATTCCCCTGGTGTCACGGACATCTTCCGGTCAACGCGGATGACAATCCGGCTGGATCGGCTCTGCCACTGGCAATCCGGAGCGCCCTTCGCGTACACGAACGATTCGGCGCCCAACTCTTCGAGCAGGTCGGCATCCACGGCCAGCGAGCCCTTTCGCCACGCTCCCACCAGATCCCACGACTCCGGGCGAACTCCCACGACTACCCGTTCCCGCTCGGACGCCCCGGTGGGCAGCGGTATCCGTAGATCACCGAGCACCGCGACGGTGCCCTCAACCGGCGCTTCGATCAAGTTCATGCCGGGCGACCCGATGAAGGCGGCCACAAAGGTGTTGACGGGGTTGTCGTAGAGTTCGCGCGGCTTTGCCACCTGCTGCAAGCGACCGTCCAGCATTACCGCGACGCGGTCTCCCATCGTCATCGCCTCCACCTGATCGTGGGTGACGTAGACCGTGGTGGTGCCGAGTCGGCGTTGCAGGGCGGCGATCTGTGACCGTGTGCTGACGCGTAGTTTGGCGTCCAGATTGCTGAGCGGCTCATCCATGCAGAACACCTTGGGATGGCGAACGATGGCTCTACCCATGGCAACTCGCTGACGTTGCCCACCGGACAGCTTCGCCGGTTTGCGTCCGAGCAGCGGTTCGAGTTCGAGCATCCGCGCGGCCTCGAGCACCCGCTCTCGGCGCTCGGTCTTTCCGACTCCCGCATTCTGCAGCGCGAAACCCATGTTCTGCTCGACGGTCATGTTCGGATACAGCGCGTAACTCTGAAACACCATGGCGACATCGCGCGCCCGCGGAGCGAGGTGCGTGACGTCCGTGCCGCCGATCTCGATCCGGCCGTCCGACGCGGATTCGAGACCGGCGAGCATTCGCAGGCTGGTGGACTTACCGCAACCGGAAGGTCCTACGAGTACCAGGAACTCACCGTCAGCGATGTCGAGGTCGAGACGGTCGACCGCCGGTCGATCGGTTCCTTCGTAGCGGTGCGTGACTCCCGCGAATTGCACGTTGGCCATGAGTGCTCTCTCCTACTACTTCGGCAGCTTGGGGGTGATCTGCCGGTCGATGATCTGCTGCAACTGGGTGGCAACGCCGGCGAATGTCGATGCGACGTCGGCCTTCTGGAGAGCGATCTGCTCGAGTCCCGTGCCGATGATCTGATCGCCGCCCGGGACGAACACGCGTGCGTAGTCCTGCGAGCGCGTACGCGAAAGCTGATCCACGGCGGTACGGGAGTTGGGGTTCGCGTCGAGGAACGCCTTCATGCTCGGCTCCGAGGTTGCCGACTTGCGGACGGGCATGTAGCCGACGTTCTGCGAGAAGTACGCCGTGTTCTCACCGTTGGTGATGAAGTCGATGAACTTGAGCGCGTTCTTCTTACGCTGATCGGAGATCTTGGACGGGATGGCAAGTCCGGCGCCGCCGGTGGGGCAACCGGGAGTTCCGTCCACTGCCGGGAGGAAAGCGGTGCCGAAGTCGAAGTTCGCAGTCTTCTTGATGCCGGAGAGGTCACCCGTGGACGCGATGGTCGACGCCAGAATCCCGGTACCGAATTCGTTGGCGATGTCGGTGGAGACCGCGGCGTACTTCTTGTCGTGAATCATGCTGGAGAGGAATTGACCTGCAGCAATGGTCTTCTCGTTGTCGAGCTGCAGATTCCACTGGTCGGAGTACGATCCGCCGAAGGTCCAGATGGGGCCTTCGTAGGTCCAGCCGAGGTAATCCTTCGCGTTGCCCCACCCGTGTGCCAATTTGCCGTTGCCCACGACCTTCTGCAGCTCTGGTCCCCACTCGTCGAACTCCTGCCACGTCGCCGGCCCACGGTCGGGAAGACCGGCCTGCGACCAGACCGCCTTGTTGTAGTAGAACAACGGCGTCGACCGTGCGTAGGGAAGCGCGTAGTGCTTGCCCTGGAAAAGGTAGTCGGCGAGCAGCGAATCGACGTAGTCGGCCGAGTCGACGCCCACCTCGGAGAAGAGTCCGTCGAGCGGCTCGATCGCTCCGGCCAGTGCGTAGTTGAACCACCAGACATCCGACAGCACAACTACATCGGGCACATCTCCGCCGGAGAGGGCAGCGTTGAACTTTTGTGCCACCTCTTCGTAGTTCTTGCCGCCGTCCACCAAGTTGACCTTCAGGTCCGGGTACTTGGTCTGGAAGCGGTTGATCAGTTCCTTCTCCACGTCGGTGGACTTACCTGGGTGGTTCGACCAGAAGGTGATGGTGTTGGAATCACCGGCAGCACCGGATGTTCCCGCAGCATCAGCGCTCGACCCGCCGGAACCCGCGCACGCGGTCAGTGCGGCGCCGGCTGCGATTGCGCCGCCGAGGCTCAAGAATCCGCGCCTGTTCATGTTTGCCATTGCTGCTCCTCGAAAAAGAAATGTGACGGGAAAACTGTCAGCCCTTGACCGCACCGGAGGTGAGGCCCTTGATCATGTGTCGTTGCAGCACAAGGAAAATCACCAGAATCGGCAGCATCGTCAGCACCGTTCCTGCCATGACCGGACCCCAGTTGGTGAGTCCGTCGTTGTTCTGCAGTTGGGTCAATCCGATCGGCAGCGGTGCTACCGAGGAATCGTCGGACATAAGGAACGGCCACAGGTACTCGTTCCATTCGTTGACCACCGTGATGATGCCGAACGCCACCATCGTGGGTCCGGAAACGGGGAGCACCACGCGCCAGAGCAGCCGCCAGTGACCGGCGCCGTCCATCCGCGCCGCCTCGATGATCTCCGAAGGAATCGAGAGGAAGTGGTTGCGCATGAGGAACGTACCGAAGGCTACACCCGCGAGCGGAACTATGATGCCCTGGAACGTGTTACGCCAGCCCCACTCTGCCACGAGTGCGTAGTTCGAGATCACGGTGATCTGATTCGGCACCATCAAGGCGGCGATGATGCCGAGAAAGACGAAGTTCTTCCCCGGGAAGCGCAGGAACACCAACCCGTACGCACTGAGAGTGCCCAGAACGAACTTCGCCGCGGACAGAATCGTCGTGATGACTATCGAGTTCCGCAGAAACATCCAGAACGGGACCGATGTTGTTGCTTCGGAGTAGTTCTCGGGATGCAGCGACGACGGCCACCACGTTGCCGGCTGGGTGTAGATCTCCGGCCGCTCCTTGAACGAGGTCATCACGATCCAGTAGAGCGGCAGGACGATGATGATCAGGGCGATCACCATTGCCGCGTACCCGAGGACCTTCACGCCGACCTCACGCCGGTCCACGTTCCTGCGGTCCGGGCCGGGCCGGACGACGGAAGTCGGAGCAGCGCTTTTCTTTTCCTCTACCGCTGTCATTTTTCTTCTCCCCGATCCATGGCACGAACCTGGTAGACGGTGATGATCAGCAGGATCAGGAACATGATGGTCGCAACCGTCGCGCCGTAGCCCGCCCGGAAGTTTCGGAACGTCTCGTTGTACACCTGGTAGACCATGGTCGTCGTCCCTGTCCCCAGCGGGCCACCTCGGGTCATGACGTTGATGATGTCGAAGACCTGGAGCGAGTTGAGCATGACGGTGATCGAGAGGAAGAACGTCGTCGGACGCAACTGAGGCAGAAGAACCCGGCGGAACTTGGTCCACGGCTTAGCGCCGTCGATTTCGGCGGCTTCGTTCAACTCCTGCCGAACTCCTTGCAGCGCAGCAAGGTAGATGACAAACGTGTAGCCGAGGTTCTTCCACATGTACGTCACGGTCACCATGAACAGCGCCCAGTGGGGATCCTGATAGAAGTCGGGCGACTGGAGTCCGACACGGTGCAGGAGATCCTGGATCAGACCGAAGTTGGGGTCGAAGACGAACTGAAACGCGACACCGATCGCTGCACCGGAAATCACGAACGGCGCGAAGATGGCCGACCGGACCAGGTTTCGCCCGACGAGCTTGCGATCGAGCAGCATGGCCAACGCCAAACCGATGACCATCGAACCTACAACGGTGACCAACGTGAATACCACTGTGTTGGTGACGATCTGCCAGGTGTCGCTTCGTCCGAACCACTCGCGGTAGTTGCTCAGCCCGATGAACGTCGCCTTCGGGTCCGCAATGTTCCAGTCGAAGAAAGAAAGTCGGATGTTGTCCACCAGCGGGCGATAAGTGAACAAGATCAGCAACGCGAGATTGGGACCTACCAAGAGCGCAAAGAGCGCGTAGTCACGCCATGGTCTGCCCCACAGACCTGGCTTGCCTGAAGTGGGCAGCGTTCTTTCCGGACTCGATCTCACTGAGGCAGTCTGACCGCCCGCAACGAATGAATGGTGAACGTACAAGACACTCGAGTTGAACGCGACACGAAAAAGGCCCTGCGCGAATACTTCTCACGCAGGGCCTTCGTCGACTGTGTCTAGCGGTTCCAGTCACCCAATCCGTCGGCGCCGCTGAGGACTCCACCTGCGGTGTTCTGCACGATCACCGGGTCGCCCTTGCCTGCGTTCTCGAAGAACCACTTGGCGTCCTCGGTGCTGACGTTGAGGCAGCCGTGGCTGACGTTGGTGAATCCCTGTTGCGCAACCGACCACGGAGCAGCATGAACGAAGATGCCACTGTAGGAAATTCGCGTCGCGTACTCGACGTAGGTCCGGTATCCCTCGGGAGAATCGATCGGAACTCCGTACGTGGACGAATCCATGTACATGTCGCGCAGCTGCTCGCCGACGATGTACGTGCCGTTCGGTGTTTCGTGGCCCGGCTTGCCGAACGACGTCGGCATGGTGCGCACAACCTCGCCGTTGCGGGTGACGGTGACCTGCTTGGTGTTGTCGTCCGCGACGGTGACGAGCGCATCACCGATGTTGAACGTGGAGTGCGAATCACCGGCGTCGACGGTCACGGAGATGTTCGCCGGCCAGAACTGTGCCGGCTTCCAACGGACCTGGCTGTCGTTGATCCAGTAGAAGCTGCCCTCGACCGGAGGATCGGTGGTTACGCGAATAGCGCGTTCGGCCGTGGCACGGTCGCCGACTGCCTCGTTGAAACGAATGATGATCGGCTGTGCGATACCGACTGTCTCACCGGCAGACGGGTTGAGCGAAGGCGCGGAGAAGTTGGGAGCGCCGATGGGCGCCTGAATCGGTGTACCCGGGATGCCCGGAACCGGAATCGCCGGGTCGAGATACGGCACCCCTGGAATGACAGGCAAAGGAATGTCCGGTCCACCGGGGAAGAGAGGAACGGCCGCGGAAGGTCCGGCGAGAGCAAGGCCGGCAGCCACCGCTCCGACGATTGCCACGGCAACCCGTGACGTCCGACGACCCTGTTTGCTGCCCATGTCACTACCTTCGCTCGACTGACCACGTACTCACGTGGATTTTGCGCGGCCGGCATCGATACCCGCCTGGTACCGATGCCGATGCACATTCGGACGCACCCGCTGGGAGCACACCTACACACCCGAGCACGCCAAAGAGAGCAAACCGCACATTTCCATAGTCATTAACACACAAAAGCGGCAATCGAGCAATTCGGATGTTCGCCCAAATGTTGCTATCCCTCGCTGCGGGCAGCCGCCAACATGGATTCGATGGAGATGAGTTTGGTTCGCGGTCGCCCGGCGGCGGCACCGGATGCGCGTTCTGCCTTGTCGATACGCTGCCACCCTTGATAGTCCACCTGATCCGGCGACCGGTCTGCCAACAAAACCTGCAACTTGTCGGCATCCTCGGCGGGGGTTGTGAGGCGTCCACCAGCGAAGTCGTCGAAGATCATCGACACGGTCTCGGCGGAGCAGTACTTGTTGGTGCCGATCACGCCAGTCGGTCCGCGCTTGATCCAACCCGCGACGTAGACACCCGGGATCGGCGTGCCGGTCTCGGTGTCGATCACTCTGCCGTTCTCGTTGGGGATCACGCCGCGAGCGTCGTCGAAGGGCAAGTCGGCCATCGGTGTGCCGCGGTATCCAACCGACCGAAGCACCAGTGAAGTGTCGATCGTCTCCTCGGTTTCGGTGGGCCGGGCGGAGAGCTGACCGGTCGGCGTTGCCACCAATTCGTTTTTCACGATCCGCACCTGTGAGACTGCACCGTCGCCGAGGATCTCGACGGGAGAGGTGAGGAACCGGAGAACGATCCGCTTGCGAGAAGGATCTGCGGTACGTGAAGCAAATTCCTGCGCCTGCTTGACCTTGAGCAGGACGGACGGCTCGGCGGCATCGCTGTCCACGAACGCCCGACTGGCCTCGTCGAGTTCGGCTTCGATCGGGTCGACGACTACGTCCACGTTCGCCATCTGTCCTAGCGCCAACAGTTCGGGATTGGTGTACGCGGCCTGCGCCGGCCCGCGACGCCCGAGAATGACGACCTCACGAATCTTGCTGTCACGCAGAGCTTCCAATGCGTGCTCGGCGAGGTCCGTCTTCGCAAGCTGGTCGGGGTCGGTCACCAGGATGCGTGCGACGTCGAGTGCGACGTTGCCGTTTCCGACGATCACCGCTCGCTCGCCGGACAGATCGAAAGTCCGATCGGCATATCCCGGGTGGCCGTTGTACCAGGCGACGAACTCGGTGGCAGCGTGACTTCCCGGCAGATCCTCGCCGGGGATCTCGAGCTTGCGATCCCCGGCAGCGCCCACCGCGTAGATCACTGCGTGGTGATGGTCCAAGAGTTCCGAATGCGAGATGTGGGTGCCCACCTCGACGTTGAAGTGGCAGCGCACAGTCTTCTTCGCGACGACGGCGCGGAACTGGTCGGTGACGCCTTTGGTTCCGGGATGGTCCGGCGCCACGCCGGCGCGCACCAATCCGTAGGGAGTGGGAAGTCGATCGAACATGTCGACCTCGACGCGCGGCTTGCCGGTCAGTTCCATCGCCGCGTAACAGGCGGCCGGGCCGGATCCGACGATCGCCACTTTCAGCGTTCCGAGCTCGGGATCGATCTTGGCCATCGTGATCGGCTCGGGCCAGTCCGGGCCCATCGGATGCTTCTCGAAGTACGACGCGTTCATCTGCAGATACGGCGCGTCGTCCTCGTCGAGTTCGTTGTCCGGGAAGATCGCCTCGACCGGGCATTCGTCCACACACGCACCACAATCGATGCAGGTGTCGGGATCGATGTAAAGCATTTCGGTGGTCGCGAACGGAGCTTCGTCCGGTGTCGGGTGAATGCAATTGACCGGACACACGTCAACACACGAGGCGTCGTTGCAGCACGGCTGCGTGATTACATACGCCATGACATTCCCCTATCCCTGAAACACGAAGCACGAACTGATTCCCAGACTATAACGTGTTCCAATTTGGCGCGAGAATCGTTTTCAGATCACCCCATTGCGCTTCAGCAGCCATACCGCCTGCACGGTGGCGTGACCTCGCCATTCCAACGCAGCGGCGGGCGAATAGCTGTCGAAATCCACCGCCCAACCGCCGTCGTCATGTTGTCGCGCAGCGAGCGCAGACAGTTCGGACTCGATCACTGATGCCTCGAACAACGCGCGGGTCGGGCCACCGGGAAGCGGTGAGAAATCGAGGGGCCGCATGAACTCGCCCTCGGCTCCCCCGTCCACGTGAACCAGGCCGTCGGCCGGGATTCGTTTACCCAGTGCATTCACCAACGACGACACCTCGGGGGCCGTGCTGTGTACCGCGTCGAGAAACTGCAAGGCAAAGGCCAACTCGAGGGCATGCAGAGAATCCGCCCCGTCGATCGCGTCGAGGCAATATCGAACGGCAGAGGCGAACCACGGATGTTCGGCAACGGCCTCGTCGAATTCGGCGACGCGAGTCGCTGCAGCACACACGATGCTGGTGATCTGCAACGACGGCGTCGTCGGATCCGCATCCACCCAGAAGGGCGCACAACCGGCCGGGTCGGCGATCGGGAAGGCTAACGGCAAACCGCCGCCTGCCAACGAATTGGTCTGCAACCAATCGCACAGCTCGACCGCTCTGGGCGTCGGCGTTCCGATGTCCGCGAAGGCTTCGAAGGCATGCAGCGCGCCGCCAGGTTGGCTGGTTGCCGAGCGGAGATCCGGTTCGACTCCCCAGCCGTACCCACCGTCCTGGTTGCGATAACCGTCCACGGCCGCACAAGCCGCGGCCCGGTCACCCTGTCCGAGAATCAAATTCAGTCGATACCGATCGAGAGTCCTGGCATGTCCCGCCATGAACCCGACGGCCGCCCTGAGATCAACACTCATGAATGACGACTCAAGATTCGTCGCCGTCGAGCCGGAAGCCGACCTTCAACGTGACCTGGAAATGCGCCACGGCGCCGTTCTCGATGTGACCGCGAGTTTCCACCACCTCGAACCATTCGAGGTTGCGCACCGTCTCGTTCGCCCGGGCGATGGCGGTGCGAATTGCCGCATCACTGCTCTCAGTGGACGAGCCGACGATCTCGGTCACCCGGTACACGTTGCTGCTCATGGCATTCCCTTCGTGTCAGATTCGACGAACCAACTCCTGCGCCTCGGCACCGAGCCTCGCAAGGCGAAGATCACCGAGAGCTGTCACAGCACTACCCAACCTGTTGGTCGTGAAACCGAGTGAGAGTCCGCTGGACAGGTCCGCGTACGCACCCGAACCGCCGACTCCGTAGTGGCCTATCGCATTACGCGGCTGCCGCCGCGCGGCGATGATCGGCGGGTGGTAACCGAGAGTCCAGTTGGGCCGCACCGCCAGCACGTAGTCCCGATCGCGAGTCTGGATGGTCGACATCTGGTCGATGGTCGATTCCTTCAGGAACCGCTTCCCGTCGATCACACCGCCGTTCGCAATGGCGCCGTACATCTTCGCGAGAGCACGCGCGCTGAACACTCCGTTCCAGCCCGGCATGACGGCGTCGTGGACAGCCGGGTTGCGCACCATGACGTCGAAACCGTCCGGCATCGCGGCCTCCGCGAGTCCGCGAGTCGGACCGACGTGTGAGAGCACGGTAGAAGCGAAGGCCCAGTTCAAGCCAGCAGGGTTGATATGTGGAAACAGCTTCGCAATCCGTGGACGCTCGGTTTCGGGTACGCGGTACCAGAGTTCGTCGACTCCGAGGGGCTTCGCTATCTCCGCTTGTACGACGTCGATGAACGGCTGACCGGACACCCTGGCCACAAGTTCGGCTACCAACCACCCGTAGGTCACAGCGTGATAGCCGGGGCCTCGAAGCCGACGCGAATCCGGCTTCTCGGCAGCCAGGGCGGCAACAACCTCGTCGTAGTCCATCAGGTCGAGGGGATGCGGCATCAGGCCG
This sequence comes from Rhodococcus sp. GB-02, assembly GCF_053470465.1. Classification (NCBI taxonomy): domain Bacteria; kingdom Bacillati; phylum Actinomycetota; class Actinomycetes; order Mycobacteriales; family Nocardiaceae; genus Rhodococcus; species Rhodococcus sp. GB-02. The sequence continues at coordinate 907,253 of NZ_JBPUKE010000002.1, forward strand.
CGAACGCGGTGAAGGCCCGCTCGATGCGACATCAGTTCACGGACGGTGATCTTGTCCTTGCCAGCCGCCCCGAATTCGGGCCAGTACTGAGCAACCGGAGCGTCGTAGTCGATGAGTCCACGTTCGGCGAGCCGATGGACAACAGTGCTGGCGACGCCTTTGCCGGTCGAGAACGACAGCGACACCGTGTCGTGGTCCCAGCGCCGATCACGATCGGCATTGCCGGCCCAGATATCGAGCACTTTCTCGCCACCCAGGTACACGACCAGCGCGCCGCCGCCTTGTTGCGGTTGGCGATACATCGCGAAGAAGCGGTCGGCCAGGGGAAGGAACCGCCGGTCCACATACAACTCGGTGCGCGAAGGCACCTCCACCCGGGCGAGCGAACCCCGTCGTGCATTGGGAGTCATCGCGTCCTCCGATCCCCGCTGATCAAGTTGCCCGGTCACCCGATCGGTGGCAGGAGCTTGACACCATTGTGACCACTGTCACGCAAGAGGCTCAGGGCCGGGGTGCTTTCACGGGGTGACCCACGTCGAAGTGCCGTCGCTGAAACATCCCTGACCTGTGGCGATATTGAAAACAAGGGTGGGACCACCTGAGCAGATCGCCCCGACGTCCGCGTCACCCACCGCCGCTCTGCCACCAGGCCCACTGAGCACGACGGCAAAGGGCGAGGAGTCGGTGCGGCCGAGTGCCAGCGAACCCGGACCGTACGCAACGGCGGCAAGTAGACCCCCGCGCGACTCCGCCGCAGCGACTCCGCCGAAGAGTCCCACGCCCGCCGACCGGCCACCGTCTCGAGAATCCGCGACGCCGACGCCGTCGCCCTCCACGTGTGAAATCGCATAACTGGAGGGATCGGCCACCGCTCGGCACGCGGACGCCCCCTCGACGATCGTCTGATCTTGGCCGCGCGCCGAACAATCCAACGTCGCAGCTGAAGCTGTTCCGCTACCGAGCGACAATCCGAAGGCGGCCAGAACGATGCCGCCCGCCGCCAAACCTGCTGCTCGCTGTTTCCGGCGATCCATATCCAACCCCCACAGTGCATTCGACGTGACCGTACATTCGACGTCTAATCGAATTACCCGATATGTCCGCCTCTGACGCTACCCGTCTTTGTTCTTCCGATCGCGGTCCTTGCTCGGTTGAACACGTTTGGGTTCACCGGGCATTTTGGGATAGTTCGGCGGGTACGGCAGATCGCCAAGTCCCGCCGCCAGATCCTTCTCCCACATCTCCAACAAAACATCGAGGGCAAAGGCCTTGTCGTGCATCGCTTCCATCGGATCACCACGATCGGCGAGCAAGCCGGGAACCGTGGCGATGGTGCAGTCGTCTGGATGCACGTCGCGCAGTTCGTCCCAGGTCACCGGCGTTGACACGGTTGCAATCGGCGTCTTGCGAGCGGAATACGCCGCCGCGATCGTCCGGTCACGGGCATTCTGATTGAAGTCGATGAAGATCCGTTCACCCCGCTCTTCCTTCCACCACGCGGTTGTGGCGCGATCGGCACTACGACGCTCGACCTCACGAGCGAGGGCGATACCCGCGTGACGGACCTCGACAAAGTCCCAGCGCGCTTCGAGCGGGATGTAGACATGAAGGCCTCGGCCACCGGAAGTCTTGGGGAATCCCTCCAACCCCAGCTCGTCGAGCAGGGGACGAAGAACCTCGTCCGCGATGGCAACGGCCTCGTCGAACCCGGTTCCCGGTTGCGGATCGAGATCGATGCGGAGTTCGTCCGGGTGGTCGGTGTCCGGGCACCGCACGGCCCACGGATGAAAGGTGACGGTCCCGAGATTTGCAGCCCACACGATGTTCGCGGCACTGCGCACTCGAAGGACATCGGCCTTGCGGCCGGAAGGGAACGTGACCTCGCAGGACTCGACGTGCTCGGGCCGCTTTGCCGGCAGCCGCTTCTGGTAGACCTCTTCGCCCTCGATGCCGTCGGGAAACCGCTGCAGATGCGTGGGGCGATCTTGGAGTGCTCGCAGCGCTGCGCCCTGCAGCGCCACCGTGCGGTAGTACTCGACAAGATGACGCTTGGTTCCGCCGTCCTCACCCAGCTGCGGATAGTAGATCTTGTCCGGGCTCGACAACCGGACCGCGATCCCGTCGACGTCCAATTCCTCTGCCGGACTTGCCATCACTTACCACCTGCAAGTACATCCGCGAAGTCGTATCGCACCGGAACCTCCAACTGATCGAATGTGCATTCGTCTGGCACCCTGTCCGGACGCCAGCGCAGGAATCGTGCAGCGTGCCGAAAGCGTTCCCCTTCCATCTGGTCGTATGCCACTTCCAGCACCCGCTCCGGACGAAGCGGAATCCACGAACGGTCTGCGGCAGATCTCCACCGACTGGCCTCGCCCTCGGCCACAACATCGTCCCCGAGCCGCAGAGGTTCGAGCTCGGCCAGCAACTCGATTCTCCGCGCCGCGGTGAAAGCCGAAGCGCCACCGACCATCTTCAATTCCGAACCGTCGAACAGACCCAGAAGCATCGACCCGATACCTGGCTGGCTCTTGTGGGGACGGTAACCCAGCAGTACGACATCCGCGCTCCTGGCGTGCTTTACCTTGATCATCTCGCGCTTGTTCGGCAGGTACCGCCCCGCCAGCTTCTTGGCGACAACCCCGTCGAGACCCGCGCCTTCGAAGGTTTCGAACCAGACCATTGCTTCGGCACTGTCTGCCGTCGCTGCTGTCACGTGGCAACTCGGTCCGCCGCCGACGGAATCGAGGAGCAGCGCACGCCGCACACCGAAATCCTCGATCGAGACGTCTCGAGCCCCGAGCGCGAGTAGATCGAACCCGACAAACTGTGCGGGCGTTTGTTCCGACAACAATGCAACGCGGCTCGCTGCGGGATGAATACGTTCGGACAATGCTTCCCAGCTCAGGCGCGTCACACCGTCGATTTCACGGGGAACCACCAGTTCGCCGTCCACTACGCATTTCTCGGGCAATTCAGCTTTGACGGCTTCAACTGCTTCGGGAAAATACCGCGCCAAGTCTTTTCCTCCCCGCGACCCGAGCACCACTTCATCACCGTCGCGAAAGATGATTGCTCGAAATCCGTCCCATTTCGGCTCGTACGACCACGTCGGATCCCCGGACTCGGGCTGCGGCGGCACGGTAGCCGCGGCCTTCGCAAGCATCGGGGCAAGCGGCGGCATCAGGGGTAGGTCCACCCACTCATACTGACAGTCCGGTTGGCAATTCGACTACCGATGTATTGGAATAGGTCCCGAACAATCTACGAACCAACAGAACTATCCAGAATAACCAAAGGGGTCCTTATGTCCGGAATCGTCCGGCGACTTTGCACTGCGGTGATCGCAACTTCTGCAATCGCCGCCTTCACCGTCGGTTGCGGTTCCGACATCGAGCCGAAAGCCATCGCGGAATCATCGTCCTCGGTTGCCGATTCGACCACTACCTCAGCGGCGCCGACAACCTCGAAGATCACCGGCCAGGAGGGTTCGGACGACGGCGGCGACGTCGACATCGACGTGTCGATCGGTGACTGCGTCAAACTCGGCGGCACTACGACGGCCGCCGAGATCGACAATGCGGACTGCGGTAGCAAGGAATCCAATTACAAGGTGGTCGCCAAGGTTCCCACCTCTGATCAGTGCGCCTCCGATGTCGACTCGTACTACTACGAGACTCTCGCGGGTGACGAGCAGGGCGCTGTCTGTCTCGACGTCGACTGGGTAGTGGGCGGATGCATGGATCTCGGCAGCGGCATGGACGAGCCTGCCCGCATCGAATGCTCGGACACCAGCGGCACCAATGTCGTCGAGGTCGTCGAAATTCTGCAGAACTCCACGTCGATCGACGAATGCGGTTCGGGGGCAGACTCGGGATTCGAGCACCCGGAACGTAAGTTCACGGTCTGCGTCGCCACGCTCTGATTCGAGCGTCTCTCCCGAACAAACCTGTGCGCCTTGCCAACCGAACTCGGTTGACAAGGCGCACAGCGCTTTCTACAACGAGTGCTTTCTACAGCCAGCCCCGACGCTTGAAGATCGTGTAGAGACTTCCACACGTCAGGAACATCATCGAGAGCGCAAACGGATAGCCCAAGTGCCAGTGCAGTTCCGGCATGTCGTCGAAGTTCATCCCGTACACGGTTCCGATGAGCGTCGGCGCGAAGAGAATTGCCGCCCACGCCGAGACTTTCTTGATCTCCTCGTTCTGCGCGTAGCTTGCCTGCGTCAGATTGCGCATCTCCTCGTTCTGGTTCTGCGACACCAGAGTTGCGTTCACCGTGAGGATGTTTCCGAGCAACTGACGAAATCCATCGGCTCGCTCCACCACCGTCGTCGCATGGTCGGTGACGTCGCGGAGGTAACGCTGGAGTTCTTCGTCCGTGTGGTACTTGTCGAATCCTGCCGACAACCCACGCAGCATCCCCAGCAGCGGACGAGTCGCCCGCTGGAATTCGATTACCTCACGGGTCAGTTCGTAGATGCGACGCGATACTCCGGGATCGCCGCTGAACACTTCGGTTTCGATCTCGTCGATGTCGTTCTGCAGGCCGGCAACTACCGGGGCGTACCCGTCGACGACTGCGTCGAGAATGGCGTAGAGAACGGCCTCGGTACCCAACCGCAACAGGTCAGGATCATTCTCCATGCGAGTCCGCACCGCGGACAGATCCGGCGATTCACTGTGACGGACGGTAAGAATGAAGTTCGGACCACAGAAGATGTGCACCTCACCGAATTCGACCCGCTCGGTCTCGTCGCGGTACCGCGCTGCCCGCAGGACCACGAACAGCGTCTTGCCGTAGCGCTCGAGCTTGGGGCGCTGGTGCGCGACGATCGCATCCTCGACCGCCAGCTCGTGGAGGTCGAAATGCTGTGCAGCGGCATACAACTGGGCGTCGTCGGGCCGGTACATGCCGATCCACGCCATCGACTGCGAATCCGGAAGGCAGGACAGCGCCTCCGCCAGCGTCGACGGTGACGCTATTCGCTCGCCGTCGCGGTACACGCCGCTGTTGACGACGGTCGATTCGACGGGCGCCACCGCCTCGGGCGGGGCAGCCTTCACGACGGTGCGCGCGGCTCGCGAGTGCCCGGGATGTGAGTCACCGAGACCTGCAGAACGACGTGGCAGTACCGACCGTGAACGACGAAATTCGCGCATGCTGAACAGCTTTCGAGGGAAGAGTGAACGACGACGCTTGCTTCACAGCAAAGCCGAAGCCGATGAACACACGATGAAGCTGCAGCAAAATACCGGATCAACCCGGGCGGCTACAGCTTCAGTTGGTACTCGGAGGTTGGCCACGCATTACAGCCACACCTCCTCTTCCCTGAATTCCTGCGCAAGTCCGCGCACGACGCCAACATGCTACCCCGACTGTCAGGGCACGACAAACCGAACGACAAGCCGCAGGAAAGCACGAACCGGCCGGAGGAAACCCGCACGGTGAATGCAGCTTTCAGTCAGCTCGCTGCGCGCAATCCGCCGACCAAGAGCTCGACGATCTGGTCCGCCAACGACTCCGTCTCCGCCAACGTCTGCCCTTCACGCCTTCGGTACCAGAGGTCGATGCCGTTGAGACTGCTGAGGAGTACTTTTGCGGCCATTCGAGGTGAACCCGCACGAATCGAACCATCCGCGACACCTTCGGTCATCACGTCGACGAACAGATTCTCGTAGTCGAGCCGCAGCGAATTCAGTTCCACCAGGACTTGCTGCTGCCTCGGCTTGAGCGCCGAGTTCATCTGGCCCCGGACCCCCTGGTGGATCGTGTGGTGATATCCGAGATGTGTCATGAGATTGACCAAGTGGGCGTGCGACATCGCTTCGAGACGCGCAAGGCCGCTGTCTGCGCCGTCCATCCGAGCCTCGACCTCGGCGCGGAGCAGGCTCATCCCGCGCTCGTAGATTGCCAGGTAGATGTCGAACTTCGAACGAAAGTGGTAGTAGACAAGACCTTTGGTGGCGCCGATTCGATCGGCCAGTAAATCTACAGTCGTGGCCGCGTAACCGTCTTCGGCAAAGGCGTCGGCGGCGCTGGTGATGATCGCGGATCGCACGTCCGGAAGATCACTACTCATTCGACTTCCACTCCCGTTCACACTGCCTGCCAGCCCTTGACTGTTTCCACGCTATCGCATAGTAATACTGAGTAGTATCCCAGATCAGAGAGGTTTTCCAATGTCGTTGGATTTTTCCGGCAAGGTAGCGATCATCACGGGCGCAGGCGGCGGACTCGGCCGTTCGCATGCACTGGCCCTCGCCGCTCGCGGTGCCCGCGTCGTCGTCAATGACATGGGTGGCTCGGTCAACGGCAGTGGCGGCGCCGATACCGCAGCAGCCAAGGTAGTGGCGGAAATCGTCGAGCTGGGCGGCGAAGCCATCGCGGACCACTGCGACATCACCGATGCCGACGCCGTTGCCGCCATGGTTGCGACAGCAGTCGCCAAGTGGGGCCGCGTGGACATCTTGATCAACAACGCCGGAATCCTGCGTGACAAGTCCTTCGTCAAGGCCGAGCTCGACGACTTCCGCAAAGTCATCGACGTGCATCTGATGGGTTCCGTCATCTGTTCCAAGGCGGTCTGGCCGCACATGGTCGAACAGAACTACGGACGCATCCTCATGACTACGTCGGCATCGGGAATCTACGGTAACTTCGGCCAGGCGAACTACGGCGCCGCGAAGTCCGGCGTCGTCGGCCTGATGAACGTTCTGTCCATCGAGGGCGAGCGCAAGGGCATCCGCGTCAACTCGCTGGCCCCGACCGCCGCAACCCGCATGACCGAGGATCTCCTCGACGAGAAGACTCTCGCTCTGCTTGCACCCGAATCGATTTCACCCGGCGCGCTGTTCATGGTCTCCGACGATGCGCCCACCAAGACCATCCTCAGCGCGGGTGCCGGCGTCTTCGCGATCGCTCGTATGGAGGAGTCGCAGGGTGTGTACATCCCCGAAGGCGCACTCTCCCCCGAGGTCGTTGCCGAGCGGTGGGCCGAGATCAGTGACATGACGAATTCCGTTCAGGTACCGGCGGCATTCGATCAGACCCGCCGGTTCGTCGAGAAGGCTGTAGCGGAGCAGCCGACCAACTGAGCGGGGCAACCCGCCAACTGATCGACCATGCTCCCCCTAAGGTGTGGTGGTGACCACACCCACGGGAGTATCGATCGTCGACATCGTCGACAGACTGGGAATGACGTTCCTCAGCGGTGGCGACACCGTCGACGGCGCCCGCACTGTCAGCCGCGTGACCCTGCATGAAGGGTCCGAAGCTACGCAGGACAGTGCGGGCGCCGTCGTGCTCGGTGCAGGTCTCGCTGGTTCGGCCGATATCGCAACGGCGGTAAGAGAATACGGCTCGGCAGGCGCGGTAGCACTGATCGTCAAGGAACCCCTGGACTTCGACGGACTCGTCGAGCAGGCGGTGGCCGACACCGACGTCGCGCTCCTCGGAATGGTCAAGGATGCGAGCTGGCTCCAAAGCGCGTCGTTGATCAACGAGATCCTCGAATCCGGCAACAACAGGGACCGCACGACGGCCGCCGACGCCGACCTGTTCGATCTCGCCAACTCGATCGCTCAGGTGATGAACGGCCCCGTCACCATCGAGAACCAGTCGAGCCGGATCCTCGCGTTCTCGGCGGATCAAGCCTTCGGCGACGAAGCCCGCAAGCAGAGCGTCCTCGGACATCAAGTGCCGCAGCACTATTCCGACCGACTCAGGTCCATGGGGTACTTCAACAAGATCTACGGCTCGGCTCTTCCGGTCTTTCTACCGGGTATCGGGCCGGGCATCAGACCCCGAGTCGGCATGCGAATACATGCGGCATCTCAGATCCTCGGTTCGATCTGGGTGATCTTGGATGAAGAGCCGAACGAATTGCAGGTCAAAACGCTCGTCGAGGCTGCGGGTGTGGCCGCCATGAGTTTGCTTCGCGCCAAACTGGCCGCGGATTCGGCACGACGACTGAGGCTGGGTGAGGTGATCACACTACTCAGTGGCGGTACTTCGGCCAAGGAAGCGGCCGAGCGACTGGGCTACGGTCGTTCGAAGGCAACCGTGCTGGCGGCCGGCTTCCGTGGCGGCGCCGGCGCGTCGTTGGAGGCTGAAGCCGACGTCGATCAACTGGCCCTGACACTCAATACCTATCTCCACCAGGTATTTCCGCTGTCGGTGGCGGCAGCGATCGGCGGCACCGTCTACGCCGTCATCCCCCACACCCGGCACCAGACCGACGACGACTACGTGCGCCGGATCGCGTCGGAGTTCGCAGACCGTTCCCGTTCGGAGAAGTCGGTGGTCATCGGAATCGGCGCGACGGTGACCGACGTGATGACACTGGAGAAGTCACGCGACGAAGCCGACAGAGCGCTTCGCGTTCTGAGGTCGACGTGGAATTCCTCGGGCCGGACCGTCGCGCGTGCCGACGACGTGCAGATCAATTCCCTGCTTCTACGCCTCTCCGACGCCCTGGCCGACGAGAACGAGACGGCGTCAGGTCCGCTCGCCGTGCTACGCGAATACGACCGTACGCACGACATCAACCTCGTCGACACTCTCCGCGCCTGGCTCGACACGTTCGGCGACATTCCGGCGGCCGCCTCCTTGGTTCACATCCACGTCAACACGTTCCGGTACCGCCTCAAGAAGCTCGCCGGCATCGCTGGGATCGATCTCGACGACCCCGAGACCCGATTCAGCCTGATGCTCCAGCTTCGTCTCTTCTATCCGGCGGTGTCGTAACGATCTACCAAATCTCACGGAACCTTCGTAAATTCGGACGATGCTCTCCTTCTTTCGTTGGGTGAAGATTCATGCAATCGTCTTTTGCTCCCCACTCGATAGACCGCGCGTCGCTCGGGTCGGGACTACATCTTCCGGAGGCACCATGAAACAACGGTCCTACGCACTACTGGCTGCAGCAACCGGCACCGTTCTTGCCCTGACCGCGTGCTCGTCGGGCGACTCGTCGGGTTCGGGCGGTGGGGAGCCCCTCACCGACGGCACCTTCAAATTGGCTCTCGTAGCAGACCCGGGTGCACTGAATCCGCTGATGACCGCCGCCTCGCCGGCACACCAACTGGCACGTTTGAGCTACGACTATCTGCTCCATCCAGATCCCGATACCGGTGTCACCAAACCGTGGCTCGCCGAAAAATGGGAAGAGACAACCACTTCCGCATCCTTCACCATTCGCGACGGCGTCACCTGTACCGACGGTTCCGCCCTGACTGCTCAGACTGTCGCAGACAACGTCAACTTCATCACCAACGCCGCAAACAAATCCGCTCTCCGCGGTGTGTACGCACCGGCAACTGCGAGCGCCACCGCCGACTCGGCGACGCGGACCGTCATCGTCACGACTCCGGAACCCTCGCCGTTCTTGCTTCTCAACCTGGCGCGAATACCGATCATGTGCGAGGCCGGATTGAAGGATCCGACGGCGGCAAACAAGACGACCTTCGGGTCGGGCATGTTCCAGATGACCGAAGCCGTGGCGAACGATCATTACTCGTACGTCCGGCGCGACGGGTACAACTGGGGGCCGGACGGCACTACCTCCGATACAGCCGGAGTACCCAAGAATGTCGTCGCATCCATCATCACGAACAACAGCACAGCGGCAAACCAGGTGTTGTCCGGTGATCTGAATGCCGCAGCGGTTTCCGGCCCCGATCAGGACCGCATGAACGCCGCGAACTTGGATACCGTCAAACAGCCTGCTCCGGCGGGCGAGATGTTCTTCAACCACAGTCCTGGCAATCCGACGAGCGATCCTGCCGTACGCAAGGCTCTGGTCCAGGCTCTCAATCTCGACGACCTCGCCGAGATCTTCACGGCCGGTCGCGGAACCCGATCGACCACGATGGTGTCCATCGAACCGCGGGCCTGCATCTACGACTCTGTCGCCGGAAACCTACCGGGCTTCGATACCAGTGCGGCCGCAGCAACTCTCGAGTCTGCGGGCTGGAAGGTCGGCGCGGATGGTAAGCGCAGCAAGGACGGCACACCTCTCCGAATTCGGATGGTCTACGAGACGTTCGGTGACGCGACCGATGCTGCCGCCGACGTCGCGGTCAACGCGTGGAACGACCTGGGCGCCACCGTTGAACTCACCAGTGGAGACTCGAACAAGATTCTCGATGTAGCACTCAGCGGCAAGGACAACACGGCGTGGGATGTCGCGTGGGAGCCGATCAACGTCGCGCTGCCCAGCATGTTGGTCCCCTTCCTCTCCGGTCCGGTGCCCGCTGCGGGAATGAATTTTGCGTCGATCTCCAACCCGTCCTACGACGCAGCCGTCGTCAAAGCCTCCGGACTGACCGGCGAGGACGCTTGTGCCGCTTGGGCAGACGCTGAGTCCGAGATCATCAAAGCAAACTCGGCGGTACCTTTTGCCGACAAGATCACGACTCTCTACTTCAACAATGCAGGTCTTGCATTCGGCCGCAATTTCATCGGTTCGGCCCTGCGCCTGTACCAGTAGTGGTTCGACGGCCTGCCCGGTCGACAACTGTGCATTGACGCTCAGAGTCGACCGGGTAGGGCGACCGTAATCCACTACGAAGAGTCTCCGAACTTTCGTGAATCGCCACGATACGACTGAGGGGTCGTCGCGTTAGTGTCGTCCAATCGTCATTCGTTCCTTGCCCGCCGCATCTGTTTTCGACTTGGGCCAAGGATTCTGCCACCGGAGGCTCCATGAAAAAACGTACTTGCGTCGTGCTGGCAGTCGCCGGCTGCGCGACCCTCCTCTTGTCCGCTTGTTCTTCAGGCGGGTCGCCCGGAGGTAACAACGGCCAACCCGTCACGGACGGAACATTCCGGCTGGCACTGTTCGGTGATCCAGGAGCGCTGAATCCATTGATGACCACGTCCACCTACGCCCACAGTCTTGCGCGTCTCAGCTACGACTACCTGATTCACGTCGATCCCGAAACCGGGGACGCCGGGCCTTGGCTGGCCGAAAAGTGGTCAGAGACAACCACTTCAGTCGAATTCACAATTCGTGACGGTGTCACGTGCTCTGACGGATCCGCGCTGACGGCACGCACCGTCGCAGACAGCATCAACTTCGTCACCGACGAGACCAACGGGTCCGCTCTCCGCGGGGTCTACGTGCCTGCAACAGCAACTGCCACTGATGATCTCGCGGCCCGGACGGTGACAGTGACTACCCCGGAACCGTCCCCGTTTCTGCTCCTCAACCTGGCCCGCCTGCCGATCATGTGTGAGGCGGGATTAACGGATGCGGCAGCGGCGAACAAAACCACCATCGGGTCCGGCATGTTCCAGATGACCGAGTCCGTCGCCAACGATCACTACACCTTCGCCCGGCGCGAGGGCTACAACTGGGGACCGGACGACACGACCTCGACCACGGCCGGTCTACCGGAAGCCGTCGTCGCGTCGATCGTCCCGAACATGAGCACCGCCGCAAACCAACTTCTTGCCGGCGATCTGAACGCGGCACAGGTGTCCGGCGCGGATCAGGACCGATTGAACTCTGCTCCGCTGGATACGATCAGGCAACCCTTTCCGTCCGGCGACATGTTCTTCAACCACATGCCGGGCAATCCGACAAGCGATCCGGCGGTTCGGAAGGCTCTCGTCCAGTCGCTGAATCTCGACGATCTCGCCGAGATCTACACCTCAGGACGTGGCACACGTTCGAGCACGATGGTGTCCGTCGAACCACGCGCATGTGTCTACGATTCGGTCACGGGCAACGTACCCGACTTCGATTCCAACGCAGCGGCAGCAACTCTCGAGTCTGCGGGCTGGAAGGTCGGCGCGGATGGTAAGCGCAGCAAGGACGGCGCGCCGTTGCGGATCCGACTGCTCTACGAGGCACTCGGTGACTCGTCCGACGCCTCGGCGGATCTCGCGCTCTCCGCATGGTCGAACCTGGGCGCAACCGTCGAACTGATCAGCGGCGACGCCAACAAGATTCTCGATGTCGCGCTGAGTGGCAAGGACAACTCCGCGTGGGACGTGGCGTGGGAAACAATCAACGTTGCAGTGCCGAGCATGCTCGTGCCCTTCTTCTCCGGCCCCGTTCCGGCCGACGGACTGAACTTCGCGTCCATCTCCAACCCGAACTACGACGCAGCGGTAGCCAAGGCGTCAGCAGTGACCGGCGACGCTGCGTGCTCCGCGTGGGCGGAGGCCGAGTCGGAGATCGTCAAGGCCAATTCGGCGATTCCGTTCGCCGACCAGATCACCACGCTGTACTTCTCCAATTCGGGGCTCGCCTTCGGACGCAACTATGTCGGCTCCGCTCTTCGGTTGTACGAGTAACCGTGCTGCAGCGACCGGGGAAATCGTTCTGTCTCGCCGGTCGCTGTCCGCATACGGACAGGTATTCACTGATCGCGCCGATTTTCGTGGGAGCGGACGAAAATCGACCCGATTTTCGTGAGGATCGACAGAGATGCGCGTCACGTCATGCGCCAAGATTTAGCAGTCAACACTCAATCGCGCCCTCACGTTTTTCGCTCGGGCCCCAGCTCCATCCCGGAGGCACCATGAAACACCGCTCCTATCCAACACTTGCGGCAGCCGCAGGGCTCACGCTCGTGTTGTCTGCTTGCGGCTCGGGAGGCACGTCCTCGGGCGCCAGTGGCGGTGAACCGGCCACGGACGGGACTTTCCGTTTCGCCTTGCAGGCTGATCCGGGCGCACTCAACCCGATCATGTCGGCCTCTCAGGCAACCGCCGAGTTGTCTCGATTGGCCTACGACTACCTGATCTACCAGGATCCCGATACCAGCGAAGTCGGACCGTGGTTGGCGGAGAAGTGGGAGGAGACTCCGACCTCTGCGTCCTTCACCATCCGCGAAGGTGTGACCTGCACCGACGGATCGACGCTGACTTCCCAGACCGTCGCGGACAACATCAACTTCGTGGCCAATCCGGACAACGGTTCACAGTTGCGCGGGTCCTCCGTTCCGACCGGTGCCACAGCAACCGCCGATCCGGCAGCGCGCACCGTCACCGTCACCACTCCGGCGCCGAGCCCGTTCCTGCTTCTCAACGTCGGTCGACTGCCGATCCTGTGCGAGGCCGGGCTGAAAGATCCGACAGCATCGAACAAGAAGTCTCTCGGCACCGGCATGTTCGAAGTCACCGAAGTCGCCGCCAACGACCACTACACGTTCGAGCGTCGTGAGGGTTACAACTGGGGCCCCGACGGCACCGCTTCCGATACCCCCGGCGTCCCCAAGACGGTCATCGCCGCCATGGCACCGAACGTGAGCACCGCCGCAAATCAGCTTCTCTCGGGTGAACTCAATGCAGCTCCGATCGGAGGGCCAGACAAGGACCGCGTCGCGGCAGCCAATCTGGACTCGGTTGGCCGGCCGGTGCCTGCAGGCCAGATGTACTTCAACCAGATCGCCAGCAACCCCACCAGTGATCCGGCAGTGCGCAAGGCGCTGATCCAAGCGGTCAATCTCGACGACCTCACTCAGGTCATCACCGCAGGAAACGGGGTCCGGGCCACCAGTCTCGTCGCCGTCGAACCGCGCGCCTGTGTCTACGACTCTGTCGCAGGCAACGTTCCGGACTTCGACCTCACAGCTGCAAAGGCAACACTGGACGGCGCTGGTTGGACTGCCGGCGCTGACGGCAAGCGAAGCAAGGATGGCAAGCCGCTCAATCTCCGCCTCGTGTACGACGGCACCGACGATCCGCGCAATGCGGCGGCCGAACTTGCTCAGTCGGCATGGTCCGAACTCGGCGCAAACGTCGAGGTGACCGGGGGTGACTCGAACAAGATCATCGACGTCATTCTGAGCGGCAAGGACAACTCTGCCTGGGACATCGCCTGGGTCCAGGTCAACTCCTCGCTGCCCAGCACCTTCACCGCGTACTTTGCCGGGCCGGTTCCCGCAGCAGGCAAGAATTTCGGATCGGTCAGCAACCCCGCCTACGAAGCAGCAGCCACCAAGGCTTCCGGTCTGACCGGTAGCGACGCTTGTGACGCTTGGGCCGACGCCGAGTCGGAGCTCACCAAGACGATCGCGGCCGTGCCCTTCGCCGATTCCGTCATGAATGTGTACTTCAACAAGGCCGGACTCTCATTCGGTAAGACGCTCACCGGTTCTGCGTTGCGTCTCTACCAGTAAGTCGTTTTCCCGCTCAGCATCTCTTCCCGCCCTGCATCTGTTCCCGCCCTCCGGAAAGACAGCCCATGAGTCAAACTATTGAAGCCGCGAAACCAGAAGCGGCGCCTCAGGCTCGAGCAAAGTGGCTCGAGTCCGACAGCTGGCCTGCATATCTTCTGCGTCGTTTCGGCACCTTCGTGATTTCACTCTGGGCGCTGGTGACTGCGGCGTTCCTGATGCTCCAACTGATTCCGGGAGACCCGGTTCGGTTGGCACTGGGAATGAACGCACCGGTCGAACTGGTCGAGACGACGAGGTCTCAGCTCGGTTACGACCTTCCCTTGTGGCAGCAGTACTTCCGATTCATCGGCGGTTTGCTGAGCGGGAATCCCGGTGACTCGATCACCTTGAGGACTCCGGTCTTCGAGGTGATCGCGTCCCGCCTACCGGCAACACTCGAACTGGCTGTACTCACAGTCGTCACGGTGTTGGTACTGGGCATTCCGATCGGCCTCATCTTCGCTGCACTGACCCGCAACGGTAGACGACGCGGAGTCGAGATCGGTTACACCGCAACGTCGGGAACCATCGCCGTGATCCCCGAGTTCATGTTCGGCACGGCATTGGTCTACCTCTTTGCCGTCACGTTCCCTGTTCTTCCCGTCGCCGGCCGCGGCGGACCGGAAAGCTACATCCTTCCGGTCGCGGCCATGTCGATCGGTGCCATCGCCTCGATGTCGCGCATCGTCCGTGCAGAGGCGCTCGGCGTGTTGGACATGGATTACATCCGCACGGCGCGCGCCAAGCGAATGACGGTGGCACGAATCTACTTCCGTCATGCAATGCCCAACCTCTTGACATCGACGCTGACGCTTGCCGGACTCCTCTTGGGCGCACTGATCGCCGGCACCGTGCTCATCGAGAGCATCTTCGCCTGGCCCGGCATGGGCATGGCGCTGGTCAAGTCCATCACCGAGAAGGACTACCCGCTCGCCCAGACACTGGTCGTGATCTACGGCGCCATCGTCCTTCTCATCAATTTCATCGTCGACGTGGTGCTCGCTCTCATCGACCCACGATCCACAATTCGGGAGAACTGAGTTGAGCACCTCACCTACCGCCCCCACTGCGGCCCCCAAGACGCCTCCGCGACGACACTGGATTGTCGGAACGTTCCGCACCCCACTGGGAATCCTGGCCCTCACCTTCCTGACCGCTCTGATCGCCCTCGTCATCTTCGGACCGATGATCTGGGGTGACGCCGCCGTCGCGGCCAACCCGAAGGCACTGTCTCAAGGACCGAGTTCCGAGCACATCTTCGGTACCGACGCGGGCGGGCGTGACGTCTTCGCGCGCACGATGACCGCCGCGAGGCTGTCGGTAGTCATGGCGCTCGGAGCCGTAGCACTCGGTGTGACACTTGGCCTGATCCTCGGTACGCTCCCGACGCTCGCTCCCCGGTGGGTCGGACGAATGGTCGTGGCATTCCTCAACTTCGCCATCGCGTTCCCCGGTCTCCTTCTGGCCATCTTCCTGTTGGTCGTTCTCGGACAGGGTGCTGGCAGCGCAGTGATCGCCATCGGTCTCGCCCTGGCCTCCCCGTTCGCAAGGTTGACGTACGCGCTGGCTTCGTCGGTCAACGGACGCGACTTCATCGACGCAGCACGCATCCTCGGGGTCACCAAGCCCGGGTTGTTGTTCCGCCACATTCTCCCCAACATCCGTGAACCACTCATCGTCAACGCCAGCATCGCCGTCGGCAGCGGTCTTGTGGTCTTTGCCGGACTCTCGTTCCTCGGCTTGGGCATTCAGCCACCCGCGTTCGACTGGGGCCGGATGCTCAACGAAGGTCTGTCGAAGATCTTCGTCAACCCGGCAACCGCACTTGCGCCTGGCGTCGCCGTCGTGCTCGCCGGCTTGACCTTCACGTTGCTCGGCGAGGCTATTGCCCGCGGCGCGGGAGTTCGCAGCCCGATCAGCAGTCGTCTGCCGAAGTGGAAGCCGATCAATGCACGTACAGCTCAGACGGATTCGACGCCCAGCGACGAAGACGCGGTACTGACCGTTCGCAACATGTCCGTCGCAGTTCCTGCCGGCGGCGACTGGCGCCGGCCGGTCGACAACATCAGCTTCACCGTTCACCGCGGCGAAACCGTCGGCATCGTCGGCGAATCGGGTTCCGGAAAGTCGCTGAGTTGCATGGCGATCGCGCAGCTCACCGATTACCCCACCGTGGTCGATGCCGGCCTCATCGAATTCGACGGCACCGTGTTGATGAAGGACGGCAATCGACCGGACAACGCGGCCTCACGCAAGGTTGCCCGTCAACTCGGCACACGCATGGCGATGGTGTTCCAGGATCCGATGTCGTCCATGAATCCGTCTCTCAAGGTCGGATACCAGGTCGCCGAGATCGGTTGGCTCCACGAAGGTATGAGCAAAGCCGACGCGAAGAAGGCGGCAGTCGAGCGACTGAACGCCGTCAAGATCCCCGACGCTCCCAGGCGTGCGAAGCAGTACCCCCACGAGTTCTCCGGTGGTATGCGTCAGCGCGCGATGATCGCCATGGGTCTGATGGGCAAGCCCGCTCTGATCATCGCTGACGAACCCACCACTGCGCTCGACGTGACCGTTCAGCGTGAGGTCCTCGGACTGCTGCACGAGGTTCGCGAAGAGACCGGCGCCGCAATCCTTCTCATCTCGCACGACATGGCCGTCATCACCGGCATGTGCACCCGCGTCCTGGTCATGTTCGCCGGAGAGATCGTCGAAGACATCGCAGTCGACGACCTGGTCGCCGGACGCGCACGACACCCCTACACCCGCGCGCTGATCGCCGCGGTCCCCACCATGACCACCGATCGTGACAAGCCGCTCGCCACCGTCGACGAAGCCTGGCAGGTGGAAAGTCTCGACGCCGAGGAGAGCACCGCCGACATCGAGTTGGAAGAACTGTTGGCTGTTGCAGAGGAGATCCGATGAGCAGGCTCGAATTCCGTGACGTCAACGTCCACCTGGGAAACGGTTCGAAAAAATTCCACGCCGTCAAGAACATCAATCTCGACATCCCCTCCGGATCGGTGGTCGGTCTCGTCGGTGAATCGGGTTCCGGAAAGTCGACACTGGCGCGAGCAACTGTCGGCCTGGCCGAGCCCAGTTCCGGCCAAATCCTTCTCGACGGCGTGGACGTCGCTCACGCCCGCGGCGCGACGGCTCGTCTGCGCCACCGGATCCAGATGGTCTTCCAAGATCCGTACTCGTGCCTCGACCCGCGAATGACCATCGGCCAGTCACTCGCCGAGGCGCTGCGGTCCACCGAGCGTCGTGACAAAGCTCGCCGCAGCCGCGGTGACCGCGCGGCCGAGGTGGCTCGACTCCTCACCACCGTCCAACTGCCGGTGGAGAAGGCGCACGAATACCCGTCGTCGTTGTCGGGTGGTCAGCGCCAACGTGTTGCTCTCGCGCGGGCATTGGCTGCTGCACCAGCAGTCCTGCTTGCCGACGAAATCACCTCTGCCCTCGACGTATCCGTACAGGGCGCCGTCCTGAATCTCTTGGTGGATCTGCAGAAGCAGCTAGGTCTGACGGTTCTGTTCGTCAGTCACAACCTGGCAGTGATCCGCTATGTCTGTGACCACGTCGCAGTCATGCTCGGCGGCGAGATCGTCGAGCACGGGCCGGTTCTCGACGTGATCGATTCGCCCAAGGAGCCGTACACGGCAAAGCTGTTGTCCGCGATCCCGACCTTCGGGGAGCCGATGTTCCAATGACAACGCCGACCACTCTCGACTCCCCCGCTGCCGTAGCCCGTGCCGAAGAACGTCGTTCGGCGAGAATCCAGGATTACGCGTCCGTGGTTACACCGACCAGCATCACCGTATCGGCGTCGGGACGCATTGCATACGTACGTACCGAAGCGAATCCGGCCGCGGATACCAACGAGCACTCGATCTGGTTGGCTTCCCCGCAACTACAGCTCACCGCGGGACCTGCCGACACCTCGCCGGCTTGGCATCCCGTATCCACGCTGTTGGTCTTCGTTCGGCCCGATTCCTCGGGCACACAGCAACTGTGGAAGGTCGATGCCACCGGCGGACCCGCCGTTCAGATGACCACCGCGGAACAACTCCCGCTTGGTGCTGGGGCACCGGTGTTCTCTCCCGACGGTGCTCGAATCGCCTTCAGTGCCCCGGTCGACCGCACTGCCGCCGGATCGTCACACCTCTTGGTGGCGAAACGCCTCAACTACAAGGTCGACGGATCCGGTGTCCGGGGCAGCGTTCGGGCGCACTTGTTCGAGTTCGATCTGGCCGCCGGCTCGCTTCGGCAACTGACGGACGGCGATTGGGACGCTTCGCATCCCGCGTACAGTCCCGACGGCACCGAACTTGCTTTCACCGCGACGATGGACGGCGACGCCGATCTGACGCGCGCGAGTTCCGCCTGGACCGTATCGCTGACGGATCTCGCTTCCGCTCCGCGGATGCTGGGGCACGCACGCGGCATCGTCGGACCACTTGCGTGGACACCTGCGGGCGACGCCGTCGTAGCAGTCGGTTGGCAAACGCCGATCATTCACAACAACGAACTTCTTGTCCTGCACCGCGACCAGCGAGTGGAAGATCGCAGTCTGACATCCGAACTCGACCGAAACGTCATGCCTGGCGGGACCGGTTATCCCGGTGGCGCACCGCGTTTCACCGCCGACGGCGCCATCGTCTTCTGCATCCGCAACCACGGCTCCACCGAACTGCACAAGGTCGATTTCGGATCAGGCTCCGTCTCACCACTTCTCACCGGAGAACAGACAGTGTTCTCCGGTCTTGCCCTGACGTCCGGGAAGGCCGTCGTCGCGCTGGCAACGGCGACGTCCTTCGGTGAGGTCGCCGTCATCGACCTCGAGACTCGCGCAGTCGAAACCGTCACCGAATTGAACACGGAACTGACAACCGCCGTCGCGTTTCCAGTCGCCTCCGAGCGTTGGTTCGACATCAGCGACGGCACCCGTGTTCAGGGTTGGATCCTGCGTGACCCGAACGTCACGGGCGCCGGTCCGCTGGTTCTGGACGTCCACGGCGGACCACACAATGCCTGGACCGGTACGCCCACCCCGATGCACGCGTACCACGCGGAACTAGTCGCGCTCGGATACACGGTCTTGATGATCAATCCGCGCGGAAGCGACGGCTACGGCAACGAGTTCTTCGACGGTGTGCGTGACGGTTGGGGTGAGGCGGATCGCGCCGACCTGCTCGAACCGGTCGAAACCCTTGTCGCCGAAGGGATGGCCGATCCGAAGCAACTGGTGCTCACGGGCTACAGCTACGGCGGTTTCATGACGTGCGCCCTGACGTCCGTCACCGATCGGTTTGCCGTCGCAGTCGCCGGCGGCCTTGTCTGCGACATTGCGAACACGGCGGGCCCGTCGGACGAGGGCATCTTGCTGCAGACGGTCGAATTCGACCCGCAGTCATCTCGGGTGCAGGAACTTTCGCCGCTGGGGCGAGTCTCCCAGGTGACGACACCGACCCTGATACTTCACGGCGGTAGCGACGTCCGCTGCCCGGTCAACCAGGCAGAACAGTGGTTCGGTGGACTGCGTTTGGCCGGCACCCCGACCGAACTGGTGGTCTTCCCGGACGCGTCGCATGCCTTTGTATTGACGGGTCGGCCCTCCCACCGTCTGGATTACAGCACTCGCCTCGTCGACTGGATCGAACGTCATCTCTCGCCTACGCCGACACTGACCACGGTCGATCCCGACTACTGGCAGTACCGACTCGACACCCTGAGCGCGAAGTACGGGGTTCCCGGTGCCTCGCTGGGAATTCTGACCACTACCCGCAGCGGTTTCGACCGCACCGTGGTCACGTCCGGTGTCGTCAGTACCCGCACCGGTGTCGCGGCCACTCCCGACACGTTGTTCCAGATGGGTTCGATCAGCAAAGTCTGGACGGCCACCCTGATCATGCAACTCGTCGAAGAAGGGCTGCTGGACCTCGACTCGCCTGTCCGGAACATACTGCCGGACTTCGCAGTTGCCGACACGATAGCCACCGAAACGGTCACGACACGCCACCTGTTGACTCATACCAGTGGCATCGACGGTGACGTCTTCATCGACGGCGGACGCGGCGACGACTGCGTCGAGCGATACGTCGCAGCCCTGTCATCGACGGTGCAACTCTTCGCCCCCGGCACCGATTGGTCCTACTGCAACACCGGCTTCGTCATCGCCGGACGAATCATCGAGGTTCTCCGAGGTAAGAGTTGGGACGCAGTTCTGCGCGAGCGGATCATCGAGCCGCTCGGCCTGACCAAAACCACGACTCTGCCCGAGGAGACGGCACTGCACCGCGCCGCGGTCGGACACGTCGGCGGCGCCGACAATCTCGAGCAGACACCACAATTCCTCATCCCTCGTTCGATGGGCCCCGCTGGCCTCATCAACAGCACAGCCGAAGATCTACTCCTGTTCGCGCAAGATTCGATGCGCGAGAATCCGGTGCTGCTTCAGCGTTCCACTCACCTGGCGATGCTCGAGGAACGCCGCCAGATCAGTGACGTGTCGTCTGCAGACGTGATGGGAACTACGTGGCTGCTGCACAATTGGGGCGGGGTACTGGCGCACGGCCACAACGGCGGAACTCTCGGCCAGCAGTCGTTCTTGCGGGTGGTCCCGTCGTGCGGCATAGCGGTAGTCCTGATGGCCAACGGCGGAGCGATGGACGCTCTCTCGGGCGATCTTCTGGCTGAAGTGTTCGGTTCCATCAGCGGCGTCGCCGTGACACCGGCATTCTCACCTGGTGACCCCCACACCCGCAACACGTCCTCGCCCGAGGAACTCGATGCGCTGTGCGGTCTGTACCGCGATGCTGCCGCCGATTTCGTCCTGGAACGGACCGGCAGTTCCCTGACCGCCCGCCGCACCGATCACATCGATCCTTCGCTCAACGCCGAAACGGCAGAGTCCGTCTCTCTCAGCTTGATCGAAGTTCACCCTGGAGTATTCGCGACCCAACTACCTCAAGCAGCGGGTTGGATCCGGATCACTTTCTCCGACAACGGGAGTACACAATTGTTACACGTCGGAAGCCGCGCATATCCGCGAGTGAACAACCGATGACCGTTCTCCGCGATATGGCCGAGCGCCAACTTCCTCAAATCCTCGAGGACGCCATCGCTCTCATCGAAGTCGAGTCGCCGTCCCACGATCTCGAAGCTGTTGCCCGTAGCGCGAAATGGACATCAGACCTTGTCCACGAACGACTCGGCGTTACACCGGAGTCGATAGTGAGCGAAGGCCGAACCCATCTGCTGACCCGTTTCGGCAGCTCACCGACGCGGCTGATGCTGCTCGGTCACCACGACACCGTGTGGCCGATCGGCACCCTGACGCGCCTGCCCGCAGCCGTCACCGACGGAGCACTTCGAGGTCCGGGTGGCCTCGACATGAAACTTGGTGTCGTTCAGGCAATCCACGCCCTCGCCATCGTCCGAGAGTTGCACGGAGATGATGCACTCGACGGAATCACACTCCTCGTGACCGGTGACGAGGAAATCGGTTCACCCACGTCGCGGTCCCTCATCGAGGAACTTGCTGCGGGCGCGGTGCTCGTCCTCGAGGCCGGCGGCGACGGCGGTGAACTCAAGACCGTCCGCAAGGGAGTGTCGCTGTATCGGATCCATGTTGCCGGCCGCGCTGCGCATGCCGGGTTGGAACCGGAAAAGGGCATCAACTCGGCAGTCGAACTGGCTCGTCTCGTGATCGCGATCAACGACTTGTCCTCTCCCGCGCAGGCAACCACCGTCACGCCGACCGTCATTTCGGCCGGAACCACCACCAACACGGTTCCGGCAGAAGCATTTGTCGACGTGGACGTGCGCGCAACCAGCGCAGCCGAGCAGGAGCGGGTCGATTCGAATATCCGAGCCCTGCAGGCAATCCACCCCGAAGCCGTAGTAACGGTCTCGGGTGGTGTCAACCGGCCTCCCCTCGAAGCAGCGATGTCCGCACCGTTGCTTGCCTTGGCGGAACGTGTTGCGCTCGAGCATGATCTGACTCCTCCCGTCGGCCTCGCCGTCGGCGGAGCCTCGGACGGAAACTTCACTGCCGGCATCGGCATCCCCACCCTCGACGGCCTCGGTGGCGTCGGCGGCGGTGCACACGCCGAGACCGAGCATGCGCTCGTGTCCGCTATCGCCCCGCGAACGGCGTTGGTTGCGGGCCTTATTCGTTCGATCACGTCTGAAGGGGGCCCTCGTGTCGAAAAGCAAAGCGGTTGAGTTTCGAGAACTGGTCGACAATCGCGAAATAGCCGATCTATCCGCCGTTTTCGATGAGATCTGGGCCACCAGTCCCGGACCGGCTCATTTCGGCACGGCGATGTTGGTTGCGCTTCATCACGGTGGTCACTACGTGGTGGGAGCCTTTTCCGAAGGCGAAATGATCGGTGGTTGTGTCGGATTCTTCGTCGAGCCTCTCGGCGAGGTTCTACACTCACACATCGCCGGAGTACTACCGGGACACGCAGGCAAGGGAATCGGCCGCGCCCTCAAGCATCATCAGCGAGACTGGTGCATCGAGCGCGGTGTCAGGACGATCCGGTGGACCTTCGATCCACTGGTCGCACGAAATGCATATTTCAACATTCAGCGTCTCGGTGCCGCACCGACCGAATACAATCCGGATTTCTACGGGTCGATGGCAGACGGCATCAACGCAGGCGACGCCAGCGATCGAATGCTCGTAAGTTGGGATCTCGATGTCGATGAATCTCCGAGTTCTGCTGTGGCCGTGAATGATACATTCAAGGTGCTTCGACCCACCGAAGACGGTACGCCTCGAATGCTCCCGATCCCACCCGACTGCATCGATATCGCAGTCGGAATACCCAGAGACATAGAGCATCTGAGAACAGTCGACCGCGCCTCTGCCTTTGCCTGGCGACACGCGCTTCGCGAGTACCTCGAACCACTGATCGCCTCGAAAGAATGGCAATCGACCGGCTTCGACCCCAGCGGCTATTACATGTTCACGAAAATCTGCGAGACAACCGGAGAAGAGCAAGTCCATGCACATTGAGTCCGTCGAATTGCGCGAACTGCGCATCCCTCTCGTCTCCCCCTTCACCACGTCATTCAGCACCCAGCTCGAGCGCAACACCCTCGTCTTGAAGGTGAGCGGCACCACCGACGGCCCCAACGGTCCGGTGGAGACTGTCGGCTGGGGCGAGTGCGGCTCGCTGAGCGATCCGTACTACAACTCCGAATACACAGCTGGTGCGCGGGCGATGCTTCGCGAGTATCTCGTTCCGACGCTACGTAAGTCGCAGTCGGATCAACCGCTCACCGCCGAGACTGTCGGCAGCGTACTTCACCACATCGTGGGTCACCAGATGTCGAAGTCGGCTATCGAAATGGCAATTCTCGATGCTGAACTGCGCGCTCGCGGACAGTCGTTCGCTCGGTACCTCGGTGCCACTCGCACGCGGGTTCCGTCCGGTGTATCCGTCGGTATTCAGGACAGCACTCCGCAGTTGCTCGAGACCGTTGGCAATTACCTGTCGCAGGGTTACGTGCGAATCAAGCTGAAGATCAAGCCGGGCTGGGACATCGAACCTGTCGCAGCAGTGCGCAAGGAGTTCGGCTACGACGTCCCCTTGCAGGTCGACGCGAATGCCGCGTACACACTTGTCGACGCGCAGCTGCTGCGTCGCCTGGACGAATTTGCACTGCTCCTCATCGAACAGCCGCTGGCCGAGGACGATTTGGTGCAGCACGCCAAGCTTGCCCAGTCCCTCTCGACTCCGATCTGCCTCGACGAGTCGGTCGAGTCGGCCAAGGATGCGGCGGACGCCATCACGCTCGGCGCCGCTTCGGTCATCAACATCAAGCCGAGCCGTGTCGGTGGATACCTGGAAGCCAAGCGAATCCACGATCTTGCCTCGGCGCACGGTATTGCTGTGTGGTGCGGCGGAATGCTCGAGACCGGAATCGGCCGCGCCGCCAACGCAGCTCTCGCGGCGTTGGACGGTTTCACGCTTCCGGGTGACATCTCGGCGTCCGATCGCTTCTACAAGGAAGACATCACCGAACCGTTTGTCATCGAGGACGGCCACATCGCCGTGCCCCAGGGACCGGGCTTCGGTGTGACTCCGCGTGAGGACGTCATGGAGCGCTTCACCGTCGGAACCGAAATTCTGTAGTTTTCCACTGCGTCAGCTGCAGTCACCTCCGCCTTCACCCGGCGGAGGTGACTGTTTGTCGTTTGTGTCGGTAGGGCGGTGCATAGTGATTCGGACATGATGTACCGCACCGAAAGGCCCCCGATGAGTAGCTGGTCCGATCGCCCGATCTGCGCGTTCGACCTCGAAACCACGGGACGAGATCCGTCGACCGCTCGTATCGTCAGTGCTTGCGTCGCGGTGATCGACGGTTCGAGTGTCGAAACACGCACGTGGCTACTCGATCCCGGCGTCGACATCCCCGCCGGCGCCTCGGCCATTCACGGCATCAGCACCGAGTTCGCGGCGCAACACGGCCAGAACTACTCCGAGGGCTACGAAGAGATCCGTGAGGCTCTGCACAATTCCTGGGCGCGCGATCACGCTGTCGTGGCGTTCAACGCGTCCTATGATCTGACGGTCATGCATGCCGAGGGTCTGCGCATCGGCAAGCCCGCCTTCGTTCCGGGGTTGGTCATCGATCCGTACGTGATCGATCGCGCCATGGACACCTTCCGCAAGGGAAAACGAACGCTCGCGGCCGTGTGCGAGCACTACGGGATTTCCCTCGAGTCGGCCCACGAGGCTGAGGCCGATGCCAAAGCAGCGGCAGCGTTGGCCCGCGAGCTGGCCGTGCGGTTCCCTGACATCTTGGGGCTCGATCTCATGGTCGATCAGGCCGATTGGCACGCCGAGCGCCAGCGTGATTTCGCCCAGTATCTTCTCAGCCAGGGGAGAGACGTGGCAGATGTGAACGGCCAGTGGCCGATTCGCATCATCGCCTGACGCCCTCCCCGGCTCGAACAACCGAGAGCGACTACACCGGGACCGGCGGCCACACCGGCGCAATGGACCACGGACGGGCCGTTTCGAGCTGCGAGGCCACCTGTATCAGCAAATCTTCACGGCCGAACGCGCCGACCAACTGCACGCCGACGGGCACACCGGCCGAGTCGTGCCCCATCGGCAAGGAAATCGCAGGCTGACCGGAACTGTTGAACGGACTGGTCAAACCGCTGTATCCGGCCGAGTGTTCCCAGATCGACATGGGATTTGCCGTATCGAGCAGACCGAGCGGAGCTGCCGGCCGAGCCATCGTCGGCGTCAGCAACAGGTCGTGATCGACAAAGAACGCACCGATCACCGGGGCTGCCCGCTCGAGTTCCTGCAACGCTGTGACGACGTTCGTCGCAGTTTCGGACTTCGCGCGGTCGTAGATCATCCGGGCCATCGGCTCGAGGTCGTCGTCGCGGATTGCGCGGTTCAGGACCTCGAGTCGTTCGTCGACCTCGATCGTCATCGGAATACCCATCAACACGGAGAGGCCGGCAGTAAGCGCATCGAGCGGAAAGTTCGGGGTACCCTCGGTGACATCGTGACCGAGTTCTTCGAGCAAGCCGGCGACACTGGTTGTGACGGCCGCACACTCCGGATCAACCGGAGTGCCGTCCGGCAGCACGTTGCTCAGACCAATCCGCAACCGCCCGGGATCCGCACCCACTTCCTCGACGTACGGCCGCTTCGGCGCCAGGATCACGTAAGGATCGCCCACAGTCGGTCCGGCGGAGAGATCGAGAAGCAGCGCAGTGTCGCGGACACTTCGGGTGAGCGCGTGATGAACACTCATCGGCGACGAGAAGAGCGTGCGCGCCGGTGCCGTCGGAGTGCGTCCGCGGCTTGGCTTGAGGCCTACCAAACCGCAGGCAGACGCGGGAATACGGATCGATCCACCACCGTCGCTGGCATGTCCGCCTGGCACGATCCCGACGGCAACAGCTACAGCGGTGCCACCCGAAGATCCACCGGGCGAACGATCAAGTGCATACGGGTTGCGGGTGGGCCCGAACAGCGCAGGTTCGGTACTCGCGTTCTTGCCGAACTCCGGGGTGTTCGTCTTGCCGATGACAACCAGACCAGCCTGACGGTAGCGCTCGACGAGCGTCGAATCTTTTTCTGCCACAGCGTCGGCGAACAATCGAGATCCATTGGTGCTCGGCAATCCTGCGACGTCCATGCCGAGGTCTTTGATCACGAACGGGACGCCGTGCAGTGGACCTTCCGGCAGGCCGCCTGATACCTCGTTCCGCGCTTCCTCGCGCCGCTGACTGATCACTGCGTTGACTGCAGGGTTGCGCTCGTCGAGCCTCTCCAGGCTGAACTCGAGGACTTCCTTGGCGGAGACACCGCCGCTCTTGATTGCTTCGGCCAGACCGGTCATGTCGTTGTTGTCGAACAAATCCTGCATCGATGCCCTCATCACTCGTGTAGAACTCTGCCGATAGTGAGGTCCGTCATATCAACCGGGACGGCGACGCAGTTCCGAAATTCCGCTTGGCGGGACCGATCAGAGAATCAAGCCCTCACAGAATCAAACCCTGCCGCCGCGCTTCCACGACCGCTTCGTGACGACTGCGGACGTCGAGTTTTCCCATCAGATTCCGCATGTACGTCTTGATCGTTTCGACGCTCAGGGACAACCTCTCGGCGATCTCGGCATTTCGTAGTCCGAGAGCGACGTACCCCATCACCTCCCGCTCGCGTGGCGACAGGCCAACGACGTTCGCGGCTGCAGTGTTCGCGGAGGGAATAGGCGAGGCCAATGCCCGAAGCTTTGCCTCGACGGCGTGGACCTGCACGCTGAGAGTCGTGTCCTCGAGGTTCGCCGCGATCTCGCCGAGTGCCAGTACGCTCTCGGTCAATCCCTCGGATATCTGGGCGTCGCGGTTCGAACCATGTTCCACGGCAGCGGTATCGAGCATCGCCACGCGCCGATCCACTTCGTCGCGGATCTCGAATTCGCGGGCCAACGCGTACGACGATCGCATCATCGTCTCGGCGATCACGTCGCCGATCGGCAGGTTGGCACGCAGTCCTCCGTATATCGCTCCGCGAGTAACCCCGCGTACGACGATCGGGACTGCCATCAAGGATTCGATCGCTTCGGCGCCCACTTCGTAGTCGTAGTCGTGAGTGATGTGCGACGAGTTCGCGTAGTCCTGGACCGCGCCCGGTCGTTGTTCTGCGATCGCCCGGCCACCGAGTCCGCATTCGGCGTCGATCTGCAGGTTTCGCAGGATGTTGCTGCGAGTGCCGACGTGGCCGGTGATGGTCAGCGACCGGTCGCTGACACAACCGCCGAACAGAACCGGCAACTCGGTCCGTGGATGTAGTCGACGCAGCTCGGCGCGCAACGCGTCGTCGTCGCTCGGCCTCAATACCCTGCTCACACGCACCTCCCGGCATCCCACATACCCAATTCAGAGGGTAGCGGCACCTGTGGCTGAGCAATAGCGTGCATCCAGACCATTTGTAGCGCCGATCACAATTACTGTGATCCGGCCGTCCCACGTCGCCCCTCCGGAGGAACCCGTGTCTGTACCGACAGCACTCGCAGCCAACAACACCCCGCTAAGTCCGCTGCGCTTTCTCGAACGCAGCGCTGCGGTGTTCCCCGATCGCACCGCCGTCGTTCACGGCGACCGGACCTACTCGTACCGAGAGTTCGGAGACGAGGTCGCATCGCTGGCCCGCGTACTGCGTGAACGCATTCAGCCCGGTGACCGCGTTGCGTATCTGGCTCCGAACGTTCCCGAGATGCTGTTCGCGCATTTTGCCGTCCCACTCGCCGGCGGAGTCCTGATCGCCCTGAACTCACGCCTCGCTGGTCCCGAACTCGAGTACATTCTCGATCACTCGGGAACCACGATCCTGTTCGTCGACTCCGAATTCGTCGGTTCGGTCACCTCGTCCAAGACAAACGTGGCGAGCCTGCGCGAGATCATCGAGATCCCGGACTCCACCGTCCCGTATCCGGACGTTCCCGCCGGAATCGTCACCGGGCAATACGCCGATCTGATTGCCGAAGGCGAAGCACTCGCCGACCAGCAACTGCACTGGGGCGTCGACGACGAGCAGCAGTGCATCGCGATCAACTACACTTCGGGCACCACCGGAAAGCCCAAGGGCGTCATGTACTCCCACCGCGGGGCATACCTGAACTCGCTCGGCGAGACCTTCCACAACGGGTTCGACGGATCGACGAAGTACCTGTGGACACTTCCGATGTTCCACTGCAACGGGTGGTGCACACCGTGGGCCGTCACTCAGGCCGCGGGCACACACATCTGCCTGCGTGCGGTCCGCGCCGACGCGATCTGGGACGCCATCGACAATCTGGGCGTGACGCATCTGTGCGGCGCCCCCACCGTCTGCTCGACCATCGCCGATGCCGAGCAGGCCCACAAGGTCGACGCCCTGCGCATCACCACCGCCGGCGCTCCCCCGTCGCCGACGATCATCGGAAAGCTCGAAGACATCGGCGTCACCGTCGTCCACGTGTACGGGCTCACCGAGGTCTACGGGCCGTACACGATCTGCGAGTACCAGGAAGCCTGGGACGACAAGCCTCAGTCCGAGCGCGCCGCACTTCTCTCCCGCCAGGGAGTCGGCATGGTGCAGGCTGAGAATGCTCGCGTTGTCGATGCCGAGATGAACGACGTTCCCGCTGATGGCCGGACGATGGGTGAGATCGTGCTCCGCGGCAACAACGTGATGCTGGGGTACTACCGCGACGAGGCCGCGACTGCCGAAGCGTTTGCCGGTGGCTGGTTCCATTCCGGGGATCTCGGCGTCATGCATTCCGACGGCTACATCCAGCTCAAGGACCGCGCGAAGGACATCATCATCTCGGGCGGCGAGAACATCTCCACCGTCGAGGTGGAGCAGGCGATCATGAGCCACCCCGCCGTGATCGACGTGGCAGTCGTCGGCGTTCCGGACGAGAAGTGGGGCGAGCGTCCGAAAGCATTCGTGTTGCTGGGCAAAGGGTTACAGGCTTCCGCAGAAGACATCGTGGAGCACACCCGCACCTTGCTGGCCGGGTACAAGATTCCCCGCGACATCGTCTTCCCCCTCGACCTTCCTCGCACCCCGACCGGCAAGGTCCTCAAGTTCGAACTGCGGGCGTCGAAGTAGCTCGGCCGTAGAAGCTCAGCGCACCGGAGTGGAACGCCGACGCAGATCGACAGGTTGACCGTCGGAGGGGAACGGTAAGGACGTGAAGTCGAGCGGGGCGACGTAATCGGCGTCGACGTTCCAGTCGAAGCGCAGGAGGAGGTGATGCATGATTGCTTTGATCTCGGCGCCGGCGAAGTGCATTCCGAGACATTTGTGCACTCCACCGCCGAACGGCTCCCACGCGTATCGATGAACCTTGTCTTCGCGTCGATTCTCGGCGAAGCGCTCGGGATCGAAACGCTCGGGATCAGGCCAGTACTGCGACATGTGGTGTGTGAAATGAGGGGCGACGGCGGCATACGTTCCAGCCGGTACGAAGCGACCCTGCACTTGGGTGTCGCGGACCGCTCGCCGCGCCATGACCGGTACGGGAGAGACGAGTCGGAGGCATTCCTTCATCACCAGATCAAGACTGCTCAGCCCGTCGAGATCTGCATAACTCGGCATCGAGGTCCCCAGAGCAAGCGATTCTGTCCGGCACTTGTCCTGCCACGTTGGGTGCTGACCCAGGTATTGCATCATCGTGGAAAGGGTGATGGTCGAGGTATCGTGTGCGGCCATCAGGAGGAAGATCATGTGGTCGATCACTTCGTCGTCACTGAAGCGTTGTCCCGCTTCGGATTCGATGTGACAGAGCACGGAGAACAGGTCATCGGTTTCGAGATCTCGACGCGCCGGCAGGTAACGGCGGAAGAAGTCTTCCAGGACCCGGCGGCCGTCGAGCCCTCGCTTCCATCGCGTCCCCGGCACGCGGTAGCGAACCAGAGACGTTGCTGCCTGGACACAATCGACGAAAGCCTTCTTCACCGAAGATATTTCGCTCTCGGTGCTTCCTTCCGCCCCGCCCATGAAAATGTCGGTGGCGAGATCGAGGGTCAGTGTCTTCAGCGCCGTATAGGCACGGAATCCGTCAGCGGGAGACCATGCGTCGAGCGCCGAGTCGATTGCCGGGTTGAGAACGTCGACAGACTTCTCGAGTCGTGATCGAGTGAACGCCTGCTGCATGATTCGACGGTGTCGTAGATGTTCTTCGGAATCGAGCAGCATCAACCCACCGTGAAAGAAGGGGCCGATCAGCACCGACCAGCCGTCGCTGTTGACGAAAGCCCGATCTTTGTTCTGCAGCACCTCCTGACACGCGTCAGGCCCGAGTACAGCGATCCATCGCCGACCGACCATGGAGAACCAGGACACCTCGCCGAATCGATCCCAGTTCTCCTGCATCAGAGCGAGTGGATCGCGAATGTATGCCAGCGCATGCCCGACCAGGGGCAGCCCGGAACGACCCGAAATCGGGTGCAGCGGCGAGTTCATCGGGGGACGAGCCAGGATCTTGGGCACTGCGACCTCTACTCTCACTCAATCTGACAGTGGCTCCTGTCAGATTGACAGTAGTCTGCGTCACACTGATGCCTCTGTCAATATCGACCTATGACTCCTCCTACCTCGCGTCGATATGCCGGCCTGAGCGGCGATCAGCGCTCGGCACTGCGGCGCGAGAGCTTGCTCGAGGCAGGGATGGAAATATTCGCGGCCGCAGGCAATCGCGGCGCCACGATGACCGCTATCTGCGCTCAGGCAAAGTTGACGGAACGATACTTTTACGAAAGTTTCTCCAGCAGAGACGAATTGCTGGAAAAGATCCTGGACAGGATTGCCGACGAAGTCCGCGACGCCGGCCTGGCCGCACTGCGAGCGAGCGACGGGACGCTCGAGCAGCGCGTACGAGATGCCATCGCGTCGTTTGTCACCATCCTCACCGACGATCCCCGCAAGGGCCGTGTAGCAATGATCGAATCCGCTGCATACGAACCCCTTCGTACACACCGACGTGCAGTACTGCACGGCTTCGCTCAGATGGTCGCGGACGAAGCCACACGAATGTACGGCGACCGAGCGTGGCCACCTCGTCAAGGTCAGATCAACGGACTGCTCTTTGTAGGCGGCCTCGCCGAGCTGGTCACCGCTTGGTTGAACGAGGAGATCGCTATCTCCCCCGAGGAGATCGTCGAGGCGGCAACCTACCAATTCACATCCACCGCACACCGTTGAGACAGGACTGCCCGGCACCTCGATCCTGCCCGTCACACCGGGATGGTCCCCACAGGCGCAATACTTGTCCCCATGAGTGAACGCGCAGACTTGCCCGGAACTGACCCCGCACAGTTTCGGGTGCACGTCGCGTCTCAAGCGATTCGATTGTTCTCGGAGAACGGGTACGAAGCCACCACAGTCGAGCAGATCGCCGCTGCCGCCGGCGTCTCGCGTCGGACGTTCTTCCGGCAGTTCCGATCCAAGGAAGACGTGATCTTCGCCGATCACGAATCCCTCCTCGAACACGTAGCCGAGTTCCTGGCGTCCGAATCCGCCGACCCCTGGGCGTCCGTGTGCGAGGCAGCCGGACTCGTCTTCGATTTCTTCCGACGCAACCGTGACCTGTCGATGCGGCGATACCGCGTCGTACAGCATGTCCCGGCTCTACGCGACCGCGAGCTGGTCACCGGATTCCGCTACGAGCGCCTCTTCGTCGACTACTTGCGCAGCGCTGTTCCCCGCGAACCCGTCCTCGAGGTTGTCGGTTTTGCCGCAGCTGTCACCGCGTGCCACAACTACCTCTTGCGAAGCATGATCAAGGGCGACGAGGACGCCACAGCCGAAGCGCTGAGCCAGGCGCTTCTCGACGTTCGGCGGACGTACGGCGTGGCCCCCGGGTCCAAGACCAGCACGCCAGAATCGAAGTCTGTGCTGGTAGTAGCGTTCACCCCGGGCACTCCCGCCGAGGAGATCAGCAGAAAGATCCACGAACAACTCGGCTGACACTCTTCGTGCACCGAAACTTCACACGCCCATCCCTTGACCTGGCACTCAGTGCCGTGTTTGACTGGGGTCATTGGCACCGGTCTGTCCGCGAATCTCGCTGGTAACGCCGGAGCCGCACCGACCGCCTTCAAGCCACCTTCACCAAGGAGCGTTCCCATGGCAGGAAACCCGGATTTCAAGCTCTTCGCGCTGAACGAAGAGCACGACGAACTGCGGGCCGCTATCCGCGGACTCTCCGAGAAGGAAATCGCGCCGTACGCCAAGGACGTCGACGAGAACGCACGGTTCCCCGAGGAAGCTCTCACCGCCCTCAACGCGTCGGGCTTCAACGCCATCCACGTCCCCGAGGCTTACGACGGCCAGGGCGCCGATTCAGTCGCCACCTGCATCGTCATCGAGGAAGTTGCCCGCGTCTGTGGTTCCTCCTCGCTGATCCCCGCCGTGAACAAGCTCGGCACCATGGGCCTGATCCTCAAGGGTTCCGAAGAGCTCAAGTCCAAGGTTCTCCCGGACCTCGTCAACGGCGGAATGGCGTCGTACGCACTGTCCGAGCGTGAAGCCGGATCCGACGCTGCCTCGATGCGGACCCGCGCAAAGGCTGACGGCGACGACTGGATCCTCAACGGCTCCAAGTGCTGGATCACCAACGGCGGCAAGTCCACCTGGTACACCGTCATGGCTGTCACCGATCCCGACAAGGGTGCCAACGGCATCTCCTCCTTCATGGTCCACAAGGACGACGAGGGCTTTGTCGTCGGACCGAAGGAAAAGAAGCTCGGTATCAAGGGCTCCCCCACCGCCGAACTGTACTTCGAGAACTGCCGCATCCCCGGCGACCGCATCATCGGCGAACCTGGCACCGGCTTCAAGACGGCTCTCGAGACCCTCGACCACACGCGTCCCACCATCGGCGCACAGGCCGTCGGCCTGGCCCAGGGCGCACTCGACGCCGCACTGGCATACACCAAGGACCGTAAGCAGTTCGGCAAGTCCATCAGCGACTTCCAGGCTGTTCAGTTCATGCTCGCCGACATGGCGATGAAGGTCGAAGCCGCACGTCTGATGGTCTACACCTCCGCTGCCCGCGCCGAGCGCGGCGAGAAGAACCTCGGCTTCATCTCCGCTGCCGCCAAGTGCTTCGCTTCGGACGTTGCCATGGAGGTCACCACCGACGCCGTGCAACTGTTCGGTGGCGCCGGCTACACCACCGACTTCCCGGTCGAGCGCATGATGCGCGACGCCAAGATCACGCAGATCTACGAAGGCACCAATCAGATTCAGCGCGTCGTGATGTCGCGTGCGCTACTGAAGTAGGGCCTCCGGCCCCCTGTCTGAAGAATCTTGAGGAGAATCGTGGAACTTGTAGGCGTAATCGGCGGCGGCACCATGGGTGCCGGTATTGCCGAAGTTTGTGCAAAAGCCGGTAGCTCGGTACTGGTGCTCGAAACCAAAGAAGAATTTGCGGCCGCCGCTCGCGAGCGGATCGCCAAGTCGATCAACCGCGGCATAGCCAAGGGCAAGATCACCCAGGAAGACGCCGACGCCGCCATCGCACGCGTTCGCGTCACCCTGGACATCGAAGAGTTCGCCGATCGCGATCTGGTGATCGAGGCGGCTCCCGAGATCGAAGCTCTCAAGTACGAGATCTTCGGCAAGCTCGACAAGATCGTCAAGCCTGCAGGCATTCTGGCGACCAACACCTCGTCGATCCCCGTCATCAAGATCGCCAAGGCCACCTCGCGCCCCGGCCAGGTTGTGGGCGTTCACTTCTTCAACCCCGTGCCGGTCATGCCGCTCGTGGAGATCGTGGTAAGCCTCACGACGTCCGAAGAGACCGTCCTCGCCGTCACCGACTACGCAAAGAACACCCTGCGTAAGAAGACGGTTCGCGCGGGCGACCGTTCGGGCTTCATCGTCAACGCTCTGCTCATCCCGTACCTGTGCCAGGCCGTCCGGATGCTCGAATCCGGTTACGCCACAGCAGAAGATATCGACGAGGCAATGAAGGGTGGCTGCGGCTACCCGATGGGCCCACTGACGCTCCTCGACACCGTCGGTCTCGACATCGCTCTCGCAGCGGCGGAATCTCTGTACGCGGAATTCGCAGAACCGCACTACGCTCCGCCCGCACTGCTTCGCCGCATGGTCGACGCCGGTCGCCTCGGCAAGAAGACCGGTCGCGGCTTCTACGAATACGCCTGAGTCCGACCGCTTCACTCTTCCGGCCCCTCACCTGTTGCAGGTGAGGGGCCGGAGTTGTTCTCGGGCAGATCTTGCCGAATCCATTGACAAATTCGCGTGGCGCAGCAAAAGTCATCATGTGACAACAACCGTTGTCACATGAGCGCAGGCGGAGGGCCAACCAAATGAGCAGCGATGCGGACACCGGCACTCGTCGGCCGATGCCCGGGGAAGTACCGAAGCCCCGGGAACTACAGGAGCCTCGGAAACTACGAGCCGATCCGATTGGCCCCGGTTCCCTGACGTGGACGCACTTCGGCGACATTCGCGGCCTACTGTATCTCGGACGCGCAGGCACGCTGCAGAACATGCACCCCGCGGTAAGTGGAGCACTGCAAGATCATTCGAACTTCTTCGACAACCCGCTCGACCGCCTGTTCCGCTCACTGCCTCCCATCTACGGCGTCGTGTACGACCGGACCGAAGAGGGCACAGGCGCAGTAGTCCGCAACTTCCACACCGAACTCAAAGGGATCGACGAAACCGGTGGGCGATACCACGCTCTGGCACCCGACACCTTCTGGTGGACACACGTCACGTTCTTCGAGGTGATTCTCGATTTCAACGAGCGATTCGCGTACAAGAAGTTCACACCGGAGCAGAAGGACCAGCTTGTCCGTGAGGCCGTAACCTGGTGGCGCTGTTACGGCCTCTCCGATCGACCGGCTTTCGACGACTACGCCAGCTTCCGCACGTATTGGGAAGACATGCTCGACAACCATCTGATCAACACCCACACCACAAAATGGTCGACGCGCATCGCCGAACACGACATCGCACCGGCTCCGAAGGTTCCGACGTGGCTGTGGCGTCTCACCTCACGCCCCACGATGGCCGTGGCGGACTGGATCAGCAAGGCACTGATGCCGGAGAAGGCGCGCGAAACCCTCGGATGGGAATGGACGCCGCGCGACGAACGAATGTACTTCTGGTTCGCCCGCTTCCTGACACTGACCGATGGGTTCTGGCATCTACTTCCCCGACGTCTGCAGTACGCACCGCGCGCATACTCGGGTATCCGCACACAGGGTCTTTGAGCCTGCATCGGTAGGCTGGAGAGCGTGCCAGCCCAACTTCCCTCCGACGCGATCAGTGTCCGCGTGGACAGCTGGACGTGGGCCGTTCGACTATTCAAGACACGCTCGCAGGCGGCGACCGCATGCCGATCAGGACATGTTCGGGTCAACGGAACGTCGGCAAAGGCGGCTCAGCAGGTGAAAGCCGGCGACGAGGTACGGGTGCGGGCATCCGGCATCGAGCGCATCGTCGTAGTAGTCAAGCCGATCACGAAACGAGTCAGCGCCGTACTGGCCGCCGATTGCCTGCAGGATAATTCACCACCCCCACCGCCTCCCGAACTGATCGCGTCCATCCCGCGACGTGATCGCGGCGCCGGCAGACCGACCAAGCGTGAGCGACGCGACCTCGAGAAGTTGCGCGGCCTCGAGCCCTAATCACTACCTCGAACGCAGTCACGACCTCGAAACAGGCTGACGCAGAACCGTCTTCAGTTTCTCGGGCGGCGTCCGGCGAGCGTCACTGAGGTAGATCTCGTGATGATCGCCGTTGAAGCTCAGGCCGTTCGACGGGATGAACGTGTTGTGAAGCCGGTCCAGGGTGGGAGCTTCGTCGTCGTACGAGCCGACGTGAAGAATCTGGGCGGACAGGCCTTCCTCCAACTCGAGAAACCTGACCTTGTCGAGAGCGGCAATGTCCTTCTTGGCCCGGACTGCCTTGGCCCGGACTGCGTCAATCGACGCAGACAGTTCGGTCTCCGTGATCCACTCCGGTTGCGAGATCATCATCGTCCAATCCCACGACGCCTTGTCCCGCGTCACGAACACCTCGGGGTCATCTGCCCGCCACAACCCTTCCAGCGGGCCAACGACGAAGTCGCGATCCAGTTCCTTCTTGCTCGCGAATTTGGTCGCGTAGGACACCGAATACAGCGATTCGAGCGCCTCGGAGTACTCGGTGGCAGTGTTGGGATCGCCGTGACCGTCGACGGCGAAGTAGCCGAAGCGCGGGACAGTCACGAAGGCAAAATCGCGACGGCCGGGCGAATAGAGATCCTTGTAGGCCTTTTTGACGTCGTACTTCTCCATGTGCCACCCACCTGAGCTCGGACCAAGTTCAACATCAGGAAACTAGCCGAAGACACCGACAACCGAATAGCGAACCGGCGTCCACTTGTTAATAGAAAGTGGACCTTTACTCTGGACGGAGTGACTACACCCCAGGCGACCGACGTCGTCCAAGCTCCGCACCGCAGCCCGTTGCGGATCGTAGCAATTTCCGCGATTGTCGCGTCGATCTTGGCCCTACTGTTCGTGTACCCCTGGTGGAGTTTGTTCATCCGGCCGAACTGGCCGACGGCTGTCACAGTGTTCGGCACCGTTCTGTTTGCCGCCCTCCTGATCACCCTGCCTGCCTCGATGGTGATCAGCCATGGCCACACCGATCGTGATCCCATTCGCATGGTCGGCGATGCGCTCCTCGGAATCGTCTGGGTCGTGTTCGTGTGGACGCTGCTCGGCGAAGTCCTGCGACTCGGACTCCTCTTCGGGGGCGTGGAGGATCCGCTTCGGTCGAGAATTGTCGCCGTTGCGGCGCTGATCATCTCGGCCGTTCTGCTGGTCTGGGGCTATCGGGAAGCCCTGCGGCTGCCACGGGTCAAGCACGTCGACGTCACCATCCCTCGCCTCGGTGCGGGGATGGACAAGCTTCGGGTAGTCGCAATTACCGACACCCATTTCGGGCCGATCAATCGCGAGAAGTGGTCCGCGCGCGTCATCGCGGCAGTCAACGAACTCGATGCCGACATCGTGGCCCACGTCGGTGACATTGCCGACGGAACGGTGGAGCAGCGCCTCGGCCAAACCACCCCACTCGCGTCGGTGGAAGCCAGACTCGCTCGTGTCTACGTCACCGGCAATCACGAGTACTTCCACGAGGCTCAGGAGTGGCTCGACTACATGACCTCGATCGGCTGGGATGCCCTGCACAACCGGCACCTCGTCGTCGCCAAGGGCGGTGACAACCTGGTCATCGCCGGAGTCGACGACGCCACCGCTCTGGGATCGAAACTCGACGGGCACGGCGCGAACTTCGATATGGCCCTTGCCGGCACCGACCCCGAATTGCCGATCCTGATGCTCGCCCATCAACCGAAGCAGGTAACCCAGTCCGCTTCCGCGGGAGTGGATCTGCAGCTCGCCGGTCATACACACGGCGGACAGATCTGGCCTTTCAACCTTCTGGTCAAACTCGATCAACCGTCGGTGCACGGGCTCACCCGTCACGGCGACCGCACGCAGTTGTACACAAGCAACGGGACCGGGTTCTGGGGTCCACCATTCCGAGTG
The DNA here is from genome assembly GCF_053470465.1 of Rhodococcus sp. GB-02. Lineage (NCBI taxonomy): Bacteria > Bacillati > Actinomycetota > Actinomycetes > Mycobacteriales > Nocardiaceae > Rhodococcus > Rhodococcus sp. GB-02. The sequence continues at coordinate 945,038 of NZ_JBPUKE010000002.1, forward strand.
TTCGCACCGAGCGAGATCACCGTCCTGACGCTGCACAGCGCCTTAACTGCTCAGACCTTCACGCCGGCCGACTGCGAACATGTCGGCAGCAGGAGGATGTCGGTGATGAGCTGCCATCGATCCGACGTCCACGCAGTGCGGCGGTGCACCGACTTCGTCGATTCGTTCATCCGAGAAGTCTGACACCACCGCTACCGCGTGACCGGCAGAACCGACTCAGATTCGCGTGTGCGTCAAGATGTTGAGCGCAGTGGGAACTGCCTCGATCGTGATCGGCAACGGCCCCACCCGATCGCCGTCCGCGTAAGCGATGATGCCCTCGGAGACCAACCGGACCTTCTTCGATCGGTACGTCTGCACCGCATCCAAGGAAATGTGAGTTCCCTTGTACACCCGCGGAAACAGGCGCACCAGACGAAACCTCGAACCATGCCCGACGACGGTCAGATCCAACAACCCGTCCGACTTCGACGCGCCTGGAGTGATGAGCATGCCGCCGCCGTACGAGCGGCCGTTGCCCACAGCCACGAGCGTCGCGTCCACCGTGATGACCTCGTCGTCGAGTTCGATCCGGTACGGCAACGGCTTCATCTTCGCCAACTCGGCGAGCATTGCAAGGTTGTAGCGCATCGGCCCTTTGGGCCAGGACATCCGATTGGCCCGCTCGCTGACCAGCGAGTCGAATCCGCTGGCGATGATGGTTCCCGACCAGACGACGGAACCGTCGGCCAGCGTGATCTTCGCCAGATCTGACTGCTGCACGACACCATCTGCGATCACATCGGCTGCTGCTTCGGGATCGCCTGTGGGAATACCGAACTCACGGGCGTGATCGTTGCCGGTGCCTGCCGGGATGAGCCCGATGGGCGTATCAGTCAACGCGGCGGCCTGCAGTCCGATACTGATGGCACCGTCGCCGCCGACAACCACGAGTGCGTCGGTACCCTCCTCGATCGCACGACGCGCCAACTTCTTGGCGTCGTCGGCGTCCGTTCCGATGATCTCGGTGACGGCAACTCCCCGAGCGCGCAGCCGCGCAACACCTTTGCGTCCTGCCGCAGGCGCGTGACCATGTCCCGCCATCGGATTGATCAGGACGGTAACCTTCTCGATCTGACTGCGGGTTTCGGTCACGGAATCAGCTTTCCAGGATTGAGGATGCCGGCAGGGTCCACTGCATTCTTTACCGCGCGAAGGATGTTCGCGCCCAATTCACCGATCTCGTCCTTCATCCACGGGCGGTGATCAGCGCCGACGGCGTGGTGATGGGTGATCGTGCCACCGGCCGCGATGATCGCATCGCCCGCGGCAGTCTTCGCCTTGTGCCACTGAGCGATCGGATCCTCGGTCTGCGCGCTGACCACGGTGAAGTACAACGAAGCGCCGGTCTTGTACGTGTGCGAAATGTGGCACATCACGAGCGGCTGAGTACCCTGCTCGACGAGAGCCTTCGTCAGTGCATCGGTGACCGAGGTGCGCAGATTCGCGAGGTTACCCCAGGTGGTTGCCGTCTCGAGGGTTTCGCACAGAGCTCCGACGTCGAGCAAGGCGTCACGCAGATACGGTGCATCGAATCGTCCATGTTCCCAACTGTTTCCGGGCTCTTCGCCGAGCGACATTCCGCCGTGTGCGGTGAGAATCGCGCGGGCCTCTGCCATCCGCTCAGCGGTGTGCGAAGCTGTGCCCTCGTAGGTGGTGATGCCGAGGCACCCACCGGTGAAGGCGTTCTCGCCGATCTTGTCGGTGGTCGCCAGATTCACGCCACTCTCGGCCTCGTCGGACAACCGCAGTACGGTCGGAGCCGATCCTTCCTGGACAAGCTCACGCAATGCTGCTGCGCCGGTGGCAAAGTCGGGGAAGCTCCATCCCTCGCGCACGGTGGTCTCGGGCAGGCGGTGAACCCGCACACGCACGTGCGTGATGACGCCGAAGGTGCCCTCGGAGCCGACAAAGAGCTCACCCAGGTCGGGGCCGGCGGCGGATGCCGGCGCGCGCCCGGTCTCGACCACACCACTCGGGGTGACGACGGTGAGGCCCTGGACCATGTCCTCGAAGCGTCCGTATCCAGCCGACGCCTGTCCCGACGATCGGGTAGCGGCAAACCCGCCCAGAGTGGCGAACAGGAAGCTCTGCGGAAAGTGCCCGACCGAGAAGCCGTACTCACGCAGTAGCTCCTCGGCGCGTGGGCCGGTGGTTCCGCCGCCGAACGTCGCGATGCCCGACTCCTCATCCAACCCAACGAGTTGATCGAACCGACGCAGATCGAGAGAAAGAACTGCGTCGAACCCGGCGCGGATGGGATCGAGCCCGCCGACGACGCTGGTGCCACCACCGAACGGGACCACTGCGATCCGGTTGGCAGAGCAGTATCGGAGAACCTGCTCGACCTCTGCGTCCGCCCCTGGAGTGACGATTGCGTCGGGGGCATCCTGCGGCTCGGCGCTACGACGGCGAAGCAGATCCGGGGTGCTCTTACCTCCCGCTCGAAGGATTCGATCCGAATCCTCGGTGCTGACGTACTCGGCCCCGACGAGCTCTGCCAACGCCTTGACGTGCGACTGCGCCAGGGAGGACGGCATCACCTGAACGTCTTCGATGGCGAGACGCGATCGAGTCGGTGCGGAGACGCCGAGAAATCCGGTCAACAAGGATGTGACTGCGTCCGACAGTTCACGCTTCTTGGCCGGATCGCCCCAGGCGTCCCACTGCATCGGCGGTTGCAAGGCAGACTTTTCGGTGCTCATAGACACTAGTGTTACATATTTATGTGATGTGTAAACATCAAGTCCGTCAACCCGACGATCAACCCATCGTCTTGGATCCGTCGATGGCTTCACGAAGCATGTCTGCATGGCCCGCATGCTGGGCCGTCTCGGCGATGATATGCAGCAACGCGCGCCGCGCTGACCAGCGAGCGCCTGCCTCGAACCACGGCGCCGACGGCAGTGGATGCGAGATGTCGAGACTGTCCAGCGAGACCACCAACTCGTCGGTCCGGGCCGCGATCCGCTCGTACTCGGAAACGATGCTTGCCAAGGTTTCGCCCTCGCCCATGGCGAATTCGTTCGCCCGTTCCTGTTGCATCTCTTCCGACCACTGGGTCGGGTCGAAGTCCCCACCAAGTCCGGCCGGCCCTTCCAGGATGAAGTCGACCCATCCCTTCTCCGCCTGACCCACATGCTTGATCAATCCACCGAGGCACAGTTCGCTGACGGTCGGCCTCGAAGCAGCCTGCTCGTCGGTGAGATCCTTGACGGTGAAGAGAAGGAATTCACGATGCCGACGCAGGCTCTGGAGGAAATCCGCGCGCTCGCCGGTGACGGTGGTGGTCGGTGCGTTCATGATGTTTTTCCTTCGCTCGTCGGTTCGTGCCCTGTGAGAACTACGTTAGAAGGCATTGCGGACAGAAACGGTCCTCATTAGAAAACGATCAAAGAAAAAACTCCCGGCACTCACCAATGAGGGTGAGTGCCGGGAGTTCGAGCGAGCTAGAACGAGATCAGACTGTGCGGGCCAAACGATCGGCCAGCAGGCGCGTGAAGTGCGCCGGGTCGCTCAGCTCGCCGCCCTCGGCAAGCAACGCCATGCCGTAGAGAAGCTGAGCGGTTTCCTTCAGGTTCTCTGCATTGTCGTTGGCGGCCTGAGCCTCCCGCAGACCCGAGACCAGCGGGTGCTCCGGGTTGAGCTCGAGGATGCGCTTGCTGTGCGGAACAGGCTGACCCGAAGCCTTGTACATCTTCTCGAGCGTCGGAGACATGCTGAACGCGTCGCCGACGATGCAGGCAGCCGACGTGGTCAGGCGCGTCGAGAGACGCGTTTCCTTGATGTCGTCGGACAGGGTTTCGGTCAGCCACGTCAGCAGCGCGCCGAATTCCTTTTCCTTCTCTTCGCGCTCGGCCTCGGCCGCCTTCTTCTCGTCCTCGGTGTCCAGGTCGACCTCGCCCTTGGCGATCGACTGGAAGGTCTTACCGTCGAAGTCCGAGACAGCGTCGACCCACATCTCGTCCACGGGGTCGGTGAGTACGAGAACCTCGAGGCCCTTGGCTTTGAAAGCCTCCATGTGCGGGGAGCTTTCGATGAGGTGACGAGATTCGCCGGTCATGAAGTAGATCTGTTCCTGACCGTCCTTCATACGCTCCACGTACTCGGCGAGAGTGGTCACGCCCTCTTCACTGTTGGTCGAGGCGAAGGACGAGACGTCGAGCAGCGTCTTACGGTTGTCGGCATCGGCCATCAGGCCTTCCTTGAGCGCACGTCCGAACTCGGTCCAGAAGGTCGAGTACTTCTCCGGCTCGTTCGCCTTCATGTCCTTGATGGTCGAGAGGACCTTCTTGGTCAGACGACGACGGATGGCAGCGATCTGCCGATCCTGCTGCAGAATTTCACGAGAGACGTTGAGCGAGAGGTCTTGTGCGTCGACCACACCCTTGACGAATCGCAGGTAATCCGGCACCAATTCTTCGCAGTCGTCCATGATGAAGACGCGCTTGACGTAGAGATGGATGCCGGCCTTGCGCTCACGCATGAAGAGATCGAACGGCGCCGTCGACGGAATGAACAGCAGCGCTTGGTATTCGAAAGTACCTTCGGCCTTCATCGGGATGATCTCGAGAGGCTCGTCCCAGGCGTGGCTGACGTGCTTGTAGAACTCCTTGTACTCGTCCTCGGACACCTCGTCCTTCGAACGAGTCCACAGAGCCTTCATCGAGTTGATCGTCTCGGTCTCGATAGTGACCTCGGGCTCCTCGCCCTCGGCCGGCGTCGACGTACGAGCGACATCCATACGGATAGGCCACGCGATGAAGTCGGAGTACTTCTTGACCAGTTCCTTGATCTTCCATTCCGACGTGTAGTCGTGCAGGCCGTTCTCGGAATCCTCGGGCATCAGGTGCAGGGTCACGGAGCTACCCTGCGGTGCCTCGTTCACATGCTCGAGCGTGTACGTGCCCTCGCCGGTCGATTCCCAGCGCGTCGCGTGATCTTCACCGGCGCGGCGGGTCAGCAGCGTGACCTTGTCCGCAACCATGAACGTGGAGTAGAAGCCGATGCCGAACTGACCGATCAGTTCTTCGGATGCCGCTGCATCCTTGGCTTCCTTGAGCTTGCGACGGACCTCGGCGGTGCCGGACTTGGCGAGCGTGCCGATCAGGTCGACGACCTCGTCACGCGACATGCCGATGCCGTTGTCGCGGATGGTCAGGGTGCGTGCTGCCTTGTCGATGTCGATCTCGATATGCAGATCGGAGACGTCGACGTTGAGGTCTTTGTCCTGGTAAGACTCGAGGCGGAGCTTGTCCAGCGCGTCCGAAGCGTTGGAGATCAACTCACGAAGGAAGCTGTCCTTGTTCGTATAGATTGAATGAACCATCAGATCCAGCAGCTGACGTGTTTCTGCTTGGAACTCGAGCTGCTCGGTATGCGCGGTCACTTCGATCCCTTTCTCTTCTCGGACTGATCACAGGGATTTTACTCGACCTCGAATACCAGGGGTCGGCCCCCGCACGGACAAGGGGAGGGCACGCGAACCTGTTTGTCCAGCTGGTCTCGAGTCGCTACGAGCATGCCTCACTTGTTCTGACCTCGAATCTGCCGGTCGTCCGGTGGGGTGACGCGTTCGGCGATCGGGCAGTCGCTGCCACGATGATCGACCGAATCGTCCATCACACAGAGGTATTGACGTTGAAGGGTTTTGACGTTGAAGGGGCGAGTTACCGACTCAGAAACACCGGGATCGAATGTGAGTCGGACGATCTCGGCCCTTTCGGCGGTGAATTTGCTGGTCTTCTCGCCAAGTTTCTTGCCGTCGGAGGACGCCGGCGTCGCGTAGTTTGCGCCCTTCGCTGATCGGCGAGGAGTAAGGGTTGATCCCGACATTGTCAGTGACCGGAACCATGCTGGAAATTGTCATCGTCGGGTTGATCCGAATCTTGGCCTGCAGGCGGGGTTACTGTGAACCGCTGGACTCAACTAACCCTGACACACAGAGCGTCGGCGCTAACAGAGTTCTAATCTCGCTCACGCACAGTGCTGGTATGACAAACGAACCGCGATCGACTCTGCGAGTCGCCATCGGAGCGGGTGGCACCGGTGGACATATTTATCCGGGACTCGCTGTAGCCGAGGCCTTGTGTCAGATTCCCGATGCCGATGTCGAGATCGACTTCTTCGGCGCGAAAGGCAGACTGGAAGAAAGACTTGTGCCCGCGGCCGGCTACCGACTCCACACCGCCGAGATCGAAGGCCTTACCGGTGTGCGCGGTAGTGCAAGAGCAGCGACACGACTCGCACGGTCCGGCATTCAGTGTGCCAGAACGATTCGTGAACTCGACATAGACGTCGTGTTCGGTACCGGCGGGTATCCCAGTCTGCCGATCGTGCTGGGTGCGCACCTCGCCGGTATACCGACGTTGATCCACGAATCCAATGCCGTGGCAGGACGGGCAAACCGACTGTGCGCGAACTTGTCTTCCCGGGTCGCAGTAGCATTTTCCGAGACTGCTCCGGCATTCAAGCGCACTGAGGTTCGGGTAGTCGGAACCCCGCTGATGAGGGAGATCGCCAGCCTCGACAAGCATGCGCTCCGTGATCAGGCACGTGCCAGTTTCGGTGCGGCGGCAGGACAGGCCCTCGTCATCGTCTGCGGTGGCAGCCTCGGATCTCGCCGAATGACCGATACCGCACTGTCACTGGCGCGCGAGTGGCGCGGCCGCAACAACATCCGCCTGGTTGTGAAGGCTGGGCCCGAGTACTTCACCGAGGCCTCCGCCGCTGTCGAGGACCTCGACAACGTGCTGGTGTTGCCGTACTTGGACCGGATGGATTTGGTATATGCGGGCGCCGATGTCTTTGTCGGAAGATCCGGAGCGATCACCGTCGCCGAGATTTCGCATGTAGAGGTGCCCAGCGTCCTCGTGCCTTACCCGCACGCGATCGGTGACCATCAACGACACAATGCCCAGGCTCTCGTAACTCGCGGCGGCGCCCGAATGCTGGGAGACGCGGATCTGACCACGGCAAACCTCGCGAGCGCGATTGACGACCTTCTCGGAGATTCCGCTGAACGTGCGACGGCTACAACCGATCTCACTCCGGGACTGAATGATTCCGCACGAACAGTAGCGAACTGGCTACGGCAGCTCGCCACCCGCAAACACGCGACGCCCGAAAACGTCAATACGAGTGAAGGAATCAAATGAGTGAAATTGTGCAAGTCAATGGATTCTGGTTCGGACGAAAGGTCTTGGTCACCGGTGGCGAAGGCTTCATCGGCAGCTCCCTGGTTGAGCAGTTGCTCATGCAAGGTGCGCACGTACGAGTTCTCGCGCACTACAAGCCGTACGCATCGGCCGGCTTTCTTTCGGATCACCTTCCCGATATCGAGATGATCGCCGGAGATGTCCGTGACAATGGACAAGTCCTCGATGCGGCAGAGGGGATCGACACCATCTTCCACCTCGCGGCACTGATCGGAATCCCATACAGCTACCAGGCTCCGCAAACGTATCTGGAGACGAATGTTCTTGGTACCCAAAATATTGTGGATGCTGCGCGCCGTCACGGCGCGCGGAGGGTGGTGCATACGTCAACCAGCGAGGTCTACGGAACTGCTCGGGAAGTACCTATATCCGAAACGCACCCGTTGCAACCCCAGTCTCCCTACTCCGCATCCAAAATTGCGGCGGACATGGTCGCGTTGTCCTATTTTCACTCGTTCGATACGCCGGTCTCGATCTGCCGACCGTTCAACACGTTCGGCCCGCGGCAATCGACACGCGCCGTGATTCCTGCGATCCTGCACCAGTTGCATTCCGGAGCAGGCGAGATCGCTGTCGGCGCGCTGACCCCGACTCGGGACTTCACCTACGTCGACGATACTGCCCGGGGCTTCATGGAGATCGCGGAATCCGAACGTACGCTTGGATTGACCTTGAATCTCGGCACCGGCCAGGAGATTTCGATCCGCGACCTGATTGACATGTTGATCGAGATCACCGGGTCTTCCGCAACTGTCACAACCGAAGACTCACGTCATCGTCCAGCAGGCAGCGAGGTTCACCGCCTGGTGTCCGACAACAGTCGAGTGCGGGAGTTGACGGACTGGATCCCACAGGTCTCCCTGAAAGCAGGACTCACGCACACCTCGGAGTGGATCAAAGCTCATCCGATCACCGATCCTCGCCGCTACCGCGTGTGATGCGAGACGTCGCACGGGTTGTATCCGTATCGGACTCACGTCAGGCACGATAAGTAGATGATCCTAGTCGTCGATGATGATCCGTCGGTCCGCGAAGCGGTAGTGACAACTCTCGAATCCGACGGGTACGAGGTGCAGGCGGTTTCCGACGGTTCGAGCGCTCTGGCCGCGGTCTCTGAGCATTCGTTCGATGCGATGGTGCTCGACGTCATGATGCCGGGAATCGACGGTCTCTCCGTATGTCGAATCTTGCGTGAGCAGGGCAATCGAATCCCCATCCTGGTTCTGACGGCACGCTCGGAGGTAGGCGATCGGATTGCGGGGCTCGACGCGGGGGCGGACGACTACCTGCCGAAGCCCTTTGACATCGACGAACTCGGCGCGCGGGTACGCGCCCTGCTGCGGCGGGCAGCGCCACCGGAACCCGAGGTGCAGTTCGGGGATCTTTCTCTCGACCCGCAGACACGGCGCGGCATCCGATCCGGCCGGAGCATGGACTTCACTGCCACCGAGTTCGCGCTGCTGGATCTACTCATCGCGAATTCCGGCCAGACGCTCACCCGTGAGGTGATCAGCGATCGGGTGTGGGGCCAAGATTTCGGACCTCAGTCGAATTCCATTGCCGTATATATTAATTACCTGCGCACGAAACTAGAGGCGGGCGGCGAGTCACGCATTATTCATACGGTTCGTGGGATCGGATACCGGCTGGAGTTGCCGTGACGCGTAGGCGATTGGCCATCCGAACGAGAATGGCCATCACCACGTCGATTGCCGTGGCCGCGGTAGTGCTACTTTGCGCGGTGGGGGCGTACTGGATCTCGTCACGGGAGGTGTACCGAAGCCTCGACATCGGTCTCATCCGGGAGGCGACGGCGATCCAATTACGGATCGCCGGTGGCCAGGAGTTGGGCAGTGGCGCCGAATGCGCCTATCTTTCCTCGCCAGCTTGCTTCGAGGTCCTCGATGCGACAGGCGAACCGAGTGCTACAGACGAACCCGCCACTATCCTGCCGAAGCTCCCTGCACTCGATGCCGTCCTCGACGGCGAGTCAGGGCCTTTCCTCACGAACATCGACCTCGCGGGTCTACCCGGACGGATGTATGTGACACCGCTCGAGGACGGTGGTGCGCTCCTTGTCGGGGTCCGTGCCGATCAGCAACACCGGGCGCTCAACCGGATTGCGTGGCTGTTAGCGCTGTTGTGCGGTATCGGCATCATCATCAGCGCCATCCTCGGCTACATAGTCGCCCGCTACACGCTGCGTCCCGTTGCCAGACTGTCCCGCGAGGCCGAAACTGTTGCGAAGGAACGGGATCCGAGCCGAAAGATCACCGTCGAGGGATCGGATGAGCTTGCCAGGCTCGGAGAATCGATCAACACCATGCTTGGTGCACTCGATGACTCCGTCCAATCGCAGAAACGGTTGGTCTCCGACGCGTCGCACGAGTTGCGGACCCCACTGACGGGGATCATCGCGAACGCGGAACTTCTGGCCCGAAGCGGCACGCTGACGGACGAACAGCAGAAGAGGGTACGGTCTGCGCTCGCTCGCAGTACCGCGGATATGCGAACCTTGATCGACGACATCGTAGATCTCGCACGGGGTACCGAGCCGGACATCGAGAGGGAGGACGTCGCGTTCGAGCGCGTCGTCGAGCAGGTAGTCGAGGCGGCACGTGCCCATTGGCCGAAGATTGATTTCCACTGCACGACGAATCCACACACGGTAGGGGGTAACGATGTGAGGCTCGCGAAGATGGTGTCGAATCTGGTTGACAACGCGGCAAAGTTCACTCCGCCGGGTGGGACGGTGAACGTGAGCCTGGCAGGCGGTGTTCTCACCGTTTCGGACAACGGACCCGGCATAGATGAAGCGGATTTGCCTCGGATCTTCGAACGCTTCTATCGGTCACCCCGTAGTCGGGGCACCTCCGGCTCCGGACTGGGACTGGCTATGGCCCAACAGATCGCGCATGCCCACGGCGCCTCGATCAGCGTGGGCAACAACCCCGACGGTGGAGCGGTGTTCACCGTGCGCCTGCCGGCCCGAGAGTAAGTCACTCTGATCTTGTTCTAATGTTCAGCGCTTACTTTTCGAACTATGAGAACACAGGCATTGACTTCTATCGCTGTGGGCACCGTGTTGGTCACGCTTTCCTCCACGGGGTGTACCGCGAGTGCGGCGGACCCCGCGGTGAGGGTCGATGGAAGCACCATCACGGTGCAGATCGAGGGCGGCGAGGCCAGGATCGATGTCAACGACCTACGCGTGGACAGCGACGTCGAACTGTCAGCCGCCGCTGCGACAGACCTCGGAGTTCCCGGCAAGGTGTCAGTCGAGAACAACAGTGCCCATTGGTCATACCCCGACCGCGGCCTCGACCTGACAGCGGGATCCCACGCCGGCCGCGTGGTGATCGACCTGACCAGTTCGCGGGATCAGTCCGTGGCGTGGCCGGTCACCGGGGCCGGTGCGCGAGATCTGCAGCTGCCCCAAGGCGAGGGGCTGAGTATCCCGGTCGACGACGCATTCTGGAACAACCCCGATATCGGATTGGTCGGGGACGAGGGGCAACGATTGCAGGACCTGACGATGCCGTTCTGGGGGTTCAGCGCGGGCGCTGTAGGGGCGAGCTATCTGGTGCCGACAGACTTGGGTACCTCCCTGAACTTCACCTCGGTTGAAGGCCAGCTGCGCAGCACTGCAACCCACGAGTTCAGCCAGGAGAAAGGCACCGACACTTACACGGTTGCCTTGTCAGTCACCGACGGATCGCCGGTGGCCCCTGCACTGGATTACCGCAGTCTGCTCGAGGAACAGGGCGGACTGCGCACTCTGCAGCAGAAGATCGCGGAGAACCCGGACACAGCCAAGCTGATCGGCGCCTTTCACGCCTATCTGTGGGGAGATGCGCGTACTCCCGAAGCGATACGCCAACTCCATGACCTCGGCATCACCAAGATGTGGCTCGGCTACGACTCCGATGATCAGCCGATGACCCGCGAGGCCGTCGACACCGCCACGAACTACGGCTTTCTCGTCGGGCCGTACGACACCTTCGCCAACGCACAGGACCCGTCCGGCGAGGTCGACAATCCCTCGTCTTCGTGGCCCGACGGGATTTGGCCCGGCGCCTGCGTCATTGACAAAATGGGCGACGTGGAAGGCGGATTCAGCGGCCGTGGCTGTTACCTGAGCTCAGAGGCATTGGCCGCCGACCCGGAGCTTGTTGCCTCTCGCGTCGCCGCAAAGGTGGGCAACGGCGCGAACAGCTACTTCCTGGACGTCGATGCCACCGGTGAGGTATTCGACGACTACAGCCCGGGCCACCGGATGACCCAGTCCGAGGACCGGCAGAACCGCATCGACCGGATGAAGGTGATCGGCAAGGATCTGGTGTTGGGATCGGAGACAGCCGGGTCGTGGGCCAACAGCGTTGTGTCCTTCAGTCACGGATCCAGCACTCCGGTGATGAACGGCCTCTGGAAAGCGGAACGAGACAAGGCGAACTGGGGTGCGTACTGGGGGAAGAACGGCCCGGCCTTCTTCTTCAAACCCGTCGAGCTTTCATCAGAGCTGAAAACCGGCATGTTCGATCCAAAATACCGTGTGCCGCTGTACGAGACGGTGCTGCACGATTCGGTAGTCAGTACGGATCGATGGGAGTTGTCCTTCAACAAGCTGCCGGCCGAGCAAACCGATCGCGCGTTGTTGGCAATGCTGTACAACACGCCACTGAACTACACCCTGAACGCACAAACCATCGCGGAGGAAGGTCCGAGGATGGCGACCATGCAGAAGTTCTTCGCCACCCTGCAAGAAGCGGCTGGAACTGAGCCCATGACGGACTTTCAGTGGTTGTCCGACGACAGAATGGTGCAGCAAACCATCTTCGGCGAGGGAAAGCTGTTGGTGACAGCCAACTTTGACGAAAGCACCTTCCATGACCCCGACGTTGGCGATATCGGCCCGGGCTGCGTCAGTGCATCCATCGGCGCCGCGAGCACGACGCTGTGTCCGTGACCGATTCCGCCCCGATGACGCCCGCCGTACGCAACAGACCACGGTGGACGGTGATTGTCGTCGGCATGTCATTCGCCGCAGGTGCGGCCGCCGTATTCCTTCTCATTGTTGGTACCGCCAGCGGTCAACGACTCGACCGGGAAGTATTTCAGGCTGCGAAGTCGGCGCAGGACGGCATATCGGTGCCCGACGTCCTGCGGCTGGACATCATGACCAATCCGCTCATGTGGATCTCTGTCGCAGCCGCGATCCTGTTGGCAGGGCATGTGATTCGTCAGCCGCTCGCTGCTGTGACGACGCTTGCAGTTCCCGTCGTGTGCATAGTGGCGGCGAGAACGCTTCGTCTCGAAGTTCTCGAGCGGCCTCAACTCGATCAGGATGTCCCCTGGCCGACGGCGAACACGTTTCCGAGCGGTCATGTCGCCGGCGCAATGGGTATTGCCCTCAGCCTGCTCCTGATCGCACCGTCGTGGATGCGCCTGGTCGGAGTCGTGCCCTGCGCGGCGTGGGTGACGCTGGTCAGCCGCGACATCATGGGCGAGGGATGGCACCGCCTCAGCGATGTTGCGGGATCCGTATTGCTCGCAGCCGCAATCGTCAGCCTCTTCGCTGCCGTCTTCGTAGTGGGTGATCGCCGAATGCGGGGGTTCATTTTGGTGTCCACGCTGGTGGGTGGGCCGGTAGCGACGACGGTGATCGTTCTGGCCCTCGATCCACGACCATACGGTGTGCTCACCGGTGTACTCGCGGCAACGGTGGCGGTTCCAATGACTGTCTTCGTCTGCGCGATATCGCAATCTCCGAACTGCTCGCGTCACGGAGAGCGCCGGATAAGCCGCTTTCGAGTCTTCCACGCCCATTGCTTAGAGTTGTCAGCCAGGGCGACAACACACGTCAGATCAATGACCACCACAAACAGATCGGCGACCCGCAAGAAATGCGGCAATGAGGTTGCCATCGAAAGTCGAAGAAATGACACAGAACAATGACGAACAGACGGTCTGGATCCCTTCTCGTATACGCAGCAGCAACGACAATGGCGGCGGTCTTCAGTGCCGGGTGCGGTCAACACGACCTCGACACCACTCCCGCCCATCCCCCGACCGCGACGGCCCCACAACTGATTACCCCGCACCCGAAAATCACGCCAGTGCCAGCGGACGCCCCCTCACCCAGCCCTGAAATGCTCGCGGCGGTGCTCCAACCCGCACTCGACAACCCCGACCTCGGAAGTTTGACAGGTCACGTCACCGACGCCCAGACCGGCGCAACACTGTGGCAACAACAGACCGACACCCCGCAAGTGCCTGGTTCCATAGTCAAAGTTCTCACGACGGCCGCCGCACTACTGACACTGCCGGCCGACCACCGAACCACAACCACGGTCGTCCAAGGCGCCACCCCCGGCCAACTGGTGCTCGTCGGCGGTGGCGACCCAACACTGACCGCGAAACCTACCGGCACGCAAGGCTATTACACCGACGCCCCACATCTCGACGACCTGATCAGCCAGATACACCGTTCCGGTACACACGTCAGCAGCCTCATCGTGGACAACACAATTTTTGCAGGCCCGACAATCGCCCCCGGATGGGACACCGCCGACATCGCCGGCGGCAGTATCGCCCCCATCGAATCGGTCATGCTCGACGGCGGCCGCACAGACCCCTTGGCGGACTACTCCCCGCGCACCCACACCCCAGCGCTGGACACCGGCCGAGCCCTCGCCGAACAACTCGGACTGGACCCGGCATCCGTCAGCGAAGGCACCGCGCCTTCTGCCACACCAGCAGCTCCCGTAGTGGCCTCGGTTCAATCAGCCCCGCTGAGCACACGCTTACGCGACCTGATGGTGCACTCCGACGACGTACTCGCCGAGACCGTGGGGTTCGAAATTGCACTCGCCCGTGGGTTACCCGCAACTTTCGACGGAGCGGTCAACGCCATCACTCACACACTGCAAGAGAGCGGATTCGACACCACCCGCGCACAATTGCGAGATGCAAGCGGACTATCGACCGACGACCGCATCTCGGCACACCTCATCGATCAGGTGCTCACCGCGGCAGCAGGGCCCGACACCCCGGAACTTCGCCCACTGCTCGACACACTCCCCGTCGCCGCAGCGACAGGCACCTTGGCAGATCGATTCAACCCGCCCTCCCCGGCAGCAGGGTGGGTACGCGCAAAAACTGGCTCCCTCTCCGGTGTCAGTTCGCTCGCAGGAATCGTCGTCGACAACGACCAGCGAGTCCTGACATTCACGCTCATGTCCAACGGAACCGCACCCGAGGCAGCAAGACCCGCCCTCGATGCCGTTGCAACAGCGCTACGCGGTTGCGGGTGCCGATAAACCCCGAGACCTCGGGATCGTTCATACAACGTGCGACAAGACACATGCCCACTCAGCTCGCATCGTGGCGACGACGTTGTTCATCTACGACGTCAGGTGAGCACTGAAACGACGAGACGTGTGGCGTCGGCGATGATCGCTTTGTCCGCAGTGGCGTCTCTATCCGAGCGTGTCGTCAGGATAGAAATCGTCACCGCATCTGAAGTATCCGTCCACACGACACCGACATCGTTGCTGGTTCCGTAGTCACCGCTGCCAGTCTTGTCGGCGACCGTCCACCCTTGTGGAACACCCGCCCGAATCTGCTCCGCACCAGTGGTATTGCCTCGAAGCCAATCCGCGAGCACCTCACGCTTGTCCGGCGTCAGCGCATCACCGAGGACAAGACGCGCATAGTCCGTACCGATCGCCCGCGGGGACGTCGTGTCACGGTCATCGCCTGGAATCGCGGTGTTGAGCTCGGGTTCGAACCGATCCAGCCGAGTCACATCATCGCCGATACTGCGAATGTACGCATTGACGGCGGAAGGTCCGCCAAGCATCTGCAGCAGGAGGTTGGCAGCGGTATTGTCACTGTATTGCACTGCTGCGGAGCATAATTCACCAACCGTCATCCCGGTATCGAGCTTTTGCTCCGCGATCGGGGCGTACGACTGCAGATCAGCGGCAGTGTAGTGCACTACTGTATCGAGATAACTCAATGGATACTTACCCAATACAGCTGCGACAGCGAGGGTTTTGAACGTAGAGCAGAACGCGAACCGCTCGTCGGCGCGATACTCCACCACCCTCCCGGTGTTCGAACTACTCGCATACACACCCAGCCTCGCATCGTATCGGCCTTCGAGTTCGACCAGAAGATCACTCGGATCTCCCCCGCCAACTGTCGGCGGCCCGGCAACTGCATTCTGATTACTCTTCGCCGAACATCCCACGACCGGAATCAACACCGCCGAAACCAAAAACGCACGCCGCGTGACTGCCCCACCCTCAACCATCACTGTCACCCTTCACAAACCTACAGGCGAAATCCCAAAATCCATTCCACACAACAACCTACGTGAGGCGAAGAACGCTCGCCGACGCACGCTTCCCGTGTCTGAGCTCAGCGCGATGACCACCCCTCGGCAAAGATACGGGCCGCCTCCCGCCAAACTCACGATTCGGCCGGTGAACGACGCAGTCGAATTGCATCGTGAAAGCGCACCAAAAATCGCCAGGGACCAGTGCAGGTACCGACGAGGCGGGATGAGCCGTCCTGTTCCTAGTGGAGGCCGATGCGCCCTGGAACATCATTCATACCCACCCGTGCCGTACGGCCCTGACGCATTCGGCAACATCGGAACAGCGTCAGCATCGTTGAACATGCCACCGAATTCTTTCCGCTACAGGCTCAGACAACTACGACGAACTACAGACTGTGACCTCGAAGTCCCAGATACCCGCTTTCGGCTGATGTTGCATCTTCGACTTCTCTGCCTGAAGAAACCGACATCGAGAACTTCTTCCCGACTCGTCGTGCAGCGTGTACAGGTGCAGCGAAAGCTCGAACGCTACTCGTCAAATCCACACCGACCGGGCTTCTTTCAGGATCCATACTCAACTCGAGAACCCTTACGGCAACGGCGGCAGTACGTGTCCGGCGACGTCGGTGCTGACTCGGTGTCTGTCACCACAGTTGCATTCGTAGAATCCGCTAACCGGCCTTTCTGTCCCAGACGGTAGGCCTGCTCACCGAAACTTCGAGACGCCGCCGGCCAGCACCCGAAGGTGATCGTCCGAGGCACCCAAAGTGTGTTCGATGGCCACCAGCCGCGAGACGTAGTGCCCGACCGGATACTCGGCTGTCATTCCGATACCACCGTGCATCTGAATCGCTTCCTGTCCGATCTGGTGCGCGGCGCGACCGACAGCCAGCTTCGCGCGCGACGCGATGGTCGGATCGATCACGCCGTCGGCAATGGACATGGTGGCGTACAGACTCATGCTGCTCGCCAGTTCGAGCGCCACGTACATGTCGGCAGCCCGATGCGTCAAAGTCTGGAACTTCGCGAGCGGAACGCCGAACTGCTTGCGCTGCTTCAGGTAATCCGTCGTCAGTCGCAGCGCTTCGGTCATGATCCCGATCGCCTCGGCGCACAGAGCTGCCTGCGCCCGAACCTCTGCTTCGACGATCGCTTCCGTGACATCGCCGCCCTCACCAAGTTGTTCGGCCGCGGCATCGGTGAACGTGAACTGCGCACCGCGACGGCCGTCGTGGGTGGCGTACGTGCTCCGGGAAACACCCGCGCCTTCCGCATCGACCAGAAAGAGCCCGGTGCCCCCGTCTGGAAGTGCGGCGCTGACGATCACGTCGTGCGCGCTGTCGCCCTGCAGGACCGGGTTCTTGACGCCGGTGACCGTCCACCCCGATCCCGACTGCGTCGCCGTGGTCGTGACGGTGGCGACCGGCCAGCGCGTGCCGGGTTCCGCATGCGCGAAGGCCGACAGAGTGGTCCCGTCGCTGAGCGCCGGCAGGAGCCGCGCCCGCTGATCTGCCGAACCGACAGCAGCGACCAAACCGCCGGGGATCAGAACACCACCCAAGTACGGTTCGGGTGCAAGCGCGCGGCCCAGTTCGGTCATCACGACCATGGTCTCGACTGGTCCAGCGCCCATTCCGCCGTCAGATTCCGCGAACGGCAGGCCGAGCAGCCCTAGCTCCGCGAACTGCTTCCACACCGCGGCATTCCATCCCTCGTCAGTAGCCGAGGTGGCGTTGCGCTTCTCCGCGTCGTAGCTGCGGTTGAGCAATTCGCGCGTCGTGTCGCGAAGCATCGTTTGCTCGTCGTCGAGTTCGAAATTCATGTCAGATGCTCACAATCCGAGAATCGAGGAGGCAATGATGGAGCGCTGCACCTCACTTGATCCGCTGTAGATGGAAACCTTCCGGTAGTTCAGGTAGCGCGGCGCCGCTTGCTGCGCCCACTCCGGCGAGTCGATCTCGGCCGTATTAACCGGCAACGAGTCCGGACCCGCAACATCCATCAGCAATTCCGTTGCTGCCTGCTGCAATTCGGAACCGCGGAGCTTGAGCAGCGAGGACGCCGGGTTCGGCTTGCCGTCTGCCGAACTCGCCACAACTCGCAGTTGAGTCAGATCCAGTGCAAGCAAATCGTTTTCCAGCTCAGCCAACCGAGCCGCGAACAACGGATCATCGAGGAGGGTGCCGGTTCCGACGCGAACCTCCCGTGCCTTCTCTTTTGCCGTGGCGACAAGGGTTTTGGAGAACCCGACCCGCGTGACGCCCGTGCGTTCGTTGCCCAGCAGAAACTTCGCGTAGTCCCAGCCTTTGTTCTCCTCGCCGACAAGATTCTCCGCCGGTACGCGGACGTTGTCGAAGAACACCTCGTTGACCTCGACGCTGCCGTCGATCAGTTTGATGGGGCGAACCGTGATGCCGGGAGTTGCCAGATCGATGAGCAAGAACGAAATTCCGGCCTGCCGCTTCTGAGCACTGGCATCTGTGCGAACCAGACAGAAGATCCACTCGGCGTGCTGCGCGAGAGTAGTCCACGTCTTCTGACCGTTGACGATGTAGTCTGCGCCGTCACGAACAGCGGCCGTCTTGAGTGAAGCGAGATCCGAACCGGCTTCGGGTTCCGAAAAACCTTGGCACCACCAGATATCGGCGTTGGCCGTAGCGGGGAGAAATTTCTCTTTCTGCTCCTGCGAGCCGAAGGCAGCGATAACGGGCCCAACCATGCTCACGTTGAACGGCAACGGGTTGGGCACCGACGCCAGCTGCATTTCCTCGGAATAGATGTGGCGCTGTACCGGAGTCCAGTCCTTGCCGCCCCACTCGACCGGCCAGTGCGGAACGGCCAACCCGTGTGCGTTCAGAATCTGTTGTCCCGCGACAATGTCCTCGCGCGTCAGCTTTCCGAATCCGGCTGCACGTGCTCGAAGTTCGGGCGGGAACTCGGTGGTGAAGAACTTTTGCATCTCCTCGCGGAACGCAACTTCCTCAGCGGTCAGTTCGAGATTCATGTGGAGTCTGCTTTCTTCTTGCAGGATTTCAGAACAAGATTCGCGCGACGGTTTGCGCAACAACGGCGGGTTTGTCCACGCCTTCGATCTCGACGGTGTTGGTGATCTGACTCTGCAGTGAACCGTTCGGCAGTTCTTCGATTGCGGAGAGCACTGCAGTGTTTCGAACCTTGGCTCCGACCGGCACCGGACTCGGGAATCGAACCTTGTCGGACCCGTAGTTGATGACCATCTTGGCCCCGTCGATGCGGTACACGGACTTCGACAGAAGTGGCAGGAGTGAGAGCGTCAGATACCCGTGCGCAATCGGTCCACCGAAAGGTGAGTCGCGCCTGGCTCTTTCGTCGTCGACATGAATCCACTGATGGTCACCGGTCGCGTCGGCGAATTGATGGACCATCTCGCGGGTGACCTCGACCCACTCGCTCGAACCCAGCGTTTCACCGACTGCCCCCAGGAGATCGGACTTGTTCTCGAACACCCGTGTCATCTGATCCTCCACGTTCCCGAACACTGTTAGGTTAATTCGATAATAAACTCACGGTGTAAGGTTGTCCAGTACTCTCAGACGAAAGGGTTCTGTGCGATGGCGCGACCGCGGGTTCCACTACTGAGTAAGCCGATCATCAGGGACACCGCCCTGAAACTGGTGGACGAGCACGGTTTGACCGACTTCTCGATGCGCAAACTCGCCACCGTTCTCGGTGTACAGGCACCGTCGCTGTACAGCCACTACGCCAACAAGGACGAGCTACTCGACGACGTCGCGAACGTCATCATGGAGTCCGTCGACGTGAGCGGCTTCGACTCCGACGATTGGCGCGGCGCGCTGCGCACGTGGGCGCGGTCCTACCACGCTGCCCTGGGCAAGCATCCCAACATCGTTCCCTATCTGGCCTACGGTCCGAGCGTCAGGCCCATCGCCCTCGATCGCGCGAACGCCATCCACGGCGGCCTGGTGCGCGCCGGATGGCCGCAGCGCACGGCAACGCTGATCGGCGCTTCCGTCAAGTACGTGGTCATGGGCGCTGCGACGGCAACGTTCTCCGGCGGATTCGTGGACGATCCCGCCGTCTATGCCGAGCGTTACCCGCACCTCACGCGAGCACACCTGTTGCGTGAGCGTGCCGCCGAGATCGACGGCGCCAGCTTCGAACTCGCACTGGAATCCCTACTGGACGGGCTGGAAGCCAAATATGCACTGCTGCAGAGAACTACAGAGCACTCTCCTCGAAACTAAGGGCTGTTAACGTCGATCAAGCACGCCGAGCATCGCAACGAAGGCCGCCTGACGATCCCCGAGAGCGGCAAAGAATTCCCGATCCGATGCTTCCACCGCACGATTAGCCTTGCCGGCCAGGGCCGCACCCGCCTGGGTCACCACCACTGAACGTGCCCGAGCATCGGTCGGGTGTGGACGTCGTTCGACCAATTTCTTGGATTCGAGGGTCCGTATCACCTGTGACGTCATCATCGGATCGGTGCGCGCATACTCGGCAAGATCGCGTTGAGTTATCGGCGTCTCCGCATCCAGCCAGGTCAGTGCGGCAAGCAGAACGAACTGCACGTGAGTCAGGTCGAAAGGCCGCAGCGTCGCGCGAATCGAGGCCTGCCAAGCGTTGGTGACACGCCACAACATCAGCCCCGGACTGTCGCCAGCATCCTCGAAATCGGTTTCCAGTTCCTTCACCACGGTCTCAGTGTGTCAGTTCGTTGTCGAGCGCAGAATCTCGACGTCGTTGTCATCCAACGGAATCAAGCCTCGGCGGAGTTGGTACCCCCAGTTCGGCGCCGATGTCAATGCCAATCGACTCCGGACTGCGTCGAGAGGAACGGGGTTGAACTGTTCGTACCGAACTCGCCGCCGAAACGGCTTGAAGCACCCCTCGTCCGCCTGCCAGATCTCACCCTCTTCGATCACACCGAGGGCTGTGAACTCGCGCAACGGATCTCGATCACCAATGGACTCGACCGGCGAATAGTAGACAAGCACATCGCCCGCATTCATCCGTGCCAATCCGGCTCTCTTTCCGTGCCCGATCTGTGCAATGCCGAGATCCACGGCGCGACGCACATGTTCGGCAGAGACAACCCCTAACCAGGCGTTCATCGCCGACCCCCGGGCGAACCGATCGCAAGTTCAATCATTCATTTAGTATGCGCGCTTATTATATCCCTCGCAAGAAATTGAGTCTTGAACGTGTTCAACTTCAGGGCGTATACTGAACTTGAACACGTTCAAAGAAGGGGAGCCCATGAGCAGTCGCGGGATCGAAACCAGGGAAAAGCTGGTGGAAACAGCATTGCAGCTCTTCCGCGACGAGGGCTTCGCAGCGACGACCATGCGCAAGATCGCGACTGAGGCAGGTGTCTCCCTTGGGAATGCCTACTACTACTTCGCCAGCAAGGACGAACTGGTTCACGAGCTGTATCTCGTCATCCAACGTGATCACCGAGAGCGTGCGCTCCCACTCCTGCGCAAAGGTGGCTCACTCGCGGAAAATCTCGCGATCGTTCTGCACACCGGACTCGATGTCATGGGGCCCTATCACGGGTTCGGTAGCGCGTTTCTGCACGTTGCCCTGCCCACCGCATCGCCGTCCAGCCCGTTCTCGGCCGAGTCGAGTGATGCGAGATCGATGGCCGTCGAATTGATGCGCGAAGCACTGGCGGCGTCCAAGCAGAAGACGCCGGCGTCATTGGAGACCCAGCTCCCCACACTCTTGTGGCTCAGCTATCTGGGCGTGACGCTGCATTGGGTCACCGACTCGTCTCCGGGGCAAACGCGCACTCGTTCCCTGGTCGACGGCCTGGTCCCGATCATCGCGAAAACACTCGCCCTCGCCCGGCTACCGGTGGCCCGCGGCCTGGTCGGTGACGTCGCCGCCCTGATGACCAAAGTCGTTTCTCCAGAGGGGAACACAAAATCATGAAGACTGTCGTTGTATCCGGTGCGTCGGGCTACATAGGGCAATCTCTCGTTCGAGCGCTCGAACCCAACGGGGTGGACGTACGAACGATCGGCCGGGGAGGAACGAGCGATGCCACCTGGTCCGACGAGCAAGGTGTCGCCGACGTACTCAGCGGCGCGGATCTGCTGATCAACCTCGCCGGACGCTCTGTGAGCTGCCGATACAACAAGCGCAATGCCGACGAAATCTTCTCCTCCCGCGTGGAAACGACCGCACTGTTGGGTCGCGCACTGGCCCGTACGCCGCAGCCACCTTCGCTCTGGGCGAATGCCAGTACCGGCACGATCTACCGAGACGCGAGGGATCGACCGATGGACGAGAAGAACGGAGAACTGGGTAAGGGATTCTCCGTCGCTGTCGCGCGAGCGTGGGAGCACGAATTGTTCTCCGCCTCAACCCCGGTTCGCAAAGTAGCGCTACGAATGTCGATCGTTCTCGGAGCCGGCGGCGGAGCAATCAACCCTTTCGTCAACCTGGCCCGAACAGGCTTCGGCGGACGAATGGGCGACGGACGACAAATGTTCAGTTGGATACACATTTCCGACGTCGTTCGCTCGATCATCCACATCTACGAGCATCCGGAGATCTCAGGCCCCGTCAATATCGCATCCCCGTGCCCTGTGACCAATGACGAGATGATGCGACAGGTGCGCGCAGCGTTGGGTCGACGGTACGGTGCGCCCACGCCCGGTTGGATGCTGAAATTCGGGGCTCGGATCATCCGCACCGAGGCCGAGTTGGTACTCAAGAGCCGCTGGGTGGCGCCAGGGGTGCTCGCGGACAACAACTTCCGCTATCAGTTTCCGACAGTGGAATCGGCGTTGGAACAGATCGCTCAGGAGACCCCGCGAGGGTTGCTTCCGGTGACACTCGGCTGAAGTTCGGTCGCGATCGCGACCGCTCGCACGATATCTTGTTCCAGTAGATAGTGATTGACCGCAATCGCAGCCTTCGAGCCAGCAGCGGCGGCAGTGATCATCTGCGCGGGCGAGTCCGACACATTCCCGGCGGCCCATACACCAGGCGCGCTGGTACTTCCCGCAGGATCGGTTACCACCCAACCATTTTCGTCAGATTCACATCCCAGGTCAGTCAGCAAAGCGTCGCGTGGAACAAACCGTGGACCGACAAACACCACACTCCGCGGAACAACCTGACCGGAGGCCAGCTCGACGCCGTCCAATCGACCGTCTGCCACCGAGACCCCGGCCACGTCGCCTTCGACGATGCGAATCCCCCTGACAGTCAGCCGCTCCCGCTCGGCGCCGGTCAGCTCGATGCGATTCGGAAAGAAGACGACATCGTCCGACCATTGGCGCACCAACGATGCCTGATGAATGGTGAACGGCCGGTTGTCACCCCCGAGTACACCGATCGGCGTATCACGAACCTCGTACCCGTGACAGTAGGGACAATGCAGAACGTCGACTCCCCACCGATCCTGCAGCCCAGCGATGTTCGGCAGCTCGTCACGTAGCCCCATGGCCACCAGAACAGTCCGTACCTCCAGCGACGCAGACACGTCGGTTTGCACAAGAAATCCACCGTCATCCGTCCGCTCGATTCCGATTGCGGTGCCAGTCGTCATCTCGCCGCCGTACTCGAGAACCTCCTTGCGGCCGGCCGCAAGTAGTTGCGCAGGGCTGTCCCCATCCCGCGCCAGGTACCCGTGCAGGTGCTCGGAGACACCATTGCGCGGGCTACCTGCATCAATGATCATCACTCGCCGCCGAGCCCGAGCCAGAACAAGCGCGGCACTCAACCCCGCCGCACCGCCACCGACAATCACCACGTCGAACCTCATGCGCTCCCCCAGTCCGCAGATCGTCCCACCCGAGACGGTGGGCTATTCTGACAATCTAGCAAATTTGTTTACCGGTTAACAAAATTGAGGAATCGTGAACGAACCAACACTCCGCTCCCGTACCTGCAACCTCTGGGCCGAAAACAATCCCGACCTCGACACCTCGCCCATGGAAGTGGTCGCGCAACTCAAACGGATTACGGCGCTTCTCGAACTCGCAGTCGAACCGGTGTACCGATCCGCGGACCTCAGCGTGTCGGAAGTGGAATTGCTTGTGCCACTGAGGTACGCAGAGGAACCTGTCACCGCGATTCGACTCGCCGAACGACTCGGCATGTCACGGGCCGGAGTCAGCAAGGCACTCGCACGGCTGGAGAAGCGAGGTCTTGTCTCCCGTACGAGCAATCCCGAAGATCGTCGATCTGCACTGATCGCGATGACCGCCCAGGGACAGAGAGTTGTCGACGACGTCTTCCCACTCGAACTCGCCGCTCACGGTGAATTGTTCACCCAACTCGGGCGGGACCGCGGCAAGGTCCTTTCCGCGCTCGAACAACTGGCAGTGTCCATGGAAAGTGGGCTCGATCGAATGCAGGGCAAGTAACCGGCGCTACTCCTGCTCCCCGGTTCGCCCACCGTACGTTGCGATCTTGTACTCCGTCGCGGCCAGAGACAGCGTGAGTTCCTTGATCTGCCGCCGAACGGTGTCCCGGTGTTCGAGCAGCATGTCGAGCCTCTCCGGAACTGTCCCTTCACCGGCGTCGACCAATTCGACGTAGTGCTGCAGGTCGCGAATCGCCATACCCGAGATACGCATACGGGTCAGAAACACCAGCCTGCGAACAGATTCCGGACCGTACACACGATGTCCGCTCGAGTCACGATCAACCGCGACCAGACCGATCTTCTCGTAGTAGCGCAGCGTATGTGCCGAGACATCCAGCAGGTCCGAGACTTCGGCGATCGACATCGGGTCCTGAACGTCCCCTGCATCGACGAGTCGGTGAATCACCTCGATCGACATGGGCCCGTCCACTTCCCCAAGCGCCTCGAGCGCCTTACGCATCAAGTCTTCGGTAGCCATGACTCTCAGCCTAGAAGGGGCGGACAGGTCCGGCAGCATCCGCGAAATCGGCGCTGCGAGCCAGGTCGGCCCAGACGGATACCTCGGCGAGATTCTTCCGATACGACGCGGACACCCGCTCCACGGCTTCCTTTCCGAGCGGCAAGCGAAGTGGCACATTCTCACTGTGCACCAGCGAGGTGATGATCTCTGCTGCCTTCTCTGGATCACCCTCCTGAACACCGTCTGCCGCCGCCATGTCCCGCAGAACAGGATCGAGCAAATCACAGTAGTCCGAGGATGATTCGGCGAAGCTCAGAACGCCAGGTGTGTTGAATGCTGTACGGAATCGGCTGGGCTCGACGATCATGACCCGGATGCCGAACTGCCCGACCTCACAGGCAAGGGCCTCCGACCAGCCTTCAATCGCGAATTTGGACGCCGAATACGCCCCGACGCCGGGAAACGACATGCGGCCGCCTTGACTGCTCATCTGCACGATCGTTCCGCTGCCCTGCGCTCGCATCGAAGGGAGGACGGCGCGCACCAACGCGGCGGGTCCGATCAGGTGCAGTTCCATGAGATCCCGCAAGGTCGAATCGTCCACCATCTCCGCCGCGCCGACCATCCCGCGACCGGCATTGTTGACCAGCACGTCGACACGACCGAAATGCTCGAGCGCATGTTCGACGACGCTGGGTGCCGCCGCGGTGTCGCGGACGTCGAACGTCACCGCCGAGAACCGATCCGGATGCTCCGACGCGATATCTGCAACGGACTCGGGCCTACGAACTGCCGCGACTACCGCGTCCCCGGTTCGAAGTGCGGACACTGCAAGCTCGCGGCCGAAACCCTGAGAAACTCCAGTGATGATCCAGGTTTTTGTTGTCATGGTCGGCAACGCTAGGGGTTAGAGCGCGCTCCAACGCAAGCCTTTGGTTCTACAGCCGAGCTACACGCCGGCCCAAACCGGTCGCTCGCCGCGAAGGAAACCGTCGACACCGGCTTTGAAGTCGTCACTGCTGTAGATCATGCGCATCAGATCATCGTTGTCGGTGATCGATCGGGTCCTGATGCGGCGCAGGGACTCTCGAATCGTCCACACGGTCATCGGGGCAGCCGCAAGGAGTTCCCGCGATACCTGGGCAGTCAGGCTCGCGAACTCGGTCTCTGTTGCACAGTCGCTGAGGAAGCCGTTCCGCAGAGCCTCGTCGCTCGACATGACCCCCGCCCGAGCGACCAACGACATCAGACGCGAACTGCCGATCCTGTCCGCCAGCAACGCCACGGAATGGACCGACAACGAGTTTCCGAGTGTGCGCGCGATCGGGAGGCAGAAGCGGGACCCGTGCGTCGCGATCCGCACATCGCACGCTGCCGCTAACAACAGCCCGGCTCCCGCGCACACACCGTCGATGACCGCCAGCGTGGGAACCCGCACTTTCTCGAGTTCGGTCAGCACGCCGACGAACCGACTTTCGTAGTCGAGCCCGTCGTGAAAACTCGAGAAAGTCTGAAAGTGGCGTATGTCGGAGCCAGCCGAGAACGCCTCTCCCCCAGCTCCGCGAAGAGTGAGTAACCGGATCTCACGGTCGGAATCGGCGCGCCGGCAGGCTCCAGCAATGGCGTCGTACATCTGGGGGGTCAATGCGTTGCGCTTTTCCGGCCGGTTGAACACGACGTCAAGCGTATCGCCATGACGGATGATCGAGATGTCTTCGTGCGTTTCAGTCATGACACTCATGCCACGACTGCCAAGACTGTCATGCCACAACGGTCCGCTGCGGCACACCGGAGTACTGACTCAGCGGCCTGATCAGTGCGTTCGACTGCCCCTGCTCGATGATGTGCGCCGTCCATCCGGTGATGCGGCTCATCACGAAGATCGGAGTGAACATCTCGACGTCGAAGCCCATCAGGTAATACGCAGGGCCCGTAGGGAAATCGAGATTCGGCTTGATTCCGGTTGCACTGACCATCGTCTTCTCGAGGATCTCGTACATCTGCACCCACTTCTCGCCGTCCGTCGCTGCCGCCACGTCGAGGAGCGCCTGCTTCATGGTCGGAACACGCGAATCACCGTTCTTGTAGACACGGTGTCCGAAGCCCATGACCTTCTCCTTGGCAGCCAACTTCTCCGACATCCAGGCTTCCGCGCGGTCTGGGTCGTCGATCTCGAGCATGTCGTGCATGACAGCTTCGTTTGCGCCGCCGTGCAGCGGGCCCTTGAGCGTGCCGATCGCAGCCGTCACTGCGCTGTATATGTCCGAAAGTGTGGACGTCACAACACGAGCGGCGAATGTCGAGGCGTTGAAGGAGTGCTCCGCATACAGGATCAGCGAGACCTCGAAGGCCTTCACGATCGCCTGCTCCGGAACAGCACCGAAGCACATGTTCAAGAAGTTTTCGGCGAAACCCAGGTCCGACTGCGGCGCGATGGGATCCTCACCACGCCGGCGGCGGAAATCGGCTGCGACGATGGTCGGCAGCACGGCCGTCATCCGCAGTGCCTTGGCTAGATTGGCCTTCTCGGAGTTGTCGTCCTCCGCCGGATCCTCAGCGCCGAGGTAGCTGATCGCCGTACGGACCACATCCATGGGGTGGCAGTTGTCCGGCATCTTGGTCAGGAGCGAGAGCAGCGATCGATCGGCACGACGGGCCGCACGCTCACGCAGGCAGAGTAATTCGAGCTGCTCGGGAGTCGGCAGTTCGCCGTGCCAGAGCAGGTGCGCAACTTCTTCGAAGCTGCAGTTCGCGGCAAGGTCCTGCACTGCGTAACCGCGATACGTCAACGAATTCGTCTCGGGCACTACCTTGGAGATAGCCGTCGTGTCGACGACAACCCCGGCCAAGCCCTTGTAGATCGTCGGAATCTGTTCGGTCATGTCCTACTCCCCTCCAAGCTGAAATTGAAAATGCCACTGTCGAATTCGTTGTAGCGCTCGTACTCGAGAATCTCGTACAACCTGCTGCGGTGCTGCATCTCACCGAGCAACCCTTCTTGCGTACCCTCCGCAAAAATCTCGCGCAGACCCTTTTCGATAGCGAACATCGCCAACCGAAGAGTGGTCACGGGGTAGATGACGGCGTTGAAACCGATCTCTTCCAACGCCTTCGCCGAAATGAGATTCGACTTCCCGAACTCGGTCATGTTGGCGAGCAACGGAGTGTCGACTGCTGCGCGGAACTTCTCGAAGTCTGCTTCGGTGGCAAGAGCTTCGGTGAAGATCAGATCGGCACCGGCATCCGCGTAGGCCTTTGCTCGCTCGATCGCTGCGTCGATACCGTCGATTCCGGCAGCATCGGTGCGCGCGCAGATGACGAAGTTCGGGTCACGACGTGCCGAGGCTGCAGCACGAACTCGGCGAACCATGTCTTCGGTAGGCACGATCGCTTTGCCGTCGAGGTGCCCACAGCGCTTGGGGTTGATCTGATCCTCGAGGTGCAGACCGGCTATACCGTCGTCCTCGAAGATCGTGACCGTGCGGGCAGCACTCATGGGTTCACCGAAACCGGTGTCGGCATCGATCAGCGTCGGGAGGTCGGTGACCCGCGCGATCTGCTTGCTGTGGGCGGCGACCTCGGTCAACGTGGTCAGCCCGATGTCGGGAAGCGCCAATCCGGCGGAATACGCACCACCCGAAACGTAGACACCTTCGAACCCGATTTCCTGAATGAGCTTGGCTGTCAACGGATTGATCGCACCGGGGAGTCGTTGAATCTTTCCGGACGTCAGCCCGGCCCGGAAGGCAATCCGCTTGTCGGCTGCAGACGTCGATGCGGCAATGAGGCCCGTCATCAGAAGAGTCCCTTGGCGACCTTGGGGGCCCGAGTGAGAACGTCTTCGGAAACGGTGAAGGTCAGCTGATCGAGTTCGCCTGCCTTCAATTCGGCGGTGCGCTGTGCCGCGTCGAGGAAGCGATCCTGTTCGCTCGGCTCGATGACGCCCTCGGCGAGGGTGCGGAACTTCGCGACGTACTGATCGCGAGCGAACGGACGTGCGCCGAGCGGGTGCGCATCGGCCACCGCAAGCTCGTCGACGATGACCTCGCCGCTCTTCAAGGTGATCTCGGCGCGAGCACCGAAAGCCTTCTCGTCGGGATCCGTCGAGTGGTACCGGCGTGTCCATTCGGGATCTTCGCGCGTGGAGATCTTGTTCCACAGCTCGATCGTGTCGGGGCGCTGTGCACGCTCGGGCGCGTAGGAATGCTCGTGGTGCCACGTACCGTCCTGCAGCGCAACGGCAAAGATGTACATCACCGAGTGGTCGAGAGTTTCACGCGATGCGGTGGGGTCGAACTTCTGCGGATCGCCGGATCCGGTGCCGATGACGACGTGGGTGTGGTGGCTGGTGTGCAGGACGATCGAGGCGATCTGGTCGAGATCGCCGACACAAGAACGCATCCGGCGAGCTAGGTCTATCGGCGCCTGGCTCTGGTATTCCGCGGAGTGTTCCTTGGTGTACGAGTCGAGGATGGCGCGCTTCGCCTCACCCGAACCCGGAAGCGGAACGTGATACTCCTTGTCCGGACCACCTAGCAGCCAGGCGATGACGCCGTCTTCGCCTTCCCAGATCGGTGAAGGTGCACCTTCACCGCGCATCGCACGGTCGACTGCCTCGACGGCAACCTTGCCGGCCAGCGCGGGCGCGTATGCCTTCCAACTGGAGATCTCGCCCTTGCGGGACTGCCGTGTCGCCGTCGTGAGGTGCAGCGCCTGACCGATTGCCTGGTAGACCGTCTCGGTGTCGAGACCGAGCAAAGTTCCGATACCGGCGGCGGCTGAAGGGCCGAGGTGTGCGACGTGGTCGATCTTGTGCTCGTGCAGGCAGATAGCCCGAACCAGGTCGATCTGAATCTCGTAGCCGGTTGCCAGACCGCGAATCAGGTCCTTTCCGTCACGGCCGGTGTGCTGAGCGACGGCGAGGATCGGCGGGATGTTGTCACCGGGGTGCGAGTACTCGGCGGCGAGGAACGTGTCGTGGAAATCTAGTTCACGAACCGCGACGCCGTTGGCCCAGGCGGCCCATTCAGGCGAGAACGTACCGGGGATACCGAACACGGTGGAGCCTGGCGTATACGGATGCGACTGTGCTTGCGCCCGCGCATTCACCACGGGACGGCGCACCAGGGAGGCGGCAGCAACCGCCGCGTTGTCAATGATCCGGTTGACGATCATGTCGGACGTGGCATCGGTGACGTCGACGGAATCCGTCGCAACTTCCGCGATCTTCCACGCGAGGTGGTCTTCCTTGGGGAACTCTTCGGCAGAGCGGTGGGTGCGTACGAGATGCGTCTTCATCGATCCTCTTCTCACGTGCTTCGGTATCTATTTGCACGCTACGCAGCTCGTTCACCTCGGGATAGGCCCTCGCAATTGCCTATTTGTGCAATAGCGATCCTGCAATGTTGCGAATGTTGCGAATGGCTCCTCGGTAGGGTGAACGCGATCGGCACCGAGGAGATTCGATGAAGAAGATGTACGCGGGAGCACGGCTGCGACGACTGCGAGAAGAACGAAACCTGTCACAGTCCGCACTGGCAAAGGCACTCGAACTCTCCCCCAGTTATGTCAATCAACTCGAGAACGATCAACGACCGCTGACGGTCCCCGTCCTCCTCAAGCTCAACGCCGAGTTCGATCTCGACGTGCAATTCTTCGCCTCCGATTCCGACGCACGCCTGGTTGCAGACGTTCATCACGCCCTGGCCGAAACCTCGGAATCCGGGGACGTATCGCTGGCGGAGGTGGACGAATTGGTGGCCCGAATGCCGGCAGTCGGACGCACCCTCGTGATGTTGCACCGGCGCCTTCACGCCGCAACAGAGCAGTTGGACCAATTCTCGACGCAGTTGTCCGGCGAGACAGCATCTGATGTGTCTTTGGTGCCCATGCCCTACGAGGAAGTTCGGGACTTCTTCTACGACCGAAAGAATCACATCGCCGTACTCGACGACGCTGCTGAGCGGATGTTCGTGGACAACGGATTGTCCGTGGGCGCAGTAGATCTGCAACTGGCACGACTGCTTCGCGATCAGCACGGCGTCACCGTGACGATCCGCACGGACGAACCAGACAAGCTCGGCCCCAAGCGCTTCTACGATCCGGACAAGTCGATCCTCACCCTGGCGCGGCGTCTGTCTGCAGGACAACGCGCGTTCCAGATCGCGATGCAGTTAGCCTTCTTCACACAGGCCGAGGTGATCGATACCCTTGTCGCCGAGGATGAATCGTTGAGTTCCGAGTCCGCAGCACTGGCGCGAATCGGACTCGCGCACTACTTTGCCGGCGCACTGCTACTCCCGTACACCCAATTCCTGGAATCCGCCGAGGCCCTGCGATACGACATCGATCTGCTCAGCCTCAAATTCGAGGTCGGCTTCGAAACCGTCTGTCACCGGTTGTCCACCCTCCAACGACACGGCCAGCGCGGCATTCCCTTCTTCTTCGTCCGAACTGATCGCGCCGGCAATATCTCGAAGCGTCAGTCTGCTACCGCTTTTCACTTCTCGCGAGTTGGCGGCAGTTGCCCGCTGTGGGTCATCCATGAGGCCTTCGCGAGCCCCGGACGCATCCTCACCCAGGTTGCGAAGATGCCCGACGGCCGGACATACCTCTGGGTGGCGCGCACTACCCACAGCGGCGGACTCGGATACCTCGCACCGGAGCGGAACTTCGCCGTCGGGCTCGGTTGCGACATCGGCTACGCCGATCGCATGGTCTACTCACACGGAATCCAGACGGACGACCCCGCGACCATCGTGCCGATCGGGGCTGGTTGCAAGGTCTGCGACAGACCGGCGTGCTCTCAACGCGCGTTCCCCCAACTCGGCCGCTCGATCTCCGTCAGTGAGAACAGCAGCAGCCATCTGCCGTATCCGCAACAATAGGGCGCAAACAATCGGGCGCACCGACTCCACCTGCGGTTCCCCTGAGCTACGACGCTCTTCTGCTTCCATGGACGTCATGCAACCCGATACCGTGACCCCTCGTCGACTGGTTCTTCGCCGCCTTTCGGCCGTGGTCGGTGTGGCCGGAATCGTGACTGGTGTGGTTGCCTTGATCGCAACTCAGCTGGACGTCGATCACAACATCGTGATCGTTCTGGCGTCGGTGGCACCCTTGTTGATGATTGCTCCGCTGATCGGTGCCGTCGTCTCGGGTATCGGGCGTCAGTGGATCGTATGCGCCGCATCCCTTGTCGTCCTTGCACTGTTCGGATGGTCTGTGAGCCCGCTGTACATCGGCGGAACTGGGGAGTCGACGTCTGCGAACGGTCCATCGATTCGGTTGATGCAGGCCAACTTGATGGTCGGTGCAGCGGATCCGGAGTCGCTTGTGGCGATGGTCCGCGAACGCAACGTCGACGTGGTGACGGTCCAGGAGTTGACGTACCAGGAAGTCGAAGCGCTCGAAGCCGCCGGGCTTGAAGAGGTTCTGAGCCACCAGTTCCTGATCCCCTACGCCGACGGCGGTGGCGGGGCCGGAATCTACAGTCGCTTTCCGCTCTCCAATCCACGTAGCCTCGACGGGTTCTCACCCGAAACGCTGTCCGCAGAGCTGAATGTCGGCTTGGCGCAGCCAGTCACACTATTCGCCGTGCATCCGGCACCTGCGTACATCTCGCCGGCTTCGGTGTGGGCGGCCGAGCAGCGAAGGCTTGGGTCTTACATGGACGAAGCCGCCGGGATGGACAATGTGATAGTCAGCGGCGATTTCAATGCGTCGTACTCGAACAAGCAGTTTCGGAATCTCCTCAGAAACGGATATACCAGCGCCGCCGATCAATTGGGTTCCGGTCTGATCCCAACCTACCCGACCGACAAGTCGTATCCGGCGATGGTCGGTATCGACCACATCATCACCAAAGGCGCTGTGGTGACGTCCCTCGAACGGATCGAGATCAGGGGATCCGATCATCACGGCCTGATCGCCGACATCACGTTGTCTTGAGTAAATACTGGATTGAGCGAGCACCGGGGCACGACTGTGCCCCGGTGCTCGCGTCTTCAGTTGTCGCGGTTCACGCCGCTGTGGGTGGGCTGTTCCCGCCGATCGGCTGCTGGAACGGATCAATCGACATCGGCGGATAGAACACCGCCTTCCGATCCTGGCCGATCTCCACCCGCCATTCCGTGTGGTGCAGCGTCCGATGGTGGTGACCGCACAACAAGATCAGATTGTCGAGATCTGTTGGGCCACCGTCATTCCAGTGAACAATATGATGGGCATCGCACCACCCCGACGGTGTCCCGCACCCTGGGAACGCGCACCCACCATCCCGAACTGCCAACGCTCGCCGCTGCGGAACCGTCGCCGTTCTCGCTTCCTTACCGCAGTCGAGCGGAACACCATTCTCGTCCAACAAGATCCGCGTCACGGTGCAGTCGCAGGCGAGCATCCGGGCAGTGTCGAGACTGATCGGGCCCACCCAATCCGTCCACGCAAATCCGAGTTCCTCCGTCGACGGCAGGAGGTCTTTCAAAGCTTGCAGATCGGTCATGTCTTTCGCCGATGCGGTGACCGTGATGTGTGGTTTCACCCCGCCCTCGATCGGACCCAACCCCGCCCGCTCGTACCGGCGCAACAACTCACAGAACCCGTCCGCACGTCGTAGTGCCGGAGTGCGGGTGTCCTTGACGCCGTCCTTCTCCGGCGTAGGCGCAGACAGACTCGACAGCAACGTGATCAACCGCGCCCCGTTCACAGCATCCAAATCACCCTTCACCGTGACCCGTCCGTACAGGCCTTTCGAAGCGTAGAACTCGTTCCGCTCCGAATCCTCCCCGACTGGGACGCCGTCCTCGCGTTTTCCGTACTGCTTCTCGATCCGGCGGATCGCCGCCCGCACCGCATCACAATCGGCAATGTTCTTCGACGCCAACGACAACAAGATCCCGCGAGCTTTGTCCACATCCGCTGGGGTCATGTTCTTCGGCGGATGCTGACAAAACGACGCCACCTGCCGCGCCTTCAACGCATCAACGTCGCCCCGGTGAAACGCATCCGCGACAACAGGTTCGAGCATCAACAACCGCGCCAACCCGACCAGTAAGCTGCACTCACCGATCTCCAGATTCGTCGAACCGTGCAACCACTGCGCGATCGCCCGAAAACCCTTCCCACCGAGAACATCCCGGGAAAACATCTCCACGATCAGCAACACCATCCGCGACTGTGCTTCGTGCCGGACACGCACCAGATCCAGAACCTCACCCTTGAGGTCCTCACCATCCAGCTGCCACGCGTCCCGACTGTCCATACCGAAAGCTTAATCGAACACACTTTCGATAGCCAGAGACAAAACAGACAACTTCAGGAGCGCCCAGAACTCGAGACTCGGTGAAATACATCATCATTGAACCGTCCCACGCTGCTAGGTCGGAGTGACCATCGCAAAGTTCGGGTCCGGCTCGTCGAGGTACCCGGCAAGTTCTGCGAGCTTCGCCGGGTCGCCGGCAACCGAGATAGTTCCATTCGCAATCTCGGCACCCAAGTCCGCACCACCGAGCAGCACACCGAGTAAGTCGCGCCGACTCAGAGCAAAGGTCGCATCCACAGACCCTGCTCTCTCGAGTGGATCGATATCGAAATGAATCAGAACTCCGTTGCTGAGTTCCGTTCGATGAACGATGTTTTCGTCAGTGATGTTCCAATCGATGACGATGTGCGATCCCGCTGCGCGCACTCCGTCCACGCGCAGCGATACTGCATCGAAGACTTGACTCACCGACAGCGCTGCGGTGATGTCGGGCGCCGCGGCAACCGTGGGTGTTCCCACCGAGCCGTTGCGCAGTTCGTATGCACCGGTGAGGTAGAAGTTCCGCCAGGTGCCGTTCTCGGCGCCGTACCCGAGTTGCTCGAAGGTATCGGCCTGTAGGTTCTTGGCCTCGACGTTGTCCGGTTCAGCGAACACCACGTAGTTCACCACCTGGGCAACCCAGCGAAAGTCGCCGCGCTCGTATGATTCCCGAGCTTTCCGTAACACTTCTGCTGATCCGCCCATGAACTCCACGTGACGCTTGGCCGATTCGACGGGTGGATGCTCCCACAGATGCGCAGGGTTACCGTCGAACCAACCCATATATCGCTGGTAGATGGCTTTGACGTTGTGACTGACCGAACCGTAATACCCATGCGTGTGCCAGGCCTGCGCCAAAGCGGCTGGCAGTTCAATCGATTCGGCGATCTCGAGACCGGTCCACCCCTGATTGATTCGACGAAGTGTCTGATCGTGAAGGTACCCGTAGAGGTCGCGCTGCAATGACAGGAACTCGGTGAGCCGCTCCGTCCCCCACGTCGGCCAGTGGTGGGACGCAAACACGACATCGGATCGCGAGGCGTAACGGTTGATCGATTCCGTCAGGTACGCAGACCAGACGTGAGGATCTCGTACCAGGGCACCGCGAAGTGTGAGCAGGTTGTGCAGATTATGAGTTGCGTTCTCCGCCATGCACAGTGCGCGCAAATCCGGGAAGTAGAAGTTCATCTCGGACGGCGCCTCGGTGCCTGGGGTCATCTGGAACTCGATCCGGACGCCGTCGATCGTCTCCGTGTGCCCTGTCTTCGAGATCGACACCGTCGGCGAAATGAGCGTCGGCGTGCCGGTTGAGGTGGTCTGCCCCAACCCTGCTCCGACGGCACCGCGAGGACCTCGGGGTAGTGCAGCCCCGTACATATAAGCCGCGCGTCGAGCCATTGCCGTTCCCGCATAGACGTTTTCCTCGACAGCATGCTCCACGAGTCCAGTGGGGGCTACGATTACGCATCGCCCGGCAGCGACGTCGTCTTCGGTGGTCACACCTTTGACCCCGCCGAAGTGGTCGATGTGCGAATGCGTGTAGATCACCGCGACTACTGGTCGATCACCACGGTGCTCCCGGTACAACGCGAGCCCGGCGGCAGCGGTTTCCCGGGAGATCAGTGGATCGATGACGATGATTCCGGTCTCTCCCTCGATCAACGTCATGTTCGACAGATCAAGTCCGCGAATCTGATAGATCGAATCCGTCACCGCAAAAAGTCCTTGCTTGGCGACCAACCTCGACTGACGCCACAAGCTCGGATTGACCGTTGGCGGGCAGTCCTCATCAAGGAAAGCGTAGGAATCGTTGTTCCACACGACTTTCCCGTCCGAATCGGCAACCAGTCCCGGATCGAGCGCGGCGACAAAACCTCGCTTCGCATCGGTGAAATCGGTGTCGTCGGAGAACGGCAGAGTCTCGGCGACTCGGAAGTTCGCCGCTTCGATTGCGGCCGATGCTGCGCGGGGGTCGATCATGAGCCAGCCTTTCATGCAGAATTACGGCAATGCCGTATTGCCGTTCGAATGGAGGAAAACAGCAGGGCTAGCTCAGCAATTGCGCCTTTGCAGCCGCAAACTCTGCGTCCGTCAACAAGCCGGACTGATGCAGCTGCCCCAGTTCCTGCAATTTGGAGACCAGATCGTCGGCGCCGGAGGGGGGAACGGACTGTACGGGAGCGACCTGGGCCGGCGGGGCCTGTTGCTGCTGGTACTCCTGCTGCTGATCGTCAGCCTTGCGCTGGCTCCGTCGATCCATGGCGTTGGACGTCGCTTTTGCGGTTCCAGCCACTACCGCAGTGCGCGCTACCGTGCCGAGCAGTCCGGGCCGCCCTCTGCGTCCACCTCGAAAAACCATGCCGAACTCCTTAGATGATTGTCGCTACTGAAATGCTGCTTCGACCGCTGCGACGACTACCTCGCGCGGGATCTGAACGTGTAGGACTACGTCGCCGCCGCCGCCGCGAACCGTCGACGCGAGTTCACGCGCCCACGTCTGCTCGTAGACGATGACTGCGGCGGACGTGCCTGGTTCGAGTGACTCGCGGACCACGTCCAGATCCTCGTCACTGATCAATGCCTTGGCTTCGATGGACAGTATCGCCAGTCCGATGTCGGTGAGATCTTCGTCGACGTCGATCTGCGACACCTGTCCGTCTGCGTCCTTGGCGATGTAGACGAGGTCGAGCAGAGTGACAAAACCTCGTTCCACCACGTTCTGCAGCGCGGCAACCGCTTCGGGATCCACACTAGAGCCTGGGAATGCCAGCACCACGAGCTCGACCGGTCCAATGTTCATTGCGTCGTTCATCCATCAAGCCTGGTGGCTCGGACGCTTGGGAACCTCACCCGCAGGGGATGAATTACCCGATGCGATCGAGTTATTTGTTGCGACGAATGACTTCACGGATCGGGCGTACGTGTACGCCTTCTGCTGCGAGGGCGCGCCGGGCTTTGCCTCGGGTGACGAGCACGCCGACGATGCCGAGAACCCAGACCGGATATTGCACCATCCAGGCGACGCGGAAACCGTCGAACGTGTATCCGCCCATGTGTCCGAGGATCACGCCCATCACTTGAATCACGATGAGCGAAGCGAGGAATCCGCCGATGTTGACCATGCCTTGCGCTGTGCCCATCGCCGAACTCGGATTGGACGTGCGCGCGTAGTCGAAGCCGATCACCGAACCCGGCCCGCCCACCGAGATGACGACCACCAGGATCGTCAACAACCAGAGCGGAGACGGTTCACTGCGTGAAAGAACGATCGTCCACATGAGCGCGCTGGCCACCATGATGGTGAGAACCAACCACGATCGACGCATAGGATAGCGACCGGTGAGGATGCCCAGTATCGGACCGGCCACGATTGCCGAGATGACCGACAACGTCAGCAATGAGCCGACCGTCGCAGAATCGAGGCCTTGAGCCGATTTCAGATACGGCACACCCCACAGCAATGCAAAGGTCGTGATCGAGAACTGTGTCCCCATGTGACTGAAGAACCCGAGACGTGTGCCGGGCCGCATCCACACCGTCTTGATCTGTCGCCCGATCTCCCTGGCGCCGGCCGGAACGGCCACCACTTCGGCGCCCGGAGGAGCGTCGCGGATGACGCTCAACGCCAGTGCAAACGCCAACAGTCCGACGGCGGCAGCGCTGCCGTAGGCAAAAGTCCAGCCCGGACCGGACAAAATCAACATGAACGGGAGCGCAGACATCACCTGGCCCAGCTGACCGAGGATGCCCGTGAACTGCGAGACCAACGGCACCTGCCGGGGCGGGAACCACTGCGGCACCAACCGCAGCACCGAGATGAAGGTGAGTGCGTCGCCGGCGCCGACGGCAATACGTGCACCGATCGCGACGGGCAGCGATTCGGTGAAGGCGAGTGCCAACTGCGCGGACATCATGATGAACGCACCGACTGCGATCATGATCCGCGAACCGTAGCGGTCGAGGAGGACTCCCGCCGGAATCTGCATACCGGCGTACACGACGATCTGCAGCACGACGAAGCTCGACAGAACGCTGGGGGAGATCGAGAACCGATCAGCAGCAGACAGACCCGAGACACCGAACGAAGTGCGGTGAAGCACGGCGATCACGTAGGCAAAAACACCGACACCCCAGACCAACCACACTTTTTTCATCGGGTCTGTATGTTACTCCTGTCTTTCGCAAGGCTCAGGACATGATCATTCGCGACCCTGTGACACCCAATTCAAATCTGCTGAACGGAACCCTTCGGTGATCGCGGCGAGTGAGTCGAGGCGCGCGATCTGGTCTTCGCTCAGAACGATGTCCAATGCTCCGGCGTTCTCCGTGACGCGGGCAGCAAACCGAGTGCCGGGAATCGACACAGAAGGCAATCCGAACTGACGGCCCTTGGCGTCGAGCCATGCCAGGGAAACCTGTGCGGGCGTCGCGCCGAGCTCCTCGCCGACAGCACGGACCACGTCAAGAACCTTCTGATTAGCAGGGAGCGCGGAGTCCGAGAAGCGCGGGAAGCGTCGGCGTAGGTCGTTGTCACCGAGCGTCGCCGCATCGAACGATCCCGCCAAGAAGCCTCGGCCCACAGGTGAGAAGGGCACGAATCCGACTCCGAGTTCCGCGGCAGTCGGCACTACTTTGTTCTCGACGTCCCGGCTCCAGATGCTCCACTCCGACTGGATCGCCGCGATCGGATGCACCCCGTACGCACGACGCAGTTCGTCACCGGTCGCTTCGGACAGGCCGATGTTGCGGACCTTGCCTGCCTTCACCTGCTCGGCAATCGCGCCGACGGTGTCTTCGATCGGCACGTTCGGGTCGACCCGGTGTAAGTAGTAGAGGTCCACGTGATCGACGCCGAGTCGTCCCAGAGACTCGTCGAGTGCCTGCGGTACGTACGCCGGGTCTCCGTTGATCCCGCGCTGACCGTTGGCGATGTTGCCCACCAACCCGAACTTCGTCGCCAACTGCACCTCGTCTCGACGGTCTGTGAGAAGTTCTCCCACCGCACGCTCACTCGAGCCCTCGCCGTACACGTTGGCGGTGTCGATAAACGTGATCCCGATGTCCACCGCATGGTGCAACGTGGCGAGCGCCTCGGCCGGATCAACGGGGCCGTAGACAGGGGCGACGGACATCGCGCCGTATCCCTGGGCACTGACGGTGAGACCTTCGGCCAGAGTGACGGTGGGGACGGTCATGAAATCTCCTCGATTCGGCTAAGCGACAACCTTGACAGTCTTCACCGAATCGACGCCTCACGCACCGATTAACGTCACGCTGATCGGGTTACCCTCGAGTGATGGCATTCGATTGGCTCGAACTCGTGCTCACCGCCCACCGCGAATTCGGTTCACGACTCGCCGCAGTCGAGGACTGGAACGCACCCACGCCTGACTCCGACTGGCAGGTCGAACACCTTGTTCGCCACGTCATCGAGGAGCAGCAGTGGGTACCGCCACTCCTGGCCGGACTGACTGTCGGCGAGGCAACTCCGGACATCGTTCCCGTCGGGGACGATCTGTGGACGGAATGGCAGAAGTATTCCGATGCCGCCATCAAGGCGTGGAAATCGACGGACCTCAGTGCCCACGTTCACCTCTCGTACGGCACGGTGAAGGTGGAACCGTATCTACGCCAACAGACCTCGGACGTCACGATCCACACCTGGGATCTCGCGCGAGCGGTCGGCGCGGACGAGCGACTCGATCCCGACCTCGTCGAGGCCGTCTGGTCCGACCTCGACGGGCAGCGCGACATGCTCGCCGAGAGCGGGCTGTTCTCCGCTCCCGTCGAACTTCCTGACGATGCGTCGTTGCAGGACAGGCTGATTGCCCTGACCGGTCGCGACCCTCGCTAGACGTTCAGCGACACACCCGCTGTGCGGGCGACGCCGTCCCAACCACCGGCAGGTGCACCGAGGCCGAGCAGAGCCGCAACCGTCGGCGCGACGTCGATCGTGCGAGCCTGCGTGTCGATCTTCCGTCCGCCGTCGAGAGCGGGATGCCCACCACTGAGGAAGAACGGGATGGGCAGTGTCACGAAGTGACCGTGGTTGCCGGGAATCGGGTTGGACAGTGGAGTCGGATCACTGAATCGCCAACCCTGAGCGCAAAACGCAACGACGTCACCGGCATTGGTACCGAGATCGAATTCGGCCGGAAGGTGGCTGGATTCGACGCCGTCGACTCCGTCCACGATCTGCTGAATCCGGCTGACGGCTTCCACCCGTTCGCCATCGGGTCCGATGAAGTAGATCAGGTCTGCGCCACCGTTCTGGGCGATCCGAATCTTGCCTGCCAGCAACGGGTCCGCGTTCAGCGGTCGATCCAGGCCGATGAGCCTCGCGGGCTCCGACCAGTCCATGGAGTGGTCTGCCAACACGATCAGAATGCTCCGATTCCAACGACCGGTGTCGTGAAGAAAGTCGACGAAGCGGCGAACCTGGTTGTCGGTGTTCTGAAGTGCGGCGGTGCGGGCGATACGGATGGACGGACCGGACAGATCAAGGTGGCCGACACGATCGACGTCACCGAGATTCGTGAACGACAGTCGCGGCGAGTTCCCGCCGACGATACGGATCAGGGCGTCGATCGTGAAGTTGTCCGGCGCATGCTCTGTACCAGGAACAAGCGGCTGAGGATCCCACACCAGTGAGGCGCGATCACCGAACAGCCCGTGCAGGTAGCGCTTGGACAGCACACTCGCAGTGGTCAATCCGAGTTCGGTACGCACCCGATCCAGAACCGTCGAGGTCTGCAGGTCGGAAGGCCGATCGAGGTCGCGCTTCTTGTCGACGGCGGGATCGTAGACGGAGTTGGCCGGCACTCCCGAACGCGCCGGCAGCACTCCCGTCATCATCGCCGTGTGGTTCGGCAGTGTCTCCGCGATCGTGATGGCGCTGGCATCCGGGTAGTGGATACCGCCGGCCGCAAGCCCGGTGAGCGTCGGTGTGAGCTCCGATCGCAGCTCGTCCGGCCGCATGCCGTCGACGACGACGACATGCACGTCCAGGTCTGGGATACCAGCGCTGGTGGGCACACTCGCGCGAGCGGGTGTACCGAGCAATGCCGTTCCCGCAACAACACTTCCACCGATCAGAACGCTACGACGCGAAACTTCGATGCTCACTGGTCGACTCCTGGTCGGTACGAGGCCTGATCGAGGGCGGCCGAGGTGGGTGAGACTCTACTGCCCGCGCCTGCCGGTAGTCGGTAGCTCACGGCGTAGTGCGCGTTGCTCTGCGGATTGGTGAGATCGTCGACGTAGTACCAGTCCATCTGGGTACCTTCGCGGGCGATTTCGAAGACGCCATAACCGTGCGAATCCAGTTCGACGTACCGCACATGTCGGTTCACGGCCTTGAATGCCTCTTCTGCCGCAACGGTTACCGTGCGCGGCGGCACTTTCAGCATGTCGTCGATGTTGGGCGAGGTCACCGACGGGACGACGAACTCGGCGCCGACGGTCGTCCCACCCGGATAGTTGGCGGCGTTGGTCGGTAGGTCGCAAGCCCACGACGTGTGGATGTCACCGGTGATGAAAACGGTGTTGTCCACACCGTTCGAGGTGATCGCGTCGAAAAGCCTGGTGCGGTCGGCGGTGTACCCGTCCCACTGATCCGTGTTGTACGGGACACCGGCCTGCGGCACTCCCACCAGTTCGGTCAACGCCGCGGTGGTCGCCGGCTCCAGCGGCGGGAACACGCACGGCGTGATCATGACCGGATTGCCGACGATCTTCCACTGCGTCGGGGAGGTGACGATTCCGTTGGTCAACCAATCCATCTGTGCGCGTCCGGTAATGGTGCGCGACGGATCGTCGACCTGCTTCATCGTCGGCTGCTCGTCACGGTAGGTACGCAGATCCAGCATCGAGATCTCGGCTAGATTCCCGAAGCGGAACCGTCGATACAGCTGAACATTCGAACCACTACCCGACGGCCGGACGGGCATCCACTCGAAATATGCCTTGGCCGAGTTCGCCTTTCGATCAGCCCAATCGCCTTCGACACCTGGCGTGTGGTTTTCGGCGCCGTCCAGGTACGCGTTATCAGCCGATTCGTGATCGTCCCACGTGGTGATGAACGGGAGCTTCAGGTGGAGTGCTGCCAGATCCGGGTCGGTCTTGTACTGCGCGTGCCGAATTCGGTAGTCGGCCAGCGAAATGATCTCGTGGGCCGGCTCGTGAAGGCGAACGGATCCGTTTCTCGCGCCGTACTCCCCCTGCCCGTACTCGTAGATGTAGTCACCGAGGTGGATGATCGCGTCGAGGTCTTCGCGAAACGCGAGGTGACGATAGGCACCGAAATACCCCGCCTCCCAGTTGGAGCAGGACACCACGCCGAAGCGGAGACGATCAAGATCTGCCGAGATCGACGGAGCCGTGCGGGTGCGGCCCACCGGAGAAACGGCCGAACCCGCAGTGAATCGGTACCAGTACGTCGTCGACGAATCGAGGCCGGTGACGTCGACCTTCGCGGTGTGATCGAAATCTGCCGAAGCAGCAACACTTCCGGACGCAACGACGCTCGCGAACCCCTCATCGGTCGCGACCTGCCAGTTGAGCGTCACCGCCGGCCCGACGCCGGAACCGGGCGTCGCGTCTGCCGTCGGGGTGATGCGGGTCCAGATGATCACCGCATCCGGCAACGGGTCGCCGGATGCCACGCCGTGCGCGAAGCCCGGGCTGCCACCCGGAACCTCGGCACCGGCGTGGCTCGCCGAAGCGACACCGAGACCTACTGCGCCGGCGAGGGCCGCCGATCCCTGCAGCAGGCCGCGTCTGGATATTCGATCGAAGGCATTCGTGTGCACGCTAGGAGTGAACCCGCACCTGAACAGCCGTTCAAGAGAGCTTCGGGATGTTCACCCAGGCTTCGCCTGCGCTTCTCTGGAAGTTTGATCGAGTCGATCCCGTTCGCAACCGGTAGTCGGACGACGTTTGTGGGCAACTCGAGTCGCTCGTCTGCCGGAAAGACACCCCGCTGACGCCTATGCTTGGAAAATGACCGAACCCGACATCAAGCCCAGAAGTCGTGACGTCACCGACGGACTCGAAAAGACCGCAGCGCGCGGCATGTTGCGTGCAGTAGGAATGGGCGACGACGACTGGGTCAAATCGCAGATCGGCGTCGCCTCGTCCTGGAACGAAATCACGCCGTGCAACCTGTCCCTCGATCGCCTGGCCAAGGCCGTCAAGGAGGGCGTACGGGAAGCCGGCGGGTTCCCTCTCGAATTCGGCACTATCTCCGTTTCCGACGGCATTTCGATGGGTCACGAGGGCATGCATTTTTCCCTCGTCTCTCGCGAGGTGATCGCCGACAGCGTCGAGACCGTCATGCAGGCCGAACGCCTCGACGGATCGGTTCTTCTTGCCGGGTGCGACAAGTCGTTGCCCGGCATGATGATGGCGGCGGCCCGCCTCGACCTGGCCAGCGTATTTCTCTACGCCGGCTCCACTCTCCCTGGCATCGCGAAGCTTTCCGACGGCAGCGAGCGCGAAGTCACCGTCATCGACGCGTTCGAGGCCGTGGGCGCCTGCTCGCGTGGGCTGATGAGCCGCGCCGACGTCGACACCATTGAACGAGCGATCTGCCCGGGCGAAGGCGCGTGCGGCGGCATGTACACCGCAAACACGATGGCCAGCGCCGCCGAGGCCATGGGAATGTCGCTGCCCGGCAGCGCTTCACCACCCGCACCGGACCGTCGCCGAGACGGATTCGCCCGCGAGAGCGGCAAAGCCGTGGTCGAACTCCTGCGTCGAGGCATCACCACCAGGGACATCCTCACCAAGGAGGCGTTCGAGAACGCCATCGCGGTGGTCATGGCTTTCGGCGGTTCCACCAATGCGGTGCTCCATCTCCTCGCGATCGCGCACGAAGCGTACGTCCCGCTGACGCTCGACGACTTCGCTCGCGTCGGCGCGAAGGTCCCGCACCTCGCCGACGTCAAGCCCTTCGGAAAGCACGTCATGACGGACGTCGACCGTATCGGCGGCGTCCCCGTCATCATGAAGGCATTGCTCGACGCGGGACTCATGCATGGAGATTGCCTGACCGTCACCGGCAAGACCGTGGCGGAGAACCTGGCGCACATCACCCCGCCTGATCCCGACGGCAAGGTTCTGCGGGCGATGAACAAGCCCATTCACCCGACCGGAGGCATCACGATCCTGAAGGGGTCGCTCGCTCCCGGCGGAGCAGTCGTTAAGTCGGCCGGATTCGAATCCGAC
This sequence comes from Rhodococcus sp. GB-02, assembly GCF_053470465.1. Taxonomy (NCBI): domain Bacteria; kingdom Bacillati; phylum Actinomycetota; class Actinomycetes; order Mycobacteriales; family Nocardiaceae; genus Rhodococcus; species Rhodococcus sp. GB-02. The sequence goes on from NZ_JBPUKE010000002.1 coordinate 989,009, forward strand.
GTATTCACCGGAACTGCACGGGTTTTCGAACGCGAGCGCGCCGCAATGGACGCACTCGAAGACGGAACCATCACTGGTGGTGACGTTGTCGTCATCCGCTACGAGGGCCCGAAGGGCGGCCCCGGAATGCGCGAGATGCTGGCGATCACGGGCGCGATCAAGGGTGCGGGTCTCGGCAAGGACGTCCTGCTGCTGACGGACGGACGATTCTCCGGCGGCACCACCGGCCTGTGTGTCGGACACGTTGCGCCCGAGGCCGTCGACGGCGGTCCCATCGCGTTCGTTCGTAACGGCGATCAGATCCGGCTCGACGTGGGTACCGGACAACTCGAATTATTGGTCGACGATTCCGAATTGGAAGCCCGCAAGAAGGGCTGGGAGCCGTTGCCGCCTCGCTACACGCGCGGTGTGCTGGCCAAGTACTCCAAGCTCGTGGGATCAGCCTCGGGTGGAGCAGTGTGCGGCTGATCCCAGCCCGCTGCTAGATGGGCCGGTACCCGGCGCCAACTCCTCCGTGGGCATCGATCGTGTCCACGATGGAGGTCATGTTGGTGCCGAGTTCCGGCCCCAGGCACGGCACCCAGAGATAGGCATTCACCATCGCGACCAGTGTCGTGCCGACCGTGACCGGAGCTCCCGAATCACCATGGTCGACGCAGATCTGAGTCCAGGTGGATGCGTCTGCGCTCAGGTCTCCCCAGACGACGCCGCAGGTGGTGCCCGTCGTACGGCCTTCCTTGCAGGCTGTGGCCGGGAAGCTGGCCGGAGCGCCGATCGACGTGATGGTGGCCGCGCCCACCGTTCGAACTGGTGTGACTTTGGCCGGATCGAACTGTATGACGCCGTAGTCCAGCTCCGGGTTCGACTCGACGAACGTGCCGACCACGCCCGCGCCCTCATTGCTTTCCGGAATCACGGAAGATCCAGGGCCACCGCAGTGACCTGCGGTGATGCCCACAAGTCTGCCGCCGTTGTCATGACCGATGGTGGTCAACGTACACACCAGCTGGTTGTCGATGATGATGCCCGAACCACCGCCCATGGGCGTGGGTGCAGCAACCGCGTTACTGCTGACGATGAAGCCGAGTCCGAGTGCCAAGACCAACGCTGCCAGAGCCGAAACAATTCGCTGCAACATCACAATCTCTCCGCCGGTAATCTCCCCGCTGCAAAAAACGCATACCCCGGAAAGTGCGGACTTACGCAGCGGTTCTAGTCGGTAGCTCCGAGCGCCTCGAGCATCTTGCGAGCCTCTTCGAGTTGACGACTCAACTCGTCGACTCGCGCCGCAGCCATGTCTCGCGCAGCGACGATGATGGACTCGACGGCTTCGATGGCGGTGGGCTCACCCAACTCGCGGACGGCTCGCTCGACTGCATCGGGTGCGACCGGAATCGCTTTGCCCGGACGCTTCGCGCCCTGTGTGACCGTCACACTCCAATCGTTGTCCGCACCCGCATGGATGGTGACGCTGATGCCGGCGGGCAGTTTCTTCGCACGCTTGACGGCCGGGCGAGGTGTCGCGGCAGGAGTAGCCGGGGCGGTCGACACCGGGGCGGGTGCAGACTGTGCCCGGGGCTTGGGCCGAACGGGCTCTACGAGTGGCTCCATCGGCTCCATCAAGGGTTCGGACTCCACAACTGGTTTAGGCCGCGGCGCCGGTTTGGCCGGCGACGCGGACACACGGTTGATGCGCAATTCTTCTGCCTCGAAAGGCAATTCGTCGTTGACACCTTTGGGGCGGATGAGCACGGTATTGCCGTCCACCGACACGACTTTCGCCGAGGTACCGGCTTCGATCCCCAGGCTGGGGGTTGCCTCGCGCAGATAGACGGTGGCGCGCTTGCCTTCGGCGACAGCCGTGGCGAGCGCTGCCAGATTTTCCGCAGTGAGGTGATCCGGCGTTGATGCGGCAGCGCCGGAACGTCTACGGGGTGGCATGCGCAAGTCCTTTCAGAAGAATGTGGTGCATTTCAGTATCGATAGTGCTTTTCTCGGGGCAACTCTTGCACAAGCCACCGACGTGTTCGCTCTCACCGCCCGCATGAGCCCGAGGATTCGGAGGCGGTTCAGCCGATTCAGTACTGTTCTCGGGGCACCGCGTGGAAGATGGTGGACAGTAATTCGTTGCGACAAGAAGGAGCACGGTGAGCAGTTCGGAGTCAGAGTGGATCGACGAGGTCACCGAACCCGCACCTGCTGAATCTCACGCTGCCGAACCCCACACTGCTGATCCGGTCGACGTCGATGCTCATCTGCTCAGCCGAATTCAAGCCGACATCGAGGAGTCTCTCCTCGGCGGGCCCCGTTGCTTCACCCAGTCGCAGATCGCGGAATTCGCCGGTGTGACACGTGAGCGTGCCGATCGTTTGTGGGTCGCGATGGGCTTTGCAGTCGACGAGGATCCCGACGCGGTCATGTTCACCCAGCAAGACGCCAACGCACTCAAGACGATCATCGACATGGTCAATCGAGGAGTCATCTCGCAGAACAGTGAGGTGGCAGCCGCTCGTTCTCTCGGACAGTCGATGTCGAGGTTGGCGGAGTGGCAGGTCTCGCTGATCAGCACCCACATCATCGATCAGCTTGCGGACTCGGTGGATCACGAACCCGACGCCATCAGAAATGTCGTTCTACGTCTGGGCGCCGAAATCATTCCCGCTGTCGAATCACTCCAGACGTACGTCTGGAAGCGCCACGTCGCGTCGTCGACGGGCCGCAACGTGGGAAACCCGGGCGAAGAAGTCGCGAGTCGTGTTCTGGTCGTGGGTTTCGCCGACATCGTCGGGTACACCTCGCTGACCCGCGGCCTCGACTCCGCCGAACTCAACGATCTGCTCGAGCGGTTCGAGTCGGCGTCCACCGAAATCATCGGGCGCAACTACGGCTGGGTGGTCAAGACCGTCGGTGACGAAGTCATGTTTGCCGCCGAAAGTCCCCACCACGCCGCCGAGATCGCTTTGCAGATCCAACAAGCCGTCCTCGCCGATCACGACGATCCACAGCTTCGGGTGGGTCTGGCCATGGGGCCGACGTTGGTTCGCTTCGGAGATCTCTACGGTTCGGTGGTCAACAAGGCCGCGCGCCTCACCAGCTCCGCTCGTCCCGGCACCGTGCTGATCGACTCAGAGCTGGCCACCCAGCTCGGCTCGGACGCCAATTTCAAACTGCGACACCTTCGTCCGCGACGAGTGCGCGGCATCGACCGCCTCGAGCAGTACGTGCTACGACGCAACCTGGAGCCGTGAGCGTCAGCTCGACACTCCGCGTGCAGCCAGAAAGTCGTCTACGATCTGCTCACACGCAGCCTCCCCGAGAGGCGTCAGCGTGGCCAGCTTGGTGAGCACCAAAGGTCCGACCAACTGAGCAAGTGCGACGTCGTAGTCGTACTCCCCCAACGCGTCGATCGCGTCCGGCGCGCGCAGGATCCGATCGAACGCGTGACGGTACTGCTCGAAAACCGTCTGGCGCAGCGATCGCAATTCGGGCTTGTCCGTGGACAGGGCATCGACGCTCGAGTAACCCTTCAGCTCCGGCCCCAAGCCGAGCCAGCACATCGCCGTCACCTGGATCGGTGCGCTTTCGATGGCCTTGGCCTGACTGGTCAACAACTCGAGCAATTGCGCGCGGAGATCGCCTTCACCGGACATCTCCGGCACGGGCGGTAGTAGACGTGCAAATGCCGCGGCGAGTAACTCCGTGCCGCTGTCGAAATGGCGATACAGCGTCGCACGGGCGACGTTGGCCAACTTGGTGACGGCATCGATCGTCACGGCGTCGACGCCGCCTTCTGCCAGCAGCTTGGTCGCTGCGTCGAGCAACCTGGACCTGGAACGCTGTTTGCGCGGGTCCTCGTCGTTTCCCTGCTGTTCGATTCCCTGCTTGTCGATTCCCACCGTCACAACTTCAGTTATACCCACTTGGGGGTTGTGGAACTGCTGGTCTTGTAACGATACTGATGGTCTTGTTTCTATCGGGAGGTTTCGTGAGTAGCGATACGACGCTCGAACAGTCCACGTGGACCATCCGACAGATCTGGATGCTGACGGTCGCGTGCTGCGCCGTCGCGCTGGTCGTCGCAGCGATGGCCGCGCTCAACACGGCCCTTCCCGACTTGGCCCGCGATACCGGTGCAACACAAAGCCAGCTCACGTGGATCGTAGACGGGTACACGCTCACGCTGGCTTGTCTCTTGTTGCCGGCGGGCGCGCTCGGCGATCGTTACGGTCGACGCGAACTGCTCATGTTCGGACTACTTGTTTTTGCTGCCGGCTCGTCGATACCGGTCCTCGCGGACGAACCGTCGTGGATCATCCTCTCCCGCGTGATCTCCGGCGTCGGCGCCGCATTTGTCATGCCGGCGACGTTGTCTCTACTCACTGCAGGTTTCCCGCCGGCGCAGCGTGCCCGCGCCGTCGGAGTCTGGTCCGGCGTCGCAGGGTCCGGTGCAATCGCCGGACTGGTCGTCTCCGGCCTGCTCCTCGAAAAGTGGTCGTGGCATTCGATATTCGTCAGCCTGGCCGTCGTCTCCGTCCTGATCCTCGCGGTATCGTTCACGATCGTGACGTCGAAGGACTCGGAGGCAACTCCACTCGATCTTCCAGGCACCGCACTGATTGCCGGCTCGATCGGACTGTTTGTCCTGGGGATGATCGAGGCACCCGCCCGTGGTTGGTTCGATCCGGTGGTTCTTGCTCTGCTGATCGGCGGAATTGCCATGACGGCAGTCTTCAGCTGGGTCGAATTACGCACTCGCCATCCACTTCTGGACGTCAGACTGTTTGCCAATCGCGCATTCGGCAGTGGCGCAGCGTCACTGACCCTGCAGTTCCTGGCGACCTTCGGCCTGTTCTTCCTGATCGTGCAGTATCTGCAACTGGTACTCGACTACTCCCCCCTGCAATCGGCGCTAGCCCTCATGCCGATCGCCGTGCCGGTGATGGCCCTGTCCGTGGTTGCGCCCCTGATGATTCCGCGTATCGGTCTACGCGCCCTCACCGCCACCGGAGTCGCCTTCCTCGGAACCGGAATTGCACTCCTGACTCGCTTGGACGCCAATTCGACCTATGCCGAAGTCTGTGTTCCCTTGGTAGTGGCCGCCATTGGATTGGGTTTGTCGACAACCCCCGCAACTGCTGCCATCGTCTCCAACGCACCGGACTCCAAACAGGGAGTTGCATCAGCAGTCAACGACGCAACCCGTGAGATCGGCTCCGCCATCGGCGTTGCACTGGCGGGAAGTATCCTCGCCGCAGGCTACGGAAATCACGTCCAGCCCGCGGTCGACTTGCTACCCGAACCGGCCAAGGAACCGGTCTCCGGTTCTCTGGCCGCTGCTCTCCACGTCGCCGAAGCAGCCGGGCCGCAGGGTGCCCAGTTGGCCGACTTCGCCCGTGAAGCCTTCATCAAAGGCATGGACCAAGGAGCACTCACACTCGCCGCGATCATGTGGGTATCTGCGATCGTTCTGGGATTCTGGGCTCCGGGTCGTCAGCGAGGCTGACCGCCTCGTCGATACGCCGGGGCCTTGGTCGCCTGCTTCGACTGCAACGTCTGCAGCAGGGGCATCGACCGGAGCGGTACCACCACCGAGAGAACCATGACGCTGGTCGACCGGGTGGCTATCCCCGACCGATTCAGTTCGAGCAGCGTCGCTTGCAAATCCTCGTGCGAAGCAGCGGCAATCCGGCACAGCACGTCACCGGAGCCGGTGGTGGCAAAGGCTTCGAGCACACCGGGGATTGCCTCGAGTTCCGCTGTGACGGTGTCGAGCGCCCCCTGGGCGATCTGCAAAGTCACGAATGCCTGTACTCCGAAACCCGCTGCAGCCAAATTGATGTGCGGCGCGTATCCGGCGATGACGCCCGCATCTTCCATCCTTTTCAATCTCGCCTGCACTGTCGCCCGCGCAACCTTGACCTGACGCGAAAGCTCCAACGCACCGGCTCTCGGGTGCTTGTTCATCGCGTCCAACAGAGCCAGATCCACTGCGTCGAGATTCACGTCTGCTCCACTCGTCGTTCAACTATGCAAATTGTCTACAAAACAGTGCCACCATCTTCGCATTCCGGCGCTGTGTCTACTTTCAACTACCTCCGTTGACTACCCAACCTTTGAAGGACTTATCTGTTTGTACTGGCAGTGCCGAACATAACTCGAGCACCGCGCTGTGTACATCGCACTCAGAGGGGACTCATCATGACCGTCGAACAGACTCTCACCGACGACGAACAGTTGGCCGGCCTGGATCTGGAGCAATTGCGCCAGTTGGTCGGCTTGGTCGAGTACGACAGCGATCACGATCCTTTCCCCGTGAGCGGTTGGGACGGCCTCGAATGGATCGTCGGAAATGCCACGCAGACTTCACATTTTTTCCAGTCCGCGTTCGGCATGGAATTGGTGGCCTATTCAGGCCCGTCGACGGGAAACCGCGACCACCACGCGTTTGTACTCAAGAGTGGGGCGGTGCGGTTTGTCGTCAAGGGTGCTGTGGATCCGGCAAGTCCGCTGATCGAACATCACAGCCGTCACGGCGACGGTATCCGCGACATCGCGCTCAGCGTCCCGGACGTGGACAAGTGCATCGCACACGCCATCGCCCAAGGTGCGACAGTGTTGGTCGAACCGCACGACATCACCGACGAGCACGGCACCGTTCGCCTGGCCAGCATCGCGACGTACGGCGAGACTCGGCACACCCTCGTCGACCGTTCCCGCTACACCGGCCCTTACCTTCCCGGATACGTCGAACGGACGTCGTCGTACCGCAAGCGTGACGGCGCGCCCAAGCGAATCTTCCAGGCCCTCGACCACGTGGTCGGCAATGTCGAACTCGGCAAGATGGACCAATGGGTCGACTTCTACAACCGGGTCATGGGATTCACCAACATGGCCGAGTTCGTGGGTGGCGACATAGCCACCGACTACTCCGCGCTGATGAGCAAGGTCGTCTCGAGCGGCAATCACCGAGTCAAGTTCCCACTCAACGAACCTGCCATCGCGAAGAAGCGGTCACAGATCGACGAGTACCTCGAGTTCTACCAAGGTCCCGGCGCTCAGCATCTCGCGCTTGCGACCAACGACATCCTCGGAGCAGTCGACGCTCTCGTCGACGAGGGAATCGAGTTTCTCTCCACTCCTGCTTCGTATTACGAGGATCCCGAACTGCGCGCGCGTATCGGGGAGGTAAGAGTTCCCATCGAGGAATTGCAGAAGCGAGGCATCCTCGTCGACCGCGACGAAGACGGCTATCTTCTTCAGATCTTCACCAAACCGATCGGAGATCGTCCCACCGTGTTCTTCGAGATCATCGAACGCCACGGCTCACTGGGATTCGGGCTGGGAAACTTCAAAGCTCTGTTCGAAGCGATCGAGCGTGAGCAGGCCGCGCGGGGCAACTTCTGAGGTAGGTCAGCTGGCTTGGGTCCATGCCCAGACCACCGCGGGTCGCCCGGTGGCACTGACCCGGACTCGTTCGTCCGTACGTTCCAGCCCTGGCAACGCTTTGAGTGTCCGGTTCAAGTTGCCCGGGTCCGGACGCACACCGGAAAGCTCCTCCGCCACTGCCAGCGCGTACGACGCCGGAAACGACGGTCCCAGTAGTGCACGCGTGAAAGCCTGATCACGCCACAACAGGGTGTCAGCGAGGATCGGGCGGGTATCGGCGACTATCCGATTGTGGTCGAACGCGAGGTCCCCCGGGTTGTCCCAACTCACCCATTCGGCCGAACCCGGCACCTCGTTCGACGAGATCACTGCCCACATGGTCACCGAGAGCGTCGGACCGCGAGGGTCGCGATTGGGCTCGTCGAACACGGTCAGTTGTCCACCGGCCAGGATCTTCTCTTCGGGAATTCCGAGTTTAGTGGTCACCGCTCGCCTGGCGGCATCCTGCAATCTCTCACCGGCGCCGAGAAGTACACCGGGCAGCGCCAATTGCCCGGTGTACGGCTCCGCTTGCCGCGGCGTGACGGCAAATCGCAACATCCCGGGCTCCGGATTGCCGAAGCGGAGCGCGATGACATCGATCGAGACAAGTGACTGGTCCACACTGTCCATCATGCAGGCACTGGGCATCGCACCTGACGATCGGCCCGGTCGGCACCGTCCGCGGTCAGAACCACCGGCGCCCCCATTTCCTCGCTCAGATACCGGGCGAAATCGTCCGGGTCGGCCGGAAGTTCCTTCGGCACGACCCCTACGGCTTTCAAGGAATCTGTCAGCTCCTGTTGGTGATCGAGATCCTTCCACTCTCCGACGGGAACGGACGGCAGTCCTTCGTATGCCTGCACTCCGTGTACCGGGGTGCCGGCAACCCGCGCACGATCCATCGCATCGAGATGAGTCAGCGCCAATCCGTCGACACCGCCGCTCACCTCGATTGCGTAGCGCAACAACAATTCGTCGAGGTGCCCCACCCGGAATCCGCCTTGATACTCACCGGCCCCGTTGTGCAGCTCGGGCAACACCTTCGCCAGCTCCAGATCCTCGGTCGGGAACGGTCCAGCTCCGTGTCGTGTCATGTACGTGCGGGTGACGCCGAGTACATAACTGTCCCGGCCCAACTCATCGATCATCGCTCGCACGTTGGACGGCTCGACAGTCGACCACGTGGTGTGTGGGTGAAACCCCCGCCACTCGTCGAGAAGGACACCTTGTGCCCCCTCGAACACCAGACGACCACCGGCACCCAACGCAGCCAGCGCATCCGGGTCGGCGATGTCCACTACATCACCGAATTCGGCATACATGTCGACCATGTCGTCGATCGGCGGAAAACCGTGGCGACTCTCCGCGATCAACGGTCCGTAGAATGTGGCCAACGCCGACAACTTAAAACGCAAGGAATCAGGTCGCCGGCAGTCTCCCACCGTAGGCGCATTCGCAACTTCGAGCGCATACGCCGCAGTCTCACCGATCCCCTTGCCACACGAGCCGTGCCGGTTACCGCCGCGAGCATCCTCGCGGGCCCTGTTGGCGGCCACGTGAATCGGCGTCGTCAACAAAGCGCGCGCGTCGATCCGTATCAGATCGAACGGATTTCGAACTCCGAGCGCTTCCAGAGCACGCGTCTCCCGGGCGAGCGCGATGGGCTCGACCAACACGAATCGCGAAAGAAACGTCGGGACGCCGGACAGCGTTCCCGAGCCGAACTGCGAGAACGTGTGGTGGCGCTCGCCGACCGTTACGTTGTGCGCTGCCTGTGCCCCACCGTTGAACCGAACCACTGCGGCCACATCCAGATCGGCTTGATCGGAGCAAAGCCAATCGACCGTTGCTCCCTTCCCTGCATCTCCGAACCCGAGGTCTACGACGACGATATCGCGGTCTTCGAATGGCTCCATCATGATCTCCTTCTAGGCGAAATCGACATCGTCCGTACCGGTTCCGAGATCGTGGGGCAACCCGGCCACCGTCGCGGTGCTGCGCCCTGGAATCAGAGCGAGAGCCTTGCCGACAGTCTCCGCTTCAGCCCTGGAACCGATGTCACGGAGATCCGCCAGTCCGTCACGCAGGTCGATACGGTCCTCGCCGATTCCGACCGTCAGCGCGATCAGTTCGCACACCGCGGCGGGATCGTCGAGTTTGACGAACCGTTCACCGAGCAACTTCTTCCAGTGATCCGCGATTTCCGGATCGTTGAAGTACGACGACTGATCCGGCAGAACGAAGTAAACATTCCATCTTTCTTCGAGTTCACGGTAGATCGACGGTACCGATACGTCCTGACGAACCTTGTCACCGATCACCGAACGGATGTGACGAGCCGAGAGTCTCGGCTTGTTCAACTCGTCGCCGATGACGAAGAGGTAGCCCTTCCGTCCCCGCTTCTCCCAGGCGTCGGTACTCGTGTGACGCGCCATGAAATATGCCGCCAATTCATAGCTTTCCGATTTCTGACCGCCTCCGTTGCCTTCGAGAAAAATGGTGCGTAGCTGTTCGTCCATCGCGTTTCCCGACTCGAACTGTCCCACTTGAAGCGGCACCCGGTCGGAATCTGCGTCGCCGATACCGCCGAACAGAATCTGCGGATCATCCGCATATCCTTTCCGTTGCAGCAGTCCGTGCAGCTTCCCGAGCTTGTCCTGCATGATGCGAGGGACAGCACCCATCGAACCGGTGACATCGAAAAGCACTGCTATCGGCAGAGAATCGGGGTGTCCGTCCGAATCTCGGCATTCACGCTTGTCGACGCCGAAGGGGTCGAGGGTCGGATCCGCTTTCCAACTGCTTCGCGGACGCGACCGAAGCGAATCGGTGTAACCGAAATCGTCGACACCGCGTGCGGCACGAAAAGTCTTGCCCGCCAAATAGGTGTTGTCGTCCCAGTATCCGTAGCCCATGACAATCACTGTCCTTTCGTGGATGGAACGGCGAACGGACGAAATGTCCGCTGGCCATAGAGAAGATCGAGGAGTTCGTCGAACTCACCCAGTAGGTCGACCGCGTCGGGACGTAATCTCGGGTTGTCCTGCATGCAGCCGTCGGCAAACGCCTTCATCCGTTCGTGGGTCTGCTCGCCCAGCATTCGGAGCATCAAATGATGAGCCATGTACACGTCCCAGGCCGGAGACGCTCCTTCGCCGAGTTCCGGTGGGTACGAATCACGATCGGAACCGATCGTCGCCACCGGGCGGCTGCCCGTACGGGTGGCAAAGGACCAGCCGACCAGCACCACCCCGTGCCGATCAGGCTCGATCAGCACGTTCTCCGCGGTAATCGCGGTGTGCACCCAACCAGTCGCATGCGCTGCTGCCAGAGCACGAAGTAGCCGTCGGTGCATCCACGCCCAGTCCCGTGGATCGAGGCCACCTGGATACGCCTCACGGACGTCGGCGAGACTCACAAAACCTTCGGTCAGATCGTCCAGCACATCGATCTGACGTCTCGTGCCGCTGCCCACATGGGTGATTTGATCGATCAATCGCGGGAAGTACGAGACTGCCCAACCGGCTTCGCTCGAATTCGCGATGTCCGTCAGCACATTCCGTTCGGCCTCGATCATCGAGTTCGCCCGAGGGTTTCGCGGAATCTTCAGTACGACACCGGCATCGGACCGGTACAGGTTAGCGACCGAGCCGCGCGCTACCAGTCCACCCAACGAATACTCTCCCCGCTCGCCCACATATACGGGACGAGAATCTGCGGACTCGAACTCTGCCGACCAACTCCGGTACAGCTCGTTCAACCGAGATGTTGCCGCCGAGTACCGCACCCGATCTTCGGGCTTCGCCCGGTCCGGATGAATGGCGGAGGCGATCCGATGAAAACGACGCTTTGCAGAGCGACGGGTGTCGAGATCGCTGGAGTCTCCCCCGAACACATCGGCCGAAACTCGTGCTGCCTCGACGATTTCAAGTGCCGTGCTGATCGTTTTCATAGTTTTAGTCTAACTGACTAAAACGAAGACGGCAAGAACGCGCATTACATCCGAGTACATGCGCATCACATCAGGACACGGCAATCACCTGGCGGCACCGAGGGCTGAAACAGCTTTGCGTAGCTCGATCACTGCCGGACTGCTGTCGCCCTCGCGGGTACACAGATCGATCGAACACTGCTCGATGTCGGAAATGCGCACGAAACTGATATCCGAGCGGGTGTAGTACTCGGCAATGGTTGCTGCCGTTATCACCACCGCCCGACCGTTGGCGACAACCTCGAGCGCTTCGTCCATCGTGCGGACCGAGGGACCGTACCGGACAGGTACACCACTCGGGCGCGGGTCCACCGACCACCATTTCACCCATTCGGGTGGTGCGCCGTCACTCGAAACCTGCACAGTCCCATCTATTTCAGAAATCTCGATGCTCGCGCGACCCGCCAACCGGTGCCCCCGAGGCAGGGCCACCACCCGCGGTTCGACGCCGATCCGTTCGAGCACCACACCGTCGAGCACCGGCAGCGGCGGTCGCACGAATGCCGCGTCGACGGTCGCGCTCGCCACCGCCGAAACCTGTTGGGACCAGTCCAGTTGGACCAGCTCCACCTCCGCATGCAACGAATCGATCACCGCACGCCCCAAACTCCCGGCAGCCCCGTTGATAAATCCGATCCGAAGCCGCCTGGCCCGCCGACGCTCGAGTGCGTCGAGACCGTTCATCGCGCGAACGGCAAACTCGAGAGCGGGCCGCGCATCCGCGACGAACACCTCACCCGCGGCGGTGAGCACCACCGGATGCGAACTGCGATCGACCAACTCGACTCCCACCTGCTCCTCGAGTCGACGAATCTGCTGACTGAGAGCAGGCGCCGTGACGAACAACCGGTCTGCCGCTCGTCCGAAGTGCCCTTCCTCCACGACGACGAGCAACGAGGACACCAACCGCAGATTCAGATCTTCACCTCTCCTCGCCTTTTTCATTACCGTCCATTCGGTTGTTTTTTGCCGCGGTGAATCCACAAAGTGACGACCATCACGGTATCTGAACAGCGGAGTTAAGCAAACCGGCAATTTTCGAACGAAGTTCTACATGTACAGCGAATGCCTCGCCAGGTCACAGTTGTCGCAGATCCGGACAGCCCGCCGAATCTGCGAAACCAGGAGATGTGATGAGCAAGTACGAGCACGAATTCGTCCACATGATGGATGGCGTCGAAAAGCAATTGGAAACCATCGACAATCCGCGGCACCAGAAGATCCTCCGAAACTACCGGCGCCACGCATTGCTCGAGGTCTCCGGTCGTTACAAGGAAATCCTCTCACCCGACATGACCGTCGAAGAACCCGTCTACCGGTTGTTCGAAGACGGGCAGTCGATTGTTCTGGACGGCATGGACGCCGTCACCAACTTCTACCAGTCACTCGCCGAGACGGACACCCTTGTCATGTGGACCGGACAGTCCGACTTCGCGGTCTCCGACAGCGGGTTCTCGGGTGAGACCCTCTTCAGTCAATTCGTCCCAGGATCGATTCTGGGAGACGGGGTGTTCGGCGCGGTGCACGAATCGAGTGGATCCACGCCCGCAGCCCCCGAACAGTCGTCGGACATCGACCCCGACGGTTGGTATCTCGTGCGTCGGACCTTGGCATTCGTCTGGCCGTACGACGAGCAGGGGCGACTCATCGGTGAGCATGTCTACGAAGATTCTGCTTCGAAAGTCGTGACCAAGGTGGACCCGAGCGAAGTCATCACGGCGGCGCGCGCAGCCGAACTGCTTGCCCCACTGCTCGAAACGCACCTGCCGTGAGCGCGCCCGTAGCCATTGTCACCGGCGCAGCTGCCGGGTTGGGCGCCGCTATTGCCGAGCGCCTTGCAGAGGACTTCGGCACCCTGCTTCTCCTCGACATCGAAGAGGCTGCACTCGCCGACACCGCAGCACGCCTGGAAAGCCTAGGCGTAGCAGTCCACACGGCACGATGCGACGTTCGACGTGAAGGTGACGTCAAGAACGCGTTCGACGTGGCTGCGTCGGCCGGAAGTCCGACTGCACTCGTCAACGGTGCCGGAATCGGCGTCTTCACTCCGTTTCTCGAGATCACCGAAGACCAGTGGGACAACACCTTTGCGGTGAACACCAAGGGCAGCTTCCTGATGTGCCGCGAATTCGTGAGTAGAACCGAGGGTCCGGCAGCGATCGTCAACATCGCGTCGATCGGTGCCCGCTTGGGCGGTGACATGCTCGCGCACTACGGACCGTCGAAGGCCGCCGTGATCGAGATGAGTCACAGCGTCGCCCGGATCGGCGCGACTCGAGGACTCCGTTCGAACACGGTCATGCCCGGACTGATCCTCACCGACATGTGGCTTCGAACCATCAAGGAACTGCGTCGACGCGATCCCTCGCTCACAGATGTTTCCGATGCTGACGTCTTCGATTCTTTTGTCGCCCAGATGGTTCCGATGGGTCGAGCTCAGACGCCCGGAGACATCGCCGAGATGGTCGCGTTCTTGCTCAGCGACAAGGCTCGCAACGTCACCGGGCAGACGATTGCCGTCGACGGCGGCGCCGTGATGACCTGATCGGGTCGATGGCGGTCAGCCCCAGCGCGACTGGCCGCCGTCGAGCGGGATCGTGGCACCCGTGAGGTACCCGGCGTCTTCGCTGACGAGGAAGACGACGGCACGACCGATGTCGGTCTCGGGGTCTCCGACGCGTCCCAGCGGGATACCCGCGACAAATGCCGCTGCCTCTTCAGGATTCTTGTCCATCCACCACTGCAGTGCTGGAGTCTTGGCGTGCGGGGCGACGTTGAGAACGCGGATGTTGTCCTTGCCCCATTCGCAGGCCGCGGCGCGGGTCAACGAGCGCATGCCTTCTTTGATGGAACCGTAAGCGCCGTAGTTACTGGCATCCCAGCGCACGGCCGCCGAGGTGACCATGTTGATGATGACGCCGCCCCCTCGACTGTTCATGTGCGGGTACGACGCCTGCATCATGCGCAGGGTGGCGAGTGGCCCCGTCGCGAAGGAACGCTCGAAGTCTTCGTCGAGCACGCTCAAGAGCGGGCCTGGCTTGCAGTCGTTGGCGTTGTTGACCAGGATGTCGATTCCGCCGAACAGTTCGACGGTTCGGTCCACGGCCGCCGTGATGTCGTCCTTCTTGCTGACGTCACAAACCACGGCCTCACCGCGCGCACCGATGTCAGCGAGTAGTCCGCAGGTGGTGTGCAACTTGGATTCGGTGCGACCGGCAACGGCGATCACGGCGCCCTCTTTGGCCAAGGCCAGGGCAATCCCCTGCCCGATTCCCTGACCCGCACCCGTGATGAGTGCAACTTTGCCTTCGAGCTTGCCCATGTGACTACTCCAATGTCTGTCGACGCAGAGGTCCCTTTGCGGGAAGGACCGGTCGATTCTGGTGACTGCCGCCGTTTGTCGTCTACACTCGACCTACAAAACAACCAAGCACTTGCTTGACCCTAAGGTGTGCGACCACGTCGCGTCAATCACATTGGGCGGCAATTCAGCTCGGCACCGCACCAGGAAGGCTCCACCGTGACACTGCCCAACCCCGTCGATTTCAGCGGACGCTCGGTGATCGTCACCGGCGGCACCAAAGGCATCGGCTACGTCATCGCCGAAACCTTCCTCGCCGCGGGTGCAAACGTGCTGGTCTGTGGCCGTAACGAGCCCGAAAACCTACCCACCGCCGACGGCCGTAGCGCAGCCTTTCGCGCCACGGACGTCCGCGATCCCGCCGACGCCGCAGCCCTCGTCCAGGATGCCGTCGAGCGCTTCGGCCGTCTGGACGTCCTGGTCAACAACGCCGGCGGCTCCCCCGATGCCGATGCTGCGACGGTGTCACCCCGCTTCGTCGAGAAGATCGTGGCCCTGAACCTGTTGGCACCCTTCAACGTTGCCCAGGCTGCCAACGCAGTGATGCAGACTCAGGACGACGGCGGTGCCATCATCAACATCGGCAGTGTCTCGGCAATCGATCCGCAGCCCGGAACCGCGGCGTACAGCGCAGCCAAGGCAGGCCTCCTCGTTCTTACCAAGGCATTAGCCCTCGAATGGGCGCCGAAGGTGCGGATCAACCACATCACCACCGGCCTGATCCGTACCGAGGCTGCCGCCGAGGTCTACGGCGCCGACGGCGGCGCTGCGGTCACCAGGACCATTCCGATGGAGCGCATGGCCGTCCCGGCCGATATCGCCAACTCCTGCCTGTTCCTGGCGAGCCCACTCTCCTCGTACGTCAACGGCGCCGACATCGCCGTTCACGGCGGCGGTGAGTACCCGGCTCGCTACATGGCGACCCACCAGGATTGAAACAAATACAAAGCAGCCCCTGAGCGGATTCGCTCAGGGGCTGCTTCTTCGTGCGAACAACTGCGGGGTGCGACGAGGGGTCAAGCACCCCGCAGTTGAGTATGGAGGGACTAGTGGGCGGAGAAGCTCACTCGTGCACCGGAAATCGCTACCTGACCATCCTTGGTGACCTGGAAGGCCAGGTCATCGGGAGAACCCCACGCAACGATGGACGGCGCTTCACCCGGATGGATTGCCGCAGCGAATCGACCCTCGAGGCTCACGAGGTCCGCCGGATGCACTCCGGTGACCCGGGCAAGCTCGAGCGTGCTCGCGGCCAACGTGCACAGGCCGTGCATGATCGGACGCGGCTGGTTGACCCGCGCTGCAGCCTCGGGATCGATATGGATGTGGTGCTTGTCGCCCAGGAGCCGGTACATCGCCGTCTGGTTCTCCGCTGTGGTCAGCACACCGGTCAGCGAAGGCTCGCCAGACGGCTCCGCCGGACGTGAGGGTCCACGTTCGCCGCCGAATTCGCCGGAACCGGGAGCAAAAAGTGACCAGGTCGCGACGAAGTACTCGCACTGCACCTTCACCTCGAACACCGCAGCAGCACCCTTGTCCCACACCTCACCGACCGAAGCCTTCAACGTCACCTCACCGCTACGCGGAAGCGGAGCAAGCACTTTCAACTCTTGCGAGCCGTGCAGTGCCGTCGAGGTGTCGAAGGCGCCCGCCGAACCCAGAGCGTCGGGAGCCCACTGCGCCAGTGTCAGAGCAAAGGTCGGCAGTACCCGAAGCTGATCCTCGAAGACGAGGTCCAGCTCGGTTGCCTTGGCGCCCACGGCAAGTGCGTACAGGATCGCGTCGCGCTCGGTGTACGACACGGTGCGGGTCCCGAGATCGGCTCCGCGCCAATCGCCGGCGGTCTTCGCAGCTTCCGAAGTTGTCACTGTCTTTTCCTCTCTCAAACAGCGCCGAGAACGAGACCGCTGGTGGGTACTGCTGTTCCGGCTGTGACCAATACGTTCTCGACGCCCTCGGGCTGGTTGGTCGACGTGCCTCGCACCAGTCGCACACCTTCGGCAATTCCGTTGACGCCGTGCAGGTACGCCTCGCCGACCTGACCACCGTGAGTGTTGGACGGCAGGCGTCCACCGATCTCGAGGTTGCCTTCGCGGATGAAGTCCTTGGCTTCGCCTGGCTTGCAGAAGCCCAGTTCTTCGAGCTGGGGAAGCACCAGCGGAGTGAAGTGGTCGTACAGGATCGCGGCGTTGATGTCGTCCGGTGTCAGGCCACTCTGGCCGTACAGCTGACGAGCAACCAAGCCCATTTCCGGGATACCGGAGATGTCGGGCCGGTAGTAGCTGGTCATCATGTGCTGATCCTTGCTACTGCCCTGAGCAGCACCCTTGATAATGACGGGTTTGTTGGCCAGATCCTTTGCGCGCTCGGCAGAGACGATGACCAGCGCCTGGCCGCCGTCGGTTTCCTGGCAGCAGTCGAGCAGGTGCAGCGGCTCGGCGATCCAGCGCGAGTTCTGATGGTCCTCGAGCGTGATCGGACGCTCGTAGAACCAAGCAGCCGGGTTGTCGGCGGCGTGCTTGCGCGCCACCACTGCAACTCGTCCGAAGTCCTCACTCGTCGCACCGTACTGGTGCATGTAGCGGCGGGCGAACATGGCGACCCACTGAGCGGGAGTCGACAGGCCCTGAGGGGTCATCCACGCATATGCGGCGCGGTCAGCCGTGCTGTCCATGGGGCGATCGTGCTGGCCCAGGCCGTAGCGCACACCGGAGCGCTCGTTGAAGGCGCGGTAGCAGACCACGACGTCGGCAACACCCGTCGCAACTGCCATGGCTGCCTGCTGCACAGTGGCACACGCAGCGCCGCCACCGTAGTGGATGCGCGAGAAGAACTTGAGCTCGCCGAGGCCACAGTTGCGAGCCACGATGGCTTCGCCGTTGGTCTCCGACGTGTAGGTGGACAGACCGTCGACCTCGGACGGATCGATACCGGCATCCGCGAGCGCGGCCACGATGGCCTCACACGCCAACTGCAGTTCGGTGCGGCCGGAGTTCTTGGAGAACTCGGTGGATCCGATGCCGACGATGGCAGCGGCACCCGATAGCGGGCTGATCGCCATCAGGGCCTCACCTCTTCCTTGAAAGCGACTGCGACGGTGCCGGATGCATGGTTGCCGAGACTGTTTGCACCCTGCACCTTGACCACGACAACACCGTCTTCCTTGGACACGACCTCACCGGTCATCGTCATGGTGTCGCCCGGGTAGTTGGGCGCCCCGAGACGAATGGCGATGCGGCGCAGGGTCGATGCCGATCCGGCCCAGTCCGTGACGTACCGACCGACGAGACCGTTGCTCGTGAGGATGTTCATGAAGACATCCTTGGAGCCGCGCTCCTGGGCCAGGCTCGGATCGTGGTGCACGTCCTGGAAATCGCGGGTGGCGATTGCGGTGGCGACGATCAACGTACGGGTCAACGGGATCGCCAACTCGGGCAATGCCTCTCCGACAACGACGTCTGCGTAACTGCGACCGGCAAGTACGGTCATGCGAGCACCTCCACACCGGATGCGAGCTGCGCACCCAGACGCGCTAGATCGGAGCTGGAACCGCCGAGGGTGGCAGCAATCTGCTTGCCCCACAACAGGTGACGGTGAACCGGGTAGTCGGTGTCGACGCCCATGCCGCCGTGAACATGCGTGGTACGATGCACGACGCGCTGTCCGCCGTCGGTAGCCCACCACTTGGCGACCAGTACCGAGGTGCCGAGATCCAGTCCCTCGGAGATGCGCCAGGCGGCCTGCCACAGTGTCACGCGCATCGCTTCGAGATCGATGTAGCAGTCAGCGAGTTGATGATTGACGGCCTGGAAGGTCGCCAGCGGACGGCCGAACTGCTTGCGGCCGTTCAGGTACGTGACGGCCTGCGCGACTGCACCCGACCCGACGCCCCATTGGATTGCGGCCAATGCCAGCTGAACTCGGTCGATCAGCCACGGAACCGTCGTACCGTCGGCCGCACCGATGAGCTGCGCCGGTGCACCGGCGAAAGTGACGTTGGCACAGATCTCCCAGTTGGTGGACTGCGTCTGTTCGAGCGTCACTCCCTCGGCACTCAGGTCGACCAGCAGCAGTGCTGTGCCGGTGGAAGTTGTTGCCGAGACGAGAGCAAGACTCGCGATGTGAGTCATGGGCACTACTGCCTTCTCACCCGTTAGAGTCCAGTTGCCGTCGGCGTCCTGCTCAGCCGTGGTCAGTGGGTCGCCGCCCGTGTACGGACCGAACTCTTCGAGACCGACGGTCAGGAATCGACTGCCGTCGGCAACTCCCGGAAGAAGTTCGGCGCGAAGGGAATCAGAGCCGAATTCGTTGACAGCCAATGCTGCAAGGGTCGTTTCCCAGATCGGCACGGCCGCAACGTGACGTCCCTGCTGTTCGAGCAGTGCGTACAGCTCGGACAAGCCGAGGCCACCGCCGCCGAACTCCTCCGGCAGGGCGATTCCGAGCAGGCCGGTGCTCGCGAGTTCGCGCCACAGTTCACGGTCGACGCGCTCAGCGGAGAGTTCGATCTCCTTGGTGCGCTCGATCGTTGCCTTGCTGGTGAAGACCTCGTCGGCCAGTGCGCGAATTGCTTCCTGCTCTTCGCTGAAATTGAAGTCCATCAGTGCTCCTCGCGTACGGCCGGCCGGAACGCGGGAAGCGTCAGATCCGGGTCGGCGTCGATCCAGTCAAGTTCCACGGGCATGTCGACCACGACATCTTCGGGCGCGATACCCATCATGTTGGCGATCAATCGGGTTCCCTCTTCGAGTTCGATTACCGCAACGATGAGCGGGTAGTCGAACGCGTCGATCTTGGGGTGGTGATTGACCACGAAGCTGTACACCGTGCCCCGGCCCGACGCGTCGATCGTGTCCCACTCGAGTGACCGGCACTCCCCGCACATCGGGCCGGTGGGATGACGCAGCGTCTTACAGGACGTGCAGCGCTGGATCACCAGACGGTGCTCCCTGGCTGCTTCGAACCAGAAAGCGTTGTCCGCGTTGAGAGCCGGACGCGGACGCAGTGCACGAGGAGCTTCGGGCGCAGCAGATTCCTGAGGCTTGAACCGCAGCGTCCGCCACCGCTGGGTGCCGACAACTTGGTCGTCACCGTTGCGGTAGGTCTTGAGCGTCGTGACGAAGTGCCCGACGCCGAGGCCGGTCTTCTTCTCCGGTGAAATCGACTCGATGACCTCGGTGTAGTTCACGCGATCGCCGGGGCGCAGTTCGGCGAAGAACTCCTGATCGGAATCGGTGGCCACGACGGAGGAGTATCCGGCCGCGTCGAGGGTGGCAATCAGATCGGTCCACACCTGCGAGGGGTCGTTGCCCGCCATCTTGTCGGTGAACGTCCGCATGATCCAAACCTGGAGCATCTGAGCGGGAGCGACGACGCCGTCACGGCCGGTGGCGCGGGCGGCTTCGTCGTCGAGGTAAACGGGGTTGGTATCGCCCATGGTTTCGGCCCAATGCCGGATCATGGGGATGTTGACCTCGTCGGGCCCCCAGGTGGTGGGAACCAAAGTCTGGCCGACAAAAGCGTCGAGTTGCGCCGAAATGTCGCTCATTTGACCCTCTTCTCGCGAACGAGTCCCAAGCCGATGGTGCCGACCATGTCACGCAGAACTTCGTTGACGCCGCCGCCGAAGGTGTTTACGACACCCTGACGCGAGATCTGTTCGATCTGACCGGCAAGCAGCGCACCCGGAGACTCGGGGCGGATGCGTCCGGCGGAGCCGAGAATTCCGAGGAGGGTGCGGTAGACGTCGACGTGAGTTTCGGTGCCGTACGTCTTGGTGGCACCGGCGTCGGCTCCGGAGAGCGTGTCCTGTGCGACGGCTGCCGTCATCTTCCAGTTCAGCAGTCGCATGGCCTCGAGCTTGGCGTGTGTACGAGCGAAGTCCTGCTGCACCCACGGGATGCCGATGGCGCCGTTTTCCTTGGCCCAGTCCAGGACCAGATTCCACAGACCGTACGTGCGACCACCGATGGCTGCCAAGCCGATTCGCTCGTGATTGAGCTGAGCCGTGATGAGCTGCCAGCCGCCGTTGACCTCGCCGACGACGTCCTTCGACGGAACACGAATACCGGAGTAGTACGTGGACGTCACCATCAAGCCGCCGACGGTGTTGATCGGTGACCACTCGAAGCCTGCGTCCTCAGTGGGGACGATCAGGATCGAGATGCCCTTGTGTTTGGGGGCATCCGCGTCGGTGCGGCAGGCCAGCCACACGTAGTCGGCGGTGTTGGCGCCACTGGTGAATATCTTGTTGCCGTCGACGATCCACTCGTCACCGTCGAGGACCGCACGGGTCTTGAGCGAAGCCAAGTCCGTTCCGGCCTCGGGCTCGGTGTATCCGATGGCGAAGACGATGTCGCCGGCGAGAATGCCGGGCAGGAATCGTTCCTTCTGCTCTTCGGTGCCGTACTTCATCAACGTCGGTCCGACGGTATTGACCGTCACGAAGGGGAACGGCAGACCCGCGCGCTGAACCTCGTCGAAGAACACGAACTGCTCTTCGATGGAGCGTCCCTGGCCACCGAATTCCTTGGGCCAGCCGATACCGAGCCAACCGTCCTTGCCCAGCAACTTCACGATCTCGCGGAAGTACTCGCCACCCACGCCTTGCTCGCCGGCCGCGCGACGCTTCTCTTCCGGCAGCAGCGCCGCGAAGTACGCGCGCAACTCCTTGCGGAGCTCCTGCTGCTCGGGCGATTCCCTCAGATCCATCGCTGTTTCTCCTATGGCGTTCATGGCTGGCAACTCTTGGCCTGGACGCTAACCAGATGCCCCGGTGGGCGCTGTGAATGTCTCGATGAGCGGGAAGCCGAAACATGAGCGGCGTCACATAAGGTGAGATATGCGCATGGACTCCTCGGATCGCGTCGCTCTCACCGACTTGGCCGCCAGGTACGCACAGGCCGTCGACCGTCGAAACACCACCGCACTTGCTGCTCTCTTCACTGACGACGTGGCATTCGTCTTGCCGCCGGCATTGAACGGAACGGATGCGCCGACGGAGATACGTGGGAACACCGTCGTCAGTAGTTCGGTGGTCGATGCCGTCTCACATCTGCACTCGACCCGGCACATCGTCGAGCAGCAGATCCTCGACCTCGACAGCCCCACCACTGCGCACGGTGAGGCCTACTGCTCCGCCCACCACATCTATCCGCGGGGCGAGGGCCACCGGGACAACCGGATCGAGATTCGTTACCAGGACAGCTTCGAAAAGATCGACGGCACCTGGCTGTTCTCGCGTCGCGAACTGGTAGTCGATTTCGCGGAGGACGTTCCGGTCATCCTGCTCGGACAATAGGTACAGGAAAAAATCGCGGTGATTCTGTATCTCCTCACGGGAGGTTTACCGGGCTAGCGTTCAGCAACTGTCATGCTATCTCGGCGTGCGTTCGGCTATGTCTTGGAGATTCACATGTCACGCTCGCGCACCAGAAGATTCCTCGCTGCCTTCGCAGTGGCCGCCGTCGCAGTCGGAACCGTAGCCGCGTGCTCGAGCGACAACTCCTCCGACGAGAACGCACCTCTTCGCATCGTCGCTTCTTCGGTTCCGCACGCCGAGATCCTGAAGTTCGTCGAAGAAAAGGGCCTGCTCGGTGACACCAAGATCGAGGTCAGCGAGATCACCGGCGATCTCGACGCCAACGAGGTGCTCGAAGCCGGAGACACCGACGCCAACTTCTTCCAGCACGTGCCGTACCAGGAATCGTGGTCGAAGGAGAAGGGTGTCGACGACCTGGTCGCAGTGGCGAAAGTCCACGTCGAGCCGCTCGGTGCATACTCCAAGAAGGTCACCAACGTGGCCGACCTACGCCAAGGCGCAACGGTGGCGCTGTCGAACAACGTCACGAACTTCGCCCGTGGGCTGTACCTGCTGCAGCAGGCCGGATTGATCAAGCTGGATCAGCAGTTGGGTGCTCCCGGCACGGACATCACGCAGATCAGCGAGAAGAACATCATCGACAACCCCAAGGGACTCACGTTCACCCAGGTCGATCCCCCGCAGCTGCCGCGCACGCTCGACGACGGAAATGTCGATCTCGCAATCATCAACGGCAACTACGCAATCGAAGGTGGTCTCAACCCGGCCAAGGACGCCCTGGTGCTCGAGAAGGCCGAGGGCAACCCGTACGCCAATGTCCTGACCGTACGCACCTCGCTCGAAAACGATGCGCGAGTACAGAAGTTGGCCGAGGCATTGACGTCCGCCGACGTCGCGACGTTCATCGAGCAGACCTACCAGGGCTCGGTCATTCCGGCCAGCGCTACCTGATCGAGACCCGTCATGGTCTTCTCGATCGAATCGGTCTCCAAGGAATACCGCAGCGGCACGAAAACTCTGCATGCACTCGATTCCGTGTCCCTGAAAATCGAGGACGGGGAAATCTTCGGCATCATCGGCAAGAGCGGCGCAGGCAAGTCGACTCTGCTGCGATGCCTCAACCTGCTCGAACGCCCCACCAACGGCCGGATTCTGTTGGGCGACACCGATCTGACTGCGCTGAGCCCAGCGCAACTGCGCGATACACGCAAGCGGATCGGTGTCGTGTTCCAGCATTTCAACCTGCTGCACTCCCGCTCGGTCGCCGCCAACATCGCCTTTCCTCTCGAAGTGGCGGGGTACTCGCGGGCAAATCGCCGTACCCGCGTCGACGAGCTGATCGAGTTGGTCGGCCTGGAAGACCGACGTGACGCCTTCCCTTCGCAACTGTCCGGCGGACAGAAACAACGGGTCGGGATCGCAAGAGCCTTGGCGGCTTCACCCGACGTCCTCCTGTGCGACGAAGCCACGAGCGCCCTCGACTCGGACACAACCGATTCGATCCTCGACCTGCTCGCCGACCTCAATCGACGTCTGGGTGTGACCATTGTTCTGATCACCCACGAGCTCAACGTGGTTCGACGGATCTGCCACCGCGCCGCCCTGATCGACCAGGGCCGCATCGTCGACGAGGGAACACTCACCGAACTGGTCGCGGACCCGGGATCGCCCCTTGGCGAGGCGCTACTGCCGACCGGAACGGCGCGAACTACCCCGACCGGAATTCCGGCACTCCTCACCTTTGTCGATTCGCTGTCGACCTCGCCTGTGATTTCCCAACTCTCGCGAGATCTCGACGTCGACGTCACGGTGATCTCCGGGGGTATCGAGAACATCGGCACTCATCAGGTCGGTCGCCTTCGCGTGGAGTTCGCCTCGCACACGGGCCTCACCAGCAACGGAGAGACAAGAAAGTCTGTCGAAGAACATCTTTCGCAGCGCGGAGTGAAGGTGACGTTCTCATGAACAAGACGTCCTGGCAGGATTCCCTGGGCGAAGCATGGGAAGCCCTACTCGACACGCTCTACATGGTCGGCGTCTCGTTCGTGCTCACCGTGATCATCGGTATCGCTCTCGGTGTTCTGTTGCACGCGAGCGCCCCCGACGGAATCCGTCCCAACCGCGTCCTCAATTCGGTTCTGGGCACCGTGGTGAACATTGGCCGTTCGCTACCGTTCGTCATCTTGTTGGTGCTCCTCATCCCGGCAACGAGGGCGATCGTCGGAACAGCGCTCGGCGCCACGGCAGCGATCGTGCCGTTGACCATCGGTTCGGTGCCCTTCTTCGCCCGCGTCGTCGAGAACGCCTTGCGTGAGGTCGATTCCGGGCGCGTCGAGGCAGCACGGTCCATGGGCGCCACCGACAAACACATCGTCACCAAAGTGCTACTGCCCGAATCAGTTCCGGGGTTGGTAGCAGGAGCAACCCTGACGGCAGTGATGCTGATCGGTTTCTCGGCCATGGCAGGTGCCATCGGCGCCGGTGGACTCGGCGACTTCGCAATCAAGTACGGCTACCAACGATTCAACACACCGGTGTTGTTCGTCGCAGTCGTGATCTTGATCGTGCTGGTGCAGGCAATCCAGTCGACCGGCGATCTTGTGGTTCGTTCAATGGCACACAAGCGGTAATTGATCAGCTCGAGACCATCGCGATCGCTGTTCGCAAGCCACGCCGCCTACCGGTCTGCGGATCGACGCCGAACACTTCCTTGATTCCGCCTCGGATGCGGAACTTCAACTCCGAGTGTGTCTCCGGAGCATCGTCCTGGGAAGCCGAGAGAAACCTGTTGGGCAGCGACAACTTCCAGATGGTGCGCAGCGTCAATCCGTACTGCTTCCACAGCGGCCCGGTCGTGTAAGGGAGGTCGTACTTGTCACACAGGTCGCGCAACGGCACCGCGATTTCCGAGTACCGATTGCTCGGCAGATCCGGGAAGCAGTGATGCTCGATCTGGTAGCAGAGGTTGCCGCTCATGAAGGCCATGACCGGGCCGGCGTGAAAGTTGGCGGAGCCCAGCATCTGTCGTAGGTACCACTGAGCACGCGATTCGTTCTCGAATTCCTCGAGCGTGAACTTCTCGGCACCGTCGGGAAAGTGCCCGCAAAAGATGACGGCGTAACTCCAGTAGTTTCGGATGAGGTTCGCAACGACGTTCGCCGTCAACGTGGTCTTCCACGCCGGGCCGGTCAGGGCGGGGAACAGGATGTAATCCTTCGCCACCTGACGCGCGATCTTCTTACCGACGTCCTTGGCCATCTCCGATTTCTCGGACCACTTCACCTCACCCTTGCGGAGTTTGTCCGTTTCGAGGTGATGCAGTGCCACTCCCCACTCGAAGAGGGTCGCGAGCACAAAATTCGTGATCGGTTGAAAGAGGTAGTCGGCATGCCACTTTTGATCGCGCGTGACGCGCATGATTCCGTAGCCCACGTCGTTGTCCAGTCCGACGATGTTGGTGAACTTGTGATGGGTGAAGTTGTGCGAGTGCTTCCATCCCGAGGACGGGCAGGTGTTGTCCCACTCCCAGTTGCTCGAGTGAATCTCGGGATCGTTCATCCAGTCCCACTGGCCGTGGATGATGTTGTGGCCGAGTTCCATGTTCTCGATGATCTTGCCGACCCCCAGGAGCGCAGTCCCCAGAATCCAGGCAGGCTTCTTCTTGCTGGCGAACAAGACGATTCGGCCGGCCACCATCAGAGAGCGTTGAAACGCGATTGTCCGCTGGATGTATCGAGCATCGTGCGCGCCTCGCTTCTCCTCGATATCGACCCGAATGGCGTCCAGTTCACGCCCGAGCGCCTCGACGTCTTCCTCGGTGAGGTGGGCATATTCTTTGATGTCGGTGATCGCCACAGTGTTTTCTCCGTATCGGTTTTTCTCCGTGCCGCAGGACTGGTCCGTCGGGCGGTACCCCTGGGAGTCGGTGCAGAAACGTCGGCTCCGATATTCATGTGCGTCTTCGTGCAATCTATGCCAGAGTCGATATACGTGAGCCCCGAAAACAAGATCACCATCCGCACCGCTACCGAGAGTGACTGGCCGGCTCTCCAACTACTCGACTCGGTGGGGTTCGGTTTTCATCCGTCTCCCGCGGTCAGCGAGCTGACAAAGGCGCTCTACAAGCCCGAGGACATCATCCTTGCCGTCGACGGTGACGTACCTGTCGGCGTGGCTATCGAGATCGACATGGAATTCACCGTGCCCGGCGGACGCCAACTCCCCACGCGCGGTATCACCTGGGTATCCGTCGCCCCGACTCATCGTCGTCGCGGCGTCCTACGCTCGATGTTCACTGCACTTCACGCCCATATCGAGTCGACCGGCGCTCCGCTTGCAGCGCTGACGGCCAGCGAGGCCGGCATCTACAACCGCTTCGGATACGGCCCGGCAACCGTCAGTGAGGGCATCACCCTCGATCGACGCTTCGCGCAGTTCCGCCCGGAGGTACCCGACAACGGCGGTGTGTCGATTGTCGACGTCAAGGCTGCCACAACGCTTCTTCCCGAAATCTACGACCGCTGGCGACTGCAGACTCCCGGCGCGCAGGTACGTCCGCAACCACTGTGGGATCACATGTTCGCCGACCCGTCCGAGGATCGTGACGGCGCCTCCGGACTGTTCTTTCTGACACACGCGGACGGATACATCGCTTACCGGCACACGAGCGAGGGCCGCGACAGCATCGCCCGGATCGACGAGTTCGTGACGATCACCGAAGATGCGCACGCGGCGCTGTGGCGCACGATCTGCGGCCTCGACCTCGTCACCCGGATCGAGACACGCCAACATCCTGCCGATCCACTCCGGCTGATGCTCACGGACTACCGCCTTGCCCGGACAACGACACGCTCCGATCGACTGTGGCTTCGCATCATGGACGTGCCCGCGGCGCTCCAGGCTCGTGAATACGCTGCTGACCTGGACACCGTCATCAAGATCGATGATCCGTTCCTGAAGGCCGGCGGGACTTTCACACTTCGAGTCAAGGGTGGCAAGGCCACCTGCACGGCTACCGACGCCGAGCCTGCGATCACGATGCCCGCCGACGTTCTGAGCAGCCTGTACCTCGGCGAGCACCAGGCCAAGGCCTTTGCTGCGGCGCACAGACTCCAGGCAACTGATTCGCAGGAAATCCAGAATCTCGACTTTGCGTTCAGCACGTCGAAGCCGGCAATCCTCGGGTACGGATTCTGATGATCTTGCCGACACGAGCGTCGACGATTTGTGCCCTCGACAGTATTCAGGGTTAGCCTCGAACAATGGCGTTTGTCGAAAAGATGGTCAATAGGCTTCCTGAGCGGGTTCTCGTGCGCGTCCTGCCGCACGCAGAAATGCTCAAGTTCCTGGTGGTCGGCGGCATCGCCTTCATCGTCACCACGGTGCTGTTCTTCGGCATCAAGTGGACGGTTCTGCCTCAGCACCCGGTGACGGCCAACATCCTCGCGGTCCTGATCGCGACGGTTCTGTCCTACGTCCTGAACCGCGAGTGGTCGTTCGCTCAGCGCGGTGGTAGACAGCGCCATCACGAGGCTGCGCTGTTCTTCATCGTCGCGGGTATCGGTTTGGCCATCAACCAGGTACCGCTCTGGACCTCCAGGTACGTGTTCCACCTGCGTCAGCCCGAGGTATCGGTGTTGATGGAGAATTTCGCGGACTTCATCAGCGGATCGATCATCGGGACCCTGCTGGCGACGGCCTTCCGGTGGTGGGCCATGCGCCGGTACGTCTTCCCCGAAGACGCCACCGACAGCCAGGTCGTTCTCGACATCGAAGCGACTCCTGGCGCCAAGACGCCGACAACCGACGCCACCACCCTCGACTGACTTCCCCGACCGACAACGCGGCCTTCGTCAGCGCGATGGTCCTGAGAACGGGCTGGCGCATCCCTGATCAGACGAAGGACTACGCTCCGAGCCCCAAGCGCTTCGAGCATTCGACCATCTCGTCGATGATCAGTTCCAACGACGTGCCACGACGGCTGGCGGACAGCACGATTCGATCGGCTCCCAAACCGCGTGCCCAGTCCAGCTTTGCTTCGTCGAGTCTGGGTAATGTCGCACCGAGAACGAGCGAGACGTCGGCGGGATCTCGGTCGACCTTGACCGCAGCAGCTTTCATCGCTGCAACGGCCTTGTCGAGGTCTTCACCAACAAGTCCCAGCGGCTGGAAACCGTCACCCAACCGGCCTGCTCGCCTCGCGGCCGCGAGACTGTGTCCACCGATATAGAGCGGAACTCCCGACTCGCAGTGAGGCTTCGGCCAGCTGTATGCACCCTTGAACGAGAAGAAGTCACCGTCGAAGTCGACCGCTTCCTTGCCTGCCCAGAGTGTGCGCATCACCGCGATTGCCTCGTCGGCAACCTTGCCACGACGCTCGAAGTCACCGCCGCACGCTTCGATCTCTTCCTTCATCCAGCCCAGTCCGAGGCAGATGCGCAGGCGCCCCCCCGAAAGTCGATCAAGCGTCGCCAAGCGCTTGGCAAGCACTACCGGATTGTGATTGGGCAGCACCAGAACTCCGGTCGACAGACCCAAAGTGTTTGTGGCGCCGGCCACGAACGAGAGCAGTTCAAGCGGATCCGGGATGTCGCAGTCATCGGGAAGATGCGACTTGCCGGTCGGAGAATAGGGGTATTCACTCTCGGTGTCGGCGATGACCACCGAGTGCTCCACAGCCGAGATCTCGTCGAAACCCAACGATTCAGCCGCACGGGCGAATTGCAGAATCCAATCAGGGTCTCCACTTCGACCCAATTCGACCGGAACGACTACGCCGAGCTTCATACCGTTTCCTCCCGTGTCGCCATCAATTTCGGACCGTCCACGACGCGACCGAGGAACCGGTCCGCATCGGGATCTGTTGCAAGCCACACCGCCGCTGCAGCGGGTACGGATGCCGGTGTGGCCGCAAATCCGGCTTCCACTATTGCTTCCGCGCCACCGCGGGCTTTCCCTGATTCCGTGATGACAAATCCCGGACTCAGGTTGAACGCTTTGATTCCGGCGTTTCGATACTCGGAGTTGATCGCTCCGGCGATACGTCCGAACGACGCCTTCGACGCGGCGTACGACAAACCCCAACCACCCTCGCCGGGCGGCGCAGGCGGATCCATGGTCGCCGAGCCCGATGCCAAGTTGACCACTACGCCGTTGCCACTTTTGATCATCGACGGGAGTATCACCTGAACCAGAGCGAGTTGGTGCAGATAATTCCCGATCACCATCGCCTGAGCGTCGTCGATCTCGATGTCGAGCACCCGGTCCATGTTTCCGACCGTCTGTGCGTAGGCGTTGTTCACCAACACGTCGACGTGTCCCCACTCCGTCAGAACCCGTGTTCCGGCAGCTCGGACGGAGGCCAGATCGAGCAGGTCCATCGGGACGGCCAACGCTCGCACACCGAAGGCCTCGATCTCGGCGACCGTCGTCTCCAGGCTGCCGGGCACCGGAATCACTTGCTCGCCCTGCCTCGTTCGCGGAGCAGCCCGCCCCTCTCCTTCACGAACGGTGCGAGCAGTGATTGCAACGTCGAATCCGGCGCGCGCGAAGGCAAGCGCGCACTCTCGGCCGATCCCTCGGGAAGCGCCGGTGACCAGCGCAACTCCACTCACAGGAACCGCGTGCGGCCGTGTCATAGGAACCGCGTGCGGCCGTGAGTCTCGAACTCCTTCTCCAGGTTCACCACGTCAGCTTCGGTCATCAACGTGTATTCGGGGGTGCCACGGCCCACCCAGTGGAACACCGGTTCGTCGGTACGCCAGCGGTCGGCCTGCAATTCACGCTTGAGCACCTTGTTGGACCCTGTGACCGGCAGGTCCGTCGAAACGCGAACGAACCGCGGTGCCGCCTTCGTACCCAAATCCGCCTGCGCGGCAAGGTAAGCCGCGAACTCGACCGGGTCGAAATCAGCAAAATCGGCGACCTCGATCGCAGCCATCACCTGATCACCCGATCGCGGATCCGGCACCGCGAAGACACCCGTTGCAATCACCTTGGGGTGGCGACGCAAGATGTGCTCGATCATCAACGCCGACGTGTTTTCACCGTCGACGCGGATCCAGTCACCCTTGCGACCAGCGAAGTAGATGAACCCGGCCTCGTCGACGTAGCCGAGATCGCCTGTCCAGTACCAACCGTGGCGAATCTTCTCGGCTATCGCGTCTTCGTTCTTGTAGTACCCCTCGAACTTCTTCGATCCGGCCTTGTCGACCATCTCGCCGATGGCTTCGTCGGGGTTCAGCACGTGAGAGTGCTCGTCGAGGATTGCGCGGGGTCGCTCTTCGCGGGTATCGGGATCGACGATGACGATGTTCTCGTTCGCGGGACGGCCCAGTGCGCCGGCAGGCTGGTTCGGATCGAGCACCACCGAACCGGCACCTTCACTCGAACCGTATCCCTCGAAAAGCTGTGCACCGAAACGGCGGATGAACTCTGCCTTGTCTCCCGGCGACGCCTCGGTCCCGAAGCCGTGAGTGAGGGTGTTCTCGATGTCGTCGGGCAGTTCCGGCGTCGCCATGAGATACCCCAACGCCTTACCAACATAGGTGAAATATGTTGCGCCGTAGAACCGGACGTCCGGCATGAATCCCGAGGCGGTGAACTTACGAACGAGGCAGACCGTAGCTCCCTGTGAAAGGGCCGGCGCCCACAGAGCCATCAATGCGTTGCCGTGGAAGAGCGGCATGCAGCAGTAGCAGATGTCGTCGCGGTCGATGTCGTACTTGGCGCAGTTCGCGTAGGCCAACCGCGTCAGACGCCCCTGACTGCACCGCACTGCCTTGGACATTCCGGTGGTGCCCGAGGTGAAGAGAAGCAAGAACAGCGTCGACGCGTCGACACCGAGGTCGACCTGAGGCGACTCGACCTGGTGAGCGGAAATCTTGTCCGGGTATGACGCGTCGTCGACCAGAACGAAACGGTCTTCGGTCAGTCCGAGGTCAAGGCCGGACAACTTCTCGTAGCCCGCTTTGTCGGTGACGATCAGCTGGCAGTCGACGTACCGAACCTCAGCCTCGAGTTCAGCTCCACGCCTGGTCGGATTGATGCCGACGATCGTGGCCCCGGTCAGGGCCGCGCCGCCGAGCCAGAACAGGAACTCGGGATCGTTCTCGAGAAGTACTCCGATGTGAAACGGTCCAGGCGCGCGAAGCGACTTCGCAAGCGAGCCGCGCGCTGCGCTCTCGCGCACCACCTCGTCCCAGCTCCAGTCCTGCGTCCGCGTCCGCAGACCCAGGTGCTGATCACCGAGACGGTCGATCAACATCTGCGCGACGTCCTCGCGCTGAGGAGCTGCAAGAGATGCATTCGAAGATGCTTCGGTGGCGGTGTTCGTCATCGTGTCCTGTGTCCTAGTCGATATCGGAATGTCGATTACTCCAACTGCGATACGCCTCGAACGTATCGACGCCTCGAGGCCGGAACCGTCCCAGTCTCGCTCAGTGGTAACCGCCGCCACAGATATGATTTTCTCGTGAGATTTTGTGACGTGAAAAGCGCCACAATACGAAAGGCCATTCCATGACTGCCCCCGCAGATCCGCAGTTGCTTCTGGACCAGGCGGTCTCACGCCTCACCGGTCCAGGTGGGCCATTCGAGATCGTCGAAGAAGAGGTTCTCGGCACCGTCATGCCCGTGATGAAGAACCGTGGTCACGCCATCGGTGAACTCATCTCGGCATCTCGTGCCTGGGGCGACGGCGACTATCTCGTCACCAGCGATCGTCGAATCTCGTTCACCGAGCACGCCGATTCCGTCGCCGCGCTGGCAACTGCTCTGCGGGACAAGTACGGAGTCCGCAAGGGCGACCGTGTGGGCATCCTCGCTGCCAACACTCCCGAATGGGTCATGACGTTCTTCGCGACGCAGGCGCTCGGCGCGATCGCTGTCGGTCTCAACGGTTGGTGGGTTCCGCGCGAGGTCACCCACGGGATCGAGCTCTCACGTCCGAAGGTTCTTGTCGTGGACGCCAAGCGCGGCGCCGCCCTCCCCGAACTGCCGGCAGACATCACGGTCCTCACCATGGAAGAGGACCTCCCCGCGCTCATCGCGGAGTATGCAGGCTCCGACGTGCCGAGCACCGACATCGACGAGGACGATCCCGCCGTCATCCTGTTCACCAGTGGTACCAGCGGCCGCCCCAAGGGGGCACTCCACTCGCACCGCAACGTGATGGCCGTCGTCGACTACCACAAGTACAGCGACGCGATCGGCGCCGCATTCACCGGCCGTGAGTACGACGCTTCCAAGCCGAGCCCACTGCGTTATCTACTCACCTCCCCGCTCTTCCACATCGCCAGCCTGCACAATCTGGTGGTCCCCCGTCTCGCGACCGGCAGCGCCGTCATCCTGACAGAGGGCGGCTTCGACGTCGACAAGGTGCTCGGACTGGTCGAACGCGAGCGTGTCACCAACTGGGGTGCTGTCCCCACGATGGCATCGCGGCTACTCGAGCACGGCAACATCGCCAAGTACGACGTCTCTTCGTTGACTGCATTCTCGCTGGCATCCGCGCCGTCGTCGCCCGCGTTCAAAGAACGCCTCAAGGAGCAGGTGCCGTTCGCACGCAATGCTCTGGTCGACAGCTACGGCCTCACCGAATGCAGCACCGCCATTGCGGTCGCCGTCGGCGCCGAACTCGAAGAGTTCCCAGGCACTCTCGGGCGTCCGATCATCACCGTCTCGATGGAGATTCGCGATCCCTTCGGCGAATGGCTGCCGGACGGCATCGAAGGTGAAGTGTGCGTACGCAGCCCCTTCGTCATGCTCGGATACTGGGAGAACGACGAGGCGACCGAGTCGGCAATTGCCCCCGGACGCTGGCTCCGCACCGGCGATTTCGGCGTCATCGAGAACGGGCGTCTCCGTCTCACCGGTCGCCGTTCCGACCTGATCCTGCGTGGCGGCGAGAACGTCTACCCCACCGAGATCGAGCAGACGCTCGACGAACACCCCGACGTGATCGAGTGCGCTGTCATCGGCATGCCGCACCCCGACCTCGGCCAGGAAGTGTCCGCCGTGGTCGTCCTGCGTCCCGGAGCCGCCACAACGGAGGCGGAGCTGCGTGATTACGCCGCCGAGCGACTGTCCTACTTCAAGGTGCCGTCGAAGTGGCGCATCACCAGCGATCTGTTGCCTCGCAATGCAACCGGCAAGATGGTTCGGCGCGAGATCACCGTATGACCACGGAGCTGTCACGGATCGTCGCCGAGTCGGCGATCCGTGACCTGCTCTGCGAGTACACGCATCTGATCGATCAGGGCCGATTGCGTGAAGTCGCTGCATTGTTCGCCTCGTCCGACTACGGGCAGTGCGGGCCGGACGGGGTTGCCATCACGCTCATTTCGTCCGACGCCGACGCAGTGTTCGCAGCCTGCAGCGGCTTCATTCGAATGTACGGTGATCCGCCGGTTCCACGAACCAAACATCTGCTGACCAACACGCGAATCGCAGTCGACGGTGAATCAGCGACGGCACTCTCGTACGTCACGGTCATGCAAGGTACTGAAGCGCTTGCCCTGCAACCCATTCTGGCGGGGCGCTACTTCGATCGCTTCACCTGCGTCGACGGGTCGTGGCAGTTCAGCTCGAGACTCTTCTGTCTGGACAACATGGGCGAGATGTCCGCGCATGCCAAGCGGGCACTGTAGAGGAACGACGACTGTGGAAATCGGCGTCAACGTTTCGGGTCTCGAGACTCGACTGGACGACCAGCATCAAGGAGGCGTGGCATGGACCGGGCACTGCAGGATCTCGTCGACAAGCAGGCTATTCGTGAGGTTGTTTTGACGTATTGCCGCGGCATCGATCGCCTCGATTTCGATCTCGTCCGCAGCGCGTACCATCCGGATGCGGTCGACCATCACACCGGCTTCGACGGCAACATCGACGAGTACATCGCCTGGGTCACACCGAAACTCTCGGCGATCGGCGGCACGATGCACCACATCGGCAATCATCTGATCGAACTGCACGGCGATCAGGCGATCAGCGAGGCGTACTCGATGTCCACACATTGGGGCGGCTCCGAAGATATCGGGATGGTCAACTTCACCAGCGGTGCGCGATTCATCGACCACATGGAGCGACGTGAGGGACGTTGGGCTATCAAGGAGCGATGGGCCGTACGAGAGTGGACCCGCTCGGACGAGGGTCGCTTCGTCAACCCCGAGGGGCCTGGTCCGCGCGGGCGACGAGATGCCTCGGACCCTCTGACAGAATTACGGCAAACCCTTGAGATGCAATGAGATTCAGAAATCGGACTTTTCCGACTGATTTGAGGATTCGATTCTATTCGAACACTTATTCGAATAGAATGAATGGATGTTCAACCCCGCGACGGAGCTTTTCGGTATCTCAGCACAGCTGACCGGTACCGAAACTGATTGTGCCCTGGTTGATCTCATGACCGATCTGCATGCGTGCGAGGCGATGCTGGTCGAACGCAAGCTCGCAGTCGTTGCCGAATTCTTTTCGCGGCGAAGCTCAGAGCATGTAGCCAGTGGGACCTGGTCGTCGACCGCACACGAGCTGGCGGAATCGGAAATCGGTGCGGCGCTCACGATGGGTCGCGCAGCTGCCGGGAAGTTGATCGGGTTGGGTTTCTCGTTGAAGACCCGTTTGCATCGCACTCGAGCGGCGATGGCGCGTGGCGAGTTGGATCTATACCGCGTGGGTTTGATCGATTCGGCAACGGCGAACGTGAAAGACGAGTTGATCGACGAGGTCGAACGACTACTGCTCGAACAGGTTCTCGCACCAGCGTTTGCCGGCGGAACCGGCTTGACGGGAAGGCGACTGACGGCGGCGATCGATCGGATCGTGGCGATGGTGGACCCGGAAGGCATGCGGGAACGTCGACGTCGCGCCCTCACCGATCGGTTCGTCGGGGTCAGTGCCGCCGAGGACGGGATGGCCAAGATCTTGGGAAGCGTTCCGGCCGAGCAGGCTCGGGCATTCGACGGCCGGTTGCGCGAGTTGGCAATGTCGGTGTGCCGACACGACTCGCGAACCTACGAGCAACGGCGAGCCGACGCGCTCTTCGAGTTGACCAACGGATCACCGTTCTTGCCGTGTAACTGTGGCCGAGCTGATTGCCCACAGGATGGTCGGGGTGCTGTTGTCGTTCGTCGCCCCGTGGTCCACGTTGTGATGACTGATGCGACTCTGCACGGTGGCGGCGAGCCCGCCCACCTGGACGGGTATGGAGTGATCAGCGCTGAGCATGCCCGCGACATCGCACAGGACGCCGTCATTCGAAAGGTCCGCGTTCCCGCTGATGTCGCCACCGAACCGGTGGCGGCGTCGGCACACGTCTACCGGCCAGGTGCAGTACTCGATACGTGGTTGCGGATCATCGCGGGCAGCTGCCAGTGGCTGCATTGTGATGTCCCGGCCTGGAATTCCGACCTCGACCACAATGAACCGTTCCATCATGGCGCCCCCGAGCGCGGCGGCAAGACAGTCGAGTCGAATATGAGTGCGTTCTGCCGCAATCATCATCGCCTCAAGCATTCCGACCGGTGGCGGTTCGCGCCGAACGAAGATCGAACCATGTCACTGACGTCGCCGACCGGGCACAGTTACCGAACGCGACCCGCAGGGTTGATGGCCGGCCTGCACGAACTGATACCGCCGCAAGGTGGTCGAAATCGGCGGACTCGAGCGGAGAACAAGGCTGCCCGTATCCAGAGCGAACGCAATAACCAGCGCGGACGGATTCAGAAACGAGCAGAGAAGCACGTTCAAAGTAGGCTGCGGAATTCACCGCACGTCAACCATGAACCCATCGATTACGGGGACGACCCGCCACCGTTCTGAATGCCAAGCGGCCGGAAGGAGTACCGAGGCGCGTCGCCAGGATCAGTCTGACGTCGGCTTGGTGTCGTCGTCTGTGGCCGGATCGTCTTCGGCAAGCGGATCTATGGTGTCGACACCTTCGAGGACGGTCAGCTCTTCTTCTGCCTCGGCGAGGAGCCCCTTGGCTTCAGCTTCGACCTTCTTCACCCATTCGGACATTCCGAGCCTCTTCTCCTCCGAAGCGAGTTCCCGCTGTATCTGAACTCAGACTACGTCGCCGGCGACGAGTTTCGCCGTCCCCCCGAGTCGGTATTTACGCCACTCGCCAAGAAGGTAGCGATGGAGCGATGGTCGTCGTGGGATCAGCGCCACGCGCCACTGGACTCCGCGCGAGCCGCCGGGAGAAGTATCAGAATGCGCAAACTCGACCGACCTAGCTGTAACGAACCTCCCGTCTGGTTTGATACCGGAAAGACGCAACTTCACGAACAGAGGGCAGCACATGGCACCGCGATTCAACCCAGCCCCCGGATGGCCCGGCGCCCCTGAGGGCTGGCTGCCCTACGAAGGGTGGGTGCCAGACCCGTCATGGCCGCCAGCACCCGGCGGGTGGCAACTGGTAGTCGACGATCAAGCGACTTCCGGAATGAACGGATTTGCCAATCGAATCAGGTCAGCGACGCAGGATTTCACGGCTCGGTCATCCTCTGAGGCGTCCGCCCTCGAAGGTGCGCCGGGAGTTCTCTGGTCTGCGAAGGGGCAGCCACTCACGGGCATCGGCGGCGGTCGCTACCGCCTGACCGCAACGACGCTCTTCTTTGAGCGAGGAACACTCACAACAAATGCACAGCAAGTGCCGACGAATCAGCTGTTCGACATAGATCTCAGGCAGTCACTCACTCAGAAGACGCGTGGCGTTGGCGACGTCGTCGTGCATGTCCAACGTGCGTCCAGGGTCGAGCAGGTGATCTTGAACGACGTTCCGAACCCGCGCGAGGCGGTGAACATCATCAACGAGGTCGCAAACCAGGCACGCATCAACGCGCACACGATGGCCAACACCCGGCATTTCACCTCCAACCCCGCACCCGCGGTGCCTGCATCACCGCCAGAAGCGGCCCCGCCAATGACAACCGCGCCGGACGCGATCGAGCAGCTCACGAATCTCGGTCAGCTCCGCGACGCTGGAATCCTCACCGAAGACGAGTTCGCCCAGAAGAAAGCGGACATCCTCGCAAGAATGTGAGATCGGCGGGTTGATAGATCCGCCCGCCACCGAAGTGGCGGGCGGAAACACAAATGTTGGAAATTTTCTGAACTTCCAAAACGCACGAGCGCAGCAACGGTCGATCAGTCGACGGTCGGCGCCCACTGCACCCCGTTGATGTGCCCACCACCGTCGACGAAGAGAGTGTTGCCGGTGACGTAACGGCTGTCGTCACTCGCCAGGAAGGCCGCAACGGGGCCGATATCGTCGAGAGGATCGCCGATCCGCCCCATCGGGTTCTGGGCGGCCATCACTGCTACGTTCTCCGGATTGGCTTCGGCGACACGCTTGTACGCCGCGCTCTGCGCGCCGGGGCAGATGACGTTGCAGTTCACGTGCCGAGGAGCCCACTCACGAGCGGCGGTTCGAGTGAGCGTCCGCAAAGCTTCCTTGGCCGCGTTGTACTGCACCGAATACATGTGGGCGTTGACGCCGTTGAGGCTGCACATGTTGATCACGCGGCCCGTGCCGTGACGCTCGAGTTCCGGTAGTGCAGCCTGCATGGCCCAGAAAGCCGCCATCACCGCCATGTCGAAACCGCCGCGCAACTGCTCGTCGGTCATCTTCTCGAACCGAGCGAAACCGAAAGTCCGCCAGGCATTGTTGACCAGAATGTCGAGGCGTCCGAACCGCTCGACAGCCCGGTCGACCATGGTAACAACCTGCTCTTTGTCAGTGACGTCGGTGCGGATGAACTCCGCCTCCGCGCCCCATTCGTCCCGCAACCACTGGGTGGTTTCGAGGCCCGCTGCCTCGTCGATCTCGGCAACCAGCACCGACGCGCCTTCACGCGCGAACGCGCCTGCCACTCCACGCCCGATGCCCATACCGGCACCGGTGACCACTGCTACACGTCCGTCGAGTTTGCCCACAGGGGCCCTCCTTCGTCAGAACCCCTATCTGGGGCGTGGCACGGTCTTGTCGATGAACAGTCCCTCTACCGACACACACAATTCGCCGTCTGCAGTCTTGATCTCACCGACGGTGTGGATCTTGCGGCCGTCCTTGGAAAGGAATTTGCCGCTGATCGTGAGGGGCTCGAACAGCGGAGTCGGGCGATGGTACCGAGTGCTCAATTGTGCTGTCATGCCGGAAGTTCCACCCCAGGCGTTCGCGACGCCGAGAACGTGATCGAGCAGCAACGCCGAAACACCGCCGTGTACATGGCCAGGAGGGCCCTGGTACGGCAGCGTCAACGTGACCACTCCCTGCACCGACCCGTCAGCGAGCCCTTCCAGAACGAGCGGCGGCGCAATGGCATTCTCGGGGCCGGTCACCGGATCGTGTCGAGTCACGCCCTCGCCGTTCCACATGTCGATCAAGCGCTCGGCCACCTCGGGTGAGTGCTGCTCGAGGTGCTCGGCAATGCTGTTGAGTTCCTCCGCAACCCGGTCCAGGTTGGCGTTTCCGCGGTCGGTGCGCAGCATCGCGTCGACAACGCGACGGGCCGCTGCCGTCGCCCGGTCCACCGGGGCGTCCTGAGGCGGCGACGTCAAAATCGTGCCGCCCGGGTGTGTGGCTGTTGTGGGGTGGGTGCCCAGGTCCATCAGTTGATCTCCATTGTTGCGTGTGTGAGAACCGGGGAGTTCTCGCGTTCGGGGCACGTCGCCGCCAAGGTCAGTGTGTTGCCGTCCTGCCATACCGAGGTGGTGATGGATTCGCCGGGGAACAGCGAACCGGCGAACCGCACCGAGTAGTTCTTCACCCGCGTCGGATCTCCGTCGAGAATTCCGTCTACCACTGCCTTGCAGACGATGCCGTACGACGCCAGACCGTGCAGAATCGGAGCGTCGAATCCCGCCATCTTCGCGAAGGAGGGATCAGCGTGCAGCGGGTTCATGTCTCCACTGAGTCGGTACACCAGCGCCTGTGAGGGACTCGTGCTCGACGTCAGTACTTTGTCCGGTGCTCGATCAGGCACCCCGGCAACAACTTCGGGACCGGTGCCACCACCGAATCCGCCTTCTCCGCGCGCCCAGATCTGCATTCCGGTGGTCCACAACGGGTTCCCGTCAAGGTCGTGCGCCGCGGTCTCGAGAACGATCACAGCTGCCTTTCCCTTGTCCCAGACGTCGGCGACCCGGGAGGAAATACGAGCGGCACCCGTCGACGGGATCGGCGCGTGAAGTGTCAGCGACTGCCCACCGTGCAGAATCTTGCGGAGGTCGATGTCGATTCCCGGCATACTCATCGACGGTGCGGGCAGTACACCCGCCGAAACTCCCTGACCTGCAACCATTGCAAACGTCGGGAGTACCTTCAGACCCTTTTCGTACACCCAGGTGAGCTCGGCGGGATCCAGAGCGTTCACGCCGGCGCCGAGCCCCAACTGGTAGAGCATGACGTCGCGGTCGGTCCACGACGCTTCGCGCACAGTCGGTTCGGCGGACAACGCCACCTCGAGATCGATAGCCATCAGTTCTCCAAAGTTCCGGCTCGGTAGACGGTCACGACGCACGCGCCGCCCAGCCCGAGGTTGTGCTGCAATCCGATTCGCGCGCCTTCGACCTGGCGAGCGTCCGCGGTCCCGCGAAGCTGCCACGTGAGTTCGGCGCACTGTGCCAGCCCGGTGGCACCCAGCGGGTGGCCCTTCGAGATCAGACCGCCAGACGGGTTGACGACCCACTGGCCGCCGTACGTAGTCGCACCGGACTCGACGAGCTTTCCGCCTTCACCGGCGCCGCACATTCCGAGACCTTCGTAGGTGATGATCTCGTTGATCGCGAAGCAGTCGTGCAGTTCGATGACATCGACGTCGTCGATGCTGATGCCGGCTTCGGCGAAGACCTGCTCGGCGGCCGCAGCCGTCATCGGCGCGCCGACCACGTCGATCATCGACTTCTCGGCAAACGCTGCCTCGGTGTCGGTGGTCATGGCCTGAGCGACGATCTCGATCGCACGATCCTCGAGTCCGTGCTCACGGACGAACTTCTCACTCACGACGACGGCAGCACCGGCACCGTCCGAAGTCGGTGAACACTGCGAGCGCGTCAGCGGCTCGTGAATCATCTTGTCGCCGAGTACCTGTTCGAGGGTGTACTCGTCACGGAACTGCGCATACGGATTGTTGACCGAGTGCTTGTGGTTCTTGACCGCCACGGCTGCAATCTGCTCGACCGTGGTGCCGTACTTCTTCATGTGCTCGACGGCGGCATTACCGAACAACTGAGCTGTCATGGGTGATCGGGCGAAGCCGTAGTCCTCGACCATGATCTTCAGCTGCGAGTCCAAAGTGGTGACCTTGGGCATCTCACCGTTGCCGGTCAGCGCCGTTTTGGTCATCTTTTCGAAGCCAACGGCCAGTGCGCAGTCCGCTTGTCCGGCCTGGACCCACTCGCGCGCCATCATCAGTGCCGTCGAGCCGGTGGCGCAGTTGTTGTTGACGTTGAAGATCGGGATACCGGACAGACCCGTTTCGTACAGGGCACGCTGGCCTGCTGTCGACGCGTTGAACACGTAACCGACTGCAGCACGCTGGATCTGGCCGTAGCTGATCCCGGCATCGGTGAGTGCATTCGAGACGGCTTCGGTCACCATGTCCGGGTATTCCCAGTCGCGGGTCTCGATCTTCTCGAACTTGGTCATGCCCACGCCGATGACGAAGGTGCGATTGCTCATGTGCAGGTCACTTTCCCGGTTCGGGGTCACGAGGCAGACCCAGGATTCGCTCACCGATGATGTTGAGCTGAACATTGGTTGTACCACCCGCGATGGACATGCACTGCGAGTTCAGGAACATCTGCGTCGCAGACATCCGATGCTGATTGCCCAGAAGGGAACTGGGACCAGCCCACTCCATCGCCACATCCCAGACCTGCTGGATGTGTTCGACCCCGATCAGCTTCGCCACCGAGGACTCAGCCCCCGGTTGCGCGCCTGTAAGCGAGCGCAGCGTGGTTCGCAGACCGAGCAGACCGCCGGATTGCGCGTCGCACAGCACCTTTCCGAGAACCGTCAGCTGCTCGTCGTCGATACCACCGGGTAGTCCGTCGACCAGGCTCAGAAGAGCCTCACCGCCCGATCCGAGAGACGAGTCGTTGGACAGCGAGACACGCTCGTTGGCCAGTGTGGTGCGAGCGAGCTTCCAGCCGTCCCCCGGCTCGCCGACCAGGCACTCGTCGGGGACGAAGACGTCGTCGAAGAAGACTTCGTTGAACAGTGCTTCACCGGTGATCTCGCGAAGCGGGCGAATGTCGAGGCCGCTGTTCTTGATGTCGATCAGGAAGTAGGACAGGCCCTTGTGCTTGGGGGCGTCGGCGTCGGTGCGCGCGAGGCAGATTCCCCAGTGCGCGTCGCGTGCCATCGACGTCCACACCTTCTGGCCCTGCAACTTCCAGCCACCGTCGACCTTGGTGGCCTTTGTACTCAGCGCGGCGAGGTCGGAACCTGCGCCGGGCTCGGAGAAGAGCTGACACCAGACGATGTCGCCGCGCAGTGACGGCGGGACGAACTTGGCGAGCTGCTCTTCGTTGCCGTGCGCGATGAGCGTCGGGATGACCCAGTTGCCGATGATCATGTCGTGCGGCTTGATCTTCGCTGCACGTAGTTCTTCGGCGATGACCAGCTGACTGACAGCGTCCGCGGACTTGCCCCACGGAGCCGTGAAGTGTGGTGCGGTGTAGCCCTTTTCCGCGAGATACGTCTTCTGCGCGGCACCTTCGAGGTCCAAAGCCGGTGCGAGCTCGGCGCGGATGTCCGCGCGGATCGCCTCGGCCTCGGGCGGCAACTCGATGCTGAGCACGCGACGGGTACCGGCAATGGTCAGCTCGGCAACCCGACGGCGCCAGGATGCCGTGGAACCCAGCAGAATTCGCAGGGACTGCGCGCGGCGAAGGTACAGGTGCGAGTCGTGCTCCCACGTGTAGCCGATTCCACCGAGCACCTGGATGCAGTCACGTGTGACGGAGAAACCGGCTTCGAGGGCCGTAGCTCCGGCGACGGCTGCTGCGAGAGAAGCCTCTTCGGCACCGACGCCGTTGGCGGGCGTCAGTGCGCGGGCAGCGTCCCAGGCGCAGACGCGCGCCTGCTCGGCAAGAGCGAGCATCCGGGCAGCCTTGTGTTTGACACCCTGGAACTGGCCGATCGGGCGACCGAACTGCTGACGCACCTTCGCGTACTCAGCCGACGTCGTGACTGCCCAGTCGGCCAAGCCTGATGCCTCGGCCGCGAACAGTGTTGCGGCAATGTCGAGTACACGCTGGGTATCGATGGTGAGGATCTCTGAATCGGTGAGGACCAAACCGTCGACGGTGACTTCGGAGTTACGACGCACGACGTCGTAGCTGGCCAAGTCCGTGACCTCGAGGCGGTCACGTCCGAGCAGAACGAATCCGCTGTCCGTCGCGAGGAGGAACACGTCGCCGACATGGCCACCGAGAATCTGGCTGGACGTTCCGCTGAGGGTGGCGGTGTCGCCGTCACGGGTGATCTTCAGCGAACCCGGCTGCAGTGCAACGGCTCCGAGTGT
Organism: Rhodococcus sp. GB-02; assembly: GCF_053470465.1. Taxonomy (NCBI): domain Bacteria; kingdom Bacillati; phylum Actinomycetota; class Actinomycetes; order Mycobacteriales; family Nocardiaceae; genus Rhodococcus; species Rhodococcus sp. GB-02. The sequence continues at coordinate 1,031,641 of NZ_JBPUKE010000002.1, forward strand.
GCTGCCGTCGACCAGTCCGGCCAGCGGCGCGGTGACTCCGGCGTCGCTGAGAACGGCGCTGACCACGACTGTCGGCAGGAACGTGCCGGGAACCATGGAGCGCCCGAGTTCCTCGACGACAATCGCGAGCTCGACTAATCCGTATCCGGCGCCGCCGAATTCCTCGGCGACGTGTAGTCCGAGAAGTCCCTGCTCGGCAAGCCCGTTCCAGAGTTGGGGGCGGGTTTCGACCTTCGCCTCGACCGCTTCACGGATAGCGGTGGGTGTTGCGTGACGCGCCGCCCAGCCCCGTACGGAGTCGCGGAGGTCACGATCTTCTTCACTCAATCCAATGGTCATGTCTACCTCGTCAATTCGACAGTGTGAGTGCGGGTCAGATGCGTTCGATGATGGTGGCGGTCGAGAGAGCTCCACCGGCGCACATCGTGACCAGCGCCGTGGACTTGTTCGAGCGCTCGAGTTCATGCAGCGCGGTCGTGATCAGACGAGCGCCGGTCGAACCGACGGGATGCCCGAGTGCGATCGCACCGCCGTTGACGTTGACCTTGGACAGATCTGCGTCGTGAACCTGCGCCCAGGAGAGCACTACCGAGGCGAACGCTTCGTTGATTTCGACGAGATCGATGTCGTTCAGAGTCATTCCAGCCTTGTCGAGCACCATCTGGGTGGACTCGATCGGTCCGTCCAGGTGATAGAAGGGATCGGATCCGACCATGCCGGACGCGACGATCCGCGCGCGCGGCTTCAATCCCAGTTCCTGTGCGCGCTCTTCACTCATCAGCAACACTGCTGCGGCGCCGTCGCTGATCTGCGACGAGTTGCCGGCGGTGTGGATATGGCCCTCGATGACCGGCTTGAGCCCGGCGAGCGCTTCCGCTGTCGTCTCACGCAGCCCACCATCGCGCGTGACAGTGGCGATCTCGCCGGTGGGCGTGCCTTCCTTGTCCACCACCGGAGCCTTGACGGGAACGATCTCGCGGTCGAAACGGCCTTCCACCCAGGCCTGGGCTGCGCGGCGCTGCGACTCGAGACCGAAGGCGTCCACGTCGGCGCGCGTGATGCCACGCTTCTCGGCAATACGCTGCGCAGAAGTGAACTGGTCACCCATGTCGATGGTCCAGTCGTCCGGGTACGGGTTTCCCGTTCCGGGCGCATTTGCCTGACCCAGGAACACACGGCTCATAGCCTCGACGCCGCAACCGATACCGGCCGAGATCTGACCCGACGAAATCAGGCCGGAAATCAAATGCACTGCCTGCTGGGCAGATCCACAGGCGCAGTCGATAGTGGTTGCCGCGGTGCTGTATGGCAATCCGGCGTGCAGCCACGCCTGCCGCGTGACGTTGTTGGACTGCTCACCCGCCTGCGTGACACAGCCACCGATGATCTGTCCGATGTCTTCCGGTGCGACGCCTGCCCGTTCGAGAACGCCGAGCTGTGCTGCTCCCAGAATCTCGGCGGGGTGCAGTCCCGCCAGGGCGCCGCGACGACGGCCGATCGGTGTCCGAGCGGCCTCGACGATGACTGCATGACCCATGATGTGCGCTCCTTCGTGGAGTTTTCGGTCGGTGAGCTGACTCACCGTCAGCTTTTCTGTAATGTATTCTATTGATGATGTCAGGGCAATGCCGGAATGAACGTCATCTTTGAACCAAGCCTGACTCGAATAATAGAATTGATTTCAATTTTGAGGACATGACGAACCCACCCCGAGAAGGGGCGAGGTCACGTCAGTGTCGTGAGAGATTCACCAAAAGCAGGTCGCACCCCTTGCGGATGTCGTACTCCGCATCCGGGATGGAAATTCGACCGTTGAGGCACGATTGGATGACCCCGAACCACAGCTGCATCAGCAGACGCAACCCGGTGTTGTCTTCCTCGGTCGGGTTCTCGATCCCGGCCGCATCGAGGATGATCTGCCGGAAGCCGCGATCGATCTTGCCCACGTCCGGCACCGTCGCGACGTTGGCGGTACTGGACGACTGCAGCATCGCAGTCGAAAGGGCCGGCCGACGCAGTAACCCGCGAGTCGCGCGCACCAGGACCTCGTACACCGCGTCCTGCGGATTGGCCGACTGCACCTGATGCTTGGCAAAACTGTCGCCGATCTGATCGATCTGCTCGACCATCACAGCGACGAAGAGGTGCGTCTTCGAAGGGAAATAGCGGTAAAGAGTGCCGATGGCCACGCCTGCCCGCTTGGCAACTTCGTGCATCTGAACCCGTGAGAGTTCTTTCTCGGTACCCAATTCGGCGGCCGCTTCCAGCATCCGCACATGGCGCGCCCGCTGCTCGTCCGAACTGGGCTCAGCAGCGTCCCTGACCTCGGCAATTCTCGGCAACGTCGCCCCCATCATCGATTATGTGTCCCGGCCGCGAACGACCGCGCTAATTCTCTCACCTGGACCACCTATCTCGGCATATTGCCCGCTCAGTGGGACCTGGCATGGCCTTCCAGCGCCGTGCGGTATTCCGTGGACACCCCACCCTCTTGGAGTAAGGACGCAATGATGCAGGACTGGACCAGCGAGTGCGACGTGTTGGTAGTCGGCTCCGGCGGCGGAGCGCTGACCGGCGCATATACCGCGGCTGCTCAGGGATTGACGACGATCGTCCTCGAGAAAACCGATCGTTTCGGCGGGACCTCCGCCTACTCGGGCGCCTCGATCTGGCTCCCAGGTACCCAGGTACAGGAACGCGCCGGCCTTCCCGACTCGACCGAGAATGCCCGCACCTATCTGCGCGCGTTGCTCGGTGACTCCGAGTCCGAGCGCCAGGACGCCTACGTCGAGACCGCTCCCGCTGTCGTCGCTCTACTCGAGCAGAACCCGAACATCGAATTCGAGTTCCGTGCGTTCCCCGACTACTACAAGGCCGAAGGCCGGATGGACACGGGACGCTCCATCAACCCGCTCGATCTCGATCCCGCCGACATCGGTGACCTCGCCGGCAAGGTGCGTCCGGAACTGGACCAAGACCGCACCGGTCAGGATCATGCTCCCGGCCCGATGATCGGTGGGCGCGCACTGATCGGCCGTCTGCTGGCCGCAGTTCAGAGCACCGGTAAGGCAGAACTTCGCACCGAATCCATCCTCACCTCCCTGATCGTGGAAGATGGCCGTGTTGTCGGCGCCGAGGTCGAATCCGGCGGCGAAACCCGGCGAATCAAGGCGAACCGCGGTGTCCTGATGGCAGCAGGCGGCATCGAAGGCAACGCCGAGATGCGTGAGCAGGCCGGCACCCCCGGCAAGGCGATCTGGAGCATGGGCCCCTTCGGCGCCAACACCGGTGACGCGATCTCCGCAGGAATTGCTGTCGGTGGCGCAACCGCTTTGCTCGATCAGGCGTGGTTCTGCCCCGGCGTCGAGCAGCCCGACGGCAGCGCCGCATTCATGGTCGGCGTTCGCGGCGGACTCGTCGTCGACAGCGCCGGTGAGCGCTACCTCAATGAGTCTCTTCCGTACGACCAGTTCGGCCGGGCCATGGATGCTCACGACGACAATGGTTCTGCCGTGCCGTCGTTCATGATCTTCGACTCGCGCGAGGGTGGCGGACTGCCCGCCATCTGCATCCCGAACACGGCGCCCGCCAAGCACCTCGAAGCCGGAACCTGGGTCGCCGCCGACACTCTCGAAGAACTCGCCGCCAAGACCGGACTACCGGCCGACGCATTGCGCAGCACTGTCGAAAAGTTCAACGACGCCGCAAAATTGGGCGTCGACGAAGAGTTCCATCGCGGCGGAGACCCGTACGACGCATTCTTCTGCCCACCCAACGGCGGCGCGAATGCGGCGCTGACGGCCATCGAGAACGGCCCGTTCTACGCAGCTCGCATCGTCCTCAGTGACCTCGGCACCAAGGGCGGTTTGGTCACCGATGTCGACGGTCGCGTTCTTCGCGCCGACGGCAGCGCCATCGACGGTCTGTACGCCGCCGGCAACACGAGCGCTTCCTTGAGCGGGCGCTTCTATCCCGGCCCCGGAGTTCCACTGGGGACTGCAATGGTCTTCTCGTACCGAGCAGCCCAGGACATGGCGAAGTAACCAGCACAACGAGGCTGTGGGGCAGGGGCAATGTCAGAATCGCCTGCCCCACGACCTCTTTCGCACGGCGACGCGATTTTGTATCACTCCGGATCGATACCGGGCAAACCGTCCACACTCTTCGCGTTCTTCTCGGCGCGATAGGCGATGAGCCGCTCCGGACCCCGCTTCTCCGCTACGCGGTCGAGCACGTCACGATCGGATTGGTAGTCCATCAGCGGTACTGCGTATCCGCACGAATCCGAAATGCGCGTCAGATCGACCACGACGATCGACCGCAGCCCCGGATGCTCCGGGAACCTACCGACAATCGCGTTGAACGCTTCCGACCCTGCAAGCAGAACTTGTCCGTGACCGTGCAGTCGAACGATCTTCGGCGGACCGTCAAATGCCATGAACATCAGGGTTATTCGGGAGTTCTCGCGCACGTGCGCGATGGTTTCCACACCGCTGCCAGTGAGATCGAGGTACGCCACCCGGGTGGATGTCAGCACCACAAACGATCCGACTCCCCCTTTGGGTGAGCAATTGATCAACCCGTCAGGAGACAACGGCGCGGTAGCAACAACGAACAGCGGTTGAGCCTGCAACCACGTGGTGAGCTTTTCATCGATGCCTTCGTAGACTCGCCCCATGTCGAGAGTGTAGTTCGCGCCGACCGGAAGTCACGGGGCAGACGCTGCGGCGGCTCGAATCTCCTCGCACATCGCTGCGAAGGCGCGGTCGTCGGCGGGATCCGCGGGCACTGCCAGTGCAATGCCGTCGCAGAGACTCGCGTATTTCGAACTCAGCACCTCGGGGAGCTCGGCGTAGGTGCATTGCGTGACCAGCCTGTCGAGAACATCCTCGGTGAGGACGGCACCCAGATCAGCCCACTCCCCAGCTCTCCCCATTGCGGTCAACTTCTCGCCGATCCCCGCCAAGCCGAGAACCTCGAGCGCGATTCGATATGCCGGTGTGGAGTAGAGAAAGGCAAGTTCGCTGCGCACCGCTTCTCGTTGAGCAAGTATCGCAGCACGATCTTTGCCGGTGATCGTCTTCGGAACGGCAATCAGTCGCGGCTTCCTTCCGCCTGCCGTCAATGATGGAATAATCCTCTCCGCGAGCACCTTCGGATGGGAGCTGGTGGGGTGAGCAACAAAACCGTCGGCGACGGCTCCTGCCAGTGAGCACATGCGGGAGTTCACTCCCCCGGTCCAGATCTCCGGAGCCTGAATATCGAGCGGCCCCGGATTGAAGTAGGGCTGCAGTCGGTTGAAGGTGTAGTGCGTTCCGGCATAGTCGAGTTCACCGCCCTCCTGGAACACTCGGAAGATCTCGCGTACAGCACTGACGTAATCACGCAGTTGCGCAACAGGATCCGTCCACGGCATCGAGTACCGCCCGACGATGTTCCCTCGCACCTGCGTCGCGAGCCCCAGCTGGAATCGTCCGCCGGAGAAGTCCGCCAGATCCCACGCAGCCAAAGCCGTCACCATGGGACTGCGCGCAAATGCGACAACCATCGACGTCCGGACTGTGAGGGTGGTGCTGTGTTCGACGGCGAGTGCTGCCACCGCAAAAGGATCGCGGACGGTCTCGGAGATGTGTACCGTGTCGAAACCGAGTTTCTCGATGCGTTCGACGTGCTGAGCTACCTGCCGTAGCGGAGTGTCGGCAGGTAGCGAGGTCACCAATTCCATGTCAGCCCAACGGCTCCAGGCGAATCGACAACAGCTTTCCTTCGTTGGCGACCTTACGAGCATGCTCATTGAAGTCCGGTGCGGCGCAGACGAACAGCGTACGTCCGTCGGAGCCGCCGAGCCCGCACGCGAAGACACCGCTGTCGAAGGCAATTTCATCGATTATCTTGCCGGCGCTCACATGAAGAACACGACTTCCAAGGGCATCGGCCACCCACATCGAATCGTCTCCGTCGATGCAACATCCGTCGGGCGCAACGACGATCTGAGCGAGAGTGGTCTCCACCTCGGGGCCACCAGGTACCGGCCCGAACGACGCCCAATCACGGCGTTCACTCAGGGAGCCGTCGGCCTGAACCGCAAATGCACTGATTCGATTTCCCAGCGTTTCGTCCACGAGCAGATCTCCGGTCGACGTCAGAGCCATACCGTTGGGGAAGTGGAGATCTCGCGCCACGACGTGTACCGATCCGTCCGGGTCGACGCGGAGGAGATCTGCCGTCTCGACGGGAGCCAGGTTCATCAGGTCGAACCCGAAGTTGCCCACGTACGCTCGTCCCTGCGCATCGACCAGCATGTCGTTGACGTTGGCACTGACGTACTCGGACAAGTCTGCGTGCACCACCAACTCGCCGTCGGATTCTCGCCGCAGAATCTTCTGGTCCCGCATGGAGACCACCAGCAATCTGCCGTCCGGAAGCCACCCCAGCCCGGACGGCTGCCCTGGAACCTCCGCCTCGACGCGTATGTCGGTCCCGTCCTCGCGGGCCGAAATCACCTGGTAGGTGTAGAAGTCCGACACCCAGATCCGGTTCTCGTGCCAGCGCGGGCATTCGAAGTAGGTGTATCCCTCGAGAACTACCGCAACTTCTGGTGCCATCAGGCTCTCCTGCGTCGGTGAAGAATGGTGTGTCAGCCTCATTCAATCACCGGCGCCCCGGTCGCGGTGTGCAATTCCCGACTAGTCGCCGGCGCGAACTTCTTCCAACACGTCGAACGCGGATTCCCACCCGTCGTACACATTCCCGTCACCCTTGAATCCCGGAATCCCTACCAGGTGGAATGTCATTTCGGTTTTGTCACCCCGTTCTGCGAGCGTGACCGTTATTCGAGGCGCAGCGCCTACCGGATCACCCGGATTTCCCCAGGTGAAGACAAGCCTCTTCGGCTCGTCGACCTCGAGATAGGTTCCGCCGGTGGGGTACTCGGCTCCATTCTCGTCGTTGATCATCAAGTAGCGGTACGTTCCGCCAACTCTGGGATCGATCGTGACGTGCTCCCGGGGGCTGCTGACGCCCTCGGGATGCCACCAGCGTGCTGCCTCGTCGGGATCGGTCCACGCTTGCCACACGAGTTCACGTGGTGCGTCGAAGATTCGGGTGATGGTGAATTCTGCGGTGGTATCTGCATTCTGGTCACTCATTGTCCTTCTCCTTCTTCAGTCGACGTTGCTTCAGCTCACGTAGACGCTCGTCGAGGAGATCGAAGCGTTCGTTCCAATCCCGCCGATGTTCGTTGACCCAGGCACTGGCGTCGTCGAGTCCCTCTGCGCGAAGGGTGCAGGTGCGCCATTGCGCAGTGGCGGTCCGTTCGATGAGACCTGCCTTCTCCAACACCTTCAGATGCTGCGAGATGGCGGGTCGACTCATCTCGAACGGCTCAGCCAACTCACCGACGGTCATCGAACCATCCGTCAGGCGAGAGAGCATTTCACGCCTCGTCGGGTCGGCCAGTGCGCTGAACACTGCATCGAGCCGGCCACTTCGCTCATCCATGTAAGCAACTCCTTAATTAAGGAATAACTTAAACATAGAACTCAGGAACTTGGGCGTCAACCCTTCAACTCCAGGTGTATCGAAGCCGTTCGACGGTTGTCGCCTCGTCCATCTGGGAGAACGTCTCCCGCTCAGCTCCCTTCACGGACACCATCGCTTCGATGATCGACTCCCCGAAGATTTCCTTCGCCGCCGAGGAACAGTTGAACTTCTGCACTATCTCGCCGAGATCGGTGGGGACTCGGGTCACCCCGCGCTCATCGCGTTCCGCATCCGTGAGAGTCGACGGGTTCACCACAATTTCCGCAGGTAATGGCGCGGCATTGCCGATACCGATATGCGAAAGGCCAAGTATCGCAGCGGTCGCCAGATACGGGTTGGCCGACGGATCGACGTTTTTCACTTCGGCGTTGGCGCCGTGCGGATTCGACGGTGACTCTGCGCAGAACCTCAGTGCCGCTTCGCGGTTCTCGAGCCCCCAACAGACATAGGCCCCCGACCAACTGTCCGGGCGCAGCCTGAGGCCGGAGAGCGGTGAGGACGCAAAGACGGCCGTGAATTCCGTCAGATGAGCGAGGACTCCACCCAAGGCGAAAGCTCCCGCATCCGTCATTCCGTGCTCCCGATTGCCACCGGAGAAGATTGGCCTACCATCTGCGGTCATCGAAAAGTGCTGGTGTGCACCGTTTCCTGCGCCGCCCAGGGTGGGAAACGGCGAGAACGAGGCCGCCAATCCGTGCGCTCTGGCTGTACGGCTGATCAAGATCCGAGCCAACACCACGAGATCAGCGGCCTGAACAGGAGCACTCGGAGCGATCGACATCTCGAATTGATCTGCTCCGTACTCGGCATGGACTTGCTCGATATGCAGTTGTGCGCGTTCGGCATTGCGCAGGAGGTCCTTGAGGAAGTCTTCGCGACCAAGGACTGCGCCCAGACCGTAGGCCGACCACTCACCGCCGCACACATCACCGAAAAGAGTGAACTCGATCTCGTTACCCACCCGAGCTTCCAGTCCGTCGGCAGCAAGCCGCGCCACGACCGCGGCAAGCGCGGAACGTGTGCACACGGCAGCCGTCGAACCGTCTTGCTCGTGCAACGTGGCCGGCGCCCACGACACACCCCCGCCGAGATCGCGGAGGTCGGATCGGTCGATACGCAATCGGAGATCACCGACGACCGAGAAGGAATCGGTGAAGGCAATCCGATCATCGCTACAGAAGACGTTCCAGCTCGGTGAGACTCCCGCACCGACTTCCTCGAAGACACCGCTTCGGCCAGCCGGCATCACTTTCGCCCGCGCGACACCCGCCATGTCCACGATCGAGCCGATGGTCAGAGCCGGAACTTCCCTCATCCAGAGGCAAATACCCCACTTGGCGGCGCGCCAACCCGTCAGATCAGGTTGTCCTCCACCGGCAGTCCGAACGCCGCCCGGCCGTACAGCGCCAACGCGCGCTCGGGTTCGTTGGCAACGTGAACGCTGCCCGCATGAACGTCACGCCACGCACGCTCGATCGGGTTTCCGCGAGAGAGGGAGTTCCCGCCTGCCGTCTTGAACAGCATGTCGATCGCTTCCACCGAACGTTCCGTCGCACGAACCTGATCACGACGCGCGCGCAGCCTCATCGAGAGCGGAAGCTCCTTGCCGGCGACAGCAAGTTCGTACATCTCCCGGATGTTGCGATCCATCTGCAGAATCGCGGCATCGATCTCCGACGACGCACGTGCGACGGCGACCTGAGCGAACTGGTCCTCGCTGAACCGTCCACCACCCAGGCTCAGACGGACGCGCTCACGCATCACGTCCAGGTACCCCTCGTAACAACCGGCGACGATGCCCACACACGGAGCAGCGACCGTCGAGGTGAAGATGCTCCCGAACGGAAGTTTGTACAGCGGGCCAGGATTGACCGCTTGGCCAGGCCCACTCAGTTGCGCGGTTTCGTAATTGCGTTTCAAGCGGTGCTCGGGAACGAACGCGTTCTTGACCACGATCTCGTTGCTCGCGGTGCCTCTCATTCCCACGACGTCCCAGACGTCGCGGATCTCGTAATCGGTGCGCGGCACCAGCACCGTCATGAAGTCGACGGGACGGCCGTCCACGCCGACCACCATCGCTCCCAGCAATGCCCAACTTGCGTGATCACAGCCGGAAGAGAAACCCCACTGGCCCGACAGTTCGTAGCCACCGTCCACCGCGGTAAGTCGACCGACCGGCGCGTAGGCGGACGAGATGAGCGTCGTCTGGTCCTCTCCCCACACGTCGTCCTGCGCTCGGTCGTCGAAAAGCGCCAGATGCCACGGGTGCACTCCCACCACCGAGGCGACCCAACCGGTCGAGCCACAGGCAGCGGAGATGGCCCTGATGACTTCGTAGAAGTGGACCGGGTCGCTCTCGGCGCCTCCGTATCTCTTCGGCGCAAGCATGGAGAAGACACCGGCTTCGGACAGTTCCCGGATGGTCCGTTCGGAGATCTTGCGCGAATCGTCGACCTTCTGAGCACGGGCCGCGATCTTCGGAAGCAGATCACGGACTGAGCTCAGAACCTTGTTGACCATAGGAGACACTCCTCGCACCGAACCGTGAGGGAGCGGATCGGCAGATAGACATAACGGCTGCCTCGCCACGATATGTCGGTCACGCGGTCCGGTGATCGGAAGTCCCGAAGGCCGGGATGAGCCGCCGGATCCTCGCGCTCTCCGCAGGTCCCGGCCAGTGAGACGAGGCCCCAGAGGCAATTCACGCTCCCCTAGCGTCGGGCGTCGACACTGACCCTGGAAAGGACGGGACTCATCGTGACGATCAATCAGTCCGACAACGACGAAGTTCGCGAGATCCAAGCTGGAACCGCGCCTACTCGCTTTGCACGTGGATGGCACTGCATTGGGCTCACGGAGTCCTTCAAGGACGGACAGCCGCATTCCATCGAGGCCTTCGGCACCAAGCTCGTCGTCTTCGCCGACAGCGAAGGCAACGTCAAGATCCTCGACGCGTACTGCCGTCACATGGGTGGCGACCTGAGCCAGGGCACCATCAAGGGCGACGCCATTGCCTGTCCGTTCCACGATTGGCGCTGGGGCGGCAACGGCAAGTGCCAGAAGATTCCGTACGCACGCCGCGTTCCCCCGCTGGCCAAGACGCGCGCATGGCAGACCCTCGACCAGGACGGCATGCTCTTTGTCTGGCACGACCCCGAGGGCAACCCGCCGACCGACGACGTAGCCATCCCCCGCATCGAAGGCGCGCTCAGCGACGAGTGGAGCGACTGGGTCTGGTACACCACGACCGTCGACACGAACTGCCGTGAAATCGTCGACAACATCGTCGACATGGCGCACTTCTTCTACGTCCACTACTCGTTCCCGACGTACTTCAAGAACGTCTTCGAAGGCCACGCCGCAACGCAGTACATGCGCGGCGTCGCTCGCTCGGACATGCGTCCCCACGCAGCAGGCACCCCGAAGATGGTCGGCAGCAACTCGGTTGCGACGTACTTCGGTCCTTCCTTCATGGTCGACGACCTGACCTACGAGTACGAGGACTACAACGTCGAGTCCGTCCTCATCAACTGCCACTACCCGGTCAGCGCGGACAAGTTCGTGCTCCAGTACGGCATCATCGTCAAGAAGTCGGATCGCTTCCAGGGCGAAGCCGCCGACGCGATGGCCGCGAACTTCGGCACGTTCATCGCCAAGGGCTTCGAGCAGGACGTCGAGATCTGGAAGAACAAGACTCGCATCGAGAACCCGCTCCTGTGCGAAGAAGACGGCCCGGTCTACCAGCTCCGTCGCTGGTACGAACAGTTCTACGTCGACGTCGCTGACATCGCTCCCGAGATGATCGAGCGCTTCGAATTCGAACTCGATACCGCGCGACCCGTCGCCGCCTGGCAGAAGGAAGTCGAAGACAACCTCGCTGCAAAGAAGGCAGACGAAGATGCAGCCTCTTCAGTGCGCTGAGTGCAAGGCGCGGGTCCTGGTCCAGAAGAACAGTTGGGAACACACCACCGTTCAGTGGAGTGACCAGGCCCGAGCCCAGTGCCTCGAAATCGCCGACGACCGTGAATTCGGGCAGCGAGAGGGACGACCAGGTGCTCCTCGCAAGGAGTGCGGCGCCTTGATCGCATCCATCGTGAATGCTGCAACAGCGGGCGAGCTCGAGATCCTCAACGACGAACCGGTACCTCAGCCGATCGTCGACGACAGCGAACCAGTACCAGCTCCGTTTCACTAGCCGAGCCAACATCTTTCGAAGAAGGTAGTAATGATCGATCCCCAGTACTACGGCCCGTGGGCAGTCATCGCCGGCGGTTCCGAAGGTGTCGGCGCAGGGTTCGCCGACGAGCTCAGCAAGATCGGCATCAACCTCGTTCTCATCGCCCGCAAGCCGGGCCCACTCGAGGAGACCGCGGCCAAGGCACGCGCCAACGGCGTCGAAGTACGCACTCTCGCACTGGATCTATTGGTTCCCGACGCGCTCGACCAGATCAAGGCTGTCACCCACGACGTCGAGGTCGGCCTGCTCATCTTCAACGCCGGCGCCAACAGCTACGGCCACGAGTTCGTCACCGGTGATTTGACGGGATTCGCCGGAGTCATCGAGCTGAACATCAACAAGCAGCTCGAACTCTCGCACCATTTCGGCGGTTTGATGAAGGATCGCGGACGAGGCGGCATCATGCTGCTCGGCTCGCTGGCCGGATTCATGGGCTCCGAGCACCAGAGCATCTACGCGGCCTCGAAAGCTTTCGGTCGCATCTTCGCCGAGAGCCTGTGGCTCGAACTTCAGCCGTACGGCGTTCACGTCGTCGAGTTCATTCTCGGTGTCACTCGCACGCCGGCCATGATTCGCGCGGGATTGAACTTCGACATCCCGGGCATGAACGTCGCAGAGCCCGAGGATGTTGCACGCGAAGGTCTCGAACACCTTGCCGACGGCCCGATCTGGGTTGCTGCAGGAAACTACGAAGGCGCCAAGAAGCGCAGCGGCTTCCCCCGAGACAAGATGGTCAAGGGCGCTGCCGAAGCGATGCGCAAGCTGCTGAACCGCTGACTTCTGCTGTGCGCCTTTATTAACCCCCGACGCCCGAGAAAGGCGCACAGCATGAGCGTCGACATCACCACTCTTCTCGACGAACGCGAGATCACCCGCTCCATTTTCGAGTTCGCCCGAGCCATGGATGCGCGGGACTGGGATGAACTCCACCGGATCATGACTCCGGACGCTACGGCAGAACTGGGAACCGGAACTCTGTGCGGACCCGCCGAGGTAGTGGCTTCCATCCGCTCGTTCCTCGACGAGTGCGGTCCCACCCAACATCTGATCGGCAACGTGCTGGTCGAGGTGGTCGGTGATATTGCCACCAGCCGCTCCTACGTCAGTGACATGCACGTGGGCACCGGGAGCAAAGCTCACCTGAACTTCTTCACGCTCGGCGACTACCACGATTCGTGGTCGCGAATCGACGGAACGTGGCGAATGACGCACCGCACCAAGCATTCACACGCCAGTCAGGGATCCATCGAGGTTCTGGGAGCCGGCCCCAGCGGTTGGCGGAGCTGACTCAGCTCAACATCGACGACCGGCCGGTCGCGAGTGGACTCTTGCTGGTGAGTCCGCCGTCGACCACCAAGGTCTGCCCCGTCATGTAGCGAGATTCGTCCGACGCCAGGTAGACCATGGCGTGTGCGATGTCTTCGGGTTCGCCGAGGTAAGGCAGGGCGTTGGCCTGCTTCATGCCTTCGATGACGTCAGCAGGGATGTTGTCCACGAGTGCGGGTGTCATGATCGCACCCGGCGCTACGGCGTTGCACCGAACACCGTTTGCTCCGTACTGAACTGCGATGTATTGAGTCAACCGGATGACCGCCGCCTTGGCAGACCCGTAGGCCGACTGCAGGGAGTCTCCGATCAATCCACCGACCGAGGCCGTGTTGACGATCGATCCTCCGCCGGCACTGTTCATGTGCGGAATCGCAAGGCGTGAAGCGACCACAGTGCTTCGGACGTTGAGCGACATCACGCGATCCCACTCGTCCAGGTCCATCCGTAGCAGGTCGAGATCCTTGCGCGGATTACTACCGCCCACGTGATTGCACAAGACGTTGATGCCACCGAATTCGGCGACCGCCCTTTCGATCATCGCTGCCAGGGACTCCTCGTTCATGACATCGACGCCGAAACCCAGCGCAGTGCCACCGGTCTCGCGTATCGCCGCCGCTGCTTCCTCCGCTCGAGCTGGATCGAGGTCGGCAACCAGCACCTTGGCGCCTTCTGCCGCCATGAGTTGTGCTGCTGCACGCCCGATTCCGCTGGCGGCGCCGGTGATCACTACATTTTTGCCTTCGAGCCTGTTCATATTCATTCCCTTCGCGGGGAATCGCCGTACCCGGATCTCATGTGCCCGAAATTGACAGCTCGGCGATTACCCGATCACTACCAGTGAACGCAGGATCGACAGCCGCGTCCAACTTTCTTGAATGAACTCACAAGTACGTGACCACGGCCCGCGCACCTGCTACACCGCCGAAATCGAGTGGCGACAGAAGACACCACTGTGCTGAAGTGGCACTATGCAGAATTCTGTTCGACCGCTGTCCATCAACGACCTCGACCGTGCCGCCGAGGTTCTCGGCGAGGCTTTTGCCGACTATCCCTGGACGAACTGGTGCGTCGCCGAAGACTCTCACGTGGAACGGGTCGCCGCTCTACAACGGATCTACCTCGAACACCTGGCACTACCGTTCGGACGTTCATACATCGACGATTCCGGCAACGGCGTCATCGCAGTCCTGCCGCCCGACGCCCCGGAGCCTGATGAAGCGACTGTCGAGAAGATCGTGGAACTGCACGGAGATCGGTTCGAGCGCATTCTCCAGGCTGACGAACAACTGTCTGCGCTTCCCGCCCTCGAGCACGCATGGTCGTTGGCAACGATCGGTACGACACCGCGTTCACAGGGCAGTGGATTGGGCTCTGGACTACTGAAACATGCTTTGGCGGAACTGGATCGAACCGAACAGACTTGCTGGCTCGATACGTCAACCGAACGGAATCTCCCGCTGTACCAACGGTTCGGTTTCACGATCGTCGGACAGACCTCGCTCCCCGACGGACCGGACGTATGGCGGATGCATCGACTTCAGGGCTGATTGTTCGACTTCAGCACTCGCCGAATCATTTTCGACAACGACGCGTATTGGGTGATCGTATTGACGGCGATCCACCTCGACACCGGCCACGTCCGGGTCCACGAGAAAACCCCGACCGACAGCAGTTGATCGTCGTCGAGAGTTTTCACATACCGACGCAGCGCTGCGACGGCCGCGCGCAAACGATCCCGAAGCTCTCGAACCGAGGTACCTGCACTCGCCTCGACCACCGACTGGTTCAGCGCGGGTGTTTGCGTCCACTTGTAACCCGCAGCCGGCGTCTGCGGTGTCTCGTCTCGCAATCCGGCACCTATCCACTCTACGACGGCCTCTGCCCACCAGACACGCAAAGAGAGTACGTCGTGCACCGTCCACGCATCGACGGCAATGGCGTCGAAAACATCGGCCTCGGCGGCGCTCTCGAGTAACGCGTCGAGTTTCGAATACGCCTTGTCCAGCTCACTCGCCAGTTCCTCGCGTGACAAGGTCTGCGCCACAATGCCTCCGAACTTTCGTCAAAAAATGGAAGAAGCGGAGCCATCGCAATCCGATGACCCCGCGTCCAACTTAACGTCTACCGAAGCTAGTTCAGTTCTCCCATGAATCTGTTGACGTTCTCGGCGATCTCCTTCGACTTGGTGTGGTGCAGGTAGTGGTCTCCGTCCAGCAAGACCAATTCACCATGATCGACCGATGCTGCCTGCCCTTCGTGCAGCTCTGTCCAGCCCTGGACCTTGGAATTCTGTACCGCGAACAACAGAATCGGAAGATCGGCCGGGAACGTCTTGCCGATCGCCGCGGCGAAGTTGCTCGAGAGGTGATCCATTTCGTTGAGGTACGTGTCGCTGAAGTTGTTCTTCGCGACCAGTCTGCTCATCTCTGCCTTCTCGGCTTCATCGAGGTATGCATCGGTTTCCTCGCTGCCACCGAGTTTCGCCAGGACGTCGGAGAAGCCCAATTTCTTTGCAACGCGGAAGGCTTCGATCGGGAACTTGGTGTCCATGTTCGGCTGCCCCGGGACGCTGCTGTCGATGCCCACGAAAGCGGTGACCTCGTCGCCGTACTTCGCTGTGTAGTCCAAGGCATAAACACCGGTGATCGAGTGACCCATGAGGATGTATTCGTCAATTCCCAAGGCCTGCACAGCCTCGTGTATCTCTTCGACGATGTTCTCAGCCGTGCGGTCCTTGTCGGTGGCGTCGCTGTATCCGTAGCCGAAGGGCTCGATCGTGACCACGCGGTAATCAGGGGCAAGCTCGTTGATGAGCGATTTGAAGTCGAGAATCGGTGCAGACGTTCCGAACCCCGGTAGCAGCACTATGGTCTGATCGCCGTTGCCGCGGATCGAGTAGCTCATGTTCTTTCCGTCTACGGACACGAACTGGTTGCCGGTTTCCCCGGTCGGAACACTCGCCTTGGCGGAGCCGACATTGAATACGAGCGCTATCGATACCAGCACAACCAGAACTACGGACACCGAAGCAAGAACCTTCAGTGCAACGGTACGAATCTTCTTCATTCTCATCCCCATCTTTTCGGGCGTCGATACGGCTAGGAAAGGCTCGACATCGAGGCCACACTTGTCTCGTCGAGCACACGCAACACGTTGTTGCCCATCAGCTTTGCCAAGTCTTCCGCAGACCAACCGCGTTCCGCCAGACGGTCTATCAACACCGCGAAACCGGATACGTCCTGCATACCGTCCGGAAAGTCGTCGAATCCATCGTAGTCACTACCCAAACCGATGTGGTCGATGCCCGCGACGTCTCGGGCATGCTCGACATGTTCGGCCAGATGGTCCACCGTCATCGCCGGCCGTGGGCCGACCCGCCCGCCTTTGAACCACTCGTTGTACTCGGAAGAAAGGAACATGGGCACAAAGGCGATCATGATGACCCCGCCGTTTGCCGCGAGCAGCCGCATGACGTCGTCGGGAACGTTGCGGGGGTGACCGCATAGCTGAGAGCAGGACGAATGGCTGAAGATCACCGGTGCCGACGACGTCTCGATGGCATCTCTCATCGTTTCCACCGAGACGTGCGACAGGTCGACGAGCACGCCGAGCCGGTTCATTTCGCGCACGATCTCGCGGCCGAAGTCCGTCAGCCCGCCGTGTACTCGCGTATCCGTCGCGGAGTCCGCCCACCCGGTGTTGTCGTTGTGCGTCAGAGTCATGTACCGAAGACCAAGGCGCGCCATCATTCTCAGGACGCCGAGCGAACTGCCGATGCTGTGACCGCCCTCTGCGCCTAACAATGACGCAACCTTGCCCTCGCTCCAGATGCGACGCACGTCGTCACCTGTACGCGCGAATTCGAAAGTATCCGGGTACCGCCCGATCATCCGGTACACATAGTCGATCTGTTCGAGTGTGTACTGGACAGCCTCGGCCTCCGTCCGGTCACACGGGGTGTAAACCGACCAGAACTGTGCACCGACGCCACCGCGACCGAGTTTGTCGATGTCGGTTTGGAAGATGGAATCCTTCTCGAGATTCTCCACCGAGTAGGCGGCAGTCTCGCGAGCCGTCCATGCCAGATCGTTGTGACCGTCGATGACCGGCGCAAGGCCGTAAGCATCCAGTGCCGCTGGGTGATTCACGTCCGGGAAAGGAGCGAGAGGTTTCATCATGAGTTTTCCTCGGGAAAGTAGTGCGGGCAGGTCGAGGGCCCTCATCGCCCTCGACCTGCCCGAGATTTCATCCAGCGGAGAGAATCATCTCGCCGCGACTAGTCGGAAATCTTCTTGAAAAGCCTGGTCATGTACAGATATTCCTCGCCATCGATCGTGAGATGAGCCATCTCACCCGAAGCGCTCTCGTTACTGATCGAGAACCGGGAAGCCGACAGAGGCACGACCTTGGTGGGCGGGGCCGGCGGCTCGCCGTCGATCTCGATCTTGGCGAAGTTCTGCACCTGGAATCCGCCGTCGTCGCCACGCGTGAGTTCGATGCGAACGGTTGTCGATTCATAGGTTCCGAGAATGTTCGACAGGTCGATGTCTTCTGCATTCGGCTCGGACTTCGGCTCCGGCAAAACGAGGTCGAGCTCCTGCGCGATCTCCTTCTCGATGTCGTGGGCCAGGGCACCGCCGCCACGCGAGTTGGTGACTACGGCCATGGCGAGACCGAGCTCGGGGAAGGTGTGAAAACGAGTGATCTGACCGATCGTCGCACCGCCGTGCTGCGCGGACGTCACACCGCCCCAGTCGGACAGGATCCATCCGAGACCCCAGGCCTGATCGACGCTCGAGACCGCGGTCAGGTCGAATTGCGGAGTGCGCATCAGGCGCGCGGACTCTTCGGACAGAATGCGTTCACCCGTCAATGCGAGGCCGTCACGCATATGTGCAGCACCGAAGGTCAGGAGCGAGCTGACGGATCCGGTGATGATCCCGGCCGGACCGATACCGCGCGGAAGCAGCCACTGCTTGGTCGGAACCACCTTGTCCGGCGACGTCCGATCCGGGTTGGCGACGTGGCCGACAGCCGTGCGGAACAGCGGCGCGTCCTTGGCCCTGGTGATGATGTGCGTCAATCCGAGTGGCTTCCAGAGATATTCGACCAACGCCTCGTCCCACGTCATCTCACGAAGAACCTCGACGATGCGGCCGGCAACAGCAAAACCCGCGTTGCTGTAACTCAGGTGCCCGCCGGGCTCGGTGACGCTGATCGCGGTCGCGAGTTCGTCGACGTACTTCTCGACGCAGTCGTCGCCGTCACCGGTGTCGTTGAACAAGTCTCCGTCGATACCGCTTGTGTGCGTGAGCAACTGGCGGATCGTGATTTCCTTCGTGTTGGAAGGGTCTGCGATCGTGAACTCCGGAAGCACCTCCACCACCAGGGTGTCCAGCGTCAGCTTGCCCTCGTCGACGAGCTGCATGATCAGCGTCGTCGTCCAGATCTTGCTCGCGGATCCGTACTGGAACAGGGTGTCGGCGTCGACGTCAACGCGCGTGTTCAGGCTCGTCACTCCGGTGGTGATCACGCGGATATCCGCAGTGCCGTCTTCACCCAGCGCGATCACACCGACCTGCGCGCCCGGTACCGAATGCTTGGCTGCCAGTTCGTCGAGGCGTTCCTGCCACTTCGGGGCGACAAGTAGGTCCTTGGGCAAGTCGGTCACAGGTCGAACTCCTTCGATCATGGAAGCCAGTGGCGTAGATGGCGTTGCTTCGATCCGCTCAGGTCTCACTCGTCGGGAAGTGAGGTTGCGGAAGCAATAGCCGTCCACCCATGATCTCAGTGTGCTCGCAGTCACGTCCTGGTCGATTGCACCGAAGTTGCACCCGAAAATGGTGCGATCGGACGAGTCTGTGTTCAGGATTCGCCATTCGAAACGATCAGCGCTCGAAGGTTCCTTCCAAGCGATTGCGTGAACCCGGATGGATCAAGCGCGCCGCACTGACCAACCCGTTGGCCGACCAGGTGCGGCGGCGAATCAGCAGGCATGGTTCCCCTCGATCGATGCGGAGCAGCTCGCATTCGTCCGGGCTCCCCAACACCGCTTCCACGACATGCTCACCGCGAACCAGAGGCGCAACGTCACTCAAGTAGTTGTTGGGGGTGATCGCAGTGAAGTCCTGGCGCAGATAGTCGGGCGCCTCGTTCGGATTCACGAACCGATCTTCCACCTGAATCGGAGTTTCGTCCTCGAAGTGCACCATCAGCGAATGGAACACCCGTTTGCCCACCGATTCACGAAGGAACGTCTGCCCGTGGTCGGTTTCTTCCTCACGAACGAAGACGACCTCGGTTCGATGACGGTGGCCGCGGCGCTGAATCTCGTCGGCGATGTTCTTGACTTCGAACAGCGGGGACGCGGTCTTCGTGGCGGCGACAAAGGTACCGACCCCCATCATCCGCACGATCAGACCGTCGTTGGTGAGTTCACGAAGCGCTCGATTGATCGTCATACGTGACAATCCCAGCGCACTCACCAGTTGGTTTTCCGAAGGCAGCTGATCGCCTTCGGTCCACCGACCCGAGTTGATCTGCGAGACCACGAGGTTCTTGACCCGTTCGTAGGCAGGGGCGGACTCGCCGCCTGCCTCGTTGAACAGCACGGCGAGTTCTGCGTCCACCTCGGCAATCGCCATCGCCACCACCCGTTCGTCGAAAACCACCGAGTCGGTTCTCCCGTTCGGCCTCCGAAGTCTATCCGCCTCGTGCACCTTTCCGATCCATCCGCGGGCGTCCGCGCCGGACCTAACCCACCATGCGCCGCAATTGGCTCGTCGCAACCGAAAGCGCAGCAAGATCGTGTTGCCCGGATGCCTCGATCTCGGCGAGCGCGAGAGTGGACCTCTCGATTCTCGACGCATTCCTCTCTTCCCACCGGGAGAGTTTTTCCGCTGTCGAGTCACCCGCTTGCGCGTCGGCCAAGACGTCGAGGGTCAATGCCCGCACCGTCGAGTACAACTCGTCACGCAACGACAACCTGGCCAGCGCGTTCCACTTTCCGTCCTTGCTCAATGCTGACACTCGATTGAGCATCGGGACGAGCCCAACATGCTCACCGAGCCGGAAGTAAAGCTCGCCGGTCTCCGCGATTGTGCGATCGGCGAGGTCCGCGATCTCCACCACGTCCAGCAGCCCGAACTGGTCGAGCAGGATCTCCACTCGCCTGACCAGGTTCTCCGGCGCGCCCTTGTCCGTGATGAGGACAGTTCGCGCAGCCAGGTTCCGCTGATCTGCACCTACCAGCCAGCCATCGAGTTCTGCCGATGCCTCGGCGATGCGATCACCGAATCGGCTGATCTCCGCCCCGACGGCCAGCGGTTGGGGCCGACGCGTCAGCATCCACCGTGACGCCCGGTCGAGCAGTCGCCTGGTGAGCAGGATCAACTCGTCGGATACGGCTGTCGAGATCGAGGCTTCTCTGATGTCGCGCCACAACTCCCACAGGCCGAACACCTCGGAGACCACGGTGAAGGCCCTTACTGCGTCCTCCGGATCAGCGCCGACCTCTTCACCGAGCCGATACACATAGGTGATGCCTCCCCGATCGATGACGTTGTTCGTCAGGACCGTCGCAACGATCTCGCGCCGCAGTGGGTGCCGGTCGAGGGCATCGCCCCCTGCATCTCGAACGCCCTCCGGAAAGTAGTTCACCAGCGCCTTGCGGTAGATCTGGTTGTCGATCGAGCTTCCCGCCAACAGCGTGGATTTCAGATCGAGTTTGACGTGGGCCATCAATGTGGCGAGTTCCGGCGACGTCAGTCCCGTTCCCGTCTTCTCGGCCGCAGCGAACTGTTTCTTGGTCGGAAACCCTTCGATGACGCGGTCGACGATTCCGCGAGCCTCGAGGCTCGAAATCACTCTGCCGTGCACACCGATCATCGCCCCCGCATCCGCGCGCGTGGTGCCCATCAGTTGGTTCTGTGAACGGTTGTCTGCAAGAACGAGTTCGGCGACCTGATCGGTCAGCGATTCGAGTAGCGCAACGCGATGTGAGTCCGCGACGACGCCTGAACTGATCAGGGAGTCGAGAAGGATCTTGATGTTCACCTCGTGATCGGAGCAATCGACTCCGGCCGAATTGTCGAGGGCGTCGGTGTTGACCCGCCCGCCGCCGCGTGCGTACTCGATCCGTCCGGCCTGGGTGAGGCCGAGGTTGCCTCCTTCACCGACCACTCGCGCACGCACTTCGTTGCCGTTCACCCGAACGGCATCGTTGCTCTTGTCGCCGACTTCGAGATCGGACTCGGCGGACGCCTTGACGTACGTTCCGATGCCGCCGTTCCACAACAGATCTGCCGGGGACCGCAGAATCGCCCGAACTAGTTGCGGTGGAGTCAATTCGGTGACGTCGTCCTCGAGGCCCAGCGCCTGTCGCATCTCGTCACTGATCGGAACGCGCTTCGCCGAGCGCTCCCACACTCCGCCGCCGGCACTGATCAGGGTCGGGTCGTAGTCGGCCCACGACGATCGTGGGAACGAGAAGAGACGTGATCGCTCGTCGTACGAGCGCTCCGCTGCCGGGTTCGGGTCGACGAACACGTGCCGATGATCGAACGCCGCGATCAGGCGAATGTGATTGCTGCACAACATTCCGTTACCGAAGACGTCACCGCTCATGTCTCCGATCCCCACCGCGGTGAAGTCGTCGTGCTGAGTATCGACGCCGAGCTCCCGGAAGTGCCGCTTGACACTTTCCCAGGCGCCCTTCGCCGTGATACCCATGGCTTTGTGGTCGTAGCCGACCGATCCGCCGGAGGCGAAGGCGTCGCCGAGCCAGAATCCGTACTCCGCAGCAACTTCGTTCGCGATGTCGGAGAACTTTGCAGTGCCCTTGTCCGCGGCGACAACAAGATATGTGTCGTCTCCGTCGTGGCGAACGACCCGTCGCGCTGCGACAACGGCGCCGCTCTGCTTGTCGACGTTGTCGGTCAGATCAAGTAGCCCGCGAATGAAGGATCGGTAGCAATCGATTCCGGCCGCCAATGCAGCTTCCCGGTCTGCGTCTGCACCCAGACCTGGAACCGGCGGGCGTTTGACGACAAATCCGCCCTTCGCGCCGACAGGCACGATGACTGCGTTCTTGACTGCCTGCGCCTTCACCAGTCCCAGCACCTCGGTGCGGAAGTCCTCTTTCCGATCCGACCAGCGCAAGCCGCCGCGAGCGACCGTACCGAAGCGAAGGTGCACACCTGCGACATCGGGTGAGTACACAAATATCTCGAACTTCGGACGAGGGAAAGGCAATACGGACAGCTGCTCCGAATCGAACTTCAGCGATAGTGCGCCGAGCGATTCAGTGGGATAGACGAAATAGTTGGTACGCAACGTGTTACGGACCAGTTCGGACAATGCGCGCAGGATCCGATCGGCGTCGAGTCCTTGCACTTGTGCCACAGCCGTTTCCACCTCCGCTGCTGCGCGTGCGCCCCGATCACCGTCGACGGCGTCAGGATCGAAACGACTCTCGAACAATTCACACAGACCGCCGGCGATCTCGGGATGATCGGCAAGTACCTCGGCGACACGACTGTTGCTGTACGGGAATCCTGCTTGCTGCAAGAACTCCGCGTATGCCCGCAGCACCACTACCTGTTTCCAACAGAGTCCCGCGATCGCGACCAATTCGTTGAACGAGTCCGGCTCGGCCTCGCCGCGTCGAACCGCGGCAAATGTCGCAGCGAAGCGCGCGGCAAAGTCGTCGAAGCCGTCAACAGGAGCATTCGGATAGTCGAGCGTGAACTCGTAGATCCAGGCCTGTTCCGACCCCACCGGGACGAGCTCGTACGGACGCTCGTCGACCACGTCGACGCCCAGGCTCTGCAATACGGGCAGCACCTCGCCCAACGAGAGCGGATCACCCGATACGTACAGCCCGAGACGGTGAGTACCTGGTCCGTCGACAGATCGGGCCAACCGTGGACTTACTTCTCCGGGCGCGAGGCCCTCGAACACCGCCATGTCCTCGGCGGCTCGGACAGCGTCGAAATCCTGCTTGTATGCCACCGGAACTCGCTCGGCGAACCGAGCACGCCTGCGCCGCTCGTCGTAGTGCGAAGCATCCAGAACGAATCGCTCGTCCCATGTCAGGCACGCGTCAACGACGAGGTCCCGAATCTCCCGTGCTTGTCGCGCCGACGCGAAGTTCGCGCCGCCGCCGACTGCGGCCGTGAAATGTACGACGGCCAAGGGGGATTCCGAGACTCGACTGGAGAACTCGATATTGCGGGCACCGAGTGCGTCGGCGAGTACCGACTCGGCCGTTGTTCTGATCGTCGTACTGAACTTCTCGCGCGGAACGAAGAGCAACGCCGACAACTCTTGGTCCGGCCCAGCCGCAGGAGAACATCCCACCGGTTGCAAGAAAAGATGGATCGACGTGCGGCCGTCCACCGAAGTGAGTTCGTCCAGCGCGTCCGCGATTCGGGCCGGCTCGGCTGCAAACAGCACTGTGATCGGGATCGACTGGATTACTGCCAGCATCGATTGTCCGACAAACGAATCGACGGTGGATCCGGAGGCATCGAAGATGTCTGCGACACGTCCACGCACGAGCGGGGTTCGTCGAACATCCGAGACAAGGCCGGTCGCGGTCAAGGACCCGATGAACCGGTACGCACGGTCACCGACAGACACATCGATCTCGGTGGCGTAGGCGGAGCCACCGAACCCTTGCCCGAGAGACACCACCCCGACCGAGAGGGGCGCCGCTTTCGAATCCGAAGAGCCGGTTGGATCGGGGAGCACGCCGAGAGTCTTCGTCTCCTCGCCGTCGATTGTCCGCGCTCCGCCGACGACGCTGAAGTTTCCGGCGCTGCACCACCGGAGGAAGTCAGCCTCTTCTGCGTGGCCATCCGAGTCCAGTTGCTCGCGAGCCTCGTCGACAAGATCCCGCAGGGGTAAGGAATCGCGGAAGGCATGCGCGATTCGGTCGAGGATTCCGTCGACGTCCTCCGCGATCACCTGCGCCTGCTCGTCCGAACAATGTGCGGGTAGTCCTATGTGAATCCATGATTCGGTGCGCTCACCAATCTGGGCGCCTCCGGTGCTGTGCGCCGGTTGCACGACTGTGCCAAGCACGGGGTGCACCACGAATTCCGGTTCCATGCGAGCGCGGGCGAGTGTCGCCAGGACCGCTTCGACGAGCTGCGGCATGTCGTCGCCGACGTATTGAATCGCCGGGCCGTCCCCTAACTCCCCGGCCGGCGCGAGTCGCGAGATCGACGAATTATGTCCTCGCCGACGCGAAAGGTCCATGTGCGCGGCGACGATCGCACGCTTGCGGTCTTCAGCAAGCGCAGCGTATCGATCCGCCGACAAGCCCTCGAAATACGTACTGGACACCCTCCTCACATTCTCGGAGTCCGGTGTCATGTCGACTGAAACGAGGCTCATGTCAGCACCTTCCGCCGAAAGCCACGCTGCTTCCGACTTGTAGGGGGTTCGATCCGCGATCAACTTGTCTATACAGGAGTAGACAAGTTGATCATTGCAGAACGTGAGCCGCGACACAACAGCTACACCTCTGGACAAATTCGCCACCCTCGGCCATAGTCAGTCCATGCCAACTAGTGGCAATTTGATTCCATTAGATGAAATTCGTTAGTCACCTCGCCTCGAAGGAGCCCCCGTGACCACCCAGACCGCGCCCGACATCGACAACATTGATCTCGCAGAGTTCCGCAGCACCGTCCGAGCCTTCGCCAACGCCGAGGTTCACCCCGGTGCGGCCGCACGCGACGAGTCAAAAGAGTTCCCGGCGCAGCTGGTCAAGCGCCTCGGGCAGCAGGACCTGATGGGCATTTCCGTGCCGGAGGAATTCGGCGGACTGGGTCTCTCGACACGAACCCAACTGGTCGCCATCGAGGAGGTTGCACGCACCGACGCCGCTCTGGCGTCGATCTACACCGCGCACTACCTGGGCCTCGAGCCGATTCTCGTCGGCGGCTCCGAAGAGCAGAAGCATCGCTGGTTGCCCCAGTTGGCTTCAGGCGAACTACTGGCCGGCTTCGCACTCACCGAACCCGACGCCGGATCCGACATCGCGTCGATGCGTACCGTCGCTCGACGCGAGGACGACGGCTGGCATCTCTCCGGATCCAAGACGTACATCTCCAACGCGAAGGAAGCCGACCTGGTCGTGCTCTTCGCCAAGACGGACCCGAGCGCAGGATTCCGCGGCATCACCGCCTTCGTCGTCCCCAAGGGCACTCCGGGAATCAGTTACTCGGAGCCGCAGGACAAGATGGGAATTCGTTCAGCTCCGACATACACCGTCTACCTCGACGACGTCGTGTTGCCGCTCGACTCGGTGATCGGCACCGAAGGTCGCGGCGGCAACATCGCCTTGACCGCACTGAACCGAGCGCGCATCGACGTAGCGGCAATGGCGAACGGCATCGCTTTGCGCGCTTGGGAACTGGGACGTGAGTACGCAACGGAGCGAAAGCAGTTCGGCACGCCGATCTTCGACTTCCAGGCAATTCAGCTCCTCCTCGGTGGCTGCGATGCACAACTGGTCGCATCACGCGTCACCGCAGACTGGGCCGCCGACGTCAAGGACGCCGGCCAGGACATCCGTCGCGCCGCATCGATCTCGAAGTACGTTGCCACCGAAGCCTGCTTCTCGATCGTCGATCAAACCGTGCAGATCCACGGCGGCGCGGGATTCATGCGCGAATCGGAAATCGAACGCCTGTACCGCGATTGCCGCATTCTCCGCATCTTCGAGGGCACCTCGCAGATCCAACTGCTCACCATTGCCGGCAACGCTCCGTCGCCGCGTTCCACCGATTTCTGAAAGGCGCGGACATGTCTGCACTTCCCCCACTCGACGGCATCCGGGTCATCGACCTCTCTCGCGTCCTCGCCGGACCCTACTGCACCGCACTGCTTTCCGACGCCGGTGCGGACGTCGTCAAGATCGAATCCGAACACGGTGAAGACTCGAGGCACCTCGGCCCGTTCCGCGACGGTGAAAGCATCTACTTCAACGTGCTCAATCGTGGCAAGCGTTCGGTGGCACTCAACCTCAAGAACGACGAGGACCGTGAGGCGCTGCTGACGCTCATCGAGACCGCCGACGTCGTCGTGGAAAACTTTCGCCCTGGCGTCACCAAGCGCCTGGGAATCGACTACGAGGCTGCGCGGGCTCGCAATCCGCGGATCGTGTACGCGTCGATCTCCGGTTTCGGCCAGGACGGCCCCATGTCCGGCGCCGCCGCCTACGACCTTGTAGTCCAGGCTCTTTCGGGAATAATGAGCATCACCGGCTCGGAAGAATCCGGGCCGACACGGCTGGGCGAGTCGTTCGGAGACCTGGTCGCCGGGCTGTTCGCTGCCTGGGGAATCAGTACCGCCCTGCTGAGCGCGCGGGCGACCGGGCTCGGGCAGCATCTGGACGTCGCGATGTTCGACAGCATGCTCGCCATGCTGCCGACAGCACACAGCCAACTGCAATCCACCGGGCTCACTCCCCCACGCGTCGGCAACCGTCATCCAGTGTCAACACCGTTCGACACCTATCGGGCCGACGACGGACTCTTTGTCCTCGCAGTTGCGAGCCAATCCGGCTTCGAGAAATTGGCGCAGACGATGAATCGCATCGACCTGATCGCAGATCCTCGATTTGCCGACGACACCGCCCGGACTGAGAACGAGCCGGCACTGCGCAAGGAGATCGAAAACTGGGCTGCCGGAATGACCGTCGCCGACGTGGTCGGCATTCTCGGCGACGTGGGCCTCGCCGGCTCGGAGATCTGGGACGTTCAGCAGGCACTCACCTCCGCACAGGCCGAGTATCGCGGAGTCGTCGAATCGTTCGAGCACCCGGTAGCAGGAAAGATCTCCTACGTACGACAACCCGTCGTCTTCGGTGAGAGCCGACGTCCAGGAGTTCGCCGCAGCCCCTTGCTGGACGAGCACCACGGTGAGGTACTGCCGGGGTCGCGATAGATTCAGCGCAGACATCCCTCGGCACTTGGAGTAGGACATGGCCCCCGGCGACGTGACCCGCAGCGCGAATCGCACGTTCGAACTTCTCGGTGCGATCGTCGAGCATGGCGGGTTGACGCTCGGCGACGCCGCCAAGGCAACCGATCTGGCAACCAGTACCGCGCTTCGCCTGATCAGAAGCCTCGAACAAACCGAGTTCGTCGTTCGCGGCGAGGACAACGTCTATCGCGTCGGCCCACGGCTACTGCAGATCGGAGCTCGCGCTCTCGGCGACAATCAACTGTTGCCGAGAGCCCGGCCCGCGATGAAAGCCATCGCCGAAACCACGAGGGAGTCGACCTACCTGTCGACGATGGGACCGAAAGACACTGCGCTGTATCTCGATCAGATCGAGGGCACGCACGCGATCCGCCACATGGGGTGGGTGGGCCAGAGCGTTCCCCTGAACGGCACCGCCGTCGGCGCTGCGTTGAGCGGCAAGGTCGGTGAGAGCGGATACGCCATTGCGCACGACACCATCGAGGACCACTCGACCGGAGTTGCCGCGCCGATCTACAACGCAGTCGGTCAGATAGCCGGAGCGCTCAGCGTCGTCGGCCCGACATTCCGTCTGACGGACGAGGTCTGCGCCAGCCACGGTCGTGTCTTGGTGGAGCACTGCGCCCGGCTGTCCGCGGAACTCGGCAGCCAGACTCCCTGACCACCCCGAGCACTTGGCGATTCAGTCTCGTATCCGAGACAATGTGGTGTCCCCGCTCCCACTTCCGCCCTACCTCTAAGGACACACCCCACATGACGACGAGCCGCGTGAAATCTGCTGAGCGCGTGCTCGACGTGCTAGATCTCCTGGCCCGCCGGGGTGTGCCGCTGGCGACCGCGGACATCTCCAGCGCCCTCGACCTGCCCAAGAGCACGACGCATCACCTACTCAACGTCATGCGGGATCGACGGTTCGTCTCGTACTGGGCTGATCAACGCGCCTGGACTCTGGGTGTCTCGGCGTTCGAAGTCGGTGCGTCGTACATGCGATCCGGCCCACTGCACCGCGAGGGCCAACGATTCATGCTGGCACTCACACAGTCGACGGACGAGACCTCCCACTTGGCGGTACTTCAGGGTTCTGACGTCATCTACCTCGATAAACGTGAACCGCTCAAGCCGGGCGTGCGGTTGGTGACCGAAATCGGGACCCGCCTTCCGGCGCACCTCACAGCAG
Organism: Rhodococcus sp. GB-02; assembly: GCF_053470465.1. NCBI lineage: Bacteria > Bacillati > Actinomycetota > Actinomycetes > Mycobacteriales > Nocardiaceae > Rhodococcus > Rhodococcus sp. GB-02. The sequence goes on from NZ_JBPUKE010000002.1 coordinate 1,059,924, forward strand.
TCGGGCGGGCGATTTTGAGCCGTCTGGATGCGGAACAGATCAGCGCGCTCTACGAGGGATACACCTGGCCGACGCGGACCGGAACGGGACCGTCAACCCTTGCCGAACTGCGAGAACTGCTCGCCGCAGCACGCGAGAGCGGGTATGCGGTCGAAGAGAATGCGACGACGTCCGGGATAAATTGCATCGCCAGTCCTGTGATCACGCGGGACGGCCGTCCGGTCGCAGCTCTCGGCGTCACCTTCCTCTCCGGTTCCAAATCCGCCGAGGAGAGTGCACTGATCGCCGACCGAGTACGCACGGTCAGCGCCGAGTTCTCCGCTGACCTCGGGGATCGAATGGTGGAGACCCCGACCGCCGACATGTAACAAATTTCTCCGCTGTGTACTTCTCGGGCCTTGTTTTCGTCTCATATTCAAGACTAGAGTCTCGTATACAAGACTTATTGAATCACTGCCGCATCATTGGAGTCCCATGAACGCCACCCCTGCTGCCCGAACAGCCACCCGAACCATCCAGGTCGGAATCGGCGCTGTCACCATCGCCGACGTCGTCGACGTCGCACGAAACGGTTACGGCGTCGCGTTGACCGCCGAGTCCCTCGCCGCGATCGCCGAAAGTCGTGCACGCATCGAAGCCCTGGCCGCAGACCCCACGCCGGTGTACGGAGTTTCCACGGGATTCGGCGCGCTTGCCACCCGGCACATCCCGGAGCATCTACGGACGCAGTTGCAGCGCAGCCTGATCCGCTCGCATGCGGCAGGTTCGGGGCCGGAGGTCGAACGCGAAGTGATCCGGGCCTTGATGCTGCTACGCCTGTCGACGCTCGCCACCGGACGGACCGGAGTGCGCCCCGTGGTCGCGCAGGCGTACGCCGACCTACTTACCGCAGGCATCACTCCGGTGGTGCACGAATACGGCAGCCTCGGATGCTCGGGAGATCTGGCACCACTGGCGCACGTGGCGATGGCAATCATCGGTGAAGGTTCCGTTCGCACCGCCGACGGTGAACTCACCGATGCGGCAACGGCATTGGCCGACCATGGCCTCGAACCGGTGGTTCTAGCCGAGAAGGAAGGCCTCGCACTGATCAACGGTACCGACGGGATGCTCGGCCAATTGGCCCTCGCGATCACCGATCTCGATCATCTACTCAAGCTGGCCGACATCGCTGCCGCGATGAGCGTGGAGGGTCTGCTCGGCACCGATCAGGTATTCGCCGCAGATCTTCAGGCGCTTCGCCCCCACCCCGGACAGGGTGCAGCGGCCTCGAATATGGTGCGGTTGCTGGCCGCCTCCCCGATCGTCGCCAGCCATGCTGGCCCTGACTGCACCAGGGTTCAGGACGCGTACTCACTGCGGTGCGCTCCGCAGGTCGCCGGCGGCGCACGTGACACCGTCGATCATGCCCGCCTCGTCGCCGGACGCGAATTGGCCAGTGCTGTCGACAATCCCGTTGTCACCCTCGACGGGCGGGTTCGGTCGAACGGCAACTTCCACGGCGCTCCCGTGGCCTACGTCTTGGACTTCCTCGCCATCGTGACCGCGGACGTCGCGGGCATCAGCGAACGCCGCACCGACCGCTTCCTCGACGTTGCGCGCAATCACGGCCTGACTCCCTTCCTCGCCGACGACCCCGGAGTCGACAGCGGACTGATGATCGCGCAGTACACGCAAGCTGCCGTCGTGTCCGAACTCAAGCGACTCGCGAGCCCCGCCAGCGTCGATTCGATTCCTTCCTCGGCCATGCAGGAAGATCACGTCTCCATGGGATGGTCGGGTGCACGCAAGCTCCGCCGGTCCATCGACGGTCTCACCAGGGTTCTCGCCATCGAGATACTGACTGCAGCACGAGGAATCGATCTCCGGTCCCCACTCGAGCCCTCCCCCGCCACCGGAGCGGTTCTCCGGACGCTACGCGAGAAGGTGCAGGGTCCAGGTACCGATCGCTTCCTGTCGCCCGAGATCGAGGCGGCAGTGGACTTGGCCGCATCCGGCGCACTCGTTGCCGCCGCGGAGAACGCGATCGGTGCCCTGGCATGACCGCGCCCGGAGCGCTGAGGCCTCGTCCTCGACCCGAAATCGAAGCACTTCCTCGATACTCCAAAGCAGCCGGCCTCGAGCAGGTTCGGTGGCGGGCGTCGAGCAACGAGTCGACGGTTGCACCCTCGGCCGCAATTCTCGACGCCGTCAATCTCGCGGCGTCACAATCACACTTGTACCCGTCGTTGTTCGGCGACACGCTGATCGCCCGGTTGAGCGATCGCCTGGGCGTCGGCGACGACCAGGTGTTGGTCGGCGCCGGGTCGTTGGCACTGCTCCAGCAGGTATTGACTGCGTACACGGGTCCGGGCACCGAAGTCGTCTACCCGTGGCGCAGCTACGAGGCGTACCCGATTCTGATCGGAATCGCCGGAGCGAGCGGTGTACCTGTCGCACTCGATTCCGAACATCGGCACGATCTGAGTGCGATGGCGGCAGCCGTGACTCCGCAGACCCGCGCAGTACTCGTCTGCAACCCCAACAATCCGACCGGAAGCGAGTTCTCGACCGCGGAGTTCGTCTCGTTCGCCCGCTCGATCCCAGGTGACGTCCTCATCCTTCTGGACGAGGCTTACCGTGAGTTCGCGACCAGCGATGTCGACGGCGTTGACCTGCTTCGAGCCTTTCCCAACACCGTCGTCTTCCGAACCTTCTCCAAGGCTTACGGATTGGCCGGCCTGCGTGCCGGCTATGCCATCACCAACTCGGCGATTGCAGCGGACCTTCGTAGCGCGGCGCCCCCCTTCGGTCTCAGCGCAGTTGCCGAGGCCGCGGCCTGCGCAGCGTTGACCGATCCGGCGCACACCGATTCGATAGTCGAAACGGTAACCGAGGGTCGCGCTCACCTACGTGAGCAATTGGCTCTGCGCGGCGTCGAGTCCGTCCCCAGCGGAGCCAACTTCGTCTGGATCCCGGTCGGCGAGAGAGCTTCTGCACTCGAAGCGGCTTGCGTCGCCCAGGGTGTCTCGGTCCGGATGTTCCCTCGTGAGGGGGTTCGGGTCACCGTCGGCGAGCGGGCCGCAGAGGACGCCGTGATCTCTGCTGTGGACGCTCTCGCACACAACCTTTGACCGACTGGAGAAAAGAATGTCCGTCCACGAACTTGCTCGGTCGATCGGTTCGAGTCGCCTGATCACCGACCCGGCGGTAATGGACTCGTACCGTCGCGACGAGGCCCATCTCGCCGAACCCGGCCATCCGGTAGCCGTCATGCTCGCCGAAACAGCGGCCGACATTTCCGGGGCTCTGAAATGGGCTACTGCTCACCGTATCCCGGTGGTAACCCGCGGTGCGGGAACCGGTTTGGCGGGCGGCGGGGCAGCCGTCGAGGGCTGCCTGGTCATCTCGACCACTCGCATGCGCTCGATTCTCGAGGTCAATCCGGACGATCAGCTCGCTGTCGTGGAGGCCGGGGTGATCAACGCCGACATCAGCCGAGCCGCAGACGAGTACGGGCTGATGTACGCCCCGGATCCGAGCAGTTTCGAGATCTCCACGATCGGCGGGAACATCGCCACCAACGCTGGTGGACTTCGATGCGTGAAGTACGGCGTCACCCGCGATTCAGTCTTGGGCCTCGAGGTGGTACTAGCCGACGGTCGGATCGTACGCACGGGAAGAAGGACCGTCAAAGGTGTTGCGGGATACGACTTGACCAGTCTTCTCGTCGGCTCGGAAGGAACTCTCGGAGTCGTCACGAGCGCCACCCTCAAGTTGCAGCCCAAGCCCAAGAGAGCACCGGTCACCGTCGTCGGCAGTTTCGATTCTCTCCGCTCGGCAGCGGACGCAGTTGCCGCGGTCGTTCGTGACGGGATCGGGCCGAGCCTGCTCGAACTGATCGATCGAGCAACGCTTCGCGCAGTCGACGACTGGAAACGAATCGGATTGGAGGACAACACTGCCGCGATGCTGATCGCGCAGACAGACGGGGTCGACGCCGAAGCAGCAGCAGCGGCGATGCAGAAACACTTCGAGCAGGCCGGCGCCGATTTTGTCGCCGTCTCGCAGGATGCATCGGAAGCCGCGCAGCTACTCGAGATCCGCCGGCTCGCCTACCCGGCGTCCGAACGTCTCGGGCAATGCCTCGTGGAAGACGTCGGAGTTCCGCGGTCGAAACTGCCCGACATGCTCGAAAGTATCGACCGGGCCGCTGCCGAGCACTCGGTGAAGATCATGACGGTCGCCCATGCGGGTGACGGCAACGTCCACCCGACGTTCGTATTCGACCGCACCGAAGACGGCTCGGCCCCCGAAGCCGTGTGGACCGCCGCGGACGAGGTCTTCCGACGTGCTCTCGAGCTCGGCGGGACTCTGACCGGAGAGCACGGCGTCGGCGTTCTGAAGCGTCGCTGGCTCTCTCTCGAGCTCGGCGAGGACAGCATGCAACTGCACCGATCGATCAAGGCCGCGTTCGATCCGCTCGGAATCCTCAACCCGGGTAAGGGTTTCTGATTCCCGAGTGGTGTTACACAGCATTTACGTGAAAACGGGTTCCGGGTATTGACGCCTGTATATACAGGCATATACATTTATCCGCAGTGACAGTGACCCAGCGCACAGAGCGCCGAGCAACAGGCACAAAGCACGAAGAAGGTGGGCAATACCCCGACGTCGATTCCGTCGCTCGACGGGCTCGCAGCAGAAAGACAGGCCTATGACTCACGATGGACCGGCCGAGGTCATCCTCACTCCGGAACGACGCACTATCGACGTCGTCCCGGATGCAGAACGACACGGCACCCCGCGCAGCCAGTTCACTCTCTGGTTCGGCGCCAACATGCAGATCACTGCAATCGTCGACGGTGCCCTCGCCGTCGTATTCGGCGCGGACGCCATCTGGGCGATCGTCGGACTTCTGATCGGCAATATCTTCGGTGGCGCTGTCATGGCGCTGCACTCTGCACAGGGTCCGCGCATGGGCCTCCCCCAGATGATCTCGAGTCGCGCCCAGTTCGGCGTCAAGGGAGCCGTCGTCCCGCTTGTTCTGGTCATCCTGATGTACCTCGGCTTCGCTGCCACGGGCACCGTGTTGGCCGGCCAAGCCGTCAACAAGATCCTGCACATCGACAGCCCCACCGTCGGCATCGTCGTCTTCGGTCTCCTCACCGCATTCGTCGCGGTCACCGGCTACAAGCTGATCCACATCGTCGGCAAGGTCGCGACCGTCGTCGGCATCGTCGGATTCTCCTACCTGGCCGTTCGACTGTTCCTCGAGTACGACGTCGCCTCATACGTCGGCATCAAGGGCTTCGACATCGTCACCTTCCTGCTCGCGATCTCGTTGGGTGCCGGTTGGCAGCTCACCTTCGGCCCGTACGTGGCCGATTACTCGCGGTACCTGCCGCGAAGCACCTCCGAGAGCACCACGTTCTGGTCGACGTTCCTCGGCAGCGTCATCGGATCACAGTGGTCCATGACCTTCGGCGTCCTCGTCGCGGCCTGCGCCGGTGATGCGTTTCTGGGTAACCAGGTCGGTTTCATGGGAGACCTGGCCGGGCCGGCCGCCATCGCCTTCCTCATCTACTTCGTCATCCTGGTCGGCAAGCTGACGGTGAACGTGCTCAACGCCTACGGCGGATTCATGTCGATTCTGACCACCGTCACAGCATTCAACGGACAGTCACGAATCTCGAGCACCGCACGCACCCTCTACATCCTCGGTTTCACTGCGATCTCGGTACTGATCGCGATCGCCGCCAGCGCCGACTTCCTGGACAACTTCAAGAACTTCGTCCTGGTGTTGCTGATGGTGTTCACGCCGTGGAGTGCGATCAATCTGATCGACTACTACCTGATCTCCAAGGAGCGCATCGACATTCCGGCGCTCTACGACGTCAACGGTCGATACGGAGCCTGGAACTTCACTGCCTTGGCCTGCTACGCCGCAGGTGTTCTCGCCCAGATCCCGTTCCTCGCACAGAAGATGTACACCGGCCCCGTCACGGACATGCTCGGCGGCGCCGACATCTCTTGGATCGTCGGGATCGTATTCACCGGCCTGATCTACTACCCACTCGCCAAACGCACCAGCAATCCGCCTGCGTCGATGATCTACCCCGATCACACCACGATGACCGACTCTCGAGTCTGATCCCCCACCACTTTTCGAACTTCAGTACAGCTGGAACTTCAGCGAGCAAGGAGAACACAATGGAAATCAGCACCCCCGGCCACGAGCCGCGCCCCGTCCGTGCTCCCCGCGGCCCCGAGCTCACGACGCTCGGTTGGCAGCAGGAGGGCGCCCTGCGCATGCTCATGAACAACCTCGATCCCGATGTTGCCGAGCACCCGGACAGCCTCGTCGTCTACGGCGGAACCGGTCGCGCAGCACGTAGTTGGGCCGCATTCGACGCCATGGTCGCCACGCTGAAGACGCTGAAGAACGACGAGACCATGCTGGTGCAGTCCGGCAAGCCGGTCGGCGTCTTCCGCACCAACGAGTGGGCACCGCGAGTGCTGATCGCCAACTCCAACCTTGTCGGTGACTGGGCCAACTGGGAGGAGTTCCGCCGTCTCGAAGACCTCGGCCTGACCATGTACGGCCAGATGACCGCCGGCTCCTGGATTTACATCGGCACGCAGGGAATCCTGCAGGGCACCTACGAGACCTTCGGCGCCATCGCGAAGAAGCGCTACAACGGCTCACTCGCCGGAACCATCACCCTCACTGCAGGTCTCGGCGGCATGGGCGGCGCTCAGCCACTCGCTGTCACGATGAACGACGGTGTCGCGATCTGTGTCGACTGCGACATCACCCGCATCGACCGTCGTATCGCCCACAAGTACCTCGACACCAAGGCCGACAGCATCGAGCACGCGCTCGAACTGGCGACCGCGGCACGTGACGCCAAGAAGCCGCTCTCCATCGGCCTCGAAGGCAATGCGGCAGAGATCTTCCCGGCGCTGCTTGAGATGAAGGCCCCCATCGACATCGTCACCGATCAGACCTCGGCGCACGATCCACTCGCCTACCTGCCGATCGGCATCGACTTCTCCGACATGAAGATCATGTCGGAGAAGGATCCACAGAAGTTCACCGAAGATTCCCGCAACGCGATGGCCGCGCACGTCAAGGCCATGGTCGGATTCATGGACGCCGGCGCCGAGGTGTTCGACTACGGCAACTCCATCCGTGACGAAGCCCGCAAGGCCGGCTACGACCGCGCTTTCGACTTCCCCGGATTCGTTCCGGCCTACATCCGCCCGCTCTTCGAAGAAGGACTCGGCCCCTTCCGCTGGGCAGCGCTCTCCGGTGACCCCAAGGACATCGAGGCCACCGACAAGGCCATCCTCGAACTCTTCCCCGAGAACGAGCACCTGCGGCGCTGGATCACCATGGCAGGCGAAAAGGTTGCCTTCGAAGGCCTTCCGGCCCGCATCTGCTGGCTCGGATACGGCGAGCGTCACCTCGCCGGCCTCAAGTTCAACGAGATGGTCGCCTCGGGCGAGCTGTCCGCACCGATCGCCATCGGCCGCGATCACCTCGACTCGGGATCGGTCGCCTCGCCGTACCGCGAAACCGAATCGATGATCGACGGGTCCGACGCCATCGCCGACTGGCCGCTGCTCAACGCCCTGGTCAATACCGCGTCCGGCGCTTCGTGGGTTTCACTTCACCAGGGTGGCGGCGTCGGTATGGGACGCTCCATCCACGCGGGTCAGGTGTGCATTGCCGACGGCACCGAACTCGCAGCCAAGAAGCTCGAAGCAGTTCTCACCAACGACCCCGGTATGGGCGTCATCCGGCATGCGGATGCAGGATACGACCACGCCATCGACACGGCAGCCACGCGCGGCGTTCGTATCCCGATGACCGAGAACTGAACCAGCTCCACCACCTCACCCTGAGTTAGGAATTACATTGACCACGAATGGTTCTCGAACCACAGTTCTGACCAACATCGGAACCCTCGTCACCAATGACCCGACTCTGGGTGAGGGCAAGCTCGGCGTACGACACGACGCGGCAATAGTCTTCGACGACGGCGTTGTTGCTTGGGTCGGCGATTCCGCCGACGCCCCGGCTGCCGATATCGGTCAGGATATCGGCGGTCGGGCCCTGCTTCCCGGCTTCGTGGAGAGTCACTCACACCTGGTGTTCGGTGGCGAGCGGGCCGAGGAATTCGCGGCTCGCATGGCCGGCGAAAAGTACGCCGCCGGCGGCATTCGCAACACCATCGAAGCGACGCGCTCGGCCACCGACGAGCAATTGCAGGCCAATGTTCGGCGCCTACTCGCCGAATCCCTGCGCTCGGGCAGCACAACCGTCGAATGCAAGACCGGGTACGGGCAGAACACCGAGAGCGAACTACGCAGCGCGCTGATCGCGGGGCAGTTCACCGACGAGGTCACACTGCTGGCCGCCCACGTTCCACCACCCGAATATGCCGGCCGCGCCGATGATTACGTCGCCATGGCGTGCGACGAGATGATCCCTGCCTGTGCGCCACATGCGAAGTGGATCGATGTCTTCTGCGAGCGAGGGGCATTCAACCGCGAACAGGCACATGCAGTCCTGAGCGCAGGCGTCGCCGCCGGGCTGATCCCCCGCGTCCACGGAAACCAACTCGGCGAAGGGCCAGGAGTCCAGCTCGCCGTCGAGATGGGTGCCGCGTCCGTCGATCACGTCACCTACGTCACCGCCGAAGACATCGATGCCCTGGCTCAGAGTTCCACCGTCGCAACACTGTTGCCCGGCGCCGACTTCTCCACCCGCAACAAGTACCCCGACGCCCGCGCACTTCTGGACGCCGGAGTCACCGTAGCTCTGGGCGCCGACTGCAACCCCGGCACCTGCTACACCACCAGCCTTCCGTTCTGCATCGCAATTGCGGTGCGAGACATGCATATGACGCCCGCTGAGGCGGTCTGGGCAGCCACTGCAGGTGGCGCCCGCGCGCTACAACGTACCGACGTCGGAACCCTTTCTCTCGGAACACGTGCCGACGCCATCGCGCTCGATGCACCGTCGTACCTCCACCTGGCCTACCGCCCGGGCGTGCCGCTGGTGCGCGAGGTCTGGAAAAACGGCGCACTCGCCACAAGCTACTGAAATACACTCAACGGGAGGCCGTCGTGGCACATCAGATCGCAGTCGACATCGAACCCAAGCCGTGGACCGGCCGCTCCGACGGTATTTCTGCCGAGCATCTGCGGTGGCATCATGCCGTGCAACCGTATTCAGTCGAAACCGCACCCGGTGACTGTGTTCTGATCGGGTTCTCCAGCGACGAAGGAGTCCGCCGCAACAAGGGCCGTCGCGGTGCCGCGGACGGCCCGGACGCGTTGCGAGCCGGGTTGGCTTCCATGGCGCTGGCCGAACCGCTGCAGATTCAGGATGTGGGAACCGTTGCCGTGTCGGGTGAGGAACTCGAGGCCGGTCAAGCCGCACTCGGGAACGCAGTCAGCGCTGCGCTCGATTCGGGACACTTCCCCGTGGTTCTCGGAGGAGGACACGAAATCGCCTATGGTACTTACCTCGGCGTCGCGGGCTCCAAGTTGCGGACCGCCGGAGCCAAACTCGGAATCCTCAACTTGGATGCGCACTTCGATCTACGTGGCGATCCGATCCCCAGCTCCGGCACGCCCTTTCGTCAGATCGCCGAGGACGAAGCCGCGGCCGGTACCTCGCATCAGTACAGCGTGATCGGAATCAGCCAGCCCAGCAACACCACTGCTCTGTTCGACACGGCCCACCGTCTCGGCGTTCGCTATCTGCTCGACGAAGAATGCGGAGTGATCGATCGAGGCGTCGTGGATCAGTTCCTCGCAGACTTCCTCGACGACGTCGATCTGGTCTACCTGACCATCGACCTCGACGTACTTCCTGCCGCCGTGGCGCCGGGCGTCAGCGCACCCGCGGCCTACGGTGTCAGCCTGGAAACCATCCAGTACGTATGTGATCGAGTCACGTCCAGCGGAAAGCTCGCGGTTCTCGATGTCGCCGAACTGAACCCGAGCCTCGACATCGACAATCGCACTGCCCGGACCGCTGCTCGCCTGATCCACCGGATAGTCACCAAGCACGTGCCGGTTCGGCGCTAGCCTCGGCGTGCCTCGAGCGCATCGAGGATGAGATCTAGACCGTAGGCGAACTCACTCGTGTGGTCGTAAGCCGAACTCAGACCGTGGTCGACGATCATCTCGTGAAGGAAGGGCAGCTCTTCGACAGGAAGGCGCTCGAGGATGTCACTCGCAACTTCTTCGACGTCGCCGGGTGCGCTCATCGGTAGATTCGCCTCCTGGAGAACATATCCGCCGATGTAGCTGTCGATCAGCGAGGCCCCGTGGGCGGCCATCGGCAGCGTGAACCCCGCCTTCCGGAAGACTCCGAGCACAGCGTCGAGATGACGCAAAGTCGCCGAGCCAGGGTTGCGTCGCGAATCCAGCAGACCGAGAGCCCAACGGTGCTGCGACAGGACTCTGCGAGCGGAATAGGCGCGTCCACGGATTGCATCTCGCCAATCCACACACTCACTGTCGGGCAGGTCGATCGCCTCGAAGACCGCATCGACGACGCCGTCGAGAATCGCATCTTTGTTGGGCACGTGGTGGTAGAGCGACATTGCTTCGATGCCCAATTCCTGAGCCACTCGTCGCATCGTGATGGCCTCGACACCACCTGCGTCGGCAACACGGATTGCACCCTCGATCACGCGAGTTCTGTTCAGCGACTGTCGCGGTTGCCGTGCCACACAGACTCCCCTCCGAGGAACAAATACGTTGACAACCTTACATCCGTAAGTCACCCTTACAGGCGTAAGCCAGCCTTACGTTCGTAAGGCGCTCGCGAAGGGAGATCGCAATGCCGATGCCGAGATGGTGGGGACATGTCAACAAGCGAGTGTTCAATCCGCGAGCGATCTCGAGCGGGAAGTGGCCGGTACTGACACACGTCGGACGCATATCCGGCACGACCTACCGGACGCCTCTCGACGCCTATCCGGTCCACGGCGGCTACGTCTTCATCCTGCCCGAGGCTGCTCCGCATCACCGAGTACCTTCGGATGGATCTGATTACGGCCTGAGGCTGCCACTCACGCGAGGACCTCACGCACGGCGGACCTGACTTCGTCCATGCTGCAACCGGATTCGATTAGTTCAGTACCCGTATGCACTAGCGAGTTGATCAGCTTGGCGGTGAGCTTCGGGTCCGAGACGCCACGAAGACGGAGGGCCTCGACCAGCGGAAGCACAAGACTGTCGTGCATTTCCATGATCCGCGAATCTCGAAACGTTTGCGGGGTCAGTGTCGCCAACGCTCCGACTATCGCATGCTCCCCGTCGGCAACCAATTGGAGGTTTGCTTCGACGTACGCCCATACCGGATCGTCGGCGCCTGCCATCGACTCGACGATCTTGTCGTTCCAGCGCGGGAACATGTCTTCGACGACGGCGCTGAGGAGATCTTCCCGGGACCGGAAGTAGTGGTAGGCACTCGATCTGGCGAGCCCGGCCTTCGCTGCCACCTCACCGAGCCCCGGCGGCCGGTCCGGGGCCTCGGACAGAAGAGCGTGTGCAGCGTCGAGGAGGGCGCGGCGCTGAGCAGCACGATGCTCGACCACAGTGGGCGCATCGATCCTCGGCACCGAATCTCCTCCAGTCCCCTTGCGGGCTTACTCGCTCTGACGCAATCGACCGTCAACCATTTCGAGGATGCGGTCGCAGTGCCCGAGCACGTCGTGATCGTGGGTCACCATGATCGTAGCGACGCCTGCCTCGTGAGTTTCGCGCGAGAGCAGTTCGACCACCTCATGGCTGCGTTTGCGGTCGAGAGCAGCCGTCGGCTCGTCGACGAGCAGTAGCGAGGGATTGCTCATCAATGCCCGAGCGATACCGACACGCTGGCGTTCACCACCGGAGAGTTGACCAGGTCGACGATCTGCACGGTGACTCATACCGACCGAGTCGAGCAATTCCTCGGGATCGCGACCCGGACGCCCCGTGAGCTTGGGAATCAGCCGAAGCTGATCGCGCGCCGTCAGTGCTGGAATCAGATTGCCGGATTGAAAGACGAAGCCGACCTTGTCTCGTCGAAGTTTGGCCAGGGCGCGGGCCGGCATCGCCGACACGTCGACGCCGTCGATGACAATCGTTCCACTCGACGGCCGACCGAGTCCGCCGGCCACAGCGAGCAAGCTGGACTTTCCAGCGCCTGACGGCCCGACGATCGCGACAAGTTCGCCGCCCAAGACCTCGAGGTTCACGTTGTCGAGGGCGAGCACGGTGGAGTCACCGTCACCGAATCGAAGACTGACAGCGGTCAATACCAATCCGGTAGTGGTCTTTTCGACTGTGGTCATCGGTTTTCTCCCAATGCGGTGAGCGGGTTGACACGGGTAACGCGGACGATGGCAACGGCTGCGCCGACCAGCCCGAGTACCGCCAAGAGCACGGCGCCGTTGACGACAGGGCCGGACTCGAGGGCGAACGGCATCCCCCCGCCTTCGAGTCCCGAACCGAGCCCCAAGCCCAGCAACACACCGATGCCGATGGAACCGAGCAGCACTACCAGTGCCTGCGCCATGCCGTCACGAAGCAGGAAGCCGGTGGAGGCGCCCATCGCGCGCAACACTGCGAGTTCACGACCACGCTGAACCGTCCAGATACTGAAGAATGCACCGACCACCAGCGCGGAGATCGCGTACAGAAACGCCTTGATCATCGACATTGTCATCATTTCCGCGGAGAAGCCTGGTGAGGAGTCGAACGATTCCTCGAGCGTCTTGGCGGACGTTCCCGCCGCCGCATCGCCCGACACGAGGTCCGGCAACGCGCCACCAATGCCCCGAATCGCAACAACACTCGCTTCGGAATAGGCACTGGCGTTGGCGGTTTCGCCGATCTTGGCACCGGCGTGAACCTCCTGCCAAGTACGCAGGGGCAGGTAGGCCACGTCAACGTGACCGAAAGTGCGCTTGTCTTCGGTGAATCCGACAACTGTCAGCTCTGTACCGAGTCGATCGAGTATCACGGTGTCACCGATCGCAACACCATCATCACGGAAGGTAGAGCTGACGATGATGTCCGTGTCGGCTTGCAGTCCCCTCCCGTCGGCGGAGACGGGCTCGAGGAAGGAGCCAGGTTCGATGCCGAAGAGCGTGAGATCGACAGGCGTGCCACTGCGAGTTTTTGCATTGACGATCATGTTGCCGAAGAGTTCGGCGTCGTGGACATCGGGTTGCATACGCCATGCTTGCGCCTGCTCCTCGGTGACGACCGAGCGCGAAAACGCCGAGTCGGCTTTGGTGTCCGGCGCGAAGGCAAACGCCTGAATCGGCGTCCGCTGCAAAGCGGAGACACCGTCGTTTACCAGGCCGGACGAGAGGCCGGACAGGATCACCATCAGGATCGAGATGAGAGCAACCACGGCGCCCATCAAGAGGAATCGGTTTCGCGCAAACCACAGTTCACGCAGGGCGAGGAACATTCGGGAAGCTCCCAAGTCGTCGATGCGAGTCACGCCGACTTTTATCGACGCCTTGTCGAAATCATATCGACAAGGCGTCGAAAAACTATGTGAGGTGCGTTACTACGAACTGTAGTAGGCACCTCGGGGCAGTGAGCGCCGAATCAGCCCACAATGCCCACCGGTCGATCTCCCACAATCGAGATTCGGTCCATCACACGTCTCGCAGGGAAGTAGTCGCTGGCTGCATAGTGCTGGCACGTTCGGTTGTCCCAGAAGGCAACGGTATTCGGCTCCCACTTGAGACGGACCTGAAACTCCGGACGGTTGACGTGTCTATAGAGCATCGTGAGAAGCTCGTTCGACTCCTCTTCGGATACCCCCAAGATTTTCTGCGTGAAGGTCATGTTGACGAACAACACCCGCCTGCCGCTTTCGGGAATGACCCGAACCACCGGATGTTGCACAGCGGGGAACTTCGGACGCAACATCTCGACCGCATCCGCCGGCATCGACCTCCCGAACGAATTGATCCAATCATGTTCTGCAACAAGCGGGTCGATACGCTTCTTGACGTCATCCGGAAGGAGATCGTAGGCAGCAGCGGTGTCAGCCCACAATGTGTCACCACCCACCTCGGGCACCTCGACTGCACGAAGCACGGCAGCGAACGAAGGAAACTCGTGCCACGTCACGTCGTTGTGCCAGTTGTTCTCGACGCCGCCGACCATCGCATCCTTGGCCAGCGTCGTGACATCGACGTCCGTCTGCCCGGGCTGCGTGTACTTGAAGAACGGATGCTGTTCGAGATCACCCCAACGCTCGGCAAAAGCTCGATGTTCCGCTCGGCCCAGGTCCTGATCCCGGAAGAAGAGGACTTTCCATTCGAGGAGAGCTCGGCGGAGTTCCGCAATCACGGCATCGGACAAGCCCCCGCCGAGTCGAATACCGGAGATTTCCGCTCCGATCGTCGGCGCGACCGCCTGGACTGCAAAGTGTTCGTACGGTGCCGGATCTACCGACTCGGGATTCCGGCGAGCAACAAGAGGACCATAGGCAGCAAGCGGATCGGTGGGGATCGGAAAGATCGTTGCCGCAGGTAAAAGGGTAGCCATCGGGGCACTTCCTCGGAATCGACGATGTCGTAGCGGACGAAATCCAGATTAAGGCTAGGACCTTAACGTGTCAATGGTCACGTTCTCCGGCGCGAACCTTGACCCTGACGCCGCGTCAGGGTTGGAGAATGGTTTCCACAGACGGAATCCGAATCGACAAACGGGAGGGCGAGGCGATGATGACCATCGGCGAGCTGGCGAATCTGGCCGGCACCACTGTCAGATCCGTGCGCTACTACCACTCGAACGGACTTCTCGAAGAACCACAACGCCAACCCAACGGCTACCGCATGTACCGGGCGGTGGACCTGGCACGACTGAGCCGCATTCGCCGCCTGCGCGATCTGGGGATTCCTGTTGCCAAGATCGCCGAACTGCTCGACGGCGACGCCCACGACACCCGGTCCGCACTCGACGCACTCGACAAGGAACTGGCAGCTAAAGCCGAACAGATCGCGGTTCAACGTGCTCACATCGAGTCGCTACGCCGCAACGCCGACCCCGAACTACCCGATGCATTTTCGGAAGTGCTCGCACAGTACGTCGTTGCGGGTGCACCGACAGCGTGGATCGACAACGAGCGCGAACTCCTGATCCTCGCGCTCACGGTCTCCGGGGGTGATCCCGAGGTCTGCGATTCACTCCTGTCCGCACATCGCCGGGTATTGGCTGAGCCGAACCGCGAGCAGGCCATCGAATTGATTACTCACATGTACGCCCTCACCGAAGCTCCGGCGGACGCCGACACGATTGCGGCCCTTGCCATCAAGTTCTGCGATTTCACCGAGAGAGTGTTACCCGAACAGGCTGCACCGGAAGGCCCTTCACCCACGCGGCTGGTAGCGGTACTGCGCGAACACCAAGCGGATCGACGAACCGTCACCCAGGAAAGATTCGCGAAGGCTGTGGCTGCGGAGTTCGCCGCCCGCCAATCCCGACCCTGAACCCCGACACCGAATCCCCACATCAGAAGTGGGGCGATCAATGCTGCCCGAAGAGGGCTCGACGCAAGGACACGACAATGACTGGATCCATCATGCCCAGATCACGCATGCCTCGACCACGAAAATGGCTGGCTTCCACCGTCGCTGCGGCCGCACTCGCTGTGCCCGCATTGGCGGCGTGCTCGGAACCTGCTGCCCCGCAGACAGCTCCACAACCCGATCTCAGCGCGTTCTACGATCAGACTGTCGAATGGGGGCCGTGCGCCGCCGATACCGCGACATCCACGGCAAGTGACTGCGCCATGGTCACAGTACCTTTGGACTATTCCGCCGCTGACGGCAAGACGATCGAAGTGGCGATCTCGCGGGTCGCCTCCACCGACCCCGCGCAGCGACGCGGGATCCTGCTCACCAACCCCGGCGGCCCGGGCGGCCGAGGACTGGGATTGCCCGAGATTCTGAATGCGGGCATGACACCGGAAGTCGCAGCGGCATATGACGTCATCGGCATGGACACCCGAGGACTCGGCAAGAGCACACCGATCGACTGCGGCGTCGAGCAGATGTCATGGATGCGTTCACCGGGCACCACGGACGAAGGGTGGAACGAGAGTGTCGTGCTCGCACGCGAGGCCGCTGACTCATGCTGGGACAAGTATCCGGACTATCTGCCGCACATCAATACTCAGAATATCGCACGCGACCTCGACGTGATCCGCGGCGCCCTCGACCAGGAGAAGGCGTCGTACTTCGGGTGGTCGTACGGCACATATCTTGGTGCAACCTATGCTCAGATGTTCCCCGACAGGATCGACCGTGTGGTTCTCGACAGTGCACCGGACCCGAAGAAATACGGATACGAGATGTTCCAGGACATGGGCCCGGCCAACGAGAAAGCGATCGACGGATTCTCGCAGTGGGCAGCAGAACACAACTCCACCTATGCACTCGGATCGACGCCCGCCGAAGTTCGCGCCCTCATCGAGAAGCTGATCTCGGACGCGGCCACCACTCCGATACAGATCGGTGACTACGCCGTCGACGATCACGTCCTTCCATTCCTGATGTACGTCAACGGAACCGGCGACACCGAGAAGGAGAGCGAGGCATTCGCACAGGTATTGGTTCAGTTGCGCGATCTCGCCGCCGGTAAGACCGTCGAGAACATACATCCCCAGCTGACGGGACTGATGCAGGCGTGGTTCCAGACCGAGTTGGGAACCGGCCCTGACTATGCCGGAACAATCGCCATTGTCTGCGGAGACGTATCGATGCCGAGCGATCCCCAGTGGTACCGCAACAAGTTCGAGGAGCACCGTGATGATCAGCCGATCTTTGCCGGCACGCACAACACGATCATGCCCTGCGCATTCTGGCGCAGTGAGGCCCCGACGCGGATCGACATCGACAACAACGTTCCGACGTTGCAGATTCAGGCAACCGGTGACACCCGCACGACGTACGAAGAAGGTCTCGGCATGCATGAAGCGATGAAAGGATCACGGCTCGTGACAGTTCCAGGCCGAACTCATGCGGTGTTCCCCGGCTACGCGAATACTTGCGCAAATGCCGCCGTCAACTCGTACCTACTCGACGGCACACTGCCGGCAGAAGACGTTGTGTGCGAGTAGTGATCTCAACCAGCCAGCTCGCTCTTGATCTCGTTCTTGAGAACTTTGCCGACCTTGGAGCGAGGTAGATCGTCCCAGACGATGACTTGCTTCGGAGTCTTCACACTTCCGATGCGAGCTTTCACGAAAGCCATCACCTCGGCGCCGTCGATAGCGGCGCCGAGGTGTGGCTGCACCACTGCCACAACACGTTCGCCCCACTTGTCGTCCGGCAAGCCGATCACTCCGCAGTCCTGGATCCCCGGATACGCCATGAGCGCCTGCTCCACCTCGACCGAGTAGACGTTGAAACCGCCCGTGATGATCATGTCTTTCGCACGATCGACGATGAACAGGAAATTGTCCTTGTCCAGGTACCCGATGTCGCCGGTGTGATGCCAGCCGTGGGCTGACGCCTCCGCAGTCGCGTCGGGGTTCTTGTAATAGCCCGCCATCACCAACGAACTGCGGATCACCACCTCACCACGCTCACCGCGGTCGAGCAGTGCGCCTTTGTCGTCCATGATCCCCACGATTACCAGCGGTGACGGTCGACCGGCCGAGGAAAGTCGCGACGTTGCGACAGTGCCGTCCGGGCCGAAGTGTTCCTTCGGTGACATCGTCGAGATCATCATGGGGGCTTCACTTTGCCCGAACAGCTGAGCCATGACCGGGCCGATCTTGTCGATCGCCTCCTCGAGCCTGGTCGGGGAGATCGGTGCCGCGCCGTACCAGAAGCACTGCAACGAGCTACGATCCGTTACCGCGAGGTCCTCGTGCTCGAGCAACATGTAGATCAGCGTCGGCGGCAGGAAGGTGTGAGTCACCCTGCGCTTCTGAACGTTCGCGAGGAAGTACCCGAGATCGGGCTTCGGCATGATCACCACTTCGCCGCCGAGGGCCATGATCGGGAAGCACAGAACACCGGCGGCGTGAGTCAACGGCGCCAACGCCAGATACACCGGGCGTCCCTCGAACGGATAGCTCATCAAGGTGATGGCCGTCATCGTCTCGATGTTGTGCCCGGTCAACATCACTCCCTTGGGCCGACCAGTTGTACCACCGGTACCGACCAGCATCGTGACATCATCGGGTGCAACGACATCGAGTTCTTGTTCCCCGAGCCAGCTTTCGAGGGACTGAGCTGAATCCCATTCGCCGTCGATACAGACGAGCGTCACCAGCTGGGGAAGCGCATCCTTGATCTGGTCGACGAGCGGCGCATAGGACCTCTGGAAGAAGAGAGCGCGACAATCGAACAGGTCCAACAGGTCTCGGTTTTCCGCAGCTTCGTTGCGAGGGTTGATCGGGCACCAGACCGCGCCAGCCCTACTGATACCGAATACGCAGGAGAACGAGATCGGGTCATTGCCGGACAGAATCGCGACCTTCTCGCCCGCCGCGATGCCCGAAGCCGCGAGCGACGCTGCGAAGCGTCGGCTGAACTGTTGCACCTCGCTGTAGGTGAGAGTGCGCTCCCCCATCGTCAAACACGGTGCGGTGGAACCCAGAGAGGCTCCCTTGTCGAGATAGTCGGTCAAACGCATGGGGAGCCTCCAGGGCGGGGCTCCCGGCGCGATGCACGCCGGGAGCCGTGAACATGATGACGAGGGCGACGAACTAGGCGTTGATAGTTACTTCCGGCTCCAGAGCCAGCCCGAAACTGCGTAGCGCGCCGAGCAGTTCGCGATGGCCGAACGCCTGGCAAGCTGAGGCGAGCCCGGTCCGCTTCGGCGCCTGCTGAAGCAGCGAATGCGCTGCATATGCGTGCAGGAGGCCCGTCTGCTTGTAGTTGCAGTTTCCGTGGATCACGACGTGCGAGCGACCGAGCGGGCCCGACGCGTAGACGGAGTCCAGTGAGGTGTTGATACGCGGATTCTCACGAGGTGGCATACCTGCCTGCACCGAACCGGCGATCTCGGCCAAGGCGGCTTCCTGCTCGTCGGCGGGCAGGGTTTTGATCTGCTCCTCCACGATCTTCTGTGTCGCGACAACACCTTCCATCACGGTGCGGTCGAAGACACCGCCCGCAGCCTTGACGTTGGAAACTCGCGGATCGTTCTTGAACCACACCGGGTGACACGTTCCGCCCCACGGCAATGCCAGCGCGGTTTCGTGCTGGCCGGGAACGACGACGTCGAAAGTCTGACCGGGCGCCCACTGCACGTACTTGTTCTGCTCGAGGTAGTACCAGTTCGCCTTGAGGATGGTGAAGATCGTCTGAGTGGACGCGTAAGTGGGGAATCCCTTCCACAGCACCAGGATATCGAGCGTATCGAGGCCCGGCGTTTCCAATGCGATGTTGGCCGCTATCTCACCGGTGGTGTACATCTGCGCGATGCCGGGCGAGAGAAGCAGGCCCTTCTCCTTGTACTTGTCGCTGAACTTCTCCTGGACGTCGAGTACCCAGTCCTGCTCACCGGTGGTGTCCATGTAGTGGCAACCGGCATTCAACGCGGCTTCCACGACGGTGCCGCCGAGCTTGATGAACGGCCCGACCATGTTACTGACAACCTGTGCACCGGTGAACAGTTCAGTGAGCGCCTCGACCGTGTGCTCGACCTCGACAACCTCGTGATCGACGGTGTCCAAACCAGGGATCTTGTCGAGTACCTCTTGAATGCGAGCCGCGTCGCGGCCGGCCGCGATGAACGGGATGTTGAACTCGCGCAGGTATTCGCACACCAGACGGCCGGTGTACCCGGAGACGCCGTAGACGATGACTGGCTTCTTTTCGGACATGTTCGTGGAACCTTTCGAAGACGAGAGAAGGGGATAGGTACGAATCGGGGGCGAGTTACATGCCCATGCCACCGTCGACCGGGAGGCCGATACCGGTGATGAATCGTGCGGCGTCGGAAGACAAGAACACGACGGCGTCCGCCATGTCGTTCACTTCACCGAGACGGCCGAGCGGGGTGAGACCGATAACGTCACCGACCGCTGCTTCGGCACTGGGCCAGAGGCCGAGCTTCTCCATGTCCGCCGCGAGTCCGAGCCCCATCTCGGTGGCTACGAGGCCCGGGTAGATGCAGTTGACGCGGACTCCGTAGCCGAGCTTGCCCGACTCGGCGGCGGCAACCCTGGTGAATCGATCGACCGCGGACTTGGTCGCGGAGTACCCGCTGATGCCGGGAAAGGGAATGGTTGCGGCGACCGAGGAGATGTTGATGATGGAACCGCCGGTGCCGGCTACTCCGCCCGGACGCATGCTGCGCAGTCCGTGTTTGGTTCCGAGCGCCGTTCCGAGGATGTTGACCTCACACATGCGTCGGATGTCGCCTGGATCGAGGTCGACCACCAGCGAGGAAATCTCTATGCCGGCGTTGTTGACGAGGATGTCGAAGCCGCCGAGAGTCTCCGCGGTGGCAGCAACCGCCTCTGCCCAGTTCGCGTCGTCGGTGACGTCCAGCTTTACGAAGCCGGTTTTGACTCCGCCCGAACCAACAGCCTCTGCGGTGGCACGACCTTCGTCTTCGAGAACGTCGCCGATCATCACTGACGCTCCCGCCTTTGCCAACGCCTCAGCCATTCCGGCTCCGAGCCCCTTGGCACCACCTGTGACCAGCGCTTTTCGTCCCTCGAGATCAAACACGCTCATTTTCGACTGCCTCCATGACTGAAACGAATCTCGCGATGCCACCGTTCACAGCGACGCTGCCAAGTGGTGTGAGTCACAGAGTATTCAACTTTGGACGAGTGTCAAGAGAAATCTTGACGACTGTCAAGATTTTGTTACACGCTCGTCAAAGACCAGGGGTTACACTGGGTCGAACGCGGCGATCGTGCCGCTGTGGAAACCGCAGGGAACAGGACGTGCCATCGTGACCACGACAGTCGAGAAGCCAAGTGGGGCAGGAGAAAAGGCGGTTCCTGCCTCTTCGGAGAAGCGGTCCAACGCCGACAAGGTGTCACGTCGCCAGGTCGACAAGTTCTCCGAGCGACGCGATCAACTGGCCGAGGCGGCACTGCAAACACTGGCCGAACTGGGTTACGCACGCACGAGCCTGCGCGAAATCGCCCAGAATTCGGAGTTCTCACACGGCGTTCTGCACTACTACTTCAGCGACAAAGTCGACCTGATCACCCACTGCGTGCGCCACTACAAGGCGCGCTGCGTCACCCGCTACGACGGCATCGTCGCCACCGCTCAGACGCCGGAGGAACTGAAAACCGGTTTCGGCGCGCTGCTCGCGGAGACCATGATCGAAGAACCGACGATGCACCGCCTCTGGTACGACCTGCGCGCGCAGTCGATGTTCGAGGAGTCGTTCCGAACGGACGTGGCCGCGATCGACGAGAGTCTCGAAAACATGATCTGGCGCATCGTGTCTCGCTACGCCGAGCTTCTCGACGTCGAAGCATCGGTCACCTCGCCGGCGATGTACGCGATCTTCGACGGTCTGTTCCAGCAGAGTCTGCTGCGCCATCTGTCCGGTGATCAGACTGCTGCGAACTATCTTTCGGAGAGCGTCCAGCAGATGCTGCCCCTGGTCGTGCCCACACGCTGAATCAGCGGGCAGCGATGCCTTCCGCGACGTACCTGGCTCCGCGATCGAATTCGCCGACCACGTCGTAATCGGCGTCTTGCCGCCAGAAGCGGACCAACGCCCCGTAGGTACCACCGATCATCTGCGCGAGAAACAGCGGCGGGTAGTCCGATCTCACTTCGCCGGCTTCGATACCGGCAGTGACGATCCGCAGAAGTTCCACGTGGAACCGATGATCGTGGGCCGCCCCCGCTCCAGAGGAGGCGAAGTCGCGCTCGAGTTCTGCAGTCACCATGCGCAGATAGCGCGGATGCATGATCGCTTGCTGCGCAAAGTCCTGAAAAATCCGGGAGATGCGATCAGAAGTCGGCATCGGCGATTCCATGAGCTGATCCACCAGTGCCGCAAGCTGATCGAGATGATCACTGTGCAGCGCCTCGAGAACCGAGTCCTTGCCCTGGAAGTAGTTGAAGAAGGTGGCTCGCGACACCTCGGCTCGCTCGGCGATGTCGTCGACGGTCGTGCTGGCGAAACCCTGCGCCGAGAACAGAATTCGAGCAGCCGAGAGCAACCTGTCGTTGGTGTCGCGCTTGTTCTGTTCTCGTTTGGAAATCACGTCGACCTGCCTTTCTCCGCCTCAGCACACAGTCTTCGCCACAGTCCGGAATGTGTCCAACGTCCGCCCCGTCAGGTAACGCACCACCCCTTCGATAGATGGACTACAGTCCAATTATGTCGACTGTTTCCACCGAACGCCACGACCGCGTCCTCATCGTCAGGATCGAACGCGAAGAACGTCGTAACGCGATCAATCGCGAAACTGCCGAGGGAATCGAAGACGCACTGAACCTTCTCGACGACGACCCATCCCTGTGGGTCGGCATAATCACCGGAACCCCCAACATCTTTTGCGCCGGAACCGATATCCGCGAACGCGCCGACCTTCGTATGCCCCGCGGCGGTGAGTACGGCGTGATCCGGCGTCAGCGGAACAAGCCCCTGATTGCTGCCGTCGAGGGATACGCACTGGGTGGAGGTTTCGAAATCGCTTTGGCCTGCGATCTCATCGTCGCCTCTGCCACAGCACAATTCGGCCTTCCCGAAACCAAACGCGGTTTGGTTGCGACGTCCGGTGCACTCTTTCGGGCGCCTCGGGCACTCCCGATCAACATCGCCCGCGAACTCCTGATCACCGGCCGCACACTCGATCCCATACGGGCCAGGGACCTCGGCGTCGTCAACGCAGTCACTGCGCCAGGAAAGGCACTCGACGAGGCGTTGGTGATGGCGGCCGAGATCTGCGAGTCCTCCCCAACCTCGGTGAGCTTGAGCCTGAAGGCGATCGACGCGCTCTACGCCGAAGCCGATGCCGTCGGATGGAACGTCACCGACGATGCCAAGGAAGCAGTGTTGCGTTCCCCGGACATCGCCGAAGGACTCGACGCCTTTGCCAGTCGTCGGATACCCCGATGGAGCGGACTGCCGCCCGCATGAGCGACCACGATCCGAGACAGATTTCCTATAGGGCTGGTCGGAAAGGGTGTGAACCGGTTACAGTCTCTTCCGTGACGGGAATTGGCGCATACGAGACGGGCACGCTGCTGACGCGGCGACGCCATGTCGATTTTGCGCACGTCTGTACATCCGGGTGTCCGATCTACTGATCGGACCTACGACGTGAGCGCCGCTCACGTCGATTCTCGTATGTACACCCAGATCAGGGGACATTCCTGTCATGACCATCGCTTCCATCTCGCACCTGAGTTCCGTCGAAGCAGCCAACGCCGACGCCATCGACAAGGACACAAGCAAAGCGCACGTCGTCTTCAAGGCTTCCGCTCAGGCACACGACGCCGTTGCCAGCACCATTTCTCTCGGTAAGTACAGCGTCGAGGTCGACGAACCGCCGGCCCTCGGCGGCGCGAACACCGCAGCCAATCCTGTCGAGTACTACCTCGCATCCCTGCTCTCCTGCCAGGTGGTTACCTACCGCGTGTGGGCGGACAAGCTCGGTATCGCGCTCGACGACATCTCGGCCAGGGCAGAAGGCGACCTCGACGTTCGTGGATTCTTCGGCTTCGACGACGCCGTCCGCCCAGGTTTCTCCGAGGTCCGCGTCGTGGTGACCCTGACCGGCCCGGAAACTCGCGAGCGATACCTGGAGTTACAGGAGGCGGTCGACGCCCACTGCCCCGTACTCGATCTCACCCGAAATCCCGTCCCAGTGCATACAGTCGTCGAAACCGCCTGACCCGCACCAACCCACCTTCACCACGGAGTATGAATTCATGAGCGAGAACACCCCCGTCGACACCGATCCGACCGCCGATTGGTCATTCGAAACCAAGCAGGTCCACGCCGGACAGGGCCCGGACAGCGCGACCAACGCTCGGGCGCTTCCGATCTACCAGACCACCAGCTATGTCTTCGACAGCACCGACCATGCGGCGGCGCTCTTCGGCCTCGCCGAGCCGGGCAACATCTACACCCGCATCATGAACCCGACGCAGGATGCCGTCGAGCAGCGCATCGCCGCCCTCGAAGGCGGAGTCGCGGCTCTGCTGGTTGCGTCGGGTCAGGCCGCCGAGACCTTCGCGATCCTCAACATTGCCGAGGCCGGCGACCACATCGTCTCCAGCCCTCGTCTGTACGGCGGCACGTACAACCTCTTCCACTACACGCTGCCCAAGCTGGGTATCACCGTCGACTTCGTCGAAGACCCGGATAACCTCGACCACTGGCGTGCAGCCATCCGTCCGAACACGAAGGCGTTCTACGGCGAAACCATCTCCAACCCCAAGAACGACGTGTTCGACATCCCCGGCATCAGCGAAGTCGCCCATGAGCACGGCATCCCCCTGATCGTGGACAACACGGTGGCAACTCCTTACCTCATTCAGCCGCTGAAGCACGGCGCTGACATCGTCGTCCACTCCGCCACCAAATACCTTGGCGGACACGGCACCGCGATCGCCGGCGTCATCGTCGACGGTGGCACCTTCGACTGGACGCAGGGTCGCCACACCAACTTCACCACCCCGGATCCCAGCTACCACGGCGTCACCTTCGCCGATCTCGGTGCACCCGCCTACGCCCTCAAAGCACGCGTTCAGCTTCTGCGCGACCTCGGTTCGGCCATCGCACCGTTCAATGCCTTCCTCATCTCTCAGGGCATCGAAACCTTGAGCCTGCGCATCGAGCGCCACGTGTCCAACGCCCAGAAGGTCGCCGAATTCCTCGACGGCCGCGGCGAGGTCATCTCCGTCGCCTACGCCGGGCTGCCGTCGTCGCCGTGGCACGAGCGCGGAAAGCAGCTGGCGCCCAAGGGAACCGGCGCCATCGTCGCGTTCGAGCTCGCCGGTGGAGTCGATGCAGGCAAGAAGTTCGTCAACGCACTGACGCTGCACAGCCACGTCGCCAACATCGGTGACGTTCGCTCACTCGTCATCCACCCCGCCTCGACGACGCACTCGCAGCTCACCCCCGAGGAGCAGCTCGCTTCGGGCGTCACCCCGGGGCTCGTCCGCCTCGCGGTCGGTATCGAAGGAATCGACGACATCCTCGCCGACCTCGAAACCGGTTTGGCAGCAGCAGCTTCCTGATCGAGCACACGAAAGAGCTCGGTCCCGACAAGCGTCGGGACCGAGCTTTTTCGTTGCGTCAGAACTAGCTCTTGGGAGTGAACGCGGCCAGCGGTTCACTGTCGGACCAGTCATGGCCCCAGTAGCTGTCCGCCGTGATTTCCTCAGCGGTGTAGAAGGTTTCGTCGACAAGCATACCTTCGCAACCGAACTCGAGATCCCAGCCACCCGGTGCGCGCACGTAGAACGACACCATCTTGTCGTTCGTGTGGCGACCCAACGTCGAGGAGATCGAGAAGCCGAGCTTGGCAACACGATCGAGAGCCTGACCTACCGCGTCGAGAGTCTCGGCTTCCATCATCAGGTGCACGAGACCGGGCTCGTCCACCGGCGGCGCAGGGCACAGCGCCAGGCTGTGGTGGCGCTGGTTGACACCCATGAAGCGAACGCGGCGAGCCGGCGGCGGCGCATCGATACCGCCGAGACGGATGGAACCACGCGGGAGGAATCCGAGCACCTCGGTGTAGAAGGTGTACGCCTCGTCGAAACGCGTAACCGGAAGCACCACATGGCCGAGTCCCTGATCACCGGTGACGAAACGGCCGCCGTGTGGGGTGACCAACGGGCTGTGGTCGAGCACCGGCCCGAAGAAGACCTCGACGCGATTGCCATTGGGATCGTCGAATGCGATGACCTGCTCGGCATCGCGGTAGCTTGCGTCGACCTCGGAGAGGACCTCGACCTCGACTCCGGCCTTCTCTGCTGCTTCACGAACGCGCTGGAGCGCGAACTGATCTCGCACTTCCCAGCCCACTGCGAGGGCCTTGTCCGTCTCACCGGGCAGGACGATCAGTCGCGCACGACGCTCGTCCAGACGCAAGTAGAGGCCGTCGGCTTCCGGGCCACTACCGACCGCGAGGCCGAGTCCGTCGACCACGAGCTCGCGCCAGCGAGCCACGTCCTGCGTTTGGATCCTGAGATAGCCCAGGCCCCGAATTTCAGTCATGCCTAACCGTCCTTGCTTCGAGTAATTGTGGGACTAGATCATCGAGCGGTGGATGCCCTGCGGCTCGCCACCGAGCTGCGAGAGCGTCGACGAATGGAAAATCGAACCGGGTACATGGATCGCATGCGCCAAACCGGCATGCGCATCACGCCAGAACCGCTGCATCGGCGTGTTCAACTGCAACGCCCCACCACCGGAACGAGCAAAGATCTCATCCACCGCCCGCACCGCCCGCCACGCCGCAGCAGTCTGCGTACGCCGACCGATCGCACGAAGCTCGAACGAAACTTCCTGCCCCTTCTCGGTCATGTCCCAGAAACGATCCACCGTCTCCAAGATCGCAGCCCGAGAAGCAGCGATCTCGGCCGCAGCCTCACCGATCGCGAACAGCACGTACGGATCTTCCTTGATCGGAACACCACTGACCGTCACCCGCTCACGCTGCGCAGCCATGTTGCACGCCAACGCACCCTCGGCGATACCGATCAACGACGAGGTGATTCCCAGCGGGAAAATGCACGAGAACGGGAACTTGTACAGCGTCTCCGTACGGCCCGCTTCCTTCCACGCCGTCCCGTCGTACACCTTTCCGGCGTCGATCGTGCGGTAGGTGGGCAAGAACGCGTCCTTGACGATCAGGTCCTTCGACCCGGTTCCGCGCAGACCCACGACATTCCAGCTGTCCTGGTCGATGTCGTAATCGGAGCGCGGCAGCAGTACGTGCAGGTGCTTCGGCGGCATCAACGGCTTGCCGGATTCGTCACCGACCATCGCGCCGATCATGATCCAGTCACAATGATCGGTACCCGAGGAGAACGACCAACGACCGTTGAGGATGTAGCCACCCTCGACCGGCCTCGCAACACCCATCGGCGCATACGGTGACGCCATCCACGTATCGGGATCGGTTCCCCACACCTCTTCCTGAGCCTTGCGGTCGAAGAACGCAAGCTCCCACGGATGAACACCGACGATGCCGCTGACCCAGCCCGTGGCACCGTCCATCGCGCCGATAGCCATTGCCGTCTCGGCGAATTCACGCGGATGTGCCTCGAGGCCTCCGAATTCCTTCGGCTGGAACATCCGGATGACGCCGGAGTCGCGCAGGCGCTTCGCGCTGCCGTCCGTCAAGCGCATCAGCTTGTCGCCCTCGACTCCGTCGGCGCGGATCTCGTCGGCGAACTGTGAGATGTTGTCCAGAACCTGACCCATGATTTTTCCGGCTTTCTGGTTTCGGTACCCGGCGAGTGCCTAGGCAGAATGAAAATCTGTTGGTGAAACGGTGGCAGGTAGCCCGCCGAAGTGCAGAAACGCTTCCCGGTGAGTGGGAGCACCCCCTGTGCGCCTTTTTGGTAGTGGGAGCTACCAAAAAGGCGCACGGGGGCGAAGCCCCTTACTTGCCTTCTGGACGCGTCAGGAATGCCAAAACGGACGCGACCCAGGCGTCACGGGCTTCGATCATCGTCCAGTGTCCGCAGTTGGGGAAGATGTGAACTTCGCCGTTGGGGATGTCGCGCATCGGCAGTATCGCCATGTCCACGGGGCTGACGCGGTCGTCGCGTCCCCAGGTCAACAGCGTCGGCGCCTCGATCTTGTTCAGCTGCGCCCAGTACGGCACGGCGGTCGACGCAGCGGCAGCCGCGCCCATGGCGGCCATGGCCTTGCTGCTGTACATACGACGGGCGATCTCGAGCGTCGTCGGCTCGGTGGCCAGGGCCCAGCGCTCTTCGATGAGCTGCTCGGTGACGACCGCGCGGTCGAAGACCATCGAGTGCAGCCACCGGACCAGTGCTTCGCGGGTGGGGTTGTCGGTGAACTCCATGAGAAGTTTGATGCCTTCACCGGGACCGGGAGAGAAGGTGTTCTTGCCCATGCCGCCGATGGTGACGAGCTTGCTCACCCGGTGTGGTTCGTCGATCGCGACCTTGGTGGCGACGATGCCGCCCATGGAGTTGCCGATCATATGGACAGGTCCGAGGCCGAGGCCGTCGAGGAACATCCCCACCGATGCCTGCGCCATCATCATCGGGTGGTCGGGGCCGGGATCGCTGACGCCGAATCCGGGGAACTCGAGAACGTAGCAGTGGAAGTGCTCCGCGAAGTCCGCGAGAACGCCGCGGTAATTACGCCAACCGGTGACACCGGGGCCCGAACCGTGCAGCAGCAGGAGCGGCGGGCCGTCGCCGGCTTCGTGGTACCGGAGCACACCGAGATCGGTCTGCAGTTCCTTCAGGGTTCCCTCGTAGCTCAGTTCAGTCGTCATGGTCCGAACGGTGCCATCAGTGCCGCTGAGCTGCTATGACTCGTCCCGATCAGCGAGACAAGTCGATCTAAATACGTCAGATCCAGTGGTCGGACGACGCTGCCAGCAGGCGATCCATCGTCTCCGCCGAGAACGTATTGGTCGGAACGGGAGGCGTCTTGCGGCCGCGGCGAGGAGCGCCCAGTTCGGGGTACAACGTCCGCGAGACCTCGCGAGCCGCGTCGACGACCAGCGGAGCAACTCGCTCGAGCTGAGCGGTCCGCATGTCACCACACAACGCGATGCTGCCGACGGGACCCTCGTGTCCGCGAATCGCCGACGCCACACAAGCGACCCCACGCGCCGACTCACCGCGCTCGAAGGCCAGTCCCCGACGCTGACGGATCCGGTTCAGTTCCTGATGGAGCACGGCGACATCGGTGATCGTGTTCTCGGTGCAGCGGGGAAGAGCCGAACCGAACAGTGCGTCGACACGCTCGGGGTCGATCCACGCCAGCATCGCCTTGCCGCCGGCCGTCGAATGGGCGAGCACTCGGCCGCCGACGCGGGACGGTAGCGCCGCGGCGAACCGCCCGCCGACCTTGTCGAGGTAGACGCTCTCGCGCCCGTCGAGCACCGACAGATGAACAACCATGCCGGTCTGCAGGTGCAACTCGTGCAGAAGCGGCGCTGCGGCTTCGCGGATCTGGCTGTGGCCGCCGTCGCCACCACCGAGGCCGAGTGCACGGCGCCCGAGACAGTAGCCGAACGACGCGTGATCAACCCAGTCCAGTTTGACGAGCTGATCGAGAATGCGGTGGACGGTGGACCGCGGCAGCTGAGTGCGGCACGCGACCTCTTCCAGCGTCAGCCGCGCAGCGCGGCCGTCGAAGGCGTCGAGAATCAGTGTCATCCGCTCGACCATCGACGGCGGCAGATCCTTCTTGGGTTGCTCGGCGGCGGTCTGGACGGTGGACAGTGTGTCGTTCATGTCAACGATGGTCATGGACGCCTCCCGAAAACTGGAATTGATTCTACCGACTATAACCCAGGTCACAGTTTCTGGAAAGTGAATCAACCTTTTCGATCCCGATCAGCGGTAATTCA
This sequence comes from Rhodococcus sp. GB-02, assembly GCF_053470465.1. NCBI lineage: Bacteria > Bacillati > Actinomycetota > Actinomycetes > Mycobacteriales > Nocardiaceae > Rhodococcus > Rhodococcus sp. GB-02. The sequence goes on from NZ_JBPUKE010000002.1 coordinate 1,089,469, forward strand.
CCTGCCTCCGCGTGAGCGGGAGGGTTATAAACGCCCGATGCACCTGGGAATCGTCACGCCGGTCCTGATTCAGCACCCGAGCACGCGTTCGGAGTGGGAGGCGAGCGCCGACATCGGTGAGATTGCCACAATTGCGGCCGCGGCGGATCGACTCGGTTTCCACCATCTGACCTGCAGTGAACATGTGGCGGTTCCAGAAGAGATCGCCACCGAACGTGGCGGAACCTACTGGGATCCGCTCGCCACCCTCGGTTTTCTCGCCGCACGTACGTCACGAATCCTGCTGGCGACGCAGGTGCTGGTACTGGGTTATCACCACCCCCTCGAGATTGCCAAGCGCTACGGAACGCTTGATCGCGTCAGCAACGGACGCTTGATACTCGGGCTCGGAGTGGGGACTCTGAAACAAGAATTCGATCTCATAAATGCTCCGTTCGTCGACCGAGGAGCGCGTGCCGACGACGCTCTCGCCGCCCTTCGGGCATCACTGTCGACGCCGACTCCGGAGTATCACGGCGAGTTCTACGACTACTCCGGATTGGTCGTCGAACCCCATGCCGTCCAGAAACGTGTGCCCCTGTGGATCGGCGGCCGGACCAAGAGATCGTTGCGCCGGGCCACCACACACGGCGACGGGTGGGTGCCGTTCGGGCTGCGATTCTCCGAACTGAAAGAAATGCTCGACGCCACGACACTCCCCGACGGATTCGACGTCGTCCTCCCCGCCGGCGCTCCGCTCGATCCTCTCGGCGATCCCGATTCCAGCGTCCGCGCCTTGACTCGCGTCCACGACGCCGGGGCGACCATCGCGAGTTGCTCGATCAGCGCTCGAAGCGCAGAACACTACTGCGAACAACTCGAGGAACTTCACCGAATCGCCCTCGCTGAGGGCTTCGCTTTCACCACCCCATGATTCGTCAACCTTCCTACGCAAAGGACGTACCGATGACCGACTCGACCGCCCTGATCGAATCCCTGCTCGCCCGAGTGGAATTGCTCGAGGACAAGCTCGCGATCACCGAACTGCTGACCACGTACAGCCCTGCCGTCGACAGCGGATCAGCCGACGAGGTCGCGAACCTGTGGCTCGAGGACGGCGTCTACGACGTCGATACCGGTGCGATGCACGGCCGCGGCGAACTGCGCGCGATGGTTCACAGCGCCTCACACCAGAACTGGATCATGAACGGCGCGGCTCACATGATGACACCCGCGCACATCCGCATCGACGGCAACAAAGCCGTCGCGACCTGCCATTCGCAGTTGGTCATCAAAGACCCCGAGAACCCGACTGGGTTCAAGGTCCTCCGCATCACCGCGAACCGCTGGGAACTGATCAAGACGGACGGCGAGTGGAAGGTCGAACTGCGTACCAACGCCCTCCTCGACGGCCGGCCCGAGGCCCGCGCTCTCCTGGCCGCCGGGGTGACGGCCTAACCCCCTGTGCGCGGTTAAGGACCCTCTGCGGTCACTGACCGCGCACAGCTGTTGAAAGTTCGGCTCCCCGAACTCTATAGTTCACTTATTCGAACCAACGGGTCCGAGTACGTGTGACCAGGAGACCGATGAGCACCAGTACGCAAGAGCCGACGACTCCACGCCGACGACCTACGGGGAGATCCATCGCCCTGCTCGGTCCGGCGTTCGTCGCGGCAATCGCGTACGTCGATCCGGGCAACGTCGCCGCCAACCTCACCGCCGGCGCCAAGTACGGCTACCTCCTCATCTGGGTACTCGTCCTCGCCAACGCGATGGCCGTCCTCGTGCAGTATCTGTCCGCGAAACTCGGTCTGGTCTCCGGCAGATCCTTGCCCGAAATGCTGGGTCAGCGCCTGCGTAAGAACAACCGTCGCGCGTTCTGGCTCCAGGCCGAGATGATGGCGATCGCGACCGACGTCGCCGAAGTCATCGGCGGCGCCATCGCACTCAACCTGCTCTTCAACATCCCGCTCTTCCTCGGCGGACTGATCACCGGATGCGTGTCGATGGTGATCCTGACGATCCAAAGTCGGCGCGGACAGCGCACTTTCGAGTTCGTGGTCATGGGATTGCTGGCCATCATCACCATCGGCTTCCTGACCGGGCTCGCCTTCACCGACGTCTCCGGGAGCGAAGCAGTCGCGGGACTGGTCCCCCGCTTCGAGGGAACCGAGACCGTACTGCTCGCCGCCAGCATGCTCGGAGCCACGGTCATGCCGCACGCGATCTACCTGCACTCCGCATTGGCGCGTGATCGCCACGGCCACATCAAACCTGGGCCACGGTTGCAGCGACTACTCAAAGTCACCCGTTGGGATGTCGTCGTCGCGTTGATCATCGCCGGTGGCGTGAACATCGGCATGCTGCTTCTGGCCGCTTCGGCGCTGCGCGGAGTACCCGGCACCGACACCATCGACGGTGCGCATGCCGCGATCGAGAATTCACTCGGCCCGGGCGTAGCCGTGGTGTTTGCGATCGGACTCCTCGCCTCCGGACTCGCGTCGACCTCCGTGGGATGCGCGGCCGGCGCCGAGATCATGCATGGTCTTCTGGCCATTCGCATTCCGGTGATCACACGCCGAATCGTCACTCTCATACCGGCACTGATCGTGCTCGGACTCGGCGTCGACCCGACGCTGGCACTCGTGCTCAGCCAAGTGGTCTTGAGCCTGTGCATCCCCTTCGCGATCATCCCGCTGGTGCGAATGACCTCGGACCCCGAACTCATGGGCGACGCGCGAAATGCCCCGATCACGACCGTCGCGGCGTGGATTGCGGCGGGCTTGATCGTTGCACTCAACGTCGCTCTGCTGGTTCTGACGGTGACAGGCTAGAGCACCGGAGCCACCCAACGCGTCCCTCACAAACGCGCTCGACGGCTCCGGCCGGACTAGGAGGCTTGCTCGGCGAGAGTGGCCTTGGCCCAGCGGTAATCGGCCTTTCCGCTGGGAGAACGCCTGATCGACGGAACGTTCATGACGGTGCGCGGCACTTTGTACCGAGCGACCTGCGACGCGCAATGCTCACCGATCTCGGCAGCGTCCGGGACGTCGAAGCCTTCGCGGGTCGTGATGACCGCAGCGACGCGCTCACCGAACTTCGCATCCGGAATTCCCGCGACCAGAGCGTCGAGCACAGCCGGGTGACTCTTGAGCGCCTGCTCGACCTCTTCCGGATACACCTTCTCCCCGCCGGTGTTGATGCACTGAGAACCACGTCCCAGCAAGACGATCGAGCCGTCGGCTTCCACGCGTCCGACGTCGCCGAGCACCGACATCCGCACCCCGTCGATCACCGGGAACGTAGCCGCGGTCTTGACCGGATCATTGAAGTAGCCGACAGGCACGTGACCACTGCGAGCGATGTAACCGGTCTCGGGGGATCCGGGCTCCAGCGGCCGCATCCTTTCGTCCACGACGCGGGTCTCGTCGCGAGCGGCGATGCGCATCAGGCCGTCTTCGCCGATCTCGAGATTGCCGTCGACGCCCGACTCCGAGGAGCCGAATCCGTCGCGGATCACCAGGTTCGGAAGTATCGACTTGAACTGCTCCCGCAGTGAGAGCGAGAACAAGGCTCCGCCGGACGAGACCATTCCGACCGTGCTGAGGTCGTAATCTGCTGCGTTTGCAGCCAATTCGTCTGCGAGCGGACGAGCCATGGCGTCTCCGACGACGGTGATGGAGACTGCCTTCTCACTCCCGGCGAGCTGCAGGGTCGTCTTCGCGTCGAACCGCGCCATGAGAATTGCGTTGGCGCCCATGAAGAATCCGGTGAACAGCGAGTACGACGCCGCACCGTGCATCAGGGGTGCGGTACTGAGCATGTTCATCGCGGGAACGTTCGGCACCGCGGCGAACAGAGCCTCGGCGGTCGTGTGCGGCGGACCGAACGGATTTCCGCCGGTGAGCGCCGCGAAGTAGAAGTCCTCGTGACGCCACATGACACCCTTGGGCATACCCGTCGTGCCGCCGGTGTAGATGACAAAGAGGTCGTCGTTGCTGCGGGGCACGAAGTCACGAGTAGCGGGCTGCTCCGCGGCAGCGTCAGCATATCGAACGACGTCGACGCCTTCGATGTCGCGGACCACCGACTCGCCGACGACAACGACGTGTTTGATGCCAGGTGCTGCCGGGAGAACAGTCTCCACGACGGGAACGAACTCCTCGTCCACGATCAGCGCTACCGACTGCGAATCGTTGTACAGGTAGGTCAGTTCGGCGTCGACGTAGCGATAGTTGACGTTGATCGGGACCGCTCGGATCTTGAGGCAACCGAGCAAACTTTCCACGAACTCGATGCTGTTGCGCATGTGCAGAGCGACGTGATCGCCCGGCCCGACACCAACACTCGCCAAGTGGCGGGCAATGCGGTTCGATCCTTCGTCCAGTTCGACGTAGGTGCGACGACGGCCATCGCACACGAGCGCCGTGCGGTCCGGAATCAGATCCGAAATGCCCTCGTACAGATCTGCCAAATTCAGTGACACTGCTGGTGCCTTCCTTGATGTCCGGCCCGGTGAATTCGGAGCCGACCCTACTGCGTTTTCGGTGAGAACTATCCGACCCTGGAGCCGACGAATGCGGCCGAGAACTGAGCGGATCGGGGGTGACGCAAATGCGTACGCGGTGGGATCGCCGCGTCGCCCCAAGGTGGCATGCGCCGCTCGTGACCCAGATCACCGCTCCCGCTCAGTGAGACTACTCGTCTTTCGGCCGACCTTCTGCTCAAAACTAGAACTAATTCTGATTTTGCTCGAATGTTTTTTCGGAACGACAACCGAACTCTCGACTTCAAATTAGAATGAATACTACTTTTGTTGAACCTACTCGCCAGACCGGATCGAAGGAGCACGACATGACGCAATCACTGAGCTTGGAAGGCAAAGTTGCCGCCGTCACCGGCGCCGGCGCCGGCCTGGGTCGCGCCGAGGCGCTCGGACTCGCCGCTGCCGGCGCAGCCGTCATCGTCAACGACATGGGCGCAGCGGCCAACGACGTGGTCGACGAGATCAAGGCAGCAGGCGGACGGGCACTCGCCATCACCGGCGACGTCTCCGATTGGTCACTCGGCGGGCGCATCATCGAAGAGGCCGTCAAGAACTTCGGATCCTTCGACATCCTCGTCAACAATGCAGGCATCCTGCGCGACAAGATGATCTTCAACCTGACCGAATCCGATTGGGACGACGTCATCCGTGTACACCTCAAGGGTCACGCCGCCACCTCACACGCAGCCGCAGTCCACTGGCGCGCAGCCAGCAAGGCAGCCGACGCACCGGTCTACGGCCGCATCATCAACACCTCTTCCGAAGCCTTTCTCTTCGGCAGCGCCGGACAGCCCAACTACTCGGCAGCCAAGGCCGGTATCACCGCGCTGACGCTCTCGAGCGCAGCAGGTCTCTCCCGCTACGGCGTCCGCACCAACGCAATCTGCCCCCGCGCCCGCACCGCCATGACGGCAGAAGCCTTCGGGGAGAACAACACCGGCGTCGTCGGCCTCGATCCTCTTGCACCCGAGCGCGTCGCGACCCTGGTCAGCTACCTCGCATCCCCCGATTCCGACGAGATCAACGGTCAGGTCTTTGTCGTCTACGGCAAGATGGTGGCGTTAATGGAAGCACCCAAGGTCGAGAATCGTTTCGACGCAGCCGGATCCGCGTTCACGGTCGAAGAACTCGGTGGCCAGCTCTCGTCCTACTTCTCAGGCCGTGGGCCGTACGAGACCTACGCCGCCTACAGCGTCGCCGGCCTCGAAAAGATCGCACTTGCAGTCGACGAGACCGCAACAGTTTAAGCAGCACTGACGAAGAGGAGCGTTTTCATGAGGTTGAACGGCAAGGTAGCGATCGTCACCGGCGGCGCCGGTGGAATCGGTCGTGCCATCACCCGAGTCTTCGCCCGTGAAGGCGCGAAGGTCCTGTTCGTCGACATCAACGACGAGCAGGGCCAGGCCCTCGAACAAGAACTGGCCGGCTCCGGCAAGTTCCTGAACGTCGACCTTGCTGCCGCCGGTTCGGCCGAGCAGATCCGTGACGCCGCGCTCGAAGCCTTCGGCAAGCTCGACATCCTGGTGAACAACGCTCACGCATCCCGTCAGGCTCCGTTGCTCGAAACCACGCAGGACATGTTCGACCTGTCCTTCAACACCGGTTTCTACCCCGTTGTCCACCTCATGCAGGCGTGCCACGACGAACTCGCGAAGACCAAGGGTTCGGTCGTCAACTTCGCATCGGGTTCAGGTTTGGACGGAATGCCCACCCAGACGTCCTACGCTGCGGCCAAGGAAGCTGTGCGAGGCTTGACGCGCGTCGTCGCCAACGAGTGGGCGCCAGAAGGTATTCGGGTCAACGTGGTCTGCCCGTTCGCCGCCACCGAAGGCGTCGTCAAGTGGCAGGAAGCCTTCCCCGAGCGCGCAGCCGCATCGGTTGCCAAGGTACCTCTCGGACGCATCGGTGATCCCGAAACCGACATCGCTCCCGTCGTGGTATTCCTGGCGAGCGAGGATTCCAAGTACATGACCGGACAGACATTGATGGCCGACGGCGGCAGCATCAAATTGCGATGAGCGAAATACTTCTCGGTGGGCTCAGCTCACCGAGAAGAGTTTCGCAGCGTTGTCGTGCACGACGGCTCGCAGCCATTCGTCTCCGAGATCGAAGCGCGTAACCGCCTGCAAGGCTGTGAGATACGGGTACGGGATGTTGGGGAAGTCGCTACCGAACAGGATGCGGTCCTGCATGTCGACGAGCCGTGACACGTCGCCCTTCGGGAAGGCACACTGCTCTTCCGTGAAGTCGGTGAAGGCCATGGTGGTATCCAGGCGAACGTTGCCGTAAGACTCTGCAAGATCGAGGAATTCGCTGTACTCGGGCATCCCCATGTGCGCGACGATCAACGACAGACGCGGGTACCGTGACAACAGCGAAGCAATGCGATCAGGTCCCGTGTACTCCCCCGGCGCCGGTCCCGAACCACAGTGGATCACGATGGGCGTCTCGGAGTCCTCGAGCTGACCCCAGACCTTGTCGAGCAGAGGGTCGTTCGGATCGTAGTTGCCGACCTGGATGTGGGACTTGAAGATTCGCGCGCCCGACTCCAACGCCTTTCCGACGTACGACGCCGCCGACTCCTCGGGATAGAACGTGGCCGTGTGCAGGCAATCAGGTGTTTGCGCGGCAAACTCGACGGCCCACTGGTTGAGCCACTCGGCCATCGCGTGCTTGTGGGGGTAGATCATCGACGTGAAAGCCCGGACGCCGAACTCGCGGAGACGGTGCACCCGCTCCTCCTCGGCAAGTCGGTAGGCGATGGGCCATGGTCGACCGATCATCGGTCCCGCGGAATCGAAGTAGCCCCACACCTTGTCCATGACGCTCTTCGGCATGAAATGGGTATGGACGTCGATCACGCCCGGAACACCCAACTCGCGCCAGAAAGCCCGAACCTCGGCAATCTCGTCCGGTCCGGTCGATGGGACCTCTTCGGTACACACGTCTGACACCCCTTTCGTTCGCTCGACCATACCGAGTGCCGTCGCGCTCACCGGGACAGGTCGTTGACGGCCCGCCATGAGCACCCGAGTGTGAACCCATCTTGCCGATCACCGTTGGAGGTTTAATGTCTCAGGCCGAGTCCGAAGTGGGGTCGATCAGTGCCGTCGAGGAACTGCTCGCAATCGAGGAAATCAAACGTGTCTTCGCCGCGCGCCTACGCTGCATGGACACCAAGCAGTGGCACGTCTACCCGACCCTGCACACCGCAGACGTCGTCAGCAAGACGTGGGGCGGTCTCCCGACGGACAAGCAACCCAAGACCGGTGACACCTCGAACCAGGTAGTGGGCATCGACAAACTCACCGCGGCAATTCGGAACATGCTCGACGGCGACATCCCCCTCACCACAGCGCACCACGCACACACTCCCGAAATCGTGCTGACCTCGCCCACCACCGCAACCGGTATCTGGGCGATGGAGGACATGTTGTGGTGGAACGACGGCGAGAAAGAGCTGCATCTGCACGGCTACGGCCACTACCACGAGGAATACCGCAAAGAAGACGGTAAATGGCTGATCAGCTATCGAACTCTCACGCGACTCCGTGTCGACCAGGACCCCGGATTCTTCCGATTCATGAAAGCGCTGTGACGAAGTGACCAACCCGCTGTTCAAACCGCTCCGCATCCGTTCGCTCGAACTGTCCAACCGAATAGTCATGTCGCCGATGACGCGCACGTACTCCATCGAAGGTGTGCCCGGCGGCGACGTTGCCGACTACTACCGCCGACGCGCTGAGGGCGGCACCGGGTTGATCGTCACCGAAGGCGTCGCGATCGATCACGAGACTGCTGTCGATCACGCCAACGTCCCCAACCTCCACACCCCCGCTGCGCAGGCTGGATGGCGCAAGGTCGTCGACGACGTGCACGCGGCGGGCGGCAAGATCGTGCCTCAGCTCTGGCACGTCGGACCGCTGTGGGGCGCGATGACGCAGATGGACCCTTCACTCAAGCCGATGCGCCCCTCCGGTGAATGGGGCCCGCTCGGCGTCACCTCGTACTCCGCTGCCTACGTCGAACGCGCGCAGGCGAGCACCGAAGCGATGACCGAGCAGGACATCCAGGACGTCATCGACGCGTATGTCCGTAGCGCGAAGCACGCCGTCGAACTCGGCTTCGACGGTATCGCGATCCACGGCGGTCACGGCTACCTCCTCGATTCCTTCTTCTGGGAGGGCACCAACCAGCGCGACGACGCGTGGGGCGGCGACCTGGAGCGTCGTACCAAGTTCCCGGCCGCCGTCGTCGCTGCGATCCGCGCGGCCATCGGACCGGATCTGCCGATCATCTACCGTTTCTCGCAGCACAAGCAGCAGGATTTCACCGCGAAGATCGCGGAGACCCCCGAGGAGTTGGGCGTCATCCTGGGCGCGCTGGTCGACGCCGGAGTCGACGTTCTCGATGCCAGCATCAGGCGCTTCGACGTCCCCGCCTTCGAGGGCAGCGATCTCTCACTGGCCGGTTGGGCAAAGAAGCTGACCGGTGCCGTCACGATGGCCGTCGGTAGCGTGGGGATCGGAAAGTCACTGCGCGACAGCCGCATCGAAGGCGTTGCGCCGGTGGTGGACAACATCCCGCAACTCGAAGAGCGCATCGGCAGTGGTGAGTTCGATCTGATTGCGATCGGCCGTCTCCATCTCGCCGATCCTGCGTTGGCGACGACCCTGCGCGCGGGCGGTCCGCTGCCGGCTTTCGATCGAGCGGTGCATGAGGGCAGCTTGATCTAGGGGCTCCGCCCCTGTGCGCCTTTCCGGTAGTTCGCACTACCAAAAAGGCGCACAGGGCCGAAGGCCTTTATGTTCGACCCATGACTACTTTCAACGCCTGGGTCGCCCGCGACAGCGACGGCACCATCGACTTCGCCCCCGAAACCGTCGACGAATCCATCCTCCCTGCAGGTGAGGTCACCATTCGCGTCGAGTATTCGAGCGTCAACTACAAGGACGCGCTCGCGGTCACCCCGAAGGGCGGGGTGGTTCGCGACTACCCGATCGTCCCCGGCATCGACGTTGCCGGCGAGGTCATTGCCTCCGAGTCCGACGCGTTCGCCCCCGGCGACAAGGTCGTGGCCCACGGGTACGAGATCGGGACCGCCCGTAACGGCGGCTACGCGGAGATCGCCCGGCTGCCTGCCGAGTGGGTCGTGAAGCTCGACGGCATCTCCACTGCCGACGCTGCTGCAATCGGCACGGCCGGATTCACCGCGGCCATGAGTGTCCAAGCCATTCTGGCCAGCGGAGTGAAGCCCGCCGACGGTCCGGTACTGGTGACGGGAGCGAGCGGCGGAGTCGGCACCGTCAGCGTCGACCTTCTGGCAAGCGCAGGCTTCGACGTGGTCGCCTCCAGCGGCAAGCCCGGCGCGGCAGACCTTCTGACGTCACTCGGTGCGTCTTCGGTGTTCGGCCGGCTCCCCGAAGATCCCGACGCCAAGCCTCGCCCGCTCGGAAAATCTCAGTGGGCGGCGGCCGTCGACTGCGTCGGTGGGAAGACCCTCGCTCACGTTCTGAGCACGATCAACTACGGCGGTGTTGTGGCCGCCAGCGGATTGACCGGCGGCGCCGCGCTGCCTACGACCGTGCTGCCGTTCATTCTCCGCGGAGTCTCACTGCTGGGCATGGACTCGGTATTGATGCCGATCGAACCCCGTCGTGCACTGTGGGCACGTCTGGGCTCCGACCTTGCGCCACGTCATCTGAAGGAAATCACGAACCTCGTTGCCGTCCGCGACGTCGTCTCGGTGATCGATCAGGTACGCGAGGGCAAGTACACGGGCCGGGCGCTCGTTCAGGTTGCCGACGGTTTCTGAACCGCTCAGAAAAGTGTGAACAGATCTGCCGGTTCTTCGGACGTCGTGGACTTCTCTTTGTACGAGGAGTCCACGACGGTGGGTTCCTTCTTCACCGGCGCCGCAAGCGGGACCGACGCGATGTCCCCCGAGACGATGGCGCGTGCGGCTTCGCCGGCCAACTTGTCTGCCATCTCGTTGTAGTGGTTGCCGACGTGCCCGCGCACCCAGCGAAAGCGCACCGGTCCGACACGGTCGGTGATGGCTCGGTCGATGCTCTGCACCAGTTCCAGATTCTTGACCGCCCCACCGCCCGCGGTCTTCCAACCCTTGCGCTTCCAACTGGGCAACCATTCGGAAGCGCACTTGATGGCGTACTGCGAGTCGGATTCGATGAGCAGAGGATCCCCACCCGGATGCGCAACGACGGCCTCGAAGAGGGCACGCAACTCGGCAATCTGGTTGGTGCCGGACGCTTCTCCGCCCGACATACTCGGACCCTCGTGATTGACCCACGCCCAGCCGATAGCCCCACCGGGGTTTCGCAGACAGGATCCGTCGGTGCTCACGATGATCATGGCTCGGACAATACGTTGCGCCACCGACACACGCCTTAACGGAGGATGGACGGTGGCGATACGCTGACCTCGATGACGCCGCTATCTCCGGCCGACGAAGTCACGGTGACTTCTCAGCGACCACTCGATGCCGCGCTGACGCTCAGCCCGCATCAGCGCGGACCCGGCGACCCCGCACATCGGCGGTCCGCCGACGGAGCGATCTGGCGAGTTTCCCGCCAACTTTCGGGTCCTGTGACCTACCGCATCACACAGTCGGATCGGCACATGGTCCGCGTGCAGGCGTGGGGTCCCGGTGCCACGGAATTATTGGAAGGCGCCGAAGCGCTGCTCGGCCTCGACGACGAAGCCGAAGATTTTGCCCCCGAACATCCCAAGCTCGCCGAAGCTCATCGACGCTTCCCTCATCTGCGCATCGGCCGCACCCGCCGCGTCATGGAAGCTCTCGTTCCCGCGGTCCTCGAGCAACGAGTTCACGGCATCGACGCGTTTGCCGCGTGGCGCCGCCTGCTGACCAAGTTCGGTGAGCGCCCACCCGGCCCCGCGCCCGACGGAATGCGAGTCCCACTCACCGCGGACCAATGGCAACGAATGCCGTCATGGGAGTTTCATCGCGCAAATGTCGATCCCGCGAGATCCAAGACGATCGTTCAGTGCGCTCGCGTCGCCGACCGCCTCGAGCAGGCGTCATCGTTCCCCAGGGCCGAAGCGACCCAACGATTGCGAGCGGTGCCCGGCGTCGGGATCTGGACTGCCGCCGAAGTGGCTCAGCGCGCCTTCGGCGATTCCGACGCACTCTCGGTCGGCGACTACCACCTCGCTGCCGTCGTCGGGTGGTCACTACTGGGTGAACCGATCGACGACGCCGAGATGGTGCAGTACCTCGCTCCTCTCCAACCGCATCGATACCGCGCCGTGCGGCTTCTGCAGGTCAGCGGCCAAGCCGTCAAACCCAAGTTCGGTCCGCGAACTGCCGTTGCCGACCACCGCTGGCACTGAGGGACTGCACCGAGAACCAGGAGATAAGAAATGTCGACCCGATACGCACACATCGCCTTCTCCCCCGCTGCGGTGGAGCGTCAGCGGTCGACCGGGAGTTTCACCGTCTACGGTTCGAGACTCGATCAGCCCGACGAAGGTCCGATGGAATTCGATTTCCGCGCTCAGGGATTCGTGAAATCCGTGGATTCCTTCTTCATGTCCACGGTGACGCCCGACGGTTGGCCGTACGTCCAACATCGCGGCGGCCCGCGCGGATTCCTGCATGTGTTGGGCCCGAATCGAATCGGATTCGCCGATCTCCCCGGCAATCAGCAATTCGTGACGCTCGGCAATCTGGAAGAGAACAATCGCATCTCGCTGTTCGTCATCGATTACCCGACGCGAACGAGATTGAAGATCTACGGGCGTGCGCACGTGATCGAAGCAGACGAGGACCCTGAACTGCTGCAACAACTCTTGCAGGTCCCTGGCGGCACCATGACAGCAAAAGCGCAGCGCTCCATCGTCGTCGAGGTCGAAGCGTTCGACTGGAACTGCAGTCGAAACATCACACCTCGCTTCGACAAGGAGCGCATGGACGAATCCCTCGCTCTGGCACGCCAACCCCTGCAAGCCGAGGTCGATCGGCTTACTGCCGAGGTCGAAGAATTGCGTGCGCGGTTGTCGAAAAACGAATGAGACTGTGCGGTTTCAGGGCACCCGGAGTCGGGTAGCCACCAAACACGGCCCGTCGCGCGGAGACGACGGGTCCCGTTGTGCCCGAGGAGGTCCGCACGATCGATCCAGACGGTGGAGTTCTGGTTAACGAACTGCACCGCCACCATTCACGACTGGTTCCACACAGACAGATTGGCCGTCCCCATGAAACTGTCCCGAACTCTCACCATGTCCGTTCTCGTTGTCGCCGCTGTCGGCGCTGGAGCCGGCACCGCGGTCGCAGCGCCCCCGAATGCGGGCTTCGATCCGTCCCAACCCCTACTGACCCCGACCGCCGAGTCGAACAGCCAGGCGGCGTTGATGCTCTTCCCCGGTAACGATCCGAAGCAAGCCGCGTTCGACACGATGGCCAACGAGGTCAATATCGGCTGGAACAACGGCGGCGTGCAGTCGACGCTCATCGGAGCCAACCTCGGCGTCGGAATCGGTTGCCTGTCGATCTTCCCGAACTTCATCGCCGGCTGCATCGTCGGTGGAGTCATCGGCACGGTTGCCGGGGTCGGCGCGGGAATCACCAACGGAAACCCGAACGCTGCGCCGGCCGTCGAGAAGTTCTTCGCGACTCCTTGAGAGACGCTCAGCTGTGCGTGTGCCCGGGGCTGGGTGTCTCGTCGTGAAAATGTGTGGCACCGATCGAATGCAACAGTTGGTGAACGGTGTCGTCTGCCAGTTGGTATCGCATCGATCGGCCGTCGCGCGTCGCGCTCACCCACCCCTGGCTACGCAGTAGCCGCAGCGCATGTGAGACGGCAGTGCCGCTCATCCCCAGCGCCACAGACAGGTCCGTGACGCAGATACCCGGTGCGTGGTGAAGGCAGAGCAGTAGACGCAGACGGTTTGCGTCGGAGAGCAACTCGAAGCGACCGGACCAACTGGTGACGTCCAGACCCTCGAGTGCAGCCCTGGCGCGACGAACATCCTCGATGCTCAGCGCGCCGCTGGTGTCTGCTGCACCTGCATTCGTCAACCGACTGCCTCCGTAGAACTTCCGATCCCCGGCGCAAGTGTACCCAGAAGCGAACCTCGTCAGGCAGACTCCACCACGGCCGCCATGCCCTGGCCACCGCCGATACACATGGTCAACAGTGCTTTTCTGCCGCCGCGTCGGCCGAGTTCGTGAAGCGCGGTTGTTGCCATACGCGCACCCGTCGCTCCCACGGGGTGCCCGAGCGAGATGCCGGAACCGTTGACGTTCAGGCGATCGAGGTCCTCGAAGCCCCATTCCTTCACGACGCCGAGAACCTGGCACGCAAACGCCTCGTTCAGCTCGACCAGATCGAAGTCGGCAAAGCCTGCCCCTGTTCGAGCAAACAGTTTCGAGACGGCGGCAACCGGCCCGAGGCCCATCAGCGCCGGTTCACAACCGGCCGCGGCCCAGCTGTCGAGGAACCCGATGGGTTCCAGCCCCAGCTCGTCCAGACGATCCTCGGCGACCACCAACATCGCTGCCGCAGCGTCGTTCTGCTGGCTGGCGTTACCGGCGGTCACGACGCCTCCCTGTGTCACCGCACGCAGCCGTGCCAGGGTTTCGAGTGAGGTATCCGGACGGATCCCCTCGTCAGCACGAAACTGTGTGACGTTCCCTTTTCGATCAGTCTGTTCGACGGCAACGATTTCGGCATCGAATCGGCCGGAATCTCTTGCCAGTGTAGCTTTTCGGTGACTCTCGACGGCAAAGGCGTCCGACTCATCCCGCGTGATCCCGCAGCGTGCCGCGACGTTCTCGGCCGTTTCGATCATTCCGCTGATCCGGCCGAAACGCCACTCGGGTTGCGAGCGCTCTCGACCACGATCGAGGCGGTCGAACAGTTGCAGCCCACCGGATTTGGTGCCCCACCGCGCTCCGGTGGTGTAGTGCTCGATCCCGCTCATCGATTCGACGCCACCCGCGAGAACCACGTCGGCCGCACCCGTCTGGACCATCATGGCCGCGGTAACGATGGCCTGCAGACCCGTTCCACATCGGCGATCCGTCTGGAAGCCGGCTACCGAAATCGGCAACCCTGCCTCGAGCGCCGCCCACCTTCCGATGCACGGTGCCTCCGAATTGGCATACGACTGCCCCATCGCGACGTCGTCGATGCGGGACGGATCGATTCCGCTACGACGCACGGTCTCCTTGACGACAGTGGCGGCCAAACTTTCCGCAGGCACGTCACGAAGTGCCCCTCCGAAACGGCCCACCGCGGTTCTGACCGGCGCGACCAATGCTGCTCGTTTCACAACTGACCTCGAATCTCGTTCTGGAAGAATGGAAAAGGATTCAGGAGACCAATAGGCGCACGGTATCCGCCACCAGCGCAGGTTTACCCGCTCCTTCGATTTCGATCGTGTACCGCACGACAATCGTCGCGCCCTTCGCGGTGCGCTCGAAGGAAAGAATCTCCGCACCTGCCCGCACCGAAGAACCGACCTTGACCGGTTCGGGGAATCGCACCTTGTTGCTGCCGTAGTTCACGGTCATGGAGATTCCGTCGACACGCATCACCTGAGCGCCGAGCACCGGCAACAACGAAAGAGTCAGATAGCCGTGGGCGATGGTTCCGCCGTACGGCCCCTGCGCTGCGCGCTCGGGATCCACGTGAATCCACTGGTGATCCTCGGTGGCGTCGGCGAACTTGTCGATCCGATCCTGCGTGACCGGGAACCACGCGCTGTAGCCCAAGTGCTCACCGACAGCCGTCTCCACGTCGTCGATTCCATTGAAAATTCGCATAGTTGTCTCCTGAAAGGTGTTGAACAGCAAAGAAAAGCAACAGCGCCCGGCGCAGCTCTAATGTGCGCCCCGGCGCAGTGTCACCCGATACGTGTACTGCTCCGGCAAGAAGTAACTCACCGACAACTCGTTGGCGACGCCCTGCGCGTTGGAGTACAACCGGTCTACCCGCAACATGGCGTGCCCGATCTCGCAATCGACGTCCCTGGCTACGTCCGCCGTCGCCGGGGACACCGTGATCGATTGTGCTGCTTCGACAATCGGACTGTCGATCAGCGGTTCCAGTAGGCCGATCACCGTGTTGGCGCTGACTGCACCGGCAGCCATGGCAGGAAGGTCGATGATCTGACGAGCTATCGCCTCCGGCAGATGCGCCGTCGTCTGGACGAACGGAACTCCTTCGTGTATCCGCCGGAAGACCACGGTGTACACGACGTCGGTGTCGAGCCGAAGCCGACTGGCAGCCTCGATGTCCACGCGCCGTTGCAGCGGTGACACTACTTCCATCGTCGTATCCCGTGAAAGGTTCATGAGATCTTCGATGGACCCGAGATGACGGAGATAGCGGCCACTGTTCTCGGTCACGAACGTTCCGCGCCCGGGTACCCGGTACACGATGCCCTCGGCAACGAGGTCGTGAAAGGCTCGGCGGACGGTCTGTCGGCTCACGCCATGATGCTGCGCCAGTTCGGATTCGGTGGGCAGTTGAATGCCGTCGCGGTAGGTACCGGCAGAGATCTGCTGACGAAGCTCACGAGAGAGGCGTTGGTACGCCGGCTCCGTCTCTCTTTCCTTACCGCTCATAGCGACATGATCCTACTTGCTCACCGGGCCGTCACAGACCGCCGCGGGCAACCAACTGCGAAACGATCACGTTTCGCTGAATTTCGTTGGTTCCCTCACCGACGATCATCAGCGGTGCATCGCGGAAGTACCGCTCGACGTCGTACTCCGTCGAGTAGCCGTAACCACCGTGGATGCGGACGGCGGACAACGCGATTTCCATTGCCACCTCGGAGGCGTACAGCTTGGCCATGCCTGCCTCCATGTCGCATCGCTCGCCGCTGTCGTACATTTGCGCCGCGTGCCAGGTCAGCTGCCGTGCCGCAGTCAACTTGGTTGCCATGTCGGCGAGATAGTTCCCGATCGACTGGTGCTTCCAGATCGGCTGCCCGAAGCTCTCGCGCTGCTGCGCGTAGGCAAGCGAATCCTCGAGGGCAGCCGTGGCGACGCCCAGCGCACGGCAGGCCACCTGGATACGGCCGGTTTCGAGCCCCTTCATCATCTGCCCGAATCCCTTGCCAGGAGTGCCACCGAGAATGGCCGACTCGGAGATTCGGTAGTTGTCGAAGGACAGTTCACAACTCTCGACGCCCTTGTACCCGAGCTTCGGGAGATCGCGGGACACGGTCAGTCCTTCGCCGTGCTCGACGAGAACGATCGAGATGCCCGCATGCCGAGGGCTTGCACTGGGATCGGTCTTGCACAGCAAGGCGATCACGCCGGACCGGCGGGCATTGGTGATCCACGTCTTCGCCCCGTTGACGACCAGATCTGTGCCGTCACTCTTGGCGTTGGTCGTCATGGCCTGCAGATCGGAGCCACCGCCGGGCTCGGTGAGCGCCATGGTTGCCCGGATCTCACCATTTGCCATTCGCGGCAGGTATTTCACCTTCTGCTCTTCAGTGCCGAACAGTGAGATGAGCTTCGCGACCACCGTATGACCGCCCATCGCTCCCGCCAGGGACATCCACCCTCGCGACAGTTCCTGCGTCACCTGCGCATAACAAGGCATGGACACTGGCGATCCGCCGTACTCCTCGGGAATCGCGAGACCGTAGATCCCGATCTGCTTCATCTGATCGATCCACTTCTCGGGATACTCGTTCGCGTGCTCCACCTCCTGGACCGTGGGCTTGACCTCTCGGTCGACGAACCGGCGAACGGTTTCGATCAGGAATGTCTCTTCGTCGTTGAGCTTGAGCATGAATCCGCCTCGACTTGAAAAAAGTTTGTACGGCCATATTTCGATATTGTTCGCGCAATGTCAATACCGCTCCTTGACATGGATACGCAGCAACTGCCAGCATCGAGGCAGTTCGGTACACATCAACGCCGTTCACGGCAACTCTTCACATTCACAACTGGCCGTACATTTGAGCCCAGATCGAGGTAATCGACACACATGGACGAGAACCACTACCGCTCGACCAGACGCCGCGCGTCCCTGGTCGCACCGGGTTCGGACGAGTGCAAGGCGCGCAAAGCCATCGCATCGAGCGCAGACGAGGTGATTCTCGACCTCGAGGATGCCGTCACTTCGGCAAACAAGGACCTGGCGCGAGCCCTCGTCACCGCACTGGTGCAGGAGTTCGGTGCGACGCGCACCATCTCGGTGAGGATCAACGGCCTGGCCACGCCGTGGGCCCGCAACGACCTGATCGCCTGCGGCACCCTCGGAGAATCGCTGACGAGCGTGATCGTCCCGAAGGTCGAGTCCGCCGACGAACTCCTCGAGGCCGAGCACATCCTCTTCGCTGCCGGTGGGCACCACACCACCCTTCAAGCCCTGATCGAAACTCCGCTCGGCGTCCAGAATGCCGACTCCATCGCCCGCGCGACTCCTCGTCTGCAGGCCGCGATCATCGGATACGCCGATCTCGGTGCAGCGCTGGGTCGCTCACGCTCGGCACTGCCCGAACACTGGCTTGCCGTCCAGGACAGAATCCTGATCGCCTGCCGCGCAGCCGGCGTCGCCGCCATCGACGGACCCTTTCTCGGCATCACCGACGACGACGCCTTCCGCCGCGCCGCGCACTGGACCAGCGCTCTCGGGTTCGACGGCAAATGGGTCATCCACCCGGCGCAGATCGACTCGGCCACTACCGCATTCACTCCTTCGGACGACGCCGTCAATGACGCCAGACGGGTGTTGACCGCACTCGAAGAAGCCGAAACCCTGGGTTCCGGCGCCGCCCAGCTCGACGGTCAGATGCTCGACGAAGCTGTGGCCGTGGCAGCGCGTCGTACGCTTGCCCGAGCCGAAGGAGTCACCGTATGAGCGAGTACTACGTAGGAGGACCGTACTTCGACGACCTCACCCACGGTCAGATCTTCGACGAAGCACCAGCGGTGACGTTGACCAGTGGACTCGCCGCCTCCCATCAGGCGATCCTCGGTGACCGCATGCGCTTGCCGCTCGACGCACACTTGTCGTCGAGCGTCACAGGTTCCGCTGCACCAGTGGCGAATCCAGGACTGGTCACCGACGTCGCCATCGGCCAGTCAACCGTGGTCACACACCACGTCAAGGCGAACCTCTTCTACCGCGGACTGCGATTCCACCGTTTCCCGGTACTCGGTGACACCCTGTACACGCGCACCGAGGTTGTCGGTCTACGCGAGAACTCGGCCAAGCCGGGACGCGGCGCCACCGGACTTGCCGCGCTACGGATGACGTCTGCTGATCAGAACGGCAACACGGTCCTCGACTTCTACCGCTGCGCCATGCTCCCCCTGAGCCCCGACCCGATCGAGACGAGAACTCGCCACGCCGACGACCTCTCCGTGATCGGTCCGTCCGAACCGGCGCCGTACGTATCACCTGACGGCTGGGACCTCGACATATATCGCGAGCGGGTACCCGGCAGGCACTTCGAGTCGGATATGGTGGGCTCGGTATTCCGTAGCAGCGGCGACGTCGTCACCAGTGCACCCGAACTTGCCCGGCTGAGCTTGAACATCGCAGCGACGCACCACGACGATCGCGTCGGCGCCCACGGTCGCCTCGTCTACGGCGGCCACACCATCGGAATTGCACTTGCCCAGGCAACTCGCGCTCTGCCCAACGTGGTGACGGTTCTCGGATGGCACTCGTGCGATCACACCGGACCCGTTCACGAGGGCGACACCCTCACGAGCGAACTGCACGTCGAAAGTTCGTCGCCCCTCGAACACGGAACCGCAGTGCAACTGCGTTCACTCGTGTTCTCCCACAATGCTTCTGCAACACAGACTCCGGTTCTCGACTGGCGTTTCACCGTGTTGATGGCATGATCGCACACTCTTCTATCACGGAGGACCACAGATGACTCAGACTTCAGGCCCGCTGTCCGGGCTTCGCATCGTCGAGGTCTCGAGCTTTGTCGCCGCGCCCCTGTGCGGACTGACTCTCTCCCAACTCGGCGCCGAGGTGATCCGGATCGACCCGATCGGAGGTGCCTCCGATTACAAGCGCTGGCCCGTCACCGACACGGGTGAAAGCATCTACTGGACCGGACTCAACAAAGGCAAACGCTCACTCTCGGTGGACATGCGTGCCGAGCGCGGCCAAGAACTGATTCGCCAACTGGTCACGGCTCCGGGACCTGGCGGCGGAATCCTGGTCACCAATGCCGGCGGTCGCACCTGGATGAGCCACGACTCCCTGGCCCAGTTGCGTAGCGACGTCATCACCCTCGAGGTTCTCGGACGCCGCGACGGCAGCCCCGGGGTCGACTACACGGTCAACGCCGCGTTGGGATTTCCACAGATCACCGGCCCCGCCGACTACGCCGGAGTTGTCAACCACGCACTGCCCGCCTGGGACGTCGCCTGCGGGCTCTATGCCGCCCTGTCGATCACTGCCGCAGTGCGCCAACGTGACTCGACCGGACACGGCACGCAGATCACGCTGCCACTCGAAGACGTCGCATTGGCCACCGCGGGAACACTCGGCTACCTCACCGAAGTACAAGTGAACGGTCGCAGTCGCGAGTCCGGCGGAAACGCCGTCTACGGCACGTACGGAATCGATTTCGTCTCCAGCAACAACGAACGGTTCATGATCGTTGCACTCACTACCCGCCATTTCCGCGACCTTGCGTCGGTCACCGGCACCACGGCGGCTGTCGACGCTGTCGAAGCTGCACTCGGAGCCGACTTCTCCACCGAAGCAGACCGCTACCGTCATCGAGAGGTACTCACTGCTCTGTTCTCACATTGGTTCCGGGAACACAGCGGCGCCGAGATCGCTGCAGCGCTGGACACATCGTCGGTTCTGTTCGAGAGGTACCGCAGTTTCGAGGAAGTGGTGAATTCCGGTGAACTGGAGAACAACCCGATGTTCTCCGCACTCGATCAGCCTCGAATCGGAAGTTATCTGGCTGCCGCGAACCCAGCCTCGTTCGACGGCGCCCACCTGAGCGCCGGACCGGCCTCCGAGGTCGGCGGCGATTCGATTGCGGTGCTCGCGGATGTCCTCGGAACCACTGCTGATCACGCCTCGGCACTGATCGCGGACGGCATCGTCGGCATTCCGGCGAACTGATCCACCTGGAACATGTTTTCGGCCTCGGAACAAATGTTCCGAGGCCGAAAACATGTCGAGAGTGCGTCAGAGACCAAGATCCTTCGCGATGATGGTCTTCATGACTTCACTTGTGCCACCGTAGATTCGTGTGACACGCGTGTCTGCGTAAAGACGCGCGATGGGATACTCGGTGATGTAGCCGTACCCGCCGTGCAATTGGAGGCACTTGTCGATCACTCGACCTGCTGCCTCGGTGCAGAACAGTTTCGCCTTCGCTGCGTCGGGAATCGTCAGAGTGCCGCGGTCATGACATTCGAGTGCGTTGTCGGACACCAGCTGGATGGCATCAACCTCGGTAGCGCATTCGGCCAGAACGAATTTGGTGTTCTGGAATGCCGCGACGGGCTTACCGAACACCTTGCGATCTTTGACGTAGTCGATGGCAAAGCGAAGCGCTGCACTGGCAGTGGCGGCCGCTCCGAAAGCGATGGTCAACCGCTCCTGAGCCAGGTTGTGGGTCAGATAGTTGAATCCGTCGCCCTCTTCTCCGAGTCGGTCCTCGACGGGCACCTGTACGTCGACAAACGAAAGCTCCGCAGTGTCGGAGGTCTTGAGACCGATCTTGTTGATCTTGCGCCCCACCGAGTATCCGGGCGACGACGTGTCGACCACCAGGATCGACAACCCGGTGCGTCGGTTCTCCGCTGTGCTCGGCGCGGTGCGGCACACTACCAGGACGCGATCGGCAAGTACCCCGCCGGTGATGAACGTCTTGGAACCATTGACCACGTAGTGCGTACCGTCCTCCGACAGCTTGGCCGTCGTCGCGATGTTCGCCAGATCCGACCCTGTTCCCGGTTCGGTCATCGCAATCGCGAACATCAGATCGCCGGAGGCGAAGCCCGGCAACCAGCGGCTCTTCTGCTCGTCGTTCGCGTACTCGAGCAGGTAGGGCAGGATCAGGTTCGTATGCACCGACTGCGAGCCGAAAGACGCCCCGGCGGCAGCAACCTCCTCGGCGACGACGACGTTGAACTTGAGCGACTTCTCGCCGCCTCCGCCGTATTCCTCCGGCACCTGAATTCCGAGTACGCCCAGCTCTCCGAGTCGTCGGTAGAAGTCACGAGGCGGGTGACCGTCCTCTTCCCACTTCTCGTGGACCGGGGTTACTTCCTTCGCGATGAAATCGCGGACGGTAGCCCGGAATGCCTCGTGATCCTCGTTGAACACGGTGCGCTGCATGTATGAACTCCAGTCGGTCAAGGGAACAGGGTGATCCTGATCTCACCTTGCCTCAAGGTTCCGCATTCGATCCAACACTCATCAGCTATGCGTCCGATAGGGCGTACCAATATGGCCTGACCTGCGATACATAGGCAACCGCTATCGTTCCGATCATCGACGCGACATTGCTCAAAGTGATCCAGAACACGTTGAATGGGTCAGCCGGCAAACACAACACCATCGATCGCTTCGAGGCCGCGCTTCGAGCACGATCGCATCCGCCCACCAGTCTCGAAGGGACGCCACGTGACCCCCATCGCGCCACAGCGTAACGACGTCCAGCCCGAAGCAACAGCAACGCCAGATTCGTCAGCAGTCCCCGTCTTCGGTACCCGCAAGCGTGCGTGGACGATGACCGGGCTCGTCGTCTTCCTCTACATCGTCAACTACGCGGACAAAGCAGTCCTCGGAATCATCGCTCAGCCCCTCGCTCGCGAGCTCGGACTGAAGTCTTCGCAAATCGGCATGGTCGGCTCGCTGTTCTTCCTGATGTTCTGCATCGGCGGATTTCTCGCCGGACCGCTCAACAAGTACCTGACCCTACGTTGGGCGCTGTTGATCCTGGCCGCAATCTGGTCCGTGGTCATGCTCCCCCTCGTTCTCGGTGCCAGCCTCGCGATGTTGATCGTCTCGCGCATGCTCCTCGGATTCGCCGAAGGCCCCAGCTCGGCGCTGATGCACACCGCCGCGTACTCGTGGCACCCGCCGGCCAAGCGCGGCCTTCCCGGTGCAATGCTCGCCGGATCCGCCTCCGTCGCGAAGATCGCCCTCGCGCCCGTACTGACCTTCATCGCCGTTCACTACGGCTGGCGCGCAGCGGTTCTCTCGCTCTCTGTCCTCGGACTCGTGTGGATGGGTTGCTGGCTGGCCGGTTGGTCCGAAGGCCCGTACACGAGCAAGGCCGTCAAGTCGACCAAGACTGCAGATACAGAAGCAACCGAGGCGACCAGGACGGCAACGAAGGCAGTCACCGAGCCCAACGTTCCGTGGCGCAAAATCCTGCTCTCCCGCACCTTCGTCAGCTGCTGCTTCCTCATCGCCACCATCTACGCACTGACCACCGTCGTTCTCACCTGGTTGCCGTCGTACTTCGAGGTCGGCCTCGGATACAGTGCGATGCAAGCCGGTTCGATGTTCGCACTGCCCTCGATCGTCGGCCTCGTCCTCATGATCACCTCCGGTTCCGTCACGGACAAGTTGATCGGCCGCGGCTTCACCTCTCGCACGGTTCGCGTCATCGTCCCCTGCGTCGGCGTTCTGATCTGCGGATCGATTCTCCTGTTCCTGCCACAGATCTCCACTCCCATCGTCGCTGTCGCCATGGTCTCGATCGGCTACGGATTCTCGGCAATCACCTTCCCGCTCATCAACGCTGCGATCTCCGAACTGTGCCCGCCGCAGCAGACTGCAGGCACCATGGGATTCTTCCTCGCCATCATGTCGATCGGCGGCCTGATTGCTCCTTACGCAACGGGAGTCATCGTGGACAACGCAGCAACCCCGGCCGACGGTTACGCCCAGTCCTTCCAGGCAATCGGCATCATCGGAGTCGTCGCCGCGGTTCTGGTCCTCGTCTTCGCCAATCCCGAGCGCGATCGCAAGCTCATCCGCGGCTGAATGCTCCACGTATAGCCATTCGCTAACAAAGCCATTCACCGAAAGACATTGCCGGGTCGACCCGCTCGTGATCGACTCGAGGCACGCCCCGACCGCACAATCGCAACACCGGGCACGAACAGCAGGAGAGATACATGCGAGATGCCGTCATCGTCGACGCAGTACGTACACCGATCGGCCGTCGCGGCCGCGCCCTCTCGGAGATCCATCCGGCCGAGCTGTCCGCACATGTACTGCGTGCGCTCGCTGAACGGACCGGACTCGACGCGGCGACGGTCGACGACGTGATCTGGGGATGCGTCAGTCAGGTGGGTGAGCAGGCCGGAAGCATCGCCCGCACAGCGGCACTCGCCGCCGGCTGGCCCGACAGCGTTCCCGGTGTCACGCTGACCCGAGCCTGTGGATCGAGCCAGCAGGCAGTGTCCTTCGCTGCGGCCACCGTCATCTCCGGCCAGAACGACGTGGTCGTAGCCGGAGGCGTCGAATCGATGTCGCGAGTACCGATGGGGACCGCCAGCAAGAACGGTGAGCACTTCCCCGCTTCGGTACTCGAACGCTTCGGGGTGGACAGTTTCAGACAGGGAACCGGCGCCGAGATGATGGCCCGGAAATGGGCGCTCACACGAACGGCTCTGGACGAATACGCACTTCGCTCACACGAACTCGCGGCCACCGCCACCGATGCAGGTGCGTTCACCGGGCAGATCGCTCCGATCGCCGACTTGTCCCAGGACGAAGGCATTCGGCGAGGAGGAAGTCTGGAGTCGCTCGCGAAGCTGCCCCCGGCCTTCGACGCCGACGGAGTCATCCACGCCGGCAACTCTTCTCAGATTTCCGACGGAGCGGGCGCCACACTCGTCACGACCAGTGAGTACGCCCGGGCACGCGGGTGGAAGCCTCTCGTCCGTATCCACACCGCAGTGGTCGCGGCCGATGACCCGGTGATCATGCTCACCGGTCCGATTGCCGCCACCGCAAAGGCATTGGATCGCTCCGGCTTGTCCATCGACGACATCGGCGCCTTCGAAATCAACGAGGCATTCGCGCCCGTCCCGCTTGCCTGGCAGGCCGAAACCGGCGCGGCCATAGATCGTGTGAATCCGCTCGGCGGCGCGATCGCGGTCGGGCACCCACTCGGCGGATCGGGCGCGATCTTGATGACTCGCCTGGCACATCACATGCGCGATCAGGGAATTCGCTACGGGCTCCAGTCGATGTGTGAGGCCGGCGGCATGGCCAATGCGACCATTCTCGAATTGATCTGACCCGACAACGCTTTCGGGTCACACGTCATCCAGCAGGAAAGAAGAATTGATTCATGAAACTCGAGGGACTTTCCACCGCGATCACCGGCGGCGCTTCAGGTCTCGGCCTGGCCACCGCTCGACGACTGCTCGACGCCGGGGCGCAGGTCACGTTGATCGATCTGCCTTCCTCCGACGGTAAGCAGGTGGTGGCCGATCTCGGAGCTGCCGCACAATTCGCCGCGGCCGACGTCACCGACAGCGAACAATTCGCGGAAGCACTCGACGCGGCGCACGAGCGCGGCGGACTGCGTGGCGTCGTCCACTGCGCGGGCGCCGGGCGTCGCATGCGCATTCTCGACAAGGACGGAAAAGCAGGATCGGTCGAAGATTTCGAGTTCGTCGTCAAACTGAATCTTGTCGGTTCGTTCAACGCACTCCGTCTCGGCGCCGAGCGGATGGCAGAACTCGATGCCGTGGACGGTGAGCGAGGTGCCATCATCATGACGGCGTCGGTCGCAGCATTCGAAGGTCAGATCGGTCAGATCAACTACACGGCGTCCAAAGCCGGCATCGTCGGTATGACGGTCACCGCTGCGCGCGATCTCGCCAGCCGCGGAATCCGCGTCAACACCATTGCGCCCGGCATCATGGACACTCCCCTGCTGGCGCGCCTGCGCGAAGACGTGCGCACGGCCCTCGAAGCCTCGGTTCCCAACCCCTCACGGTTGGGTCGTCCGGACGAGTTCGGCCAGCTGGCCGTCTCGATGCTCGAGAACGGCTATCTCAACGGCGAAACCATCAGACTCGACGGCGCGATCCGAATGGCTCCCCGGTGACGGGCATCAGCGTGATCGCCAATCCACAACTGCGCCACAACATGCACTACCCGGACACCACCATGGCCTACTGGGCACCCAGCATGGCGGCGCTCTACGGTGATCGCCTCGCCGTCGTGGACGGCGAGCGCACGTGCACCTTCCGCGAACTCGGTCAGCGCAGTGCGCAATTCGCCGGCGCACTGCGGCAAGCCGGGGTGGGCGTCGGCGACGTGGTGTTGATGCACCTCGGGAACTGCGTCGAGTTTCTCCAGGCTTACTACGGATGCCTACAGGCCGGGGCGACAGTCACATTGGTCAACCCACTGCAGCCAGAGCTCGGCCTGCGCAAGCAGATCGAAGAGACGTCCGCCGTTGCTGCAGTCACTCAGAGTTCGCAGCTTCACATACTGCTCGCGGCCGCTTCAGGAACCTCCGTGCGTACGATCGTGATGGTCCAGGACACCGAGGGCGCGCTCGACACACCGGAGTCGGTCGTCGCATTCGACTCCTTCATCGCCGATCTACCCACCGAATTCACCCCTGCCTCGGTTCGTAGCGACGACATCGCCCACATCGCGTTCACGGGCGGAACCACCGGGGTGTCCAAAGGTGTTCGCGTTCTTCACCGCAACGTCGTCGGCAACATCACGCAGATGTGTGGTTGGAGAACCGGACACGAGTTGGAGGCAGGTGCCGACGGTCTGGTCACGCCACGACGCATCGACGGCCTCGACGTGCTCGGTCCGACGCCGGGAACCGGGGCGACCATCGTGGTCTCACCGCTCTTCCACGCGCATTCGTTGCTCAACACCTCGTTCCTGTTGATTTCCGGGCTCACCCAGGTATTTGCCGGCCGGTTCGAACCCGGCCGGATGCTCGAGCTGATCGAAAAGCACGGTGCCACCTACCTCACCGGGTCTCCCGCCATGTGGCACGCACTGTCGGTTCATCCCGACGCTACGGTGCGCAACACCGACAGCGTGTGCGTCGTGTCCTCGGGCGCTGCCCCGATCGACAGCGTCACGCTCGCCGCACTCCGCCGGGCATTTCCCAAAGCGCTCGTCGTCGAAGGGTACGGGCTGACCGAGGCCACCTGTGTGGTCACGGCCGCTCCGCTGATCAACGGCTCGGAATACCGGCAGAGCAGCGTCGGCCTCCCGATCTTCGACACCGAAATCCAGATTCGCGATCAGCTCGACCGGAAGACCGTTCTAGGCGAGAACGAACGCGGCGAACTGTGGGTGCGTGGACCTCAGGTCACCGACGGCTATCTCGGACACCCGGAAACCACCGCAGAACAGTTCGTCGACGGCTGGTTGGACACGGGCGACATCGCGTACCTGGACTCGGACGGATACCTCTTCATCTGTGACCGGGCCAAGGACATGCTCATCTACAAGGGGTACAACGTCTATCCGCGTGAACTCGAAGAGATTCTGGTCTCGCACCCGGCGATCTCGACTGCCGCGGTCGTCGGCCGCGAAGTGGGGAGCAATGGTCAAGAACCCGTCGCCTTTGTGGTGATGATTCCGGGTGCCGAGTTCGACGCCGAGCAGATCAAGGCGTTTGTCGCCGAGCAAGTGCTGCCGTACAAGAAGATTCGCGATGTCGTCGAGGTAGAGCTGCTCCCGACGTCCGCCGCCGGCAAGGTCCTCAAAACCGATCTCCGGTCGAGGCTTCTCGAGTCGGTCGACAAGGCAGGTTCCAAATGACAACCTTCGCAGATCTGACGTCGCAACTGCGGGTACCCGTTCTCGCGTCACCGATGTTCATCATCTCGACGCCCGACCTCGTCATCGCGCAGTGCACGTCCGGGATCATCGGGTCTTTCCCGGCCCTGAATGCTCGTCCGCAGTCAACACTTCGGGATTGGCTCAAGCTGATCACGGTGGCGCGCGAGGAGCACGATAGTGCGCACCCGGAGAAGCCCTCCGCACCATTTGCGGTCAACCTCATCGTCCATCGGTCCAACAACCGCCTGGAAGAGGATCTGGCGACCATCACCGAGTTCGAAGTTCCGATCGTCATCACGTCCCTCGGCGCTCGCACCGACATCAACGACGCCGTCCACGCATACGGTGGAATCGTTCTTCACGACGTCATCGACAATCGCTTTGCACGCAAGGCGATCGAGAAGGGCGCCGACGGACTGATCGCGGTAGCTGCCGGGGCCGGTGGTCATGCCGGTAGGCAGTCGCCGTTTGCCCTGATTCGGGAGATTCGTGAGTGGTTCGCCGGTCCACTGCTGTTGTCAGGTGCCATCGCTCATGGTGATTCGATTCTCGCTGCGCTCGCGGCCGGAGCCGATTTGGCATACGTCGGATCAGCTTTCATCGCAACCGAAGAGGCTAACGCGGATCCGGCGTACAAGGAGATGATCGTGGGTTCAGGGGCCTCCGATATCGTCTATTCCAACCTGTTCACCGGAGTACACGGAAACTACCTGCGGGGCAGCATCGTTGCTGCCGGCTTGGACCCCGACAACCTAGCCGAATCCGATCCTTCCGCAATGAGTTTCGCGACCACTGACACGGATGCGAAGGCCTGGCGCGACATCTGGGGCGCGGGCCAGGGAATCGGTTCGGTCGACGCAGTTCTTCCGACGCATGCAGTGGTCGAGCGTCTCGCATCCGAGTACGAGGCGGCTCGCGAGCGTATCTGCCGACGCTAGGGCTGCGACAGGTATTCGTCGGACAGGTATTCGTGGACCAGGTTCACGAATGCCTGTCCCACCGGCGACAAAGTCGAGGGGTCGAAGGCGAGACCGTACGCACGCAGGAATCTCGGCTCGCAGGCTCGTTCCACCACCTGACCTGGCATCGATTTCGCCACCGAGCGCTCGACCAACGAACCGCCGAGCCCAGCGATGACCATCGGTAGCCGCGACTCCCGCTGCTCCGTGACCACTGCGAGTTCCGTTCTTGTACCGGCTTTTCGGATCGAATCTTCGATCGCGTCCCCCATCGCCGCCCCGCGAGGAACGAATACCATGGGAATGTCCGGCATTTCCGAAAGGCGTACCGGCCCCTCGGGCAGATCAGTTCCCGCCGGGTAGACCAGGCGGTACTCCTGCTCCCCCAATTCTACGATCTCGAGCCCTTCGCCGGCCTCGAGCGGCAGATGCGCCACCGCGAATTCGCAGTGACCGTCCCGGATGAGACTTTCCAGATTGTCCTCTCGCTCGAGTTCCGAGAATCTGACTCGCGCTTGCGGATACCGTCGACAGAACTCCGCGATCAGATCGACTATCGTCCCGGAGGTCAGAGCAGGAAAAGCCATGATGTCGAGTCGACCGACAATCGCACCGTCGGATGCTGTCAATTGTTCCGCCGCGGCTGCAACGTCTCGCAGAACCTGTCGACTCGGGCCGACCAAGCTGCGACCGGCTGCACTGAGCACCATTCCGCGCCCGATCCGGTGGAAAAGCCTCACTCCCAGTTCACGTTCCAACCCGCGCAACGCCTGGGACACCGTCGGCTGAGCAACACCCAAAGCCGCTGCGGCACCGTTGATTCCCTTGTTCTCGACGACCGCGAGAAAGTACTCCATCTGTCGAAATTCCACCGCTCAGTCCTTCCCCGTGGATGAAGAGGACGTGGCGGCCATCTCGGCAGCCGTCGCGATGAGCGCGGCAGCGGCCGGCGATTGCTCGCCCGAGCGGTAGACGATGCCGACGTCGCGTCGAAGCGGCGGATCGAACGAGAAGGCACACACATCCGACATCTGCTGTTGTGCAACCTTTCTCGGAACAACCGTGGCGCCGATTCCGCGACGGACCAGGTCCCACGTCGTGACCGGATGGACACAATCCACGACGACGTTCTCGGCGCCTTCGCTGAGCAAACCCCGGAACTGGTTCGATTGGTCACCGAGGTCGACGACGAGAGGCAAAGTGTGCAGTAGCGCTCGAGGAACCGGATCCATCAACGGCGCCACCAAGCGGCCGGACAACGACGCGTGCGTGGCGAGCACCAACTCCTGAGTGACGATCGGAGCCGTGACCAACCCCTCGTACCCGATACTCAGATCGGTGACACCGACCTCGGCCGATCCGCGCCGCAACGCGTTGTCCACACCGGCCGGGCCGTACGTGTCGAGAACGCGCACGACGATCTTCGGGAAGTTGGCCCGGAATCGACGGACCAACTCGACCATCGGATCGATCGAGAACGCCGAGTACGAGACGACGTCCACACGGCCGAACTCGAGTTCGCGAACGGCGGTCACCTTGGCCTTCGCGCGCTCGACGTCGGCGAGTATTCGCCTGGCCGCGAGATCGAAAGTTCGTCCGGCATCGGTGAGAACCAGCCGTCTACCCGTCCGATCGAACAACGTGGCGCCGAGTCGACGCTCGAGCGTACGAATCGCCTGTGAAAGAGACGGCTGCGAAATGTAGAGAGCCTGAGCGGCCTTCGTTATCCCACCGTGGTCGACAACAGCGACGAAGTAGGTAACAAAGTGCAGGTCCACTCACTCATCATACGACCAGCGATCTGTCGCTCACTCCACGCGAGTTACCCCTGGTACCGCCCACTCTCCGGTGAAGATCGGCTCCCGCTTTTCCACGAAGGCACGAACCGCGTCGGTAGCGTCCGTCGCGAAATTGACGGCTTGTGCCCTTGCCTCGTTGTCGAGTGCTTCCCGCAACGAGAGCGAAGTGTGATGTTCGAGCATGGCCGCAGACTGACTCAATGCAGCAGGCGGACCGTCTGCGAGCCGTAGCGCCAGTGTTGACGCGTGTTCGTCCAGTTCGGCCGGTTCGACCAGATAGGTTACCAATCCGAGTTCGTAGGCTTCCTGAGCGTCGATCGTCTCGGCGAGCATCACCAGTCGCTTGGCTTGCTGGAGTCCGACCAGTCTCGGCAGGATCCACGAACCCCCGAAGTCGACCGACAACCCGCGTTTGGCAAAGATCTGGCTGAACTTCGTGCCTTTGGCTGCCACGACGAAGTCGCAGAGTAAGGCCATGTTCCATCCGGCTCCGACGGCAAACCCGTCGACCTTTGCCACCAGGGGCTTGGGAAACTCACCCAGGGCGGCTGCCGTTGCGTTGATGACGCGCATTCGATCGAGCGGATGCGACGAGCCGCGTTTGTCCAGATCTGAACCCGCGCAGAAGGTGCCACCCGCGCCGGTCAGGATCACCGAGCGAATCTGCGAGTCCTCTTGAAGTTCGAGGACCGCTTCACGGAGCGCGATCCAGGCGTCAAGATCGAGCGCGTTGCGGCGATGCGGTCGATCGAGAACAATCGTTGCGACAGCGCCCGTGCGTTCGATGCTGACGGCCGCGCGCTCGACGGTTTCGGCACTCATGAACCACTCCACACGGGAGAGCGCTTCTCGGCGAATGCGGTGGCGCCTTCCTTGGCATCACGGGACGCGAAGACCGGATCGATGAATTCGCGTTGCGCGACAAAGGCATCCGGATCGGTGTATTTGGCGGACATTGCCAGCACCTGCTTCGTCGCGCGCACGGCCAGCGGACCGTTTGCCGCTACTCGTGCCGCAAGCTCGCGTGCGACGGTCAGTGCCTGTCCCGGTTCGGCGAGCCGATTGACCAGGCCGTGATGATGCGCCACGGTGGCACTGAGCGGATCCCCGGTGATCGCGATTTCCATGGCCAACTGGTACGGGAGGATCTTGGGCAGACGCAGAAGACCACCGGCGGCCGCGGCAAGCCCACGCTTCACCTCGGGCAAGCCGAATTTCGCGTCGGTGGACGCCACGATCAGATCGGCTGCCAACGCCAGTTCGCACCCGCCGGCGAGGGCCCACCCCTCGACGGCTGCGATCAGCGGCTTCGACGGCGGAGCTTCGGTCAAACCGGCGAACCCACGACCGGGCAGCGATGGCCGTTCTCCGCGCGCAAATCCCTTGAGATCCATACCGGCGCAGAAGGTTCCACCGGATCCGGTCAGAATACCGATGGTGAGGTCGGACCTGCTCTCGAACTCGTCGATGGCCGCAGCCAAGGCTTCGGCAAGTTCGAGATTGACCGCGTTCTTGGCCTCGGGACGATTGAGGGTGATGACGGCAACGCCGTCGGCGAAGTCGGTGAGCACGACGCTCATGTTCGGTTCCTACTTCCGTGATGAGATTCTTGAAAGGTCACTGCGCGCGAATGCTCCAGCGCACGGGTGTGCCGCCGGACGGTGTCACGATCTCCCTCTTGGCCAAAACAACAAGATGAGCATGGGTTTCGCGGACCGCCAAGCGAAGTAGTCGCGGCGACATCTGTTCGAACGGGCGAGACCAGGAGATCGTGCGTGAGAGTTCCCAGGCCGTGGATTCGGGCTCATCCTGCACCGCCTCCACAATTTCCGCCAATCTTTCCTCGTGGTGCCCCATCAACTGACGTGCACGATCAGCGATCCCCCGGAATCGATATTCGTGTGCCGGAAGGACTTCGCATTCGCCCAGGGTTGTCGTCGCCTCGAGCGAGAGCAGATAACGATGGAGCGGGTTCTCGAGTTCACCGGGAATCGTGGAGATGTTCGGGCTGATCCTCGGCAACATGTGATCGCCGCTGAACAACAAACCCCTGTCCTCCTCCACGAAGCAGAGATGTCCAGGGGTGTGCCCGGGCGTCCACTGGGCGCGAAGATTCCATCCCGGCAGCTCGAGTAAATCCCCATCATCGAGAACAACATCGATGGATTCGTGCTCAGCAAACCGCACCAGGTCGACCCGAGAGGCGTCGAGCACTTCCGCCGGCGCGCCGAGTTCGGACAACTGCAAGTTCCAACCACTGATGTCGTCGCGAGTCTGCTCGGGGCCGTGGTATCCGAGAAGCGTCGCGTCGGCCACGTGCATCGCCAGCGTTGCACCGCTGACCTGCCGAAGGCGCGGCGCCAGGCCGAAGTGATCGGGATGCAGGTGTGTGATTGCCGCATAACGCACTTCGGAAACGTGGTATCCGATCGACGCTATGCCATCGACGAGAGCCTGCCACGACTGTTCGTGATCCCAACCGACGTCGATGAGGGCTAGTCCGTCGTCGAGCGCGAGCGCGTAGACAAGCACGTAGCGCAAAGGGTTGTCCGGCATGGGAACAGGGATCGACCACAATCCGTCCCGAACCTGCTCCACCGGTGGAAGGACTTTGTTCGCCCACGCCTCACGTTGTGCGACGCCGACGTCTTCGGTCACGATCATGATGCTTCTCCGCTCGCGTTCAGCATGGTCCGCAGGCTCGACTTGAGCAGTTTCCCGCTCGCGTTGCGAGGTAGGGAGTCCACGAAATGGATCTGGCGAGGTTTCTTGTACGACGCCAACTTCGCTGTGCTGAACGCGATCAACTCGTCGACGCTCGGCACGTCGGCACCGTCGACCAGTTTGACCACCGCGGTGACGGATTCACCCCAGCGCTTGTCCGGAACCCCGACCACCGCGACCTCGGCAACCGAGGGGTGTTCGGCCAGAATGGATTCCACCTCGATCGGATAGACGTTCTCACCGCCGGTGATGATCATGTCCTTGAGGCGGTCGGTGACGAACAGATACCCCTCGTCGTCCAGATGGCCGGCATCGCCTGTTCGGAGAAAGCCGTCCTTAGTGAACAATTCCGCGGTCTCTCGTTCACGTCGCCAGTACCCGCAAGTGTTGTTTCTGCTGCGCGCAACGATCTCACCGGATTTGTTGGGCGGCAATACCTCACCAGTCGTGACGTCTCGAATGGAGATCTCGACGCCGATCATCGGTTTTCCTGCAGAGCGGAGCAAGTCCGATCGCGGCCCACTCACATGATGGTCGTAGGCGCGAAGGACGGATACCGAACCCGTTGTCTCGGTCATCCCGTATCGCTGAACGAATTTGCAGTTCAACACGTTCATCGCGTGGGCGAGGAGTGCCGGTGTGATCGGCGACGCCCCGTACGCGACCACCTGCAAGCTGGAGAGATCGAAACTGTCGAGGGTGGGCAGATCTACCAGTGTCTGAATGACCGCAGGCACCAGAAATGCGTGGGTGACGTGGTGAGTCGCGATGGCATCAGCGACCCGAGCCGGCGCCATGTCTCCGAGCAGCACCAAAGGCACTCCGGCCGACAAGCACGTACTCATCCAGCCGGCGCCGGCGATGTGAAAGAGGGGGAGTGCGTCGAGTGCGACTGCATTCGAACCGAATTCGTAGACATCGAACCCCTCGGGCTCGTTGTACAGATTCCGGTGCGTGGCCACGACGCCCTTGGGCCGGCCGGTTGTCCCGGACGTGTACAGCTGCAGAACTGCTGCGTCCGGATCGTGCCCAAGTCCGGGGTCGACGCGGTTCCCGGAGGCCACGAACTCCGCCCAGGTTCGCGAATCCGGCAGGCCCCCTGCAGCTCCCACGGTGATGACCTCGATCTCCGGCAACGCTGCGGACATCGCCGCCGCCCCTGCGGCGAACTCGTCATCGACGATCAAGACGTCGAGCTCCGCGTCCTCGGCGATGTCGACGAGTTCGAGTGGGTTGAGCCGCCAGTTCAACGGGATGAACACAGCGCCTGCCTTCGCACACGCGATGAAGGTTTCCGCACCTTCGAGCCCCATCCGCAGTAGCGCACCGACGCGAGCACCGGCTGCGGTCACTTCTGCCAGCGCGCTCGCCAAGGTACTGGTCTCGCCATCCAGCTCAGCCCATGTCAAAGTTCGGTCGCCGCACGTGATCGCCGGATCGGACGGCCGTGTCGACGCCGAGTGACGTATCCGGTTGGGTAGGTGAAGCTCGCTCACATCACGCTCCTGTGTTCCAGGTACTCACCGAGCACGAACCGCGGTCGGTGGTACTGGAACAGTCGACCATCGCTATGGCCTGCGCCACAAAGACGAGAAGGCGCACAGAGCCATAGCTGAGACCTATGTCTGCAGGTCGCAGCAAGTCACCGCCGCCAGGGCGCCGTCATCTGGGAGAATTTGTCAGATGCAGGCACCCGGGATGGACATACGCAGCGCACAGTATCTCGTCGCCGTTGTCGATCGCGGCAGCGTCACCGCTGCCGCGGACGTCCTGCGAGTCTCGCAACCGTCACTCTCGCAGGCCGTACGCAACCTCGAACGAGCACTGGGAGCCACACTCTTCGAGCGCACCACTCGCGGCCTGGCTCCCACCACAGTCGGACTTGCGGTCGCCGAGTCTGCTCGTGCGTTGCTTTCCGACGTTGCCCGGGCCGAAGCCGCGGTGGCTGCGGTAACCACCTTGCGTGCCGGGGAACTCGCCATAGCTGTCCAGTCCGATCTTGCCATCGACCCGGTGGCAGAGGTCGCCGGACGCCTCCATCTGACGGCACCCGGAATTCGGTTCTCCACGAACGCCGCCGCGAACGCACAGGACGTGCGAGCACTGGTCAGAGCAGGCGCGTGTGAACTCGGGTTTCTCGAAGCCCAGCCGGGTACCGGTGTCTCCGACGGGCTTCGAGAAATCTCCGTGAGCACCCAGGAAACGGTCTTGTCTATCCCCGTTCACCTGGCCACAGAACTACCCGACCCGGTTCCACGCGCTGTAGTTGCGCGCTTGCCGATGGTGGTCGAGGCCTCTGCAGCCAGGCGCGGGCATTCGGTCGACGACGACCTGGAACTCACCAACGTCGTGGTGGAAGTACCTGATCGCCTTGCCGTCCGGGAGATGGTCGGTCAAGGTGCAGGCGCCGCACTGCTTCCCAGATCGATCGCCGAACAAGACACCCCAGCAGCTGAGGTTCGCTCGCTGTTCCCACCGATCACCCGGCAGACGATCTTGGTCTACCGCGACGGCCCACTCTCACCGGCCGGGTCCGCGTACATCGAGAAACTCTGCACACGTCACAAGCCGTCCACGAACAGCCTGCCCAACGGGGAGAGCGTCTCCGGATCGAATTCGACGCCGTAATTCAGTGAGATCGCCGGCTCCACCGGAAATATCTCCGCGCCGGACGCGACCGATCTCTCGGCCAGCGAACGCTCCATGAATGCCATTCCCAAACCCGCAAAGACGAACGCGCCGACGGTCTCCCGCTGCGCCAGCTCCGTCGACATTCGAGTCCTGGCACCGGCAGCCTGCAGGGACGACTCGATAGCGAGCCGCGCCCGCGAGTGTTTGAGCACGCCCACCACCGGGAGATCGGGCAATGCCGTCAATGACACCGGCCCTCCCGCAGCGGGTTTCGCACCATTCGGCCACACGTCGGGATGAACCCCCGACGGCACTGCCAGCCAGTACTCGTTCACCCCGATCACTTTCGCGGACAGCGCCGACATGTCGGGTGGCCAATAGCTGAAGACCACCTCGCATGCGCCGTCCGCCAACACCTGCTCCGACGTTGCACCCTGCGGCAACTCACCGACCCGAACGGTCACACCAGGCCACCGCTCACGAAAGTCCGCCACGATGCGTGCGATCGGCCCTTCGAGACCATGTGCCGCGGAGCAGATGTCGAGCCTCCCACGAGGCTCGTCGGCCGTACCGATCGCGACATTGAATGCTGCCGCACTGCTACGCGTCATCTGCCTGGCCGGCCCTACCAACGCCCGACCTGCTGCCGTCAGAACCAAACCGCGACCGACACGGTGAAACAGTTCGACTCCGAGTTCGCGCTCGAGACCACGAATACCCTGCGACAGCGACGGCTTGGTGACCGACAGATTCTGCGCGGCCGCCGACAAGGACTCCCCACCAGCAACGGCAAGGAAGTATTCGATCTGACGTAGGTCCACGCTATCGACTTTGCCACAAGCGCGGCCGAGGGTACCGCCGGCAAGTGCGGACGGTGTTCATACACGCTTCACTAATCAGACATTCGGGACACACCTTTTTCTACCCGGCACCACCTACCGTAATTGGTCCAGACCAATTACGGATGGGTCTGAACCACCGCGTCGAAGACAAGGAATCCTCGTGAGACGTACGACCATCGCGATAGCAGCCGTGACCGCGGCTCTCGCCGTTCCCGGCATCGCCCCCGCCGAATCCCACGCCGAACCCAGCTGGGGCAGTTCGTCCTTCGAATGGGGCAGCTCTTCGGGCGAGAACAACACGCCGCCCGCAGCGCCCGGCGTCAGCGTCCCCGGCGGACGGTACGAGCACCCCCTCGACCTGACCTTCACCGCCGAGCGGGGCGCCACCGTCCGCTACACCTTGGACGGAACGACACCCACCGCCGACAGCCAAGCTGCCACGCCGGGACGTCCGCTGCAGATCGCACAGGACACCAACGTCACTGTCGCCGCTTTCCGCGGCGATCACGCGAGCGCGGCCGTCTCGTTCGGCTACCTGATCAAGACCTCGGAGAAGCCGCTGGCTCAGGTCGTCGTGATGTCCGACGTCCATGTCGGCGATCACGTGAACAACGACAAGAAGTACGAAAGCTTTTTCGACACAATCGGTTCCATCTTCCCGAAACCCGACGCGATCCTCTCCAACGGCGACATGATCAACGACAACGGAGACGGCAAGGGGCCAGACCACAAGATCGTCGCAGAAATCTTCCAGGCAAACCTCACCAGGAAGGGCATGAACGACACACAACTCCTGATCTCCAACGGCAATCACGATGCAAGTCTCGCGGCGATCAGAGCCGGATATCCGGCGGAGTGGTTCCCGGATTCCGGTGGCGGATACTACGAATCCGACGTGAACGGTGTCCATCTCTTCACGGTCAACACCGAAACCTACAACAGTGATTCAGCGCAACGTAATTGGCTGAAGTCCCGCCTGACCGAAATCACCGCGGAGTCCGGGAACCTGACCAAGCCGATCCTGGTCCAGGGACACCGGCCGGCAAGCAACACAGCCATGGACGGCCAGCAGGCGTCGAACCCTCGACTGACCGAAGACTTGAGTGCCTTCCCTCAGGCAATCTTCTTCTCCGGACACTCGCATCTGAACAACAACGACGACCGGTCGATCCATCAGCGTGACTTCACGTCGGTCAACGACGGCTCGATGTCGTACATCGAAATCGATCACGGCTACCAGATGGTGACCGAGTCCGGTCTCGCGAACCGATTCGAATCACCCACTGCCCAAGCGCTCTTCGTCGAGGTCTACCAGGATCGCACGGAAATCAACCGCATCAACATGGCGGCAGACAAGCACGACATCTACACCGGCGGCGCATGGTCAGCCAACTGGCAGCCGCCGTACTCGAGCGCCGGCACTCTCAGCGGTTCGGGGTGGACCGTCGAGCTCGACGGGTCGACCAACCAGCAGATCAAGGACAACTTCCGTTACACCTCGGGCGCACGCAACACGAATGCACCGGAATTCACCACGGCCACCCCGCTCTCGGCGAGCACCGGAGCGAACGGGGAAACAGCGCTACGGATCGCGCAGGCGAAGGACGACCAGATGGTCCATCACTATGCCGTCGAGATCACGGACACAGCCACCGGGGCGAAGGTGGTCTCGTCGAAGGTGCTCTCCGACTTCTATTTCATGCCACGGCCGAACAGCCTCGACATTCCGATTCCCGATGCAGCAGCAGGCACCGCATACGAAGCCCGTGTCGAAGCCGTTGACGCATACGGCAACCGGTCACCGGTGACGACCCTGGCCTTCACCCGCTGACGTCCACCCGCTGATCCGACACGACAAGGCGGCACCGCGCATGTTCGCGGTGCCGCTTTCCGGTTCAGTTGTAGGTACGCAGCAGGCCCTTGCTGATGATCTGCTTCTGAATGTCGCTGGTGCCTTCACCGATCAGAAGGAACGGCGCCTCACGCATCAACCGCTCGATCTCGTATTCCTTGGAGTAGCCGTACCCGCCGTGGATGCGGAAGCTGTCCTGTGTGACCTCAGAGCAGAATTCGCTCGCCAGATACTTAGCCATACCTGCGGCGACGTCGTTGCGCTCACCCGAGTCCTTGAGCCTGGCAGCATTGACCATCATCAGATGGGCCGCTTCGACTTTGGTGCCCATCTCGGCGATCCGGAACGCGATCGCCTGATGCTCGGCGATCGGCTTGCCGAAAGTCTCGCGTTGCTTGGCGTAGGTGACCGCCAGCTCGAAAGCGCGCTGGGCGATTCCGCACGCGCGAGCGGCGACGTTTACCCGGCCGACCTCGACGCCGTCCATCATGTGCCGAAATCCCAAACCGGGTGTCCCACCGAGAACCTCTTCGGCTGCGATCTCGAAACCGTCGAAGATCATCTCCGTGGTGTCGATTCCCTTGTAGCCCATCTTCTCGAGCTTGCCCGGAATGGTCAGGCCCGGGAGTACCTCACCGAAACCTGCGGGCTTCTCGATCAATATCGTCGTCAGATTGTTGTGCGGCTTCTCCGCACCCTCGTCCGTCTTGACCAGGACTGCAACCAGCGTCGACGAACCACCGTTGGTCAGCCACATCTTCTGACCGTTGATGACGTAGTCGCCCGATTCGGTGCGCCGCGCCCTGGTGGTGATCGCGGCAACGTCCGAACCCAATGCAGGTTCGGACATGGAGAATGCGCCGGTGAGCTCCCCGGACGCCAGACGCGGCAGGTACTTCGCCTTCTGTTCCGGTGTCCCGTGCGCGGAAATCATGTGAGCCACGATGAAATGCGTGTTGATGACACCGGACACGCTCATCCATCCGCGGGCCAACTCTTCGACGCACAGTGCGTAGGTGAGCAATGACTCGCCGATACCCCCGTACTCGGGTTCGATGGTCAATCCGAACAGACCCATGTCCTTCATCTGCTTGACGATGTCGGTCGGGTACGTGTCCGAGTGTTCGAGCTCCTGCGCCGCGGGGATGACGACGCGATCGACGAACTCTCGTACCGCCCCGACGATGTCGGTCTGGGTTTCGGTCAATCCCGCCGTCTGCGCCAAACGAGTCACTGTTCCACCTGTCAGTCGGTACTTTGCACTCTCCTGTCGACGAAACAGATTCGACTACAGGAACTTTCAACCAGCGGCGAGCCGTGCTCAGCAGAGGTCGTGCGTCCATTCAATCCTTGAACGGTATATGTGTCAAAGTCGATTTCGCATACGAACCGTATGGCGGAAACTATGTCCGAACAGGCCGTTCCCGCTGTTGACAATCCCGCCGCGCGTGCTGGATATTCGAGTGGCCAGGTCGCGGTGGCCCTTCGATCGGTCCCTTCGCGCGGCGCATTCCCCACCTCTCCTCGAGACAGGCGCATTCCATGCACGACGCAGTCATCTGTGAACCCGTTCGCACCCCGGTAGGCGGATTCGGCGGAGTATTCAAGGACGTTCCCGTCACCACTCTCGCCGGCGCTGTTGTGCGTGGCCTCGTCGAACGAACCGGCATTGCGTCCACAGATGTCGACGACGTCATCTTCGGTCAGGGTTACGCCAACGGAGAAGCTGCGGCCATCGGGCGAATCGCGGCACTCGACGCCGGTCTCGACGTGTCCGTTCCCGGAATACAACTCGATCGCCGTTGCGGTTCAGGTTTGCAAGCAATCATCTACGCCGCGATGCAAGTACAGACCGGGATGAGCGACCTGGTCATCGCCGGCGGCGCCGAGAGCATGAGCGGAACCGAGTTCTACTCCACCGACATGCGTTGGGGCACAAAGCGCCCTTCCGTCGAGTTCCACGACCGATTGGCCAAACCGCGCACGAACTCCGGCGGAGTCAACTTCCCGGTCGAGGGCGGAATGATCGAGACCGCCGAGAACTTGCGTCGGGAGTACTCGATCACTCGCGACGAGCAGGACCGTTACGCGGTCCGATCACACGAGCGGGCAGTTCATGCCCAGGACAGCGGATACTTCGACGACGAGACCATTCCCGTTTCGGTGCCCGGACGCCGTGGTG
Organism: Rhodococcus sp. GB-02; assembly: GCF_053470465.1. Lineage (NCBI taxonomy): Bacteria > Bacillati > Actinomycetota > Actinomycetes > Mycobacteriales > Nocardiaceae > Rhodococcus > Rhodococcus sp. GB-02. The sequence continues at coordinate 1,129,779 of NZ_JBPUKE010000002.1, forward strand.
AGCAAACGGTGGTCACCCACGACGAGCATCCGCGCCGAGGGATTCAGTTGACCGATCTCGCTGCACTGCGCCCCATTCGAGGTCGCGTCGATCCCGAAGCCACTGTCACGGCCGGTAATGCGTGCGGCCAGAACGACGCCGGCGCAGCCGCGATCGTCACTACAGCTGCCAACGCCGAACGGCTGGGCCTGCGACCGTTCGCGAAACTGGTCAGCTGGGGTGTAGCCGGTGTGGAGCCGAACCGGATGGGCATCGGCCCGGTGCCTGCCGTGGCGAAGGCACTCTCCCGTGTCGACCTGTCACTCGACGACATCGACCTCATCGAAGTCAACGAGGCCTTCGCCGCACAGGTTCTCGCGTGCGCCAAGGCCTGGGGATTGAGCGCCCAGGACATCGAGGAACGCTTCAACGTCAACGGTTCCGGGATCTCGCTCGGACACCCTGTCGGCGCTACTGGTGGGCGGATCCTCGCCAACCTGCTGCGCGAACTCGACCGACGCCAGGCACGGTACGGGATCGAGACCATGTGTATCGGTGGCGGACAAGGGATTGCAGCGGTGTTCGAGAACCTGCGACGCTAGAAGCGTTAACCGATCGATCTGTCGCGGCGAAGTTCCGCGATCTGGTCGCCCGTAAGCCCCAACTCGGCCAGCAGAGAATCCGTCTGCTGGCCGAGTGCCGGAACGTCACCCATGCGCATTTCGACATCCGAGTACGTCATCGGAGGCAGCACGGCATCGATCGAACCGTTCTCGGTGCCCACGGACCGCCACCTGGCACGCTTCTCCAACTGCGGATGTTCCAGCAGACCGGCCATGTCGTTGAGTGCCGCGGCCGGAACACCCGCGGCGGCCAGGCGCTGATCCAGATCTGTCGTCGAGTACAGACGAGTGAGAGATCCCACCAATTCGTCTACCTCAACACGGTTTTCGACGCGCACGATATTGGTGCGGTACCGCGGATGGTCGACAAGATCCTCGCGCTCGAACACGTCCACCATCAACGCGCGCCATCCACGATCGTTCTGGACGCCGATCAGGATCTCGCCGTCGGTCGTGGGGTACGAATCGTAGGGAACGATCGCGGCATGGCCGAGACCGACGCGCGGAATCTGCTTGTCCGCATACATTTTCATGTACATCGGATGACCCAGCCACTCGACGGTGGAATCGAACATCGAGACCTCGACGAGCGCTCCCTTGCCCGTTCGCTCTCTACGGAACAGGGCGCTCAGAATCGAAGTCAGCGCGTACATTCCTGCCGCGATGTCCGAGACCGGGATGCCGGCCTTGGTGGCCGTCTCCGGTGTACCTGTCACGGAGATCATTCCGGTCTCGGCTTGAACCAACATGTCGTACGCCTTGCGCTCGCGCCGTGGGCCGGCGCTGCCGTAGCCGGACATGTCGATCACGATGAGCCGTGGGAATTTCTCGCGCAGTTCCTCCGCGCCGAACCCCAGTCTCGCGGCAGCGTCGGGAGCCAGGTTCTGCAGGAACACATCGGCTCGCGCGACAAGGTCGAGAACGATCTGCCGGCCGGATTCCGATTTCACGTCGACGGCGATGGATTCCTTGGAACGGTTGAGCCACACGAAGTGTGATGCCTGACCGTGAACCGCCTGGTCGTAGTGACGCGCAAAGTCACCCTCGCCGACGCGTTCTATCTTGATCACCCGCGCACCCATGTCCGCGAGATGTCTGGTGGCGAGCGGTGCCGCCACCGCCTGTTCGAGTGCAACTACGGTGATTCCGTCGAGCGGAAGATCCGAGTTCGGCTGTCCCATGTCAGTAGTCACCCCAGAAGTTTTACACCCAGAAGTTTTGCACTCTGAATTCTTGCACTCGAACAGGACGGATCAGATGTGGCGGCCGCCGGTGATCTCGAGAACCGTGCCGGTCATGTAGCTCGAGAGGTCGCTCGCGAGAAACAGTACAACCGACGCAACTTCCGAAGGCTCGGCCGCACGCCCCATCGGGATCTCGGCAAGCTTCTCGTTCCAGATCCGTTCGGGCATTGCCTCGGTCATCGCCGTGCGGACAAGTCCGGGCTGAACGGCGTTGACGCGAACGTTCTTGAACGCGACCTCCTTTGCCGCGGCCTTCGTCAGACCGACGATGCCGGCCTTGGCGGCCGAATAGTTGGTCTGCCCGAGCATGCCCACCTTGCCGGAGATCGACGAGATGTTCACGATTGCGCCCGTCTCACGCTCGCGCATGCGGGCGGCGGCAGCGCGTGTTCCGTTCCAGGCGCCCTTGAGGTGGACGGCGATCACGTCGTCGAAGTCCTGCTCGGTCATCTTCCGCATCGTGGCGTCGCGCGTCATGCCGGCGTTGTTGACCATGACATCGACTGGACCGAAAGCGCTTTCAGCCAGATCGAGCATTGCCTCGACCTGTCCGGAGTCCCGCACGTCGCAGGAAGCGAAACGGGCGACCGACTCTCCGCCGAGTTCGGCGACCGCAGCCGTCCCCACGCTCTCGTTGATGTCGCCGAGAACGACGGTCGCGCCTTCCTTGATGAAGGTGCGCGCAATTTCGAGCCCGATCCCCTGTGCTCCGCCCGTCACCACTGCGACCTTGCCGTCCAACAATCCCATGTCCACTCCGTTCGTGAGGTTAAAGCTCGTCAGGTAAAAAGGTGTCAGCGCTGGTTTTGCTTTTTCGCTTGCGCCACGAGCCCACCGCCGAGAATCAGTCGCTGGATTTCGCTGGTTCCCTCGTACAGGCGCAACAGGCGAACTTCACGGTAGATGCGTTCGACCGGCACACCGCGCATGTACCCGTTGCCGCCGTGGATCTGCACGGCGAGATCCGCGACCTTGCCCACCATCTCGGTGCAGAAAAGCTTTGCCGCCGAGGGTCCGAGACGTCGATCCTCACCGCTCACGTACCGCGCGGCTACCTCACGCACCATCGCGCGTCCGGCCATGACACCGGCCTGCTGGTCCGCCAGCATCGCTTGAACCAGCTGGAAGTCGCCGATAGCGGTACCGCCCTGTTCCGTGACCACGGAGAACGCGACAGATTCGTCGAGCGCTCGCTGTGCTGCTCCCACCGAGAGCGCAGCGATATGGACTCGTCCGCGTGCGAGAGACGTCATCGCTGCGCGGTATCCGGTGTCCTGGTCGCCACCGACGAGGGCCGACCCGGGAACCCGGACGTTGTCGAAGGTGACCTCGGAGGTCCAAGCACCTTCCTGACCCATCTTCTTGTCCTTGGGGCCGACCGTGACGCCCGGTGTGTCGGCCGGAACCAGGAACACTGCAATTCCGGGGCCATCGGAGTCCGCCGGGCGGGTGCGTGCGAACACCACGAACAGCTGCGCCAGTGGAGCATTGGTGATGAACCGCTTGTTGCCGTCGATGACCCAGTCGGATCCGTCCAGAACTGCCTTGGTCCGAAGGCCGGCCGGGTTGGAGCCTGCGCCCGGTTCGGTCAGAGCAAAGGAAGCCACGACGTCACCGGAGGCGATGCGCTCGAGCCACTGAGCCTTCTGCTCGTCGGTACCGAAGCCGACCAATACCTGCCCGGCAATTCCGTTGTTTGTACCGAACATCGAGCGCAGTGCCAGGGACGTATAGCCGAATTCCATTGCCAGTTCGACGTCTTGGGTGAGGTCGAGTCCAAGCCCACCCCATTCCTGAGGGATCGCGTAGCCGAAGAGCCCGATAGCTGCGGCCTTCTTGCGTATGTCCTCAGGAATGGCGTCGGTGTCGGCTATTTCTTGCTCACGCGGAACGACTTCCTTTCGGATGAACTCCCGCGCAGTCGCCAAGATATCTGCGAAGTCATCTGCATCGACCTGCATTCCCACCACTCACCTTGCTGTTTCCGAAGTCCATGCCGTCCTCCGAAGTCAATACCGTGAGGCAATCGGAGTCAAAGACCTGAAAACGAACCGAAGGTAAGGCAGAACCTATAGCAAGTCTCAGACGGTGCGCAGTTCCCGCTTCAGTAGCTTGCCGCTCTGATTGCGCGGAAGTTCGGCCACGAAACGGATGTGCTTGGGCACCTTGAACGGAGCGATCCGTTCCTTGACGTGGGCAATCAACGCCTCGGGCGTCAACTCTTCGTTGCCGTCCTTGAGCACGACGATCGCGGTGACGGCCTCGATCCACTTCTCGTCGGGAGTACCGATCACGGCAACTTCTGCCACTGCGGGGTGTGTGTAGACCGCATCTTCGACCTCGCGCGACGCCACCAGGATGCCGCCGGTGTTGATGACGTCCTTGATCCGGTCGACGACCGTGATGAAACCTTCTTCGTCCCGCACGACCAGATCGCCCGAATGGAACCAGCCGTCGCGGAAGGCCTCGGCGGTGGCTTCCGGATTCTCCCAGTAGCCGTTGCACAGCTGCGGCGAGCGGTAGAGAACCTCACCGGACTCACCGTCGGCGACGTCGATTCCGTCGGCGTCGACGACTCGGGTTTCGACGAAGAACACTGCGCGACCGCAGGAAGACGGACGATCAGCATGCTCGCTGGGCTGGAGAACCGTTGCCAGTGGACCGATTTCGGACTGACCGAAGCAGTTGTAGAAGCCGATGTCCGGGTAGCGCTCGCGCAGGCGATTGAGCACGGTGACCGGCATGATCGAGGCGCCGTACTGTGCCTTCTTCAGCGAGGACAGATCGCGGGTCTCGAGGTCAGGATGGTTGGCCAGCGGTACCCACACGGTCGGAGCCAGGAACAGCGATCCGATCTTTTCGGCTTCGACACGGCGCAGGATCTCCGGGATGTCCGGCGCCTGCATCAGACTGACCGTCGCGCCGACGGACAGGTACGGCAGCATGAAGACGTGCATGCCCGCGGAGTGGTACATCGGCATGCAGATCAGCGGGTTGTCACTCTTGTCGAGCCCCAGCGCGATCACCGACGACACGTACTCGTGAACCAGCGCACCGTGAGACATCATGGCGCCCTTGGGCTTCGAGGTGGTACCCGAGGTGTAGAGCAGCTGCGCCAGATCCGTCGACGTCGCGCGCGGTTCGAAGACCGGCAACTCGCCTGCCTCACCGATCGTGACGACCGACAGTTCCGCATCCCGCAGTGCGATCACGTGGTCGAGATCGAGGTCGGAGCGGACCGAGTCGAGCGTCGACGCCAACGCTGGATCCACCAACACCGCACGGGCACCTGACTGCGCCACGAGGTACCGGAGTTCGTCCCCCTTGAGCGCGTAGTTGACCGGAACGTGCACCAAACCTGCTCGCGCACAGGCAAGGAATCCGATTGCATAGGCGTCGGAATTGGTTCCGTACGCCGCGACGCGGTCGCCGTGTTCGAGACCCAGACCGAGCAGATAGGACGCGACCCGGGTGACCGCGTCGTCGAGTTCGCGGTACGTGCGGGTGCGATCCTCGAAGACGACGGCTACGCGGTCGGGGTACTTGGCTGCCGAGCGCCGAAGCACTCCGTCGACGGTGTTGGTGCGTGGATCCAGGCTCATGCGCCTCAGGTTATAGGACGTCCAACTAAACCGGAAGAGCGATCGTTACTTATTGCGCCATTCAGGCTTTCGCTTGTCCACAAAGGCCTGCATACCTTCCTGAGCGTCGCAGGTCACGGCATTGGTTGCCATCGTTTCCGCCATCGCCTCGTACGCCTGCGCTTGCGGCAGATCGATCTGGTGATAGAACGCCTGCTTGCCGATCTTCACCGTCAAGGGGCTGGCCGTCGTGATCTTGGCGGCCAGCTCGCGCGCCTCCCGGTCAAGCTCTTCGGGCGGGACGACAAAGTTCACCAGACCCCAGTCCGCAGCGGTCTGGGCGTCGATCGTCTGACCGGTCAGCAACATCTGCATCGACCGCTTGCGCCCTACCGCTCTACTCAGAGCGACCATGGGCGTCGAGCAGAACAGTCCGATCTTGACCCCGGGAGTACCGAAAACAGCGTTCGACGCAGCAACGACCAGATCACACGACGCGGCCAACTGGCATCCCGCCGCGATAGCCGGGCCCTGGACTGCGGCGATCACCGGATGCGGAATTCGCTGCACGGTCTCCATCATCTCGGTACAGCCGTCGAAGATCGCCCGCTCGTCTTCGAGGGTTCTCCCGATCATCTCCGTCAGATCGTGGCCGGCGGAGAACACCGGGCCCTCGGCTCGCACGACGACAACCCGTACGCGCTCGTCCGCAGACAACTCGAGAAGGGCAGCCGTCACCTCGCGCATGGTCTCCGCCGAGAGCGGATTGCGGCGCGCCGGCCGATCGAGCGTCAGGAAACCGAGTCCCACCGATTCCTCGACGGAAATCTTCACTGCAGTGTTTTCTACCTGTGTCTGCGACATGTGTTCTCTCTACCAATCGAATCCGTCCCGGTCAACGAGACGAAAAGGGCATCCGCTCGCGCCGCGTCGATACGGTCCGGTCAATACTTCGCCACTACGAGGAGTGCCCATGAGCACCGATGTCGCCGTCACCACCGATCTCGAACAGATACTGCGCGCCCAGCAGGAAGCAACTCGCGCCGCCGGGCTGCCGTCCGCACAGACACGACGCGAGCGCATCCAACGCGTCGTCGATCTCCTGGTGGCAAACCACAAGGATTTGACCGAAGCGATCAACGAAGACTTCGGCGGTCGGATTCCGGCCTACTCGGTCATGAATGACGTTCTGGGATCGATGGTTTCACTCAAGCATGTTCGTGATTCGCTCGAAGAATGGATGATTCGCTCACCAAGAGCGACCGGAGCGATGCAGGACCAACTGGGTGCCACGGCGTACGTGTCGTACCAACCCAAGGGTTCGATCGGCATCATCGGAACCTGGAACGCACCACTCTTCACCCTCCTGAGCCCACTCGCCTGCGCTCTGGGAGCGGGAAATCGCGCGGTTCTCAAACCATCGGAAATCGTGCCAACCACTGCGGCCGTCCTGGCCGAGGCGGCGCGTCGAACGCTCGACCCCCTGGAAGTCGCGGTGGTGACCGGCGGCCCGGAGGTCGCTGATCTGCTGACGTCTCTGCCTTTCGACCACCTTGTCTTCACCGGCAGCACGACCGTCGGCAAGCTGGTCATGGCCAATGCTGCGAAGAACCTGGTTCCGGTCACCCTCGAACTCGGCGGCAAGTCACCGAGCGTCTTGAGCCGCAGCGCCGATATCAACTCTGCTGCTTCGCGTTTGGCTATCGCGAAATCGACCAATGCCGGTCAACTCTGCGTCTCTCCCGATCTGATCTACGTCCCGCGCGAGAACACGGAAGCATTCATCGGCGCATTCACCGATCGGTTCACCGGACTGTTCCCCACCATCGCCGACAACAAAGACATGGTCTCGATAGTCAGCGATCGTCACCTCGCACGCATCGAGGGGTACATCGCGGACGCCGCAGATCGTGGAGCACGAATCATCACCGTTCCAGACGAAGAACTCTCCGCAGACACTCGTCGTCGCCCACTGCGAATTGTTGTCGACCCTCCGACCGACGCGCAGATCATGAAGGAGGAGATCTTCGGGCCGGCCGTCGTGATCCTGCCGTACGACGAACTCGACAGCGTCGTCGCCGACATCAATTCACGCCCGAAGCCGTTGGCGCTGTACTACTTCGGTAACGATCTGGACGAGAAGGAATCCGTACTCGAACGCACCGTCTCGGGTGGCGTCACCATCAACGACGCGATGTCTCACCCCGGGCTGAGCGACGCACCCTTCGGCGGCGTCGGGGCTTCGGGCATCGGGCACTACCACGGGCGCGAGGGTTTCCTCGAGTTCAGTCACGCCCGAACGGTATTCGAAGCAGCGCAGCATGACCCGCGCGGTGAATGGGGAATGCTCCCGCCGTACGGTGAGGGTTTCGAGCAGATGATGTTGGCTCAGGTCACGCCCTGAGGCCTCCGGCCCCGTGAGCCTTTTTGGTAGTTCCCGCTACCGGAAAGGCGCACCGGCGAGGCCGCGGCTGAGGAACTCCACCAACTGACCCGGCTCGGTGTCCTCCGACTCGATCAATTGGATCAGCTCTTTCTTGTCTTCTACCGCAAGCGGTTCGATGCCGCCGAAGGTGCGCATCGTGGAGCCGGCCGGAAGGACTCGTGCACACACGAGCGTGCCCGGCTCGAGATTGACCGAGCCCCACTCGTCCGTGACCTTCACCAGATGCCCGTTGCGGACGTCACTGAGAGTCACCGACTGCCCCGGCTCCGTCGAGGCGACCTTGTACACCGAGCGCGCAATCTTCAACCACTCGTCGGCCAGTTCCCGCTCGTCGGAGGGCAACAGTTCTCCGCGGCGCTCGACAAAAGCCGCGAAGATACCGGCGTCGAACAAGGCAGCATCGACGGCCAAACCTCCTTCGACGGCCAACGTCAGTGCTTCTTCGCTGTTGAACTGCTCGGCACGAATGAGCGCAAGATCGAATACGGCGTCGAAGTACTCCGGCGTGCGCGAGAACAACTGAGCCTTGACGTAGAGCCAGCTGGCCCGGTCGTCGAAAGTCACCTCGGACTTACCGAGATGGCAAACCTTGAACTTTCGACCGGAACCGCACCAGCACTTGTCATTTCGACCGAGCTCAGGATGCTCCGCCGGTGCATAGCGCTGAAGAACCTCATGCAGAACTTCGGACTCGCCACCCTCGATCCGGCCCAGCAAAGCCAGCGCTCGCGCCACATCGCTGCGATCGGCCGCCAGCAGCGCCAGATCGAAGATCGCGGGAGTCCAGTCGGGATCAAGATCGTGTGCTGATTCGTACGACGCCTCAGCGGCAAGGATCTTTCCGAGACGGTCCGAAGCTTTGCCCGCCAGCCAGTGCGCTGCCGGCTTGACGCGACGCGCCCCTTTCTCCGCGAGAGCAGTTGCAACAGAATGCAATACGGAATAGTGATCATCGAGTTCGGACAACAGTTCCAATGCAGCCGCAGCCGCGGGCGGCTCGGCGATGCCGGCGAAGGTCTGCGGATCCTCCTTGATCTGCTTGCGCGCCCAGTCCGAGACATCCTCGACGCCTTCGTCTTTCGAGGCCATGACCACATCGACGAAGGCGATCACCGACGCGGCTTCTTCGGAGTGCAGGTTCTCTCGTATCTCGAGCATCCTGGCCCGGTTCGCCAGGTGGTATGCCTCGAAATCGAAACCGTCCACCGCGACGTAATCACCGTCGCGGACGTAACCTGCCGCGTCGAGCATCTCGCCCAGCGGGGCGGTCGGCTGACGGAACAGCGACGGCTCGTCGAGCATCAACTGCCAGACAATGGCATCGAGGGTGTCCGCGCCGATGTCAGCAAGGACCGTCGCCAGGTTCTCGCCGAATCCGGGTGCGGGATCGAGTACCTCGGGGATGGTGCAGAGCGTCAACTCACGGTCAGCGACGAACAATCCGATCAAGTCACCTGCCGAGCACTCGGCAAGGGTGTCGGTGTCGAGCAGGAAACCTTCGTCATGCGGGAACTCCGGGTCTTCGATCCCACGATCAGCCAACAGATCGTCGTCGATCCCGCGATGCACGACGCTGATGCCGTGGATCTCATCGTCGTCACGATCGAGGAAAACTCGCAGCATCATCAGATCGGGATTGGCGTCGAGAACGCCGGACTTGATCTCCGCTTCGGTGAGGCGATGGGTCAACACTCGATGCTCGAACAACGTGTCGAGTGCGGCGTACCGCTCCTCACTCAAGTATCCGAGCAGTGGGTCCTCGACGTACTCGACAAATTCGGCCATGTCCTCGGCTGTACCGTGCCCGGCGTCAGCCAGCAGGGTGCCCCAGTCCGCCGCTGTCTGCGGGCCGTGCTCACGCAACAACTCCATCGCGGCTTCGGCGATCAAGTCATTGGCATCCATCGGTTCGTTCACCTATCCAACTTTAACGGGGTCGACTCGATACATCGTCACCGGTCATCGGTCGAGTGATCGGCGCCTCCACGCGACTCGCGCACCAGTTCTTCCGCGTCGAGATCCTCGGAAGCAAGAACCTCGAGAACCCTCGCGGCCTGCGATTCCGAAGCCATGACCACCACGCCCACCGCAAGCGCGCCAGTGGGGGCCGTCAGGACCCGAGCACTGATCACATCACCGGGCTGGCCTTCGACCGAGTGAGCAACCGTGACGGTCTCCTTGGTCCCACGATCGAGCAACACGACACCGGTGTCGGAAGATTCGACCACCTCGTACACCGACCTCCGGGTTCCGAGCCACTGCGCGGCTGTCACTACTTCCGCCTCCGGGAGGAGTTCGCTGCGTCTGGCCAAGAAGTCGGCAAAGACCCCACCCTCGAACAGAGCCACATCCAGTGCCGAGCCGTCGAAGATCGTGGCGGCGATCAGTTCGTCCTCGGAGAGATTCTCGTTTTCGAGATCGTCGAGCCCGGTCACGGTGTCGACGAACTCGGAGGCAAAGGCAAACAGACATGCCTTCTTGTACAACCACCGACCGTCCGCCTTGACGGATTCATCAGCCTTTCCGAGGTGGCAGACCTTGTACTTTCGGCCCGAACCACACCAGCACTTGTCGTTTCGCCCGAGTTCCGGGTGATCGGTTGGGACGAAGTCCTGCAAAACGGCGTAGAGATTCTCTTCACTTCCGCCGTCGATCCGCCCGAGCAGTGACAGTGCACGGATCGCGTCGCCGCGGTCCGACGCGAACTGCGCCAATTCGAACAAGGCCGGACCCCAACCAGATTCGGCAAGTAGCGCTTTCTCGTAGTGCGCTTCCGCTTCGAGGACACGTCCCAGCCGATCGACGGCCTTACCGGCCAGCCAATGAGCCGCCGCCCGCACCGGCCGTGGCCCTCGCTCGGCCAGTTCCGCTGCAAGCGCTTCGAGAATCGCATCGGTCACCGGATCCTGATTCCGAAATCCGAGGTCGAACACCGCTACCGCTGCACCCGGATCTGCGAGTGAGACAAAAGAATCCGGGGCAGCGCTCACATGACGGTGGGCCCAGTCCGCGATATCGAAGTCGGCGATGACCGCGTCGGTGTATCCGCGATCCGCCAGATCGACAAACGCGACGGCAGAGACTGCCTCGTCGTGGGTCAGGTCGTAGGTGCTGGCGACCAAGGCTGTCCGAATCTGCAGATCGTAAGCGTCGAAGTCGAATCCCCGACGTGCCAGCAATTCTCGCTCATGTTCGTAGCCTGCCGCCTCGAAGAACTCGCCCAGCGGCGCAATGGGAACCGTGAAGAGTGACAGATCCTCGAGCAGGAGTTGCCAGCACACGGAATCGAGTGCCTCGACTCCGTCCTCCTCGAAAAGCTCATCCAGGGCGGGAACAAGATCGGGCTCGTCTTCGATCTCCACCAGGCGAAAAGCAAGTCTGCCGTCTTCGACGGCAAGGCCGACGAGATCGCCATCGGCACACTCGCCCAGAGTTCCGACCGGGAGAACCACAACTCGTCGACTCGGGAAGGGAGCAGATCCGCGTTCCAGGATTGCTTCTTCTGCCAGGGCCACTCGGATCGCCCCGTCCTCGCCGCCGCCGAATGCCAAGATCGGTTCCAGGTCGGGGCTCGCGTCGAGGACGTCGGACGCAATCTCGGACTCACTAAGCCGGTGAGTGAACACGAGCCCTTCGAGGGCCGCGTCGAGGGCAACATACTTTCCGTTCGGCAGGTACCCGAGCATCGGCTCGGGCAGGTACTCGAGCACGTCGGCCAACTCGGTCGCAGTTCCGTACTCCTCGAGATGGGTCGCCAACTCGTCGAGACTCAGCGGGCCTTGCTCACGCAGAACAGCCAAAGCAGCGGAGGCAATGGAACCAGCGGCGTCGTCGTCGAAATCAGTCACCCGCCAATGGTAGGCGACTTATTGCAGTCCACTGAGCCCCTCGCCCAGAACGGTCGCACCGAGGATCGCCAGGATGACCGCCATCATCACTGCGTTGTTGGCGGTCATCCATGCCTTCGCGGATGCGAGGATCTCGTCGGCTCGCTTGCCGGAGAACACCTTCACCAGGGTCGGCGACGCGATGCCGACGCTCGCGATGACAGTAAAGATGACCGCCGCAACAATCTGTTGAGCAACAACATTCGTGGCGACCGCGATAGTGGCCGCACCGGATACCGCCAGCGCAGCATTCTTGGGATTGATCGCCGCGGACAAGAACGCCAACCCGAAAGCCTTGCGCGGCGTCAAACCGTCGATGCTCTTCATCCACTTCGGAACTGTCGGATCACTTCCGTCTCTCGGTCGCGCTCGCCACTGCTTCTACGCCAATCCGAACAGAACGACGCCCAACACGATTCGTACGACGCTCGACCACACCGAAGTCTGCGACGACTCCGACTCCGCGAACGAATAGTCCGCGATCACGATGGTCGCTGCAACGACCGCCGATATGCCGAGCACCCACCCGAGGAGAAAAGACACCGCCCCTCTATGCGCTCCGGCGGTAACCATCACGAGCACGATCACCGCCATGGGCATCGAAACGAAAAGCAGACCGAGGGCAAGCGGGAGTGACAGACCGATCGCGGCTAGCACTAAAAACCTCCAGTTGAATGCACAATCGATGACAGACGCGAAATCATGACGGGGTTGGCAGAATGACCTCGATGAGATGCGGGCCGGGTTCCGCCAGCGCTGCGGCAAACTGCACCGCCAACTCCTCCGCCGTGCTCGCCCGTGACGCCGGCACACCCAGGCCCTCGGAGATCTTGACGTAATCCATGTTCGGAGACGACAAATCCAACATCGACTGTGCGACGACGCCGGCACCTTCTGCGCCGACTCGTTGCAGTTCGCCGCGCAGGATGGCGTACGCGCGATTGTTGAGCAGAATCGTCGTGACGTTCAACATCTCTCGCGCCTGCGTCCACAACGCCGTGATGGTGTACATCGCGCTTCCGTCGGCTTCGAGATTGATCACCGGTCGCTCCGGCGCTGCCACCGCGGCGCCCGTCGCAACCGGGATCCCCTGGCCGATGGCCCCTCCGGTGAGCGTGAGCACGTCGTGGCGCGGCGCTCCGGCAAGGGCGATCGGAACCGCCCAACCGGAAGTGGCAGCCTCGTCGGAGATGATGGCGTCGTCTGGCAGCAGGGCGCCGATCACATCGGCCCAATTTCGAACGTCCAGTGGCCCACTCGGAAGTTCTGGCCGATTCGCCTCCTGCAGAACAGGTTCGACTCCCGGTGCCACGAGTTCTGCCACTGCTTCCAGAGCACCGGCAACATCGTCGCCGACGCTCGCAAGCGTTGTCACCGCAGCGCTCTCCGGTGCCAGATCGCTCGGTTTTCCGGGATACGCAAAGAACGAGACCGGCGAAACCGCGCCAGCCAGAACCAGCTGAGTTGTTCCGCGAAGTTGTTCGGTGGCGTGCTCGGCGAAGTACCCCAAGCGCTCGAATGACGGTAGCCCCGCACCCCGTTGAAGCCTCGCTGGAAAGGTCTCGACCAGAATCTGCGCACCCGTCGCGACGGCGATCCGGGAAGCGGCGCGCAGTCCGGCTTCGGAACACGCTGCGCCTCCCAACAGTAGCGTTGCACGGCCCTCGGTATTGAGCGCTTCTACCACCGAGTCGATCTGTGCTGCAGAAACGTCCGCCCGCGGCGGTATGTCCCGAGGCTCCGCAAGCACTCCGCCTTCGCCCCACGAGACGTCAGCAGGTAGGACCAGTGTCGCGATCCTTCCAGGCGAATCCATTGATGCGGCAACGGCGTCGGCCGCATCGCTACCGACGGTCGCGGGGGATTCGGAACGTCGGCTCCACCCCTCCAGCCATTCAGTCAGCGCGTCGATGTTCGATTCGAGAGGAGCGTCGAAACCGTGGTGATAGGTCGCGTGGTCGCCGACGATGTTCACGATCGGTGTGTGGGCGCGGCGCGCGTTGTGAAGGTTCGCCAGTCCGTTCGCCATTCCGGGGCCGAGATGGAGCAGCGTCGCGGCAGGCTTTCCGGCGATCCGTGCGTAGCCGTCCGCGGCACCGGTCACAGCGCCCTCGAACAGGCCGAGTACGGCTCGCATCTGGGGAACGGAATCGAGTGCGGCAACAAAATGCATCTCGGACGTTCCGGGATTGCCGAAGCACACCTCGACACCCGAGTCGACAAGACTCTGGATAAGTGACTCTGCACCATTCATTTCGGTCACCTCTTCTTCATGAAAGCTGCGAATGCTTCTTGCGCTTCATCGGATCGTCGGCGTCTCGCGAAATGATCCGACTCCACGTCGATGGTTTCCAGCAGGGCGTCGAGATGCGGTCGACGGAGCAGCATCTTCGTGAGCGCTACCGATTCAGCCGGGGAGTCTGCAATGCGTACTGTACGCTTCAGCGCCACGTCGAGCGCGGTGCCGGCCTCCACGACGCGATTGACCAGACCGGCATCGGCAGCCTCGTCGGCGTCGAACATATCTCCGAGCATCAACAGTTCGGTCGCGCGTTTGAGGCCCGCGATCTGTGGCAACAAATAGCTCGATCCACCCTCGGGCGAGAGCCCGAGCGGAACGAACGGCAAGCGGAATCGTGTACCTCGTCCGGCAAACGCCAGGTCGCAGTGCAACAACATCGTGGTGCCGATCCCGACTGCAAATCCTTCAACCGCTGCGACAATCGGTTTGCGTGCGGTGACAAGTGCGATCAACAGATCCTTGGCCTCACCGCCGTCCTTGCCGGCAGTGTCCTGAAAACTTCCGATGTCGTTACCACTGGTGAAGACACCACCGGCACCCGTCAGCACCGAAACCCGCACTGCATCGTCGCCGTCCGAATCCCGGATCGCGTTCGTGAGTTCGCGGTAGGTCTTCGCGTCGAGCGCGTTGCGCCTCTCCTGGCGATCCATCGTGAGCAACCGGACTCCCGGTGTGTACTCCTCGATCCGAACAGTCATCCGTACCTCCGTCGTAGCCGAGAGTCTCGATTCAAGCTACTAGGTCCGGAGTTCAGCGTTCGTAGCCCTTGCGCATATCGTCGACGATGCGTGGCCGGTCGAGGGTCGAGGGCTCCAACTCCCGCCTCGGGCGATCGCGCGGAAACACCGTTGCCGACGCCAGCGTCGGCTCGTCGAGGAACCGTAGTTCCGGCACATCAGCGGGCAGACGAAGATCGGGTGGAGTGGATCCTGCTTGCGCGAGCACATATCCCCAGTCACCGAAGCTCGGCACGAAGACGTGGTAGGGCGAGACACTCAGTCCGACAGCCGATACCGTCGACACCGTCCTCCAGTACGCGTCCGGCGTCGAGTACGGACTGCCGGACTGGACGACCATCAAACCGCCCGGATTCATCGCGGCAGCGGCAAGTCCGTAGAACTCCACGGAATACAACCTGCCCAGTGCAGGCGTGTCAGGATCCGGTAGGTCGACGATGACCGCGTCGAAACCCGGTTCCGGGCTTTCTCGTAACCATCGGAACGCGTCGTCGAGAACGACGTCCACCCGTGGATCCTCGAGCGCTCCCGCGTTCAGATCGCGAAGACGGGTGTTGGCCAACTCGATCACGGCCGGATCGAGTTCGACCTGCACGATCTGCTCGACGCTGTTCATCCGCAGCGCTTCCCGTGCAGCGAGGCCGTCACCGCCGCCCAGAATCAGCACCCGCCGTGGATCGTTCACCAGTGCCGGATACACCAGCGACTCGGTATAGCGATGCTCGTCGACACTGGAGAACTGCAGGTCTCCGTCGAGGAACAAGCGCACGTCGTTGCCGCGCTCGGTGACGACGATTTCCTGGTACACCGACCGCTCGGAGGCCACCACCGGATCGGTGTACAGCCTCTGCCTCGCCGTGGTCTCGATGTCCGAGGCAGCGATCAGAAGCCATCCGATCAAGCTTGCCGCCAACAGCATTGCGACGACGGCGATCAATCGTGCGCGCAGGCTGAGCTGCCACCGGAGAAGTATCAGCGCGACAACTGCCGCGGCCACGAGATTGATCATGCCGGTGAGTGCGGCGCCGCGAATCATGCCCACCCACGGCAGCAGTACGAACGGCCACAGCAGGCCGCCGATCAACGCGCCGAGGTAGTCGGCGGCATTGAGGTTTGCCAGCACTTTTCCGGTGCTCTGAGCATCATTGTCGCTCCGACCAGATTGCAAGAGCGTCATCAGCAAAGGCACTTCAGCACCGACGAGGATGCCGATCAGCGCCGTTGCGGCCACCAGAACTGCTGCGCTGGAACCGAAGAACGTGAAGGTCACGTACAGAGTGACCGCACTGAATCCGCCGATCAGGCCGAGCAGTATCTCGACCGTCACAAACGAAACGGCAGCGTGCCCCAGCAGAGGTTTTGCGGCCAGCGCTCCGATACCCAGAGCCGCAACAAATCCCGCGACGATCAACGACGTCTGGGTTATGCCGCCGCCGGTCAGACTCACGCTGAGCGTCAACAGCGCCAGCTCGTAGATCAGGCCGCACGCCGCGCACGCGGCAACAGCCGCAAGGAGAAGCATTCGTGCACGTGAGCCGAGCATCGTCGAACGCTCGGCAACCTTCACATCGGGATCAGCGGCAACCATCAGGTGAGCGCTGCGGCGTTCACCAAACCGATGGACAGCAAGCTCACACCTACAGCCCACGCGGCGCCGCACATCTTCGGATCCTGCACCAGCGCAACCAGCTTGCCGGGAAGGAACGCGTTCATCAAACGCAGCGCGATCGCTTGCAACACGATCGCGAACAGTCCATACACCGCGGAGTCAGCGAGCCCCTGAGCAAAACCGTCCGAACTGGTCAGGATTGCCGTCACCACGATGATCGCCAGCGCAAGATGGTTGGAAGCCAACAGAATCGCAGCGTTCGGGTTCTTGTCGATGTACACCTGATGGCGGAGATTTCCGGGTGTCATGAGGTCGAGGACGAGGAAACCCGTGGCCAGGACCGCTACGCCGACGGCGAAATAGGCGAGGGTGCCGAGAACACCACCGACGAGCAATGCCGGATCCACCGTCCCGATCTCGACGGAAGTGGATGCAAAGATGTTCGTCACGCCGTTCTCCTTCTCATTGAGCATTACCGTCATTTGGCACTACCCGAACCGCCGCTGCCGCTGCTTCCACCCGCTGGGGACCCCGGGTTGAAACCCGGCCCCAGGTACGCGTATCCGCCGCTGCGATACGTGCCGTCGATGTCCTCTACCTTGATGGTGCTGCCACCGCCCGAAGCTGAACTGACAGTGACGATGTCGTCGTCGTAGCGCAGGTATTCGTTGCCGCCGTCAGCACTTCGCGCCGCGGGTTCGTCCGCGTCGACAATCCGTGAGACAGTCGTGCCCACTGGATCTTTCGACGAGTACAAAACGACGTCGCCATCCTGGGACGTCTTGGAATAGTTGTCCGCGATGAAGTCTTTGGCTCCACCACCGCACGCCGACAACATAATTGCGGCCGCCAACATCACCGGGACTAACCACGTACGCCCCCTCACGGTCGCCACCGGCTGCGTGTCTTCACGATCACTCCTGTCCCCTCCCCCGGGTACAAATGCCAACTCTGCCAACTCCACCCCTGGCGGTCTCGCACGCCACACAACGCGGTCAACGCTGTGTCGTCACCGGGAAACGATCCGCAGATCCAGCCGTCCTGACCGGCGGATTCTCTCAACGAAGCAGCTTCCGAATCGAATTCGACTCGGTCCAGGACCGTTGAGGAAGACTCGAACCGGTAGTTTTCCGTGGACTCCACTGCGGGCAACGGTTCACCGCCGGCCGCAAGAGCATCACACGAAACCTGTTCGGTCAGCTTCTTTTCCGACGCCCAGGCCGTCACCACGTGCGACGCCCCGAGGACCCCCAGCGTCAACGTCGCACCGGCAGTTTCGATCACCAACTCGGCGAGGGTCGGCGGCGCGGGAGCTCCCAGTACCAACCCCAGTGCAGCGGCATCCACGTCGGTCGGTTCCACGTCGAGTAGATACAGACTCATTCCGGTGGGCCCGAGTGGATGACGGTGAGTTCGCTACGCGTGACCGCTCGTCCCGTGGAAACCTCCCACGACTGTCCGCGCGCCCACTTCTCGAATGCGATCAGGCCGGTCTTGTCGGCGGTTGCGTAGTCCGCGTATTCCATCGAACCGGCAGGGGCCGTACCCGTCGTACCCTCGGCAGTGAACTTCGCCGTTCCACTTTCGATCTTGCGGTGAACCTTGTCGTCGAGAATGACGTCGCCGTTCGGGACCAGGTTGGTTCCTTCTCGACGCATCCAGAGAGTCATCTCCAGTTCGCCCTCGTCGTCCTCGACCGTCAGCCAGCGGCGACCGGTCGACCCGTCGAGAAGGTGCTCACGCCAGATGTACCCCTCTTCGTCGAGCGTGATGGTCCCTCGAACAACGTGGTCGATACCCGCGTACGTGATGATGTCGCCGACCCCGATCTTGTGAGGGTCGTACACCTCGGGATAGTCGGCGAGCGGGTCGACGCGGGCATTCGGCTTGCCCTGGCGTCCACGCAGGACCACGAACGCGACGGCAGCGATTACCACGAGTATCAGGACAACTATCAGCACGTTGGTCAACGGTTTCTCCGAAATCGTCTCGGCAGGGTTGCCGCGGGCCATACCCTACCGATCCGTTCTCAGCCTTTTCGGATGAGACTGCCGGCAATCTGGCCTGTCGCCGACCCGACGGGTCTCCAGCGCCGCGGGCAGATCGAAAGACTGCCCCGGCGCACCTTTGCGTTTACGCTCAGCCCGAGGAACTCCGCGCGAAAGAAAGCCGGTCGACTGACGATGAGCACGAACACGGAGCCGTCTGCCCGCACCGTCATGCACACACCACGATTCTGGTTGACACCATTGATAGTGGTCACCCTCTTGATGTCCGCGCTGGCAGCGCTGTACATGGGTGGGATACTCGACCCCAAGAAACATCTGGACCAGTTCCCGATCGCGTTGGTCAACCAAGACGAAGGCGATACCCTCCCGGGCGGTGATCCCACCGATCGCAAGAATTTCGGAAACGACATAGTCGCCGGCCTCGAAAGCGGAATCGACCACCAGAAGATCGACCTGCAGCAGATCGGTATCGCCGAAGCACAATCACGGCTGAACTCCGGCACACTGTACGGGGCGATCGTGATTCCCAGTGATTTCACGAAAAGGACGATCATCCTGGCGGAGGCGAGCGTCGTCGCCGGTGATGTAGAACAACCGATCATCACGATCTACACCAATCCTCGAGCAGGTTCCGTCTCCGCATCTCTGGTCCAGTCGATCGGTACTACAGCCCTCGCGTCGGTCAACAAGAACATGGGCGAGCAGCTCACCACACTTGTTACCGCGCAGTTGGAAGCGGGAGGCACTGGAACCCAGATCTCCGGCGCGAGCCGTCTGCTGCTCGAGAATCCGGTGAACGTACTCACCGTGGCTCACGATCCGCTTCCCGACGGCACCGGATTCGGTTTGGTTGCATTCTATTTCGCGCTGCTGTTGGTCCTTGCCGGGTTCACCGGAGCAACCGTCGTCAATTCCTTGGTGGACGGCATGCTCGGTTATGCGCCCACGGAATTCGGTCCGCTCTTTGTTCAGAACGATGTGGTGGGTATCAACAGATTTCGGACGCTGCTCGTGAAATGGGCGTTCATGATCGTGCTGTCCGGCATAGTCTCCGCAGTGTTCCAGTGGATCAGTCGCGCCCTAGGTATGCCGGTCACCCACGGGCTTGCATTGTGGGAGTACGGGGCGTTGGTCATCACAGCGGTCGGCATCACGGCAATGTCGGTGATGGCCGCGTTCGGCTCGTTGGGCATGTTGATCAACCTGTTCGTCTTCGTCATTCTCGCGCTGCCCTCGTCCGGCGGCACCATCCCCCTCGAAGCCAGCCCCAGGTTGTATGCCTGGCTGGCCCAGTTCGAGCCCATGCACCAGATTTACATGGGCACACGGTCGATCCTGTTCTTCGGTGCGCGCGGTGAGGCCGGCTTGCTGCATGCCATCTGGATGACGTTGGTGGGTCTACTGATCGGCGTCGTGCTCGGCATCGTGACCACCCGTTTCTACGACCGCAAGGGCTACGAACGCACCCATCGCCCCAAGGTGGCGTGACATGGTACCCAGCCGGGATTTGATCGAAACCTGTTGGGCCGATTCAATGTGATTGCGCGTTTCGGGAATCTTCGACCCCCTTCCGCACGTTGTACAACTATGGCTAATTACAAAACAGTCAATCCCGCGACAGGTGAAACCGTCAGGGAATTCGATACTTTGGATGACGCCGGAGTTGAAGCCGCACTTGCGAACACGCATCGCGGCTACTTGACCTGGCGCAACAGTGCGCCACAGCAACGTGCGGCAGTCCTGAGCAAGACCGCCGAACTGTACACAGAGCGAGCAGACGAACTGGCCCGAATGATCTCGTTGGAGATGGGTAAGCCGGTCCGCGAGGCCAAGGGCGAAGTACAACTCTCGGCCGCGATCTATCAGTGGTACGCAGACCACGGTCCGGCGTTGCTCGAGGAAGAACGGCTCGACGTTCCCGGGGCCGAGGAGTCGGTTGTGTACCGGCGACCGATCGGCGCCCTGATCGGTGTCATGCCGTGGAACTTCCCGTACTACCAGGTCGCCCGCTTCGCGGCACCGAATCTCATGCTGGGCAACACGATTATTCTCAAGCACGCGTCCAACTGTCCGCAGTCGGCCCTGCTGATGGAAGAAATTTTGCGACAAGCCGGATTGCCGGACGACGCCTACGTCAACGTCTTCGCGACCAACGAGCAGATCGCGGACATGATTGCCGATCCGCGCGTTCAAGGCGTGTCACTGACTGGCAGCGAACGCGCAGGCACCAGCGTCGCCGAAACTGCGGGACGCAATCTCAAGAAGGTCGTCCTCGAACTCGGCGGATCGGACGTGTTCATCGTCCTCGATTCCGACGACATGGATGCCACCGTCAAGTCCGCAACCAAGGCACGTCTGTCCAATGCCGGCCAGGCCTGCAACGCGGCCAAGCGTTTCATCGTCACCGAAGATTTCTACGACGACTTCACCCGCAAATTGGCGACGTCCTTCGAATCCGTTTCTGCCGGTGACCCGTTGGACGAATCCACCGTCTTGGGTCCGCTCTCTTCGCAGAGCGCGGCAGACACTCTGATCGAGCAGATCGACGACGCTGTGTCCAAGGGAGCAACGCTGCTGACCGGTGGAAAGAAGATCGACGGCCCGGGCGCCTACGTTCAACCGACATTGCTCGCAGACGTGACACCGGACATGCGGGCGTACAGCGAAGAACTGTTCGGACCTGCCGGCGTCGTCTACAAGGTCAAGTCGGCCACCGAGGCTGTGGAACTTGCCAATTCGTCGGTCTACGGACTCAGCGGATCCGTCTGGAGCAGCGATCTTGATTCCGCGCGGTCGGTCGCTGCCGATCTCGACGTGGGGATGGCGTTTGTCAACGAGCACGGTACGACGTTGCCTGGCCTGCCCTTCGGCGGAGTCAAGCGCTCCGGCGTTGGCCGCGAACTCGGCCCGTGGGGAATGGACGAGTTCGTCAACAAGAAGCTGATCCGTGTCTCCAAGAAGTAGCTCGACGCAGAAGTAGCTCGACACAAAGGAAGGCCCTGACCTCGATGGAGGTCGGGGCCTTCTTTCTCACCCACCGGCCAGCAAGTGGGTCCGCTGCCTGGTCACTCGCTTGCTGGCGTGGCACCCCCACGAGTGAGGCTCCACCCGAACCTCGTCGCGATGACAGCTGACACCCAGCCCAACAGCGCACCCACCAGTGGAGCAGTGACGGCGGTGTAGATCGCCTCGTTGGAAATACCAACCGACACGGCGGAGTCACCGACAAAGGCGAAATCGGTTCGGGATGCGAAGGACGCCCACTCGATCAGGCCGGAGACAACAATAATCAGAAACCCCAGCAGAAAACCGCAGCCGGCCAGAAGAACATGAAGTGCGCGCATCCGAGCAGTCTGCCTGTAACGCTCCGCAGGATGAAACCGACCTGCTGGTATGACACTTTCAGGAATCGCTCGCACTACCGTGATCACCGCCGCCCTCTGCGCGAGCGCAGCCATCTGTTCCGCGACGTCTGCTTCTGCGGACGTAGTCGACGTCACGATCCTTCCGGGTCTCAGCAGCGGGCCGACGACGCCGTACGGAGCGGGCTGCACGTATCTGGTGGTTGCCAGGACAGAAGCGTTGAACGAGCCGAACGTCTCGATTGTCGACATGAACCGGGCGTCGACCATGTTCCCGCAGGAATTGATCTGGGACACCGTCAATCCCTACTTCACCTTGCCGGTCGTACTCGGCCACGCCGTCACACTGTGGACTCCGACGGCGCCCGGTGAGCACTCCCTGATGGCCTATCAGACATCCGCGGGCGGGCCGGTCGCAACGGTCAACGTCAATCCGGCCACCCCGATCGGTCCGGGGTGCGTCGTCGCGCCCTGAACCACCGCCCCTCAGCTCTCCAAGAAATCGACGAGCACCCGGTTCAGTTCATCGGCGGGAACCATCGGAATGCTGTGGTGTGAAGCATCTTCCAAAACCTCGACGCGTGCTGCGGGAACACGCTCACGTACTACCTTGGCCACTGTTGCCGCATCATGCACCCGCCCTCCCCGCGCGAGGACCACCAACAACTCGACATCCAGAGCGCTCGAGTCCTGCTCCGAAGGACGTCGAGGCACTACCAGATTGGGTCGTGGTAGATCCGAAGTGCCCAATTCCGCAAGTGAGAGCCAGTCGGAGTCGATACCCAACTCGCCTGTCTCCCACTCCAACAGTCGCCGTCGGCGTGCTCGCGACGGCTTGATCAGCAACGGAAGCGCACGCAGAAGGTAGCCCGCCTTCATGCCGGAGAAACTCGAATTGGGATCGAGCAGGACAAGTTTCCCGACACGATTCGGTCGATGCAGCGCAAACGCCAACGCAATCATCGCGCCGTAGGAATGTCCGATGACATCGACGGTATCGGTGCCGGTGTATTCGACTATCGAGTCCATCCACTCGATCAGATCGTCGACGGACTTCATCCGATCACCATTCCGAATGCTGAGTCCGGCATCGCCCAGGGTGTCGACGGCAAAAACACGCCGGGATTTCGACAGCGCCCCAACATTGTCGAACCACACCGTCGAGGTGGCACCTCCCCCGGACAGAAGGATCAATGGCTTCCCGTCTTCGGGTCCACAGACATTCACATGTGTGCTGCCGAACCGGCCTGCGAGATCCACACCCAGCGGTTTCTGCGGCCATTTGGTCAGCACGGCGTCGTATGCACGATTGAAGTCCATCCCCACCCCATTTTCTCTCGATTATCGAGATAGTAGACAATCGAGAGACAACACACCAGGGCTGGGAGATATCCATGAGCGTCGGCGATACAGAAGACGAAGCGATGGCGATCGTCCACTCGCTTCGCGCGCTGACCGTCGACTTGAACGTGGCGGTTTCCGAATTTGCGACCAACCACACGATGCACTCCACCGACGTGCGCGCGCTGATCTGCCTACTCGATGCCGAGCGCTCGGACACGCCGGCGACGCCAGGCTGGCTCGGCGCACAACTCGGCATCAACTCGGCGTCGGTGACCGCGCTCGTCGACCGGATGGTCAAGGCGGGCCACGTAGCTCGGGAGCGGGACTCGGCGGACCGCCGGCGAGTGATCTTGCAGGTCACACCAGCGGCGGTCACACTCGGCGAGGGCTTCTTCGGCCCACTCATTTCACGGGCAGTGAGCACCATCGGCAATTACACGGCCGCCGAGCGAGCCACCATCGCGAGTTTCATCATGGCGATGCGAGCGGACGTGGAGCGGGCTCGCATCGATAGGGAGCCCTCCCTGTGACTGGCATACTTCCCGCGGGAGAACGCGCCTTTCTCGTGGACCTCGATTCCGAAGCCGACGTGCTCACGTTCACCGAAGCGCTGACGCGAAGCACCCCGGTCGGGGTCGAAGATTTCCTCCCCGCAGCCCGCACGGTCTTGGTCACGTGCACCCCGGCGGCAGATCTCACGTACGTCCGGCAGTGCTTGAACGATCTGGAGCAGTCCAAGTCCGCC
This sequence comes from Rhodococcus sp. GB-02, assembly GCF_053470465.1. Lineage (NCBI taxonomy): Bacteria > Bacillati > Actinomycetota > Actinomycetes > Mycobacteriales > Nocardiaceae > Rhodococcus > Rhodococcus sp. GB-02. The sequence continues at coordinate 1,153,647 of NZ_JBPUKE010000002.1, forward strand.
GCGACCGCAGACGAGCATTCCGAGACAGAGGCACTCACCATCTCCGTCAGGTACAACGGGCCCGACCTCGACGACGTCGCACGGTCCCTCGGAATGACCCGAGCAGAGGTGGTTGCGGCTCATACCGGCGCGATGTGGCGTTGCGCCTTCATCGGATTCGCACCCGGCTTCGCCTACCTGACTACAGGCGACACTCGGCTCGACGTACCGCGTCGAACTCAATCACGAACCACAGTGCCTGCCGGTTCCGTCGCCCTGGCCGCTGGATACAGCGCGGTCTACCCGCGGGCATCGCCGGGCGGCTGGCAGATCATCGGCCGCACCGACGCCGTGATGTGGGACCTGAACGCCACACCACCGGCCACCGTTCAGCCCGGAAGACGCGTGCGCTTCGTGAACGAGGAACAAGGATGAACGTCTTCGCGATACTCGAAACCGGACCGCTGAGCCTGATCCAGGACCTTGGACGGATCGGGCACCTTCGCTCGGGCGTCGGAGTTTCCGGTGCGGCAGACAGGCGATCTCTCAGGCTTGGCAATCGGCTCGTCGGTAACAACGAGGGCGCCGCAGGCGTCGAAATCCTCCTGGGTGGGCTGAGTCTTCGAGCCCACCAACCGACAACGATCGCGTTCACCGGAGCGCCTGCACAGGCCTACCACGACGGCATTCCGGTCGGGCATTCGAGCGTGATCTCTGTGCGGCCTGGTCAGACCGTCCGCCTGGACTACGCACCGAGTGGACTGCGGACGTATCTGACCGTCCGAGGCGGCATTGTGGTTCCCGAGATCCTCGGATCGCGCAGCACCGACACGATGTCCGGGATCGGTCCGGCGCCTCTCGAGCCTGGTGTTTTCCTCCCGATCGGGCCTTCGCCGACCGCGTTCTCACCCGTCGACCTCGCACCGGTGCCGCCGATGACAAACGAGACTCTCGACATTCGAGTCGTATTCGGTCCTCGTGCAGATCGATTCACCAATCCCGAAATACTCGTCCAGGGCCGATGGGCGGTTTCGACCGACTCGGACCGCATCGGTGCACGCCTCGATCGTGTCGGCGACGACGAACTGCTTCGACGAACCGATGACACCGAATTGCCCACCGAAGGCGTAGCGCTCGGATCGATCCAGGTCCCACCCAGCGGTCAACCTGTCGTGTTCCTCGCCGATCACCCCATCACCGGCGGGTATCCGGTGGTCGGAGTGGTCGCGGACGCAGATATCGATCGGCTCGGCCAAGCCCGCCCGGGTCAGCACATCCGGTTCGTCGGGGCCTGAGCAGCGCCGAGCGATGGCGTGTCGGACCTTGCCGTCACACTGATCCCGTGCGAGTTGTCCTGGTCCCCGGTAGTACGACGTCCACGGGAGCTGTGACGGCAACTGTCCTACGGACCGATCCCGGTGGAACGCCACTTGCCGATCCGGTCGAGTATCCCGACCTGATCGCAGCGGTACGCACCATCGAGGAAGCCGAGCGTCCGCGATGGGTGTGGCCGAGTACGGCGACCGTGTACCCACCACTATTGCGGGCAGGCGTACGGGTTCGGCGGTGCCACGACATCTCCCTGACCCGCGCGATACTCGGAATGCGCGTCGGCAAACCGTCACCGCCTGCCGAGGAGTTCGACGACGATCGTCTCGGGCTCTTCGACACTGCACCCGTTCTCGATCCCCGCGCCGTCGTCACCGAATTCGCCGAGCAGCGCGCAACCATCGGCGCGGATGCGCGCCTGGATTTGTTGATCGCAGCAGAGTCAGCCGGGGCACTCAGCGCCGCGGAGATGACGCATACCGGTCTCCCCTTCTCGACCCAGAAGCACCGCGCACTCCTCGAAGAACGGCTGGGGCCGCGCCCGACCGGATACGACCTCCCCGCTCGTATGCAGGAACTTGCCGCCCAGATCAGTGAGGTCTTCGGGCGCACCGTCAATCCTTCGTCTTCGGTGGAAATCACCGAGGCGTTCGGGCGCCAGGGCATCGAACTGCCGTCGACGCGCAAGTGGTTTCTGCAGGAAATCGATCATCCGGCGGTGCCGTTGCTCCTGCGTCACCGCGAACTCGCCAAGCTGTACAGCACCAACGGTTGGCAATGGATGGACAGTTGGGTGCGGGGCGATCGATTCCGCCCGATTTACGTTCCCGGTGGTGTCGTGTCCGGCAGGTGGGCGAGCCGGGGCGGCGGGGCCCTCCAGATTCCGAAGACCATGCGCTCGAGCGTCGTCGCCGATCCGGGCCACGTGTTCGTCGTCGCCGACGCCGGTCAGCTCGAGCCCCGAATTCTGGCCGCCATGTCCGGCGACCGCCGCATGATGGCCGCCGCCGGGGACGACGATCTGTACGCACTTGTCGGTGCCGAAGCCTTCGGCGGTGATCGCGCAAAAGCCAAGGTCGCAATCCTTGGAGTCCTGTACGGGGCGACGGCGGGTGAAGCCAAAGCACTGCTCATCTTGTTGAGGAAGCGATTCCCGGTCGCCGTCGAGTACGTCGAGCAAGCTGCCAAGGCAGGTGAGCGCGGCGAGGTGGTGAAGTCACTGCTCGGCCGGGCCTGTCCCCCACCGTCTCCCGACTTCTACTCCCACGGCGACGCTCACGCCCGCGGTCGTTTCACGCGGAACTTCGTCGTGCAGGCCACTGCGTCCGAGTGGGCGCTGTGCCTCCTGGCCGACCTCAGGCGCCGCCTCGCCGAAGATCCGGACGGTGAGTTGGTCTTCTTCCAGCACGACGAAGTGGTCGTGCATACGCGAAATCCCGAGTCAGGTACCGCCCACGTGCTGGCCGCCGCGGCTTCGGCAACTCGATTGTTGTTCGGCGACACAGTCGTCCGTTTTCCCATGGACGTCGCAGCCCGCGAGACGTACGGCAAAGACACTTCGTAGCGTCGTCAATTCCACTCCAAGTGGTTCCACCGCGCCCGTATTGCGTGTTCTACTGGAAAACGTTGCTTTGTTGGTGCTGGTCGACTGCGTTCGAGGAGAACCATGACCAAGCTGGATACAACTGACGCAGAACGGAACGACAGCGGAGCGGTCAAACGGCTTCGCCTGCCGGTCTTCACCGTGATCGCCCTTGCGATCTTCGCCTTCGTCGCAGGCGGATTCGGCGGTTCGTTCCAAGGAAAACTGGCCGAGGTTCAGAAGAACGACAACGCCTCATATCTTCCGAGTTCCGCAGAATCGACGATTGTCAGCAACCAATCCGCGAACTTCCTTGCCGTCGAGACGATCCCTGGTTTTGTTCTGTTCCATCGGGATTCGGCCCTTACCGAGGCAGACAAGTCTGCAATCAACTCGGCATACGGCGCTATTGCCGGGATCTCCGGAGTAGACGCCGACGGTATGCAGCCCACCCAGTACTCCGCAGACGGCACAACTGCGTCGATCTTCGTGCCACTCGTCGCCAAAGACGGTGATACATCCGTGGCAGGCGATGTCCTGGCGACCACCGAGCAGAACGTCATCGACGCCGCAAAACAAGCAGCTGGTGATGTCGAGGTACTCCCAGCCGGTCCAGGTGGGCTACTCGTTGCGTTCATCGACGCCTTTGCCGGTCTGGACGGAGCGCTCCTTGGCGCGGCACTCCTGGTCGTGGTCCTCATCCTGCTTGTCGTGTACCGATCGCCGGTGTTGTGGTTCTTCCCGCTGTTCTCCGCGCTCCTCGCAATCGGCTTGTCGTCGATGGTGATCTATTTTCTCGCGAAAGCCGAACTGCTCACGCTGACCGGACAATCTCAAGGCATCCTTTTCGTGTTGGTGATCGGTGCCGGTACCGACTACGCCCTACTCTTGATCTCTCGCTATCGCGAAGAACTGCACACGTATCCCAACCGCTTCGACGCGATGATCAAGGCCTGGCGCGAGTCTGCGCCGGCCATCACCGCTTCAGCTGTCACCGTAATTCTCGGTCTGCTCTGCCTGACGTTCTCTCAACTCAACTCCAACAAGAGCCTCGGACCCGTCGCCGCCATCGGGATCGCCTGCACCTATCTGGTGATGATGACGTTCATGCCTGTCGCTCTGGCCGCCACCGGACGGTGGGTCTTCTGGCCGCGCAAGCCCAAGGTCGATCACGCCGCAGACCTTACGACGCACGGGATGTGGGGCAAGATCGCCGAGGCCGTCGGTAGCAAGGACCGCCCACTGTGGATCGGCGCCACAGTCTTGTTGATCATCCTGTTCGCGGCCGGGATCGGCAGTCTCAAAACCGATGGCCTGACATCCACCGAAAGCTTCACCAATCGTCCCGACGCTGTTGTCGGACAAGAACTCTACGACTCGAAGTTCGATCCCGGAGCGGGCGCACCGGCCGTGATCACCGCAAACGCCGACCAGGCCGACGCCGTCATCAAGGCAGCCAGCGGAGTCGAAGGTATCTCACAGGATCCCGGTGCCGTGTGCACCCAGGTAGACGTCGCGAAGGTCAGCGAGCTGATCAAGACCAACCCCGCTGCCGTCGCGCAAGCCGCCGCTGCGGGTTGCGCCCCTGCAGCTTTCACCGTTGCACCGATCGACGGCCGAACCATGATCAACGCAACCCTCGCCGACTCCTACGATTCTCCGCAGGCACTCGACACCGTCAAGCGACTGCGGACGGCGGTGCACGACGTGCCTGGCGCCGACGCACTTGTCGGCGGCAGCACGGCCACCACCCTCGACGTCCAGGCCGCCTCGGTCCGCGACAGAAACCTGATCATCCCGATCGTGTTGGTGGTGATCTTCCTGGTCTTGGCCGCTTTGCTTCGCGCTCTGCTGATCCCGGTGATTCTCATTGTCACCGTGGTACTTTCCTTCGCGGCCACACTCGGTGTGAGCGGATTCTTCTTCACACACGTATTCGGGTTCGCCGGGGCGGATCAATCGTTCCCGCTGTTCGCCTTCGTGTTCCTCGTCGCGCTGGGTATCGACTACAACATCTTCCTGATGACCAGAGTCCGGGAGGAGACCGGAGAATTCGGTACCCGTGCAGGTGTCCTGCGCGGTCTTGCAGTGACGGGCGGTGTGATCACCTCAGCCGGAATCGTCTTGGCCGCAACGTTTGCCGTACTGGGTATCCTGCCACTGGTCTTCCTCGCCGAGATCGGTTTTGCCGTGGCCTTCGGCGTGCTACTCGATACGATCATCGTGCGCAGCGTCCTGGTGCCGGCACTCTCGCACGACATCGGGAAACGCATCTGGTGGCCGTCCGAACTGGCCCGCGCGAAAGACTGACCGACTACAGAAACGCTTCCTTGGTCCACAGATGAAAGAGCGCGTAGGCTCGCCAGGGTCGCCAGCGCTCGGACAACGCTGCGGCTTCTTTGCCCGACGAGACCCCCAGCGCACGTTTCAACACCAGATCATCAGGTACGAATGCGTCGCGATCACCGAGAATCCGGACGGTGAGATAGTCAGCGGTCCACGGTCCGATTCCCTTTAGCGCCAACAGCTCTCGCCGAAATTGGACAGGATCCGCATCCCAGGAGAGATCGAGACCGTTCGCTGCCGCAGTTGCCAACGTGTGCACTGTTCTTGCGCGCGCTGTGGTCAATCCGACGGCTTTCTGTATGTCCTCCGGCGATTGCGCTGCAACCACGTCCGGATCAGGGAAGGCAAGAAAATCCCCTTGCGCCGGCGCTCCGAATGCGCTGACAAAACGACCACCGAACGTCCTCGCCGCGCCGAGCGAAACCTGTTGTCCCAGAACGGTGAGCACTGCGGTCTCGAACCCGTCCACCGAACCGAGCACTCGCAATCCTGGACGGGCTGCAACAAGTGGGGCCAACAACTCATCGCTGCCGAACGCTGCTTCGACAGCAGTGTGATCGGCGTCGAGGTCGAGCCAACGACGCACGATCACCTCCAGCACTGCGGAATCCTCCGCCGGCACATCGGAATCCATGACGACACCGTCGTCTGTCCACGACACCGACACGACAACCGGGCCGGAAGGCAACGGTATGACTCTGGTGTGAACACCGTCGTCGTGACGCTCGAGGCCTGCGACGCAGTGAGCCCGCAAGGCACCGGTGAGCGGTTCGACTGCATAAGGCGCCTGAAAGCGCAGCGTCACTGCGCTCACCGGCCGGCTTCCAGATCCAGCAGAATCGCTTTCAGTTCGGGGCCGCCGGCGTACTGCCCGAGGCTGCCGTCGCTGCGCACCACCCGGTGACACGGGACCACCAACGGCAGCGGGTTCTTTGCGCATGCCGTCCCCACGGCACGAACGGCACGTGGGCTACCCGACGCTGTTGCGACCACCGAATAGCTAGCGGTGTGGCCGTATTCAATTTCGGGAAGATGACGCAACACTTCGCGTCGAAATCCCTTCGCGAGTTGGAAATCCAAGTTCAGATCGAATTCCCGACGCGCACCGGCAAAGTACTCGTCCAGCTCCCGAGCGACGCTGTCGAGCCTTCGCGGGTAATGCAGAACTCGGGGGCTGACCGTGTCGGCCAATCGTTCCAGAACCAGATCGTGCCCTTCGACGGCAAATGCAACCCGCACCAAACCCACATCGGTCGCTGCCAGCAGTAGCTTTCCAACAGGTGAATCGACGGTTCGGTACGCCACGTCGATCAATTCAGCTTCGGACGCCTGCGCAGCCAGGCGCGCCCGTAGGCGGATCATGGCGTCAGCGTCAACGGCTGGAAGTGCCTCGAACACATCGTTACTCATGAGTGACTCCCTTCCGCAGCGGTAGCGGACAAGTAGGTTCTTCGTAGTGTGGCGATACCGTCGGCACCCGCGCGTCTGGCGGCTGCCGGGGTGTTGCCGAGGATGTCCGCGATCTCTGCGTACGGCAGCCCACCCAGAAAGTGATAGGCGACTGCCGCACGTTGTTTGAGCGGTAGCTGTTCGAGTGCGTCCCAGAGTTCGTGATCCCACGTGCCCGGTACGCCGATTCGCGTCGGCAATTCCGGAACGTCGTCTGTCGGAACGGCCACGCGGGCACGCACTCGGGTGATGTCGATTGCCTTGCGGTGCGCGATGGTCACCAACCACGCTTCGATGTTCGCGTCCGGGTTCAAATCCGGATAGGCCCGCATCGCTGCGATGAACGTCTCGGACCACGCGTCCTCGGCGTCGACGGGACCGACGACCGCACGGCAGACTCGAAGGACCACAGCACCGTATTCGGTCACGACGTCTTCGAACGGTTTCAGTGTCACGATCGGTAGACGTTTCCGATCACCGAATTGTGAGTCGAGCGCATCAGAAGAGGACATCCGATTCGCCGCCGTGCTCTCGATCGAGGAGGAAGCGCTTGCGTTCGAGACCGCCGGCGAAACCGGTCAGGCTTCCGTCGCTTCCGACCACGCGATGGCAGGGAACGATGATGCTGATCGGATTTTTACCGTTTGCCGCAGCGGCCGCGCGGATCGCAAGTGGATTACCCAAAGTTTGCGCGAGCTCCATGTAGGTCCAGGTTTCGCCGTACGGGATCGTTCGCAAGACGTCCCACACTCGCTTCTGGAACTCTGTACCCACGGGCGCCAGCGGCACGGAGAACTCCGTGCGATAACCCTCGAAGTACTCCGTGAGCTGCGATTCGACTTCACCGAAGACCGCCGCGGAACGATCACCGAACGTGGACTCGTCCGGCTTGTGGCGATGCTCCGCCATGTACAGCCCGCAGAGGTCGTCACCTGCCGCTACCAGCGTCAACGCCCCGATCGGCGAGTCGATCACGGTGTGCGTACGGATAGCCGTCATGTCTCGATCCTTCCAGGTTGCGCGGTGCAGCAGGCAGCGGGTGAATTGATTGTCCGCGCGGGCACCGACACCTCGAAGACGCCGCTGGCCTCGTGAATGTGAGATTTACCTGTACTTTGACGTCACATCAGGCAGTATCGAGGGATGGCTCTAGTTTTGCCCGGAAGCTCCACCGTCGTCCGCTCCGTCGGCGACGTGGTGCACTGGTCCCTGTCCACGGTCGCTTTTGCGGTCACCCTGCCCACTCGACTCGAGGCGCTCCTCTTCTCGGTGGAGAGGTTGGTGGCGCGCATCAACCAGATCGCCGACAACGCCGACCGCGTCGTCATCGGAGCCGCCGCCGTGACCGTTCGAGCTGAGACGCTGGTCGAGGCCGTCGAGCAGACCTCGGACATCGCGGGACAGATCCTCGAGATCTACGAGCCCATTGCATTGCAGCTCGCGCCGCTGGCAGCCAGATTCGCCGACGATCTTTCCGAGGCTGAGGTCAGCGCCGCGATCAAACTGATCGACCAACTGCCGGAGCTCACCGACCGGGTGACCGCGGTGCTGCCCATCCTCGGAACCCTGGACTCCGTCTCGCCCGAGATCCACGAACTCCTGGGAGTGGTCAAGGACCTGCGGCAGGCGATTGTCGGAGTGCCTGGCTTTCACTTCTTTCGCAAGCGGGGCGAAGCCAAGCTCGATTGATTTTTCAGGCCGAGTAGCCGTTGGTTCCGGCCCTCGTCATGACGACCTTCGGAACTACTGCTCGAGACGAGAGTTTGAGCAGTCCGTCCACCAACTCGACGATGTCGTCGACCTTGATCATTTTGTCGGGTGTGATCCGATCGTGCGTCCACGCCGACATGTCCGTGTCGACGTAGCCGGGAGCAATGGCCGTCGCGCTGACGCCGTTGCCGGATTCCTCGGCGTTGAGAGCCTCCACCATCGAAATCAGTGCAGCTTTGGTGGCGCCGTACACCGCCAGACCGCTCTCGGCATACACGCCGGCCATCGAGGCGAGAGCGATCACCTTTGCTCCGCCGGCGAGGTCCGCGTCCGCCGCAGTGCGCAGGAGCGGCAGCGATGCTTGCAGGAGCGCGAACGGTGTCCGCAGATTGACCGCGACGGTTTTGTCGAATCGTCGCATGGGGTAATCCGCTACTCGCCCACTGGTTCCCACTCCGGCGTTGAGGACGAGGGCGCGCATGGAGCCGAACCGCTCGCCGTGCGTAGCTACGAGCGCTGAGGCGAAGTTCTCGTCCGCCATGTCTCCTGCCGAGACTATGACGTCCGGCGATCCGGCGCACGTAAGTTCTTCGGCGACGACCGCAAGTCGTTCGGCGTCACGGGCGGTGACGGTCAGTCCGTACCCTTGCGATGCCAGGCGCGTTGCGATGCCGAGGCCGATTCCCTTGGAGGCGCCGGTGACCAGTGCTGATCGAGTCATTCGAATTTTCCTTGCAGTGCATTGAGTCCGGCCGAGATCAGTTCCGGCACAGAAGATCCAGCCTTGTCGAATCCCCCGCCGACGGTGGCGCCTGCTCGGAATCGGTGATCGATGCCCTGCGCCACGACGGCGAGTTTGAAGAACCCGAGCGCCATGTAGAAGTTCCAGTGCGCCAGCTCTCGACCCGATACGGACGAATACCGTTGCGCCAGATCGACAACGGAGGGTAGTGACGGGCTCGTCCACGCGGCAGGTTCACCCAGAACCAGATCCAAGGCGGGGTGCCGGTAGACGCACATCATCGCGATGTCCGCCAGCGGATCTCCCAGCGTCGAGAGTTCCCAGTCCACCACTGCGGCAACCTTGGTGACGTCGTTCGCCGCAAGAATCGTGTTGTCGATCCGGTAGTCGCCGTGAACGATCGACGAAGCCGATTCAGCCGGAATCATGTCCGCGAGGCTCGAGGCCAACCTGTCCACGTCTGCCGAGTCCTCGGTCTTGACGCGCGACCATTGACCGGCCCACAACTTCACCTGGCGGGCGACATAACCGTCGGGACGGCCGAGTTCGCCGAGACCCACGGCGTTGTAATCGACGTCGTGCAGGGCGGCCAGAACACGCACCAATTCGTCGATACACTGCGTGACCTGCTCTGCCGGAACAGCTTCCAGCTCGGTTTTGGTCCGGATCACCTGACCGGTGACGAACTCGACCACCGTGAACGACGCACCCATCACCGAGGCGTCCTCGCACAGCACGACGGTCGGCGCGACGGGTACAGCAGTGTTCTGTAACGCCGAGGTGATTCGGAACTCGCGCGCGACGTCATGCGCCGACGGCGTGAGGCCGGCAGTGGGTGGGCGACGCAGAATCCACTTCGAGTTGTCGTCGAAGATTCCGTACGTCAGGTTGGATTTGCCACCTGAAATCAGTTCGGCTCGCAACTCACCGCTGACAGTGACGCCTGCGGCTTGCAGATATTTGCGCAGTGCCGCGAGATCGAGTCCTGGAAAGTCCGTCACTTCGATTCCTCCCGAGCGGCCCGCTTCGCGGCTCCGACAACACGTTTCGCAATGGCCCAGCGATGAACCTCGGACGGGCCGTCGTAGACGCGGAAGGGACGCACTTCACGGGACAACCGTGCCAGGGGCAGATCGCCGGACACGCCCATTCCGCCACACATCTGAATGGAGCGGTCGACGATCCGGAAGATCGCCTCGGCCGCATAGGTCTTGGCGATGGACGTCGCGTTGCTTGCGTGCCCGCCCTGATCGAGTTCGAAGCAGGCCTGCACCAGAAGTGCACGGCTGGCTGCGATGTCGATCTCGTTGTCGGCGACCATCTTCTGGATCATTCCGAGATCACCGAGTTTCGAGCCGAAGCCTTCGCGTTCGGCAACCCTGGCCACGGCGACGTCGTGGCCGCGGCGCGCTGCACCGAGCCAGCGCATCACGTGCGTCATGCGGGCGGGACCGAGACGAACCTGCGCGTAGGCGAAACCCTGATCGACCTCACCGAGTACGGCCTCGTCGGGTACGAAGAGATCTTCGAACGTCACCTCGCAGTGCCCACCGATCATTGCCTTGTCGAGGGTGTCGATGTGTCGACCCACTACCAGGCCGGGAGTGTCCGTCGGCGCCAGGAACATGGTCGCTCCGCCGCGCTGCCCGGGCTCGCCGGACGTGCGCGCCATGATGATGAAGAACCCGGCGCCGTCGGCGCCGGTGATGAACCATTTCTTACCGTTGATCTTCCAGCCACCGGGGACTTTCTCGGCGCGGGTGTTCAAAGCCGAAGGATCGGATCCCGCTCCGGGCGCGGGTTCGGTCATGGCGAATGCCGACCGCATGTCCCCGCTTGCGAGCGGCGCGAGGAACTGCTGCTTCTGTGCTTCGTTCGCCACGTGGGCCAGCATGTGAACGTTGCCCTCGTCCGGCGCCGCGATGTTGAGCGCCGTCGGCCCGAAGAGCGAGTAGCCGGCTTCCTCGAAGACCGGCGCGCGATCACTCATGTTGAGCCCGTGTCCGCCGTACTCGATCGGCACATGCGGGGCGAAGACACCGGCTTCTTTGGCTGCCGACTGCATCTCGATGCGAATGGCATCGCCACCCGCTACGGCGATGTCACCGGCGTGTTCGTCTTCGATGGGGAGCACTACGTTGCGCGTGAAGTCGCGCGTCTTCTCGATCAGCGCCACCACCTCGGGCGCGTACGTCAGATCGATTGCCACCAGCCACCTCCGAAAGAACATCCCGACCGAGCGATCGCTCGGTATCAGCACTCTCGCACACGCCGATGCGTCGGGTCAACAATCTTCGAGCATCGCCTCGCCCTGATCGAGCCGGCCGGCAACGACCATGTCGCGGTACAGATCGTCCTTGTCCATGAGCTCCTCATGGTTGCCGATGTTGCGGATCCGACCGTCTTCCATGACCACGATCCAGTCGGCGTCACGCACCGTCGAGAGCCGGTGAGCGATAGTCACCACGGCCCCGGTGCGCGCCCGTTCGTTGATTGCGTCGACAATCGCGGCTTCTGTGAGCGTGTCGACCTGGGCAGTGGCTTCGTCGAGCAGAAGCAAAGCACTCGGCCGCAGAACTGCGCGCGCCATCGCGATCCGCTGACGTTGGCCACCCGACAGCGAAGTGGCCGTCAGAGCGGTGTCGAGTCCGTCGGGCAGGGCCTCGATCGCGTCGTCGAGCCGAAGCAAGCGCAGAACAGCCTGGACTTCTTCGTCCGTCGCGTCGGGATGACTGAAGACCACGTTCTCCCGAATCGTTCCGGGTACCACCGGCGTCTCCTGCTCCACGTACGCGAGACTCTCGCGCACAGCGCGGTGATCGAGCGCGTCGTAACCGACTCCACGCAGGAGAACTTCACCCGATCGCGGTTCGACAAATCGCAGCACAGTCGAGAGCAAGGTCGTCTTTCCGGCACCCGACGGGCCGACGATGGCCATGTGCCCACGCGTCGGAATAACCAGCGAGACATCGCGCAACGCCGGCTGGTTCGATCCGTGATAACTCACGGTGACGTCGCGCAACTCGATCAGCGGCGCGGCAGCGTTTGTTTTCGCGACCACGTCCACGACCTCGTCGTACTGCTCGGTGGGCAACGACTGCATCTCGCGAATCCGGATAGCTGCCGCGATTCCCGACTGAACGGAAGTCACGTTCTGCGCAAGCTCCGACACCGGCCCCATCAGGGTGAAGGCGTAGAGCAAAAACGCGATGAGCGTCGAGACTGCCATTTCGCCGTCGGCGACTCGCCAGGCACCGAAGCCCAGGATGGCAATGATCGATCCTTGAATGGCGGTCCACGCGACAGTCCACGCGGTTGCCGACACTCGAACCGCCGTGATCGCATGCTTTTTCGCATCGGACGCATTGTTCGTCACCAGAGCGCCGACGCGATCCTCGGCGAGGGAAACCTTGACCGTCCGGATCGCACGCAAGCCACCCTCGAGAACGCCGCCGAGCTGACCGAGCGATTCCTGGGTTCGCGCTTCGGCCGCGGAAATCCGGGGCATCAGAACGGCAAAGAGTATGGAGGCGAACACGATTGCCACCATGGTCACGCCTAACAACGGCAGATCCAGAACGCCCATCAGAACAATCGTTCCAATGGTCAACGCGGCTGCGTTCAGAATATTCACCGCGGCCGACGACGCCGCCTCCCTCAGCAGCAAGGTGTCCGACGTGACCCGGGTGACCAATTCACCCACGGATCGCGATTGCAGCGACGGCACAGTCGCAGCGAGGAATCGCCTCACCAGCGAAGACCTGGCGTCGAACACAACCTTCTCGGCTGCGGTTCCGAGAACGATCCACTGAGCACAGCCGAGCACAGCACCGACGACCAGAAGGACGACGAGCGTGAGGATCGGCCCCTTCAGCGACGCACCGGTATCGAGGGTGTCGAGAACCCACTTGGTGACCATGGGCGTTGCCAGCGTCGCCGCGGAGCCGCACAGCGCCAGTACCAATCCGAGCAGGAGCGACGGCAGATGCGGTCGAGCGAACTCCGAGAGGACGCGGAGATTGCTCCATTTCGGTGCGGGCTGAGAAGCGTCGGGTTCAAGCATGAATTTATGGAACACGAATGTTCCATAAAGGGCAAGAGAAATTCCGATTCGGAACACTGGATACCGAAACCGGACACGGCTACGCTTCGAATTCGTGACAACGATCCACAGCGCACCTGAACAAAGCGCGACCCGCGAGCGCACACGGAAGGCAATCCTCGATGCCGCCGTTTCGGTGTTCGCATCCAAGCCTGCCGCGACGCTCAGCGAGATCGCTTCGGCCGCGAAGGTCGGCCGGACCACTTTGCACCGCTACTTTCCCGAACGGTCAGACTTGGTCGACGCAGTCGCGGCCGAGGCCACCCGCGCCGTCGGAGAGGCAGCAGCAGCAGCTCGACTCGGCGAGGGTACCGGAGCCGAAGCGCTGGTTCGCCTGTGCCATGAATACTTCGAACTGGCCGACCTTTTGACGGTCCTGTTCTTCACTCCCGGCGTGTATCAAGAAGATTCGTTTGCCGAGTCCGCGTCGAACGACGACGGAGTCACCGACGCCATCGAGCGCGGACACTCCGACGGTTCCATCGACCCCGACATGGGTTCGGACTGGGTGCAGAACCTGCTGTGGTCACTGCTCTACACGTCGATGGACTACGTGAACCGCGGTTCCGGGACGCGCCTACAGGCCTTGGACCTGACGGTTCGCAGCCTCCGCCGCGGAATCGCCCCCGATCCCGCGGTCTAGGTTGTCGGCTGCTTGAACAGCGGCGTGCCGTTTGGTCACACCTAATTTTCGGTAGATCGAGCGAATGTGAGTCTTCACTGTGGGATAGGCGATGCCGGGGTGCGCAGCGATCTCGTCTGCAGTCATCGTGGTCCGCAGAAAGGTGAGAATCTCGTTCTCTCGTTCCGTCAGGACTCCGGCGACTCGGACAGAGAGCCGGCTCGACGTACTTGCCGACAATGCCCACAACGCCGCGGCCACCGGACTTCTCATGACGGACCCGGCCGCGTACGCCGAGACTGTCAGCGGCGGCCGTGGGATCGCGCAGATGGAGGAAGCGAACCGCAACTTCGTCAGCCTGCCATCCGCTCTCGACGCCTACCGCACGTTCTTCCTCGATCTCATCGACGAAAAGCGCACCGGGGCAGCACTTTTCCACTGCGCACCGGGAAGAATCGAACCGGATGGGACGTGACGTCTTTCCTACTCCTACTCGGCGCCGACGAAGCCGATGTACACGCCGATTATCTGGAGACGAACACCGATCATGCGCCCATGACAGAACCGATAGTCGACTTCGCCGCGAGCAAAGGCGTTGACGGAGAACTTCTCCGGCCCCTCCTCGGAGTCCGTGACAGTTACTTCGACGCCGCGCTCGACGAAATGCGCACACGCTTCGGCACTGTCGAGGACTACGCACTCAACGGACTCAAGCTCACTGCAGAGCAACTGACCGCGCTCCGCGAGCGGTTCACGTCACGGTCGGGCTTCGTCAACGCGATGTGATCGAAGCTCTGACCGTGCAGGAATCCGCGCTCTCGTCCTGCTTCTTCGGTCGATCGTCCACCCGGGTGACCACGATGACGGCGACGATGCCCACCGCCAAGCCGAGAGCGGTGAACGGAGTGAAGGATTCTCCGAACATCAGTGCACCCCAGACTGCGGTGACGGGGGCGATCAAGAACATCAAGGTGTTGACGGACGTAATGCCGATGCGACGAAGCAATAACCAGTACAGCCCGTAACCACCGAAGGTGGACAACACGATCAACCAGAGCAATGCGATCCAGAATGTGTTGACACTTGGCGGTACCGCCTTTCCGGAGGCAACAGCTAGTACCGTGAAAGCTATTGCGCTGGTTGAGCAGTGGATGGCCAAGGCCTGCAGTGGCGGTGTGGACGTGGGAGCGCGTTGCTGGACGAAGGTGGATGCAACCAGGCTCACCATCCCCAGGAACGGAATCGCGTACGCCCACCACGGGGCCGATGCACCGGCCCCGGCGTCGGCTGCCGTGACCATCGCGACGCCGGCCAGTCCGATTGCCAATCCGACCCACTGCATCCGCGGGACTGCGACACCGAGGACCGGGCCGAGCAGCGCAGCTGCCACCAGCGGCTGAATACCGTCGATCAGCGCTGTGGTTCCGGTGTTCACGCCGAGATCGACTGCCCAGTACACAGACAACAGGTAGCCGCTCTGGGAGAGCATTCCGATCACCACCTGTCTGCCGAGAGCCCGCGCTGTCGGCATCGTGTTCCGGCGCCGGGCGGACAGCCAGACATTCGGCACGAGTACCGCCGCAAGCGGGAGAAAACGCCACATCAGCAGCGTAAGGACTTCGGCACTGCCGGCGCCGAGTTTGGCCCCGATGAATCCCGAACTCCAGCACGCGACGAACAGGACCGACAAGATAGCCGTCACGGCAGATCTCGAGATGACGATCCGAGGTATACCGATCTGTTTACTCATGGAGTCGACTATACAGATCGGTATACTTCTGTCCATGGCAGACGAATCCGTACCCGAATTGACTCCGAAAGCACGCCGCATTCTGGAGTCTGCGTCGAAGTTGTTCTACGAAAAGGGGATTCATGCCGTTGGCGTGGATACCGTCGCACAGGACGCCGGGGTCACGAAGAAGACTTTGTACGAGCGGTTCGGCTCGAAGGACGGTCTCGTCGTGGAATACCTGAAGGATCGAGATCGGCGGTGGCGAGCCTTTCGCGACAAGAAGCTCGCATCAGCCGGAGACAGTCGCGCCGAACGGTTGAGTGCGGTGTTCGATGCTTCCGCCTCCTGGTCCAAGGCGAGCGGAGGCAAAGGGTGCAGCATGATCAACGCGCACGCCGAGTTCAGCGATCGCTCACATCAGGTGTTCGCTGTCATCGCCGAACAAAAGCGGGAGATGTTGGACCTTTTTCGGCGCATTCTGTCGACGGGAGGGCAAGCCGACGAACGTCTCGCCGAGGCAATCATGCTGCTTCACGAAGGTGCCCTGGTCGCAGACGGGATCGGTATCGGCACCGACCCCTTCGTGGCCGGCCGGGACGCAGCGCTCGAATTGCTGAAGAATTCAGACTGATTCGCGCAGTTGGGCCAACAGGTCACTCCCCCGCCCGCTTCGCCCCACAGTCACTCCCCCACCCGCTTCGCCCCCACCATGCGCCTCGCTATCTCCAAATACCTCTCCACCAACTCGTCCGGAGACAACTCACCGTCCGGTCGATACCACACCGCCACGGCGACGCACATCGTCACCACGGCGCGGCTGACATCCTCGGGATGGTCGGCCTCGAACACTCCCGAAGCGACGCCGTCGAGGACGATCCGGTCCACCTGCTTCTGCTGTTCGTCGCGCTGCGCGATGTAACTCGCCCGACTGTCGGGCTCCATGCTGCGGATCTCCGAGGAGGCAACGAACGACTGCTCGCGTCGAAACATGTGGAACCGCAACAGAGATTCGATCACCGCGTCGAAGCGATCAGAGGGATCGTCCCCGGCATCGAGTTCGGCGGCGCGGCTTCGCTCCAACAACTCCGTCATCACAACGGTCGCCAGACCGATCAACAGAGCCTGCTTGGACGGGTAGTGGTGGTAGAGCCCTGGCACCGACAGCCCGGACCGCGACGCGACGTCACGGATCGAAGTCCCGTGATAGCCCTGCTCGACGAACGCCTCCAGCGCCGCAGCGAGCGGTTTCGGTAGTCCCAGGTCTTCGTAATCGCGCCAGGACCCGCGTACCGGAAGCTCGTTCGTCATACCGATACCGTAGATCGCCGTTGCGCCGCCGCCGAACGCGTCGGTGCCATTGGTTACAGTCGATGTTCACCGAAAGACAGGGACCAGTCATGATCCATGTTCGCCACTCCGCGGTTGCTGCCGTGCCGGTTGATGTCGCCTTCGACTACATCGACGACTACCGCAACGTCCCGACGTGGATGTTCGGTGTTTCCGAGTTCACACCGTTCGGAGAGTTCGATCAGGGGCTCGGCGCCACGTTCGACGCGGCCATGCAGATCGGGCCAAGCACGTTGCGCTCCAAGCTCGAGGTCACCGAGTGGGAGAAGAATCGGATCATCAAGCTGTCTTCGCTCGGCGGTGTATCCAACTCGTCCACGTGGGAGTTCGCCGCGATCGACGATTCCAAGACCGAGCTTTCCGTCGACTTCGCCTACAAACTCCCCGGCGGCATTGCCGGCAAAGCTCTCGGCCGCTTGATCGGGCCGTTCGTCGAAAACGCTGTCAGGAACAGCGAGGAGACGTTGCGCCACAGCCTCGAGCAGCAGTTCGCGGCCCGCGGCGAAGGCTGAAACTACCCGCGGTCGCCTTCGAGGCCCAGCGCGTTGGCCCACACCTGAGTAGCCGTCTTGACGACGTCCTCGAACGGGACGGGGTTGCCGTCGGCGCCAGGTTCCTCGGAGACGAACGAACTGTAGGCAAGACGGCTCACCATCGCCGACAGTGCTCGGGAAGCCAACAGCGGATCCAACGAGCCGTCTGCCTTGCCAGCTGCTTGCAGGCGTTCGATGGCTCGGGCATTGCGAGAAATGAAGGTCTCGGCTCGGTCCCGACGCAGTTTCGCGAAGGCCGGATCGATGTGCGATACCTGCTCGAGCAGACCCATCAGTTTGGCGTTGCGGCGAAAAGCCGTCAGGTAGGCACGGTTGCTCGATTCGAGGACCGCATACGGATTGTCGACCTCGCGGACCCGTCCCATGCCGGGGTGCAGCATGTCTTCCTGCGCAACGTCGAGAACTGCGGCGAAGATCTGCTCTTTGTTGTCGAAGTAGGTGTAGAACGTGCCGGTGGAGCAGTTCGCTTCCTTGGTGATGTCCGTCAGACGGGCATCGAGATACCCTGCGCGCTCGAACACCGTTCGAGCCGCTGCGACCAGAGAAGCCCTGGTCCGGACGCCGCGGGCAGTCACCGGCAGGTCACGCAGAAGCTCCGTCGCAGCCATGGATGGTGGCGGACGGTCTTCCCAGTTCTCCTGAGGTTCGGCGCGAGAGGTCACCAGCTACTTATACGGCAAAGCCGGCGACATCTCGGCATCGGCGTCAGGTGATGGTGATTCCTCCGTCGACGGCGATGGTCTGACCGGTGACGTATCCGCCTGCCTCGGACGCGAGCCACACCATGGTGGCCGCGAGCTCTTCCGGATCGCCCATGCGGCCGAGGATCAGGCGCGGAGCCATCGCGTCCAAGTAGCCGTCGTTGTATTGGTCGGTCATTTCCGACTTGAAGAAGCCTGGCGCGATCGCGTTGACGCGAATGCCCTTGCGCGTTCCCCACTGCTGTGCGAGGTCACGGGTCAATCCGACGACGCCTGCCTTGCTCGCCGCATAGGCGGCCTGTGGGAGTCCGGCGGTCGTCAATCCGAGAATGCTCGAGATGTTGACGATGGAGCTGCCCGGGAGCATGACGCGGCCGCAGGCCTGCGCTGCCCAGTAAGACCCATTGAGGTTGATGTCGATGACGGCGCGGAACTGGTCCGGGGTCTCACGGGTCGCCGGAACAGCGGTTCCAACGCCGGCGTTGTTGACCAGTACGTCCACGCGGCCGAACTTCTCCATCGCGGCGTCGACCATGTTCTGAGCCTGAGCCGGATCGACGATGTCGGTGGCCACGCACAACGCTTCGCGGCCTGCGTCACGCACGAGCTTGGCCGTGTCTTCGAGCTTGTCGACGCGGCGAGCAGCGAGGACGACGTCCGCGCCGGCCTCTGCTGCGGCTTTCGCAAACGCCACCCCGAGGCCCGACGACGCACCGGTCACGATGACCACTCGATCGGTCAGAGAGAACTTGTCGAGAACAGACATGCGCGGTGATGCTCCTGTGTCGTCGGGTTCGGGAAGTGACGTATGGACTGCAGTGGCGTATCGACTGCAGTGACATATGGACTGCAGTTGCGAAATTACAGGCCGAGATCGCGGCCGATGAGTTCCTTCATGATCTCGTTGGATCCGGCCCAGATCTTGGTGACGCGGGCGTCCATCCACGCGCGAGCGGCGCGGTACTCGGTCATGAAGCCGTAGCCGCCGTGCAACTGAACACAGTGATCGAGGACCTCGTTCTGAACCTGCGCGGTCCACCACTTCGCTTTGGCGGCGTCGATGGCGGTCAGCTCGCCGGCAGCGTGTGCTGCGACGCAGTTGTCGACATAGGCCTGGGTGACCTCGATGCGGGTGACGAGATCCGCGAGAAGGAATTTGTTCCACTGCAGCGAGCCGATCGGCTGACCGAAAGCCTTGCGGTCCTTGGCATATTGCAGCGTCTCTTCGAGGATCGGAGCAGCGTGCGCGATGTTGGACACCGCAGCGCCGACGCGCTCCTGCGGCAGCATTTCCATCATGTGGATAAAGCCGCGGTCGATCTTACCGATGATGTTGGTGGACGGCACGCGAACGTTCTCGAAGAACAGTTCGGCGGTATCGGACTCGTGCTGGCCGACCTTGTCGAGCTTGCGTCCGCGCTCGAAACCTTCCATGCCGGTTTCGACGGCAAAGAGCGTGATGCCCTTGGACTTCTTCTCGGGACTGGTCCGCGCCGCCACGATCACGAGATCGGCGTTGTAGCCGTTGGTGATGAAGGTCTTGGAGCCGTTGATGATCCAGTCGTCGCCGTCCTTGACCGCAGTGGTCTTGAGCGAGGCGAGGTCGGATCCGCCGGAAGGCTCGGTCATGCCGATGGCCGTCAGCATCTCACCGGTGCAGAACTTGGGCAGCCAACGCTGCTTCTGCTCTTCGGTGGTGAGCTGAACGAGGTACGGAGCAACGACGTCGGCATGGATGCCGAAGCTCGAGGCAACAGCTGCACTGGCACGCGAGAGTTCCTCGGCCAGAACAGCGTTGAAGCGGTAGTCGCCGGCTTCGCTTCCGCCGTACGCCTCTGGAACCTCGAGTCCGAGGAAGCCGTTGCGTCCCGCTTCGAGCCAGATTTCACGATCGATGAAGCGCTGGTCGATCAGCTTCTCTGCGACCGGAAGGATGTTCCGGTTGACGAATTCGCGGGCAGATTCGCGAAATGCCTCGTGATCGGGTCCGTACAGAGTGCGACGCATGACGAGTTGCTTCCTTTCGGCGTGGCAATGCCACACGTAACGATGTTCCTAAGCATTCGCTTAGAATCTAAGCATCTGCTTATAGTGAATCGAGAGCGGGATATTGTCAACATCGAAATCCGTCACACCTGGAGGAAACCGTGAGCGATTCACCTGACGTGGTGATCAGCCCCTCCAAAGCTGCGGCCCGTATCCGCGCGGCAGCCGTGGACGCTTTTGCGTCCGCGGGCTACGGCGGCACCACCACCCGTGACATCGCCGCACGACTCGACATGAGTCCCGCCGCCATGTACCCGCACTACCGCTCGAAAGAAGAGCTGCTTTTCGCGATCAGCTTCGAAGGTCACACCGAAGCGTTGAAGGTGGTCGAGGGCGCCGACAGACCGGGAGAAGAACCGTCCGTTCGCTTGCAGGAACTGGTCAGCACCTTCGCCAGTTGGCAGGCCGGGCACCACTCACTCGCTCGCGTCGTCCAATACGAACTCACTGCACTCACACCAGAGCACTACCGAACCGTCGTCGCGCTTCGCCGCAGCACGACGCGGGTGGTCCGGGAGGTTGTCGACGCCGGCGTCCAGTCGGGCGACTTCACGATCCCCGATGCCGAAGGCGTCACCCTCGCCTTGATGTCCCTGTGCGTCGACGTGTGCCGCTGGTTCCCAGCCGGCAATTACACGAATCCGAAAGACATTGGAAAACTGTACGGAGACCTGGCATTGAGGATGGTGGGCGCCGCCTGAATCAGGTGACACCGACCGCAGAAAGGACTCGGCCAGTGGCCAACCGCACCTATCTCTACTCGACCCCTGTTGCTCCGCACGAGAATCCGGCTGCCACTCGCACCCGTGGACTCAGGGGAGTCTCGGAGTGGTCGTACGCGATACCGCTGGTCCCCCGGATCCTTGTGTCCGTGAATCCGCTCGCCCGCCAGTCGATCATCTGGGACGACACCCCCGACCTGATCGCGGTCACCGCGCCCTGTGGTCCTGGGATCGCCCGGCTCGAAGACTTCCTCGGCCGCATCGATCACCCCGAACTCGGCACGATGGCCGGCGATGCGCTGCGTTTCCTGCGCAGCCACACCGAGCCCGACCACTACTTCGTCCTCGAGTGCGGCGAAATCTTCGACATGGACGACGAACCGTTCGCCGAACAGAGCACGGCCCTGATGGCCGGTCTGGCGAACATCGATGCGGAGATGGAGGCAGCTTTGGCCACGCTCGCACCCGCCAAGCCGCGCTTCTGGGAGCGACTGTTCACGCCGACTCAGGAGAGCGTCGAGGAACCGCTACGCGAACTCGGCCTCGGTTACTGGTCCGAGACCCTGTACTTCGATCTCGACCTCTCGCGATAGGCGAACCGGCGCAGCCATCGGTTTCAGACCAGTTGGTCCGCAAACAGGTACCCTCGGATTTCGTGCCCGACAACTCCACCGATCTGCCAACCACTGCGTCCACTGTCCTCGGCGGTTGGGGTCGCACAGCCCGAACGACCTCGCACGTCGTTTCGACCCCTGATGTAGAGGGGATCGCGAAGGCCGTCGCCCGCGTCGCAGACGACAATGCAGACAAGCCGTTGCACCTCCGACGCGGAGTCATCGCCCGCGGTCTGGGTCGGTCTTACGGAGACAACGCGCAGAACACCGGCGGCTTGGTAATCGACATGACTGCCTTCCGTCGAATTCACAAGATCGATGTAGAGACCCGACTGGTGGAGATGGACGCCGGAGTGTCCCTCGATCAGCTGATGCGGGCGGCACTACCGTTCGGCCTCTGGGTCCCGGTGCTCCCCGGAACACGCCAGGTAACCATCGGCGGAGCGATCGCCTGCGATATCCACGGCAAGAACCACCACACCGAAGGCAGCTTCGGAAATCATGTCCGCTCGATGGATCTGCTCACTGCTGACGGCAGTATCCGAACACTGGAGCCGCAAGGCCCGACATCCGAGCTCTTCTGGGCTACCGTCGGCGGAATCGGACTGACCGGGATCATCCTTCGCGTCACCCTCGAGATGACGCCGACCGAAACGGCGTATTTCGTCAACGACGGCGCTCTGACCGCGAGCCTGGATGAAACCGTCGCTTTTCACAGCGACGGCAGCGAAGCCGACTACACATATTCGAGCGCCTGGTTCGACGCGGTCAGTGCGCCGCCGAAGCTCGGCCGGGCCTCGATCACGCGTGGTTCGTTGGCGACCGTCGACCAGCTTCCACTGAAGTTGCAGAAGAATCCGTTGAAGTTCGATGCGCCACAACTGTTCACGACGCCGGACGTGTTCCCCAACGGCTTGATGAACAAGCTTTCGGCCTCTGCGATCGGCGAGTTCTACTACCGCACCGGCGGCAACTACGTCGGGAAGGTCCAAAATCTGACGCAGTTCTACCATCCGCTCGACCTCATCGGTGAGTGGAACCGTGCCTACGGGTCCAAGGGATTCCTGCAATACCAGTTCGTGGTACCCGTCGCCGCGGTGGACGAATTCAAGAGCATCATCCGCGATATCCAGCATTCGGGACACTACTCAGCGCTCAACGTCTTCAAACTTTTCGGCGAAGGAAACGCAGCGCCACTGAGCTTTCCGATGTCCGGGTGGAACGTGGCCTTCGACTTCCCGATCAAGCCCGGACTGGGTGAGTTCGTCGCTTCGCTCGATAAACGGGTACTCGAATTCGGCGGTCGCCTCTATACCGCGAAGGACTCTCGGACTACCGCAGCAAGCTTCCACTCGATGTATCCGCGAATCGACGAGTGGATCCGGATGCGCAGGAATATCGATCCGACAGGTGTTTTTGTGTCCGACATGGCCCGAAGACTCGAATTGATCTGACGCGCTGATCAGTCAGAGATCTCACCGAGTCGACGCTCCAAGTAGGCCCGCTCCGGTTCCGTACCAACCAAATTCAGCGCACGTCGGTATGCAGACATTGCCGCGTCGGTGCGCCCCAACCGGGCGAGCAGTTCGGCGCGCGCGAGGTGATACGGGTGGTAGTCGGCAAGTTTGGGCTCCGCTGCCAGTTCTTCCAAAGCTGCCAGCCCAACCTCCTCGCCGTCGCGCATCGCCAGCGCCACTGCCCTGTTGACTGCGACGACAGGCGAAGGCGTCAACGTGAGGAGCACTCCGTAGAGCGCGCAGATCTGCGGCCAGTCGGTGCTCTCCACATCCGCCGCCTCGTCATGCAATGCGGCGATGGCAGCCTGCACCCCGTACGGCCCCGGCGCTCCCCCGGTCAACGCGACCACGACGAGGTCGCTGCCTTCCTCGATCATCGGCTGGTCCCAGCACCCGCGATCCTGATCTTCGAGGAGGACGATCCCGCCACCGGCGTCGGTACGGGCATCCCGACGCGCGTGGACGAGGAGCATCAACGCCAGCAACCCGGCGATCTCGCGCTCATCGGGAAGCAAAGCGCGCAAGATCCTCGCCAGCCTGATTGCCTCTACCGCCAAGTCGACGCGTTGCAGATCCGGACCCGAACTGGCGGCATACCCTTCGGTGAACACCGAATAGATCACCTGCAGAACACCGGGCAGACGCTCCGGGAGTTCTTCGGCGCTGGGAGTTCGGAAGGGAATCCGAGCCTGACGTATCTTCTTCTTCGCACGCACGATCCGCTGCGCCATGGTCGCCGAAGGCACGAGGAAGGCCCGAGCAACCTCGGGCGTCGTCAACCCTCCGAGGCAACGCAAGGTGAGTGCGATTCGGTCGTCCTCGGCCAGCGCTGGGTGCGAGCAGGTGAAGAACAGCTGCAACCGCTCGTCGGGAAGTTCTCCGTCGACCGTGGGCGGCGCCGGGTCGGCACGATCGGCGTCCACCTGCATCACCGCCAATCGCGCCGCATAGGCCTGATCACGACGAAGCCTGTCGACGGCTTTGCGACGCGCCGTGGTCAGCAGCCAGGCGCCGGGTTTGGCCGGCACTCCGTCCACCGGCCAGTGCACCAACGCGGCCTCGACGGCTTCGGAGGTAACTTCCTCGGCCAGATCCAGATCACCAAAACGGCGGACGAGCGAGGCCAAGAGTCGTCCACGTTCCTCCCGGAACACTGACTCGATGGAGTTCTCGGCCTGCTCGTCCACGGCGCATCAGTCCCCGAACCCGGCCAGTGGACGCACCTCGACGCTGCCGCCGTCGCGCGCGCCGGGGCACCGCGCGGCCCAGGCCAGCGCCGCGTCCAGATCAGGAACGTCGATGACGTCGTAGCCGCCGAGGATCTCACGGGTTTCAGCGAAGGGTCCGTCGGTGACGGTCTTTTCTCCGGACTGCGAGACTCGAACCGTTGTCGTAGTCGTCAGGTCGGCGAGGGCATCGCCGGACACCCAGATACCGGCATCTTTCATTTCCTTGTCGTATTGCTGCCAGTCCTCGAACGTGCACTGGGGTTCGGTGTCTCCGCCGGGCGCGGTGTAGATGAGCAACATGTACTTCATGACTGACTCCTTGGTCTGTTGTTTCTCTTCCGGCTTTCTTGCCTTACAACATGACGACGAACGGTTCTCCCCGGAATCGACAGGCGACTCGAAAAAACTTTCGGCGGGTTCGTCCGAGGTGCTGCCGTTAGGCTGAGTGTATGACCGAACGCGACCGGGACGCCGCTGGAAAGCCCCTCAATTCGCGGCCCCGCGACGGACTCGGCCGTCCACTGCCACGTGACGCAGCGGGCGGCGTCCCGCGCATTCCCGACGATGTGCGCCTCCCGCCGGACGAGTCGATCACCGAGGCTCAGCGTCTTCTCGACCACGGGATGCCTTTTCACGCGCACGAAATTTTCGAAGGAACGTGGAAGGACGCTCCCGCCGAGGAGCGTGACCTGTGGCAGGGACTGGCTCAATTGGCCGTCGGGCTCACCCATCTACTTCGGGGCAACAACACCGGTGCCGTCTCACTCCTCGGCCAGGGTCACGACCGCATCAGGCACTACGAAGTGGAAAGTCCGCACGGCCTCGACATCCCCGGCCTGCTGATGTGGTCCGAGCACTTGCTCGCTGAAATCGATCGCCCCGGCGATTTCCCCGCCCCTCCGATTCCGAGGTTGAGAATCCCCTGATGCCCATCTTCCCCATGTTTCCGCTCGGCTCTGCATTGCTTCCGGGTGAGGTGTTGCCACTGAACATCTTCGAGCCTCGGTACCGCGCACTGGTCGAGAATGTTCTCGAAGCTGCCGACGGCCCACTGTTCGGAGTAGTGCTCATCGCTCGTGGCCACGAGGTCGGTGGCGGCGAATCACGCCACGACGTCGGCACTCTGGCTCGGATCGAGTCTCATGTCGCAATGGGTGCCGGACGGTATCAGTTGTATTGCCGGACCGAAGACCGTATCCGCGTCAATCGCTGGCTGCCGGACGATCCTTACCCACTCGCCGAGGTCGAATTGTGGCCTGACGAGAACAACGGAACACCTGTCACCGCTTACGAATACGACTCTCTCCTCGAGCGCATCGAGTTCATGTACGGAATGTTGGGAAAGCTCGCACTTCGGGCCGGCGAACAGACTCCGCGAATGCCCGTCCCACCGGATCCCTTGGATCCGCTGGGTTCTCGGCTGTATGCCCTAGCCAGAAACATTCCGATGGGTGACGCCGATCGCCTGGCGATTTTGACCGCGCCAGGCGCCGACGAACGTATTCGCACGCTCTCGGAGGCGGTCGAGAACACCATCGAGGTGGCGCAGTTCAATCTGCTTTGAGCGCGACTACGCCATCGTCTGACCCATGTCGATGACGATCTTCGTCCCGGTGACCGCGCGGGAGAGGTCCGTCGCAAGGTAGACCACGGCGTTGGAGATGTCCTCGACGGTGGTGCGTGGGACGGACGTGAGCGGCCACTTGTACGAGTTCATGTACTCCGGATGAGTAGTGAGTACCTTACCGACGTTGGGATCGTTGCCCATCTCGGTCTCCACCGCGCCAGGGTGGATGCTGTTGACTCGAATGTCGAAGCTTCCCAATTCCGTTGCAGCAGTGCGAGCCAAACCCACGAGGCCGTGCTTGGCCGCCGAGTAGTGCGCACAACCAGGCGCTTCGGCGACGCCGGCAGCACTGCTGACGATCACGATGGAACCACCGTTGCCCGCCTCGATCATCGAGGGAACCGCAGCCGCCATCGTGCGCCACACACCATTGAGATTGATGTCCACCAGCGTCGACCACTGTTCTTCCGGCATCTCCCAGAAACGATTCCACGTAGCGATGCCCGCATTGGCGATCACGACGTCGAGGCGACCGAACTTGTCGACGCCCGACGCCACCGCCGCCCGCAGCGCCTCGAGGTCACGCACATCCGCTACCGCGGTGACGATCTCGCGCCCCTCTGCTCGCACGAGACGGGCCGTTTCTTCGAGGTCGGCTTCAGTCGCGGCCGCGTAACCCACGTCTTCAGACACCGACGCGCACACGTCGACAGCGATGACGTCGGCACCTTCCTGCGCGAGTCGGATCGCGTGATTGCGTCCCTGACCCCGCGCTGCACCGGTGATGAAGACGACCTTGCCTGCCAAGAGTTGTGTCATGGCCGGGACGTTAGACGCTGATGTGGCCCGCTGCCCCTGAGTTCCCGCTCGGCGGGAATCAGCCATCCACGATCACGACGTGCAGATTTCGCGGACCGTGTACACCTTCGACGCGTTCGAGTTCGATGTCGGAGGTTGCCGACGGGCCGCTGATCATGGTGGTGGGACGCTGCGGCGTCAGCCGCGCAATCGCCTCCGGCACTCCCACTTCCACACTGCTGCGATACACGACGCAGATGTGTGTGTCCGGTACCAGCGTCAACGCACGACGTCCCTGCTCCGGACCGGCGTCGAGGAAGATGGTGCCGGTCTCGACGCACGCTACCTTCGAGCCGGTGACAACGGCGTCGAGGTTCTCGAGTTCGGGAGCCGGTACGTCCGGGCTGTCCACCACCAGCGTTCCGTCGAATCCGGCTACCCATGATCGGTCGAGGCCGGCGGGGATTCCCAGAGTGTTCAGTCCGTGCTGTCTCAGTATTCCGGCGACGGCATCGGCGATTTCTGTTGCAGCGCAATGGTGAACGTGCGCCTTGTAGTCCACCAGACGGTCGACGAACAAATCGATGAGTTCCCCGTCGGACATGGTTCTGCCAGTCCGGTAGTTTCGCGGTACCTCGCCTTCACCGGCGGGCGCCAAGGTGATGGCATCACGAATGCGTCCGAGCACCACGTCACGTGAATTCATCTGTCTGCCTTCCCGTCATGACGAGCCTCGTCCAATGCATCGCGGCCTTCGTCGGAGTCCCACCAGGATCGGAAGGTCTGCTTGGGTGGAGCGGGAATGTCTCTGGCAGCTGTCCAACCGTTCAGTGGAGGGGGCAACGTGGAGATCTTCCCTTTCCTGCCGGCCACGACGCGTCCGAGCCCGGCAGCTTCCTGAGCCAGCGTCCACCTGCCCTCGGTCGACATCGCCAGAGATGCGGCTTTCATCGCCAAAGACTCTGCCGTGACACCGGATTGCTCGACCTTCTGGTGCCGCAATTCGACCAGCAGCGACGGGATGTCGATCTTGACCGGGCAGGCGTCGAAGCACGCACCGCACAGACTCGAGGCAAAAGGAAGAGTCGAATTCGGATCGTCTTTGCCATGCATGCCCGCGAGCTGCGGAGTCAGTACCGCGCCGATCGGTCCCGGATAGGTGGATCCGTAGGCGTGGCCACCGGTGCGCTCGTAGACCGGGCACACGTTCAGGCACGCCGAGCACCGTATGCAGCTCAGGGCTTCCCGCCCGATCTTGTCGGCAAGCGCGGCGGTCCGGCCGTTGTCGAGGAGGACCAGGTGAAATTCCTGTGGACCGTCGTCAGGCGTCACGCCGGTCCACAGGGAGGTGTACGGGTTCATCCGCTCCCCCGTCGACGACCGCGGCAGCAATTGAAGGAAGACCTCCAGATCCTGATACGTCGGCAGAATCTTCTCGATGCCCATCACGGTGATCAGCGTTTTCGGCAGCGTCAGGCACATTCGCCCGTTGCCCTCCGACTCCACGACGGTCAGTGTTCCCGTGTCCGCGATACCGAAGTTGGCACCGGAGACTGCGACCGGCGTCGTCATGAACTTGTGGCGCAGGAATTTTCGTGCGGCTGCGGCGAGCTCGGCCGGATTCTCCCCGAGGTTCGGATCGACATCTGGCATCTCACGAAGGAATATCTCTCGAATCTCGGACCTGTTGCGATGGATCGCGGGAACCAGAATGTGCGACGGTTTGTCGTGGCCGAGTTGGACGATCAATTCCGCGAGATCGGTCTCGTAGGCGGTGATGCCCTGGGTTTCGAGATGCTCGTTGAGACCTATCTCCTGCGTGGCCATCGACTTGACCTTGATGATCTCGTCGGAGCCGGTGGCTGTGACAAGTTCGGTCACAATGGCGTTGGCCTCGTTGGCATCCGCTGCCCAATGCACCTGCCCACCGCGCGCGATGACTGCAGCTTCGAACTGTTCGAGCAGTTCCGGCAACCGCGCCATGACGTCGGCTTTGATCGCGGATCCGGCATCACGCAGTTCTTCCCAATCGGGAAGCTCGCCGGTCACGTTGATGCGCTTGGCACGGATGGTGTGCGTCGCCTTGCCGATATTGCGTCGCAGTTGCGCGTTGGCCAGCTCGTGATGTGCTGCGGCGGGAAACTTCTCAGTACCTCGCAGGAACCCTGCACCTTCGGGTGACCTCGGCGGGAAGCTGGGCAGACCCAGCGTAACAACGCTCATGCGTGCACCCGGCTTTCCACCGATGCCAGAATCTGCGCGAGGTGAATGGTCTTGGCGCCCATCTGCAGTCGTGACATCCCGCCGCCGATGTGCATGAGGCAGGAGGAGTCTCCGGCGCTGCAGAATTCGGCGCCGGTGTCGGCGA
This sequence comes from Rhodococcus sp. GB-02, assembly GCF_053470465.1. NCBI lineage: Bacteria > Bacillati > Actinomycetota > Actinomycetes > Mycobacteriales > Nocardiaceae > Rhodococcus > Rhodococcus sp. GB-02. Next base: position 1,182,703 of record NZ_JBPUKE010000002.1, read on the forward strand.
CGTGGCGAATCTTGTCCGCCAGCATGGCCGTCGACGTTTCGGCATTCTTGATGGCGAACGTGCCGCCGAAGCCGCAGCAGGAATCTGCTTCGGGGAGTTCGACCAGATCGATGTCGCGGACGTTGCGCAGCAACTGAAGTGGTTTGTCTCCCACCCTCAGCATGCGCAGTGAGTGACAGGTCGGGTGATAGGTGACCCGGTGCGGGAAGTACGCGCCCACATCGGTGACCTCGAGAACGTCCACGAGGAATTCGGAAAGCTCATACGTCTTTGCCTTCACGGTCTGCACCTGTCCGCACAGTGACGCGGTCCCGTAACGCTCGGCGACGATCTCATGTTGATGGCGGATCGAACCGACACACGATCCCGATGGTGCGACAACGGCGTCGATCGACGTGTCACCGAAGGTATCGGCGTAGTTCGCGACCAGCGGCAGCGCACCTGGCTGGTAGCCGGTGTTGACGTGCATCTGCCCGCAGCAGGTCTGCCCGGACGGAAACACGACGTCGTGCCCGAGACGGGTCAGCAGGAGGGCGGTGGCCTTGGCGGCGTCGGGAAACATCGTGTCCCCGATGCAGGTGGCGAACAGCGCTACGCGCATGTGGATCCCCGCAATCTGTCGGTGTGGTCTGACCACAGTAATACATCCCTGGACAGGCCACCCCATGAACGACGCCCACCCGGTTATGCTCTTGCCTCATGCCGACCGAGCCGAGCCCACGAGCGTGGGAACAAGTACTGAGCCATCTCGAACGTCGGCTCGTTTCAGGCGAGGTCTCTCCAGGCCAGCGGCTTCCGGGAGAGAGAATTCTGGCGGCAGAACTGGGCGTCGGACGGTCATCGGTCCGCGAGGCCCTGCGCGTTATGGAAGCTCTCGGCCTGCTGAAAGCGCAGACGGGATCCGGCCCGACGTCCGGAGCGATGATCGTGGCCAGACCGACCGGCGGCATGACCATGCTGATGCGAATGCAGGTTGCAGCACAAGGGTTTCCGGTCTCGGACGTGGTGAAGACACGACTCGTGCTCGAATCCGAGGTGATGCAGTCCCTGTCATCGCGAACCCCGTCACCTGACCTCAGCGCCGCTGTCGAACTGCTCGACTCGATGGACGACGCAGCTCTCTCGGCCGAGGAATTCCTGCTACTCGACGCACAGTTCCACGTGGCGCTCGCCGACGCGGCGGGCAATCAGGTGATCGCAGCCATGATGACCGGCCTGCGCGAGTCCATCGAGGCCTACGTTCTCGCGGGCGTCCAGTTCGACAGCTGGCCGAGCACCTGCACGCGACTACGTCACGAACACCGAGGATTGGTCGATGCGGTCAACGCGGGCGACGGCGAACTCGCACGTCAGCGCGTAGTCGGCCACATCCGCGGTTACTACTCGGAAAGCGCTCACTCCAGCCGGTGACAGGGGGTGGTAATTGCACCTCCAGAAGTCGTGTACTGTTGGTTTCACACCGACGCGGGGTGGAGCAGCTCGGTAGCTCGCTGGGCTCATAACCCAGAGGTCGCAGGTTCAAATCCTGTCCCCGCTACAAAGAAGAGGCCCGTAGGTTGCGAAAGCGACCTACGGGCCTTTTGCTGTGCGCCTCTATTAACCGCCGGGTGTTAACAAAGGCGCACAGCAGTCGTTCACACCGCCACTTTGTGAAAATCGATCTCCGCGGCCAGCATGCCGGAGAACCAACGATCCAGGTCCTCGTCAGTGACGGACTCGGGCATGGCGTCCACCTCGCACGCCAGCACCGCCACCTGAGACACGAACGGCGGAGCGACATGCATGTCCACCCAGTCCTGCAACGCTGGTTCGCGCTCGACCTTCAGGGCCGCAGCCTCCCGGCACCACGACAGATAAAGGGTTTCCGCGGCGTACATGCCCACCAGGGCCGCCGCCCTGCCCTCTTCGCGAGCGAGGGCCAAGGCGTGTGTGGACAGCACGGCCGACTCCTCGACCAGCGCCGCTGCGTCACCCTTGTACGGGAAGCGGGAACGCAACTGCGCGAAATACTCGCGCTGTTCGCCGACCAGGTTGGACATCGACGTCACGTGGTCGAGCGCGTCGTCGAGCGTCGGGGATTCGGCAACCACCAACCCCAACACCTTGACGGCCGTCAGTACAAATGCCTCTTCGATCACGAGGTACCGGCGAAATCCCTCATCACTCAACGTCCCGCCGATGGTGTCCGTGATGAATGGAACCGCCCGCGCGGCAGCGAGGTTACTCTGCTGCCGCGCGAGCAGATCTGAGGACCGACTCATTCGCCGGCGACCCAACTGATCAAGCCGTCGAACAGGTCGGTGTATCCGGGCCACTGCTCACAGAACTCCGGCGGAGCCCAGTGCGGCGAGCAGTCCGAGGTGAAGACGATCGACCGTCCGGCGCCGTATTCACCGGCAGCGACAAGCGGATCACCGTTGATGGTGGCGGGAACCACGGCACCGTCCTTTGCGACGACGCGGTTGTATCCCAGGAGCGCCGGCCAGGAATCCCCGGCACCACCGAGAGCCGGGTGAGCAGCATCGACGACGGTGGGAACGATCCCGGCCGGTGTCTCGACGCGATCGTCCTCGGCCAGCATCGTCACGGGTAGTACCTCGGCGATCGCGGTCTGGCGGAAAGCTGCTCGCGCTTGGAATCCGGAGAACGAGAGGTAGCCACCGATCATCATCAGTGAGCCGCCGGCGTTCACCCAGTCACGAAGCGCGACAAGGCGATCCTCGCCGGCGCGGAACTGGTCGAAGACACCGGGAGCCAACTGCAGCGAGTTCGCTCCGATGTCGGAGAGAACGACGACGTCGAACTGGGACAACGCTTCTGCGGTACCGGGGAACTGCGTCGGCACCAGGTGTGCGGGCATGTGTGTCACGTCGTGGCCACGTGAGGTGAGCGCATCCCGAAGCGGACCGACTCCCTCGACGTAGGAATGGACACTGAACTCGTCGACGCCCTTGACGTGCGTCGACGTCGTCATCCAGCTCTCGCCGGCGATCAGTACTCGTTTACCCATGACTGCTTCTGTTTCCTTTCGCGGCCTGCTCGAAGAGCGACCTCGGGTTGTCTCGCATCAGTGCGGACACTTGCTGGGGATCTACGCCTGCGCGCACCAACCGGGCGGCGAAGGCGAGTGGTACGTAGGAGAATCCGTTTCCGCCGTGCTTTCTGAGCATTGATTTGAGGAAGAGGTCGTGACTGAGCAGGAGCTGTGATGCGTGACCGGAGGTGACCAATCCGGCTACCGCAGTGGCTGTTTCCGCCGGATGCGGCGAAAGACCCTCGCCGGGGAAATCGAAAGGCATCCCGATCATGTCGAACTCGAGAAAGACACCGCGGTCGGCGAGCGATCGTTGGTAGTCGGCGTCGTGTCCGGACGGGTCCATGTGGCACAGGACCACTGCTTGCGGATCGACGCCCATCTCGTCGACCACGATGTCGACGACGTGATGTCCGACGCGCTGCCATCCCGGAAGGTGGACGAACAGGGGCACGTCCACCTCGCGCTGGGCGATGCATGCCGCCCTCAACGCTTTCGCCTCGTTCTGAGTGAAGAGCGGGGAGACTCCGATCTCCCCGATCACGCCAGGAGCCAATTCCTTTGCCGGATCGAACTCCTCGACGAGCGAACCTGCCAGATCGTCGACACCGAGTTCATGGACCTCGACCGGATGGGTCGTCTCGAGGTACCACCCTGAACCCATGATCACTCGCACATCTGACTTTCGCGAAAACTCCGCCAACTTCTCCGGCGCCCGGCCCAGTCCCGGCGGTGTCAGATCGACGATCGTCCGACCACCGAGGCGGGCGAAGTCCGCAAGGTCGTCCACCACGGCCGCTGCGTCGTCGACTCGACAATTGTCGAGACTGTAATACGGATTGTCGTGAAGAAGCCACGCATCCTCGGCACGTACCGGACCGGCCAACCGCTGTGCCACAACCGGATCCGGGGCCTCGGTGTACGCACCGGTGACGTCGTTGTGCAGATGTTCGTGTGGGAGAACCAGTCCGAGTTCCGAGCTGTCCACAATTCCCGTGACAGTACGAACCTTGCTCATGAGCGTGCGGGCCCCGAGGGTGCGGATTGTAGGTGTCGCCACAGCGCGCTCAGGGTGTGTCCCCGCATGTTGATCCAGATGGCCAGGAGCAGAACGACACCGGTGATGATCGGTGTCAAGAACGGGCTCACACCGAGCAGGGTCAGTCCGTTGGCGATGATGCCGGTCAGGACGGCGCCGATGACGGTACCGATAACGGTGCCGCGACCGCCGAAGAGGTTGGTGCCACCAAGAACCACCGCGGTGATCACCGTGAGCTCGAATCCCGTTGCGGAGTTGGCCGAACCCGAGCCCAGTCGAGCCGCGATCAGCAGTCCCGCGATACCGGCAGCCAAGCCGGTGAAGACGAGCGTCATCATGAGCACTCGACGCGTATTGACGCCGGACCGTCGCACGGATTCGACGTTGGATCCGATACCGGTGACGTAGCGCCCGAAGCGCATGCGGTTGAGCGCAATTGCTCCGATGATCACGACGACGAGAGCAATCCAGGCGCTGGCGGAGAACCCGAGGAACTCAGCAGTTCCGAGCTTCGCGAAGTAAGTGTCGGCCGGAACCGGAACGGAGAATCCTTCGGTCCGATACAGCGCGATACCGCGAATGACGGACATCGTCGCCAGAGTCACGATGAACGGCGGAATGCCCTGATAGGCGGCGAGCCACCCGTTGACCAGACCCCAGGCCGCACCCATCACCGGGGCGGCGACGAAGACCAGGGACGAATCGACGCCGGCCTGGATAAGCTCGGCACTCATCGCCGCGACGAACGCGACGATCGCACCGACGGACAGGTCGATCTGGCCGGCCGTGATCACGAATGTCATTGCTACCGCGATGATCAGAACCGGCGCAATCTGGGTCGCCAAGTTCGACAGGTTCGTGAACGTCAGGAATGACGACGTGGTTGCCGAGAAGACGGCTGCGACAGCAACTGTCACCGCCAGCATCGCGAGCGTCGGTTTGTTGACGCTGTCCCATAAGGAGGGTTTCGCGGCGAGCTTGCGCTCGATCGGCGCCTGGGTCTTCTCGAGAGTGGTCATGCCGTGGCTCCCTGTGTTGCTGCCGATGTCCGTTGCGGCACCGGAGTTCGAGTGATGAGTCCGACGAGGGACTCGATGTTCAGGTCGCCGATCGGAACGTCGTCGACGCTCTGCCCCTCGTACATGACCGTGATTCGGTCACATACGCGGAACAGGTCCTGCAGGCGGTGTGTCACGAGAATGACGCCCACTCCGGCCGCTGCAACGTCCGTGATCAGCTTGAGCACCGACTCGACCTCGGCGACGGCAAGCGCTGCGGTGGGCTCGTCGAGGATCAGTACGTCTGGCCGAAAGGAAACAGCGCGGGCGATCGCGACGGTTTGCCGCTGCCCGCCGGACAGTTGCCCGATCTCCTGGTAGGTCGACTTCACCTTGACATGCAGGTCGGCGAGAATGTGAGCCGCCTTCTCGTGCATGGCATGCCGGTCGAGGAATGGACCTTTTCGCGGTTCTCTGCCGAGGAACAGGTTGCTCGCGACGTCGAGCGTGTCGCACAGCGCCAGGTCCTGGTAGACGATGCCGATCTTCTTCTGCTGCGCGTCGAGCGGAGTCGAGAAGCGCACTGGTTCACCGTTGACGCGCATTTCGCCGCCGTCGTGCTGGACGGCGCCCGCGAGGATCTTCATCAGGGTGGACTTGCCGGCGCCGTTGTCGCCGACAACTCCGAGTACTTCACCCTTCGCCAGCCGAAGGTCAACTCCTTGAAGGGACTTCACCGGTCCGTACGACTTGGTGATGCCCGAGAGTTCGATCAGTGGAGGTGCCATGATTACTTCTCCAAGTAGTACATGTAGTCGGCTACGTTCTCCGGGGTCACGATCTGGGTGGGGACGGGGATGTTCGCCGGAGCGCCGCGACCACAAGCCAGGTCGATTGCCGAATTCATTGCCTCGTGGCCGAATTCGAAGGTGTTCTGCTGGACCACGCCTTTAAGCCAACCGGCTTTGAGTCCGCCTACCGCCTGATCCGAAAGATCCCAACCGACTGCTTCGATGCGATCCTGCGCCTTCTGACTGTTGACCGCCGCGACGAGTCCGATCAAAGCCGGCTCACCGGTTGCGTAGACGTACTTCATGTCGCCGCCGCCGGTCAGCAGGTTCTCCGCTGCGGTCTGTGCGTTCTCCTGAATGTTACGTCCGTCCACGACGGTGCCGACGGTCATTCCGCGGCCGGTCACGGTCTCCGTGAAGCCCTTCTGCCGCTCCAACTGGACTGTGCTGTTGAGCGCGCCGACGATACCGACCGTTCCGGTGTTGTTCGCGACGTCGGCCAAGGTGTTTCCGATCTTGGCACCGCCCTCGGCATTGGCCGTACCGACCTGAGTCGACAGCGCCGGATCGTCGATGGTTGCGTCGACCGCGACGACGGGGATGCCCGCGTTCTTGGCCTTGACCACCGACGGCTTGATTCCGTCCGTGTCGATTGCATCGACGATGATCGCGTCGACTCCGGCGGCGATCAGATTGTCGAAGGCGTTGGCCTGCGCCACGGAATCGTCGTTGCCACTGATGATCTGCAGGTCGACGCCTGCCTTGTCCGCGACGTTCTTGGCCGCATTGTTGATCTGGTTGAAGTACAGCGCCTGAAGGTTGATCGTCACCAGACCGACCTTGAGCTTGCCGTTCGTCCCGTCACAGCCCTCGGCAACCCGGGTCGGCTGCGGGACGGACGAGCCACCCGATGCGTCTTTCGAGTCACTCGACGAGGCCGAGTCACAAGCGGTGAGCGTGAGCGCGACTGCAGCTCCCAGCGCCAGAGGCAAAGCACGTTTCATCATCGAGTCTCCAAAAGGGTGTGAGGGGTCAATGTTGCTGTGAAGCTATCCAATTCATCTCGGGTGGGGCATCCGCGGGGTCCGGCGGTGGCGCACGCCAAGGCAGCCGAGGCTCCCGCGAGTCGTGCGGCGTCCACCGGTGAGCGCCCGGCGTCGATGAAGGCTATGTACGTACCGCCGAAGCAATCACCGGCTCCGACTGCATCGACGACGTCGACCACTACTGCCGGTTCGCTCGTCACCTCGCCGTCCGGTGTAGCCAGTGTCCAACCTCGCGAGCCGTCGGTCACCAGCAGGTGGGTGTTGTGCTCGGCGGCCAGTGTCTGCCACTGATCGAAGGCGATTCCGAACTCGCCTTCCCACAGGGCACGCCCTACGACGACGTGGTCGGCGAGCGCGAACGCGCGCAGTGCCGCGGCCTTGTTTTCACAACCGTCCAGATCGATTACCAGACTTACGCTTCCCGGCAGTACGTCAGGCAGAAACTCTGCCCGGTATCCGTCGAGGAACAGTCGCCCACCACCGGCAGCGGCCAATCGTGTGATGACAACTCCGATGCGTTCGGCATCGTTCGGGTCGTCCTGACTGATGATGGAGCGATCGCCGTCCTGCGCGATGAGTACAACTGCCGTCGACAGGAACGCATCTCGCGGCGCCCAGCTGGTGTCGACGCCGTCAGCCTCGAGAGTGTCAAGAAACTCGGTGGACCGCGCGTCCGGGCCCACGGCACCGGCAAAGATCACCTGCGCGCCCATTCTGGCCGCGGATACCGCAGCATTTGCATTCATTCCGCCGTCGATCTGACTGATGGCCGTTGCCTGCACGCGCTCTCCGAGCACCGGTACATGGGGGACATGTACCGTCACATCGTTGTTGGCGTATCCACAAAAGACAATCATGGTTACTTTCCTGCAGCCCGGGACAGTTCGCGAACCTTCTCGCCTGCGACCCGCCCCCACCAGCGTCCGTTGTCCTTCACCGAAGATGCAACTATGGCGCCGTCGCATTCCTTCATCAGCGCTGCGACGTTGGCAGCCGTGATGCCGGATCCGATGATCACCGGAAGAACGGTGTTGTCGCGGATCACGGAAACCTCGTCGACCGAAGCGGCGTCGCCGGTGCGCGAACCTGTCGCGATCAGGACGTCTGCATCGAAGAACTCGGCGTCTTCGGTCTGTTCCGCGACGGTCCGGTCCGCGACGATGGCATGCGCACCGTGCTTGACGTGCACGTCAGCGAAGATCCGGACCGGATCGGCGCCGATGCGATGACGGAAGCGCGTCGTCTTGGCGGCCTGACCCTCGATGAAACCCTCGTTGGCAATGTAGGCATTGGCCCACTGATTGACGCGCACAAAACTCGCGCCCGCCGCCCACGCTGCGGCCACTCCGCACTCGCCGGCGTTGGACAGGATGCTGACGCCGACGGCCTTGCCGAACTCGCCGACCACCGCTGCCGTGATGACTCCCATGCTGGCGGCGGTTTCGTACCCGTGTTCGCCGGGCTTGAGGAACGGTATGTCCCAGTGATTTTCGACGATCACGCCGTCGAAACCGTTGTCGACATACGCGTGTGCTTCCTCGACAGCGAAGCGAGCAATCTCCGAAACCGGCTGCCCGGTGTAGTGCGGGCTGCCCGGCAGGGCCGGGAGGTGAATGGCCCCGATGAGAGATGGCGTGCCGGTGAACATCTCTGCCAGCGCCGAGGGCTTGGGCGGAAAGACTCCGAGCGGTGATGCGGTCACTTCAGCTACCCCATTCCATGCGCAAGATTTGCGCTGTATGTCCATGCACAAGATCTGCACACGATGTAATCGATTGCCTTGATGAATTAGCAGGTTATGTGATCAACACCGGGTTGTGTCAAGGATTTTACAATTCGAATTTGTAAACGATTGCCTCAATCGCGTTACATGCGGGACACTGGACCGTGCGGTTCGATAACCTCGGACCCGAATCGAGCAGAAAACGGGGGACGCATGCGCAAGGCGACCATTCGCGATGTCGCGGAACTGGCCGGGGTGTCGACTGCCACCGTGTCGCGGGCGCTGTCCGGCTCCCGCCCTGTCTCGGACGAGCTTGCAGCGACGATCAAACGAGCCGCGGATTCTCTCGGATATTCGGGAAACATCATCGCCAGCTCACTGCGTCGTAATCGGACGGACACTGTCGGAATGGTGGTTCCGAGTATTGCGAACCCCTTCTTCACTTCGCTGGTGGTCAACGTCGAACACGTCCTCGCTCAGCGCGGACTACAGCTGTTCCTGTGCGATTCTCGTTCCGACCCCGACGTAGAAGCGCAGCGGCTCAAGTCGCTCGTCTCCCGGCAAGTGGACGGAATCATCATCAGCCCGTGCCACGGCGAATTGAGTGCCGAAGCTGTCCGAGCCAGCGCGGCAACGCTTCCGGTCGTTCAACTGGACCGGTTCGCCATGGATACCCAGACGGACTGGGTCGGTGTCGACGACGACGCCGCGCAATCCCTGGTGATGGAACATCTGTCCGAGCGCGGCGCACGATCAGCCGCCTTCATCAGTTCCGAGCTGACCAATTCGTCAACAGAACTTCGCCGGGCCGGCTTCTTCCGCCACGCGGATCGAATGGGCATCGAAACTCGTGACGAGTGGACACAACTCGGCGAGTACTCGATCGAGTGGGGCCGCACGGCGTCCACCACCATCCTGACCGGCAAGACCCGTCCCGACGCTCTGGTCTGCGCCGACGACCTGATCGCGCTCGGTGTGCTGCAGACCTGCCACGCATTGGGCATCGACGTCCCCGGCGACGTTCTAGTCACCGGTTTCGACAACATCCCCTTCTCCGAACTGTGCAATCCGCCGTTGACCACCGTAGGACAGCCGCAGGAAAGAATCGCAGAAGAAGCTGTGCGCCTTCTGGATCAGGCGATGAACAACACTTCCGAGTCGACAGCCCACATTGCGCTTGCTCCTGAACTGATTGTCCGTCAGTCCACCGTCGGCCAAGTCGCGGCAACGGCACCGTAGGCAGCGATCGCATCGTCCAGTTCCGAGACCTTGACGCTTTCGTTGGCCGCATGCATCAGCGAGGGAGTGCCAGGCCCCCAGATAACGACGGGAGCTCCGGGGGCGGCCGCGGCCAGCACCGAAGCGTCGGTGAAGTACGAAACCGGTTCGGTCGCAACAGGGATCGGCAAGGTATCCAACCACGGATCCGACGCGTCGGTACGCACACCTCCCAGGTGAATCGACGTCTCCACCGAGTCGACTTCCGGTTGGGCGCGCCACCATGCGAGCAGGTCTGCGCCGTCTCCCACTGTGCGGTGATCGATCACCGCTCGTGCACTGTCCGGCACGATGTTCGGAGCCGAACCGCCGCCGACCAAACCGAGGTTCCAGGTTTCGGCGCCCAGAAACGCGTCGGACGACAGCGGAAGCTCACGCCGAGCTCGATCGACGACGTCAAGCAGTTTGAGGACAGCGTTTGTTCCTCGCTGCGGCGTACTCCCGTGCGCGGCTTTTCCTTTGACGGACACTTCGAGCCACAGTGCGCCGCGGTGCCCCAGGTTGATGCGATTACCGGTCGCCTCGGGAACGATGACGGCCCCGACCTCGAGATTCGCTACGGCGTCGGCCGAACGAACGGCCCCGAGCGATCCGATTTCCTCGTCGCTCGTCAGCAGTAGTGCGGCCGGGACTCCACGTTCGAAAGCGTCGACAACCGCGGCAGTAGCGGCAACAAGGCCGGCCTTCATATCCGATGTCCCTCTGCCGAGGAACAATTCGCCGTCGACCTGCGCGGCGTACGGGTCGAACTCCCAGTCGGAGACAGTGCCCACCGGCACCGTGTCCACGTGGCAGGCGAACAGGAGTCTGGCTGCCGAGGGTGCAGCTTCGTTGGTGATCAAGGCCCAGGGATGATTGCCGGTCAGGTCTGACTCGACCTTCGCCTGTGGCGCACGTGAGAGAACCAACGAGACAATCGAATCCATCGCCCGCCGTTGAGGAGCGGCCTCCCCCGAGACCGTGTCGAGCGCTACCAGTTCCGAGAGAAGTCCGAGGGAATCCATGTACCCCATTCTTGCACTGCCACGGATTCAGTGCGCTGCCAGCTGGGCGATGACGACGTAATTGTCGTCGGTCGACTCTCCCTCGACGACATCACAATTGGCGAGGATCAACCGCCCCGGAACCGATTCACGCAACTCGTGAGTGCCCAGCAGCGAACCTTTGTGCAGCGGCCCGACTGTTTCGACGTCGTACTCGAGTGTGCCGTTCGGTGTACCCAGGAGAATTCGATCGCCCGGCTCCACTACCCGGAGCGCCCGGAACGGTGCTTCGCGAGCGGTGTAGTTGTGGCCGACCACGACAACTGTTTGTGAGGTCGACGTTCCCGGCATTCCGCTCTCACCCCACCACACCGGCAGTTCGTCGACAGGATTCAGTTGCTGCCCACTCTCGCCGCCGCGCATCAGTTTCTCCGAGTGCAACGGACTGCTCAGGTACGTGACCCCGGACGCAGACCTCAACTCGATCCGCTCGGGTTCTGCCGGATCGACGGTCACCGAAGCCGGTGCAGCCGCGATGTGCGCCTGCACCGGCGAGCGGTCAGGTAGTGATCCCGCGTTCTCGCCCGAACATCCGGATACGAGGAGGGCGAGGATCGCTACCGCCGAGAGACCGAGGCTACGCAGACGTGTTGCCCGGGCCGTCATGACGCTTGCGACGAACAACCACCGTCGTAGCTGCTGCGGCTGCGGCGCCCACGACTCCGACGCCGATCAGCACAGCAGGCAGATTGGAACTGCTGCTACCGCTGGTGCGGCTTGCAGTGTCACCGAGAGCAAGATCGACCGGGGGCAGGCTTCCGGCAAGTGCCGGATCGCCGTCGGCGTCGGTGACGTAGTAGTCGACGACGTCGAAGGCGCCCTTGTTGTTGTAGTAGCCGACCAGCTTGACGCCGGTCTTGTTCACTACAGCGGTGGTCTCGTCTACCTTCGTGACTCCGGAACCGTCGTCAGTGTGCTCACCGATGATCACTTCACCGCCGACGCCTGTTCCATTGTCGATCTCCTTCTCGCCCTTTGCCTTGAGCTCGTCGACGATCTTCTGCGCTGCATCCGCTTCGGCCTTTGCGGCAGCCGCGGCAGCCTGAGCTTCCTTGGCCTTTGCTGCTGCTGCGTCGGCTGCGGCCTTCGCGTCTTCGGCCGCCAGGTAAAGATCCTGTGCCTTCTTGCTCGCCGCTTCGGCAGCTTCGGCCTTCTTGGCAGCCTCGGCAGCCTTTTCGTCGGCGATTGCTCGCTTGTCGGTGGCAGCCTCGCCCGCAGCATCAGCTTCGGCCTGGGCCGTCTCCGCGGCCTTCTGCGCAGCGTCGGCGTCCTTTCGTGCGGAAGCCGCAGTAGCTGCCGCTTCATCTGCGGCCTTACGGGCGGCAGTGGCAGCTTCGACCTCGGTTGCGGCCGCGGACTCGGCTGCCTTGGCCGTGGTTTCGGCGGCGGTGGCCACCTTCTGAGTCTCCCTCACAGTGACTGCAAGCTGCTTGGCATTCCACGCTGCTGCCAGCGCTTCGGCCTTCGCAGCGAACGCCTTCGCGAAATCCCAGTTCTTGAGAGCTTCCTCTGCTTCCTTGTTCTTGTCATCGACCAGTTTGGCGTTCGCATCCGCGGCAGCCTTCGCCTCATCGGCTTTGGCCTGCAGAGCATCAGCCTCGGCGCGCGCCTTTGCTGCCTCTTCGGTCTTGGGCCCAGAACCGGCGGCCTTCGCAGCTTCCTCGAGTTCAGCAGCCTTGGCTGCGGCGGCGTCTGCTTCTGCCTGAGCTGTTTTTGCTACCTCTTTCGCATCGGCCGCCGCGGACTCCGCAACCTTGGCTGCCTCTTCGGCTTCCTTGGCGGACTGTTCCGCGGCCCCTGCCTCCGCCTTGGCCTGCGTCGATTCGACCGCCGCCTTGGTTGCCTCGACGCTCGCCTGAGTCATTGCCTCGGTCGCCTTCACCGAAGTGTCTGTCGCTGCGGACGAGTCGACCCCTGCCGTCGCGGCTGCTTCGGCGGCCTTCGCTGCCGCGTCGGCTGCTGCTTTGGCTTTTGCTTCGGCTTCCGCCAGCGCTGCGGCGTCCGTACCTGCGGTTTCGACACTGCCCGCGCCCGCGACGCCGGCTTCAACCTTCTCTGGTGTGGTCTCGGTGCTCGTCGCCGCGTCGGCGTCGGTGGTGGCAGCTGCCTCTTCCTCGGCGCAGGTCACCAGCGGATCGGCACTCGGGGTACACACGGTTTCGGGCTCTGCCGATGCAATTCCTGTGCCGCCCACCGCCAATCCGAGAGCTAGAACGGCACCGGCGGCCGCAGAGCGGACCCTCCGAGAATGGGCGATGGACTTCTCCGACATAGCGCTCAACCTTTCGGCCTTCTTTACGAAGACGGCAATTCCGGCGTGGACAGCCTTTACTTCGTCGGCTGAGTTCCAGACGTTACGACCGGTCGGTCCGAAAAATTGAAAGCTTATGTTCGAGACGCAGGAATCAGGACCGCGGAACGCGCCCCATCAGGTAGAACTCCGGGTTGGGCAGCATGCCGGAGAAGCTCGCCATGCGATTGCTCAGCCCGAAGAATGCAGTGATCGCGGCGATGTCCCACGCGTCCTCGTCACCGAAGCCGTGCTCACGGAGAGCATCGAAGTCTGCGTCGGCGATTTCGTGTGAGGCAGAGTTCACCTTGGTGGCGAAGTCGAGCATCGCGCGCTGTCGATCGGAGATCTCTGCGGTGCGATAGTTGACCGCAACCTGGTCGGCAACCAGCGGCTTCTTCTCGTAGATACGCAAAATCGCGCCGTGCGCGACAACGCAGTACGTACATTTGTTGGCCGCAGAGATCGTAGTGACGATCATTTCTCGATCACCCTTGGTGAGCGCGGAATCTTCCTTGAGCATGATCGCGTCGTGGTACGCGAAGAATGCCCGGAACTCGGCTGGGCGCCGAGCGAACATCAGGAAGACGTTGGGCACGAACCCCGACTTCTCCTGGATCTCGAGAATCTTGGCGGCGATGTCCTCGGGCACCTCGGTCAATTCAGCCTGCGGAAAACGGGTGCTCACTGTGCCTCCTGGTCAACGATCGATGTTCGATTCAAGATAATGATGATTAACTGAGTTGTCCAGATGCATTTCCTGCCCTACTTTTTCGGGCACGGATAGTCGGGTACGGCCCAAGTGATCTGCGTAGCGTGAAACCCGTGAACAGGAAGACACGATGATCGACGGACTGAACCGCGCGCTCGACTACATCGAAAGCAATCTGAGCTGCGAGATCGACACAGCCGAGATGGCAAGGCTGGCAACCACCTCGGAATATCATTTTCGGAGGATGTTCTCGGCCCTGGCCGGCATTCCCGTATCCGAATACATCCGTCGACGTCGACTCACCCTGGCCGGTGCCGAGTTGTCCGTCAGCAGATCAGGAGTGTTGGAGACCGCCGTGAAGTACGGCTACTCGTCCGCGGAAGCCTTCACACGAGCGTTCACCGCATTTCACGGCGTGAGCCCTGGCGCGGTCAAACGCGCTCCCGCCGTTCTCAAATCACAACAGAAACTTGTCATTCACGTGACACTGGAAGGAGCCACACCGATGGACTACATGCTTGTGGACAAACCTGCCCTGACGGTAGTCGGGTTCAAGACCCGGGTTCCACTGGTTCACGAAGGTCCCAATTCTGCGATCGAAGATTTCACCCGCTCCGTGGACAAGGTTGCGTTGCGAGGGTTGCGCGAGCTGTCCGATCAGGAACCGGCGGGAATCGTCAGTGTCGTCGACAATGTGGCGCATCCCAGAACCGAAGGCACAGAGCTGGATTACTACCTGGGAGTGGTCACCGGCAAACCTTCACCCACTGGTTTCGATGTACTGACGGTCGACGCACACTCGTGGGCCGTGTTCACCGCCGACGGGTCGGCAATCGAATCTGTGCAGTATTTGTGGCGAGATATCTACACGGAATGGTTCCCGGCCAACCCTTTTCGCTCCGTACCTGGTCCCGAGATCATGCGTACCGAATACAACGACGATTTCACCGTCGCACGGTTCGAGCTCTGGATTCCGGTCGAGAGCGAGCTGAACGACGTCGGGGCGTAAAACAGCCGCCAGGTCGGATGGAAGTCACGACCCGGCGGCTGAGCCATCAGATGAAACAGACTGTCAAAGAATCAGTTTCGCTCCGGTGGCAGCAACCACGTCCTCGACGCTGATACCCGGCGCCGTCTCCACCAGGCGGAGACCGTCGTCAGTCACGTCGATCACGGCCATGTCGGTGATGATTCGCTGGACGCAGCCCTTACCGGTCAGCGGAAGCGAGCACTCCTCGACGATCTTGTGCTCACCCTTCTTCGAGACGTGCTCCATCATCACGATGACGCGCTTTGCGCCGTGGACCAGATCCATCGCGCCGCCCATGCCTTTGACCATGTGGCCGGGGATCATCCAGTTCGCGAGGTCTCCGGTGGCACTGACCTGCATGGCACCGAGCACGGCAACGTCGACCTGGCCGCCGCGGATCATGCCGAACGACGCGGAGGAGTCGAAGAACGACGCACCGGGGAGAACGGTGATGGTCTCCTTGCCCGCATTGATCAGCTCGGGATCGAGTTCGTCCTCGGTGGGGTACGGCCCCACGCCCAGAACGCCGTTCTCCGAGTGCAATACAACGGTGATGTCGGTCGGGAGGTAGTTCGGAACCAGCGTCGGCATACCGATGCCGAGGTTCACGTACTGCCCGTCCTCGAGTTCGCGCGCGACGCGGGCCGCCATCTCTTCGCGGGTGAGTTTGGTGGGTAGTACAGAAGTCATGCTCGTACCGTCCGATTCTCGATGCCGACCGTCACGGGGCCGACGTGGACAACGCGCTGAACGTGAATGCCAGGCGTGTGGATCTCGGCGGGGTCGAGCTCACCCGGCTCGACGAGGTGCTCGACCTGCGCAATGGTGATGCGTCCCGACGTTGCTGCAGCCGGATTGAAGTTCTGGGTACTCGCGCGATAGACGAGGTTGCCGTGCCGGTCGCCCTTCCAGGCATGGACCAGTGCGTAGTCGGCAACGATGCCGCGCTCCATCACGTAGGTGACGCCGTCGAAGTCACGAGTTTCCTTGGGCGGACTGGCAACTGCGATGCCGCCGTTGCCGTCGTAACGCAGTGGCAGGCCGCCGTCGGCGACCTGGGTGCCGACGCCGGCCGGGGTGAAGAACGCGGGGATGCCCGCTCCCCCGGCGCGCATGCGCTCGGCGAGCGTGCCCTGCGGCGTGAGTTCGACTTCCAGCTCACCGGAAAGGTACTGACGCGCGAACTCCTTGTTGGAGCCGACGTACGAGCTGACAGTACGACGGATACGCCCCTTCTCCAGAAGCACTCCGAGCCCGAACCCGTCGGTGCCGCAGTTGTTGCTCACAGTTTCCAGTGATGTCGCGCCCTGCTCGAGGAGCGCATCGATGAGGATCTCCGGCACTCCGACGAGCCCGAAACCTCCGACAGCGATCGTGACGCCGTCCGGCACGTCGGCGACGGCCTCGGCAGCAGTGGGAATGACTTTGTCCATCATGTCGATCACAGTAGCGCGACGCGTACGTATTGTGAACCCCCGTCCGCATCACGAACATTTTCCACCCCCGGCATTGCCTGGGTCACATCTACGACCTATCCTGTTCGCAGAGCGCAACACATGTACACATTGCGAACAACTTCACGTAACCGAACGACGAGGTTCCCTATGCTGCATCTACCGCCGAGGTACCAGCGGCCGACTGGCGTCAACGCCCCGGCCGATTTCGCGGACTACAAGACGACTTCCCTTCGCCACCCGAAGCAACCGCTGAAGCTGCTCCCCCAGCGGCTCACGGAGCTCACCGGGCCGGTATTCGGCGAAGATCGCGTCGGCGCCGGCGAAAACGACCTGACCGTTGCCAACGGCGGCGAAGCACAGGGACAGCGCATAGTTGTCCACGGCCGCGTACTCGACGGCGACGGAAAACCGGTCCCCCACACACTGCTCGAGGTCTGGCAGGCCAACGCCGGTGGGCGCTACCGCCACACCGGCGACAACTGGCCCGCCCCGTTGGACCCGTTCTTCAACGGGCTCGGTCGCTGCGTCACCGACGCGAACGGCCACTACAGCTTCACCACGATCAAGCCGGGCGCCTACCCGTGGATGAACCACGACAACGCATGGCGACCGGCACACATCCATTTCTCGCTGTTCGGCACGGCCTTCACACAGCGCCTCGTGACGCAGATGTACTTCCCCGACGATCCGATGTTCTTCCAGGACCCGATCTACAACTCAGTGCCCGAAGAGGCCCGCCATCGCATGGTCAGCGTCTTCGACTACGACGCCACAGTCCCCAACTGGGCGCTCGGGTTCCGCTTCGACATCGTCCTGCGCGGCCGTAATGCCTCCGTATTCGAGAACGAGGAAGACCACGATGACTGAAAAGCTCACCCCGGCCACATCCCCCGTCGCTTCGCTCGCCCCGGCCACATCCCCCGTCGCTTCGCTCGCCCCGGCCACATCCCCCGTCGCTTCGCTCGCCCCGCGTTACCCCGTCGTCCCCGGCGACTTCACCACCGCCCCCTTCGGGATCACGCCCTCTCAGACCGTCGGACCGTACTGGCACATCGGCCTCCCCTGGACGGACGGCCCTGACGCTGCCCCGAGCGATACCCCCGGACGAATCACGCTGGCCATCACGGTGATCGACGGCGCCCGTACACCCGTCGCCGACGCGATGATCGAAACATGGCAGGCCGATACGCTCGGGCGCTTCAACCATCCGGACGATCCCCGCGGCGCAGTGGACCTCACTCCGGCGGGTTTTCGCGGATTCGCCCGCAGCGCAGCAGATTCCACCGGCACCGCACTGGTCTACACCGTCAAGCCCGGAGCGCAGCCCACTGAAACGGATGCGGACGAGGCCCCACACGTCAACGTGTCGGTCTTCGCTCGCGGCATGCTCGACCGCCTGGTCACCCGCTTGTACTTCCCCGAGGACACCGACGCACACGCAACAGATCCGGTGCTGTCCTCCCTGACCGAAACCGAACGCGCGAAGTTGGTTGCAACCAAGGTCGACGGTGGGTATTCCTGGACGGTCTATGTTCAGGACGAAGACTCGAACGGCGTCGAGACGCCCTTCTTCGAACTGTAAGAGGAGTACACATGCCCACTCGCGGCGCACTGTTCGACCCGGTGTTCGGGGCCACCCGAGTAGCGGAACACCTGTCCGACCAGGCGTGGGTCACCGCGCTGCTCGACGTGGAGGCCGCACTGAGCTGCGCGATGTCCACCGTCGGATTGGCGGACGGGGAACATTGCGCCACGGTGGCTGCTGCTGCGGCCGAACTCGCACAACCGGGTGGTCTGGACATCGTGGCGCTCGGCCGGGCGTCGGCAGCCGGTGGAAACCCTGTCATCCCGCTGGTGAAGATGCTTCGCGAAAGGGTGGGACAGGAAGGTGTGCCTGCCTCCGTGGTGCACCCGGGCGCCACCAGTCAGGACATCATGGACTGTGCGCTGATGCTGTTGACGCGACGCGCGGGCGCGGTGGTTCTGGCCGACCTGACCCGCGCCGCCGATTCCGCCGCCCACCTCGCCCGCATCCATCGCTCTACTCCGATGGTCGCGAGAACCCTGGGACAACAAGCACTTCCGACCACCTTCGGGCTACTGGCATCGAGTTGGTTCACGGCACTCGACGCCGCCGCGATCCGCCTCGAGATCGTGCTGTCCACGTTGCCGGTTCAGTTCGGCGGCGCCGCAGGCACACTCGCTGCGCTATATCCCGACGGGCTCAGGATCGCAGATGCACTGGCCGACGAACTCGGCCTGTCCAGGCAGGTCACTCCCTGGCACACAGACCGCGTGACCATCGCAGAACTCGCGACCACGCTCGGTATCGTCGCCGGCGCTGTTTCCAAGCCCGCCACCGACATCACCGTCATGGCGTCCACCGAGCTGTCCGAGGTTGCCGAGAGCGCTCCGGGCGGCTCATCAGCCATGCCACACAAGCAGAATCCGGTTGCCGCGATCACCGCCCGCGCGGCAGCGCGACGTGCTCCCGCACTGGTGGCCACAGCCCTGTCGAACATGGATCACGAATTCGCTCGCGCCGCAGGTCCCTGGCACGCCGAGTGGGAAACCGTCACCGATCTCCTGCGTCTGGCAGGCGGAGCAGCGCACCAGCTTTCCGTGAGCCTCACCGGCCTGCAAGTACACACCGAGTCGATGGCTCGTAATCTCGACATCACCGGTGGCCTGATTCTCGCCGAGCGTGTCACCAAGGCCCTGTCCGCACACACTGATCGAGCGCGCGACATCGTCACCGCGGCAGCCACTTCCGGAACCAGGTTGGATCGTGATCCCGCCATCGCCGAGCACCTGAGCGAAGCGGAGATCGCCGAACTACTCGACACCGCACACTATCTGGGCCACGCCACCGATCTGGTCGACCGCGCCCTCGCCGAACGCCCCACAGGAGGATCTCGATGAGCGTCGCGCTCAACTTTCAACAAACCGGCAATCCAGATGCTCCCGCAGTGGTTCTCCTGGGTTCACTCGGATCCGATCTGTCCATGTGGCAGCCGCAGATTCACGCGCTGTCGAATCGCTACCGCGTCATCGCCGTCGACCATCGCGGCCACGGCAAGTCACCGGTGCCTGCGGGCCCCTACTCCATTGCCGATCTCGCCGGCGATGTCATCTCTCTCCTCGATTCGCTCGAACTAGAGTCCGTCCATCTGGTCGGGCTCTCCCTCGGCGGCGCTGTCAGCCAGTGGATCGCCGCGCATCACCCCACTCGCGTCGAGACGTTGACCTTGATGTGCACGTCCTCGCAGTTCGCCCCGGCTCAGCCGTGGATCGATCGCGCCAAGGGTGTCCGTGCGGACGGTGTCGCATCCATCGCGGCCGCCGTGGTCGGACGCTGGTTCACGCCGGGACTGGCCGACAACGATCCGGAACTAGTTGCCCGCCACGTCGCGATGGTCGAAGCCACACCCGACGAGGGCTATGCCGCCTGCTGCGAGGCACTTTCGGGGTGGGATGGCCGCGCCGACCTGGCCCGTATCGTCGCTCCGACGCTCCTCATCGCTGGCGAGCATGATCCGGCGACGCCTCCGGCGACGTTGAGCGCGATCGCCGACGGTATCGCCGACGCGGTACTGCACGTCGTTGATCCCGGTGCACACCTCGCCAACGTCGAGCAGGCCGGGCGCGTCACCAAACTACTTGCAACGCATATTGCCTCGCACACATCTGCGCTCGCCCAACGTAGCGCCGCGGTGTCGGCAGGCATGACCGTACGACGTCAGGTGCTCGGTGACGCCCACGTCGACCGTTCCATCGCCGGTGCCACCGAGTTCACGGCCCCGTTCCAGGATTTCATCACTCGCACGGCGTGGGGCGACATCTGGTCACGCCCCGGCCTCGATCACCACACTCGCCGGCTCCTCACTCTCGCGATCCTCACCGCCGTCGGCAACGAACACGAACTCGACATGCATATTCGCGCTGCACTGCGTGCCGGGATCGATCCCGACGAACTCGTGGAAGTATTTCTCCATACCGCGGTCTATGCGGGTGTGCCGAACAGCAACTTGGCTTTTGCGCTGGGAAAGCAAGCACTCGCGGACCTCTCGGCCGAACCTGAGGAGAACGAGACAACATGAGCGAGAACAGCAGCGAGCAGTCGCCCGGACCGTCCCCGGACTACGTGCAGTCGCTGGCCCGTGGGCTTTCCGTCATCAAGGCCTTCGACGGTGAGCACCCGCGTCGCACCCTCAGCGAGGTTGCCAGGCACACCGATCTCACGCGTGCGACCGCTCGCCGCTTCCTGCTCACACTCGTCGAACTCGAATACGTACGTACTGACGGTTCGGTGTTCTGGTTGACGCCGCGTGTCCTCGAACTCGGCTACAGCTACCTCTCCAGTCTGTCCCTTCCCGAGATCGCCGGGCCGCATCTGGAAGCCTTGTCCGCCAAGGTCCGTGAATCGACGTCCGTGTCAATCCTCGACGGTGACGACGTCGTGTACGTGGCTCGTGTTCCGGTCAGCCGCATCATGACGGTGTCCATCACCATCGGCACGCGCTTTCCCGCGTACGCCACTTCCATGGGTAGGGTTCTGCTCGCCGGCTTGCCGGACGACGCACTGGACGCCTACCTCGCCCGAGTGTCCTTCGCCCGCCTGACCGGCAAGACCATCTCCACCGCCGACGGACTGCGCGCCGAACTCGAGAAGATTCGCGCCGACGGGTTCGCGATAGTCGACCAGGAACTCGAAGAGGGTCTGCGCTCGCTCGCCGCACCCATCCGGGACGCAACCGGTGACGTGGTCGCGGCCGTCAACATCTCCACCCAAGCCGCCCGCTACAGCGCCGAAGCTGTTCGCGGTGAACTGGTTCCGGCCGCAGTCGCCACCGCGGACGCCATCTCCGTCGATCTCGGACGCACTCAGTCGTCCAACAATCACTCGGCTGCTACTCGCTGACCGAGCAGACCCAAGGAAGAACCAATGCCTGACGTTGTCATCTGTGAACCGCTCCGTACCCCTGTCGGCCGCTTCGGCGGCGTATTCCGTGACGTCGCACCGGAGGATCTCGCCTCGACGCTGATCACCGAACTCGTCACGCGTACCGGCATTTCCGGCGCGGAGATCGATGACGTTATTCTCGGCCAGGCTTCGCCGAACGGTGAGGCTCCGGCGATCGGACGCATCGCGGCGCTGAACGCGGGTCTGGGTGTCGACGTTCCCGGCATGCAGGTGGATCGCCGGTGCGGGTCGGGATTGCAGGCAATCATCCAGGCCGTCATGCAGGTTCAGTCCGGTGGCAGTGACCTGGTCCTCGCGGGTGGTGCCGAGTCGATGAGCCAGGCCGAGTTCTACGCAACCGGAATGCGTTGGGGCGTCAAGGGTGAAGGTGTTGCGCTCAGCGATCGTCTCGCTCGTGCCCGCGTCACAGCCGGTGGACGCGACTTCCCGGTTCCCGGCGGAATGATCGAAACGGCGGAGAACCTGCGCGCCGAGTTCTCCATCAGCCGAGAGGATCAGGACGCACTCGCGGTGCAGTCACATCAGCGTGCAGTCGCCGCCCAGAAGAACGGCGTCTTCGCCGAGGAAATCGTTCCGGTATCCGTTCCGCAGCGCAAGGGTGAGGCCCTGATCGTCGACACCGACGAGCATCCGCGGGCCGACACCTCGATGGAATCGCTTGCACGCCTTCGTCCCATGCGCGCAAAGATCGACCCCGACTCCACCGTGACGGCAGGTAATGCCAGCGGTCAGAACGACGGCGCAGCGCTGGCGATCGTCACTACTTCCTACAAAGCTCGTGCCCTCGGACTGCGCCCCCTCGCACGCCTGGCAAGTTGGAGTGTCGCGGGCGTTCCTCCCCGCACCATGGGCATCGGTCCCGTCCCGGCGTCGGAGAAGGCACTCGGCCGCCTCGGATTGACCCTGGCGGACATGGATGTCATCGAACTCAACGAAGCCTTTGCGGCACAAGCCCTTGCAGTCCTGCAGAGTTGGAAGCTCGAGGCCGACGACCCACGCATCAACCCCAACGGCTCCGGCATCTCCCTCGGCCATCCGGTCGGTGCCACGGGTGGACGAATCCTGGCCACCCTGTTGCGCGAGATGGACCGTCGCGAAGCGCGTTACGGCCTCGAGACGATGTGCATCGGTGGCGGGCAGGGCTTGGCTGCGGTCTTCGAGCGCCTGTCCTGATCAAGCTCCGACGTGCGCGACGCCGGGGTCACCGAGTTCGCCGCGTAGACCGTCGAGAAAGACACGCAACAGTTCGGTCAGTTCGGCCTGCTGCTGCTCGGTGAGAATCGACGTGAGTTCGGCTTCACGGCCGAGGACTCGGTCCACCAGTTGCTCCACCAGCTCGTGACCGGCGGCAGTGAGTGTCACGAGAACGATTCGTGAGCCTTCGGTTGCAGACCTCTTCACCAGACCTGCGTTCTCCGCGCGCGCGAGTCGCTGCGAGATCGCCCCGGCCGTGACTCCGGTCTGCTCGGTGATCTGGCGAGTCGTCAACTGATACGGCTCGCCGGATCGCCGCAGGACACTGAGTAGGTCCAGAGTCGCGGTGTCCGCACCGGCCGAGGCGAGTACCCGTCGGCGATCCTCACCGAGCAGCTTGGCGCACATCCACAGCCTGGTCACGATGCCGATACCCTCTACGGGCGTGCCCGGCCTTTCGCGAAGCCACGCCAAGGCAACCGCGTCCACCGCGTCGTCCGGGTTGTAGTCGCCCACCACTGCACACCTCATTTAGCTCTAAATGATACGTTCTTCGTATAGGTCTAAACGTAGCTCACGGAGGTAGGCATGACACGCACAGTTCTGGTAAGCGGCGGCGGAACAGGGATCGGGCGCGCAGTTGCAGCAGCGTTCGCCCGAGACGGAGACACAGTTTTTGTCACCGGCCGACGCACGGAACCACTCGAAAAGACCGCGGAGGAGTTGGGTTCCGATGTTCACGCCTTGACGTGTGACAACTCCGACCCGAAAGACCTGAAACGGCTGCAGGATTCGCTTCCGGGAACCATCGACGCCGTCGTGCACTGCGCCGGTGGCAACACGGACTTCGATCGCGAGGCACCGTCAGATCTGGAATCCCTGGCCGCCGGGTGGCGTGCCAATCTGGACTCCAACCTCATCTCCGCGGTGTTGACCACAGCAGCAGTTCGAGATCGAATCCCCAGTGGCGGTGCCGTCATCACCATCGGATCGATCGCCGCCGACAAGGGCGCGGGAGCGTACGGCGCTGCCAAAGCCGCAGTTGCGACGTGGAATATCGATCTGGCCGCCGAACTGGGCCCCGAAGGCATCACGGCGAACGTCGTCTCCCCCGGCTACATCGCTGACACCGAGTTCTTCCGAGACTTTCTGACGGACGAGCGTCGCGCGATGCTGATCGAGTCCACCAGCACCAAGCGCGCCGGAACACCGGACGACATCGCGTCGGCCGTCCACTTCTTGGCCTCACCTGGCGCCCGGCAGATCACCGGCCAGGTACTGGCAGTCAACGGCGGTGAGAGAACCAGTCGCTGATCATGCCAGGTGGCGCTCGAAGAACGAGTCGATTCGCTTCCAGGCATCCTGCGCTGCAACAGGATCGGGACCGATTCCGACGATGCGCTCCAACGGACGAAGCACCTTGGGTCCGGCCTCCGCGTCGTTGAGGAACGCGTGGCCGGCGGTGGGGTACTCCTTGACGTCGTTCTCGATACCGGCATTGTTGAGCGCCGTCTCCAGTTTCGCTGCTGCGCCCCGGAGCGAAAAGTCCTTGCCTCCGAAACTCCCGACGATCGGGCACGCATCCACCACGGCCTCATCGAGTTTGCGTGGAAGCTGACCGTAGTTGACCGATGCAGCATCGAAATCTCCGGCGCTGACCATCGCGAAGCCGCCGCCCATACAAAATCCGATGACACCGATCTTTCCCGTGCAGTCCGGAGATTCCACCAACCAACTGCGAGCGACTTCGATGTCGGTGAACGCCTTGCCGTGGCCTCGAAGCATCGACGTCATGGTGGGCACGAGGCACCGCTTCGCCCCGCCCGCGCTGTAGAGGTCGACGGCGAGCGTCAAGAACCCCGCAGCGGCCAGCCGCTTGGCTTGACGCTGCATTACCTCTTCGAGCCCGAAGGCCTCGTGAATCATCACTACCCCCGGCCACGGGGCGGGGGTAGTGGGTGTTTCAAGTATGGCTCGTAGCGGTTGTGATCCGCCGACTACTGCGGCGCGGCCCGTCAGATCTATGTCCACCATGTCTCGATGCTAGGCCGACACGGCGTCCATAGGCTCGGAAGCGAGGTCAGGGAAGCTGTTTCCCCTGGCCCGCCGCAAGCCCGGTCAAGGCCTCTGCGAGCTGCGGCAAGGCGTACGGCGCGCTCAGTGGACCGAAATTGTCGACGAAGGCATTCGAGAGCAGTAGTTCGACCGGCGCGTAAGCTCGAGCCTTCACAGCGGGGAGGTTCTGGAAAACTGCGAAGTCTTCCAACCTCGCCGTCGCCTCCGGATCAGATGCGAGGCTGAGCAGAATGTCTGCGGGCGCGAGTACTTCGGCCTGCTCCATCGACAGAGCAGCCATCTGCTCGGCGTTGTATCCGCGATAGTTGAGTCCGAGTTCGCGCAGCAGAACCCCGGGCGCACTGGCATCCCCTTGCACATACAACTGATCGCCGTACATTGAGCCGATCATGATGGCCTTGCCGCCCAGACCGTTGAGTGAAGCTGCCGTGTCGGAGATCAGGGCATCGGTCCGGGCGATCGCCGCAGTAGCGGCCTCGTCGACAAAAGCCGCCTGGCCGACCGTGGCGACGCCGTCACGCCACGACGTGGTCCAGTCCAACGCCACGACCGGCGCGATCTGCCTGAGCTTCTCAGCCGCAGGTTCGAGATAAGTCTTCATACCGATGATGAGGTCCGGCGAGTAACCCGCGATGATTTCCGGATTGATTTCGCCTGTGGTGCCGAAGCTTTCGAGATCAGCTATCCCAGCGGTACTCTGCCACGGCAGAGCGCCGCGGTCCCACGCTCCCGTATTGCCGTAGGCGACGGGGTGCACGCCGAGGGACAGGAGGAATTCGAGATCCGTGAAGTCGCTGGCGACAACGATCCTTTCCGGCTTTCCCGAGATCGTGGTGGTTCCGAGCGCATTGATCACCTTGCGTTGTTCGCCGGCATCAGCGGCATCTGAAGTCGTCGAACAACCCGCAAGGATGGCGGCCGCTGCCGCCGCGCCTACACCGAAGAACCCACGGCGACTGAGCTGGTCCACAAGTTCAGCGGACGTCGGTGATTCGCGAATCGTTCCGTACACGTGTGCACTCTCCTTATCGGCGTCTGCTGCGCGCGCCGAGGGGCACAGCAGATGAGAGGTTAGCCCACCCTCAGCTCCCATGGGGTCCCTACGCTGTCGAGTTCGAGCGATCGGAGCGCGAGAACACAGCTGGGCAGCTTTCTCGCTGGTCCAGCCCGCAGGCCGGCATGCGAACCGCTAGTCCGGGCCTTCGACGGATTGATCAGACAAGTGTTGAAGATCGCTATCCCTCCCCCCTCGTCGGCCCCTGACAACGCGCTTATGCATGTCGCCCACCGTTCGACTTGCGCGGCATGGGAGGATAGACACATCGAGATCGGGACTTCGATGTGAGGGCCCGGATCGAGTTTGTAGGGAGTATCGGTATGGCACAGGGCATCGTGAAGTGGTTCAACGGCGAAAAGGGCTTTGGTTTCATCGCTCCCGACGACGGAACACCGGACGTGTTCGTTCATTACTCTGAAATCTCGGGCAACGGCTACAAGTCGCTCGACGAGAACCAGCGTGTGGAGTTCGAGGTTGGCCAGGGCCAGAAGGGTCCTCAGGCCACCAATGTGCGCGCTGTCTAATCAGTGACACATGAAGAGGGCCGCACCCGCAAGGGTGCGGCCCTCTTCTGCATCAAATTCACCCCTGAATCACTGACCCTGAATGACGGCCAAAGCTCCCACGATGTTCGACTCCGCAACCGACTTCGAGATTCCGAGATCAGCCAGAACACCTGATCCGTCTTCGAGTTCGAGCAGCGCGAGCAGGATGTGCTCGGTTCCGATGTAGTTGTGGCCCAGGCGAAGAGCCTCACGGAACGTCAGTTCCAGGACCTTGCGCGCACGAGCGTCGTACGGAATGAGTTCTGGTAGTTCGGAAGTCGGCGCCGGTAGTACACCGGCTACTGCAGCTCGGACGGACCCGAGCTCCACCCCCTGCGCCACTATCGCCTTCGCAGCCAACCCGGCGGGCTCCTCGACAAGCCCCAGGAGCAGGTGCTCAGGCTGGATCTCTGCGTTACCTGCGGCGCGGGCTTCGTTCTGCGAGGCCATGACGACGTTCTTCGCCCGGGGAGTGAATCGGTTGAATCCTTCGTTCGGATCCATCGGCTTCTGATCACTCGACGCCTTGGGAACAAAACGCTTCTGCGCAGCCTGCTTCGAGACACCCATGCTCGCGCCGATCTCCGTCCACGACGCTCCCGACCTGCGTGCCTGGTCGACGAAGTGGCCAATCAGGTGATCTGCAACTTCACCGAGATGATCAGCGGCGATCACGGCGTCGGAAAGCTGGTCGAGCGCGTCGGTGTGCACCTTCTTGATCGCGTCGATGAGGTCGTCGAGTCGAACCTTGTTGGTCATTTCCACTGGCTTACTCATGCGTCAACCCTAGGTTGACGCAATCGAAAACGTCAACCCTAGGTTGACGATCGTCTTCGCCGCCCAGTGATCAGCCGGAAAAGAATTCACGCAGAGCCGGGACAATAGCGTCGTCGGCGACGCCATGACCCTGACCGGGAATCTCCAAATTCTTTGTCCCCGAGACTTTTGCAGCGATACGCATCGCTGAGGCAGGTGCCCATCGACCACTGTCACCGCCGTACATGACCAACGTGGGGACGGTAATCGAGGCCAGCCAGTCGAGCGACTCGCAGCCGTGATCACACACCGCGACGTCATAGGGCAAGGTGTGCGCGATGGCGCACATTTCGGGCCAATCGGTACTGCGCTTGATCTCGTCGACCATCTCCGGAGACGCGCCGGTCAGGTCCAGAAAACGGATCACAGCACCTTCTCTGTCGCCGGCCGCAATCAACCGCTCCAGATCACTTTGGACGGTTTCGTCTTGCTGGTCGTCGTCCATGTACGGCGCCTCGTAGACGGCGAGCTTACGCATCGGAACGGCCTGCGCAGCGGCTTCCAATGCCAGCGCCGCACCCGACGACAATCCGTAGATCAGCGGTGTTTCACCGGTGGCCGCGACGACTGCTCGCAAATCCTCCACCTCGTCGCCGATCGAGAACGCGTGGCTGTCACCGCTGTCCCCGCGCCCGCGCCTGTCGTACGAATACACCGTGAAGTCCGCCGCCAACTCCCCAGCGAGAGAATCGAACCATCCTCGATCGCAGAACGCTCCGGCAACCAGAACTACTGCTGGTCCGGCACCGGAGCGTTCGTACGCGATGGTCGTACCGTCGCGGGATTGCACTACCTCTGGGGATTGCTCTGTTCTCACGTCGATCTCCTCAGGTCTGGTCAATGCCTACCTGATTAGACCGCCCGCACTACCGAAACTCATCGGTCCAGTCGGCAGAGGCTTCAGCTGATCTTGTTGTAGAGCGCATCCCAACCCTGTGCCACGTACGAAATCGTGTAGATCGAACCGTAGAACGTGGAGCCACCCAGACTGGTGACGTTGCCCGCCTGCACTGCCGGGAGTCGCTGCCACAACTTGCTCGCCACCAATGCCTGGTACGCGGCACTGTCCTCGTTTTCGGTGATCATGAAGCCGTCGACGCCGGCCAGCACACCGAGTCCTTCGAGGCTGACGCCGCCCTCGGGATCGAGGCCCTCCGAGGTCGCAGTTTTGCCACCGATGTCGCCGAGCGTCATGTCGCTGGGCTTGTCGCCCTTCTCGGACGTACGGATGCTCGTGACGTACAGCGTGTTCGTGTCTGGCATGAACGAGACACTGGCGACTGTCTTGGACGCAATCTTCTCGGCATGACGA
The DNA here is from genome assembly GCF_053470465.1 of Rhodococcus sp. GB-02. Lineage (NCBI taxonomy): Bacteria > Bacillati > Actinomycetota > Actinomycetes > Mycobacteriales > Nocardiaceae > Rhodococcus > Rhodococcus sp. GB-02. The sequence goes on from NZ_JBPUKE010000002.1 coordinate 1,211,128, forward strand.
CTACGGATGCCGGAAATCAGATTGTCGTAGTCGAGCGTCAATCGATCGAGGGTGGCTGTTCGACCGAGCCAGCCCGACAGTCGCGAGAGGTTGGTACGCCAATCATCGGTGAACTCGGTCGTCAGAACCGGTGCGATGGTGGACATCTCGGCGACCGGCCACCACTCGCTCTCGTAGTTCAGGCACACTATCAGGTCAGGTTCGAGCGCCAAGATCTGCTCGCGGTTGGGGATCTCCGACAGGAACGGTACCGACGAATCGATGGGTACCCACGGTGTCGCTTGGGCGTACGTGTAGCCGACGAGCGGAAGTTCCAGCGCTACAGCAGGTTCCAGGTCGAGCCGAGAGTCGACCGCGACAACCCTCTTCGGATTGACGGGAATGTCGTACGTTCCGAGAGGTGTCGTCACAGAACGCATTTCGGCTTCTCCCGGACTGCTTCCACTGTCACCGCACGCCGCCAGGAACGCGCCCAGTCCGGCGATTCCGGCGCCGAAGCCGAATTGCCGACGAGTGAGGTCCGAGACGAGGCGGTTGTCGGAGTAACCCTCGGGAAGCAAGAGCGTGGATTGAGCGGGCATGCGTGTCGAACCTCCAGAAGAATGAATCATCCACTGTTTGCAAGCGGATAAGGATGCCCTAACAGCGTACGCAGGGAGAGTCGTCGCGATCGGCCCAGAAATAGTCGGATCAGGCCAAATCGAACCCCTTACTTGTCGAGTTTGCGCATCTCGACGAAGTAGACCGCACTGAACGCGAGGTAGGTACCGACGATTCCGAGGACCGAGATGATCAGGACGAGAGCGAGAAACATAGCCATGATGGTCTCCACTGACACGGGTTGTTCACGATGTCGATCGAGAGAGAATGGCTTCGAACTGCGGCGCTGCGACTCGAAGCGGGGCCGAAACTTTCGGTTACACACACCACGCTAGCCCCAGGCGTCTCGAGTTTCGATGAACTCGAGGTGAACTCTCCTACGGCTACGTCACACTTTTCTGTCGGACGGTCAGTTCGGTCCGAGCACCTGCCCCGACCACTCGACCAAAGGCGTCAGCGCGCGCCACGCCGTGCGAACTTCCTTCAACGTCCTGGCGCTGTCCAGCCACGACGGGCTTGGATAACTGCGACCGGCCGTCAGCGACTTGTGTCGCAACAACTCGATTCGCGGGTGGTCCACCGTGAACCCGCGAGGTGCCGTCTTGAGCTTGTCGCCGCCGATCGTGAATCCGGACTTCTCGACGGAGGCCAGGATCTTCTCGAGCTCTGGTCCCCGAACGTCGTCGTCGACAGCCACACGATAACGCGCGATAGTCTCCGAACTGCTGGCATAGAACCCGCCGGCCACCATCAACCCTGCTGCGTCGATCTGCACGTAGTACCCACAGCTCTCGGCGAGACCGACAAACGCGCCCTGATGCGTCTTGTACGGAATCTTGTCCTTCGAGAAGCGAACGTCACGATATGGCCGAAAGAGCTTGGCTGAGCCGAATTCGTCCTCCAACGCCGCGGTCAACGACGCCATCGGACGACGAACCACCTCGTCGTATGTCCCCTTGTGCGCTGCCCACCAGGTCTTGCTGTTGTCGGCCTCTAGGTCTTCGTAGAAATCGAGTGCAGCAACGGGTATGCCAGTGAACGCAGCCATGACGTAAGCCTAGCTGCCTGTTCGGCTTTGGACCGCCTGCCCTGCACCGATGCCCGGATCGGCCGGAATCCGTAGACTGCATGGGGATGATTTCCGAAATACAAGCATGGGAACTGACCGATACCAACCGAGACTGGCTGATTCACCGACCCGTCGAGATCGCGATCTACGTGGCGCTCGCAGTCGTTCTGCGCTTCGCACTGCACCGCGGGATTGATCGAATGTCGAAGCCTCGCAAGTCTCCGAACGCCAAGGTGAACGAGCGCAGATCGCAGCGAGCCCGGACCATCGGTTCGGTACTCAAATCGACGGTGTCCATCGTCATCCTCGTCTGGTGTGTGTTGCAGATCCTCGGCATCCTCGGGATCAACGTCGCGCCGTTCATCGCATCCGCCGGCGTTATCGGTCTTGCCATCGGTTTCGGTGCACAAAACCTGGTGCGTGACTTCCTCTCCGGCATCTTCATGTTGCTCGAGGATCAGTACGGTGTCGGCGACGTCGTCGATCTCGGCGACGCGGTCGGGACCGTCGAAACAGTGGGCCTGCGTGTCACCACGATTCGAGATGTCAACGGCACCTTGTGGTATTGCCGCAACGGCGAAATCCTGCGAGTCGGCAACATGAGTCAGGGTTACGCCACTGCAGTTCTCGATCTCCCGATCGCCCACAACGCGAACGTGCACAAAGCGTGCGAGGTGGCGACGCGAGCTGTCCTCGAGGCGGCGGAGTCCGAACCGATCAGGGCCGACATGATCGACAAGCCGGAGATGCTGGGAGTCAATTCGGTTACTGCCGAGGCAATTACCATTCGAGTGACGGCGCAGGTCAAGCCTGGGCGTCAATGGGCAGTCCAGCGCGCGTTTGCGCGCTCGGCACTGACTGCGTTCGAAGAGCAGGGTATCGAGGCGCCCTACCTCCCTGTGTTGCGATGATTGTTGGGACGGAGTCAGTAGCCCTTTCCATCGACTACGCGAGCCCCCGGCGCGGTCGATACCGCCGGGGGCTCGCTCGTGCCTGAAGCGTGATTCAGACGGTGGAGGTCGAGACCTCCCGGTTTGCCGATGCGTTACCAAAAACCCTGTGCAGGAACATCGTCAGAGCAATGGCTGCCACGATGCCGATCAGCGGCGGGATTCCCACCTCGAACTCACCGGAAAGCCAAGCGAGGAACGCTGCGACGGCATAAACGGCGAGGTTGCGCCAGTGCACCGGCCGCGGCATGTAATCCCCGGGAATGCCGCGCCGCCACCGGCACAGGAAATCAGCAATGATCACGCCACCCAACGGCGGGATGAACGTTCCGAGCAGGCTCAGGTAGTCGACAAGATGGTTGTGCACACCGGTCAGAGCGAGTGCTGTGCCGATCACGCACCCACCGATGACGAACGGAGTCTTGCGGGGCTTTCTGAACAATTCGGCGCCGGCCACCCCGAAGGCGTACGCAGTGTCGGCGTTGCTCTTCCAGAGATTCCCGAACAGCAAGACCAGGCCCCAGCCGACAAGCCCGAGGTTGTAGAGGATCAACACGAAGTCACCCTCGTGGAACGTGATGGCTCCGATCGCGCCGAACAGGATCATCAATCCGTTTCCGAGGAGGAACCCGATAACGCAGGCCCACACCGCTTGTGATCCGGAGCGAGCAAATCTGGTCCAGTTGGGCGCTTGCGTTCCCGCCGATACAAACGTGCCGACCACAGTGGTGATTGCGAGCGCGATCGTCATGGTCGTCTGCGGTTGAACCGAGACCAGGCCGGAGAATCCACCAACTTCTTCGAGGGACCGGAACACGACCCAGCAGGCCAACGCCAGGATCAAGGGCGTCGAGACGAGCGAGACCCAATACATTCCGCGGTAGCCGTAGCAGGCGGTGATGCACATCAAGATGCTCGCCGCGATCATCACCGACGCCCTGGCGAGGTAGGAATCCCAGCCCAATGCCTGCGCGGTGAGATCGCCGATCGTGCCGATGATGACTCCGTACCAGCCGATCTGGGTACCGCCCAGCAGGATCGAAGCGAGCTTGGACCCGCGAGTGCCGAAACTGTAGCGCGCCATCACAACTGTTGTCAGTCCGGTTCGGGCTCCGACGAATCCCATCATGGCGACATAGACCCCCAAGATGGCAGATCCGGCGGCGATTACCACCATCAGTTTCCAGAACGAGAACGCGGTACCGAGCGCTGCTCCGGCCAACATCGTCGGCGTGAAGATGGTGAACCCCAACAACACCACCGCGAGCGAGAAGAACGGCTTTCGTGCATGAAGCGGAACCGGAGTAACGGGGTAGTCTGGATCGATCGGGTGGCCTGCGCTCTCCGAATCGCCTGCGACCGTCGCACGTTCGACGGCGCTGCTCATACAACTTCGCCGATGTCTTCGAGCCACAGGCTCGGGCGCTCGGCCAGCATGCGGTCCATCAGTGCCACACACTCCGCGTCGTCGACGACGTCGATCTGAATTCCGCTGCTACGCAACCATTCTTCCGACGCCTCGAAGGATCGATTCTCGCCGACTACGATTCGAGGGATCTCGTAGAGGCGAGCAGTTCCGGCGCACATGAAGCACGGCGACAAAGTCGTGTAGAGGACGCACTCGCGATACACCGAGGCTGGGAGCCGACCGGCTCGCTCGATGCAGTCGGTCTCGCCGTGACGGATGGCGCTGTTCATCTGGACCCGACGGTTGCGGCCGACTGCAAGCACCTCGCCGCGATGAATCAGTGCCGCGCCGATCGGCACGCCGCCCTCCTCCCAACCGATCTTCGCCTGTTCGATCGCTAGCCCTAGGAAATACTCATCGGTGTCTGCCGGGTGATTCATGTGCGCTCCTGGAGTCTGACCAAAATCGTCGATTGTGGCTCGTGTCACAATCCGACCACGGTGGTAACAGCCCGACAAGGGACAACCTGTCAGTTCGGCAGAACTAGCTCTATGACGAAGTGCCCCCTCGGCGGACGATATAGAAATGCTCCCGACTCTGCGACAAGTTCTTGCGATGCCCTCGTTCAAGGCCGCCGCAATCGAGGTGCTCGCGGGCGACGTCGATACCGCGGTGGTCCGCTGGGTCCATTCTTCCGAGGTATACGAGATGGGTGGGCTGCTGTCCGGAGGTGAGGTCCTTCTGACCACGGGTCTCGGTCTCCACGGACGGTCTCCCGAGCAGCTCACCGCCTACATCGACCAATTGGCAGACGCGGGATGCGTCGCACTCGCGATGGAAGTCGGGCGCTCGTTCCTCACGGCCCCTCCCGAACTCGTCGAAGCTTCACGCCGACGCGGGCTCGCATTCTTGGCCCTGCACGCGGTAGTGCCATTCGAGCGGATGGTCGAAGACTTTCACGACCTGATGCTCCGCCGCACTCTCGGTTCGGCGCAAGCGGGCGAGCCTGTCTGGCAAGAACTTCTGAGTCTCGTGGTGGCAGGCCAGGGCATGACCGCGCTGCTCGACAAGGTGTCACGACTCGCGGGGTGCGCCGTCGATCTCCTCGACGCGGATGGCAGAACCGTCGAGCGCAGCACAACCGGCGCAGAGCGATCCGAGACCGAACGGACGATCCACGACGTACGCGGTCCGACGAACTCACTCGGTCGACTTGTCCTGTGCGGGCCCGCAACCACACGCCGAACCGCCGTCGCAAACTGCGCCGCCGTCGCGGTGGCTCTGGAACTCGGCCGTCACGGCGATCTCGGCCCAAGACAGTCACTCGCCCAATCGGTGATCACCGACGTGGTGGGCGGTGTGCTCACATCGCACGGCGACTTGTCCGAGCGACTGACAGCGACCGGGTGGACGCCGTTATCGGAGGGGCACCATGTCCTCGTCGCCGCTGTCGACGTCGATCGGCAAACGCCGGTACGAGAGCTCGCTGACCAAGTACGCGACGCCGTGCGGGCCGTGCTCGGCTCCTGTGTTGTCGGGACTGCGGCCAATCACGTCATCGTGCTCGCGCATGGGTGGGCGTCCGCATCCCCCGCTCGAGTGCGGACTGCGTTTACCGAAGCCGACGAGCTGCTACGCCACGGGCCGGGCGGTTCCGCGGTACGCACGCTCGGAGTGGCGACGCCGGTCGAGGATCTATCGGGCGTCGGGGCGGCGGTCGCGCAAGCTCGCGAAGTCGTCCAGATCGCACGGCGCTTCGGCACCCGGACCGGAGTGATCCTCGCGAGGGACGTCGGCGTCCAGCGACTGCTCGCCGCCGGAACGACACCCGCTTCGCTGTCCTTGTTCGTAACGGAGCAACTCGGTTCGCTGATCGCATACGACACAGCACATTCCGCCGATCTCGTCCGAACACTCGACGCGTACCTCGCACATCGGGGCGGCAAGGCGAGAACCGCGGATTTCCTCGGCATTCGGCGTCAGTCGCTTTACGCACGGCTCACGCGTATCGAGAAGCTGATGGGTGTTTCCCTTGACGATCCGGCACAGGTGGTCTGCCTCGGGCTTGCGCTGACCGCATGGCGCATGCGTACCGGCCTTGATCCGCAAGCAGCGTTCGAGCGCCTCCCCGGGTGAGCGACAACCTCTGCGATGATGAACGAATGACCGGAGCAGCGGAGTTGATGATCGAGATCCCTGCCGGTGAGGTGCATCTCAGAGACGATCGCAAAGGCACTGCGTGGACCTCGAAAGTCGAATCATTCCGCCTCGCTCGCCATCTCACCACCAGGGCACTGCTACACGGTGATTCGTCGGACGATTCGAACAAACCCGCGGTCGATCTTTCGTGGAATGACGTCATCGCAACCTGCAACTCACTGTCAGTCGCGGACGGTCTGACACCCGCATATCAACACGTCGACACCGATTCTCCGCAGTGGGATCGGGGCGCAACTGGCTACCGACTCGCCACCGAGGCCGAGTGGCAGTACGCATGCAAAGCCGGCACCTCCGGCTACCGCTACGGCGAAATCGACGAGATTGCCTGGTACAGCGACAATTCAGAGGGACGAGCACATGAAGTCGGAATGAAGGCACCCAACAATTGGGGCTTGTTCGACATGATCGGCAATGTCTGGGAATGGTGCTGGGATCTCTACGACCCCGAGGTGTACGGCACGTACCGGATCTTCCGCGGCGGCAGTTGGGCCGAAAGTGCACGCGGTTGCGGCGCTACCGTAAGGAGGCGAAGCCACCCGACGTTTGCTATCGACGACCTGGGATTTCGCCTAGCTCAGACGATCTGAGGGCAGACGGCCGAGGACTTCGAGCACAGCCTCGATCTCTTCTCGTCTGCGCAGCCGAACTATCGGCAACGACGGCACATCGACAAGGACCGCGACCATTCGCTCCGCGTTGCGTCCGTCGTTTCGCCAGGCCCAGCGCACCACATGATCCGGATCGAACAGAATGGTGTGCAGTGGCGGCTCCATGTTGCGGTTCCACAACACCTCTCGCTGCAATCGCCGACGCACGGTTCGTGTTATCACCTGACGCATCACCGTCCGCCGAGGCAAATCCAACCACAGCATCAGGTCCGCGCGCTCGGCCAGAAGCTCGCGCACCGCACCGTACTGCCACTCGGTCACCCAAGCCGGCTCACTGGAAAAGCGTCGTACTTCGGTTTCGAAACTCTCGAGCGGAATCCAGTCGGGCCCGTGGAAGAGAGAGTCCAGCTCAGTGTGTTCGATCTCGAGAAGCCGCCCGATTCGACCGGCGAGAGTCGTCTTTCCGGCACCGGAGGTCCCCGCGACAAGGATCTTCTGCGGACGAATCGTCAGCGCGGTGGGGTCTACGAAAGGCACCGATACACAGTAGGGGCCTTACACTTCGCAGTCCACCCATTCGATGTAACCGGTACCGTTGATCGACGCACCGTCGAAGCTTCCCCGGTAGGTGTATGCACCGACGTATCCCTTGCCGTGACCGTAGCGCCACTCCGAGTCGATCTCCGCCTCGAACTCCACGACCGTCCTACCGTAATCGCTTACCTGCCAACGCAGTACGCGCGGCACACGCATCTCGCGACCCTGTGGGTCGATGTGCAGGTTGTCGGCGTACTCGAGCACGTCGAACTCGACGTCGTCGAAGACCTTCGCACTACCGTCAACAGTCCGAATGTAGGCGAGCTTGCACGCCGTAACCCCAGACGCTCGAACATCGGTGAGCAACAACTGATACCGGTCGTCCAGTTGAACGATCTGGTAGGTGAAGAAGTCGGCCGGGAGCTTCCACGACTCGGGAAGCGCGCGGCGAGTCAAAGATTGTGGTGTCATGCACCGCGCGTATTCAACGGTGCACGGAGCCGAAATGCTCACCGGTCCAATTGGACTCGAGATCGTCCCCGAACACTGCGCCAGGAGACTGACGTGGTCGTAGACCGGATTGCGCACGAACCACGACGCTTGATCTGTTGCCACGATCTCGAGATCGACGTCGAATGAGTCGTATCGCCCGTTGACACGGAAGTTCGGATAGTTGTTCTCGATGATCAGGTTGTCACCGAAGGCGATTCGCGAACCATCTTCTTCGAACGCACACTCATCGGCAGCGTCGTAGGCCCGATAGAAGTGATGCCCCGGCGCTGCGGTGGAACTCAGCACGGTTGCGGTGTTACGCGCGTCGGGTGCAGCGAGATAGTCGTTGTCGAACACCACCGTCCCGGTTGCACCGATCAACGTCATGGTGTTGAGGTAACGGAGAGGCCCTGGCAACTCGGGAACAAAGAACCCGTAGTGCGTCCAGGCAAATTTCCGCGAAGCAAGATGCGGGCGCATCATCTCCGGTCGATCGAACGGGCATACCGATTCGGCCATCCGCTTGTCGATCAGCGGAAGCGCGCCGTCCAGCAAGGCCCGAACCGCCGGTCGCCACAACCGGCGCGAGTGGGTGGCGGAGGCAGTGCGGGAACGATCAACAGTTTGTCCGGTCACGCCCCCAAGTTAATGTAACCAGCCGTAACAAACAAGTGTCGAAGTTTCCTCGACGACCTCACCCCTGAACACCCGCGCCCTGCGCAAGGGGCGAATAGCATGTGAGAATCCGCGTACCGGAACCGGTCGCAGAGAGGGCGCAACAATGCAGCACGAAGAGTCGTCGTTCACCGGGGTAGCCGGCACCAAGATCGTCTACGACGTGTGGACTCCGGACCGCGAACCCACCGGGGTTCTTGTCCTCTGCCACGGTCTCGGCGAACACGCGAGGCGCTACGACCACGTAGCCGCGCGACTCGGGGAACTCGGTCTCATCGTGTACGCACCCGACCACCGCGGGCACGGTCGGTCCGGCGGCAAGCGCGTCCACCTGAAGGAATTCTCCGACTTCACCGACGACGTCCACACCTTGTTCTCGATCGTGACCGCAGCACACCCCGGCAAGGACAAATTCCTGCTCGGACACAGCATGGGCGGCGCGATCGCGCTTTCCTACGCCCTCGATCATCAGGCCGACCTGAAGGCGCTCGCGCTTTCCGGACCTGCTGTGATCATCGCAACCGGCACGCCGAAGATCGTGATGCAATTGGGCAAGATCGTCGGCAAATACCTCCCCGACGTGCCCGTCGAGAACCTGGAAGCGGCTGCCGTATCGCGTGATCAGAAGGTCGTCGACAAGTACAACGCCGACCCGCTGGTTCACCACGGCAAGGTTCCCGCCGGAATCGCGCGCGGCATGATCACCGCCGCGGAAGGCTTCCCGGCGCGCCTGCCTTCGCTCACCATTCCCGTACTACTTCAACACGGTTCGGACGACCGTTTGACGGACCCCGCCGGCAGCAAGCTCGTCGCAGATCTGGCCGGCTCTTCGGACGTCACCTTGAAGGTGTACGACGGTTTGTATCACGAGATCTTCAACGAGCCTGAGCAGGAAGAAGTTCTGAACGATCTGATCGAGTGGCTGCGTCCGCGGGTCACCGGAGCATAGTCATGTCGACGTGCGGGATCCTGCTGGCTGCCGGGGCCGGATCCCGCATGGGTAAACCCAAAGCGCTCGTCACAAACGCCGACGGTCAGTCTTGGCTTCGCCACGGGGTGACGACGCTGCAGTCCGCCGGACTCTCACCGGTCATCGTGGTTCTCGGCGCGCAGGCAGAAGACGCCCTCGAACTACTGCCCACCACCGATGTCATTGTGGTGATATCGGATTGGCAACACGGAATGAGCGCGTCACTGCGCTGCGGACTCGAGGCCGCCATGCGAATCGACGACGCCGGTGCGGCAGCGATCTCCCTGGTCGACGTCCCGGATCTCAATGCTGATACCGTGACGCGGATCGTAGGCGAGGGAACTCTTGCACGAAATATACTGCGAAGAGCCGTTTTTCACGGTAGACCCGGCCATCCCGTCCTGATCGGACGCGACCATTGGCCGATGCTCGCGGAGTCTCTCACCGGGGACGGGGGCGCCAATACCTACCTACGCGAACACGGGGTCGAGTTGGTGGAGTGCAGCGACCTCAGCAGCGGTGTCGACGTCGACTATCCCGAAGCCTGATCGCACGCCGCAATCCTCCCAGGTGGTGGGTGTCCATATTCGGTGTAAAGATGATCCGATGAAACGTACCGTCGCCGCCCTGCTCGACATCGAGATCGACGAGGCGACCAACCTGGAGTTCAAGATCGCGGTGACGCGCGCGCCGGGTGTCGAACTGCTGGAAACGATGTCGTTCGTCCATGACGGCAATCCGCTCGAACCCCGCGAGATCACCGCCGAACACGGTACCCGAATCCACCTACTCGACTGTGCCCCAGGCAAACTGATCGTCAGCTACGACGCGACCGTCATCGGCCGGGCAGCACCGGCGTCGGTCAGCGACTACGACGTGTCGAAGTATCTGCGCCCCAGTCGGTATGCCGAGGCGGACAAGTTCTTCGGTTTTGTCGCCGGGCAATTCGATCTCGCCACTCCCCCGGCCGAACTCCTTCTCGAAGTCACTCGCTGGGTGAGTACACATTTGAGTTATGTTCCCGGCACCAGTCGCGGCACCGACAGTGCGGTCGACACCTTGCTCGCGGGCGCTGGAGTGTGCCGCGACTACTCGCACCTGACCATCTCACTTCTACGCGCCGTGGGGATTCCCGCTCGACTGGTGGCTGTCTACGCGCCGGGTTGCGATCCGATGGATTTTCACGCCGTAGTCGAAGCCGATATCGACAACGTGTGGCGCGTGGTCGATGCAACGCAATTGGCGCCGCGCAGCAATCTTGTGCGCATCTCGACCGGCCGAGACGCCGCAGACACAGCGTTCCTCGACAACCACGGCGGTTCGATCACGTTGCATGCCTCGGAAGTTCGCGCAGTCGTCGACGGCGTTCTCGACAACGACGACTACGCGACCCTCACGTCGATCGGCTGAAACAGCGTCAGGCGCTGATCTGGTTCTGCGAGGCCATCGTTCGTTCGAGGAACTTAACTGTGAGATCGACGATCGCCTTCCCCTCTCGAAGAGCTTTGCCGATCACCGGGAAAGCATGGATCTGCCCACTCCAGATGTGCGTTTCGACGGCTTGTCCTGCCTTGATCAGGTTCTCGGTCATGATCTCGACGTCCGGACGCATCAATTCGTATTCGGCAGACACCAGGAACGACGGCGGAATCAGACTGGCATCGGCATTGATCGGAGACTCTGCACCGACTATTTCGTCCGGACCTTCGAGCCACCGGTCCTTGAGCTTTTCCACCTGTGACATCGGTAGGTAGGCATCGCGTTTCATGAAATCGGGATCGTGGTCCTCGAGGTTCACGTTGAGAAGTGGCGAGTAGCCGATCACGGCTGCGGGCCTCGTGATTCCGCGTAGTGCGGCAATTTCGGCGACCTTCATGGCCAGGTATCCGCCCGCCGAATCACCGGCAACCACAATCTTGTTCGGGTCTTCCGCTGACTCGAGCAACGCGGCGTACGCGGCCATTGCGTCCTTGACGGAGGTGCCGATGGAACCTTCCGGCAGCTGGCGGTATCGCACGGAGATCACCGGTACGCCGGCCTTCGCCGACAGCAGGCCGCACAGTGCCCGGTGCGTTGCCAGACCGCAGAAGACGAAACCACCGCCGTGGAAGTACAGGATCGTGGCGCCGGCCAACTCGCCCTGCGCTTTGCGCGGATGCTTCACCTTCTCGCTGGGCACACCGCCCAGCGTGAAAGGCTCGATGTCGAGGTTCTTCGGCTTCGGCAGCTTGTCCGCCATCGCGTCGAGTCGCTCGAGTTGGCGGATACCGCGTTCGGTGGTCGGCCAGAGGGTGAACATCGGCTTCACGAACGTCCTGGTCAGGCAAAAGATAACCCGCGCTCGCGGACTCACGTTCCAATGCCATACCGTCGAATCTCGCGTCCGCATAGCGTCCTCCCAGGTCAAGCCGTTTTGTGCATTTGAGTTACACATACTTGTCGGCTGCTGTTGTGAACGATAACTGACGCTGCGTCGAAATGACACGACGGGTAGGGCTCAATTGCTCGAGCGTGTGCAAGTTCTGCTCGCGATCACGGCCGGGAGAGATACGCGGACAGTCCGCGGTGCCCTCCACACATCATCGCTTCATGATTCCACTCGAACAGCGGCTTCGCGATCTTCGAGGCCAGGCCGAGTGCTCCGGACACCGCTACTTGTTGCCGAAAGTCGGCGACGCAACCAGATCCAGCGGGGCGCACCGCCCAGCTACTCCAGCCGATCATTGCTCCGGAGAGATGCACTTTCAGGTAGCGCGCAATGGGGTCTTCGACCTCGCGTCGCCCGAAAACCAGCAACGTCAGAGGGACGGCGCTGCGGATGGCCATGGAGCCCGAATGCTCATCGGTCGTCCGGACTCGGCGTATCTGAGGCCACCACTGTGAATACCTCTCGGCGTCCGCGAGAACGTCGTAGACACAGTCGGCAGAGGCCGGGAGCGTCCAGACGCTGTGGAAGTTGAAGTCCGTCACGGTTTACGGCGTCCGAGCTAGCCGGTGCGCACTGTGAGATCACCGAACAACGAATACGAGACAACACGAATAACCGGTGCACCTGGGCCGGGATCCTGTCGACCCCCGTCGAATTCCCGATCTCCGAAAAGGTCGAAGCCACCCAACTCGACTGAAACCCCCTCCGGAACTCGCAGCCTCGTGTCCCCGAAGATCGACACGATGGTGATCGTCGAGGAGGACGCTGTGATGGTTGCCGACCGCAGATCGAACTTGACGTCCCCGAACAACAGCAGGGCGAGTGTCTTTTTCGCCAAAGACCAACGGCCGGAGCGCTTCGTGTCACCGAAGACACCGACGATCGTTGTTTGCGGCGGCGACATCACAGCGGGTGGTGCCGCACTGAACGGCACGATCTGCTCGAGGTGCCCCCGATCCGCGGTGGGCGACCACACCACTGCTGCCTTGTCCGAGTACTCCTCAAGGGTCAAACGCCCTTCACCCACCGCGACTTCCAGACGCGCTTGGGCATCGACACGCAATTGATCGACGTCGTGGCCTTCTTCAGCAGCAGTCACCCGAGCACCGTAACCCGAACAGCGGGTGACTACACGCCTGGCCCGCTCAGTACTCGAAGGTCTCCACCCGTCGCAGGATCTCCTCCGCGATCTTGGCGGGACTTCCACCCACGTCGACGACGATGGCCTGCTCATCCGGATCGACGGCCTCGAGCGTCGAGATCTGGGAATCGAGGAGCGAAGCGGGCATGTAGTGATCGAGGCGAGCGGTCAACCGCTGACCGATCTGATCCCGCGAACCGGCGAGGTGCACGAACACGACGTGCTCACCGCGAAGGACGTCGCGGTAGCTCCGCTTGAGTGCCGAACACGTGACGATTCCCGGCTGACCGGCGTCGGTGTGACCCTTGATCCAGACGGCGATCTTGTCGAGCCAGGGCCAGCGATCTTCGTCGTTCAACGGGTGCCCGGTCGCCATCTTGTCGATGTTCGCCTGCGGGTGGAGATCGTCGCCCTCTTGAAGGTCCCAGCCCATCGCTCCTGCGAGCATGCCGCCGACCGTCGACTTTCCCGAACCCGAGACACCCATCAGGACGAGCACGGGATACTGCTTCTGCTGTGCCGCTTCGCTGTTCATGTGCTCGCCTACCTAGATGAATGCGCTCAACACGAGCACTCCGGCCAGGCCCGATACCGAGATGATGCATTCCATCACGGTCCAGGTCTTGAGGTTCTGTACCACGCTGACGCCCAGATACTCCTTCACCAACCAGAATCCAGCGTCGTTGACGTGTGAGAGGAAGAGCGAGCCTGCGCCGATCGCCAAGACCATCAGCGAGACATGTGCGGACGAGAGGTCGGCCGCGACCGGAGCGAGTATGCCCGACGCCGTCACCGTTGCCACCGTTGCCGAACCTGTTGCGACGCGGATCAATACCGCCACCAGCCAGGCCAGGAACAACACGGGAAGGCTGCTGCCCTTGATCGCGTCGGCGATCACTCCGGCGATACCGGTATCGATGAGGACCTGCTTGAATCCGCCACCGGCGCCGACTATCAACAAAATGCCTGCGATGGGAGGCAGGGAGCTTTCGAGTGACTTCGAGATGGCCTTGCGGTCCATACCGCCGCCGCGCCCCAGAAGCACCATTCCGACCAGAACCGCGAGACCCAGAGCGACAACGGGTGTTCCGAGGAAGTCGAGGACCGACTTGGGGAGTGCCTCGGAATCAGGAGCGATCACGTCGGCAAATGCCTTGCCCAGCATGAGAACAACCGGGAGGAGGATCGCTGCGAGAGTAGCCGCGAACGAGGGACGCTGCTTCTTCTCTTCCTCGCCTCGATCTTCGCCTGTGACAAAAAGATCCGGGACCTTCACGTCGACCCACCGTGCTGCGTACTTACTGAAAACCGGTCCGGCGAGAACAACCGTGGGGATCGCTACGAGAACACCGAGCGCGAGGGTGAGGCCGAGGTTGGCGTTCAAGGCCGAGACCGCAACCAGTGGCCCGGGGTGCGGCGGAACCAAACCGTGCATGGCCGAGAGGCCGGCGAGGGTGGGGATCGCGATGCGCATCAGGGACAGGCCGGAACGCCGCGCGACGAGGATGATGACCGGCATCAACAGGACGAGACCGATTTCGAAGAACATCGGCAGACCGATCACCGCGCCGACCAGAGCCATGGTCCACGGAAGCGCCTTGGTGCTGGATCGGCCCACCAGCGTGTCGACCACTCGGTCGGCACCGCCGGAATCGGCGAGGAGCTTGCCGAACATCGCGCCGAAACCGATCAGGATTCCGACGCTTCCCATGGTCGACCCGAAGCCGGTGGCGAACGCCGCGACCGACTCGGCCGATCCGAGGCCGGCCGCCAGACCGACGCCCACCGCGCCGATGGACAGCGCAAGGAAGGGGTGCAGGTCCAGCCAGGTGATCAGCGCGATGATGACCGCGACGCCGGCGACTGCAGCGATGATCAATCGTGCGTCGCTACCAGCGGGGACGACCTCGGCCGCCAGCAATGCTGTGGTGTTCATAGGGACTCCCAGTCCGATGAGTGATTGAGGTCACTGTTCCTTAATTAACCTACAATTTCAAGAGCAGACACTAATTTGTAGTATTTATCCGGCTTCCACCGGGCTTACTCCACACGCATGGGACGATCTACGTATGCCTTCTGTCCCGTTTCAGCAGTTACACGACTCGATGCTGGAACAGCTCGGCCAAGACATAGTCGGTGGTGTGCTCGCTCCGGGTACGACGATCTCTGCCGACGAGGTGGCAACGCGCTACGACGTGTCGCGAACCGTCATCCGTGAAGTTGTCCGCGTTCTCGAATCACTCGGACTGGCCTCGGTTCGTCGACGCGTCGGAATCACCATCCTCGGCTCCGAGCACTGGAACTCGCTCGACCCCAATGTCATCCGCTGGCAACTGGCCGGTCCTGATCGGTTCGAGCAGCTTTCGATCCTCAGTGAACTCCGTTCCGGCATCGAACCTCTGGCTGCGCGACTGGCCGCAACTCGCGCCACACCCGAGCAGTGCGGCGCACTCACTGCAGCCGTCATAGGCATGTCAGCTACCTCGCGCGCTGCCGATACCGACGCATATCTCGGCCATGATTCCGACTTTCACCGCACACTGCTCGCCGCTTCCGGCAACCCGATGCTGCGGGCGATGTCGCAGATCGTCGTCGAGATACTCGAAGGCCGCACCCGCCACTCGTTGATGCCCCACGAGGCCGACCCCGAAGCGATTCACCTGCACGGAGTGGTCGCGTCAGCCATACAGTCCGGCGACGCCGACGCTGCAGAAACCGCGATGCGCTCGATCGTCGCAGAATCCGCAGAAGCGGTCGAAACAATGCGCGAAAGCCCCGAACCGCCGCCTCATCTGTAAGTCGAGCCACAGACTCGGCGGAATTGGCCCGCAACTGCTCCGCGAGTGGAACGCTGGGCGCCATGACAGCACTCGCTACCCAGAACAGCGCACTCTGATGGCCCGCCCGGTACGCGTCGTCGTCCTCGGCGCCGGATCGTGGGGAACCACGGTGGCCGGCCTCGCTGCCCGCAACACCCCAACCCTGTTGTGGGCACGCAATTCCGAAGCGGCCGACGAGATCAATTCGCAACGGACCAACTCCAAATACCTTGGTGAGCGCAAACTTCCCAAGGGGCTCAAGGCAACCTCGGATCTGGTCGAAGCCGCTCGCGAAGCGGACGTACTCGTGTGCGGGGTGCCGTCGCACGCCGTTCGCTCCACGCTCGCCGAGATCGCCAACGAAGTTCGGGCGTGGGTCCCGGTGCTGTCACTGTCCAAGGGCCTCGAGCCCGGCACCCGGCAGCGTCCTACCGAAGTGATCGCCGAGTGCCTGCCCGGCCATCCCGTCGGACTACTCGCGGGCCCCAACATCGCCAAAGAGATCGTCGACGGCATGGCGGCGGCATCGGTCGTGGCTACCCAGGACGACCGCGTCGCCGCCGCGCTGCAACCGCTGTTCGCGTCGTCCGTCTTCCGGGTTTACCGCAACACCGACGTGCTCGGCTGCGAACTCGGCGGAATCCTCAAGAACATCGTTGCCATCGCCTCGGGTATGGCCGACGGTTTGGGAGTCGGTGACAACACCCGCGCGATGGTGCTCGCTCGCGGCCTCGCCGAAATGACCCGACTCGGCGAAGCGATGGGCGCCAACCCGCGCACCTTTGCCGGCCTGACGGGCGTCGGCGATCTGATTGCCACCTGCATGGCTCCGACTTCTCGGAACCGTCGCGTCGGTGAGGCTCTGGCACAGGGCCTGACCGTCGAGGAGGCAGTCGCCAAACTCGGCCAGGTCGCCGAGGGCGTCAAGACCGCCCCCACCGTCATGGATCTGGCCCGCGAATACGGCGTCGACATGCCGATTGCCGCGGAGGTCGAGGCCGTCATCGGTGGCCGACAAAGTGCCAGCGACGCATATCGCGGTCTTCAGAAAGTGGCCCCCGGCGGCGAGCACGAGGTGGCGTGAGGAACATCTACAGGTATCTAGCGATTTAGCTAGATACCTGTAGATCGTCCGAGATCAGGGGGCTGGAGTATCGACGAAGATGTCGATCGCCAACGGTGACTGACCGCCGTACTGCGAGAAATCCGAGATCCCCGCCTCACGCAAGATCTCGACGTCGAGCACTGTGCGACCGGTATCCGTGCCGGCTGGACGCCCGAGAATCTCGATCGCCGCATCGGCCATGATCTCGGGTGAACGCGAGTGATCGATACTGTCGTCTCCCCCGAGCAGATTTCCGACAGCGGCAGTGGCGATCATGGTCTCCGGCCACAAGCAATTGCTCGAAATCGGTGTACCTGAATACTCCGCGGCGATACCCAAGGCCGCCAATGTCATTCCGTACTTGGCCAGCATGTAGCCCGGATGAGCGCCCAACCAGTGCGGCGAAAAGTTGAGCGGCGGCGACAGCGTCAATACGTGCGCGTTGGCCGAAACCCGAAGCTGCGGAAGGCACGCGCGGGTGAGCGCGAAGGTGCCACGGACGTTGACCTGCTGCATCAGATCGAATCGCTTCATCGATAGGTCTGCGCTTTTCGAGATGTCGAGGACGCTCGCATTGTTGACCACGATGTCGATGCCTCCGAAGTGCTCTACCGCGGTTGCCACGGCCCGCGCGATGTCGTCGTCGTTCCTCACGTCACCAACTATGGGAACGGCATGCCCCTCGAGTTCGTTCAACTCGTCGACAGCGGTGTGGATTGTCCCGGGCAGCCTGGGATCTGGCGTATCGGTCTTGGCGAGCAACACGATGTTTCCGCCGCGACGCGCTAGCGCACGGGCGATGGCAAGTCCGATACCACGGCTTCCCCCGGACATAATCGCGGTTCGTCCGCGGAAGTTCTTGTCGTCCAAAACGAATCCTTGTCATCGTCGACGGTCTTCGTCGCTGCGGATGTGGCCGAGGGAAGTCCCGACACGACCACTCGTCGCCTTCCACGATATGAGCGCCTTACCGCGATGACTACGTCCGCGGAGCATCAAGAATCATTGATCCGTTGTCCTGACGGGACAACGGATCAAGGCGATCAGCCACCCACCGGACGCAGGATCCACCATCCGCCGAGCACCAGCACCGCGACGTTCACGAGCAGGAACAAACCGACCCAGACGATCGCGGGTATCGGTGAGAGCCTGGCCAATTGGTCTGCGTCCGAGTCCGGTGCCCCACCTCGTCGCATCCGCTGCCGTTGAAGTTCCACGACGGGGCGTGGTCCGGCAAAGAGGAGGAAGAGCGTCAGGAAGTACGCTGCGGCCACTTGCTGCTCCTGGGTCCCCCACCAGACGAGCCCGAACAACACTGCTCCCACCACGGCAAGTGAGAAGATTCCGTAGAGGTTTCGGATCAGGACCATCATGACCGCGATCACGAACACACCGATCCACAGCACCGAGACCGCACGCTGCGCACCCAACAGACCGGCCGCACCGAGGCCGAGAATCGACGGCCCGACGTACCCCGCGAACGTCATCAGGATGACGCCGAAGCCGGTCGGCTTGCCGGACGAAATCGCAACACCCGACGTATCCGAATGCAGGCGAAGGCCTTTCAACCGTCGACCGACCAGGACTGCGACGATCAGATGAGCACCCTCGTGTGCGATGGTGACGACGTTGCGTGCGATCCGCCACAGGTGCGGCTCGAGAACGATGATCACGGCAATCAACGCGGCCAACTGAACTACCCACGCCGGCGGATTGGGGCTGACGGCCGCCACCCGATCCCACGCGGTTTCGAGGGCGTTCACTCCGCTTGTCCGCGCAGGTATCGGCCGAAGTGCGGGACTGTGAATCCGATGGACCCCCGTTCGGCCGAGTAGATGAGGCCCTTCTTGATCAGTCCGTCCCGTGCCGGCGACAGCGAAGCCGGCTTACGGCCGAGCTCGACGGCGATCTTCGCGGTCGCGACAGGTCCGTCGTCTCCGGCGAGATCGGCCATGGCTCGCATGTACTCGCGCTCCGCGGGCGTTGCTCGCTCGTACCGTGATCCGAAGAAACCGACAGCGAGTTCTTCCTCCGCGGTTGGTGCGCCGACGCGCACGTCTTCTGCCGTGATCGGACTCGAGGCCGCCACATCCCACGTGGCTTTTCCGTAGGCCTGGACGAAGTACGGATACCCGTCGGCCGCTTCGTATAGAGCGTCGAGCGCGGATTCGGTGAACTCGACGTCCTCACGCTCGGCAGGTGCAATCAGGGCCTGATCTGCAGCTTCACGCTCGAGCCGGTCGATCCGGTGGTAGCTGAACAGGCGCTCCGAGTAGCTTTTCGACGCCGACAGCACGGCAGGCAGATGCGGAAGCCCCGCCCCGACGACGATCAACGGTGCCGCGTCCTGACTCAACTCGTGGCAGGCCCCGCAGATCGCCGAGACATCCGCGGCACCGAGGTCCTGCATCTCGTCGATGAAGATTGCGATCCCGACGCCGACATCCCTGGCCAGCGACGACGCGTCGAGCAGCAACTCGACCAGGTCGATCTCGATGTCGCCGCTGTCTGCCCGACCTTTGATCGCGGGTGCGTCGATGCCTGGCTGCCAACGCTCGCGCATTCCCTTGTCCGCGGTGGAGCGTAGGGCAAACGATTTGAGGACTCCGAGGAACTGCTCGACCCGCTCCGGATCGCGATGGGAGACCGCGATCTCGCGGACTGCCATGTGCAGCGCCGACGAGAGTGGGCGTCGTAAATCCTGGTCGGGGCGCGCCTCGATCTTTCCGGTCCCCCAGCTGCGGGAGATCGCGGCCGAACGCAACTGATTGAGCAGGACGGTCTTGCCGACGCCACGCAATCCGGTGAGGACAACACTTCGTTCCGGGCGGCCACGTGCGATCCGCTCGAGCACGACGTCGAAAGCATCGATCTGCTTGTCGCGCCCGGCGAGTTCCGGCGGGCGTTGACCGGCACCGGGGGCATACGGATTGCGCACGGGGTCCATGCCCATCGACGGTACAAGCAGAGTAGACGAATATCCCGCTCTCTAGCGCGTGTCCTAGAGAGAACTAGGGACGGCAATATCGGCTCGACCTTGTCGAATCAGGCTCCCGGCATGTCGTCTAACAGTCCCGGCTTGACGCTCGGGCGAAGTCCCCGGCCACGTGGGCCCCAATTGCTCCGGCCAGAATGATCGCCGGATGCGCCGCGGCCAGATAGAGCCCCGACACGCCTTCGGCGAAGCCCAGCAGTGGGCGGCCACCACGCGGAATGGGACGGTCAGCGATTACCGCCTCGATCAGTTCCACGTGGTCACCGTCAACGAGCTGACTGCGGACTGCCTGCAGCGTCGGCTCGGCCAGCTCGCGAGCATCTCCGGAGAACCCGGCCGGAACATCCTCAGCCGCAATCAGTGTCGTGTCATCCAATTGCCGGATCTCGAAATCCGGAGTGGAGAGTATTCCGTTCACCAGTGTGCGGGGAGTCGAGAATCTGATTAGGCAACATGGCGAGGCGTCGACCTTGACGTCGACTCCCGCCGACGCCGCGAGCTCGGGGATCGCGGTACCTGCAGCGAGCACGGTGGTCGATCCGTAGACGGGACCGTCGGCAGTCATTACACCGCACACTCTCATGCCCTCCGCGAGCATCGAGAGCACACTGACATCGGAATACACTGTGGCACCGTATGCTTCGGCACTTCGCAGGAGCGATCGAGCGAATGCAACCGGGTCAACGCCGCCGTCATCGGGTGCGTACGCTGCCACCACCGGGGCCGTCCGCAATCCCGGCTCACGAGCAAGGATCTCCTCTTTGCCGATGAGGTCGACGGGATGGCCGAGTGCTCGATGAGCATCTACGAACGCTCGGGTCTCCGCTTCCGTCTCTTCCCAGGTGATCGCACCTCTGCGGCGCAAACCGATTGGTTCGACGAGTTCGCGCTCCAGGCGGTCGAATTCGACTGCGGCGCCTTGCCGGAACGGATCTGAGTAAGTTTCTGCGACACTCTTCGAGAGGCCGACCCAGGCAAAGGAGTTGCC
Organism: Rhodococcus sp. GB-02; assembly: GCF_053470465.1. Taxonomy (NCBI): domain Bacteria; kingdom Bacillati; phylum Actinomycetota; class Actinomycetes; order Mycobacteriales; family Nocardiaceae; genus Rhodococcus; species Rhodococcus sp. GB-02. Next base: position 1,232,133 of record NZ_JBPUKE010000002.1, read on the forward strand.
GGTCACCCCTCCTGCCACCGAGCCGTGCTCCAGCACGGTGACTCGGAGACCAATGCGCGCCAGGTGATACGCGATCGACGCGCCGACGACGCCGGCACCAATCACCAGGATCGGACCGTCGTTTCGACCATTTGGTTCCGTCACCAGTGGACCATATCTACGAGCCGTACCCTGGATCCACTCAATTTGGATGCAAGGACGTCGGCGTTAGGGGAGGACTAGGCTCATTCCCGCTCGGCGGCGAGGGCAACAGCCCGCTCGAAGGTGTGGACGAGCACTGCACGTCGAGCGACCTTGTGATCCTCGTCAGGTTCGAGTTCGTCGATGTAGCCATCCCACACGCGCAGATATCGATCGCGCCAGTCGATCAGCACTTGCGACGACGGAAAGGTCACACCGACTCGTTTCGTCTGGGCAATATCGGTGAGAATCTCGAGCCAGGCCGGCACCATCTCCCCGCCCCATTCATCCGGCTCCAGACTCGAATCGTCTTCGAACTCGGCAGTGATATCGTCCACGATTCGACCGGTCAGTACCCCCAACCCATCCGCGACGGTGTCACTGTCAAAGTTTCCCGGACCCCAGACTCCCACAAAACCTCCCGCTGTCGCTCGTATCGATAGTGGATAACCTGACCAATTAGCCCAGGCCTGAAACTGAGACTGGGGCAACAGATCCTGTCGGATCCCCCGGAAACTGAAGGTGTGCCTGGGTCTTTCCCAGAACCGTCTGACCCTTGTGCATGACGGTGACATCGATGCGCGCAGTGCGCGTTGTGGAGTCGATCCGCGCGATCTTCGCAGCGATGGAGAGATCTGCACCATCAACGGCATCGACTACGACGGGCCGAGTGAAGCGAGTTTCATACGAGATCACACCGCTCGGGTCACCAACCCAGTCGACGATGGCTTGCAAAGCAATTCCGGCGGTGAGCATTCCGTGCGCCAGAACTCCCGGTAGCCCAGCCGCAGTAGCGATTGCTTCGTTGAAATGGATCGGGTTCATGTCGCCAGAGGCACCTGCGTAGCGAACTAGGTCATCACGAGTGAGGACCAGATCGACCTTCGCGACGATGTCACCGAGGACGAGGTTCTCGAAGACCGGCACGGCGGGAATGGTCATGCCTCTTCTCCTCGCGCCAGCAGGGTCGAGGTGACCGTCGCGACCAAAGCCTCGGTCGCGTCGTGAATCTCGGAAACTGTCGACAGGATCGCACTGCCTGCTCGCACTGTCACCCCTGTAATCGTCAGTGTCGTGGACAGGTCATCGCCAGCGACTATCGGACGCTGATGCTCGATCTTCTCGGAAGTATGCACCACACGCGTTGGATCGAGCCCAGTATCCGGCGTGCGCAGCAGAGCCATGATCGCTCGTTGCTGGACAACGGTTGTGAATGTTGTCGGCGCGATGACATCGACGAACCCGGCCTCCCTGGCGACACCGACATCATGGTGCAAGGGATTGCTCGAACGCACCGCCAGAGCGAACTCGCGAATCTTCTCGCGCCCGACAAGGTACGAAGACGAGGGAAACACCCGGCCGGCGAGCGCTGGGTTCACAGGAGACATCCCGAAATACTAACGGCGGCCGACTTCGGGTTGATTCGTGGCCTGAGGTCTCGTCGGCCCGAGAATGCGATCGAGGAGACGCTCAACCAACTGGACCGCCAATTCTGCTGTGGCGTAGCCGGGAAGCATCCCCTGGGCGAGCCCGGCGACAGCCGCCAGAATGAGCTCGGCGTCGAGGTCGGGATCCATTGACGGCGCAACCGCGTCCCGATTGGTCACTCGTTGAAGCTGGCCGGAAATGAGCGCTGTCAACTCTCTCGGGGCAGTGAGGGTTTCCTCGGCGGCGATTCCTTGTCCGGTCAGTGCGGCAGCGTGGAAGGCGCCGAGAACAATCGCTTCCTCTCGACGTTGCTGATCAAGCGGGAGCATGCCGACGAGGAACGCTGAAATGACCTCGCGGGGTGTCGCTTCCGCGCCCAGAACAGACAACTCCTGCATGAGGCGAGCACCCGCATCCTGACGAACGGCTTGATGCGTCGCGAGGAGGAACTCCCGCTTCGTACCGAAGTAGTACTGCACGAGACGCACCGAAATCCCAGCCTCGGCAGCAACGGACTGAAACGTCACCGCCGCGAGCCCACCGTCGACAATCACTCGCCGCACCGCATCGGTGATCTCCCGTTGCCGCACTTCATGGTCGACCAGTCGCGGCATGTGGCTGTCCTTCCCCTTTCGAATGGATGACTTTGACTCGTTAATGATACGCACGTACCGCCATAGTGATACGTTCGTACCATCAAATCAATCGCAGCGAGAGGGGCACTCATGCCGAAGATCGGACGATTCAAGAACGAGGCATCAAAGCAGGCGTACGACCGCATCTACCGAGAACTGGAAGACACCTGGCCGGTTCCGTCGACACAACTCGACGTGCCGACATCGTTCGGAACCACCCATGTCCGCAGGTCGGGGACCGGCACGGAAACGCCGATCGTCCTGCTGCACGCAGTCGGCGCCAATTGCCTGCAATGGCACATCGTCATCGAGGACCTGTGCCGAGACCGAGTCGTTTATGCGCTGGACACGATCGGTACCGCAGGCCGCAGTGTGCAGACCGCTCCATTGACCGGGGAATCCGACTTCGCCACCTGGGTGGGCGAGGTATTGAACGAACTCGGGGTCGATCGCGTCCACCTGGTCGGCTACTCGCACGGTGCGTGGCACGCCGTTCTCGTGGCACTTCATTCTCCTGAACGACTGGCGAGTGTGACGCTCATCGAACCGGGTGGAGTCTTCGACAAGCCCTCGTGGCGTGTGCTGCTGAAGATGGTCCGCGCCGGTATGCGTCGCACCGACAAAAATATTCGCAGGCTCAACGATTGGCTCTCCCCCGGGTACGTCATCGGCGATCGCGAGTTCGCGTTGGTTACAGAGGCATTGAACTACCGGCCCGGTATCGGATGGGCGCGGATGCTAGAGGATACAGAAGTGCAGTCAATCTCGGTTCCCATGCTCGTAATCTCCGACGCCGAGACAGTGGTCTCCAACCCCAAGCAGGTGGCCGCGAGGCTAGCCGATCTTCAACCTGAAGCCGAGGTGGAGATTTATGCCGGAACCGGCCACGGAATCCTGGGTCACATACCTGATCGGGTAGTTCCCCGACTCATGAGGTTCGTCCGCAATCACGACGACGCGAAACAAATGTGATCTCCCCGATCAGGCACCGGTAGGGCGATAGCCTCGCCATCATCTTTTGGACCGTCGATCAGGACGGGTCGACAGCCGGGCGACTGAATACCGAAGTGCCCCGGCATGTTCTACACTTCGGCGCTTTCAATCTTGTGCGCCTCAATCAGGGGCGGGCTCAGGGTTTTCCTGGATGAATCGCAGATTGCGAACCCGTACGCTATCGCCATGGACTTGATGGTCTGGATCGTCACGACGCCATTTCTTGCAGCAGCACTCGCGGGCGTGATGCGACGAACATTGGGGACGAGAGTCGGATGGCCGCGAACCCTTGCAGTCGCGGTGATAGCGCTCTCGGTGGGAGTCCCACTGTCGGGATATGTTGCAACACTTGCAGGAATTGCCAGCCAAGACGATCAACTTCTGGTGAGCGTAGGAACAGCGCTCATATTCTTCGGAGTTGTCGCGCTCTGGGTGTTCGCAGCATGCCTGGCCGCATTGGTTTTCCTCGAAGTCGTCGTTCCTACGGGGTCCCTACCAGGTCCGTCGGAAGCCTTGCGGCGCAGTCGAAAATCGTGGCGCCGAACGAAGCGGTACGTGCAGATCATGAGTATCTTCGTGCGAGCGGGAGGCGGGTCAGCTCTCCGCGCCGGACCGTCCGCACCTCAGTTCGGGGACGCGTTGGTCGAGATTGTCAGCCGATGCGGTGTCACTTTCGTGAAGTTGGGACAGATCCTCGGGACGCGAGACGACCTCATAGCACCCGAGCTGGCTCGTGCACTCTCGTCCTTGCAAAGTTCGGCGCGCCCGGCTGATCCCGACCGTATCGCGGAGCTACTGGCATCGGAACTCGGCGACGCACCAGAGTCGGTGTTCGCGCGGTTCGATGTGGAGCCGTTCGCCGCCGCCTCTGTCGCACAGGTACATTCCGCGCGCACCGTTGAAGGTGTCGACGTTGTGGTGAAGGTTCAACGCCCCGAGGCGAGCGCACAGGTGAGCGTGGATTGCGATATCTTCCTCCGCGTTTCATCCCTTGCGGAAACCCGTTTTCCCTGGGCACACGATATCGGCGTTCATCGACTCGCCGGCGGGCTCGTCACGTCGCTGCTCGAAGAGCTCGACTACCGCACCGAGGCCGCGAACACCGCCACGATCGCCGCCACGATGGTGAGTCGATCGGATATTGTCGTTCCGCACATCTACCCCGAACTCAGCAGCGGACGAGTGGTCGTGATGGAGCGTCTTCACGGAACACCACTTTCCGACGGCGAGGCAGCGCTCACCGACGTCGACGTCGACTCTCGCAGCAGAATTGCGAACGAGCTTCTTGCATCGCTGCTCGACGGGATCTTCGTCCACGGGGTGTTCCACGCCGATCTGCACCCGGGCAACATCATGATCCTTGACGACGGACGCGTCGGCCTACTCGACTTCGGCGCGGTAGGTGTTCTGGACGGGGAGACACGGATCCTGTTCGCCGTACTCCTGAATGCCGCACTGGCAGGTGACCCGGTGGCAACAGTCGACGCGATGCTGATGGCATTCGACGTGCCTGATGACGTGGATCGTGGAGCGCTGCGTCACCAAGTAGGCCGCGAGATCACCCTTCTCGGTCTTGCGCCCAATGTTTCCATGGGATCGTTCGCGCGAATGTTCACCGCGCTTCGAGAGCACCGAATAGGTGTGCCGGGAGACGTCGCAGCAGCTTTCCGTTCACTCGCGTCGGTGGAACGCGCCCTCCGGCTTCTGGATCCGAACATCGACCTCGTCTCCGCGGTGCGCGCCGAAGTACCCCGACTGTTGACCCAGGTCGCCAGCCCCTCCGCAGCGGCGCAGGCGATGCTGTCGACGATTGCGGTCACAACGGCCGTGGTCAGGCGGCTGCCTGGTCAGCTCGACCAGATCACGACCTCACTGGCGTCGGGAAGCTTCACACTCCGAACCCGCTCCATCGCGCACCCCGACGACAGGCGATGGCTCCGACGGTCGACGAACAACGCCCTGGGTATGGCGGCTGGAGTGACCGCGCTGATCGTCGCGGCGATCCTGCTGTCCGTACCTGGCGGACCACAACTCACACCTCAGCTGTCAGGCTACGCACTCGTGAGTGCGGTACTGGGCTTCGTCGGGGTTGTTCTGTGCATGCGGACCGTGTTCCGTTTGTTCACACTCGACAACAGGTAACCAAGCACTGATGTTCATCGCTTTATCTCGATGTCGTCGAAGTCGAGCGCCAGGAGCGTCGGCCGCGAGAGGACACGGCCACCTGGACCCCGCGGGAGAACGCGCCGTCGGGTGGGGAATGTGAGGCCGTCGAACTGGCGGTGCTGGTCGCAGTAAAGCGCAGCTCTCGCCCAGCTGCCTATCGGTTCGGCGACGAAGTCGTGCCGGCGGATGAGGCCACCGTTGTCGACATAAAAGGTCTGCTGCCGGCAATGGGTATCGATTGCCGGTGCGAACGTTGCCTGCAGTCGTCGCCATTGCTGCCCGGATTCCTGCCAAGGTTCGGCTTCGGTGACAGTGATGTCGTCGCGCGCGAGCAGCAGCGGTGCCGTCAGATAGTTCCAAAAGGCGTAGCCGGCGAAGTAAGCGGTGTCGAGCGCGTCCCAGCGAAAGTTGCGCCGGATTCCACTCAACCCGAAGAACTCTGGACGCGGGTCGGTTCGGCTCTCGAGTTGTTCGCCGTCACGAGTTTCGATCCGCACGACGCCCTTGTCGAACACAGCGCGCTCGCCGACACGCGGAAAGTCTTGGAGGAGAGTGCGTTGCTCGGCAACTTGTACCTCGACCGTAAACGTCGCGAGCTTGTTGCCGGGGAAGCGCCCAGGCAACAGACCGCCGAGGCGTCCCCGCGCCGTGATCGCTGGAACGGACTGCCAATGTTCGACTCCGCCATGTGCGGTGAGAACTTCATCGAGCAATTCGTTCATGTCTCGTCGCTTTCCGTCCCCTGGCGGAACTGAGGAATCAGTGATCAGACGGACGCGATGCTGGCGTTGCGTTCTTCCGGCGGTACCACTGCCAGCTTGCGGTGATGATGACGGCGCCGGCGAGGGAACCCAGGATGCCGCTGGGACGCAATGATATTCCGTCGCCCGCAATCAAACTCACAAGCAGTCCGCCCACCAGCGAACCACCGATTCCAGCGATGAACGCGAAGGTCCAATCCACTCGTGCGGCCCTCTGCCCCAGAATCAACTGGGCTCCCGCTCCGATGACGATCCCGAACAGAAGAATTCCGATGATGAGCATGAGCTGAGACCCTTTCGTGGAGTGACGACGCAAGGCGCGAACGACTTACTGAACGACTTACTCTGCGCTATCTTTCCGGTATGTCTCTTATGTCGTGGTGAAATCCGTGTGAAAGGTCTTCGCCGCCCACTGCACGTTGCTAGGACGACGCCAGTGTCGTCGCCCAGCGGTAGTCCGCCTTACCGGCCGGGGTTCGCTTGACTTCATCGACCAGCACGATCGTGCGCGGCACTTTGTATCCGGCCAACGTCTTGCGGCAATGTTCCTGAACCGCTTCGAGAGTCAACTCGTCAGATCCGGGGTAGGTCGCGATCACCGCTGCGACCTGCTGCCCCATGCGCGGGTCGGGTGCGGGGACAACAAGCGCGTCCGATATTGCCGGATGCGCGTGAAGGGCGGCCTCGACCTCTTCGGCGAATACCTTCTCGCCGCCGGTGTTGATGCACTGTGAGCCGCGGCCGAGGAAGACAATGGTGCCGTCCGCTTCCACCTTGCCCATGTCGCCGAGCACCGAAAGACGGGTGCCATCAGCGCGGGTCGGGAACGTCCGGGCGGTCTTCTCCTCGTCCTTGTAGTAACCGAGCGGGACGTTTCCGATGCGCGCGATGTATCCCACATCGTCGGAGCCAGCTGGGATCTCTTCGAGACGCTCGTCAACCAGAATCATGTTCGGCGAGGGCGGCATCCGCAGATTTCCTGCCTCGTCGATAGCGAAGGCGCCGTCGTTGCCTGACTCCGAGGCTCCGAAGTTGTCCCGCAACAGCAGGTCCGGCTTCACCGCCAGCATGCGGTCCCGGACGCTGGTGGACCAGATCGCGCCACCCGAGGTGATCGAGAACAGGGTGCTGAAATCAACCTCGTCTTTGCGGCGTTCCATCTCGTCGACCAACGGCAGTCCCATACCGTCGCCGACGATCAAGATCACCTGTACCGAGTCCTTCTCGATCGCTTCGACGACCTTCGCCGGGTCGAACTCTCGTCGTAGAACAACCCGCGCACCGAGGGTGAGGAAGGTGAACAGCGAGTACAACGCGGCGCCATGCATCAGAGGGGCGGCAACGAGGAACGAGAGTTCCGGAAATTCCTTTGCAGCACTGGCGATCTCGGCGAGATCCTGCCGCGCTCCCTCGCCGTACGGATTTCCGCCGGAGAGCGGCTTACGGAAGAAGTCGTCGTGACGCCACATGACGCCCTTCGGGTATCCGGTTGTCCCGCCGGTGTAGAGCAGGTACACGTCGTCGCCCGAACGGGAGTCGAACTCTCCCACTGGCGACTGCTCACGAGCGTCGTCGAAGGAAACCACGGAAACTTCGTGCTCATTCGCGGCAGCGACCAGGTCGGCGTCGATCTCGCCGATCACGATCACCGTCTTCACCTTCGGGCATGCACCGAAGAGGGAAGCAAGGACACGCTGATGTTCGGGAAGCTCTACGACAACCGCGACCGAGTCGGAGTTGGTGAAGATGTACTCCAGTTCGGCGGGCGTGTACCGGTAGTTCACGTTGATCGGGACCGCACGGATCTTGATCAACCCGAGGATCGACGTGACATGTTCAACGCTGTTCTTCAGGAACAGAGCCACGTGGTCACCACGTGAGATACCGGCTTGCGCGAGCAGGTTGGCGGTTCGATTGGCTTCGGCGTCCAACTGAGCGTAGGAGAAGTTCTCTCCCTCGTAAGTCAAGGCGACGCGATCAGGTACCGAGCTGGCGACGGTTTCGAATACATCAGCGAGGTTGAACTGCATCGTCTTCCCTTTCAGAGTCTGCGCCGCGATATCGAGGCATACAACCCTGAATCTAGAACACGTTCCATGTCACGCGAGGCGAAACGGAACGATTAGCTGATCATTACCTGGACCTGACCTTTATCGGTGCGGCAACTATCGGTGCGGCAACGGCCGAGGCTGCACCTCCCGACATCCATTCGGTGAGCAGGGTCTGCCACGACCCACAATGACAGCGCAGATAGGTGACCGTCCCCTCGCTTGTTCGATGCCGGGATTCGACCTCCCAGCGATGGATGCAACCGATCGGCGTGAGCTCTGTTTTTTTCATGCAACGAGCATGATGTAATGGCATTGTGCATCTCAACCCTTACGGCGAATATGCGGTGACGCTGGCCGCCGACCTGGCCAATCGACATCCCGAAAGCTTGGCCGAACTCGTCGAACGCTGCGTCGATGCAGGCATCATTCTCGATTTCCCCATCGCCGAGAAGGACCTCGACGAAACCCTCGACCTTCTGATCGAGTGGTCGAAAATCGTCGACGTCACGGACGAGACGGCACGCGCCGAATTGGTGAACATCATGCTCGAGCAAGCGTCGGCGTATCCGCGTATGACCAACCACGCGAACGACGGCTGGCATCTGCACTACCGCGATCCCCAACAGTCACTCGCCGAGGTCCTCAAGGCACTCTTCTCGGTGGGCACGGCGCTACACCTCGTCGGCCGCGGCATGCACCGATTAGGTCGATGCACCCTGGACGAGTGCACCAACATCTACGCTGACACCTCCCGCAACGGCAATCAGCGGTACTGCTCCCCCACATGCGCGAATCGCGACGCGGTACGGCGCCACCGCGCACGAAACTGAGTCGTAGACACTAGGACGTCGGGCCGACCACCTCGAAGTCGGAACCACCTTGGTAGTCGAACTGGAAGCTGACAGCCAGTCCCACGACGGCGACCGACGCCGCGACAATGCTTCTGAGGGCGCGTTTGAATCCACCACTTCGCATTTTCCGAACCTCCAGGCACGTCGGTCAGATCACCAGATGCATGAAGAATAGACCGCTCAGTCGGAAAATTGGGGAGACAGACGGTGAGCTACCCGAAAAGGCCCTCGGCGCTGCCACTGCCGAACAGGTCGCTCAAGCTGCCGGTATTGATGCCGCTGAACGGTCCGCCGATGACAACCAGGCTTGGTACGCCAGGAACCGGCTTACCCAACGTCTCGAGATCGAGAAGATCGGAGCAGGCGCCGAGCACGGCGTAGGTTCCGTCCGGAACATCGGTCACGGTGTTGGTGACCGTCTGCCCCTTGCCCACGGCGAACAGCGAGGCCGGATCGGTGATCTTGGGGTACACCACAAGGTTCGGATCGAGCAGTTTCAGCGGATCATCAAGCACAGCAGCAGAATCCGCGGCGTTGACGACAAACGCCTGGCACAACGGAGCAATGCCCGTGTTGTTGTTCGTGATCGTCAGTGACAGATCGTTTCCGGTCACCTTGTACGAGACGACCGGCGGGACCACCTCGGCCGACGCAGTTGCAGGATTGACCATCGCGACGCCTGCCGCGGTTGCAGCGGCAACCGCCACGGTTCCCACTACGCGACGTACTCCACTTGTGCCCAGCTTCATCGAGGTTCCTTTCGTACTGCGCCTTGAGTTCGGCAACAGTGCGCAGCCTAGATCGGATCTAGCGCCCGAAATGGCCCATTTGTCCCGCCGGGAGGTCATGCCCGAAAGATCGGGACAAACGTCCCGTTCTCGAAGAGCTCGCTGTTCGACTCAGTTCCCACTGGAGACGAAGGGCGTTCGCACCGGTCCGCCGGCCGAACCGTGCGGTGCCACCAATCCACGCTTTTCGAGGATCGGACGCACGCCCTCACCGAACTGATACGCCTCTTCGAGATGCGGATACCCCGACAGTACGAAGTGATCCAGACCGATCGCTGCGTACTCGGCAATCCGATCAGCCACTTCTTGGTGCGAACCGACCAATGCGGTGCCCGCTCCCCCTCGGACCAACCCGACGCCGGTCCACAGGTTCGGCGCAATTTCCAGCGACCTTGCTCCGACGCCCTGCTTGTAAGCCGAACCGCCGCCGTGCAATTCCAGCATCCGACGCTGACCTTCGGAGCCGGATCGCGCAAGACTCGCCTGAGCCTGCTCGACGGTCGCCGGGTCGAGCGCGCTGAGCAGCCGATCCGCTTCTGCCCATGCCTGCTCCGAGGTGTCCCGGCTGATGACGTGCAAACGGATTCCGTAGTCGAGGTGCCGACCTTGAACTTCTGCGAGGTCGCGAATCCAGGCGATCTTGGCGGCGACAGCGGACGGCGTCTCACCCCAGGTGAGGTAGGTGTCGGCGTAACGCGATGCGACGGTTCCGGCTGCCGGCGAGGATCCGCCGAAGAAGATGGGCGGTACCGGATCCGGAATACGCTGCAGCGTAGCCTTTTCCACGTTGACGTACTCACCGGAAAAATCAACCGGACCGTTACCGGACCACAGCTGGCGGATCACGTCGAGGAACTCGCCGCATCGTGCGTACCGCTGGTTCTTGTCGAGGAAATCACCGAAGGTGCGCTGCTCGTGGTCCTCCCCGCCGGTGACGACGTTGAGCAGCAGGCGACCGCCCGATTGCCATTGGAAGGTTGCGGCCATCTGGGCGGCAAGCGTGGGGCTGAGCAATCCCGGGCGCAGAGCAACCAGAAACTTGAGTGTCTCGCTGGTCTCGACCATCATCGCCGTCGTCAGCCATGCGTCTTCGCACCACGCGCCGGTGGGCGTGAGGACGGCTTCGAAACCGTTCGTCTCAGCGGCCGCGCCGATCTGATTGAGGTATTTCAGCGTCGCCGGACGATCACCGGACATCGAGCTGCCGTGCCCACCCGCCATCAGATTCCGGGAATCACCGTAAGTAGGCAAGAACCAGTGGAAGCGCAGTGACACGGTGATTCCTTTCGTCGACGAACAGGCAGAACTCTTCTGTCATTACAACCACACGCCACCTGGAAGAACAGGGTTGAAATCACCCTGATCGCTATGGGTGCCCACTTTCGGCTCCGGCGATACCTTCGTGAATTTGCACCGCAACCCGGGGGCTCCGATGACCACGTTTGCCGAAGTCGAGCACAATTCACCGTTCTCGAACGAAACCGACGGTGAGCGACGTTCCAGACTGAGAACCGTCGTCGCAGCAAGCCTGCTCGGCACGACGGTCGAGTGGTACGACTTCTTCCTCTACGCGACGGCCGCGAGCCTGGTCTTCAACCAACTGTTCTTCCCGAATCAGAGTTCTTTTGTCGGGACGATGCTTTCTTTTGCGACCTTCGCGGTCGGCTTTCTCGTTCGCCCCATCGGTGGAGTGGTGTTCGGTCACATCGGCGATCGCATCGGACGCAAGAAGACGCTGGCTCTCACGATGTTCATCATGGGTATCGCGACGGCGCTCATGGGTGTTCTTCCAACTGCCGCCCAGATCGGAGTCGTGGCACCGATTCTGCTTCTGCTGCTTCGCATCCTGCAGGGATTTGCTCTCGGCGGTGAGTGGGCCGGAGCCGTCCTTCTCGCGGTGGAACACAGTCCGGAGAAGAAGCGCGGCCTGTTCGGCAGCATCCCGCAGATCGGATTAGCCCTCGGGTTGGCATTGGGCACAGGAATGTTCGCGCTGCTTCAAACGATCTTCGACGACGACCAGTTTCTCCGTTTCGGCTGGCGCATCACCTTTGTTCTGAGCTTGGTTCTCGTGATCGTAGGGTTGGTGGTCCGTTTGAAGGTGGATGAGACGCCGGCATTTCAGGCGGTTCGCGACCTCGAACAACGCTCCTCCGCACCGCTCAAGGAAGTCTTCCAAGGAAAGGTCGCCCGAAACACCGTACTGGGCATGCTGTCTCGCTGGGGCGAGGGCGCTGCCTTCAATACCTGGGGCGTCTTTGCAATCACTTATGCAACCAAGACTCTGCATTTCGAGAAGGTTCCCGTACTTCTCGTAGTCACAGTCGCCGCGGTCGTGATGGCGATCTTGCTGCCTTTCTCCGGTTTGCTCACCGATCGGTTCGGCCCGCAACGGGTCTACATCGTGGGCATCGCCGCGTACGGCCTTGCGATCTTCCCCGCCCTCGCACTGTTCGGGACCGAGAGCCTTCTGCTCTTCGGAGTCGCGATGGTCGTGGTCTTCGGAGTGATTCACGCCCTGTTCTACGGCGCCCAGGGAACGCTCTACGCGAGCGTCTACCCCACCGAAATCCGGTACACCGGGTTGTCCGTCGTCTACCAGTTCTCGGGTATCTACGCCTCCGGCGTCACTCCTCTGATCCTGACTGCACTGATCGGCGCCAGCGGCGGTTCACCGTGGCTGGCATGTGGATATCTGGTGGCCACCTCGGCGATCAGCGTCGTCGCCACTGCGGCGATCAGGAAGCGTGATCTGTACCTGTAGTGGATGACATCTAAATATCTCTATCTCTTGCATATTTACTAGATATTTATAGAAAGACCTGCGAAGAAGAACAGATCGAGATACGCCCACGCATCGGATACATCGGTGTATCGTTTGGGTTCCACCCGACGGAGGCGCCGATGACGACTGGAACGGACAACTCGCCGGCCAAGCGCGTCACCAAACGCCGTGGTCAGACCAGACAGCGCCTTCTGGACGCGGCCGCGGACGTCTTCTCCGAATCCGGGTTCGGACATGCAACGGTCGAGCAGATCTGCGAACGCGGCGGATACTCCAGAGGCGCGTTCTACTCCAACTTCGATTCACTCGACGAACTGTTCTTCGCGATGTGGGAGCAGCGATCTGCAGCAATGCTCTCCGACCTCCGGTCGGCGACGGAGTCGATCACCGCCGGCAACGCCGTCGACATCCATTCCGCCGTGGCCCGAATAGTGGCCGTGGTTCCGGTCGACCCGCAGTGGTACCGGATCAACGCAGAATTCACAGCCCACGCGCTCCGCAACCCGGCACTTCGTAAAGCGCTTGCCGACCGTGAAGACGCAATTCTTCGGACCCTGCTTCCCATCGTGGAGTCCGCACTCAGCGATGTCGGTCGAACAATCGTCGGTGACCCGACGTCGCTGGGACGAGCGTTGGTCGCAGTTCACGACGGCACGAGCGTGCAGTGCCTCATCGATACCGACACCAACGCCGCCTTCGCGCTGCGTCGCGATGTCTTCACTCGAATTCTGCTGTCCTACAGCGAAATAATCCAGAACAACCAATCTGAAGAGGAGCTGTCGTGAGCGAACAAGCTGACGTCATCGTTGTCGGGGCAGGGCTGGCGGGACTGGTCGCCACCTACGAACTGACGCGCGCCGGCCGCAAAGTCCTTGTGGTGGAACAGGAGAACGCGGCCAACCTCGGAGCGCAGGCATTCTGGTCGCTCGGCGGACTCTTCCTCGTGAACAGCCCCGAACAACGCCGACTCGGCATCAAGGACTCCCTCGAGTTGGCCATGCAGGACTGGATGGGCACCGCCGCATTCGACCGCGACCGCGAAGATCACTGGCCGCGTCAGTGGGCCAAGGCGTACGTCGAGTTCGCGGCCGGAGACAAGCGTCAGTACCTGCACGATCTGGGCCTTCGCCTGATGCCCAACGTCGGCTGGGCCGAGCGCGGGCGCGGAATGGCTCTCGGACACGGCAATTCGGTGCCGCGCTTCCACCTCACCTGGGGCACCGGACCTGGCGTCGTCGACGTTTTCCTGACCAAGGTCATCGCTGCCCAGAAACGTGGGCTGGTCACATTCAAGCACCGCCACCAGGTGGATCAATTAGTGGTGACCGATGGTGCGGTCACGGGTGTACGAGGAACCGTCCTCGAACCTTCCAGTGATCTGCGCGGTGTGAAGAGTTCACGCACCCCCGTCGGCGAATTCGAGTTCGCCGCACAGGCCGTGGTGGTCACCTCCGGTGGAATCGGCGGCAATTACGAACTGGTGAAGAAGAATTGGCCGGAGCGACTCGGCAAGGCACCGAAGCACATGCTGACCGGCGTGCCCGCGCACGTCGACGGACGCATGCTCGAAATCACCGAATCCGCGGGCGGAAACATCGTCAACCGCGACCGCATGTGGCACTACACCGAAGGCATCCAGAACTGGAATCCGATCTGGCCGAACCACGGAATCCGCATCATCCCCGGACCGTCCTCGATGTGGTTCGACGCCACCGGCAAGCGTCTGCCGGTCCCCAATTTCCCGGGCTTCGACACGATGGGGACCTTCAAGTACATCCTGGACAGCGGCCACGAGTACACGTGGTTCATTCTCGATCAGAAGATCATCGAGAAGGAGTTCGCACTATCGGGATCGGAACAGAACCCGGACTTCACCAACCGCGACTTCAAGCTCCTTCTCGAACGAATCAAGAAGGGTGCCCCGGGACCGGTCGAGGCGTTCAAGCAGAAGGGCGCAGACTTCGTGGTGCGCACCAATCTTCGCGATCTGGTCGACGGCATGAACGCCCTCACCGACGAACCCCTCCTCGACTACGAGGACATCGAGCGCGAGATGATCGCCCGTGACCGCGAAGTCGACAACAAGTACAGCAAGGACTTCCAGGTCACTGCCATCCACGGTGCCCGTAATCTGTTGGCAGACAAGATCGTGCGCGTCGTTGCGCCGCACAAGATCCTGGACCCCAAGAACGGCCCACTGATCGCGGTCCGGTTGCACCTGCTCACCCGCAAGACTCTCGGCGGCTTGGAAACCAACCTGGATTCACAGGTCATCAAGGCCGACGGCAGCGTCTTCGACGGCCTGTACGCGGCCGGTGAGGTCGCGGGCTTCGGCGGCGGCGGAGTCCACGGTTACAGCGCGCTCGAAGGGACCTTCCTCGGTGGCTGCATCTTCTCGGGCCGCGCAGCCGGACGAGCATTGGCGCGCGACCTGTAGCCCAAATCAGGCGAGCGAATGCGTGACCAGTATGTGGTGGGCGCGCATTCGCCGTGCCTCGTGCACGGATTGATGGTGGTGATGGTGCGTCGGCCCGCGCGCGTGGCGGACCAGATCGTGAACGGTTCGGATGACGGTCGGCATTGCGCCCCTCCCTCAGGAGATTGTGACTGCTGCTCGTGCCTGTGGAATCACTGTCTGGACACCACCACTCGCGCCACCTCCTCCGGATCGATGAGGTGGGTATGGTCGTCGTCACCGACATCGATCTGCACGACGTCGATACGGCCGTTGAATGTGGTTGTGCCACTGTAATCGACACTGACAGGCATGCCGTAGTCGTCACCGATGTCGGTGGTCTCGTCCGCGGAGAAGACCATCGGTTGGGTCTGCTCGACGCGACCCGAGCCCACTTCCCGACCGTCGTGATAGATCGTGACCCCGCCGCCCCTCGCGAGTCCACCTCCGTCGTAGGCGAACTCGGCCCTGATCTGATGTGATCCTGCCGGTATGTCAACGTCGGAACCGATGACGAACTCGGTCATGCCGAGCAGGTTGTAGACGAATTTCGCACGGCCTTCCCGCGCGTAGAGCGCCCAGCCGCCGAACCTGCCTCCCTGCGCGATCATCACACCGTTGGCAGTAACGCCATCCGCGACGTCGACAGCTGCTGTGACACTGAACGATCGGTTCTTGATACTCAGCACGCTGTGCTCGCTCAGTCGCTTCATTCCGGGGAACAGAACTTGCCTGTTCCCCGATACCAACTGCGGACGCCCCGCGATGTGAGGGTTGAACCTCTCGAACCTACGGTCGTCGATCGGAAGTACGTTGTACTTGACCGCTTCGATCAACCACAAGCGTTGCAGTGCAGCCAATTTCTCCGGCATTTCGGCGGCCAAATCTTGGGATTGCGTCCAATCCTGCGACCCGTCGTAGAGTTCCCACACGTCGTCGTCGAGAGCGGGGAGCGTCTCCGCGAAGAGCCACGGAGTGCTGTGCCTGGTGACCGCACTCCAACCCTTGTAATAGATCCCACGGTTGCCGGCCATCTCGAAGTACTGCAGATCGTGACGTTCGGCGACTTCGGCGTCGTCGAAGGTGTAGACCATGCTGGTCCCCTCGATGGGTGATTGCTGGACGCCGTTGACAATGGTCGGTTCCGGTAGTTTCGCGACCTCGAGGATCGTCGGTGCAACGTCGATGACGTGGGTGAACTGCGACCGTGTCTCCCCCTTGGTCCGAATCCCTGCCGGCCAGTGCACGATCGTCCCGTTGCGAGTGCCACCCCAATGCGACGCAACCTGTTTCGTCCACTGATACGGCGTACACATTGCCCACGCCCACCCCACGGAATAGTGGTTGTACGCGTCCTTGGTGCCGAACTTGTCCTTCACTTCCGCCATGAACTCGGGCGTCTCGATGGCGGCGAGTCCGTTGAAGTTGGCCATCTCGTTGAAGGCTCCGTTGATCGTCCCCTCTGCGGACGCTCCGTTGTCCCCGATGATGTAGTACACGAGGGTGTTGTCGAGAGCTCCAAGTTCTTCGATCGCATCGACAAGCCGTCCGACATGGAAGTCGGTGTGTTCGAGAAATCCTGCATAGACTTCCATTTGGCGTTCGAGGACAGGCTTCAATTCCTCACTCATGTCGTCCCACGCCGGAATGGCCTCAGGGCGCGGGGTGAGGACCGCATCCGCGGGAACGACTCCCCGCTGCTTCTGCTGCTCGAGAATCGACTCGCGTTGAGCGTCCCAACCTCCGGCGAACCGGCCCTCGTACTTATCGGCCCACTCCTTCGGAACATGGTGTGGCGCATGGGTAGCGCCGGGAGCGAAGTAGACGAAGAACGGCTTGTCCGGAGCCAAGGATTTCTGCATCCGAACCCAGTCGATGGCGTGGTCGGCCAGGTCCTCGGTGAGGTGGTAGCCCTCTTCCGGTGTCTTGTCCGGCTCGACAGGCGCGACGCCCTCGTACAGCGCCGGGTAATACTGGTTGTTCTCCCCGCCGATGAATCCGTAGAAGTGCTCGAAGCCGCCTTCTCCCGTCGGCCATGATGTGAACGGCCCTACCGGGGATGTTTGCCACGGCGGTACCTCGTGACACTTGCCGAACTGCGCTGTCGAGTATCCGTTGAGTTTCAACGTCATCGGTAATGCAGCTTTGGTATTCGGGCGCAGACCGGAAAGGCCAGGAGCCGAGGTCGCGGTTTCGGTGATCGAACCCATTCCGACCGAATGGTGGTTGCGCCCACTCAGCAGAGCGGCGCGGGTCGGCGCGCATAGCGCAGTCGTGTGAAACCGCGTGTACGTGAGCCCATTACTTTGCAATCGCTCAGCAGTCGGCGTGTCCGCTGGTCCGCCGAAGGCACTGCTGGCGCCATATCCCACGTCGTCCAACAGGACCACCAGAACATTGGGTGCCCCGGCCGGCGGTAGTAGCGGAGTGATCGGCGGAAACTCGGTGTCCGGATCCTTCGCGTCGTACGTCACCAGACCAAGATGTTGTCGATCCGGAATCGGTAGTACAGCGCGGCTCGGGCCTGTCGGATCCGTCATGACGTCTCGCCTTCTGTCTCTCACATGGCTCTTTCAAGCGTTTCAGGATCACCACGACGTCGACATCATCCGTTTCGGGTGAAGGCGCACCAATGCCGCAGCGTGGAGGCTTGAAGTGTGGATCAGCCCGGACGTTTCGCTCCCACCCCGATAGGGCATGCCTTCCTCATCCCCCGGCGCCGTGTGCGTGCCGGCCTGACCCAGATCCTGTGCGTCGTCGTAGGACTGGCTACCGGACTGTTGATGCCGTATATCCGGAGTGGCCCGACGATCCCCGCCCGTCAGGTCAGCGAAATGCTCGTTGCCCTCGGACTGGGGTTATTGGGTGTAGTCGCAGTGATCTTCTCGCTGCTGTTCCTCGTCGTCCAATGGGCCGCGACCACCTTCACCCCTCGCTTGTTGTTGTTCCGCGACGACCCCCTCGTGTGGCGGACGTTTGCCTTCGCGATAGGCCAGTCGGTTTTCGACATCACGGCAGCGCTCGCCATCAGCGGCGACACGGATGTGTCCGTGGTCGTGCCCGGTCTCGCAGTGCTGGCACTCTTGGCCACGTTGACGCTGATCCGGCTGCTCCAGTTGCGTGCCTTCTCGGCCATCCAGTTGGCTCCGGTACTGGCCTCCATCTCGTGCCGTGGACGAGCAGTCTTCGAATCCGTGTACCCCGACACCGATCGGGAGTTGCCTCCTCTACCAACACTTCCGGTGATCACGACCATCGAGTGGCATCGACCGCCGGCCGTTCTGCAGCAGATCCTCGTCGAAGATCTGCTGCAGAGCGCTCGGACTTGCCGATCCGTGGTGGTCCTCCGAGTGTCTCCGGGTACCACGCTGCGAGACGGATTGCCGCTCGCCGATGTCTACGGCGAAACCATTCCCGCCGACGCGATCCACGGCGCCTTGGTCAGTGGGAGTGAGCGAACCTTCACCCAGGACCCCATACTCGCGATTCGCTTGTTGGCTGACATCGCACTCAGAGCGCTCTCACCCGCGATCAACGATCCTGCGACGGCCGTCCAGGCTCTGGACGAGATCGAGGACCTCCTCTCGCGGGTGGCCGCCGTACGCGCAGATTCGATCCGGGCCCTCGACCAGCGTGGTGAACTGCGCGTGGTGATTCCGCTGCCCGACTTCGCGACCCTCGTGCGAACCGGACTGGACGACGTCATAGCCTCTGCATCGAACTCGCCGCTCGTTCTGGACCGACTTCGCGAGCTACTTTCGCACGTCGCCGCCCAATCGGCGCATCGGAACCGCGATATTCTCGCCACACGCGCCCGCTGGATTGATCAGCTGTCACAAGGCTTCCCGCGACTCGAACCGCCGTTGTGAACCCGTACAGATTTGTTGGTGATCGCGTCAAGGCATCGTCAAGATCGGTCTCAGCTGAACGGAAAGTATCGATACTGACTCAGTGAGACATGCAGTGATACTCGGACACCGTGGAGTCATATCGTCGACCACCCGCACCGGCGGCGAACCTGAGAAGCAAAAGCTCTCCGTCGCAACCGGACTGGCGGGCCTGTCGCTCGACGCGATGGCTTCGGTGTCGTACGGCCCAGAGGCCATCGTGTTGGTGTTGGCCCTCGCCGGCGGCGCGGGAATCGGCTTCACCGTGCCGGTGACGATCGCCATCGCCGTGCTGCTTGTGGTCCTGGTGGCGTCGTACCGCCAGGTGATCGCCGCATTTCCCGAAGGCGGTGGCGCATACGCCGTCGCGAAGAAGCATCTGAGCCCCCGTGCGAGCCTGACCGCTGCCGCCTCGTTGATCGTCGACTACACCCTCAACGTCGCGGTATCGATCGCAGCCGGCGTCGCGGCTCTGACCTCAGCCTTCCCCACACTTCTCCCCTACACGGTCTGGATCGCACTGGCGATACTCGGCGGCATTACGGCGCTGAATCTGCGCGGCATCGCAGATTCAGCGCGAGTATTCATGCTGCCCACCGTGATCTTTGTCATCAGCATCTTCACGGTGATCGGTGCCGGACTACTTCGGGAGAACCCTGCCGCCGCCTCGGCTCCCTTCGTCGCCGATAACGCGCACACGATCGGCATTCTCCTTCTGCTCAAGGCATTTTCGAGTGGTTGCGCCGCATTGACCGGTGTCGAAGCCATCGCCAACGCGGTACCCAGCTTCAAGAAGCCTCGCGTGCGTAGCGCTCAGCGCGCCGAAGTCGCTCTGGGAATCCTGTTGGGCGCCATGCTGATCGGCCTTGCCGTGCTGATCGAGAAGTTCTCACTGGCCCCGATCCCTGGAACAACGGTCCTGTCGCAACTCACTTCCGCTGCCCTTGGAAATGGTGTGGGCTACTACGTCGTCCAATTCTCCACTGTGATCCTGCTGGCGTTGGCCGCGAACACCTCGTACGGCGGACTTCCCAACCTGATGCGCATCCTCGCCGACGACAACGTGCTCCCTCACCGCTTCAGCCGGAAGTCGACGCGCGACGTCTTCACGTACGGCGTCTTGTCGCTCGGCGGCGTCGGTGCTCTCCTGCTCATCGGATCGGGCGGAAGCATGAACACCTTGGTGCCGCTGTTCGCCATCGGTGTGTTCATCGGATTCACGCTCGCGCAGTTCGGCATGGTGCGCCACTGGCTCGCCGAACAGACGCCGGGCTGGAAGTGGCGCCTAGCGCTCAACGGTTTCGGCGCTGCGTTGACTTCGATCGCAGCAGTGGTGACTACCGCCATGAAGTTCACCGAGGGCGCCTGGCTGATCGCTCTCGCGCTGCCTGCCCTCGTCCTCGGCATGGAACGCATCCGTGGCGCTTACACGCATATCGGTGCACGACTGACCGTTCAGAGCGAGAGCGATTCTCTGTCCATCGGATACAAACCAGCGGTGCTAGTACCCGTGTCGGAAATTACGTCACTCTCCACCCGCGCGATGGCCGCGGCAACAGCGATGTCGTCACAACCCATCGCAATTCGAGTCTGCCTGGCCCACGAATCGACGACGGACTTCACCCGCCGATGGCAAGCCCGACACCCGAATTCGCGTTTGATCGTCATCGAGGATACCGAGAATTCCGTGGGGAACACCCTCGCTCGATACATCCGTACGCACTTCCCCCACCGAGAAACCTTCGTCGTAGTCGCCACCATCGACCCGGCGACCAGATGGCACCGATTCCTCCCGAGCCAACGAACCGATGAGATCGCTCATGCACTGCGCAAACACACCGAGGCCGTGGTGTGCCAAATTCCGGTTCGGATCGATCCGGCTCACCGCGATCCCGCCCTGCGTGCGTGAGCAGACGCTCAGAGCGAAGTCCCGAACAACATGCCGAGCAAATACGTCGCGCCGGCAGCGCCGTAGCCGATCGCGAGTTGGCGTAGCGCCCGTTTGAACGGAGGTCCGCCCGAGAGCAGGCCGACTACGACGCCCGTCGTCAGCAACGCGATCCCCACGAGAACAGATGCGACGATCAGGGCCGTCATGCCTTCCAGGCCGAACAGATACGGCAACACCGGAATGATTGCGCCCGAGGCGAAGAAGCAGAAACTTGCCGCCGCTGCACCCAACCCGGTTCCGACGGCTTCATGGTCGTCGACAACGTCCGCGGCGCCGAAGGCGTTGTTCGCGAGGACCTCGGCGGCGCGTTGGTCCGCTTCCTCGGCGGACATGCCGCGGGCCCGGTAGACCAGGGCCAATTCGTTGGCGTCGACGTCGAGCAGCCCGACAGCTTCGCTGGCGGCGGGACCGGGATTGGACGCTTCCAACAACTCTCGCTGAGAGCGGACTGAAACGTACTCGCCGGCTCCCATCGACAGGGCGCCGGCCAGAAGCCCGGCCATGCCGGTGATCAGCACGATCTGGTTGGAGACGCCGCTACCACTGATGCCGAGCACGAGTGCGAGGTTGCTGACCAGGCCGTCGTTGGCTCCGAAGACGGCGGCACGAAACGTCCCCGAAAGCCTGTTGCGGCCCCGGGTAGCCAAGGCCCGCACCACTTCTTCGTGGATCTTCTCGTCCGCGCCCATCGATGCGGTCGCGTCGGCGTCGTTCGGATAAGGGGATCGTGTCTCCGCGCGCTGGGCAAGAGCGAGCACGAACACGGAGCCGAAGCGCCTGGCCAGAAGGCCCAGTAATCGGGTACGGATGTCACCGCGCAGTGGTTTGCCGACGTGATCGCCGAGAAGCGCTCGCCAGTGCGCCTCGTGTCGGCCCTCCGCGTCGGCGAGGGCGAGAAGGATTTCGCGCTCCTCGCCGCTGCGCCTACCCGCGAGGTCGCGGTAGACGGCAGCCTCGGCTTGTTCGTCGGCGAGGTATCGTCTCCAGCGCTTGACATCTCGCGGGTCTGGATCGGGTCGTGCGGCCGGAACTGTGGACATCGTGTTCCCCTTCCGGTGAGGCGGTCACGCTTCGAGTACGCGGTCCATCCACGTCGTCAGATCGTTGATGACATCGTCGCGGTTGGTCTCGTTGAAGATCTCGTGTCTGGCGCCCGGATAGGTGTAGTAGGTGACGTCTTCGATACCGGCCGAGTTGTACCGTTCGACTGCGACGTCGGTACGACTCAGCGCTGCGTTGAGAGGATCCGAGGTGCCAACGAAGACCAGGATCGGAAGGTCTTGTCGCACGCCCTCGACGTCGACGAACCTCGGCCCCGCGGCGATAAGTCCGCCCATGCCTGCGTCGTCCAGGCTGAAACCACACAGCGGATCGTTGATGTACAGGTCCACCTGCGCTTCATCACGGCTGAGCCAGTCGTGCGGAGTACGCGCCGGTTCGAATTCGGCATTGAACTGGGCGAGGACGTCCGGGCCGTCGTTGACGAGGCTCTCGATGAGTTGATCGACCGCGGTAGTCCCCGACAGCGCGACGGCGTCGATCAGGTGCGAATGATCGAGGATGTACTGCTGCGAAGCGAACGAACCGAGACTGTGGCTGAGCAGTACGACGGGCAGGCCAGGGTGTTTGTCGCGGATGATGCCCGTGAGGGTCACCATGTCTGCCACCAAGCGGTTCCAGCCGTCGTCGCCGATGTTGCCGGGGCCGGCGTGCATGCTCTCACCGTGGCCGCGGTGGTCCGCCGCGTAGACGTGGAAACCGCGAGCATTCAGGGCTTCGGCAACGTGTGCGTAGCGTCTTGCGTGCTCACCCATACCGTGCGCGAGTTGAACAACCCCTCGAGGTTCCTGCTCGGTGGGCCATTCGTGGACATGAATGGCCACTCCGTCGTCGCTGGTGAAGGTGAACATGCGCTACTCTCGGTGGTCGCGATCCGGACAGGTCATTTCCCATGCTAGATCCGCAGCGGCAATCCATCCGGGAAGTAGGTCCTGATCACCGGCGAGCCTGATTCGTTTCTGCACATCCGGCCTCGGATTCGGATATACCGGACACGGATGTTCGGAAACAGTTGTCGACCAGCCTGAGGAGTACAGAGCGATGAATTCGAACCGCATGCGCAACGTCGGCTTGTTGGCGGCTCCACTTGCTGCTCTCACCCTTCTCAGCGGTTGCGGCTCGGATGAAACGGGAACGGCCGAGAGTTCACCGGCACCCGCCTCAACGACGACCGCCTCTGCCGGTCCCACCGCACCTTCGACGACCCATACCGATCACACCCAAACCACCACCTCCTCAGCACCCAACCCTGAGGGCTGCACGGTCGGGGAACTGAACGTCACCCTTGGCCAGCCGAGCGGCGCCGCCGGTTCTGCGGAGCTTCCGGTGGTCTTCACCAACACGGGCGGCCGCACGTGCACGCTCGACGGTTTCCCCGGCGTCTCGTATGTCACGGGAGCGTCCGGAAGCGAAGTGGGTGCTGCAGCCGGCCGCTCCGGATCCGGATCACTCGTCTCCCTTGCCCCTGGCGCTGCCGCAACGTCTTTGGTGCGAGCCACGAACGTCGAGAACTACCCGGCAGATCAGTGCGGCGTGACCGACGTTGCGGGACTGAAGGTTTACCCGCCCAACAGCTACGACTCGGTCTTCCTCGCCTACCCCACCAAGGGTTGCTCGATGACCGGCGCAAACATCAACCAGCTGACGGTCGCACCGGTCGCCCGCTGAGTCACGGCTTGAGGCGCCGCAGACCCCAGAGCGCCGGCAGGAGGAACAAGCCCGAAAGGATCAGGACGAGTGCAGCTTCCGTGAATTGAAAGCGCCAGAACCGATCAGCTGAGTGGTAGCGAACTTCAAAGTGATCGACGCCGTGTTCCCGCAAACAGATCTCCATCTCTCTGTTCTGCTGCGCTGACAGCACATCCATGCGGAGGCTGTATTCGGCACCAGTCTCCTCCGGGCGCTGATCGTTCGGGTTTTCGCCGCCGGATCCACCCCACGTGCACTCGTCGTATCTGATGTCGACCCAGTTACCTCGGAGGTCGACATATCCCTGCGCGAGTTCCCAATTGACCGCGACGACTCTGTCATCGCTCGAATAGTAGGAACTGGATCCGGCAATGGGTGATGTTCGGACACTCGGCTCGGCGTAATCGGGTCGTGCAACCAACTGAAATGCTGCCAGGATCGCAACAACACCGACCATGGTGATCGCCATTGCGCCGATCGAACTACGCACCAGCAAAGCCAGTGCCGCTCCGAGCATGAGCGCCATGAATGTGTACGCACCCAAGGCCAGTCCACTGGATTGAAAGAGCGGATACGACAGGTTCGACATCTCGACGAAAGTCGAACGCCCAGCAACAAATGCATACCGGGAGTTGTCCGGGAGAGATCGAGCCCATTGCAATGCAAAACCGAGCAATGCCGAAGCCACAGAAATCGGCAGGAAGACAATCAACACCCGGGTCCAGAACCAACGAGTCCGACTGACCGATTGAGTAAGCCCCAATACATGTGTTCCTTGTTCGACATCCCGCGAAAACACGGTGACACCGATCAACACCCCGAGGAACACCGGCAGAGTCGTCGCAACCACTGTCGTCAGAGTGAGAGCAGTCTCTGCCGTGCAGATCGCGGTGATGTCATCGAAGCAACTGAGAGGCGATCCGAAGAGTTGGGCTTGTCCGCCGCTCTTGATGATCGCACCACTCGACAAGACAATGACTGCGAGTACTGCGATGAATCCCAATGACACAATGAGCGATGTGCGGTGATGCCGCCACGTAACCCAGATCATGCCGCCACCATCGTTTCCGCGCTCAGGTGCCCGAGCACCACGTCGTCGAGAGTTGCGTCGTCGATTACCCAGCCGGCCCGAGGGCTCGGACGGATTCCCTCCACCACATGAGAATTCGACCGCATCCCCTTGTCGGTATGAATGACCGCACCGGCGCCGACCACGTCCGAAGGATCGCCGTCCCCGATCAATACGTAATGGGCAGCAATCAATTCATCCAACGGACCGGACAATCTCGCGTTTCCGCCGCCCAGCAGAAGAAGTCGATCCGAGACGTCTGCCAATTCGGAAACGATGTGTGACGACAACAGAACCGTCGTGCCGTACTCGGCAACGTCTTCGAGCAGTGTGGTCGCGACGGACCGCCGCGCCACGGGATCAAGATCCGCCAAGGGCTCGTCGAGTAGAAGCAACTGCGGTCTGCGTCCGAGCGCCAAAGCCAGTGCAACCCTGGTTCGTTGACCTGGTGACAGCGTCTTCGCCTTTGCATCGAGAGCAATCCCAGCGCACTCCACCAGATCCAGAGCGTACTTCGCATCCCACTCGTCGTTGGTGTATGCACCGAATCGAAGCAGTTCTGCAACAGTGAATTTGGGGTACAGCGGCTTGTGTTGAGCGAGGTACGACAGGCCTGGGCAGATGCCATCCTGATCCGGCGTGCTGCCGAGGACCGAGATCGAACCGTGGTCGGGCATCGTCAACCCGACCGCCAGGGACATCAGCGTGGACTTACCAGCGCCGTTCACCCCGACCAGGGCAGTGATGCTTCCTGTTGCGACCTCGAACGTGCAGGCGTCGAGCACCTTCTTCTTGCCGAAGCGCTTGTCCACGTCCTGCATCGTGAGCGCCGATTCTTGCTCAGTCATGATGTCTCCCCCTGCTTTCCGGACGGATCCGATTCGATGAACGTCTTCTCGAGTTCCAAACTCACCAGTGCTTCGATGTCCGTGCGCTCGAGTCCAGCGGCCACGGCATCTGCCACCCAGCGGGCCAACTCGCGCCGTAGCGCAGAGCTTTCCGCCATACCGGGCTTGGCCAGGGACTTGACGACGAACGTGCCCAATCCAGGCCGCGGAGCAACAAGTCCGTCGCGCTCGAGTTCCTTGTAGGCCTTCAGGACTGTGTTCGGGTTGATCGCGAGCGCTCCCACGACGTCCTTGGCAGTGGGCAGCCGATCCCCGACTTGAAGATCACCGAGCCTGAGCGCCTGCTTCACCTGAAGAACCAATTGCACGTAAGTGGGAATGCCGGATCGGCGGTCGATACGGAAGTCGATCATCCGAACCCTTTCACTAGTTCATTAGTGGAATAGATATTTACCCTGTCTTGACCTCCCGGGTCAAGCCCGACGACCCCTGTAAAGTGCAGATGCCCCGGTTCACCGGGGTGCCACGCTGCTCGTGTGAAGTTCGGTGAAACCCCGGCACTGTCGACGCAACTGTGAATTCGCCCGTCACTACTCGAGGCGAACGAGTCAGGTCACCGGCCTCGTGGCGACACGATGGTTCTCGGACGAAGGACCGCTCGTGGCGCTTCCCTTCGCGGCCGCGCTGCTCGCGGCCCTCGTCCACTAGCGGAGGGGTGGCTGTGAGTACTCGGCCGACACGTATATTCAAATCCGTACTTGCAGCGCTGACGGTGAGTACCGCACTGCTTGCCGGTGCCTGCAGTAGTTCGACATCCGACGCACCGACAACAACAGCCGCCTCGGACGGTTCGTTTCCGGTGACTGTTGTTTCCGGTCCTACGGATTCCGGCACGGACATCACCATCGAGTCGCGTCCGCAGTCGATCGTGTCACTCAGTCCCAGCGCCACCGAGACCCTGTGGGCCGTCGGCGCGGGCGATCAGGTGAAGGCCGTCGACAATCAGTCCGACTACCCAGCCGGCATCCCGGTCACCGATCTCTCGGGCTTTCAACCCAACGTCGAAGCCATCCTCGGTTACGCACCGGATCTGGTGATCGCATCGGATGACATGAACGATCTTGTCTCCGGACTGCAAAAGGCGCAGGTGCCGACGCTCCTGTTACCGGCAGCGACCAGCATCGACGACGTCTATGCCCAGATCGAGCGCGTCGCGAAGGCCACCGGCCACGAAGACAAGGGCACCGAGGTAGTCGACACCATGCGCTCGGACATCGACGCCGCTGTCGCCAGTGTTCCTGCGCGCCAACAGCCGCTGACGTACTTCCACGAACTCGACTCCTCGCTCTACACCGTCACGAGTTCCAGCTTCGTCGGGCAGATCTACTCGCTGTTCGGAATGAAGAGTATCGCCGACGCCGCGGGGCAGGGTGACTACCCGCAGCTGTCCGCCGAATTCGTGGTAGAGGCCAGTCCCGATCTCATCTTTCTCGCAGACTCCCAATGCTGCGGAGTGACTGCAGAATCCGTCGCCGCCCGACCTGGGTGGAGGGGCATGAAAGCGGTTACCGGCAACCAGATCCATGTGCTCGACGAAGACCTCTCCAGCCGGTGGGGACCCCGTGTCGCCGATCAGGTGAAGGCCGTCGCGGCCATCGTTGCCCAAGTTCCCGCGGCCTGAGCACTCGATGATCAAAGCCGGTATCTCCCAACATCGGACCGCCGTTCTGCTCGGCGCCGCGCTGATTCTGTGCGCTGCCTTGTTGATCGGTGTTCTGGTGGGGCCGGCCGGTTTGACGCCTGATCGGACCATTCTCGAACTTCTGGACGGAATACCCGGCATCAACATCGATTCCGGTCTCACCGCGACACAGCAGGCAATTCTCTGGCAGATCCGGCTCCCGCGAGTAATCCTGGGCGCGTTGGTCGGAGCAATGTTGGCCGTGGCCGGCGCCGCCTACCAGGGCGTGTTCCGAAATCCCTTGGCGGATCCGTATCTTCTCGGCGTTTCGAGCGGAGCCGGACTGGGCGCAACCCTCGCCATCGTTTCGGGTGGCGCGCTGGGCATGTTCGGAATTCCCATGGCCGCCTTCGTCGGTGGCGTGCTGGCCGTGTTCGCAACATATTCGCTCGGCCGAAGCATTGGCGGGCCGCAGAACGCGGTAGTCATCATCCTCGCCGGTGTCGCTGTCGCGGCGTTCACGAATGCAGCGCAGACTTTTGTTCAGCAGCGGTTCGACGATTCACTCCGCGAGGTCTATTCCTGGCTGCTCGGCGGATTGTCCACCGACGGTTGGTCGGAAGTTCTGGTCGTCCTGCCGTACGTCGTACTGGCATCTTTCGTCATCCTCGTACACCGACGCGTGCTCGACGTGATGGCGGTCGGTGACGTCGAAGCCGCCAGCCTCGGCGTCGATCCGGCCAGATCACGCCTGGTTCTGGTGCTCGCCGCAACACTGGGAACAGCCGCAGTAGTGAGTGCAAGTGGGCTCATCGGCTTTGTCGGAATCGTTGTTCCCCATGCGGTTCGACTAGTCGTCGGACCGTCGCATCGACTACTGCTCCCCCTGTCAATCATGCTGGGTGCGGCGTTTCTCGTCCTCACCGACGTCGCCGCCCGCACGGTCATGGCGCCGGCCGAACTCCCCATCGGGGTTGTGACCGCGATGATCGGTGCTCCGTTCTTCCTTCTGGTTCTGCGCCGCAGTCGGGTTTCGGCATGACCGACAGCGCAGTCCGGTGCCGAGGCCTCCGAATCAACCTCGGAGGCAAGGACGTCGTCGACGGCATCGATCTCGATGTGACACCGGGCGATTGGGTGGCCGTGGTCGGGCCGAATGGCGCGGGTAAGACGACCTTGATGCACGCCCTCGCTGGATTGGTTCCGTCTACCGGTGAGCTCTCGGTCGGGGGACTCAGTCCTCGCAAATCCAGCCGCAAGGCCATGTCAGCCGTAGTCGCGCTGATGCCGCAACGCCCAGTAGTACCCGAGGGCGCGACGGTTGCCCAATTGGTGGCGCTCGGCCGAACTCCGTATCTACGACGCTTCGGAACCGAAACCGCCACAGATCGTTCGGTGATTTCCTCGGTCATCGAAAGGCTCGACCTCACCGAGTTCGCAGATCGACGAGCCACCGAGCTTTCCGGTGGCGAATTGCAACGCGTGGTCCTGGCTCGGGCACTGGCTCAAGAACCGCAGGTGCTGCTCCTGGACGAACCCACCAGTGCCCTCGACATCGGCCACCAGCAGCAGGTTCTCGACTTGGTGGAGGAACTGCGAGAAACCGACAACATCACAGTCATCGCCGCGATGCACGACCTCACTCTCGCAGGGCAATACGGGCGACGAATCGTGCTGCTGGACAAGGGCAGCGTGGTTGCCGACGGCACACCCTCAGCGGTGCTGCAAGCAGACCTCCTCGGCCGTGTGTACGGCGCTCGGGTCGAAATCCTGGACCGGCCCAGTGGTCCCATAGTTGTTCCGATTCGGCAGGAAGGCACCCGCTGATGGAACTGGTGATGCTCGGCACCGGTGCTGCCGACGGTTGGCCGAACCCCTTCTGTACTTGCC
Source organism: Rhodococcus sp. GB-02 (assembly GCF_053470465.1). Classification (NCBI taxonomy): domain Bacteria; kingdom Bacillati; phylum Actinomycetota; class Actinomycetes; order Mycobacteriales; family Nocardiaceae; genus Rhodococcus; species Rhodococcus sp. GB-02. The sequence continues at coordinate 1,261,300 of NZ_JBPUKE010000002.1, forward strand.
CTTCGTGTGTGGCGGCCTTGTCGAGTGGAACCATTCGCGGGCACACTGCCGCCCTGGTGGACAACAGAATCCTGTTGGACTGTGGACCCGAAGTACCGCGTGCGGCAACGCGCTACGGACGCACGCTGGCACACGTCGAACACATCCTGCTGACGCATTCTCATCCCGATCATCTGGGCCCGATGGCATTGCTGTTCCGGTCCTGGGCCTCTCGCACCGAACCACTACAGGTTCTCGGGCCACCGGACGCGCTCGATCTCTGCCGAGACTGGGTAGGCCCGGAGGATCCGGTGACCTTCACGTCGCTCGAGCCCGGTCAGTCGATCATGTTGGGCACCTACCGTGTTCGTACGCTCGAAGCCGCGCACGAAGTACCCACCCTTCTCTACGACATCACCGACGCATCCGGAACCCGAATCTTCTGGGCCACCGACACCGGGCCTCTGCCCGAATCCACTGTCGACGCACTTGCCGAGGCCCGTTTCGACGCCGTCTTTCTCGAAGAGACCTTCGGCTACAAAACTGACCACGGCACCGGGCACCACGATCTGCCGAGTTTCGCGAGAACCGTGTCACAGCTACGCAACTGCGACGCGATCACCGACAGAACCGATGTGGTCGCCGTACACCTCGGGCACCACAACCCAGTCGAAAACGAACTCTCGGAAGCACTTCGCGGGTCCGGGGCGCGAGCGGTTCCGGATGGAAGTGTGCTCGAGATCGGGGTAGGACAAAGCCATCGAACCCTCGTCACCGGTGGCGCCCGTTCGGGCAAGTCCACTTACGCGGAGGACCTGCTTTCCGGCTACCGGCACGTCACGTACATCGCCACCGGGGATCCGCAGGACGACGATCCCGATTGGATCGAACGAATTGCGTCGCATCGCGCGCGGCGGCCGTCGACGTGGACGACGGTGGAGACCTCCGAGGTCGCCGAGATTCTGGCGGCCGCAACAACACCGATCCTGCTCGACTGTCTGGGTACCTGGTTGACTGCGCGTCTGGACCGACATCAGGCGTGGACCACAGAAGATCTCAGCGGCGTCCACGTGGACATCGACCACTTGGTCGACGCCTGGGCCGCCTGTCCGGTACCGATTGTCGCCGTCACCAACGAAGTCGGAAGCGGCGTCGTCCCGGACACGAAGTCCGGGAGGCTGTTCCGCGATCTACTCGGTCTGGTGAACAGCCGCATCGCCAGTGAATCGGAGTCCGTGGTCCTGATGACCGCCGGGCTCCCCCTGAGCCTGCGCGTGTGACGTCAGAGCAATCCGGTGAGCTGACGCGCACAATCGAGTAGGAAACCGACCAACTCTCGATCCTCATCCGTCACTCGCCCACTAGCTCCCTGAACACACAACCCGCCGGCCACCTGGTCTGCGTGATCTCGAACCGGTACCGCCACCGCGGATCGGCCCAGGCGGCATTCCTGGTTCTCGAATGCAAAACCCTGCAGGCGAACAGACCTCAACTGCTCATACAGCGCATCGAAATCACCGAGGGTGAACTCCGTGACCCGACGAAGTTCCAAACCCGAAAGCAACTGCTCGTCGTGCGCCAACAGAACCTTCCCCAGCGCATTCGCGTGAAGGTTCTTGGCCAGTGCCGCTATTCCGATGATCTCGTGGTCCGGATCCTTGTCGACGAACCTCAAGCGCCCACCGGCGAATGACGCGACGTGCAATCCGAACCTCGTGTGTGTCCGCATGTCCTCGACGCGCTCGTGCAGCGTCGGCGCCGGACCACTCGACGACGCCGCATGCGAGAGCTCGGCAGTCCGACGCCCCAACGCGAACCCTGACAGGTCTGGCACCCGCACGAGAAAGCCCTCCGCCACCAGCAGATTCAGCATCCGGTACGCCGTGGCCGATGGAACGCCTGCAAAAGTGGCGATCTCCTTCGCGGTTGTTCCCGGTCCCAGATGAGCCACCGCCTCGAGCATCCCCAGCGCCTTCTGAACCGCACGCGGTTGTTGTCCACTGAAGTGGGTCTCTTCGCCGATCCGTTTGTCTGATCGTGGACCAGCGGTTGCACGGTCCGCGGTCACCGCCCATGCTCCGGCGAGTCACCCTCGGCGGTCCCACGATCCGGAACGAGTCGCCTTCGCCCGTCACCGTCGATCAGCAGAGTGCCCGCACCGGGCAACAGGTCCGCCGTCTCGACGCTGTCGAAAGCGCCGACCATCAGAAGGCTTTCCGGTCTGGCTCTTCGAAGCAATGAACTCCACACTGTCCCCGACACAGCAACAGCAAGAGCCGCGATCGGCAGCGCCCACATCCCGTGAAACGCACCGTCGAGAACGATGTAGACCAATAGACCGGCACCGGCGACGCTCACGGACACGGTGCATATCCGGGTCAGCGAAGTATGTTCCCCGATTCGGCGCAAGAACTTCCATGAAGCAAAGGCCACCAGCGTGTAAGCGCAGACCAACGCGGTCTCCACCACGCCGTCGAAGGATCCCGAATCGTCGCGAACCGTATCCGAATAGATGAATACTCCCGCCGCACTTACCGCGACGAACGCAAGTACCGCAACGTACGGGGTGCGGAACCGTCTGTGCACGCGAGCGAGCGGCGCAGGCAGTACCCGTTCGATCCCCATCGAGTACAGCAGCCGCGAACCCGCCTGCGCACAACCGAGAGTGGATGCGAACCAGGAACACGTCATTCCGATCTTGACTGCCAGAACCACCTCCGCGCTGGCCCCGGATGCCGTTCCCTCGAAGTACGCTCCGACGATCGTTGCGCCGTGGCCGGTCATCGCCGCCCACGCCGCGAAAACGAAGAGGACCCCGCAGATGATCGGCGAAATGAGAACCGTGCGTGTGACGCTGATGAGTGGTCGCTTCGCTTCCGGGCCGAAGAAGGCCGAACTTTCGAAGCCCGCCATGCTGAGTACCGTCAGCATCGCGAGAAACGGAACTGCACTCAGCGACGGATTCGGCAGGGCAACAGCAGTTGTCGTGTCACTGTGCGTCGCCAGCATGACCACGACGATCAGGATCAGCGAGCACGCTTCGACGACCAGGATCGCTCGGGTGGCGAACCGGACGCCTCGTACTGCAATCCACGCGACGGCCAGGGCAATCGCCACCGTCGTGATCACCGTCGCGGCAGTCCCTCGCACGTCGGGTCCGACAATGGCGATGGTATCGAGCAGACTCGGAACTGCCTGCGAGAAAACCGAAACCGAGATTCCGAGATACCCGAGTACCAGTGCGGCGCCCGCCGTCAGTGTCGCCCGGATACCGGAGCCTTGGAAGACGAAACTGTACAACGATCCTGCTGCGGCCAGTCTCCGCGTGAACTGAGTGATGCAGAACGCAACGAGAAACACCGCCGAAGTCGTTGCTGCAATCGCAGCCAACCCGACGTAGCCGGGACTGTAGGTGATCATCCACAGGGCGATGAATACCATTCCCGTTGCCGGCGCGATCGTGGAGAGTGATTGCCCCAACAGGTCGATCGGGGTCAGACGTCCTCGTCCGAGACCACGGAGCGGGGAGAACACGGGCTCACTGTGTTGATCCGCATTCTGCGATCGCGTGATCGCTGCACGCAGTGCCGCGCTCACGGCCATGTCTCACCGTCCGTCGCGTCGGGGCCCGAACCTACGAGCGAATTGTCAGAATTCGGTCAAGTTAGTCCGCTTATGTTTCCGCGCAGTTTCCACGATGGCGCGCACAGAACTTTCAAGTGAGAATCCGACTCTGTTTCCCACCCAGCGTCATGCCGGATCAAGGGCGGCCGACGATATCCGGTCCCTCCGGCAGCACCTTTACCTGCGAGTTTTCCGATTCTCACACGAGAACTGCTCTCTCAGTTGCACCTCGTCCAGGCGTAGCGCGGTCGACGCGGGTTCGCAGCACTGCCCGTACAGGATGTGTCCCACACACCACCGGAACTACCCGAGAGGAACGGAGGAAGCATGGACTTGGTCAGCGCCACCACTTCGGCGATCATCGGATTTGTTCTCCTGCTCGCCGGCATTCCCAAGCTGAACGACCACAACGGGGTACTCAGTTCCGTACGCGGCTACAAAGTGCTGCCGACGCCACTCGAAGTTCCGATCGCTCGCGCCCTTCCCATCGCCGAGTCCGTCGTGGGTGTCCTGCTGGTTCTCGGCGTGGCCCATCGCCTCGCCGCCTTGGTTGCTGCCTTCATGTTCGCGTCGTTCTTCACGGGCCTCACGATCAATCTCACGCGCGGCCGACGCGATCTGGACTGCGGTTGTTTTTCATTCGGGGCAGACAAGATTCCGCATATCGGATGGTTCCACGCCGTTCGCGCCGGAACACTTGCGGCGATATCCGTGGCCGTGTCGGTCGCCCCCAACCACGCCGAGATCGGCGTCCAGGTTCCGGCAGCATCTTTCGCATTCCTCCTCGTCCTGGCGGGAGTCGCGCTCGCGCAGATTCGTTCGGTGGTCCACCTCGGAAGACGCCCCGTCGACGACTACCTGTCGAGCGCGTCCATCCGACTCCGCACCGCCGAGACCGCATCCCGGTACGGCTCGTGAACCACACCCATAGCCCCGAAAACTCGAAGGCAGGACTACTACGATGACCACTTTCCTACTCGCCGCGACCGTGATCCTGGTGATCGCCGTAGCCGTACTCTTCTTGATGGTTCTTGCTCTGGCTCGTGAAATCGGCCGCGTACAAGTACGTCTCGGACCTCTCGGTGCCCGCATGATGGATACCGGCCCCAAGGTCGAACAGGTCGGCCCGTCGTTTGCCGGTCTCATCGATCAGGAAGGACGGACCGTCGGAGTCGGTGGTCACCGCGACAAACCTCAACTCCTGCTGTTCACAGCACCGAGTTGCTCGACGTGCAAGAGCCTTCTTCCCGGCGTAAGGGCAATGGCCCGAGCTGAATCCGACCTCGATGTGGTGATCATCTCCGACGGCACACCCGAAGAGCACCGCGAGTTCCTGGCCGGTAGCGGGATCGGTTCCGAACTCAGCTACATCGACGCTCGAGACGTCGGTATCGCGTACCAGGTGGGCACCACTCCGTACGGCGTGATTCTCGACGAGCACGGCAAGATCCGAGGAAAGGGCCTGTGCAATCACATGGCTCAGGTGGAGAGCCTGCTCAATGCGCTCGAATCCGGCACCCCCTCACTCCAGCACCTTGATGCCCAGGCGAAATCCGGCAGCGCGGCCTGATCATCCTGCACAGTTCGATCCTCTTCACGAATGAGGAGAAAATCGTTGGACGACAATGAATTCCCGCAGCACAACATGACGGAGAACCGATATCCCGTCGACGAGGCGACAGTTCAGGCTCAGGCCGAATGGATGGCGGGCCAGGGCGGTTCGCTCACCAGTCGAACCGGCCGCAAACTCTCCGAACGAGTTTCGCGGCGGTCCATGATCAGTCGGATCGGCAAGTGGACCATGGGTGTGTCAGGGGTGGCACTGATCAGCACACTTCCTGTGACGCGTAGTGCCTTCGCCCAAGAACCCGAGGTTCCTGCGCCGGCACCTGGCCCCGAACCTCTTGTCCCTGTCTACGACGGTAAAGATCCGGCCGAGTGCGAGTACTGGCGCTGGTGCAACATGGACGGAACGTCTTGTGCCGCATGCAACGGCGGCGGTGTCACCACCTGCGCCCCCGGCAGCAAGCCCGGCGCAGAGTTCTGGGTCGGATGCTGCACCAACCCTGATACCGGCAAGACCTATCTGATCGCCTACTACGACTGCTGCGGTGCGCCTTCGTGTTCCAACGCATTCTGCGGCGAACCGGACATGCAGGCCGTGATGTACAACCCGGTCTCCGGAAGCTACGACCAGGAAATCATCTGGTGTGTCTCCGACGAGTCTCAGGCATACACCTGCACGATGGCGCCCATCATCGGTGAGGACTGCCAGACTCGACCGGCCGAGCGCCCCAAGGTCGGTGCCGGATCATGAGCAGTCCGCGAACCCGAAAACTGGCGCGACCCGCCGTTGCCGTCATCCCACTCACCGTCGTACTCGCGCTGGCCGGTTGCAGTTCGTCCGACAACGACGAACCGTCCAGCGCAGGTGATGTCACCTATCCGACAGTTCCGTTCACTGCTCCGGGCGAGGGGATCTCCCTCGGTCACGACGACCAGGAAATCGGCGATACCATTCCCGAGCCGTTGCACGTCGGTTCGATCACCCCGATCGCAGCTGACCGCTTGCTGGGCGTCGAAGGTGGATTCGGCCAGCTCGAGCTCAGCGTCAACGTCATCGATCCGAAAACCGGTGTGGCCGAGAGCCGGATCACCGTCGGCCCGGGCATCTGGGATCCGGTCATTCACGGATTCGTCGGGGATTCCGCCGAAGATCCTGCGGTGCTCGCCGCGGAGGTGTGGCGCCCCCGAGGTTCCCGTGGCGCAGCAGATTTCACGGTCAGCACCTACTCCGGCAACCTGCTGGAGCCAGCCGAGGTCATGCTTCCGGACGTCGCACGCGTACATTCCCGTCCCGGCTCCAATGCGGTGACCTCCGACGGCAAGTTCTTTGTCACTTGGGATGACGGTTTGTACGGCATCAGAGTGGTCGACCTCGACAAGAAGGAAGCAACCGGCGCACTCCAGATAGTCGGCTGCGGTCCGTTCACGTGGATGGTCGATCACGAGCTGTACAGCGTCTGCGAGGACACCCGGGAACTGCTGCACGTCACGATCGGTGACGACGGTGTTCCGAAGGAAACCGCCCGAAGCAAGGTCCTACCCGAAGATTTTGTCTCCACCCGCAAGGTCACGTGGGCATCGGAGGCGCAAAAAGCCTTGCTGGTCAGTGAGAACGGCGATGTGTACGTCTTCGACTTCTCCAACGGACTGCCTCAGGAAGGTGTCAAGCCGATCGGAAACGCCGGGCAGGACTCCGGTCGATTCTCGGAGAACGTCATCAACGCCGACGCAACCCGGCTCGCAATCGCGTACACGGACACGGCTATTCATCCGGACTCTGCTCGAGGAGGCTCACTGGTCAAGATCGACTTGTCCGACGCAACGGCCTTCGCCCCGGTGAAGAGCTTGACGCTTGCCGACCTCGGCCTGACAGACATCAAGAGCATGACCTTTTCCGTCGACGGCACCACGTTCTACGTGCTCGGTTCGGGACCAGAGGTCGAAGGCTCCGCTCCGCAGAAGATCGTGGGTTACAACGCGAGCACCGGCGAGCAGGTCAGTTCCGTCGATGTCTCGGGCAACGTCGGGGATGTCAGCGGGTTGATCACACCAGAAGTACTCCGATGAGTCGTCCCGGATCCGGTGTGGTGATGGGCCGGCGCCGCTTCCTCAGTTTGGGAGCACTCGGCGCCGGGGCACTCGGGCTCGGCGCAATGGGGACGATTGCCGGATGCAGTTCCACTGCAGCATCTCCGACGCCCACGACCGACCTCGACTACATCCTGCCCACCGACCCCGAAGTTGCTGCCACAGAATCGGCGCGAGCCTGGAACGGGACCACCGCTGCGTTTGCCCTTGCCGCCGGATTCTCGACGGTAGATCTTGCCGGACGCCTCGTGGACACCTGGACGTACGGAGGCGCTGCGGTGGCTCCGGAACTTCGCCTGAAGTCCGGTGACCGGGTGAACGTCAGCGTCCAGAACGGTCTCGACGCCGAAACAACACTGCACTGGCACGGAATTCGAATCCGCAACGACATGGACGGCGCGGCACCCACCACGCAGGCTCCCATCGGCGCCGGTTCGAGTTTCGAGTACAACTTCATCGCACCGGATCCGGGAACGTACTGGTACCACTCGCACAGCGGATTACAAGCCGATCGGGGACTCTTCGGCGCCATGATCGTCGAGGATCCGAACGACACCACGGGGGCCGACGTCGATGCCGTTCTGGTGCTCGACGACTGGCTCGACGGATTGGGCACCACCCCGGATTCCGTCCTGATGGCCCTGAACCCGGCAATTGCGGGCGGGCACGGCGGACACGGCGGTGGAGCAACAACTCCGGCGGAACACTCGGAAGCCGACATGTCCACCGCAAAGCAGTTGGTGAGCGGCGGACACGGTTCTTCCGAACCACTCGGCGGAATGACTCAACACATCGCGTATCCACTGCACTTGATCAACGGGCGGCCACCCAATGATCCTGCTGTCATCAGCGCTGCGCCCGGTTCGACCCTTCGACTACGAATCATCAACGCAGCGGCCGAGACTCCGTACCGGTTCGCTGTGGCCGGTCACGAGATGACAATTGTCGCTACCGATGGCTACGACGTGGAACCAACTCCTGCCGACACCATCATCGTCGGAATGGCCCAACGCTACGACGTACTGGTGACACTTAAGTCGGGAACATGGCCGGTGGTGGCGAAGGTCGAGGGCCGAGATGGTTATGCGTCGACCGTCCTACGCAGCACCGACGCGTTGGCCCTGGCGAACCCGGATGTGGGCGGAAACCTCTCGGAACTGGCCGGCCGACTGGTAACCGAGAGCGAACTCCGGCCCACGGAATCCGCACGGCTCGAGACGAAGTCGCCTGATCGCGACTACCACATCGAATTGATCCAGGCCGGCGATCGGTACGTCTGGGGAATGGCGGGAGCCGATGCGGGCAAGCTCGTCATGAAACAGGGCGAACGGGTCCGGATCACGATGAAGAACACGTCCACGATGTGGCACCCCATGCACACCCACGGCCACACGTTTGCGGTACCGGATTACGGCGGACTTCGCCGCGACACCGTCAACGTCCTACCCGGCACCGAGCTTGCCATCGAGTTCGACGCCGACAATCCCGGCGAGTGGATGTTCCACTGCCACAACGCCTACCACTTCGAGGCCGGCATGACGGCAAATCTGCGTTACGTCCGCTGACAAGTCGAAGAATGGAGAGAACACCTCATGAAGAAACTCGTTCCCGCTTTCCTGGCCGCGTGCGCTGCCCTGAGCCTCACCGCCTGCAGTAGTGATGCCGGTGCGTCGTCGGACGAACCTGCAGTCGTGATCGAGGTGAAGAACATGGCGTACACACCGGCATCGGTCACCATCGAGAAGGGACAGACCGTCGAATGGAAGTTCGACGACAGCGGACTCCCCCACGACGTGGTCGGCAACGGTGATCTCGACGGGAAGCTGAAGAGCGAGTTGCTCACTGAGGGAACCTTCTCGTACACGTTCGACGACGCCGGAACCTTCACCTACCACTGCACGCCCCATCCGATGATGGTGGGCACCGTGATCGTTCAATAGTGAGGAGGTGGATCGTCGGCTTCGGCCTCGCCGTCACAACAACGTGCGTGTTGGCCTGCGGCACACAAGATCCCGTCCCCGACGTGGTCGTCGAGATCAGCAATGTTCAGTTCAGCCCGATGGACGTCACCGTGGAACACGGCGGCACCGTCGAGTGGCGCTTCGACGACGGTGGACTCCTGCATCACGTCGAGTCGCCCGGGCTGTTCGACAGTGGTATCACCGGAGACGGAACATTCCGGCACACGTTCGAGAGCGCCGGCGTTTACGAATATTCGTGCTCCGTACACCCGTACATGATCGGGGTCATCACAGTGCTGTGAACACTGGCTCACTACTTTCATTGAACCACAAATATTTTGGAGGATCTGATGACTACCGTTCTCTCACACGGTCCACTGCAGACCGATGTCCCTGACATCCGGCCGACCCTTCAAGGCTCGGTCGGCACCGCTACCCGTGTCAGCCTTGTCGCGGCGGGCGCTGCTGCGGGTGCCGGCCTCGCACTCGTGGCCACGCCATCTGCGACAACAGCTTTGACGACAGCCGTTATCGGGGCGGGACTGGTTACGTCGCTGGCCGCGAACTGGTCGACCTGCGGAATGTCCGTTGCCGGAGTTGTTGCCGCACCGAAGCAAGCGGACCGGAAGGGATCCTCGACTCCCGTCCGCCGACTCGGCTGGCACGCACTGGGTTCGGTCACGACAGGAGCCGCCACCGGGGCATTGATCGGCGCTCTCGGTGCGGCGATGTCCGGCTACGTCCCGATCGGCTGGGCGCTGGGTGTCTGGGCAGTCGTCGCGGTTGCGTATGGGTTGCACGAGTTGGGTGCAGTGAGGATGCCGACTCCGATGCGGCGTCAACAGCTTCCGCGCCATTTGCGCCGCACAATGGCGCCTTGGAAGGTCTCGTTGATCTTCGGCGCGATCATCGGTCCTGGATTCCTGATCTTCATCCGCTCGAGTGCGTACTACCTGCTGGCACTCGGAGTCATCGCCTCGGGTTCACCGGCTCTCGGGGCGGCGCTGTTCACGGTGGTTTCGCTTGGCCGCTGCATGCCCAGCCTCGCGGCAATCGTGCACACCAAGCGTGGTGGCTCGATGCCGGGATTCCTCTCGGTCATGTGCGTCGTGGACCGTCGAGTGCAGAGCGTCACCGGCGCGGCATTGATCGCACTGGGAGCATTTGCCGCCGCAGCACTGATCTGACTGTCGAGCCAGCACCCTCTATCTCAAGTGAACACACGCTCCAACTCCCCGGAGCGTGTGTTCGCTCGACACAAACTGTGCACACTCTCAGCGCGTCAGGACACCGAGAGCGCCGTCTGGACCGAATCCTCCGAGGGCGATGTCACCTTCGCGTCCCGACTCCACAGCATGTCCAGCGCTGCCTTGGGCTTGGCCAGAACCCACTCCCGCGCGGCGTTCTTGATCAGCGTCGGAGTTGCGCACCCGCAATCGCTGTTCACACCGTCTGCGTCGATGCCGACGTCCCGGCACAATGCCACAGCGCGGGGCACGTGATACCCCTGAGTGACGATCAACGCTTTGGTCACCCCATACGTATGTATGGCCCGGAAGCAGGTGTCGTAGGTGTCGAGGCCGTACGGATCCCCGACGATGCGACGCTCGTCTATTCCCTGCTCCACCAGGTAGTTCGTCATCGCCGCGATCTCGTCACCCGAGCCGCCGTTCGCGTCGCCGGAGACCAAGACCGCTTTAGCCTTTCCTGCTTCGACCAGCTCGACGGCTGCGTCCAGCCGCCCTTTCAGGAAAGCCATCGGCTTGCCGTCCTTGATCTGCGCACCCAGCACGATCACGACCGGAGCCTCGGGGGCATCGGCTGCGTCCGACGTATGGCCGGCCGACGCCACGGAAATCCACACGATCGAGCCCGCGTAGACAACTGCTCCGAGCACCGCGATGCCTGCAACCCAACGAGGCCACCGGCGCTTTCGCGTCGGTTTCACTGGATCTGCAGCGGCTTCGTCCATTCCTCGATCAAACCACACGGTTCGCTCACTACTCGTGTGCTCGGTCGATCCTCCATCCCTCCGCGCCACTGCGCTCGGCCCACAGATCCGAATACTTTCCACCTCGTGCGATCAGGTCTTCGTGGGAACCGACCTCCTCCACCCCTCCGGCTTCGAGGTAGACGATGCGATCTGCTCCCTGAATAGTCGACAGGCGATGAGCGATGATCACCACCGTTCGACCACGGGCCAATCGGTGAATCGCCTCGGTGATGGCGACTTCGTTCTCTCCGTCGAGGGCAGAAGTCGCTTCATCGAGAAGAACTATCGGAGTGTCCTTGAGGAATGCCCGCGCAATCGAGACCCGCTGACGTTCACCGCCGGACAGCAGTGATCCACCTTCACCTACCCTGGTCCCCTCACCGCTCGGCAAACGGTCGATCACTTCGCCTAGCCTGGAATCCACCACTGCTTGACGGACCTCCGACTCGGTGGCATCCGGTCTCGCCAACCGAACGTTCTCCAGGATGGTTCCGTCGAACAGGTAAACCTGCTGTGAGACAGTCGATATCCGAGACATCAATGCCCTCGTTCCGATGTCGCGAACATCGGCTCCCCCGATGGATACCGCACCTTCGTCTACATCCCAGAATCTGGAGATCAGCCGAACCAGCGTTGTCTTTCCGGAACCGGAAGGACCGACCAGAGCAGTGACCGAGCAGTCCGGGAATTCGAGTCTCACGTTACGAATCACGCGATCCGGGCCGTAGCCGAAGGAGACCGAATCGAACCGAATATCATACGACGTTGGCTCTTTCGGCACCTCAGGCTCCGCCAGCACCGGTACATCGATCATCTCTCGGACAGATCCGAGCGACACCCGGGCCAGTGAGATACCTTCACCGAATCCTGCGAGCATTTGCATCGGCTCCACGAACCTCACGGCCAACACGAGAACAACGATCACGCTTGCTGTGTCGATGGACCCGGTGGTGACCAGCAGTGCCGCCAGAACCAGTACGGTGAGAAAGGCAACCTGAACGACGATCATGAAGCGCAGCAGATACTTGTCGACCGATCCGATTTCCCGCAGGTGTGCGTCCCGGTTGGAAACAAGAGCTTCGTCCAACCGAGTCCAGCCTTCGCCACTCTTACCGGCCGAACGTAGAACTTGCTGCGCCTGTGCGTATTCGACTACGCGTGATGCCAACTCGGATTCGCTCTTGCCGATAGCCTCGTATTCGGGAACAACCGCCCGCTGCACGTTGCGGTAAGCCCGGATCCCCAGTGGAACGAAGACGACCATCGCGAGGGACAGTCGCCAGTCCACAAACAAGACAGCGATCGCCACTGTCGCTGGAGTCACCGTGACGGTGACGAGTTGCGCGATGATCATTCCCGGGATGCTCATCAGGATAGCCGTGCCCTCGGTGACCAGGCGAGTGAACGCTCCACGGTTCGCCTTGCTGAACCACCCGAGCGGAACCTGCACCAAGTGCTCGCCGAGGCGATGCATGATTCCACCGGCAAAACCCTCGATTCCGATGCGGTACGCCCGATTCTCGGCGACCCACCGTACGGCGCCACAGGCCACCGCCACGAGAGCAGCAGTGACAATCCACGGAACTGCGGCGTCGTAATCGCCACGAACCACCGCTTTCAGGATCGGAATCATCAGTGCAAAGACGACACCCTCGAGTATCCCGGCGAGCGTGAAACCTGCTATCTGACCTCGCATCCCATTGTCGCGCCCGAGGATTTCGTCCAGGTCTCGAATCATTGCAGCGCCTTTCGCGCAGATATGTCTTCGACGAGGGGGCTCTGGAGCGCCCACATCCGCGCGTAGGTTCCGCCGAGCGCCGACAACTGTTCGTGCGTACCCTTTTCCACCATCCGCCCGGCGTCGAGAACGAGTATCTGATCTGCATATCGAACGGTGTGCAGTCGATGAGCGATCACCATCAGGGTGCCGCCGTCTGCACTGATCTCGCCCAGTGCGCGTTGAACGGCCGATTCACTGTGGGGATCGGCCTGCGAAGTCGCCTCGTCCAGGATGACGATCGGCGGGTTCTGAAGGATGGCGCGGGCGATCGTCAGGCGTTGCTTCTCCCCACCCGACAGCTCACCGCCCGAACCACCACCGATCTCGGTGTCATACCCGTCCGGCAGTCGCATGATCACGTCGTGAATCTGCGCCCGCCTCGCCGCTGTCTCCACTTCCAGATCCGTTGCATCCGGTCGACCGAGCCGAATATTCTCGCGCACGCTGTCCCGCAAGAGCACAACATCCTGGAAGACGATGGCCATCGATTTCAAGACTTCACGACTGGACTGATCTCGTAAATCGCTTCCGCCCAGTCGAATAGAACCGTCCGTGACGTCCCAGAACCGCGGAAGTAGACGCGCCAAAGTGGTCTTTCCGGAGCCGGAGGGGCCAACGATCGCGGTCACGGTGCCCGGTTGCATCTCGAAGGAGATGTTCTCGAGGACGCGCTGCCCAGTGGTGTATTCGAAGCCGACGCTGTCGAATTCGACCAAAGTGCTGCGAGCAGGCATTGCATCCTGAGGTTCGGCCAGCTCTGGTTCGCCGAGGATGCTCTCGACGTGAGTCGCTCCCAGTTGGCCTTCGCGGTAGAGGTTGGCCATCGTTCCCATGTGCAGAACCGACGACGGAACACCGATTCCGACGACCAGAAAGGCAACAAGAGCTACCGGGGTAATCCAAACCCCGGACAACATTGCGGTTCCCGTCGCCGTGATGACCACGATGAGTACCGCCGGCGAGAGGAGGATCGACATCGCGACCACCGGCCTTCCCATCCCCGACATCCATCGCACGCACACCGCAACCATCGAATCGACAGCGCTCGAGTAGCGCGCCAATGCGCGACTCCCACTCCCGTACGTCTTGACGACCTCGATACCGTCGCCCAGTTCTACTGTCGCAGAAGTCAATGTCGACATTGCAAGATTCCAGGAGTCGACGTTCGTTCGATAGGCTCTGCGCATCGACGGCGCGGCAAGAGCGAGACACACTCCGATGTAGCCGACCAAGATCAGGCTGAACTTCCAGTCCATCGCCACCAGATAGATCAGGGCCACTATCGGCGACAGGATCGCGGGTACCACGTCGGCGGGAAGGTGAGCGACGAGAAGATGCATCCGCTTCACGTCGTCGGTCATCGCCTGCTTCACTTCACCGGTGCCACCATTTGCAAACCACCCCAGAGGAACTCGGGACAGATGCCGAGCGATACGCGAGCGGATCGAGTATTTGAAATGCGCGTCGGCGGTGTGGCACACGGTCAGCGCTGCGTTGTAGACGACAAAACCGAGAATTGTGCCCGCTGCACCGATTGCGGCCCACAGCCAGACCAGGTTCAACGACGAGTCGGTCAGGAGCACCCGCGCGATCTCGACCACCGAAACGTAGGGCAGGAATCGTAGCGGCACCGACAGCGCCGACAAACCTGCACCCAGGAGCAGGCGATCTCTCACGGGAGCGATCATGCGGCCCAAAGCGTCTCGGTCGACCAGACCAGGCGAGTCTTCGAAGGCCACAGTCTCCTTCACTGTCATCGAGTTACTCACTCTTCGACGATGATCGTGCCGGTCATGTTCGGATGTGGTGTGCACGTGTAGGTGAACGTTCCGGCTTTGTCGAAGGTCTGGCTGTAGGTTCCGCTTCCTTGGAGATCGCTCTTGATCCCCAGCTCGGCGAACACGACATCGTGCGGCATTCCCTGGTCCTCGAAAATCCACGTGACCGTCTGTCCTGTGTGCACAGTGACGGAGTTCGGTGAGTACGCAAGGTTCTTCACCGAGATCTCGACCGGCGCCTGCTCAGTGAAACCCTGTGATTCACCTCCGCACGACGTCAGCGTGAACACCGCTGCAACAGCGATCAATGTGGTCAACCCGGTGCGAACTGACATTCTGCTCTCCTCATCGAACGTAGTGGAGGTCGGCAGTCATCCCGGCCTCGAAGTGGTACGCGTTGTGACAGTGGAACATCCACCGTCCTGGATTGTCGGCGTCGAAGTCGATCGCCAATTGTGCACGCGGAAGCACGATCACGGTGTCTCGGCGAAGCCCGCCGTACGAGGGAACCGAGAAGGTGTGTCCGTGGGTGTGCATCGGATGCCACATATCGGTGTTGTTGTTCATGACGATTCGTATTCGCTCGCCCTGCTTCATGATCAACCGACCCGCATCGGCGCCCGCCATTCCCCAGACGTATCGATCCCCGGCCTGGATGAGATCAACCGAATACTCACGATCCGGCACCCGCTGTTCCCGCGCGCCCGACGGTCGAAGCGTCGGTTCCAGAACGAGTCGACCGCCGGACTCTGACAGCACTGCAGGAGAAGTCAGGTCGACCCTCGCTACCGAATCCGGCGTCCGAAGCAGGCACGCGGCGCCACCTGGCTTCCCTTCCACCTTCGCGGCAATGGGCCACGAACCGGACTGCACCGTCACCAATACGTCGTATCGCTGCGCGGGTGCGATCAGAATCTCGTCTCCGGCTGTGTAGGCGATGTCCTGCCCGTCAGCACTGACAACGGTCAACTCGTGCCCGGCGACCGAGAAACGGTACGGAGTCTCCGCCCCGGCATTGATCACCCGCAATCGAAGCCGTGTTCCGGCCGCCGCACTGACGACGAAGGGATCTTCCACGGGCCGTCCGTTGATCAGGTGCAGTGGATACGTGATGTGCGTTACCATTCCACCGAGCGCCTCGGAGTTTCCGTGACCGCTGGCGAGAAGTTCTGCGGCAGAATCAATCTCTGCATCATCGACTTCCGGTGGAGCTCCGCCGTGCCCGTGGTGTCCTCCCTGTACGTCCGGTGACAATGCGCGAAGCACTGCATCCGGGGTTGTTCCCAGCCCGTCGAGCCAGTCGTCGATCACGATGACGACGTCCTCGTCGGCTCCGGTCCGGTCGTTCGGGTCCTCGACCACGAGTGCACCGAATAGCCCTCGATCGGCCTGCAATCCGGAATGGGAGTGGTACCAATATGTTCCGTGATCCGGGGCCACGAAATCGTAGGTGAACTCGGCACCTGGTCGGATTCGTTCCTGGGTGACCGGTGGGACACCGTCCATGTCGTTGCGGATCGCAATGCCGTGCCAGTGCACCGAGGTCTCCGTCGGAAGGTCGTTCTGCAACCGAACGTTGAGCCGGTCTCCCTTGGAGATTCGAATCTCCGGACCCACCGCTTCTGCACCGTACGACCATGTGTCCACCCCTCTGGCGCCCAGACTCACCCGAGCGGGTGCAGCTGTCAGATTCCGTCGGACTGTGTGCCCGCTACGAAATCTCGCCTGTTCGGCAGCACGTACTTCGTCGTCGAACGGTGAAATCTCAGAACTGGTTTCGTTCGCCGAGCCACGGCTGCACGCGCTCAATGCCACAGAACCCAAAGCCGCAGAACCCACAGCCGCCGAGCCGAGAGTCACCGCTCCCCATCGCAGAGCCAGGCGCCGACTCAACGCACTCGAACTCATGCCGTCAGCGCCGTGAATTCCTGATAGCGCGTCGCGGCAACAGCTTCGGTTCCGGTGCCGGTCAGATTGCCGGCAGCCATGGCATCCATATCCTCGATCATCCAGAAAGTGGCGAAGGGATGAGTGGCGAGCCACATGTCTCCGTTGACCTTGGCCACTCGGTTCTCCTGCACCGCTGAAAGACTCGAGAACCCGGGAACACCGGCAACCTTGCCGAACTCGTACACGCCCTCGTCGAACACGGCCACGATCCGAGCATCCTGCGCCGGGATCGCCTCGTCGGACAGGGGCGCATACGGCAGTCCTCCAGCGGCATTCGCTCTTTGGGATTCCGGACGCCCGAAGCCGCTCTCCGCCAACAGCAACGACGGCGGCGCCTGCTCGGTGGTGGTGGCAAGGATTCCAGAACTGCTCATCAACACCGACACGGTGTTCGCCTCACCACCGGACCGAGCAGAGACGTCAGCGATCTTGCCTTCCAAAGCGACAGTCAACTTGTCGGCAACCGACTGACGATCAAAAGCGCGTCCGAAGAAGGCAAGATTCTCACGCCACGGAGTTGTGACGGCCGGGACCGGCACTGTGGGGACGGTCGACGCGAGGGAGTCGTAGTAGCTCCGATCGCCCATCGACGTGAAGATGACCAGTCCAGGATCCTGGGCGAGGACCTGCTCGATCGGGGGTGCACCGAGCGGCGGCACCGTGACCACCTCGGTACCCGCTGACGCCAAGATGTCCTGACCGATCTCCGATCCCCACGACGTGAAGACCACGTCAGGGGTGATGCCGACGGCAAGGAGACCGAGTGCGGCGTATTCGTCGAGGGAAACAATTCGCCCGAGGTCGCCCGGAACCGACGTCTCACCGAATTCGTGGGACACAACACGCGTTCCCTCGGCAGGTTCCGTCGTCGGTCCCGCCTCACTCGAGCTACAGGCGGCCACAGTCAGGGCAACGACACTGACCAGCAGCGAAGCTCCCAGCCTCGATAGGTAACCGGGTCGCGTTTTCAACTTCATAATGTCCTTCAGCTTCGAAAAATCGGGGGTTCGATACAAATCGGAGCACTGCTCGGATTTGGCAAGTAAACCTCACCTAAGTTCATCCGTCAATCGGTTGCGTCGACTACGCGACCCGATCCGACGCCGCTAAGCTCGGTCGGACCATGACTGCGCCATCACCTGACAAGAAGTCCGCCGCGAAATCACAGCGCCGCCGGAGTTACAACACCGGGATAACTGCGGACGCCGTGCTGACCGCGGCGCTCGGGCTCAGTCGCGAGCACGGAGTCGAGGGCTGGTCGCTGCGGCAGCTGCTCAGCGAACTCGATACGTCGTTCTCCGTCGTCTATCGACTCGTCGGAGATCGGGACGCACTCTCGGCTGCGGTGGTCGACAGTGCGGTGTCGGCCGTGAACGTGCCATCCGCACAAGAAGATTGGCGTCAATGGCTGACGCATCTGCTCTTGCAGATGCGAGAGGCCTTGATCGAGTGTCCAGGCGCGGCACAGTGGCTGCTGATGAACGGAGTTGCCACCCAGCGCAGCCGGGAACTCATGGAGGCCGGATTGGCTTCACTGACCGCCGCCGGGTTCGGGGAAGAAGCCGCTCAGGCTTACACCGTCGCCTTCACTTCGACAACCACACTGATTGCCATGAACGACGCCAGGCGCATTCCCAGCGGACAGCCTTCACCCGATCACAGCGCGATGCTGGAACGCCTGAGCAACGACGGACCCTCAGATCCCCGTTCATCGATGGAGACACTGATCGGGAAATTTGCCGGTCCACCGGATGCTGCGGAAGCAACACGGGCAGAACACTATCGCTACACACTCGACCGTGTCCTCGACGGTCTAGAGGCGCGGCTGGACGCAATCAAAGAGTCACAGATAGGGTCGCGGGGTCGTCGCACTTGCGCGACAGCGACCCCGCGGATGATCTGGATTCTCGGTATGCCTAGCGGAACAGGTTCGCGACAAACGGAATCGTGTCGGCCTGCGATTCGACCAAAGCGCCGCTGTGATCGGTGTTGTAGGTCTTGAACGTGACCGGTTCACCGTTGGCGACCAACGCTGCAACCAGCGAAAGTGCAGACGGTGCAGGGACATCCACGTCAAGCAGGCCCTGGCCGATAAAGATAGGGCGGTCGTATCCACTGGTCGGTACACCCATGTAATCGTTCAGCAGACCCTGGAAGTTCGGGATCTGACTGAGCGGGCGGGAGAAGATGTCACCGAGGACCAGATCCTTGGATGCCTCGTCCAGGTCTGCGGCGCAGAGCTTTTCGGCCGAGTCGACCTTTTCCCTTCCCAAGTCGTTCAGGTAGGAATTCAAGTCGATCTCGGGGTGCGCTTCCCGCAAGCCCGCGAGGATGTAGAGCGCGTACGACGTCAACCCGCCGCCGAGGGCGATGGGAGGGAAGCCCGGACCGGCAGGCAGGAGGGTCAACTCGATGTTGGCCGGCACTCCGGTACCCACGCCACCGCGGTAGTCGAGCGAATCCCCACCGTATTCGGTGGCGTAGCGGGCCGTCGTGATGGCCGCACCGCCGCCCTGCGACTGTCCGACCACTGCCCAACGATTCGAGATGGAGGAGTCGATGACCCGGGCCGCCTTGACCGAGTCGACTACGCTGTGCGCCTCCACCTTTCCGTCGAGGTACGGCATCAGCCCTGGTGTACCCAGACCGACGTAGTCGGTGGCGACGACGGCGTAGCCCTCCGAGAGCCAGCGCCCCAGGTACGGGTAGTCACGTTCGGGCAGGCCGGGACCGACCAGCGAAGGGGCACAGGAATCGTCGAGTCCGGTGGTGCCGTGCGCCCAGGCGATGACGGGCCAACCACCTTCCGGAGCGGGACCGGCCGGGACGTAGTACGCGCCACTGCTCAGCGCAGGTCCGCCATTGGAACCGATGGTCCAATACGTGAACCGCTTGGCGTCGGCGGTACCCGGAATCCACAGACCCTTCGGCAGCGGCTCACTCGACACCACCGTGCCCGTGGCCTGCGACGCGCTCGGCGCCTGCGCGGACGCGACAGGCGCAGCAACGGCGGAGCCGATCGTTGCAGCACAGAGGGCTGCGATGGATATGCGGGCAAACGACTTCGACTGGAATTTCACGTCTGACGACTCCGGTTCGTGCGGTGGGCGACCTCGTTGGACGTTATCGTAGATTTTGTTTAACCGATCGGTCAAGCAAAATCTTGCAGCTTTGCGACACGTACATGTCGAGATCCCGGCCCCGACTCCGACCTAGCATCGAACCGGCACGAAACAACCGCAGGAGGATGGATCCATGGCACACGTACAGCGTTTCGACCACATCGGTATCACCGTCGCGAACCTCGAATCGGCAACGGCGTTCTTCGTCGGACTGGGGCTCGAACTGGAGGGCACCGGATCCGTGGAGGGTGAGTTCGTGGAAACCGTCTGCGGTATCCCTGGAGCCAAGTGTGAAATCGCAATGCTGCGCCCTCCGGGCGAAGGATCACGGCTCGAGCTCTCGTCCTTCGTCACGCCTGACCACACACCCGGATCGACTGCTCCAATGGCCAACGAGATCGGTCTGCGCAACGTGTCTTTCCAGGTGGGCGATCTCCAGGCGGCGGTCGACGCGGTGGCTGCGGACGGTTACGGGCTCATCGGCGGGATCGGCGAGTACGAGAACAGTGTGCGCATGGCCTATGTCCGAGGGCCGGAAGGACTCATCGTGTCTCTGTTCGAGCAGATCGGCTGAGGCATCACGACGACCGGACCGTCAGATCGCCTTCCAGGAGCTGACCAAAGCGCCCATCGCGGCCGCGAATTCGGCGAACGCCGCGTCAATTCTGACGCGGTCACCGGTGGTCACGAGATCGAGCGTCAACCCCCGAATCTGCGCCAACACGATCGTCGCGTACCGATCAGCGCGATCGGGCGGACATCCATGCGCGAGCGCAGCTTCCGTCAAACCACCCAACCAGTCCCCCACCACATGATCGAGAAACTCGCGATACCGCTCCGGATGCAACAACGCCTGTCCGTAGATCTCGAACATCAAGCGAAAGTTCGGCAACGATTCCGCTGATGTGCGCCGATTCCAGTAACTCGTCATCATCTCGACGATGTCGGTCCCGGAAGAGATGTCGAGAGAAGAGCTGTCTCGCAGGGTGGCGACTACTTCAGTGAGCAGTTGTTCCTTCGAACCGAAATGATGGATGAGTGTCGCATGGCTGATCCCCAGGTCCTTGGCCAACGGCCGCATGGACAATTCACCGACGCCGTTCGCCGTGACATACGCGGTTACCTGCTCGAGCAATTCGGCACGGCGATGCTGGTAACGCAGTTTCCGGCCGTCGATCGGCGTGCTGTCCTCCACTTGCAGGAGCCTACGGAGGATTGGAAACACAGCAGCACTGGGTCACACGGTGACGTGGTGGCGATCCGATCGACTGATCGTGACAGCGGCGACGACGACACCGATCACCACGCCGATGAGAGTGTCCGCGACGCGAGCCACTGCCGCATCGGTCCCGATCGGAGCGCTGAAACCGATGAGTAGGAGTGCCATCGGAGTGACGGCCAGTGACGTCAGCGCATAGTTCTTGATCACGAGTAGCTCCGCGGCAGTCTGCAGAATCACAACCACGGCAACGGCTTGCCAGTAACCGAGCGTCAGCGCGATGAGAGCAGCAGCGACGACGGCGCCACCGACATTTCCCACCAACCGCTGAATCCCGCGCTGGACGGTCTGCTTGTAGTTCAGCCCCTGCATCGCGGCGATGGCACCCATCGATGCCCACAGCGGATGCTCCAGCCCGGCTCCCGCCGCGAGCCAACCGGCCAGAGCCGAGGCGGCCACGATGCGGAGAGCATTCATCCGCACCGGGCGCGAATACAGTCGGCGCAATCCTTCGAGGAAATAACCTTCGGGCGCCGCCAGGGTTCGTGCCGGCGCAAGGTCGTGTTCGATCATGCTGGAGCGCTTGAGCTTCCGAAGCTCCTTCTCGTGCTGAGCAATACTCCGGATCAAAGTCGCGTCGCCGTGCAACTGCCACTGCTGTACTGCCGCTTCTGCTTCGTCGAGCACTGCCACCAGTTCACGTCCGTGATCGACGGTCGACTTGATTCGACCGCTCGACGCAATGACCAAGCGGGCGTTGGCAATCGATCCGAGCGCCGGTTCCACTCCGTCTGTGCCGGACTGTTCGAGACGCCCCACCGCAGAGACTGCACGAGCCACCGCCAGGCGGGCAGGTCCCATCGGCAGTACGAGCGCTGGGAGCATCGCGGCCACCCAACCAACCAGAACTCCAAGCGCACCGGCAGTCACCAGTCTCGCCAGATCATCGACACTGGAGGCATATCCGGCTGCACCGGTCGCCGCGAAGACGAGGATGACTGGCCCTGGTCCGGTGATCCGGAAGCCCGACATGAAGCAGTACGACGCACCGGCAAGCAACGAGAGGATGCCGATCTGCAACCAGGTCGGAACGCCCACAACACCCATTGCGCCGCCGAAAGCGATGGAAACCACCAATGCGGCACCGACCATCGCCAGCTTGCCGGCCAACCGGGGATACGGCTCGTACCTACCGAAGGCGGCACACAGCGCGCCCAAGGCCGCGAAGCCGGCCAATTCCCGATGCCCGAGCAGTCCGCCGACCACGAGCACTACGGCGGTGGCGAGTCCGACCCTGATCGCGGGCGCGATGGTAGCGTCCGCGGACCCGATGCGAAAAGCCGCTCGCCACGTCGCCCCGGAGACGGTGTGTGCAATGGCCTCACTCGAATGAGTGAGGCGGCTGGGCGTCCTGGCTGCGGTTTCGGTTCGGGTCACCGAACCAGCATACATTTATTTCACTAGTAAATTACTTGTGAAGTAATGTGAATTCTGTCGCTAAGATGGGGCCATGGGCGCGGCGAACAGATCCGAAGACGACTTCATCGACAAAGTCCGTCACGAATGGAAGCGCGCCTACCCCGAGTTCGACACCGCGCCCGTCGAGGTGATGGGCAGGATCGCCCGCATCAACGCGCAGTCTCTTCACCAACTCGACCGCGCGCTGGCATCCAGCGGAGTCTCTCGCGCCGAATTCGACGTGATGAGCGCACTCGCTCGCAGCGACCGTCCCCTGCGAGCGAGCGAGGTCACCGCCGTCACGATGGTCAGCGGCGCCGCCACCACAAAACACGCCGACCGCCTGGCCAAACTGGGCTTTGTCGAGCGTCAGCGTTTCGAACACGACGGGCGGGTGGTTCTGCTTCAACTCACCGACGCCGGTCGCGAATTAGTCGAGGCCGAGTTTCCCCGACGAGTCGAGCGAGACCGTCAGGTTCTGACCGGACTCGACGAGAGCGAACGAGCCCAACTGACGGCGCTGCTCAAACGAATCTCACTCAACATCGACTCGGGGATCTGGGACTGACCTACTTCGGCAGCGGTACGTTCTGCAAGCGCACCTGACCGCGCGCCACCTCTTTGCCCGATTCCGGATCGGTGATGACCACCGACCACAACTGCTGAACCCGGCCCTGCTGTATCGGCACAGCCACGACGTCCACGCGCCCACCCGTACGCGCTCGCAGGAAATCCGTTCCGTTGTGCACTCCGACGGCGAATTCGCCACGGTCCGCCACTGCAGTGCTGGCCCCGATGCTCGCGGCGGACTCGACGGCGGTCGTGTAGACACCGCCGTGGACAACGCCCCACGGCGTGTGATGCGCCTCGGACAGATCGATGTGCCCGACGACCTTCGTGCCGGACACCTCGTCCAGTTGCAATCCGGCAGCGCTGACAAATCCGCTTGCTGCCTCGAGATTCAATTCCGTCATGACGACCCCTCATCTGCTCCGTTGGATTTCTCGACCTACCTTCCGCCCTCGAATACATACCGTCAAGTGCTAAGTTGGAATTTCCAACTAACACTTCCAACTAGCAGGGGCCCAGAGATGACGGCGACAAAAGGACGTAACTGCTCCATCGCCAACGCCTTGGAGATCGTCGGCGAGAAGTGGTCACTTCTGGTGCTCAGAGAAATCGTCCTCGGGCAACGACGGTTCGACGAGATCGCCGCGGGCACGGGAGCCAGCCGCGACATCCTCGCCGCGCGTCTGCGCACCCTTGTCGACGCCGACGTCCTCGCAAAGCGTCGGTATGAAGAACATCCGCCGCGCTACGAATACGTCGCCACCGAATCAGGGAAGGCGCTCTACCCGATCCTGATGGCACTCATGGAATGGGGCGACACCTTTGCGGCGACGGGTCCGCCACCAACCGTCGTCGAGCATCGTTGCGGTGAAATCATGCACGCCCAAGTTGTGTGCGCACACTGCAAAGAGCCGCTGGCCGCCAGAGACGCGCACGTAGTCGAACTCTCGCCACCTGCTCGATAGCGTCAACGTCCGGGTGGAAACCCGCCGGTTGCGATTGGACCCCACGAGTCGACGGTGACGCGGATCAGGCTCTTGCCCTGCTTGCGCATGGCTTCGCGGTACTCGTCCCAGTCAGGATGATCACCGGCGATGGATCGGTAGTAGTCGACCAACGGTTCCACCGAATCCGGGAGATCGATCAACTCCGCGGTTCCGTTCACCTGGACGTACGGACCGTTCCACTCGTCAGAGTGGATACACAGAGACACCGCCGGTGTCCGTCGAACATTCGCCGCTTTGGCCCGTTCCGGGTACGTGGAGATGACAATCCGACCCTCGTCGTCGACACCACACGTCACCGGAGAGATCTGCAGCTCGCCGGATTTCTTCACCGTGACGAACGTGGCCCGATGGCGCGGCCTGACGAATTCGAGGAGCTCGGCAAACGACACACGATCTGCGCTGGCGATCTTGGACATGACCTCAGCCTAATTCGATTTACGAACTGACGCTCAGGGCATCTCGATGGTCTGTGCACGTGCGATTTCGCCGATTGCACGAATGATGTACGCGCTCTGAGCTTTCTTCACTCCGGTGGACAAGCTCCCGATGACCAGGACCGCCGAACGCAGGTACGCGCCGTGCCCGATGCGGAACGAATCGTCTTCCAGATCCGAGATCCCGAGCGCCCCGGTGTAGACCGCAGCGAGCGCCTGAACGTCCAGATCCGGCAGCCACACGATCGTGGACTTGGCGCAGGTAGTCAGCGCATCCTGCACGTCCTCACTGGACAAGCCGTCCGGATGCGTGTCCTCGAGCAATTCACGCACGATCGCCGCGTGAACTGAGCTGACCTGCTCGAAGGAGAGCCCGCGCAGTTCTTCGACGGCGGCGAGCAATCCGTCACGATTCGCCGCCCGCACCGCGACCAGGGCATCGGCGGTGGCATCGGCGATGTCACGGGCCACGTTCGGCCAAGCTGTCGGCCAGCTCTGTTCGGGCGTCCGCTGTTCGGGCGTCATCCTGATATCTCCTCGGTCTTCGCGTTCGCGCGGAAGCCTGCCACAGCCCACCGACAGGCTGGGCGTTCCGTCAGTGCAACCGCTTCAACAACGACATTGCGTTATGCGGCGCAAAGCCTTTCATGTCGTTGTCGAAGTAGACGTACACGTCGAGGCCCTCGTCCGCCCAGGCCTGAAATCGCTTGGACCACTTGTCCAGAGCTTCGTCGGTGTACCCACTCGCATACAGCTCCTTGTCCCCGTGCATCCGCACATAGACGAAGTCGGTCGTCGGAGTGGTGATGCGGGGGTACCTGCCGGCGGTGTCTGCAACGACAAAACCGATGGAGTGCTCGCGCATCAAGTCCACGGCTTCGTCGGTCTCGAAGCTGGCGTGCCGCGCCTCCACCGCGTAACGGATCGGCTCGTCCTGCTCAGTCTGCGCGAACACTCTCTCGTCGGTCAGCTTGTCGTCGTGCTGAGCTGCCAGATCAGCTGCAGCCTGCGTGGTGCGGGGAAGACCGTCGAAGAAGTCCGCCAATCGCCGCGGTTCGAACGGCAACGTCGGAGGTAGTTGCCACAGAATCGGCCCGAGCTTCGGCCCGAGGGCGAGCGTCCCGGCGGCGAAGAAGTTCGCGAGTCCGTCGCGGGCGTCGAGCAGCCGTTTCATGTGCGTGATGTACCGGCCGCCCTTGATAGCGAACACAAAATCTTCGGGAGTTTCACTGCGCCATTTGGTGTAGCTTTCCGGCTTCTGCAGCGCATAGAACGAGCCGTTGATCTCGATCGACGTCAATCTCTCTGCGGCATAAGACAATTCTTTGCGGTGAGCAAGACCTTTCGGATAGAAATCTCCGCGCCACGCGGGATACGTCCACCCGGAGATACCTACCCGAATATCTGCCATCGCTTCAGACTAAGCGGCACTCGAGTGTTTTTACACTCCGTGTTTTCAAACTCCGGCACTGAGCGCGACGGATACCGGTACGACGGTCAGGCACACCACCGCGGCGACGAACAATGCGATCACGAGGCGACGGTCCCATCTTCCGCGTGCACCGCTGGCAGCCAGCATGAAGATCACAAAACCTACACACACGGACACGATAGTCACGATCACCGGAGTTCCAACCATGCCGTGATTGTCCCCTACCCATTGCCACCGAGCGCCCTACGGGTACACGATCGAAGTACCCATCCCGAGCAAGGAGTGGAAATGCCGAAATACCTCTGGCAAGTGACATACTCGCCCTCCGGCGCCGCCGGCGTACAGCAGGAGGGAGGCACTGCTCGACGCGACGCGATAACCCGAATGGTCGAAAGCATCGGCGGCACAGTCGAATCCTGCCACTTCGCACTCGGTGGACATGACATGTTCGTCATCGGCAACCTGCCGGACGACGTCGCGGCCGCCGCATTGAGCATTCGCACGGCTGCCGCAGGTGCAGCCCGCTCCGAGTCGATCACACTGCTCACGCCGGAGCAGATCGACGAGGCTGTCAAGCGACCGACCGACTACCGTGCGCCGGGTAAATGACGGCAGAAGGAATAGATCCCGGCAGCGCCCGAGTTGCACCCGCTGTGACGGAGACTACGCAAACACCTGACCTGGGCACCTACGGAATCTGGCGAGGAGCGGCTGGTTTGCCGCCCGAACTGGGAACAACGATCGAGAAACTCGGTTTCGGCACCATCTGGATCGGCGGCTCACCGCGGGCCGATCTACGGATCGCCGAGAAACTCCTCGATGCGACCGAGCACATCACCGTGGCAACCGGAATCGTCAACATCTGGTCCTCACCTGCGGCTGAGGTGGCGGAGTCCTATCACCGACTCGAAGCCGCACATCCAGGTCGATTCCTCCTCGGCGTAGGCGTCGGACATCCGGAGGCGACCGGCGACTACACCAAGCCGTACGCCTCGCTCGTGTCTTACCTCGACGAACTCGACGCGGCCCAGGTCCCGGAATCTCGCCGCGTCCTCGCCGCGCTGGGACCGAAGGTGTTGAAACTGTCCGCCGATCGCGCCGCCGGCGCGCATCCGTACCTGACCACCCCCGAACACACGGCCGAAGCTCGTGAAATCCTCGGACCCTCGAAGATCCTTGCTCCTGAGCACAAGGTTGTTCTGGAAACCGATCCGGAGAAGGCCAGAGCAATCGGACGTCCCGCCGTCGCCAACCCCTATCTGTATTTGCGCAACTACACGAGCAATCTCGAGCGCCTCGGTTTTGCACCCGAAGAGTTGGCCAACGAGGGAAACGATCGCGTCATCGACGCTCTGGTTGCGCGCGGTACCGCGAAGTCCATCGCGGATCGGCTTCGCGAGCATGTCGCAGCAGGCGCCGATCACGTTGCGATCCAAGCACTTCCCGCCGAAGGTGATCCGCTCGCGACCTACGAAGCACTGGCCGCCGAACTCTTCGGCTGACCGGACAACTCTTGACTTGGATAAGTTGTGTCCGAGCATACTTGGACATGACTTATCCAAGTAAGGAGAACATCATGAAGATCGTCATCTTCGGGAGCGGGCTCATCGGAAGCCAGGTCGCCGCGGGGCTCGCTGACGCCGGGCACGACGTGAAGGCACTCGGTCGCGCCGACGGGATCGACGTCACCACCAGCATGGGTATCGCCGAAGCCGTCGAGGGCGCCGACGTCGTCGTGGATCTGACCAATTCCCCGTCCTGGTCGGACGAGGACGTCTTGGCCTTCTTCCGTGACGGAACCGGCCACATCCTCGCCGCCGAAGAGAAGGCAGGCGTCGGGCATCACGTAATTCTGTCCATCGTGGGTGCCGATCGACTGCCCGATTCCGGGTACATGCGAGCCAAGGTCACCCAGGAAGACCTGGTCAAAGCCGGCCCGATCCCCTAACGCGATCGTCCGCTCGACCCAGTTCTTCGAGTTCGTCGCCGGAATCGCCGACGCGGGAACCACCGACGGCGCCGTCCACGCAACGCCGGGACATCTGCAACCCATCGCGTCTCGAGACGTCGTGTCCCACGTCGCCGAGGTAGTGACCGCCGCCCCGCAAAACGGCACGGTCGAGATTGCCGGGCCCGAACCGCTGGGCATCGACGAACTGGTCCGGCGCCTGTTCATCGTCACCGGCGACAACCGCTCGGTGATCTCCGATCCCGAGGCCGGCTACTTCGGCGCGAAACTCGACAACTCGGCACTTACCCCGACGCCCGGTGCAGATCCATGGATTGCGCCGACAACATACGACGCGTGGCTTGCCGAGAAGCCCTGACGTACACCCTCGACCGATGTCCGATCCGCACCGCTTTCCGCGGCGTCGATAGAGTCCAATCATGAGGCTTTCCGGAGGCGTGGAGTGGTCACTCCACTGCTGTGTGCTTCTGAGCCAGTCCAAGGGGCCGGTACCCACAGCCAGACTCGCCGAACTTCACGGGGTATCGAAGACATACCTGGCGAAGCATCTGCGAGCGCTCGCGCACGCCGGTCTGGTCAATCCGACCGAGGGCCGAGACGGCGGGTACGTTCTCACCCGAGCTCCCGATAACATCACGGTTCTCGACGTCGTACAGGCGGTTGACGGCACCGAACCTGCGTTCCGGTGCACGGAGATTCGTCAGCAAGGAATCCTCGCCACTCCACCCGAGCAGTGCCGTTCCGCCTGCGGAATAGCCAAAGTCATGGCTGACGCCGAAAAAGCCTGGCGCGCATCATTGTCGGGGGTCACGATTGCCGATCTTGCTGCAACCCTGGATCTTCCAGCCCTCAGAAAGATCCTGACCGAACCGATCTCGCCCTAGAGTTGTCTACGCCTCACGATGCATTAATGCGTCTTTCAACTATCGGGTACCTTGTTCGGGGATCAAATCTTGACGAAGAAGCCTCCGGGAATTTTCGCAGGATCTCGGAGGGGGTTTCATGGGAGTCAGTGGCGCTGCGGGTTTGGGGCAGAATATCCGTCAGACAACGGGACTGTTGCGTCGCTGGTGGTCCCTTGCGTACGACGGCGAGTGGTTCCCCAGGTTTCTGGCTGCTCGATCGATGTTGGGGACAGCCAGGGTCGTCGTCACCTTCTGGTGTGCTGTGTTCGTCGCACTCGCAGTACTGGCGCAATTCGTGAAGGGTGGCGCGACCGAAGTCCCTGAACGACTCGCTGCTGGGACAGCATGCGTGATCGCGCTGTACTGCATGATTCGTTGGTCGTTCGGACGATCCTGGCCGAGCCACCGACAATCCGTTCGCTTCATTGCGCTCACCAACATCTGTTTGTCCTTGATCCTGCTCGCCGGAATCCACGCGAGCTTCCTGGCACTGACCGGTGCTGTGCTGTTCGTGGTCGTCGCGAACTATTCGTCGGTGTTTCACAGCCCCCGGATAGTCACGGCACAGATCGCCGGCGCACTGCTGGTCGTAGCACTACTGACAATTCGGGCGGTAACCGATCCGGATACCGATTCCTCGCTTTCGGTGTCCACCGGATTGGTCATCGGGTGTGTTATCGCATCAGCCGCGATGACCGTGCATTTTCTCGTCCTGTATTTGACCGACGACGCGCGACACGCTTGGCGAGATCCGCTCACCGCTGCTCTGAATCGGCGTGGGCTGCACAACGTCTGGCACCAACTGTTCGATGTCGAAGAACTCCGGGGACACGTAGTCCTTGCGATAGTAATCGACGTCGATTCGTTCAAGAGCGTCAACGACAAACTGGGTCACGCAGAAGGCGATCGGATGCTGGTGACCGTGGGTCGACGATTGAACTCGGTCGTCGGAGAGGTCGGATTGGTTGCGCGGACGGGTGGCGACGAGTTCGTGATTCTCATGCCTGTCGAGCCACGTCGCATCGAACAAACCGTGGTGAACATCCACCACTCGATATCGCGCCCCGCCGGCCGACAGTCGATTTCCGTGAGCGTCGGAGCCAGCGTGTGGCTGTCTTCGACAATCCCGGACGCTTCGGGAACCATCGATCGGATTCTTGCCGATGCCGACAACGCGATGTATCGGGCGAAGCGACGAGGTGGAGACCAGGTAGCTTGGGCAGTAACGCATCTGAGCTGAATCAGCACGTCGCATACCGATCAACTTCTAGACGGTCTTCGCGCCAACCGTCGCTGAGACCGGATACCCCTCAGATACGTCGCATCACGGAAACAACCTTGCCCAAGATGGCCGCTCGGTCGCCGTCGATGACGCTGTACGCGGGATTGCGAGGCTCGAGATAAACGTGGCCGTCGCGGCGACGGAGCACCTTCACGGTGGCCTCCCCGTCGATCATCGCGGCGACGATCTCACCGGAATGGGCCTCGTCCTGGCGGCGCACCACGACGACGTCACCGTCGCAGATAGCTGCGTCGACCATCGACTCACCACGCACCCGAAGACCGAACACCGTACCGGAACCGACCAGCTCGCGAGGAAGCGCGAGTACCTCGTCGGCGTGCTCCTCCGCGAGGATCGGCGCGCCGGCCGCAATGTCACCGACGACCGGAACCGTCACCGTATTCGACGACGATTGCTCCTTCGCTCCCACGAGGAACGGCCGCACGTCCAACTGCCGAGCCATGGCCGCTCCTCGGCGGAGGAAACCCTTCTCTTCGAGGCTCTTGAGGTGCTTGGACACCGTCGAGGTCGAGCGCAGACCAACCGCGTCTCCGATCTGCCGCGTGCTCGGCGTGCACCCGTTGGCAGCCACGAGATCCCGGATGGTCATCAGAATCTGCTGCTGGCGGAGCGGCAGGGAGGAGGCGTCGAGGCCACCGAACATGTCGAGATCGTCGTAATCGGTCACGACGAGAATCGTAGTGAGGGGTCCCGACATCCAGGCCAGGCAGCCGGAGTCTGCCAGAAACGGCACAGCCAGTTTGTTTCCCGAGCGGCGCATGGCACGCTGAGCTGATGGAGCCTCTCGAACCGATGCGCCCGGTCAGTGTTGCAGTCGACACGCGGACCAAGACTCCACTCTGGAAGATGGCGGTTCTCTATCCGGCAGTGACATCGGTGTTCATGTTTGCCGCACTCACCACCCGAACGGGAATTGGTCTTGTCGTCCTGGGACTGGTCATTTTCGCAGTCGGCGCGAGCACTTACGCGATGTCGGAGCGACGGATGCTTCGGGAGAACTCGGGGGTTCGAGTTCCATACTTCACCGGACCTTCCGTCGCCCCGCGGCACCTCGATCTACTCGCGGCAGCAGGGATGCCCCTGCTTGGGAGTGGAGCGGTGTTGACCGTCCGAGCATCCGATGCAGAACGTCCTTGGGTTTTCATATCGGTGTTCGTGATAGCGATGGTCCTGGCAATAACTGTCCCGATGGTTGTGCATAACGTGCGGGTCAAGCGGACAGAATCAGCCTGAGCAGTCGCGCCATACCGATATCTCGCAGCGTCACGTTCAACCTTCCCAGACGTCGGACCGACGTCTGGGTGGTGCGACCGGTTCACCCCGGTGGAGTCGGCTAGGCGCTGGCGGCCTTGTCTGCAGTTTCGACAGGGGTCTCGACCTTGCTGAACTGCAGCACGCCGTCTTCGATCTCGGCGTCGTGCATCAGCTTGCGGTCGCGGTAGTAATTGTTGACCACTTTCCACGCACCGCGGGCACCCTGACGCGGCATTTCTCCGTCGCCGCGCTGAATGTAGCCCGAGGTCAGAGCTCCGCCCATGAGAGATTCTTCCGCGAAGTCCTCGGGTTCGGCGTGAACCTCGAAAGTCGTATAGTCACGCTTACGCATGATCTTGAGTACGCGACACAAATAGGACGCGGCCAGGTCGGCCTTGAGCGTCCAGGATGCGTTGGTGTAGCCGAGGATCATCAGGAAGTTCGGAATGTCGGAGTAGAGAACGCTCTTGTAAGCGACGGTCTTGTTGAGCTTGACCGGCTCGCCGTCAATGCTCATGCTCGCCCCGCCCAGGATCTGCACGTTCAAGCCGGTCGCCGTGACGATGACGTCGGCCTCGAGTTCGCGGCCCGACTCGGTCAGGATGCCCTTGTCGGTGAACTTGGCGATACGGTCCGTGACGATGTCGGCCTTGCCACTCTTGAGCACCTTGAAAAGGTCCCCGTTGGGAACCACGCACAGGCGCTGATCCCACGGGTTGTAGCTGGGGGTGAAGTGACTCAGGTCCACGTTCTTGCCGAGCTGCAAGCGGATCTGGGCGAGGAACAGCTTCTTTGCCAGCTTCGGGTTGGTGCGTGAAAGCTGAAAGCTGGCGCGTTGCAATGCAATATTGCGGGCTCGACCGATCTTGTACGCAATCTGGTCGGGAACGCGCGCGAACTTGAGACCCACTGCAACGGGGTCCTCGGAGGGCAGCGCCTGGATCCACGTGGGTGAGCGCTGCAGCATGGTGACGTGGCCGGCCGTGGGAGCCATCGACGGGATCAGTGTGATCGCGGTGGCACCGGACCCGATGACCACTACCTTCTTGCCGGTGTAATCGAGATCCTCCGGCCAGTGCTGCGGGTGCACGATCCGACCGCGGAAGTCGTCCTCACCGGGGAAGGTGGGGCGGTAACCCTTGTCGTAGTTGTAGTAACCACAGGCGCCGACGAGGACGTTCGCGGTCCACGTCTCGGTCTCACCCGTCGCCTCGACCAGGACGGTCACGGTCCACCGAGCAGTCGCGCGATCGAAGTCCATTGCCACGACCTTGCGGCCGAAGTTGATGTGATCGGTGACGCCGTATTCCTTGGCGGTTTCCTCCACGTAGTCACGGATGCTGGCGCCGTCCGCGAGCACCTTGGTCCCGATCCACGGACGGAAACCGAATCCGAAGGTGAGCATGTCGGAGTCCGAACGGATGCCTGGGTACTTGAACAGGTCCCAGGTGCCACCGATGTTCTCGCGGCGCTCGAGGATCGCGTAAGTGCTTCCGGTCTGCTCACGAATGAGGTGACAAGCCGCGCCGATTCCGGACAAGCCAGCGCCGATGATCAGTACGTCGACATGCTGTGTCATGAGGAAACTCGTTTCGTAGGTCGTCGCGAAGCTACTTCTGGCGTCGGCAGTGGCCGAGAACGATCGGCCGGTTCAGGCCGGGTTCCCTAAGGTCAGCGCCAATGAACAGGGTATGTGCAACTGTCGGTAACAGTCAATATCTCGACCCGACCAAGTACGGAACATTGAGGTGCGACGCACCGGCCTCACGGCAACTCGACCGAGACGGCTGAATGCCTCGAGCCACCGGGGTGTCGTTCACGTCATCGGCGGAAAGGTCGGATAGCTCGTCTACGCGAGATACCCATCGCCCAAATATTCAGCGTCCTAACATAATTCGAGGGTTCACAACCAGGTATCTAGGCGAGCTTTTACGTGGCCCCGGAGGTGCCGCACTCTATTCGCCTGGATGACGCGTCGAACGCGCGAGTTTCCATGGGCGGACGGGCAACTGCGATATCGCCGTAACCTTCGTACGCATCAGTGGAGAGGTCACTGCGATAACTAGCCCGCTGACGAAACCACGCTGAAAGCAACGGTTTTGGTTTCGCAGCGACGAGAACGGGCGGACTCGACCCCCACCGGTCATGTAGTCGCTATGACACACTCCAGCACAGTCACCGTGTACACCACTCATAGCGATCGAGGGTTCGCCAATGCAATCGTTGCCGGAATCAGCACCAGGGCTGATTCCGGGCCACAAACCGCAGACATGAAACTGTTAAAGCACCACACCAGCGATCACGGTAGAGCGATTGTTCTCCTACCACTCGGGGGCATCGACTGGCAGGTGAAGGAGCTCTCCGCACTCGAGGGATCGGTCCTGGTCGGCGATCTCAGTGGCGGCCGCTCCATGATTCGGGGGCTGGTAGCGGGCGCCCACACCGCGCTCAACTCTCAACTACCGTTCCCATCGCTGCTCGATGAGCTGCAGGCCGCCCTCAACCCCAACTCCACTCAGCCTGCACACGACAACTCCGCTCTCGTACAACGCATCCGGTTGCGTACCGAAGAAACCGCACGAATCGGCAGTCTCACCGATCGCGAATTCGAAATCGTGGGACTTCTCTACGGCGGTTCGAATGTCGACTTGATTGCTCGAACCGCCCACATTGCACCGACCACGGTTCGCGCCCACATCCGAAGCATCTTGCAGAAGCTTGGGGTGCACTCTCAGCTGGAGGCCTGCGCGATGCTCCGCCGCTCTGGTCACGACGCACGCAGACACCCACTCGAGCTTCGGATCGGACGCTTCTAACCGGAAGTGTCCCAGACGCACTCATTGAGATGGGTGCTCAACCCGATCGAACTCGAAGTTCGCAAAGATAGTCAATTTTGACGATTCGACGACGTGCCCGGACGTCGAACATTGGGTCCTACACGACATCAAAGACACGAGTGAACATCGAAAGGTGCATTCAATCAATGGAATACACACGCACAGTGCCGCGCCATCTCGTCCACAGACATGCTGTTGCCGAGGTTTTCTTGACGGATTACCGGATCGAATCGGACTCGGCGTACCAGGTTGCTGTGCAGCTCCCGGTCTCGCACCGAGTATTCGACGCATCGAGCGAGCAACACGATCCGCTCGGGGTGGCAGAAGCATTCCGACAGGCAGTGGTGCTTCTGTGCCACACCCGATACGACATTCCACTGCACTACAAGTTCCTCATGGAAACATTCAGCTTCGAGATGTTGGATGCACTCGACGTGAAACCAGTAGCGGAGCCGTTGAGTTTCTCGATGACCGTGGAAAAACTCACCCACCGTGACGGAGCGGTCTCGGGCGTTGAAGTGTCCGGGGTCCTCAGCGAGGGCACCCGGCACGTCGCCAGATGCAACGCTGTTGCGCGAGGAGTCAGCCCCGAGGGATATCGTCGAATTCGGCAAGGACGAGAAGACCACCGCCCGAGCCGGCGCGTCGTTCCCTCCGGAACCGCGGTAGTCGGATCGGAGCGAGTCGGACGCCTGACCGATGGAGATGTGCTCATCAGCACTGATCCTGCTCGGCACACGATGTTCTGCACTCCCGATCCGCGCAACCACTCCCTTTTCGACCACCCCGTCGACCACATCCCAGGAATGATTCTCTTCGAGGCCGCCCGACAAGCGGTCCGATTCCACATCGGCAACCCAGCAACAAAGATCGCCTCACTCTCGGCGGTCTTTCCGAGGTTCACTGAATGGGAAACGCCGTGCGAGGTGTCAACGACCCCCCTTGACGCGTCAGGCCATGCGCACCGAGTTCGGTTCACTCAAGAACTGGAAACCACCGCGGAACTTGAACTTACAGTTGCGGACCAATTATGAGAGGGAACGAACACGTTCTTCTCGTCGCGTCATCCACGTCAAACGCTCGGTGGTTCCCACTCTCTCGGCGCAAGCGCCGCCAGTTGCATGACGTGCGCCAACTTGTCCTCGCGGACAATCGTTGGCAGCACCAAGTTCCACATCTGACTCAACCGCTCGTACAGATCGGTTCTGCCCGTCAGCATTTCCGAGAGAATCTGCACTCCGGTGAACGACCCCACCACAAATCGAGCCAATGCGTCGATATCGGTACCCGGGACGATATCGCCGGCTTCAGCTGCTTGGGTTGCCACCTGCTTGATAGCCTCGATCCAATCGAGGTACGGCTGTTCGATAGGACCTTGAATACTGCCGATCTCCATCGTCAACCGCATGCCACCTCGCGCGATGGGCTCGGTCACAAGCTGCCTTGCCATCTCCTGCGAAACGAGCACCAGGGTTTCGACCGCGATGTCAGAATGCGCAGCAACCCGCCGGGTACCCTCCATCGCCATACCGTGCTGCGCTGCGATGACCGCGTGCGCAAGCTCCTCCTTCGACGCGAAATGAAAATACATCGCGCCCTTGGACACACCCCCGTGCTGCAAGATCGTACCCAAACTGGCGGAGTACCCGAACTTCTCGAAGCTCTTCGCAGCACCCAAAATGACGGCCTGGCGCGTGAGGACAGCACGCTCCTGCATGATCTAACCAGCTCTCGTTGCCGACGGAATGAATCTCAACGATACGTCGAAAGACCCGGCAGCAACGCTCTCGACACGGACACACCGTGACGACTCTGGTACTCGGGGCCACTGGTTTCATCGGCTCAGCGGTGATGAAACAACTGGTTTCCCGGGGCGGAAACGCTGCAATCGGTTTCGTGCGCACGGACAGCGCAGCCAAACGACTCAGCCGCAAAGGAATTGCCGCCACTATCGGCGACATCAACGACAGCGCCTCTCTACGAGGTGCAATGAGCCAGGCGTCTACCGTCATCTGCTGCGTGTCGTACGTGGGTGACGACGAACAACAGTGCGTTCACGTCAACCAACACGGCATACGGAACGTTGCGTCGATCGCCGCCGCCGTCGGCGTCGAACGGCTGCTCTACATCAGCACCGCGGCTGTGTACGGGCCAGGCCCGTTTCGAGACTTGCCGGTCAACGGCGTACCTCTCAATCCCCTCTCACCTGCCAGTCGCACGCGCGCTCTCGCCGAGAAGTTCGTGCGCGACGCCGGAGGCCTGGTCATCCGGCCCCATCTCGTGTACGGATCCGGCGACAGATGGTTTCTGCCGACACTGACGCGAATTGTCTCTCGACTCGACTCGATCATCGACGACGGTAACGCCATCCTGTCAGTAGTCGACGTAGACCTACTCGCCCGATCTATCTGCAAACTGTCGATAGAACAGCAATTTCGCTACGGCTCAACACTTCACGTCAACGAGCCTGTCCCACGGACAGTCATCGACCTTCTCGAGCATCATGCGCGGGAGACCAACTGGACTCGGCCCCAGAACTCTATCCCCCGCGCCGACGCAGTGAAAGTTGCTGCCCAGCTAGGTCTCGACATGCACAAGATAGACATGATCAGCCTCGATCACTGGTTCCGGTCGAGACTGTACTGAGGACACCTGCGTAATGAACAAGACCTATTGGCAGTCACCAAGCATTTATGGGGACAACCCTTTTGAGGAGATGCGTACATGGCTGGATAGCGTGGTGAACTTCGAGGACACTGCACCGCTTTCCTCGGACGGGTGGCAACCAAGTCTCACCACCCTGAACTGTCGAGCGAGGCACTGCGGACAAGCGGCCCAGCGCAGTAGCCGCCCAGCCAGAGTTCGTTCACGGGCCGCATTCTACGAGGCCGAAAATTAATGTCTGCTGGCATCCTGGCCCCGCCGACGCAGACGCCAACGACGGCGACAGCGACAGCGACAGCGGCGGGCTACAGTTCCGCTGCCGGTGTCAGCTCCCGAAGTTCACGCCAGGGGCTGGTGTGGGCGCACCAGCGCTGGGCAGTGAGACCACCCAGGATGCTTGTTGCACCGCGTAAGTGGTGTACGGGAACATCGCCAGGTAGGGCTCGAGTCCTGGGTAGTCCGATACCCACATGCTCGTCGGTTCATCGACGCTGCTGCAGGACGCCAGGACGACGTAGGAGCCGTACGGGATATCGTTGATCGTCTGAACTGTTGTGCCGGTGGGGATCACACCGCTCTCATAGATCGTCTGTCCCGGACCGATCGTCACTTCGATCGGTGGCAGCACTCCGCTGGGCGCGTTCCCGAGCGAGGTGCTGCATTGCAGAGCTCCGCCCGAATTGTTGGTGATGGTGTTGCTCACGGTCGAGTCGGAAGCACTGTAGGCGAAGGTGACGTCGGCAGCGGTGGAAGCTGAGGCCAGCGAGGGAGCGGCCATTGCCAACGGAAGAGCGGCAGCACCGATGAGGGCCGCGCGTGTGATCGAACGCATCGAATCTCCTTCTCGTTCAGCGTGAAAGGTCGTCAGTTGATCTTGGCACGAAACGAGACCATTTGGACGGATTTACCGAAGATTGATGCCTTAGCTAATGACCACAGTTGGCGGCTATCTCAGAATGACTTGGGATGCCGACAAGTTGAATGCCCGTTTCTTCTTCGAGTGCTGGCCACCGATCGCCCCGATTCGCGAGCGAATCGACATCGGCCGCTTGCTAGTCACGACCGAAATCAGCCTGAAACTCAGAACATTCCGGTTACTCGCAGGGTGATGTTCAGCCTTCCCGATGGCAGACCGATTCCCGGAAGACTACTTCCCGCAATAACTTTCGGCACACCGTGATACGCGAACCGCGACTCTCCGCCGAACACGAAGAGATCACCCGAGTGCAATTCGACGTCGGTGTACGGCTTGTTCCGGTTCTCGGAATTCCCGAACCGAAAGACACAACTCTGCCCGACACTCAGCGAGACGACAGGAGCGTTGCAGCGCTCGTCCTTGTCCTGATGCATACCCATGCGAGCGCCCTCGTCGTAGAAGTTGATCAGCGCGGTGTCGGGTGCGTACCTCTCCCCCTCACTCGGGTCACCGTAGGCAGCGGCAACGGCGGTGCGGCCGAGGTCGACGAGCCAGTCAGGTACCGCTGCAACGGGCGCACCGTTCACGTCGTCGGCCGTGCGGGTGTACTTGTACGGCTGCCAATGCCAACCGAGGCAGACTGTCTGCACCGACATCTTGTGCCCACCAGGAACAACAGCGGAGCGCATCGGCACGGGCGCGGTGGCCCACCGTCGACACTCGGCCACCAAGGTGCGTTGCTGTTCGACGCCGAGCCAATCCGGAACGAGGATCGCCCCCGGCGCCACTTCCAAACGTGGCCGAGGAATCAGAGCGTTCATGGTTTCCACGCTAATCGGTTTCGAAGCATTGACACCCTCCACACGGACTTGTATCGTAATCAACAGATTGGTTGATAAAGGAGATGGTTGACAAGTGATCGTGGATCCAGGGGCAGACGAGCGTCTTGACAAAGCGTTCATGGCGCTCGCCGACCCGGTACGACGGCGGATCATCGCCCGCCTGAGCACCGGTCCCCAAACGGTCAACGAGTTGGCCGAGCCATTCGAGATCACGAAACAGGCCGTCTCCAAACATATTCAGGTACTCGAGACCGCGGGTTTGGTCACTCGCAGCCGCGAAGCCCAAAGGCGGCCGGTACATCTCAACGCCGCAACTCTCGAGGCTTTGACGGCCTGGATCGACCGCTATCGACTGATCCACGAACAACAGTTCCGCAAGCTCGATCACCTACTCAGCACCACACAGAAGGAGACTTAGCCATGGCTACCACCAATCCCGTCACGATCACGGCTCCTGAGGGCGTGCCGTTCATCGACATCACCCGCGAGTTCGACGCACCTGTCAGTGCCGTCTTCGCAGCTCATTCGAATCCCGAACTGGTCAAGCAGTGGCTCGGCCCCAACGGATACGAGATGGAGATCGACGAATACGACTTCGTCAGCGGCGGCCGGTACAAGTACGTTCATCGCAACCCCGAGGGAGAAGAGTTCCGGTTCAACGGCGTGTTTCACGTCGTTCGCGAGAACGAATTTGCCATCCAGACGTTCGAATACGAGGGATTCCCCGACGTGGTCAGCATCGAATCGATCACGTTCGAGGACCTGGGCAACGGACGCACCCGGCTCTCCGGCCATTCCGTGTATCCGAGCCTCGAAGCGCGGGACGGAATGATCGAGAGCAATATGGAACTCGGCGTCACCGAAGGTTACGAACGCCTGGACAAGATCGTCGCGCAACTCTGAGCACCTGCTTGCCAAAACCTCCGCAGTGAAAGGCAGTTTCATGGACTGGACCCTCGAAGTAGTCGTCGTTCCCGTCAGCGACCTCGACCGTTCGATCGAGTTCTACCGCGACAAAGTCGGTTTCGACCTCGACCACCACACCGTGAACGAACACATGACGGTTGCCCAGCTCACGCCGCGAGGTTCGGGCTGCTCCATCGTCATCGGCAACCTGCCGTCGCAAACCGAGATGGCCCCTGGTTCACTGAAAGGCTTGCAGCTGGTGGTTGCCGACGCTGCAGCGGCTCGGCAGGAGCTCATCGACCGCGGCGTCGATGCCAGCGGGGTCACTGTCTTCGATGAGCGTGACGGTGGCACTTTCTTCGGGTTCTCGGACCCCGACGGTAATACCTGGGCTGTCCAGCAGCTGAAGGTACGCGGAGAGAAGCCGCTCATTCCGAAGGAGTACCGCGACCGCTTCGGCGCGTAAAGCCCGCCTTCCACGCTGCGTAGTCTTCGGGCATGCAGACAGCGCAGGGGCGATAGCCGGCCGCAATCGCGGTCGGCTCGTCCGCGAAGAACACTCGACTGGCGACATAGCCACCACGCGCGATTGCCTGCGCCGCCCCTCGACAGTCGAGTCGGCCGTAGATCTTCGTTTTCCGGTGCCCGCCAAGCGCACCGGGCGTCGAACTCTCGTGGGGTTTGTTGCGGGCGTCGCGGAGTATGTACGTCCTATTCGGCATCGTGAAGCACCAATCCCAATGTTCGACGCGTGCCGGAGTGCACCACGCTGACACCATGTCGCACAGGGGCTCTCGACCACCCCCGCGAACTCTGCACCGGTCGATCCCGCGTGGTGAAGATCAACGCGTGACCTTGCTCGAGAACTGTCACCGTCCCTTTCGACTGGGCGCGCGGCCGCTGTTCCACGAGCAAGAACTCGCCGCCGGCGTGATCGATGCTAGGCCTGTCGAGCCCGATCACGACTTGCAAGGGAAACACCAACTCTCCGTACAGATCCCGATGCAGTGCATTCCAGTCACCAGGTCCGTAGGACAGGAGAATCGGGGTAGGGCGATTCTGACCGGCGTCGTGACACTGATCGATCCATTCTTCGAAAGAACCCGGCCACGGTGCACCCTCGCCCAGCTTGAACGCCCACTCCCGCGCCACGGGCAGCAGGTGTCGGTAGAAAGCCGCTCGCATAGCGGTGATCGGCTCGGGTACCGGATCACCGAAGTACCGGTACGCCCCCTGGCCGAAGCGGTATCGAGCCATGTCGATGGTGCTCCGGAACCGGTCGACGTCCGAGTACCAGGAAGCGATTTCGCGACACTCCGATTTGTCGAGTAGCGGTGTGGTCTGAGCACACCCACTGGAGTTGATTCCCTCGCTCAGCGCAGGCCAATCGAGGGAATCAACTCGAGCAGACAGATCGGTGAAAAGGTCCATATGTCGTAGACGCCGCGGCGGTCAGGAATGTGAGAATGCCAGCAGCTGGTCAGCCAGATCGTTGTACGTACGGGCGATCCCGGCATAACTGAGCACGGGTTCCGGATTCCAGGTCCCGATCTTCCCCGCCTTCACCGCGGGCAAGTTGGACCACGCAGGATTGGTGCCGAGTGTATCCAGTCGCAAACTGGACGGGCGATCGTCGAGGAAGATCATGTCGGCCGGATAGTGGTCCGCCATCTCCCAAGCCAGTTTCTCGACGTAGACCGACGACCCCTCGGCCGGATCGACGACGGCAAGGCCCAATCCCGCCAGGTCCGCGAGGATCGGGAATCCCGAACGACTGACACGAATCGTGTCCGGATCTGCGGAAGCGAACAAAACCTGTGAATTATTCAGCGAAGAAGCAACTTCGGAGATCCGCGCACGCGCAGCGTCGTAGTCTTTTCGCTGAGCCTCCATATCCCGGTCCGCCCCGAGTTCCACGGCCAGTTCCACGATCTCTTGCACGGTTCTGTCGATGGTTCCTGCTGCCGTTTCCACGAACAGTACTGTCGACAAGCCTTTCACCGCATCCAAGTTCGCCTCGTCGAGTAGTGCTGAACCATGCAATTGAGGGACTATGACGACGTCCGGCTCCAGCGCAGCGACCTTCTCGAGTTCCACTTGTCCCCAGAGCTGCCCGACCATGTCGGTCTTCGAGAAATCCAAATTGCCGGAGATGCTGGTGTCCGTTGATCCCGGTGATCGTGTCAGCGCCCCGAAAACACCGACAGGCACCAGTCCGTAATCCCACAGAGCGCCCGCGATACCGGTGTAGGTGACAAATGTCCTTGGCGGTGAATCCAATTCGATCAGATTGCCGCGATCATCGGTGAAGGACCAGCCTGCATCGCCTTCACCCCCGGCGTCTGCATCCGAACGCGAGCAACCGGCCGCTGCCAGCGCAGCAGCCAATCCTGCTGCAGCGCCGAAGAACTTGCGGCGATTCCAGTCCATCTCGAGACGCCTGTGCGGTCGTGGAGTGAACAGCGTGGTCATGTGTGTGCCCTTTCGGCGATTGGTTGAACTGTTGCAGGAGTTGGCGAACGAGAAAAGAGAAGGATCGATCCAAAACCCGTGAGCATTCCGACGCCGGCACAGACGATCAACGGCCATAGCAAGGCAAACTCGTCCGAGCCGACGAAGAGCGAGCCGCACAAAGCAATTCCGGCAGCAAGCCCGAATTGGCGCGACGAGTTGGCTGTTGCCGAAGCCGTCCCGGCGCGCTCTGCCGGGGCGTCCGACATCGCGGCATTCGGCAACACCGGTGACACCATGGCCGAACCGACACCGGTCAGAATCAGTCCGGCGATCAGCGCCGGCCAGATCGGCGTGACGAGAACGTATAACATGGCCAGGCAACCGATTCCGCAGAGGATCGTCCCGAATCCGAGCGAAAATCGAAGATCGACTCGCTGAAGTCGTGATCCACCCAGCGCCGATACGAGGACAAAAGCGAGCGGTTGAATCGAGAGCACAAGTGCGGCCGTCGACGCCGACAGTTCCAACCCGTTCTGCAGCCACAGTGATAGAACTACGAGCGGGCCGTAAGCCGCAAGGTAGTACCCGAAAGCAGCGACGAGAACTCCGTCGAATTTCAGGGATCGGAACACGGCCGGATCGAGCATCGGACTGCTGCTTCGACGCTGCCAGGACACAAATGCCGTCAGCGCACCGATTGCGATGAGGAAGGCAAGAGCTGTCGACGACGAAGCCCACCCGATGTCGCCGCCCCACGTCACGCCGAGAACCCCGGCAACGGCAGCGAGGGTGAACAAAACCATTCCGGCCCAGTCGATATTGTCGTCGCCGCGCTCACTGTCGGCGAAACAGAACACAGCCAGTGCGAGCGCCACTGCGGCCACGGGGATTCCGAAATAAAAGACCGCACGCCAGTCGAAGAACTGCGTCAGCAGCCCTCCTGCAATATTCCCGATTCCTGCCGCCAATCCGGCGACGGTGCCCCACGCGGCAAAGGCGACGTGACGATCACGTCCCGAATATGCGTCGCCGAGCAGAGGCAGGAGCGTCGCGAACATCGCCGCACCGGCAATTCCTTGCGCGCCACGAGCTGCGACCAGAGCCGTGACGTCCGGAGCAACAGCGCACACGGCCGTCGCAACCAGGAACACGACCAGGCCGCAGATGTAGAGGCGTTTGCGTCCCCAAGCATCACCGAGTGCGCCCATGCCCACAAGAAGCGCGGCAAGAGCCAGCGTGTAGGCGTCGACGACCCAGGACATCGCACCCGTACTGCCGTCCAAACCGACTGCGATAGCCGGCACCGCGATCGTTGTGATCGTGGCGTACGTCAGTAACAAGAAAGTTCCGATGCATGCGGCGATGAGCGGCAGCCATCGTCGTGTCGACATGGTCAACCTCCGAATAGGGCGGTAAGTGCGCCCTAACTATGGAGGTTCAAGTCAACTTGAAGTCAAGGGCCGATTCGACGCGAATGTCGAGTTGCTCGAGCAACCACGGACACTGCATCGGACGCTCCAGCCGACACGTCAGGTGATGCTCGAGAATCAGTTTCGCTCGTGTAGCGGCGGCGATCTGCGCCTCGAGTGTCGACACTTGATCCGCGAGAACCGTGGAGAACTGCTCAGACGTGGTGTCGGTTTCGATGAAGGAGCGCACCTGGTCCAAGGACATCCCAGTCTCGGTATACATCCGGATCAATGCCAGCCGGCGCAGCTCACGCTGCCCGTACCAGCGTTTGCCGCCAGTTCGCGACCGCGCGGACAGCAATCCTTCAACCTCGTAATACCGCAAGGTCGACGCCGCGATTCCGAACGATTTTGCAACCTCGCCGATCGGGATCAAGTGCTCACGCATTCACCGATCGTAGGCTGAATGCGTAGGCGGTTCCGGCAGTTATGTGTGACTTGGCATACTAACTAACGGAAGGGGTCGCGTAAGTGATCTCACGGCAAAATGCTGGATGCGCTCGTTGAACGAGGGAGAGCTGTGCTGGATCCAACGCGACCTGTCGGGCCGTACTCGTCAGGAGTGCCCGCCACTGCCCTCGAAGTCCGCATGCCGGACCTCGAACGCTTCGGCCTCGCCCAGTTGTGGCGTTCCGCGATCATCGCCGTCGTGCTGTCGACGTCCATCATGTTGGCGCTGATCGTGTGGCCTTTCCGCAAGCGTGGACGCACCTGGGCGGATGCTGCCTCCGACGGGATGGTCGACGGCTTCATCGCACTGGGTCCCACCTTCGTCAAGCTCGGCCAACTAGTCGCGTCGTCGTCCGGCCTGTTCCCGGCCCCGGTCGCCAATGCATGCCTGCGTTGCCTCGACGACGTTCCGTCCTTCCCTGCCGAGCAGGCCCGAAGAGTCGTACAGGAGGACCTCGGTTACTCCGTGGACGAACTGTTCGCGAAATTCGACGACGCGCCTCTCGCGGCCGCATCGGTTGCGCAGGTACACGCGTGCGTTCTGCACGACGGCCTAGAGGCAGTCATCAAGATCCAGCGCCCGGACATCTATGCGCGCATGCTGATCGACCTGCGGGCGGCATATTGGGGTGCGAACATCCTCGAGAAGTTTGTCGAATTCCTTCGAATTGCCAATGCCACCGCTATCATTCGCGATCTGCACAATGCCACGATGACGGAATTGAACAGCGCGGTCGAGGCCGACCGGCAAACCACTTTCCGGAACAACA
Organism: Rhodococcus sp. GB-02; assembly: GCF_053470465.1. Taxonomy (NCBI): domain Bacteria; kingdom Bacillati; phylum Actinomycetota; class Actinomycetes; order Mycobacteriales; family Nocardiaceae; genus Rhodococcus; species Rhodococcus sp. GB-02. The sequence goes on from NZ_JBPUKE010000002.1 coordinate 1,306,000, forward strand.
TCAGTGCGTTCGGCGACAACAAAGGAGTCACGACGCCGGAGGTCTACTGGGATTACTGCGGTCCCAGAGTCATCTGTATGGAACGCATGCGGGGCGTTCCGCTCGATCGGTTCGTCGCCGGCCCCGACGGAATCGACGAAGCCCGGATGTTGATCCGGCGCGGGGTGAAGGTCTGGCTCGAATCAGTCATCGTTCACGGTCCTTTCCACGGAGACGTACACGCCGGGAATCTGTGGGTTCTCGACGACGGCCGGATAGCAATGCTCGACTTCGGCATTGTCGGTGTTCTTCCGGAAACATGGCGATCGATCCTCTCCGATATGTTCCGCGCGACGATTATCGACGGGGATTTCGCCCGCGTTGCCCGGGGAATTCGATCCTTGGGTTATGCAACCGACTACGAAGTCGACGACGCCCAACTCGGTATGCAGGTCGCCACTGCGCTAGCTCCGATCCTCGGCCGTGATCTGGGTGAACTCAAGCTCAGCGAGCTGATCATCGCGCTGATTCAATTGGGTAAACAGTGGGGTGTTGCGAGTCCCGAAGAATTGGTCCTTTTCGGAAAGCAACTCGGATACTTCGAGAGATATGCGACGGCGTTGGCACCCGGTTGGGTGATCGGACAAGACCTTTATCTGTTCAAGAACGTATTTCCCGAGGCAGTCGCCGAAAAGGCGCAAGAACTCGGCATCACGATGCCTGACGAATAGATTTGTCCCCTATTTCCTTATTCTGCATTCGCCTGTCAGGGTTAGCCTGTAATAACCCACCGGCCAAGGAGCAAATGTGCAGCCACTTTCTGCAGCCCTCCGGCCGGACGAGTCTGAACGATACGAAACGTCCGATCAGTGAGACGGATCTCGAGCCCGTCTCGAACTCTCGAGTAGACAACTGAGGAAGCCGAAGAACAACTCTTACTCAGGAGATACCTTGCGCACTCGTGGAGCCGTCATTCGCCAAGCACCAGGCGCATACGAGGTGGTCGATCTCGTACTCGACTCACCCCGCAGCGGCGAACTCACCGTCAAGATGGTCGCCTCCGGCTTGTGCCACTCGGACGACCACATCGCCAGCGGCGACCACGGCGTAGGTCGCTACCCCATCTGCGGCGGGCACGAAGGCGCCGGAATCGTCGTCGAGGTCGGGCCGAACACCGAAGGGTGGTCCGAGGGTGATCATGTCGTGTTCTCTTTCCTCGCCGCCTGCGGCCGCTGTCGTTGGTGTGCAAGCGGAATCCAGAATCTCTGCGACAACGGCGCCGCCATCATGACCGGCAGCAGGCCAGGCGAAACCTCGAGCTACAGAATGTCCCTCGACGGTCAACCCGTCGCACAAACCTGCGGCCTGTCCACCTTCAGCGAATACACCACGGTCAGCACTCTCTCGGCGGTGAAGGTCGACAAACATCTGCCACTCGACGCTCTGTGCCTGCTCGGCTGCGGCGTCGGAACCGGTTGGGGCGCCGCCGTCAACTCCGCTCAGGTGTATCCCGGGCAGACCGTCATCGTCATGGGCATCGGCGGAATCGGAATCAACGCGGTACAGGGCGCCGCGCACGCCGGCGCCGCCCACGTGATCGCGGTGGACCCGGTCGCTTTCAAGCGCGAGAGTGCATTGAAGTTGGGCGCCACCCATGCCGTGGCCACCATGGAGGAAGCCACCGACATCGCACGCTCGTTCACCAACGGCCAGGGCGCCGATTCCGCCGTCGTCACCGTCGGAGTCACCACCGGAGAACATGTCGCGCAGGCATTCTCGTCGATCCGCAAGGCCGGAACATGCGTCGTCACCGGTCTCGGGAAGATGACGGACGTCGGAATTCCCGTGAGCCTGATGGAACTCACGCTGTACCAGAAGAGAATTCAAGGATCCCTGTTCGGCGCGTCCAATCCCACCGCCGACATTCCCTGGATGATCGATCTCTACACCAGCGGCAAACTCGAACTCGACGGACTGATCACCAACCGGTACACCCTCGACCAGATCAACAACGGTTTCGCCGACATGCATGCCGGTCGCAATCTTCGCGGAATCATCACCTTCTGAGCGAGTTCTCTCCGGACTTTCACTCGAGAGCAAGTCCGGAGAGATCCTCACAACGGCTTCACCAGGCGTTCATGGTGTCCAGGATTTGTCCTCTGGCCATCCACAATTCAGCAGACCAGTACGGCCACGAGTGAATTCCGGCGGGCGGAAAGCTGTACGTCGCTGGGATTCCCAAGGATTTCAGGCGAATCTCGAATGCACGCGCATGAACCCACGAGAGCGCCTCGAGTCCCATACCCGTCGCCGTGTGGAAGTACTCGATCGGCGCAGACGGATGATCATACGGTCCTGGGATTCCGTTGGACGACGAAATGTACATCGACAGTCCGCGAAGCGATTCCGCGTTGACAAACGGGTCGTTGCGAAGCCAGCCTGACGACCACGGCGGGCCCCACATCGAGTCGACGTTGTACCGCCCGGCATCGAACATCGCTACCCTGATCGCTTCACGCATGCCCGGCCCCGAGATGTTGATGTACCCGGACAGCGAGCCCGCGAACTTGAACTGATCACGATGGTGCCCAGCCAGGTTCAATGCCGCGCTACCACCCATCGACAACCCGATGATCGCGTTGTTGGTCGGTGAAACACCGTATCCCGCAAGAAAATCTGGGAGCTCGCGCGTCAGAAACGTTTCCCACCTGTACGTTATCGGCTGGGCGTTGAAGTTCGACGGCGCGTACCAGTCCGTGTAGAAACTCGACTCGCCGCCCACCGGCATCACCAAAGTAATGTTGTCGTTGCGGTACTGATCGAGTGCGTTCGTTTCGAAACTCCAAGCATTCCTGTCATTTTGCGCGCGAAGACCGTCGAGCAAGTACAACGCGGCGTTGCCGCCCCTCGCGGCCCACTGCACCTGAACCTTGATGTTTCCCATCGAAGACGGGACCCACAACTCGTCGTATCCGCCCCATGTCGCCGAGTGAGCCGGGCTAGCGCCACGGGCCGGGGAAGCAGTCGCCGCGGTCAGCCCGAACATACCGCCGAGAAGGAGTATCGACAACAACGCCGCTAGGAGCACCCGCACCCGCCGTGTATTGCGTTCGGGCACCGCGAATTTGATTCTCTGCAAGGTTGTGTCTTTCCCCGAAACTATGCATGAAGAAACTGCTCCGGTAAGTGCATCGTCGGTTCCACTGTCGACGTGTTTGTCCCTTTCCGGGGGCTCCGGCGTTACAAAGTCGAGGTCATCGCAGCAAATGGACAACTGTCATGCCGAGCGAATCCAGGTGGCGAAAAGCACAATTCACGAAGCACGCTGTCTGCGCTCACTCAGCCGAGCAGCGAAGCGATCGCGTCTCGCCCAGCAGCAGCACAAGCTTGGTCCTGCATTCCGTCTGGAGCGCCACCGACACCGATACCGGCGATCGACCCGGTTCCAGCCTTCAATGTGACTCCACCTGCAAGGAAGAGAGTGCCGGGAAGGTCGGCGATGGTCGATCCTTCGCCTTTGGTACGCCGCGAGAGGTCACTGGTGTCGGCTCCGAAAGCTGCAGAGGTGTATGCCTTCTCGCGAGAGGCCTCTACCGTGTGCTGCGCTGCGTTGTCGCCGCGCACCATGGCGATGACATTTCCCGCACGGTCGACGACGGAGACTGTGACGAAGCCGAGACCGTCGGCGCGGCATTTCGCCAGCGCTGCACCGGCAGCCGTCACTGCTGCATCGGCGCTGAGTCGATTCTGAGTGACAACCGCCGAATCTCCGGTCGCAGCAGGCTGCTGCGTGGCAGAAATCGACGTCGTGCTCGACAGGTTCTCCACGGGTGTGTCGGTGCTCGAGCATGCGGCGCTCGCAAGGATCGCGACAACCGGAATGGCGACAGCAAGCGTCCGGGGCAGTCGTGTGTAAATGCGGTAGTTCATGATGGGCACACTTTCAGTCGAGTGGTTCGAAACCGTCCACTACAGCGTCGCGTCTCGGCGAGGGTCCGCACATCGGGCGCTCGGGTGGCGAACAGTGCCCCCTACGGCTACCCAGATGTCATCCGAATGGTTGATACGAGGGCCAGGGCGCACTCCGTAACATTCGAGGGATGAGCAGTGGAGCCACGGCGAATGCCGACGCCGACCTCGGCCTACGCGGTCCGTTGGCGTATGCGATCCACGCGTCGTTCTTCGTGCTGCTGTCCACGTCGGGAGTCCGGTACGTCGCGGTCCACGGCACCAGCGGCCGGTTCGGGGTGGTACTCGTCCTGGCCGCGGTCCTCGCACTGCTCTACGCCGTCATGGCTACGGTGTCCTCGCGAGTTGTGGGTCGCCAACGGCTCTGGATGTGGCCGGTACTGAGCACATGGGCAGCGTTGGTCTGGCTTGCACCGAGTTTCGCGTGGTGCGCGTTCCCTGTTCTCTTCCTCTGCATTCGTCTGTACCCCAGCAAAATCGCCTACCCCCTCGTCGGGATCCTTGGCGTTCTCGCCGGCATCGCGTTCTACCGGGTCACCGGTCGTGCCGAATTGGTGACCCTGCTCGGGCCTCTGTGCACCGCTGCACTGGTCGCGGCAGCGTACGGACAGATGGAACGCGATGCCCGAGAACGTCTTCGGCTTCTGCGCCAGGTAGCGGAAGCGCAGTCGGCATTGGCAGATACCGAACGGGCTGCCGGGGTTGCCGCTGAACGAGAGCGCCTCGCTCGCGAGATCCACGACACCGTTACTCAGGGACTGGCAAGCGCCCTACTTCGGCTCGAGGCAGCCGAACAAACTTGGAATACAACAGGTTCGCCGTCTCGAACCGATGTCGATGCCGCGACAGCGAACATCCGCACGAGCCTGACGCAGAGCCGCGATCTCGTCCATGACCTCGCACCTGCCAAAGATGGCCCCGCTGACTTCAGCGCCCTGGTCGTGGCCGCCGCCCGTCAGTTCACCCCTGATGTTCGGGTTCGCACTGTGGGCGAACCGGTCGCCGTGCCGCCGGACGTGGCTCACGCCATCGTGCGAGTGGTCTCGAGCGCGTCGTCCAACATCGCCCGCCACGCTCGCGCCGACACAGCGGGCGTGACGATCACGTATCTCGACAACTCCATCTCCGTAGACATCTTCGACGACGGCGTCGGCTTCGATCCGGGAAAACTCGCCGACCATTCTCGGTACGGTGGATACGGCCTACGCGCGATGCGAAGTCGCGTCGCGCAGCTCGGGGGATCGTTCACCGTGGAAAGCGTACCGGGAGACGGCACCGTAATCGCGGCCCAGTTCCCGCTCGAACGGAGGATCCAGTGACCACCATTCGCGTCTTCCTCGTCGATGATCACCTGGTGGTGCGCGCCGGGCTGAGAGCGCTGCTCGACACTCAGCCGGACGTCGAAGTAGTCGGCGAAGCATCGTCCGGCGAAGAATCGGCCACGGCGATACCGTCGGCCTCGCCGGATCTGGTGATGATGGATCTGGACATGGGCACCGGCATGCACGGTGCTGAAGCGATCAAACGCCTGCGAAGCGACGGTGTCGACGTACCCGTACTGGTTTTCACGACGTATGACACCGACGCCGACGTCGTGCGGGCCGTGGACGCCGGTGCCATCGGGTACCTACTCAAGGACTCGACGAGCGACGAGATCTTCGGCGCGGTGCGCGGCGCGGTAGCCGGGCGAAGCGTTCTCTCCCCTACCGTGGCCTCTCGTCTTGTCCAGCAGATGCAGCGCCCGCAGGAAACCCTCACCGCGCGTGAGTCCGAACTGCTCAGTCTGCTCGCCGAGGGGATGACCAACCGTGAGCTGGGCAAGGCACTTTTCATCAGCGAGGCGACTGTGAAAACCCACCTCGGGCATATCTACGCCAAGCTCGGCGTAGATACCCGCTCTGCCGCAGTGTCCGTCGCACTACGTCGTGACGGAATACGCTGACCCGCCCGCGCACGTGCAGGCTCTACTTGATCGAAGATCCGTGCTGCGTCAACGGCATGACCTCGATGCTCATGTACGGGAACAAGGGGAGATTCCAGAGAATCTCGTGCAGTTCGTCAGCCGACTCGACGTCGAAAATGCTGATGTTGCTGAACTGACCCACAATTCGCCACAAATGAACCCACTTGCCCTGTCGCTGAAGGTCTTGTGAGTACGCCTTCTCCGTCGCGACGGTATCGGCGCGAACTTCCGGATCCAGGTCGCGCGGAATGTCGACGTCCATCCGAACGTGAAAGAGTGCCATGTTCCTTTTCCTCTAGTTCCTGGTCCAGGTCTTGACGGCGTCCATGTTCAGTTCGACTCCCAAGCCAGGCCCGGCGGGGAGGTGCAACTGACCCTCGGAATACTTCAGGGGTTTCTGGAGCAGTTCCTCACTGAAGAGTAGCGGGCCGAAAAGTTCTGTTCCGAAGTTGATTCCGGGCTCAGCGCACGCGAAGTGCAACGAAGCCGCTGTGCCGATCGGACCTTCGATGGACGTCGCACCGTGGCACGCGATACCCGCGGCCTTGGCAATCGCGACGATGTCGCGACTGCGCTGGAGGCCACCGCACTTGGTGGTCTTGAGGGCGATGACATCGGCGGCGCTCCGGCGAGCGATTTCCAGGGCGTCGTGTGGGGTCTGCACACTCTCGTCGGCCATGATCGGAATCGGCAGTAGCCTGCTGAGTTCGGCGAGGACCTCGATTTGGTCTGCCGGAGTGGGTTGTTCGATCAGTTCGACTCCGCCGTCTGCGAGTTGTGGCAGGTACCGCAGTGCCGTGAAGCGATCCCACCGCGCGTTGACGTCGACACGGACTCCGGCGTGGCCGTCCAGCGCCTGCGCGATGTTGACGATGCGCGCGACGTCGACTGCTGGATCGAGTGCTCCCATTTTGAGTTTGAAGCTGAAATTGAGCCTGGACTCGAGCTTTTCGTGAGCTTCCTCGATGATCTCGTCCGCCGGCGCAGCACCAAGTGCCCACGTGACGTCGACACTCTCGCGGAAAGCCCCGCCGAGGAGCGTGTGCACGGGGACTCCCAGGCTACGAGCCCAGGCGTCGTGCAACGCCACGTCGACGGCGGCCTTCGCGAATCGTGCATTGGCAACAACTTTTTCGATGTCGGCCATGATCGCGGTGATCTGATCCACGCGCCTGCCGACCACCACCGGCGCGATGTACTTCTCGATGATGACCTGCATCGTCTCCACTGATTCGCCGCCCCACCACGGCCCGCCCGGAACGACACCTTCGCCGTATCCGATCACCCCGTCGGAGGTGCGAATCGCGACCAGCAACAACGGCTGCGCCGTCATCGACGTGGTGGCGAACTTGTGGGGGCGAACCAGCGGAACGTCGAGGATGGTCGTCTCGATGGAGACGATCGACAGGTCTGTCATCAAATCACTTTCTTCAGAGCAGTTGTGGATCAGGCCGGATCGAGCACGAAGTCGTATGTGACCCGGTTGATTCCGTCGACACCCGGCTTCGGATCGAGAATCAGTTCGGGCTTCGTCGCCGTTGCCACGTCGTTCTCGATCCACTCTCCATCCTTGAAATAGAGCTGGGTGGTGATGGTGCGCTTACCGGGAGCCTTCACCATGAGGTGCAGGTGAGCCGGACGCCACGGGTGCCAGCCGGCCTTCTCGATGAACCAGCCGGTGGGGCCGTCGGTCGGGATCTGGTACGGCGCAGGCTGAATCGTGGTGATCGAGAAGCGCCCCTCGTCGTCGGCGACGATCGTTCCGCGGAGGTTGCCGTCGGGGATGTGCGGCGCGAAATGGGAGTAGTAGCCTTCGTCGTCCGCGTGCCAGAGTTCGACGGTTGCACCGCCCAACCCCTTGCCGTCGAGATCGCGAACCTGGCCCTCGAAGACCAGCTTCGATCCAACCTCGTTGTCACGCATCGGAAGTTCACACTTGGCAGGCAACGTCTTGGCATCGGCAACGTAGTACGGGCCCTCGATGCTTCCCTTGGTGCCGTGCTGGCCGCGGTACGCAACCTCCTCGACGTTGTGCTCGAGGAAGACGTCCAGCCACAGGGGCCACTCGCCGAACTGGCCGATGTCGATGAGCCACTGCTTGAGGACGCGGTACTCGGGGTAGGTGATGCCGTGCTTGTCGATGACGCCGGCGAGTGCCTCGAGCACGTCCTTGGCGATGGCCGAGACGCGCTCGGGCGGGGTGTCGGCGCTGACTCGTTCCTGGAGGAACTTGTCGGTGGCGGCAGTGCCCGAACCTACTGCGGTGGGGCTCTCGGAAGTGGTCATGTGGTCCTCCTCGGGGCCGTATGTGGCTGTTACCGGGTGGGTGCCGTACTGCTGGGCTGAGTCGGCTTCCCAAGTCTGGTTGTACGCATTGGTTGTACGCTCTGCGTACATCTGTTACGCTCTGCGTACGCTTGTACTGTGCGCCCAGTCACAAGGTTTGTCAACCTCCGAAGGCGTCGATCGGTCATACCCGCAGATGAAAGGCCATTCCGTGAGCGAGAACGATCGCGATTACATCCAGAGCATCGAGCGCGGATTTGCTGTGCTGACGGCGTTCGACGAGAAGAACCCCAACCCGTCGCTCGCCGATCTTGCCGCCGAAACGGGTCTCTCCCGCCCAGCGGTCCGGCGCATCCTCCTCACGCTGCAGAAGCTCGGATACGTCACCGGCAACAACAGTCGGTGGTCGCTCACCCCGCGCGTTCTGAGCATCGGGCAGCACTTCTCGGCATCACATGCCTTGACGGAGGCGGCGCTCCCTCGTCTGCTGGAGATCGCAGAACACACCCACGAGTCGGCGTCGCTCGGGGTGCTCGACGGCGTCGACGTGGTCTACGCCGCGCGTGTACCCGTCCGCCGGATCATGAGCATCAACGTCAGCGTCGGCACCAGAGTGCCTGCATATGCCACCTCCATGGGTCGGGCCCTGCTAGCTTGGGCGCCAACCGAAATCGTCGCAAACGTCATCGCGAACTCCACGTTCGACGCCCTCACGCCCACCACGATCACCGACGAAGGCGCATTCCATACCGCCCTTCGGGTGGTGCGCGAGCAGGGATACGCGCTCACGTCCGAGGAACTGGAAGACGGCCTGATTTCCCTCGCTGCTCCCGTCCGCGACGCCGGCGGAAGCGTCGTCGGAGTGACAGCGTGTTCGACCTCGGCCGGACGAACATCCCCGGAAGCCTTCCGCGCCGACGTCGCACCGTTCCTCGTCGAGAAGGCGAATCAACTCAGCGCGGACATGGGGTACCGAGGCTAGCGCCTCAACACCTCGGAAGGAAGCAATCCGTACTTACGCCGAAAGGACGACGCGAACCGTCCGGTGTGCGTAAAACCCCATCTCACAGCGACATCGGTGACCGTCGTCGAGTCGTCGGCATCCACCAGATCTGCATGGACCCGCTCGAGACGGATGTCGAGCAGGCATTCCGACGGACTCCGGCCCACGTACTGCCGAAATCCTTCCTGCAATCTCCGTACGCTGACGCCCGCAACCTCGGCCATCTCCGCTGCGGTCCACACGCGGGCCGGGTCGTCGTGCATCTCGTCGAGCACCCGTTTGACGATGCGCGGCCTGGCGTTACACACCGCGTCCTCACTTTCGGGCATTGCAGCAAGGACGAATGCCGTGACCACGGCGCCGGAGAGCTGACCTGCCACCAGTTCGTTGTGCAGCACGCCGACCGGGCCGAGTATCTGATCCGACAGTGAGCGAACAAATTTCAGCCATCTGGCTCCGTCGTCTCCCCGAAGATCCACCTGATCAGGCAAGTGCATTCCGGGTCGACCGAGAACCTTTTCCACCTCACGGTCGAGGTACTGACGGTCCATCCGGACTCCGACGATCTCGCAGTCCGCACTCCACCGCGTGATTCTTGTGGTGATGTCAGGCGGACATACCGTCGCGACGCCCTGCGTCGAGAGCACGTGCGAGCCCGCGAACACCGACTCGAGCTCGCCCGAGAGCGGGATGTTCACCCCATAGGCACCGGGATGATCGGATTCGACGGCGACGTCTGCTCCCCACCGAATATGAGCGATCCGCAGCGGTCCCAACTCGGTGGTGCACACCCCCACTCCACTGGCCGCATGCCGCGACAACGGCGTCAGCGTGTGCGGAAAATAGGCGTCCGAAACCGCATGACACGCCTCGTCCCAATCGCGGGGAGCTGTACTGATCATGGAGTCGACCATCGTCCTTCTTCACCTTCCAAACCCGTGACCAGCCACATTGCCGAGCATGGGCGCTGAACATCATTGAACACTGTGTCCCCGGTCACTTCCAAGAGGAAACGGGTACCGGCCGCGATCGGGTGCGCAATCCGGATAGACACCGCGCTGTACGGATCGACCGAAGCCTGCGCCCGCCGTACGTTCGTCTTCACTCCCGGCGCTAGTCGCCCACTACTTCCCTCCCACACTTCGCGGCACTCTCACTCAACCGCCATCCGACAAGGAGGTCCGGTCATGGAACAAAATCAGCTTCGAGGAATCTTCGGTCAATTCGCGAGCGGCGTCACCGTCATCACCTGTACCAATGGCGACGGTCAGCCACATGGGGCCACGGTCACGGCATTCACGGCAATCTCTCTGGAACCACGTCTGTGCCAGATCACGATGACTCGCAAGTCCAAGGCGTGCGGCTATCTCGGCAACGCGCCGTTTGCCGTCAACATACTTGCCTCCGACCAAGTGGACACGGCCATGCATTTTGCCGGCCGACCGCAGCGCACCGAACCGAGGTGGATCGACGGACCGACCGCTCCCCTGCTCGACGGCGCCGCAGCAACCATCTCGTGCGTCCCGTGGAAGGAGTACGACGGCGGTGACCACATCATCTTCATCGGCGAGATCGTCGACGCGCAGTCGAGTGGCAAGGATCCGCTTCTGTTCTACCGAAGCACTTTTCACGATCTAGGCGCTACCTCGTCGACCACAGTCTGGAGCGGAAGTCAGGACGACCCACACAGCGGCTGGTTCGACGCCACCACTTCGTTCACCCCGATACATCTTCAGCCCGCACCCCAAACGATCTGAAAGGCGTTACCATGACGACCACCGAAATCCCTCCCACCGGCACCGACCCCGCAGATTCCGGAGCGCCACAGGTCAATCCGGCCGCCGACTGCGAAGCCAACCGCACGAAGAACTTCGCCACCCGACCGATGACCGGTGACGAGTACATCTCGAGCCTGCAGGACGGTCGCGAGATCTGGCTTCACGGTGATCGCGTCAAGGACGTCACAACGCACCCCGCGTTCCGGAATCCGATCCGCATGACCGCAAGGCTGTACGACGCTCTGCATACGGGCGAGCACGTGGACGCCTTGACCGTTCCGACGGACACGGGCAACGGCGGTGTCACCATGCCGTTCTTCCGCACTCCGACGTCGTCGGCTGACCTGCTCAAGGAACGCGACGCCATCGCGACGTGGGCGCGTATGACCTACGGCTGGATGGGCCGCTCCCCCGACTACAAGGCAAGTTTCCTGGGAACTCTCCACGCCAACAAGGAGTTGTACGCACCGTTCCAGGACAACGCCGAGCGCTGGTACCGCGAATCGCAGGAGAAGGTTCTGTACTGGAACCACGCGATCATCAATCCCCCGGTGGATCGCCAACTTCCACCGGACGAGGTCGGCGACGTCTTCATGAAGGTGGAGAAGGAAACCGACGCAGGTTTGATCGTCAGCGGCGCCAAGGTGGTCGCCACCGGATCGGCGATCACCAACTACAACTTCATCGCTCATTACGGTCTGCCGATCAAGAAGAAGCAGTTCGCCTTGATCTGCACGGTACCGATGGACGCTCCGGGTGTGAAGCTGATCTGCCGCACCTCGTACACCGAACATGCTGCGGTGATGGGCAGTCCGTTCGACTACCCGCTCTCGAGCCGCATGGATGAGAACGACACTATCTTCGTCTTCGACAAGGTTCTGGTGCCGTGGGAGAACGTCTTCATGTACGGCGACGTCGACCGGATCAACGCGTTCTTCCCTCAGTCGGGATTCTTGCCCCGCTTCACCTTTCAGGGCTGCACTCGCCTGGCCGTCAAGCTCGACTTCATCGCCGGACTGTTGATGAAGGCACTCGAAGCCACCGGCGCCGGCGGCTTCCGCGGAGTCCAGACCCGCGTCGGTGAAGTGATCGGCTGGCGAAACCTCTTCTGGTCGTTGACCGAATCGATGGCGCGCGACCCGGAACAGTGGGTCGGCGATTCTGTGATCCCGAAGCTCGAGTACGGCCTCACCTATCGGATGTTCATGATCCAGGGATACCCCCGGATCAAGGAAATCATCGAGCAGGACGTGGCATCAGGCCTGATCTACCTGCCTTCGAGTTCACTCGATTTCAAAAGCCCGGACGTGCGTCCATACCTCGACAAGTACGTTCGCGGTTCCGACGGTATCACCGCCGTCGATCGGGTGAAAGTCATGAAAGCACTGTGGGATTCGATCGGAACCGAGTTCGGCGGTCGCCACGAACTCTACGAGCGCAACTACTCCGGCAACCACGAGAACGTCAAGGCGGAGCTGCTGTTCGCGGCCCAGAATCGTGGGCACGCCAGTTCCATGAAGGGACTGGCCGAGCAGTGCCTGAGTGAATACGACCTCGACGGCTGGACGGTTCCGGACCTCATCGGCAACGACGACGTCTCGTTCTTCAAGAACCGGTAGCTCACACGGTACGGATACTGCGCCCTTGGTCAGGACTAGGCAATTGCCTAGTCCTGACCTGAGACACACGATGTCAAGGTGAATTCAGCTGGAGGACGCCCATGACGGATATGTTTCTCGATTCGAAACCCAGAAACTACTGTGCGAGTTGAGTAGCGAGTGGCAAGCGACGTGCAGGCGAGGGTTCAGCGGGCAGTCGGGAGCTCGACGGCGCCGTTTTCGAGGAGAACGTGTGCGTCGATCATCTGACCGCCCCGTTCGACGTAACCCATCAGGTTCGCTCCGGACCCCCAGCCGAGCAGTCGCTGCACCTCTTCCGAAAGATCAAGCAGTTTTTCACGCGGGATTGACAGGTATTGGTTCTCTTCCTGACGTAAGCAGGCGAGGTCGAACGCCATCGTCAAGCCGGTCCGTGGCGCTTCTGACGAGTTGTTACCGCCGCCGTGGTACGTAGAACCGGTCCAGATGAGGGCCGCACCGGCCCGCATCACGGTCGGCGCCGCTTCGGCCTGTTTCGGACCTCGTTGGTCGTCCCACCGGTGGCTTCCGGGTATGACGAGGGTGCCACCGTTTTCTGCTGTGAAATCGCTGACCGCCACCATGATCTGCAGTCGGCCCTCGCGTCCGTAGTCGGGGTGGCGCCACAGAAAGCTCGTGTCGTCACGATGGAGACGCTGGGCACCTTGCCCTGGGTGGATTTCGATTGCCTGGGTGACACCGATCTGGATATCGGGCGTGATTTCGATCTGGTCGTCTCCGACCCAGACGGACAGGGGTACCTGAAGGATTTTCTTGGCGGCCCCGTAGTAGAGCGGATGGAGCGCGATTTGGGGCATGAGATCGATCCGGCCGAAGAGCCCTCCTGCTCTTCGTGTTTGGGTTCCGGCGAAGAATTCGTCTTCTCCGTAGCCGGTGCTTTCGAGGACGGGTCCGAGTTGGGCTCGCAGCTCATCGAGCTGTGGGGTGTCGAGAAAATCTTCGACGATGACTCCGCCGTCGCGGTGGATCACGTCGACGATCTCGTCGACTGTTGTCGTCGAGGGCAGGGCGGTGAGGTGGTTGGCCATGGTTGTCATTGGTGTCTCCTTAGATTGCGGATCGAGGATTGGCGGAGAGTGTTTCAATTTGGGCGAAGATGCCCTTGTCTCCGTGCCCGGCGGCGCATGCACGTAGTAAGTTGTCGAGATTCGCCGTCATCAGAGCGGCACGTTGGCCTGCTCGCTGCATCGATTGTTGCCAGGCTTCTACTGCGGCTGCGTATACGTTCAAGGTTGCCTGATCGGTCTCGTACTCTCCGGATTCGAACGCTTTGAGTGCTTCATGAAGGAGTTCGAGAAGTTTGTCGGTCCACAGGTGCAAACTGTGGCGCATCTCTGCGATCGCGACGTCCTCGGACCGCACGTACGCTGCTGCTTCGTGAAAGGCACCGAGTGCGACATTGAAGAATGCGCCTGCCATGGCCGCGTCGATCACGTTGGCGGCCCCGGGACGGGCTCCGACATATCGTGATTGGGCGGCGATGGGTGTCAGAAGGCTCTGGACGTCCTCCCACACGTCCTCGTCTCCGGAATAGTTGATCCCTGAGCTTTCGGTTCCGATGTCCTCCGGGTATGCAGCTATGGCTCCGTCGAGGTACCGAGCGCCTCGCCCTGCGATCCACTCGGCGAACTGGTTCGCTTCCTCCGGCGTACCCGTTGCGGTGTTGACGATGATTTTTCCGGTAATCGAATCTGCCTCTGTAACGACATCTTTGGCGATCTCGTAGTTCAGGAGACTGATGACGATTAGCGGACTGGCCGCAATCGCGGATTGTGGAGATTCGGCGACTGTAGCTCCAGCCGCAGCGAGGGGTAACGCTCTGTCGGCGGTTCGATTCCACACCGTCACCTTTGTCCCGTTGCGTATGAGCGCCTGGGCGAGAGCCGTTCCCATCAAGCCGGTGCCGAGTATTGATACGTCCATGTTGTTCATCCTTTGCCTGTCGTCAGTGCGTGGAAGTCGGACTTGCGGAACAGCCTGGTGCGCAACCAGTATTCGATTGTGCTGGCCGGCCACAGGGTGTCGATTCGACCGTCAGAGGATTGATACCAGCTGTCGCAGCCACCCGATGCCCATACAGTTCGGCGCATGCGTTCTTGGGTGGCGGCGTAGCTGCGAATCTGGACGGTACGATCGAGTTCGAGGGCAGAAATCCTTTTTCGGCGCATGTGCTGCACTGCCGACGCGATGTATCTGGCTTGTGCTTCGATCATGAAGATGATCGAGTTGTGACCGAGACCGGTGTTCGGGCCGTTGAGGAACCACAGGTTCGGGAACGCGGCGGATGCAAGCCCGAGCTTTGTTGCGGCGCCCTCGCGCCAACTGTCGGAGAGTTCGACTCCTTCGCGGCCGAATACTTTCATCGGTGCCAGGAAGCTGGTTGCCTGGAATCCAGTCGCGAAGATCAGAGTGTCGACCTCGTGTTCCGCTCCCTCTGAATCAATGATCGAATGCGGGCGGATCTCGGCAATCCCCGAGGTGTTCAAGTGCACATTTTCCCGTTGCAGTGCGGGGTACCAGTCGTCGGATATCAAGCGACGTTTACAGCCAGGATCGTAGTTTGGGGTGACCTTGTGCCTCAAGTCCGAATCCGGCACTTGCTGTTGAAGATTGGTGAGCGCCTGGGTTCGGTACTGTTCGACGAGTTTGCGGTTTCCGAGGAATGCGCTGGCGAGCTTTTCGAATGCCCAGTAGGTCCGCCATCGCAGCCACCGTTGACGGTAAGGACGCCGCGAGAATCTTTCGCGGGTGGCGGGCGACAGGGCGGCATCACCACGTGGCATGACCCAGTTGGGTGATCGCTGAAATACATGCAGGGTCTCTGTGTGCGGGGCGATTTCGGGGACGAACTGGATCGCACTGGCGCCGGAACCTATCACTGCGACACGCCTTCCCGTCATGTCGAGGTCATGTCGCCACTTGGCAGAGTGGAACGCGGCACCCTCGAATGACTCCAGTCCGGGTAGCTGCGGGATGTACGGATTACTCAAGCCCCCCGAGCCGTTCACGACAACGGCCGCCGTCACTGATTCGCCGGAAGCGAACTGGATGTTCCACCGGAGCCGGTCCTCGTCGAATCGCATTTCGGAGACCTCGACACCGAAGCGGATGTGCGGCAGCAGATCATACTGCGCAGCAACAGATCTGAGGTAGTCGAGCAGTTCCGACCATGGCGGGAAGATACGGGTCCAGTTCGGGTTCTGAGCGAAGGAGTAGGAATACAACACGCTGGGCACATCGCAGGCTGCCCCTGGGTATGTGTTGTCGCGCCAGGTTCCGCCGACATCGTCGGCGCGTTCGTACAGGACGAAGTCGTCGATACCCTTCTTCTTCAGTTCGATCGCCATGCACAGCCCGGAAAACCCGGTTCCGATGATCGCGATGTGGCCGTCGTTGACCCGTGATGACATGTGCTGTGCCTTTGTTCAGAGATGGATCCACGTCGACTTCGTCGACGTGAATTTGTCGAGTGCATGGATGCTCTTGTCCACACTGTGGCCTGAGAGTTTGCGACCGCCGAAGGGGACGGAGAGATCCCCTTCCTCATAGCAGTTCACCCAGACAAGGCCTGCGTCGATTTCGCGCGCGAGCCGGTGGGCTCGTGTGAGATTCGACGTCCACACCCCCGCTCCGAGACCGAACGGTGTGGCGTTAGCCAACGTGACGGCGTCAGCGTCGTCAGTGAAACGGGTGACTGCGAGGATCGGTCCGAAAACTTCTTCGAGGAACAGGCAGTGCTCGGCCTGAACATCGGTGAACACGATCGGATCCAGGTACGCCCCCGAACCTGCTCGTTCCTGCAGTGAACCGTGGGCGAGCGTTGCGCCTTCTGTGTGAGCAGTTCTCGCGTGTTCGAGGACGTCCGCGCGATGCGCCCGACTCGCGACGGGCCCGATGTGTGTATCGGGATCGAAAGGGTCACCGACAGTGCATCGCTTGATTTCCGAAATCACCTCGGCGACGAATTGATCCGCGATCGATTCCTCGACCAACAAGCGAGCACCTGCAGTGCACATCTGTCCGGCGTTGAAGGTAATTGCCCATGCCACGGTGCGCGCTGCAACGGCGAGGTCCGGGGCATCGGCGAATACCAACTGTGGGCTCTTGCCGCCGAGTTCGAGATGTACGGGTTTCGCATTCGATTCACCCGCGTAGATCAGCAACTGTTTGCCGACATCCGGTGATCCGGTGAAGGTGAGACAGTCGACGCCGTTGTGGCGAGCAAGGGCAGCTCCGGCCTGTCCACCGCTACCTGTGACAACTTGCAGCACGCCGTCGGGAAGTCCTGCAGCCGAACCCAGCTGAGCCAAGCGGAGCAAGGACAACGGTGACTGTGTAGCGGGCTTGATCACCATGCTGTTGCCTGCAAGCAACGCAGGGGCGATCTTCCAACTACTGAGCGTGAGTGGGAAGTTCCATGGGGTGATCGCCGCGACCACCCCCACCGGCTCACGGCTCACCAACGCGACCGCATCGATCAGGCCGCGTGGCGACTCGTCGTAGAGTTTGTCAGCCAGTTCTCCATACCAGCGGAAGGTGTTCTCGACGGCTCGCAGCTCGATATCACGTGCCACCTGGATCGGCTTACCCATCTCGAGTGTGATGAGCGCAGCGAGTTCGTCACGGTGCTCGTGGACGAGCTCTGCCCACCGCTGCAGTACCGCACCACGCTCGCGCGCACTGATTCTCGCCCACCGGCCATCGAGAAACGCCGCGCGGGCACCCTCGACGGCTCTGTCGACGTCGGCGTGAATGGCCAGCGGGACACTGGTTACGACAGTGTCGTTATGCGGGGATACAACATGGTGACGATCACTCCCGTCGCCGTTGAACCACTGACCGTTCAGCCACATAGCCGATGGCGCTTCGATCGACGTCGCGAATTGTGTCCATTCCTCGCGGGTGTTCATGTGCGTTCCGTTTCCGAGTAGAGGGTCGGCATTTTTTCCGTTTCCGGGAGGAGCGGCTTGCCGGCATGAATCGGTGGGACGCGGCCTGCCCATGGGACGGCTTCCTCGAGTTGCGCGGCCACGGCAAGCAACAGATCGTCACGGCCGGGAGCTGCGGCGAGCTGCACTCCGATCGGCAGTCCGTCACACATTCCTGTGGGGATGGAGATAGCCGGTTGGCCGGTGACGTTGTAGATGGCAGTAAAGGGCGAGTACTTCGCCAAGGTGTCCACCCACTCGCCGGCGGTGATACCCCGTCGGTTGGAGTCGAGCTCGCCGACGTGCCAGGCGGTCGTCGGCGTGGTGGGCGTGAGAGTGAGGTCGAAGAATTCGAAGAAGCTCGCCGTGCCACGGGTCAGGTGATTCTGGTAGCGGCGGGCGCGGGCGATGTCTGCCCATTCCACGGCGAATCCGTGACGAACCATGGCGGCAGTCGAACTCTCCAGCGAGGAGTACATGTCCTCGCTGGCGCCTGCTCCGGTCAGTGCGCGCATGGACTCTGCGATCGACGCCGACCAGAAAGTGAGATTGAGATCCCGAAACAGTTCGGGGTCAACATCTGGTGCCGCATTCTCGACGTGGTCGCCGAACTGTTCGAGCAAGCGCGCGATACGCATCACCTCGGCTGTCACGGCGGGGTCCGCAGCGTGACGACTGCCAGGTGATTCGGTCGACACAGCGATCCGGAGGCCTTTCGGTCGCCGGCCGACTGCTCGGCTGTAGTGGCCGGGGCTTCGACGCGGCTGAAAGTACCGGTCCCCCGGTGCGCTGCCGTGCACTACGTCCATCAACGCGGCGGCGTCGCGAACTGTCCGGGTGACCGCGAACTCAGTCGTGAGGCCGAAGAGCGGTTCATCCGAATCCGGGCCGGGTGGAACGAGCCCGCGGGTCGGTTTGAGTCCTACCACCCCGCACAGTGCGGCAGGGATTCTTATGGATCCGCCGGCGTCGTTGGCGTGCGCCCACGGCAAGGCCCCGGCGGCAACGAGCGCCGCGGAGCCACCGCTGGATCCACCGGCGACTCGCTGCGGGTTCCAGGGGTTGCGGGTAGGACCATTCACTGCCGATTCCGTGGTTGCACTGAATCCGAATTCTGGTGTGGCAGTGCGACAGGTCACGGATAGTCCGGCAGCGCGCCACCTACCCATCAGATCGGAGTCACGTGTGGCGATATAGCCTGCGGTTGCTGCACTACCGTTCTCGTTCGGTATCCCCGCCGCAGTGCACAGAAGATCCTTGAGCGCGAACGGAATTCCACTGAAAGGACCGGACGTGGAATACGTCGGTGGTGGGTCGAGGGGAGGACCGACGGTGGCACCGAGGTGCGTGTCGACGTGGGAGATTGCAGCTAGTGCGGCTTCGCGCACTTCAGCAGGGGTGACTTCTTTCCGATCGAGTCGACATTTCAGGCCCGTGGCGTCCATGTCCGAGTATTCATGCAACTCCATCGAGCACTTCCTTTCGTGCGAGAGCGACCTGGACCAACCATGCGAAGACAGGGTCCTTCCGGCGCCATTCCGGATGCCATTGGACGCCGACGATCGGTCTCCCGCGCATCTCCACCGCTTCGATGACACCGTCCGGAGCCCACCCGCTGGCAGTGAGGTCAGGGCCGAGTCGGTCCACTGCTTGGTGGTGCAAAGAGTTGACCTCTACGTGTGCGCCGTATATCTCGAACACCGTCGAATCGGTGGCGGTCCGTACGGGGTGGGTCTCCTCGGCTATGCCCAGTCCTGGTGACTTGTGGTTGATGTCTATGGTCGGAAGATCAGGCACGAGCGTGCCTCCCAATGTCACATTCAGCATCTGCATCCCGCGACAGACACCGAGCAGTGGAGTGCCGAGTTCTACTGCACCCGATATTAATTCGATCTCATACGCATCTCGACGCGGGTCACTGTCCGGATCGGTGGGCGCGGCGTCGATACCCAGTGTTTCAGGGTGGACATCCTGCCCACCAGAGATGACTATTCCGTCGAGCCGCTCAATCAGGTCGATTCCGCTTGCCTCATAGGGAATTTGGACGACAAGGGCACCTTCGGACGACAGCCGGGCAGGAAAATCGGAGTAGTGCATGTCGAACTCGAGGTGGCGGTACCGAGGTTCGACGGCCAGGTGTTTTGCGCTCGAGCGCCGACCGGTCACTCCGATCAATGGGCGACGCGCACGCTCAGACGAATTCGACGACGACACGATTCACCCCTCCTGCACGAAGCGCTGCGATTCCTGTGTTGATCTCGTCGAAGGGGACTCGCAACGAGATCATCTCGTCGAGTTCGAGTCGGCCCTGGACGTACAGCTCGGCCAATCGCGGAATATCGGTCGGGAATTGGTTCGACCCGAGGAGGGAGCCTTGCAATCGCTTCTCCTGGAAAAACAATTCCGACGCTGTGATCCGCAGCGGCTCGTCATCAGGAACCATGCCGAGGACCGTGGCTACTCCGCCGGGAGCGAGCATCGAGAATGCCTGTTCGACAGTGACTCTGCGGCCGATGGCCTCGAACGAGTAGTCCACCCCACCCGGACACAACGCGCGTACGGCGTCGACGGGTTCGATCTCAGCCGCGTTCACTGACGCAGTCGCCCCGACTCGAAGAGCCTGATCGATACTTCGCTGGTCAACATCGATCGCGATGATCCGGGCCGCGCCGGCTATCCGGGCACCCTGAACTACCGAAAGCCCCACGCCTCCACAACCGATGACGGCAACCGACGACCCGGGTTCGATGCGAGCACTGTGCCAGACCGCCCCGACGCCGGTGATGGTGGCACACCCGAGCAAACTCGCGCGATCGAGAGGTACCGAATCGTCGACGCGGACGACGCTGTTCTCGTGCACGAGCATCTGTTCGGCGAATCCACCGATGCCACCCATTCGTCCCACTGCGCGCCCGGACTTGGTAGTCAACGCCGGCTGGGGCCGCGAGCGGAGACGGGAATGATTGGAGCAGAGGGTGAGTCGACCCGCAATGCAGTATCGGCATCGGCCACAGAAAGCTGTCATGCACGTCACGACGTGGTCGCCAGGCGCTACAGCCGTGACGTCTGACCCAACCGATTCGACGATGCCCGATGCCTCGTGACCGAGCACCTCCGGAAGTTCTGTTCGCCAGAGCGCGTCCACGTAGTGCAGATCGGTATGACACAGCCCGACGGCTGCTGTACGTATGCGAACTTCTCGAGGTCCGGTCACGTCGATGTCGAGTTCTTCGAACTCGAGCCGACCAGGGGCAGCGTTCAGTATTGCTGCTTTCATCTTCAGACCTGTCCTCGTTGTCAGACGTGCTCGAAGTAGCGTTCGAGCTCCCAGTCGGAGACTCCTGCGGCCGGGTCTCCCCCAGTGGTGAAGAACTGCAACCATTCCCACCGGCGCGTGCCGATCCAGTACTCCACCAGCTCTCGCCCCAAAACCTCCGTCAGGTTTACATCGCCACTCAATTCCGCGATCGCTCGAGAAAGGCTGGCTGGCAACTTCGGGGTTCCCGGCGGCAATCCCCAGGCCATGACGGTGCATTCGAGGCCAGGATCGCTGTGATCGCGCAGACCGATCAGACCGCCGGCAAGGAACGATGCCATCGACAGATAGATGTTCACGTCCGCCGACGGGACGCGATACTCGACACGAGAGAGCTTCTCGGTCGTACAGACGGCTCGAACGGCCGCACTCTTGTTGTCAACGCCCCACGTGACGGTGGTGGGAGGTCCGTCGAATTCTGCGATTCTGCGGTATGAGTTCACGGTCGGATACTGGAAAGAACTGGCCGCCGCCATTGTGTCGAGGACGCCGCCGATGAAGTTCCGCATCGTCTCCGACGGGCGCGAGGGCTCAACTTCATCGAAGAAGGCGTTCCGTCCGTCCTGTTGAAGCGAAAGGTTGATGTGAGCGCCCTGCCCGAACTGGTCCGGCGACCACCGAGCCATGAAGGTGATGGTGCGACCGTGCTCGTAGGCGACTTCCCGCATGATCTGCTTCGTTCGTACGTACCAGTCCGCTGCGGTGAGAATGTCGGTCGGTGGGAGATTTACTTCGATCTGGCCGTGCGCGGACTCGTCTGCCCAGCCTTCCCAAGGGATTCCGGCCCGTTCGATGCGGTCAGCCATTGCGTCCATGAGCGTCGTGTAGTCCCGTGATCTGCTCAAAAGGTAGATCGCGCCCTGGGTACCGCCGAGTGGATGCAGGTTCGTGAAACGCTGTTCGCGGGCCTGCTCGATCGACTCTTCGAACACCGTGGCCTCGATCTCCACGGCCGCCTTACCTGTAAATCCAAGCTCGGCAAGCTCTTTGACCACACGTGCGAGCGTGGATCGCGAACACACCGGAAGCGGTGCCCCGTGTTGATCGACCAGATCACACATCACCGTGGCGAGACCTGGTAGTGATGCGTCGGTTGACAGAGTCGTAAGGTCGGGACGAAGGAAGACGTCGTGCATCTCACCGCGCCAGTCACCGAAGTCGAACCCGAGCTGAGCGGTGTTCCCGAGATCGACTGCCAGGGCGATATCGGCGAATCCCCAGCCCGATTGCGCTCCGGACTCAAACTTTTTGGGTGACAGATGTTTTCCGACCAAGGCACCATCCAACGTCACGGTTTGTGCGCGAATCGTGCGAACGGAATTGTTGCCGATCCATTCACCGAGGTTCGTCGTGTCAGACATGGAGGACCGCCTTCATTGATGCTCCCGCGACGACCGACAATTGTCGGTTCGTGCCTTTGATGTAGAACTTCCCTGCGCGCAGGGAGTAGACGAACAACTCGAAACCCGCGAGCAGTCGACGTAGATCTATCTCGAGGCCGTGAATTTCATACGCATCCGTTGTCGGCCCCACGTGCACGGCTGCGCCCGTGTCGAGAGCAGCCAATGACAATCCGGGCATCCCGGGCAGGCCCGAAGCTTTCTCCCAGAATTCACACGCTGCGATGTCCAGCGTCGGTGGCTCTGGTTCGATGAGAGGGGTTATCGCGGCAACATCCGCAGTGCCCGCCAGGTGCTCGTCCTCGGATATCGCCAGTTCGTCGACGCTGATTCCGACAACAGGAAATGTCGACCCCTCGGGGCTACTGACGTGCACGCCGGTTGTTGTTCGAGTCAATCGCGCGCTTTGCGGATCACTGGTCGACTGCAGGTCGACCTCGGGGGGCATTGCCTCGAGAGCTTTCCTGCCTGAGTCGGAATCGAGAGCAACGCGCAGGCGGGTCACGACAGCTCGTACCAACGGGGGTGGGTCGAACTCCATCGTGACGGCGACGTCGGGCGCACACCGGGTATGGGATTCATCGGGTTGCGGTGGATCTGTATCCACCCGCTCTCGGATGTCGGTCATGGGGTGGTCCCTCCAGTTTCGGGGCATGGGGCAAGCGATTTGGTTGCGCGTCAGTGAGGCGCGGTTTTGTGCGATGTCGCAGCTCTCGCCCTGGTGTGATCTGCCAAGCGCTATAGTCGAGCAATGAAGTCAGTCACATGACTAACTCATGTGACTGAGATTATGGCGGATCGGAGCTAGCGTCAATAGGCAAACTGCAGGAGACCCCGAAGTGCGGCAATGTCCGCACCCAGAACGCACCGGGCAGATCAAGGATCGACCAGGGTGTCACGCACGCTGAGTGACATCGATACGCTCGACCCCTGGAGTCCCACGACAACGAGAAGGTGAACGGTAAAGCGAATGGCGTACCTGACAGCATCCGAGCGGCGGACTGCGATCGTCGAGGCCGCCGCCCGAGTCATCATTCGCGACGGACTGGCCGCGGCGACCACCCGCCGCATCGCCGACGAAGCCGGAGTCAACCTCGCTGCGTTGCACTACAGTTTCGACGGCAAAGGAGAGATCTACACCGCCGTGGACGACATGTTTCGTGCCACCACAGTGGGATCACGCCTGGTATCGACGACTGGCCGGACACGACAAGAGATCATCCGTTCATTGCTCGAACGCTTCCAAGATCTTCTCCACACCGATCGGGACGTCCCGATCGCCCAATACGAGCTGCTGCTGTGGGCGCTGCGCAATCCGGACAAGGCCGAACTCGCCGGAGCCAGCTACACGACGTACATATCCGCCTTCGCCGATGAGCTTCGGCACGCAACCGACATCGACGGCAGCGACGCCACACTGCTCGCCCGCTACACGATCGGCGCGATCGACGGAATCTACATGCAAAATCTCGCAACTGGCACGACCGGCGTGAGCGCACCTGAACTCGACGCCATCTCGTCCGCGATCGTCGGCATCATCGATTCGATCCACCCGCCCCACTAGAGCTTTCCCGTTTCCCGCCCGGCGTTGCAATCGACAGCGTCGGGCCACAGTCGTGCCCGTAGTCATCCAAATACCGCGGCTGCATTCAAAGAATTTTCCGGAACTCATTGACGAACAGCAGGGGCGAAGCTAATCTCAGTCGATCGACTCAGTCATGTGACTGACATCACCATCTCCTGAGGGCTTTCCCGATCCTCACACGCGCGATCGCGGCCGATCCCGGCATATACCCCTGCCCGCACTCGACAGTGCACCAATTCAAGGACGCACATATGAATCACTCGTCGAATAACGCTGTAGCACAGACTGATACGGAGTCCATCAACCTTGAATCCGGCCATCTCAGCCGCCTTCAACTGACCTCGCTGGCCATCTCGTCAATGATCCCCGCCGTCGGCATGGCGTCGTTTCCAATGCTGCTGGTACTCAACGCCGGACTCGGTGGTTGGGTCGCTGCTCTGATCGCAGCGCTGACAGTCATCTGCGTCGGCAGAGCAGTAACCGTCTTCGCCAGCCGCTATGTCGCCTCCGGATCGCTCTACTCCTACGCCGGTGAAGTATTCGGGCGATGGGCCCAGTCACTGATCGCAGCCTCGTTGTTCCTCGGGTATCTGGCGATGGTCGCAAGCATTTTGCTTGTCATCGGCGCCTACAGCGGTAGCTTTCTGCAATCCGTCGGCATCGACGGCGGCCTCGATCGCCCTGCGCAAATCGCGATCTACCTCGCCTCCGCAGCAATTGTCGCGGCGATCACCTGTCGCGGCCTAGATGTTTCGATCGTGATCGCGGTCCTACTCACCGCGATTTGCCTTCCACTGTTGCTGGTCATTACCGGGGCGAGTGCGATTCACACTGGTCTACATCTGCAGGAACAACTGACTCTTCAGGGCGCGTCCGTCAGCGGGATCGTGGCCGGCATCGCATCCGGAACTGCATTCCTGGTCGGTTTCGAGGGGAGCGCGGCCCTGGCCGCGGAGACCCGCGACCCGAAGAAGAATGTGCCGGCCGCCGTGATGAGTGTCCCCATTGTGCTTGGAACCTTGTACGTGATCGCAACCTTCCTACAGGCACCAGGAATCACGGAGACGTCCGACCAAATCCTTTCCGGCACATCATCCCCCGCCGCCCTGGCCGAGAATGCGGGCTTACCGACCGCGATGGGACAAATGACGGACCTCGTTGTCGCCGTAGCGACCTTCGCCGCACTGATCGGATTCGTCAACTACGGATCCCGCTTCGTCGCCACCCTGTCAGCCGAAAAGCTTCTACCACAAAGGTTCACACGCATACACTCCCGATTCCACAGCCCTGCTTCCGCAATCCTGCTGATCGTTCTCGGTGGTCTCGTCGGCATTTGCACCTTGGTGATCGGCGCCACGGGCCCACTCCCCTCTATCTATAACGCAGTGTCAACCCTGGTCGTCTATTTCTGGGTGAGCCCCTACGCCGTCATCAGCATCGGCGCCGTGATGCTCCTCTTCCGCGAGCGCGCAGCCACCACCGTGACAATCGCAGCACTGATCGCCGGCGCCGTCGCAACCTCATGGATCTATCTCAACGGAATCTTCTTCCCCGCACCGTCTCCAGTCAGTGCTATGTCCTACGTTGCCCTCGCAACCATCACGCCGGCCACTATCGCCTTTTACCTGATGGGGCGTCGAAGCCACGCTGACGCCTCCCAGTCGCCACCTCACCTGCACTCGGGACGAGCGACGGCCCGAGAGCAGTAGACGAACCTCAACTTCAAGCCAACAAACCAGCTTCCCCGTCGCAAGGCACGGGCCCACTGGTGAATGAAGACCACGCCGCCCAACCTGCACTGGAACTAAAAGCGGAAGCGCCGTCGGCGCCAATTTGCTCGAGTTGGATCAGTTGGCCAAAGACATTGTCCTTTAAGCCGTCGCTACGTCGCGTACGCGCCATCCTTCGGGCGCAGCCTCTTCGGCTACTACGCGTGCGCGGCAGCCAACAACACTGTGGCGCATGGAATGCCCTTCGACCATGCACTCGATGACGGAGACCTTCAGAACCGTGCAACCGGAAGGCCATGATCCAAGGTCGCGGGCAGGCGTTCGACGCGACCGTTCCGTACGCGGCGAAGGAAACGCAGGCGTGCTCTCAGCCGCTCAATACCGGAGCGACCTTCTGGGAACTCGTGTTCGGGGCCATCGCCTCGCGAATGCTCGAGCGCGGTGCCCAAGCCTGACATGCGAACATTCGCATACTCGACTTTGACAATCATTTACATTAAGCAGTAAATCTATAACCATGCACCTCAATACCCGCATGTCGCGGCGCCTCACCCTTGCCACATCAGTAGGCCTCTCACTCGCCCTCGTTACGGGCTGCTCGTCCGACAACAAGGACTCGGCAGCGTCGGAGACCACCACGACAACCGCGTCCGCACCCACCGAACAAGCCTCGGCAACACCACGTCTCGCAGTCTCCTACGACGGTGGCGTCCTGGTGCTGGATGCAACTTCGCTCGACGTGGTCGGCGAGACCAAGATCGACGGCTTCACGCGACTCAACCCGGCCGGCGACGGTCGCCACGTCATGATCTCGTCGGGCGAGGCGTTCAAGGTGCTCGACACCGGCACGTGGTCCTCGGCCCACGGCGACCATTCCCACTACTACACAGCCGATCCCGCGATGTCCGACGTCGAGTTCGCAGCCAACGAGCCCGGACACGTTGTACGCCATGCCGGAAAGACTGTCCTCTTCAACGACGGCTCGGGACTCGTCGAGATCTTCGATCCGGCGCAACTGGCAAAACGCCAACCCCGCGTCGAGACGTACACCACGCCAGAACCCCATCACGGCGTTGCGGTCGCACTTGCCGACGGCAGCCTGTTGACGACCATCGGAAATTCGGAGTCCCGCAACGGCATTGCCATCCTCGATGCCGACCGCAAGGAAATCCTGCGCAACGAACAGTGCCCCGGTGTCCACGGCGAAGCAGTCGCTGCCGGCGAAGCCATCGTGCTGGGCTGCCAGGACGGGTTGCTCGTGTACAAGAACGGAGCGATCACCAAGGTCCAGAGTCCGGATGCTTACGGCCGCATCGGAAATCAGGCAGGCTCGGAGGAGTCGGACATCGTGCTGGGTGATTACAAGACTGACAAGGACGCCGAACTCGAACGTCCGCAACGGGTCTCGCTGACCAACACGACGACGTCCGAACTCAAGCTCGTCGACCTCGGCACCAGCTACACCTTCCGCTCACTCGGCCGCGGACCGCACGGAGAGGCACTGGTGCTCGGCACCGACGGCGCCATCCACGTCATCGACCCGAACACCGGCGTCGTCACCAAGAAGATCGCCGTCATCGACGCATGGACCGAGCCCACCAAGTGGCAAGAGCCCAGGCCGGCACTCTTCGTGGAAGACCACACCGCGTACGTCACCGATCCCACGTCAAAGAAGCTGATCGCCGTCGACCTCGAAGACGGCAGCATCCTGACCGAGACCACCCTCGATCACATCCCGAACGAATTAACCGGCGTCACTGGCTGATTCAGATCCTCACGTCAAGCCCCCATCGCACTCCGAGATGGGGGCCTGCGCCGTTTTCGTGCCTCTCACCGGGCAATCTCGATATGCAGGCTGGCCGCTCGGTTCATTCGTCCTGCTACAGTCGCATCAATGCATTCTTGCCGCACGTCCTGACCACCATCCGCAGCAGTACCTTGTTACTCCGCCCTGGGATGGCGATTCTGTGTGCCTTCATAGGGACTCGCGATAACCGAGTCCCTATCTGACCACTCAACAGAATCCAACTATGGAGTACGTACATGAAGAACTTTCTCGTCACCGGAGCCACCGGAAATTTGGGCGGCGCTGCGCTGAGTATCCTGCAGGCACAGACCGGGCCGAAACCTTTGGCGTTGGTCCGAAGCACTACCCAAGCTGATGCACTCGGCCGCCGAGGGATCGATACGCGAATCGGCGATTACACGGATCGCGCGAGTTTGCGGACCGCTTTCAGAGGAATCGACGGTCTACTGTTCGTATCGAGTCCGGCACTCGATCCGAATGTCAGAATCGCCCAACACAAAGCCGTTGTGCAGGAGGCGGTCTCGGCAGGCGTCGAGCACATCGTGTACACGAGTGCAATGGGAGCGCAGCATGATCCCGGGCATCGCACTACGGAAATCGAACTGCAGGAGATCGGCGTGAGCCACACTGTTCTCCGCAATGCGCTCTACTCGGATGCATTTGCTGCCAAAGTAATTCACGACATGGAATCAGGCCCCATCATTTCCGCCGGCGCGGGAAGTTCTCTGGTCACCTCCTCCATTGCCGATCTCGCCGAAGCAGCAGTCATCGCACTGACATCCCCTCCCGCCAAGCAGTTGTGGGAACTTCGAGGCCCGGCCTGGACCTTCGATCAACTCGCCGAATCGGTCTCGGCGGAACTCGGAAGGACGATCGAGCACAGAGAGGTGGACGACCTCGAAACCGGATCCTTTGCTGTCCTCTTTCCACTGATTCGCAAAGGGGTCTTCAGCGAAGAGTCCAATGACCTGGCAACACTGCTACGACGCGCACCTCAGACAATCGAAGCCGTTGTCGCCCGGCTCTGCCGAAGCTGAGCGGTGGGCACGGCCACGACTGACAGCGATACAAGTCCGCGTGGAATAACTCTGCGTAGAAGTTCGTTGCAGAGGGTGTCGGTGTTCGATTCTTTGCCCCGGGTACCACCGAAAGAATTGCCACTTCGAGTGGCCACTTGCCGAGAGGCGCAAGACGGGCACCGACGCGCTGGAGCCGCTGGACACCTTTCGGTGCCAGCGGCTTTGTCGTCTGAATGATCAGGCCGGGTTTTCGCCGGCAGCGACGTCGAGGATCCACGCCACCCCGAACGCATCGGTGAGCATGCCGAAACCGGGGCTCCACGCCGCGGCGGCAAGACCCTCGATGATGGATCCACCGACAGAGAGTTTGGCCCAGTAACTCTGCACCTCTTCGAGCGATTCACCGCGAACCGAGACGAAGAACGGTTGGTCGGTGATCGTGGTGCCGTTCTCGCGGTGCGTCATGCCTGCGTTGCCGGCCGAACCGCCCGACTGTCCTGGGATGTCGTACGCCATCACGCTGAAGCCGTCCGCGGTTTCGACTTGGCCGAACACAATGTTCTCAGCGCCAGGCACATCGTTGGGCATTCCGAAGTCGCCGTAGGTTGCGATCGTGACCTGGCCACCGAAGACGGACTGGTAGAACTCCAGAGCCGCGCGGGCGTCTCCGCGGAAGTTGAGGTGGGTCGTTGTCTTGATGCTCATGTCTGCTCCTGAAAAGATTGTCGCGCGGGTTTTCCCTTGCAGCGTCAACTCTCACAGCCGTATAGGACTGTTTTCGTCCTAGACTCGTCGTAGTCTCACGACATGGCGACCACCACTCGGCTCTTGAATCTGCTGTCCCTCTTGCAGACGAGGCGCGACTGGCCGGGTGCTCTACTCGCCGAGCGGCTCGACATCAGCCACCGCACGGTCCGCCGCGACATCGACCGGCTCCGGGAGATGGGTTACAGCATTGCGGCGACCATGGGCCCGGACGGCGGATACCGACTCGATGCCGGCAGCGAGCTACCACCCCTGCTGTTCGACGACGATCAGGTCATCGCCTTGGCAGTCGCTCTGCAGGCGGCGACGCTGACCGGCGTCGGCATCGAAGAGGACGCAGTGCGTGCGCTGACCACCGTGCGGCAAGTGATGCCGTCGCGTCTGCGTCATCGCCTCGACGCACTCACGTTCACCACGATTTCGGCCGATTCCAGCGACGCAGACTCGGTGTCCCCTGAGGTGCTCGTAGCGATTTCCGCAGCGGTGCGCGCTCGCGAGGTGCTCCGCTTCGACTACTCGAACGGCCGCTCAACCGACAACATCGAAATAACACCCCCACGCCGCGTGGAGCCACATCATCTGGTGACCTCCAAGCGTCGCTGGTACCTCGTCGCGTGGGATCTCGAGCGAGACGACTGGCGAATCTTCCGCGCCGATCGCATCACTCCACGCACCCCGAACGGCCCGCGGTTCACACCGAAGGGGATCCCCGGCGGTGACGTGAGCGAATACGTGGCCGCACGCTTCAAGGGATCGGAACATATCAACAAATGGCCGTGCCACGGCAAGGTCGTTCTCCATCGACCAGCCAGTTATCTTCTTCCCTTTGTCGAGGACGGCGCCGTCGAAGATCTTGGCCCCGACCAGTGCAGCCTCGAAGCCGGATCATGGTCCTGGACGGCGCTGGCAGCCTCCTTCAACCGATTCGACACCGACATCGATGTCGTAGGCCCGGCAGAACTGACCCACGCTTTCGCACAACTCGCCGCCCGCAATGCCGCGACTGCTGCGAGTTAGTCAGTCGTCGCGAATGAGATCCAGGTCTCCAACACAACCGTGCGTCCGTGGGTTCATGTAGGTTTCAAGTCCTCAGAGGACCTGAGGACTTGAAGACCTGAACGAAGGGATGCCCAAGGAGATGAAGAAGGGGCAAGTTGCGTTTCTCACCGGCACACACGTCGTGAACGATCTGTACCAGGGGGCTGTGCCTGCACTGTTGCCGTTCATGATGCTGGAACGCGGATATTCCTACTCCGCGGTTGCCGGAATCACGCTCGCCGCGACCGGACTATCCAGTGTCGTGCAACCCGCATTCGGCATGCTGGTCGATCGAAAGAGCCGGAATTGGCTGGTACCCACAGGTTTTGTGACGGCCGCAACGGGAATTGTCGTGGCCGCGATGAGCACCACCTACATCGTTACTTGGCTGGCAATTGCTCTGGCCGGCATCGGCATTGCCGCATACCATCCGCCCGCCACAAATTTGGCACGCGCAGCTGGAGGTCACTCGCAGAAGGCCATGAGCGTGTTCTCCGTGGGCGGCACGTTGGGAGCCTCACTGGCGCCACCGTTCGTCACGCTCGTGGTCGGTTCGCTCGGATTGTCCGGCGGCTACCTGCTCGCAGTTCCTGCACTGGTAGCGGCTATTTGGTGGATCGTCGCCCAATCACGATCGGCCGGCACGGACGCCGAATCAGCCCAGTCGTTGAGTTCGCAGCTAGCAGCGAACGGTCCCGTGTCAGATGATTGGCGCTCGTTCACCCGACTCGTGCTGGTAACGGTGTGTTGGTCAATTCCATACGTGACCACGCTGTCGTTGGTCTCACCGTACGTACTCAACGGACTGAACGGATCATCCTCGAGTGCAGCAATCGTGTTGTCCTCCTTCACCTTGGCGGGAGCGGCCGGCACGCTACTGGGCGGAGTCCTCGCGGACCGTCGTGGTCGACGTGCATCCATCCGACTCGGTTACCTGCTTGCGGTACCTTCACTGGCATTGCTCGCCGCGGCTCCGAACGTGGCAATTGCCGAACTTGGAATCGCCTGTCTCGGATTCGCGATGTTCTTGCCCTTCGCGCCACAGGTGACGTTGGCGCAGGACTACCTACCGAACCGCCCAGGCACTGCAAGTGGGGTGACACTCGGACTCGCAATGTCAGTGGGAGGCATCGCATCTCCGCTGTTCGGTTACCTGGCAGATCACTACGGGCCGCGCATGGCGATCGGGGCGACAACTGCAGTGCTGTTCGTCGGCGCCGTCATCGCCTTCACCTTGCGCGATCGATGCCTCGACCCGGAGGACGAGACGGAGCGCGAACTGGATGTCATCGCCCTTCGATAAACCGACAGACTGCACCGTAGTCTGAAGATTCATCGGAGGACATGAAGAGTCACTCGGTGGGCCGCTTCACGGCGGTTCACCGAGCCAGTCAGGAGCAGACACATGGCAGTACGCCAGGTCAAGCAGCAGTCACTGGTACAGAAAGCCGCAGACGAACTGGCTCGCCTCATCGGCGACGGCGAGTGGCCGGTCGGGACCAAAATCCCGAACGAGCAGGATCTGAGCACACTCCTCGGAGTCGGGCGTTCGACCGGCAGGGAAGCCGTGCGCGCACTGATCGCGTCGGGACAGCTCTACTCTCATCAAGGATCCGGCACCTACGTCATGTCCTCGACTCCGGTCACAGAACTCGAGCGGGAACTCAAACGCTCGGACCGCCGCGAAGTCTACGAAGTACGCCGACTTCTGGAAGTGGAAGCGGGCCGCCTGGCTGCCATGCGTCGAACTTCCGCCGACGTCGACCTGTTACGGGCGGCACTCGAAGCCCGTGAAAATGCTTCGACACCAACAGAATTTGTCGACGCTGACATGGACCTACATCGCGCTGTGGTAAATGCTGCACACAACAGCGTGTTGTCGATGGTGTTCGATTCATTCATCGAAACGCTCCGCAACTCAGCCCTGGACGTGATCACCGACGTCGCGGCGCGAAACCCCGAATCGATCGACGACGAAGCCGCTGCCCACCGAGATCTGGTGGAAGCCATCGTCGCGGGTGATGCCGACGCTGCCAGCGCGGCAACGCGCAGGAACATGGACGGGCTCGACTGACCCTCTCTATCGTTGCCTGGCATGACGTCCACATCGCTCCCTCCACGGGGTCTCCGGATCGGTCTGTCCGCCATCGCGTGGCTCAACCTGCTCCCTGCGCTCGTAGGAATGGCGGGCCTGACGATCGGCGGCGGGATGGGCCTGCCTCCGGACTGGATCGAGGGAACCGTCTTCCCTTCATATTTCTGGCCCGGAATCCTCCTCGGCGTCGTCGTCGTCGGAGGCATCCAAGCCGTCTCACTCTTCGCTCAGCACAACAGGTTCCGCCTGGCATGGGGCCTGCACGCCGCCGCCGGGCTGACCATGATTATCTGGATCTTCGTCGAGATCGCCATCGTTCTCGCCTGGTCGCCGCTGCAGGGCATCTTCTTCACCACCGGACTGGCCCAGACGATCCTCGCCATGCTCGCACTCGGCGCCTGGTCTCGCCCCTTCCTCCAACGAGTCGAGCGGTGACGGAATCAGCTCTCGAACAACAGAATCGCGGCGGCCGGACCCACCGCACCTTCTCAAAAAGTCCTTGACTCGAAAGTATGTTCGAGTATGATGGGAGGTGGAACGGGGGGTTCTCATGACGATCGACATCACCGACGACGCTGCCACTGCCGTGGTCAACAGCTCCGCTGTGGGTGTGCGCGGACGATTGTGGCGGCTGCACCCCACCGACGTCCGCGAGATCGCCATCGCCGCATCAGCGGAAATCCTTCGCCTGGAAGCCATTCGAGTGGCCGCCGTCGACACCCTGACGTTGAACCCGGACGAACAAGTACTCTGCCACCGCGGCACCGGACAATGGCTCGCGAACCACACCATGCTGCAAATCTCCGCCGGCAGAAGAATCGCAGCCCTGGGCAAAGCCCTACGGTCATTCCCCGAGATCGAAGACCAATTCGACTCCGGCGACCTCACTTTCGAGCACGCAGCACTGATCGTGGCGTTCTGCGAATCCCCACCCAAGGCAATGCCCGACGCCGCGCTACCGTACTGCCGCGACACACTCCTCGCCGCAGCATCCGGCGTCGAAGCGACCACCGTCAAACTGCGCTACGCCATCAGCGTCCTCGAGCACATGTTCGAATCCGACGACATACCGCCAAGCGAAGACACCGACCGCAACGAACTACGCATCTCCGCGACCCTCAACGGAAGAATCGCCGTACGAGGCGATTTCGACGGAGTGACCGGCGAGATGCTTCTCTCCGCCCTCTCCAACCTCTCGATGCCCACCCCCGGCACAGACGGCGCACCCGACAAACGACCCGCCGCCACACGCAACGCAGACGCCATGGCAGAACTCATCCGGCGCTACCTCGACAACGCTGCCACCGGCATCGACGGCGGCCAACGCCCACACCTGAACGTACACATCAACGCCAAAGACCTGGCCTACCATCGTGAATGCGCCACAACGGGTGATGGCTCAACACCTGGCCCGTCCGACCGTGACGACCTCGACACCCTGGACCTTGGCATGCCGGATCTCGACAAACAAGATCTCGATGTCGGCCACATGCCCTGGATGGGACCACTGAGCGTCGGCCGCACCCGCATGATCGCCTGCGACTGCATGCTCGGCGCCATCCTCCTCGACGAAAACGGCACCCCACTCGACGTCACCCCACTGAAAAGGCTTGTCACCGCGGCACAACGCACCGCCCTGATCGCCCGCGACAAAGGATGCGCCTTCCCCGGCTGCGACTGCGTCCCCGCCTGGACCGACGCCCACCACATCAAACACTGGGCCAAAGGAGGACCAACCGTCATGGACAACCTGGTCCTACTCTGCCGAACCCACCACACCCTGATGCACCGAAAACCCGGATTCACCGGACAATGGGAAATCCAGATAGGCGCTGATCACCTGCCCTGGTTCATCCCACCGCCAGGCATCGACCCCGACCGAAAACCCCGCCGCTCCACCACACGACTCTGAACCCGGAGGTCACCGAGCACATGCCTCGGTGACCCATTCCGGCGTGCTTCGATAGCCGGAAAGGGCGGCACGGTGTCCCCTATTGCTAGCGTTGAGGGTGTGTTTGCACAGGGACCCAACGCGCTGACAGTAGACGGCCGGCCGACGCTCGAGCATATCGATTTTGCCCTTATGGATTCCTATCGATTTCCCGACCGGCAGGGCTTCCCCGATTCATATCGCGCATTCATCAGGCACGCAGGTTGGGCGCGGACCTTCGGACTCTGGCTCATTTACCCACCCGTTGTTCCCGGATTCGCCGATAGCTGGCAAGGGCGGGCCGGCAACCTCACCGCTCATCTTCAATCTGTCTACGAAGACGGACGGGACGAGGAGTTCGATTGGATGATCGAACCCGACGGCAATTGGTCACTCTTTGACTCGCTGCAGGTTTTCGGATGGAGCGAAAACGGCGACGCACTGCTGTGGGACACAGCATCCCGCGGCACCGACGGCGAGTTCCCGGTCTGGGAATCACGCTCGTTCAACTCCCTCCACCGCCTCGGCGGGAGCCTTTACGAAGCACTTCCGTCCATTCGCGCCCGGACCGCGAGCCTGTTCGGACCTCGCACCTGCGACATCGAGCCCCTCCTGCCGATCCCGCTCTGACGCGCGACCCAAATTATCGATACGCCGCGGACACAGCCACTAGTACGAAACCTCCGATGACGACCAGCGACAGGTAGCAGAGACCCAGGCCGGCCACAGCCAGCCCACGCCCACTTTCGCCGGAACACCGGATCTGGTTCAGCGACACATGGCCCACTGGAACAGCACATGATCCTCTCCACCGTCGCAGAATTGAACTTCGACGATTTCGATCGGATGCAGCGGCAACGACACCCCGGACGAGATGAGCCCGTTCGTCCGAGGGACCTTCGTGGTCGACCAGCAGGCAGTCAGACGTGTCCGGCGCAGTGGTGCGATCATCAATTTCTCCACCTCTGTGAAGAAGCTGGCGTTTCCGACTTATGCCGCGTACCCGCCACCAAAGGTGCTGTCGACCCGATCACTCCGGTTCTCGCGAAAGAGCTACGGGGACGCGATTCACGGTCAACGCCGTAGCCCCAGGGCCCTACGGCCACCGATCTATTCCTGGACGGGAAAGACGAAGCTACAGTGGAGAATCCGTCCAAGTTGGCTCCCCTGGAACCCCTCGGCACACCGGTGAACATCGCGGAGGCTGTCGCGTTCCTCGCCGGCCCAGCTCGTTGGGTCAACGGCCAGGTCATTTACGTCAACGGCGGCGTGATCTAGCGAAACCATCGTCTAAGAAGCACACCTTGGCAATTCCGACAAAACAGTCAAACCAGTCGACTTTGGTTGTAATGTGCAAACAATGGAAAACCAGGATCGAGGGTCCGCCCGGACGTCACGACGACAGTTCATCAGCGCTGCAGGACTTGCTGCAACCGCCGTCATAACCCTCGCAACCTCGTCGACCGCCAAAGCCGCCGGCCCAACGGCCCCCAATCCAGGTTCGAGGATCGGCGACGCTGCCGAAGCCCAGGCCGTACAGCGAGTCGCGGAGACACTGCTGAACAACGGCGTTCCCGGCCTTGCCTTCGTCATCGTCAAACCGGATGAAAAGAACCGCAAGTCAAGTGTCACCACCACATATCACTACGGTCTGGCCGACGTCGAGAACGGCGTGAGGGTTACTCCGCGAACGCAATTCGAGATCGCCTCGAAGACCAAGACTTTCACCGCTGCACTGCTGGCGAGAATGATCGCTCGGGGAGAAGTCGGATTGGACGACCTGGCGAGCGAGTATTCGGATGGGAACCCTATGCCGAAAGGCAGTGATGGTTCCGAAATCACGCTTCGCCAACTGGTCACCCACCGTTCCGGTCTGAGCGACGACCCACCCAATCTCTCGGCTGGGTGCGCCGATCCCACACAATCGTGCCCGGACGAGAAAGCGAAGTACACGAGAGACATGCTCTGGGAAGGACTCCAGGCTCCCGGGGCCTTGGAGTTCTCCCCCGGAAGCCACTGGCTGTACTCGGACTTCGGGTTCGGACTACTCGGCACACTCATGGCAGACAAAATCATTCCGGGACAGGAGAAACCGCCCTTCGCGGCGGCAGTCGCCCGCGAGATCACCGACCCACTCGGGATGATGGGTACCGTGATCGAGACCAAAGCCACGGACCTGGCCATCCCGTATTACCTCGACGGCACAAGAGCACCGCTGTGGAACAACACCGGTGCGATCGCCGGCGGCGGTGGCCTGGTCAGTACCGCTGACGATATGTCGATCTGGGCCGCAACAACTCTCGGCTACGGAAACAGCCCGCTCAAACCAGTCCTGACCTCGATGCTCGAGCAGATCGACACGCAAGCTCCGGAGAATCCGGCCTTCGGAATGGGAATGGCGTGGCAGCTCCAACCCCCGACGCCGAACTTCCCACAACGGTTCGCCAAGAAGAACGGAGACAGCTCGGGATCCAACTGCATCACCCTGCTCGTTCCCGACAGCGGCTGGTCGATCACGATAATGGCGAACGGTGGAAATGCGGCGATGGTCGACCCTGCAGCAGTGAACCTAATGCATGATCTGGTTCCGAGACGACCGACATTCGGTAGCTCGACGGGAAGTTCGTCGGGCAGCGACGTCGGCTTCCAGACCGGGTCATTCGGGTAGACCCACTTACCTACGGGCGCTACATCTTCGTCGAGCGTGCCATCACGAAGCAGTAGAGCCCGTAGGTGATGATGCCCAATCCGGCAAGGATCAGCAGGGCTACTCCGTACGGCTGCGCGCCCAGCGTCTTGAACGCTCCGTCGAGTCCGGAGGACTTGCCAGGTTCGGAACTGTTGACCGCAAGAAGAACCAGAATCCCGACTGCAGCGATGGCCAAGCCCTTGGCGACATACCCGACGGTTCCGAGGCGGCGCACGAAGTTGCTGGGTGTGCCCTTCAGATCATCCAGGAAGTTCTGGCTCGCGCCCTTGTACACGTGGTAAACGCCAACAGCGATGATCGCGATCCCGCCGATCACCAATGCGATAGTCCCAAGCGTGTTCTCCATCAAACGCGCCGTAATTCCCGCACTCTGACCGCTGCTGGACTTCCCGCTACCGCGGGCGAATCCGAATGCAGTGAACGCAAAACCGAAATAGACGAGCGAAATGCCCAGAGCCTTTGCGCGGTTGAAGAACTCCTTCTTCTTGTCGTCCGAGGACGGCGACGACGAGCTTCCCAACGCAGCTTCGGCCAATCTCCACAACGCCATGGCAAGGAAGGCCACGACGCCGACCCACAGAGCGAAGACACCCCCTGGCTTTCCTGCCAACTCGGCCATCGCACCCGATTGGTCCGCAGACCCGGATCCACCGAGAGCAAGGCGGATCGCGATGTATCCGATCAGCAGATGAACCACACCGCTGACGACGAATCCGGCACGGGCAAAGCGCTCGAAGACATTGTTCTGTGCGACGTCAGCCGCCGTGGACGCGACACTTTTCTGGTCCTGCGGTGACGATTCTTTATTCATCATGATCGTCGAACCATATACGGGCAGACACTTCCCTCGAACGCCTGCATCAAGTGTTTCGAGATCAAGGGTTTCGAGGGTTCTGATCCGGCGTCGACCGCGATTCTTCGGGGTTGGGAACCTTGGGGTCGATCGTGTCTGCATGATCTCTTTGCTGGTTCAGTTCCTCGCGAGAACTCGTCGCCTCTTTCCGATGCTGCGCTGCATGATGTTGCAGCGCAGACGCTTCCGCCGCTTTGGCGTCGGCCTCTGCCTGCACCATGCGCGCTTTGGCTGCTGTCTCTTCTGCCCGCGCCTCGCGCTCGCCTACTTGCAGCGACTTGTCTGCGACGTCTTCGCGGATCTGTTCTGCCTCGATGTGACGACGCTCGTCACGCCTGTTTCGCGCCACCCACAGGAGTGCGGCCACGATCGCTATCACTACGACCACGGCAACAATTATCCAGATAATGCTGCTGGTACTCATACTGCGAGAGGTACCCACCTGGGACTTTCTCACACGCAGGCAAAGAAATACGAAGAAAATTACAGGTCGGTCGGATGCGTATTGGCACCGCACAAGACAACGCACAGTTCACCGCCGGACGGCGGCGACACCGTTCCGTTCAGAACCGGAACCAATGCTGCTGCGGTTCCCAACTCCACCAGAATCCGGAACTCCCGCCACAGGAATGCCCGCGCCTGTCGGATCGAATCATCTTCGACCACAACACTGTCTACCGAACTCTCACGCAGTGTCTCCCAGGCAATGGCGCCAATTCGTGTAGCCCCCAATGAGTCCCCGGCGATACTGTTAACTTCGATATCCACCGGACGCCCCGCATCGAGCGAGGTGTGCAAGGTGGCAGCTCCGGTCGGCTCGACGGCTACCATGTGATCTTCGGGACGAGCCGCCGCGACGATTCCAGAGACCAACCCGCCGCCACCGACTGCAACGCAATACGTGATCGGTCCGGACGCGTCGTCTTCGATCTCGAGAGCTATGGTACCGGCCCCACTGACGATGTCGGGCAGGTCGTAGGCATGCAGTGCGAGCGCACCACTGGTGCGTGCGATGTCCGCCGCAGCGGCAGCAGCGAGTGCATACCGATCGCCTACCTTGTGAACGGTTGCACCCAACTCGCCGAGAGCCTTCACCTTCGCATCGGGCGCTGTCTCCGGCACCACCACTGTGCAGGTGAGTCCCCGTCGTCGGGCTGCCCACGCGGCCCCGATCGCAGCATTGCCGCCGGACGCGATCACCACGCCGGCATCGGGCATGGTGCCGTTGGCTACAGCTCGTTCCACTGCATTGAGACTGCCGCGCACTTTGAAGGAACCGCCGTGCTGGAGGTACTCGAGCTTGAACAGAACCGGTACCTCACCGCGTGGCGTCGGTAGCGCAGTTCGAAAGATCGGAGTACGCCGCGCCAAACCTGCGATACGAGTCCGTGCGGCTTCGACGTCCGAACGCTCGATTGCCAGCGGACCTGCGTTGTTGTCGGCGGTGAGAGTCATGCACCAACCCTACGGTTCGCAACTTCGACCCGAAGCAGTCGGCCCATCACCATAAAAATGTCTGTTTTTCACCAAGGATTGCCCGCATATGACCAAGACATCTGCCTTTCAGGTGAATAAATTTACTACTGCAAGCACAACGACGACATCAAGGAAAGGCACACGCCATGTCGAAGATCGCAGTATTCGGTGGAAACGGTTTTGCAGGTAGCGCAATCGCGAAGGAAGCCGCTTCACGCGGCCACGAGGTAACCGTCGTCGCTCGCAGCGCGCAGTCGGGAACCGACACGAATGTCGTGCAGGGTTCTGTTCACGACAACACGATCGTGGAGCAGGTCACGGCGGACAACGACGTCGTTGTCATTGCCATCCCCGCCCGCGAGATCGACGGCAAGCGCCTGCTCGACGCCATCACTCCCCTCGCAGATGCCGCCGCACGCAACGGCGCTCGCATTGCAGTGGTCGGTGGCGCCGGCAGCCTGTTGGTCTCCGACGGTGGGCCACGCGTCGTCGACACCCCTGACTTCCCGGACGCATACAAGGGTGAGGCGCTCGCTCACGCCGACGTCCTCGATGCGCTCCGCGCGACCGACAGCAATGTCGACTGGTTCTACGTGAGCCCGGCCGCAGCATTCGGCGCCCATGCCGGCGTCGCTCCGAAGGGATCCTTCCAGGTGGGTGGCGACATTCTCCTGACGGACGCCGAGGGGAACTCCGCCATCGCGGGCGAAGATTACGCACACGCTTTTGTCGACGAGATCGAGACTCCGGCACACCGTCGCCAGCGTTTCACCGTCGCACACTGAGCATGGGCAACCTTCGTAGGCGCGCAGCCTGGATGACTGTTCCCGCTGCCGCCGCCCTCCTGCTCACCGCGTGCTCCAACGACGCGGAATCCGCAACGCCCAGCAGTTCTACGACGTCAACGAGCGTTGTTGCCGAACAGGGCGATCAACTCGAATCAAACAAGACCATCGTCACGGATTTCTACGAACTGGCGTTCAACGGCCGTCAGGTCCAGCAAGCCGCCGACCGGTACCTTGGCGACGTCTACATCCAACACAACCCCACCGCCGCCGATGGGGCAGCCGGATTTGTCAGCGGCATAGGCGGTTACGTCGAGGCCACACCCGGGTTGCATGCCGAGATCGCTCGCGTTTTCGCCGAGGGTGATCTTGTCGCCCTCCAGTCTCACACCACGTCTGCACCCGGCGACCGCGGCCAGGCCGTGTTCGACATCTTCCGTGTCGACAACGGCAAGATCGTCGAACACTGGGATGCCATTCAAGACGTGCCGGAAACGTCCGCGAATCCGAACACGATGTTCGACGGGCCCACCTCGTCGCCGTCCAGGACGTCAGAAGTATTGGAGCGCAACACTGCCAACGCCCTGACATTCCTGCAGCTCGCCTTCAACGAGGGCAAAGCCGCCGAGGCTGCCGACCAGCTGGTCGGCCCGACCTACACGCAGCACAACCCCTCGTTCGCAGACGGTAAGGATGCGTTTGTCACGGCACTGGCCGGGATCGAACCTGTTACCGGAGACAAGGCCACCAAGTTTCCTCGAACGGTAGCCGAGGGAGACTTCGTCTTCGTTCAGACCTTCGCGTCGTCCAGTGAGGGAACGTCCGGCAGCGGCTCGATGGACATCTTCCGATTCGACGAGAACGGCAAAATCGTCGAACACTGGGACGCCGTCCAGGACTACCCGTCGACGACTGCAAGCGGTAACACCGTGTGGGACGACGGTCGCTGAGACTTCAAACTCCGAACAGTTCAGCGCCGGCTACGTGATCGGCCGACGTTGATCCGTTCTATATCGCCGTCGTAGTAGTCCAGCAATCTCTGATCCATCACCCGACGCCACAAGGGCGGAATCCACGCGATCACGATCATCACTGCGTAGCCGGCCGGAAGTTGCGGGGCTTCGGCGGCGCTGCGCAAGCTTTGGTACCGCAACTTCGGGTTGGCGTGGTGGTCGCTGTGCCGCTGCAACTGATAGAGAAACAGATTGCTCACGATGTGATCGCTGTTCCAACTGTCAGCGGGGCTGCAGCGTACATGCGAGCCGTCGGCACGCTTGCCACGCAGCAGGCCGTAATGCTCGAGGTAGTTCGCGGCTTCGAGGAAGGTGAATCCGGCGACTGCCTGCAGCAGAAGCCAGGGTGCGACCTCCCAACCGAAGATGCCGATCAGCGTCGCGAAGAGGACAACGCTCATCGCCCAAGCGTTGAGAATATTGTTCTCGACGCTCCAGGTTCGTTTGCCTTTCCGCTGGAGTCGAGCGCTCTCGATACGCCAGGCAGAACGCAGGCCGCCGAACACACTTCGTGGCAAGAACCTCCAGAAGCTCTCACCGAACCGTGAGCTGGCCGGGTCCTGCGGAGTAGCTACACGCACATGGTGGCCGAAATTATGTTCCACGTAGAAGTGCCCGTAGAGAGATTGCGCAAGCGCCACTTTCGCGAGCCACTGTTCGAGCTTCTCGCTCTTGTGGCCGAGCTCGTGGGCCGCGTTGATACCGACACCGGCGACGACGCCCACCGTGAACGACATCGCGATCTTCTCCGCGATCCCCATCGGAGCGTTGATCCAGCACCAGCACGCGAAGACAAGACCGGCGTATTGCAAGGGGAGGAACGCGTAAGTGCACCAGCGGTAGTAGCGGTCCTTCTGCAGTCGGGGGATCGCATCGTCCGGAGGGCTTTCGCCGTCTTCACCGGCCAGCATGTCGATGATCGGGATGACGATGACCAGCAGCCACGCGCCGGTCGCCCAGAACAATCCGAGACGAAGGTTGTCGACGAGAAACCAGGAGATGAATGGGCTGAGTGGAATCAGCAATCCGAGCGGCCACAGGTACCTCTTGCGGTCGCGCCAGCGCGGATTTTCGCCGGACGGCGAGTCGGTTTTCTGGACAGGCCTCGATTCGGTATGTCGTGCGTCGGAAGTAGCTGTCATTCGCCGATCTCGCCTTTCGTCCCCTCGAACGATTCGCCCCACGCACCGTTCACGCTCAGCAAACCAGAAATCATGTCCGGACGGGTATGGTCCCGAAATCCAGAGCACCCTGCTCGAAAGACGGCACGAGCGCTTGTACTCACCAAAAAATCCCCCCGTACATCACTGCTCACCCCGACAGTAGATACGGACAAAATACCCCACCGATCTGCGGGGATGGCGACCACCTCAGCACGTCGCCGAGGATCGGAGATTCCTGCCGAGGCAAGGTCGAACCGCGTCGCACTCGCCGAAGTAACGGTAACCAGCAGTGACAGAAATCATAAGCAGAGGACAGGATTCTCGCTCGGAGCGGCAAGCAAAAAGACTGCGCGCCCTCAACTGGTCAGTTGCGGGCGCGCAGTCAAAAGGTGAGCAAGCGTCAGAGCGTTGCAAACACCTTCGTTTTCACTTCGTTCAGCCAACCGTTCGCGGTCACGAAATCCGTGACGCTCGACTGCAATCCGAAGACGTGCCCAGCCTGCGCCGCCGGCAGCCTCGTGAAGAGATTGTCGTCGAGGACCGCCTGAACCGCCGCACTGGTCGACCCGTCCGCGTTCAGCGGATACAGCACGACCGTCACACCGTTCATGATGTCGGCCAACTGCTCTATCGGGTAGGACTCGTATCCGGCAGCGGTGTAATTGGTCGGAACACCGGGCCCGTACACCAATCCGAGTTCGTTGACCACCAAATTGCCGATCGCACCGGTGGGCTGCTGAACCGAGAAAGCGCCGGGTGCGTCTCCGAGTGAAATGTGAATCCACTTGTTGGTCGCGATCACGTCGGCGTACTCGCCACGGACACGTTCGAGATTCTCTTCGTAAGCAGTCCGCGTCGACTCGAGCACGTCGGTCTTACCAATTGCCTCAGCGAGCTCGGTGGTGATCGTCTTCCAGTCGCCTCGGCTCTCGCCCTTGACGATGACGGTGGGCGCAATGCCCGACAGACGGTCGAACGCCGCTTGGTCCACCTCGTCGGCGTCGCCGACGATGATGTCGGGATCTGCCGCAGCGATCGCTTCGAAGTTCATTTCCCCGTACGGCCCGATGGTCGAGAGCCCGTCGACGAAGGCCTGCTGCTCCGGCGTGAATTCACTGATCCACTTGCCGTAGTCCTGCACAGCAGCCGGTTTCACTCCGAGGGACATGAGCTGCCAAGGAGTGTCGTACGACGCGGCGACGACGCGCTCCGGCGAGGCAGGAACCTCGATGTCCCCGTATGCCGAGGCAACGGTCCGGACGTCCGTCGGCTCGGAGTCGGCCGATGACGAGGAACAGCCAGTCACCACCATCGCACCGACAACGGCAACTGCCGCCGCTGCGATGACTCGGGAACCGAAAGAAAATGATCGAATTGCGCGCACGCAGAGCTCCTACAGGGGTGATTGTTTAGCCAACCCTAAGTTCATTCTGTGGCACGACACAAGTCCGATCGAGGCGCTTTGAGTCGCTGTTCGGACTAGTCCTGTAGCCAATCGGCCATCGGCGTGCGCGGATGATCGATCAGGCTTGCGAACTCGCCCGGAGTCACACCCATCGTTCGACGGAATGCTGCGCCGAACGCGCTTTCGGAACGAAAACCCGTCTTCCGCGCCACAAACGAGATGCTTCGACCGAGCGCCAGAAGTTGCATCGCGTGATGAGCCCGCAGTCGCATACGCCATTCCGAGAAGGTCAGTCCCGTCTCAACCGGAAACCTTCGCGTGAGGGTCCTCGTGCTGACTTTCGCGTCGGCGGCCCACTCCTCCACCGATCGGGTGTCGGCCGGGCTGGCAACCAACTGATCTGCGATCTGCCGAAGCCACGGCGTCGTCGGCAGCGGTACATCGAAAATCAGTCGCGGAACGGGTTCGACGAGGTCGATGGCAAACGCCTCGGCTCGCCGACGCTCCGCGTCCGTCAAGTCGTCTCGGGTGAGGTGATCGAGTACTTGTTCGAGCAGCGGCGGGGTGGACAAGGCCACCACACGATCCAACCCGGTCACATCGGATGCCACCAACCACGTGCACGACAATTCGGTGCCGCTGCGCGCCGTCACCTCGTGG
This sequence comes from Rhodococcus sp. GB-02, assembly GCF_053470465.1. NCBI lineage: Bacteria > Bacillati > Actinomycetota > Actinomycetes > Mycobacteriales > Nocardiaceae > Rhodococcus > Rhodococcus sp. GB-02. The sequence goes on from NZ_JBPUKE010000002.1 coordinate 1,350,314, forward strand.
GGAACAAAGGAGGGGATCCACAGACTGACCCCGCTCGGCACGGTGTACACGGTCTCCGGAGTACGGACCTCGAGAACACCATCGATCGCCCACAGCAATTCGTGATCGCTGTGGCGGTGCATGTCCCAGGTGTAGTCGGAATCGACCGCCAGCCGATTGGTCGCCAACCGCAGGTAACCGTCGGCGCTGACACGCAGCGGTCGCACCACGCGTTGCCACTCGGACAGTTCGTCGAGTGGACTGCTGAGCGGGTAGTCCATCTGCTCGCTCACCGCAGAGTCGACAGTTCGGGGTGGCCGAACAGGCCGGGTAACCCGCCGGTGTGCACGAAGACCGTCTTCGATCCCGCCGTGATGGCCTTGTCTTTCACGAGTTGGATCAATCCTGCAAAGGCCCGGCCGGTGTACGTCGGGTCGAGGAAGATGCCCTCCGTACGAGCCAAACATCGGATCGCGCCGGCTGATGCTTCCGTGAGCGTCGAATATCCTTGTCCAACTTGGCTTCGCAGGATCTGAAGATCTGCGGCTCGCAGGGTCGGACCAGGCATCTCGTCCACTAACCCAGCGACAGTCGACACTGGATCGGCAACAGCCCCGACATCGACGCCGACAACCCTGTCGACACCCAGATGTGCGACAAGGCCAGCCATCGTTCCACCCGATCCGAGCGCAACCACGACGCGATCCACTCCGGGGAGTTGCTGCTCGATCTCGCGTGCGCAGTCGACGTAGCCCTGCGCGGCCACCGCGCTGGTACCACCGAAGGGAATGACAAAAGGAACACCGCCCGAGTCAGCGACGGCCTGCACCGCGACGTCGACCGCGGATGCCGTGTCCCCACCAGCCCAGACGATCTCAGCGCCAGCGAGTGCATCCAGAACGAGATTGCCCTGCGCGGATTCCGGCTCGGCACCACCGAGCACCAGCACACAACGCAATCCCAACCGAGCTGCTGCCGCTGCAGTCAACCGAGCGTGATTGCTTTGCGGTGCACCGGTAGTGATCAGAGTCGTCGCGCCGACGGCCAAAGCCTGAGCGCAGGTGTACTGCAGCTTTCGGATCTTGTTGCCGCCGCCGCCCAAGCCGGTGACGTCGTCACGTTTGATCCACAGGTCTTCCGGCCCCAATCCGAGTGCCTGCGCGCAACGTGCCATTGGTTCGACGGGCGTGGGCCAACTGCCCAGGCTGATCGGCGGAACGTCGGAACTGAACATTCGACGAGTCTAATTCGTCCGTGCACCTACAGTCCGTGCTCGAGTACAGTCTGCTCGCATACAGTCGGGACATGGGAACTTTCACGACGACCACACGTGACGTACCGCTGACCGTCAGTCGACCGGATTCGCCGGGTGGACCGTTGCATGCGGTAGTAGTTCTCCAAGAAGCGTGGGGCGTGAACCAGCACATCGAGAGCATCCTCGAACGCCTCGCCGACACCGGCTACCTTGCCGTGGCCCCGCACCTTTACCACCGCGGCGCACAAACGTCCTTCACCGACTTTCCGTCCGCCAAGGACGCGCTCATGGCACTCGACAGCACAGGCATCGGTCACGACGTACGCGCCGCTGTCGACTACTGCCGATCCGAGGAAGCAGACAAAGTCGGCTCCCTCGGATTCTGCATGGGCGGCACCGCGTCGCTGTGGTGTGCCGCGGTACCCCTCGTCGATTCCGCCGTTACCTACTACGGCGGAGGTGTCGCCGAAACCCGGTGGGATGGAGTCGCGGCAGGCACCGAACTCGCAGCGCAGCTGCAGGTCCCGTGGCTCGGCCACTACGGCGACCTCGATCCGAGTATCCCGCCGGAGAGCGTCGAGCAATTGCGCGCAACCGCCTCCGATCTCGCCCGGGTATACCGCTACGCCGGCGCCGGCCACGCGTTCAACAACGACACTTCGGCCAGCCACTACGCCCCGGATTCTGCTGCCCTCGCGTGGACCCGCACTATGGAGTTCTTCGCCGAAACCCTGTGATTCCCAATATGAGTCAGGGCACCCGTTTGACCACCGTGCCGGTGATCTCGTCCTGAATCTGTTCAGCATCCATTGCCAGACTCTGTGCACGACGTGAGCGGGTGAAGTAGTAGATGCCGATCACGGCAAGGACGAACGGTACCCCGAACACCAAGGTCATCTTGAAATCCTCGACCCACAACGTCGTGACGAGGATAGCGACCATGAGGACACCTCCCAGTATCGTCCCCACCGGGAAGAACGGAATCGTAAAGGAAAGCTTGGTTCCGTCCTCTTTCATTCGCTTGCGAAAGAACCAGTGCGTCACGAAGATCAGCAGCCACGTCGCCATTGCCCCGAACATCGACAGCGAGATCATCAACGTGAATGCCTGCTCGGGAAAGAGCACGTAGACGATGGTCGCGACGGCGATACCCGACGTCGACAGCAGCAAGGCATTGACCGGTGAGCCGTTGGCCCTGACCTTGCCGAGAATGGCCGGGGCGTCACCAGCGCGGGAGAGCGAGAACATCATTCGCGAAGACACGTACAACTGACTGTTCATCGCGGAGAGTGCGGCAATGATCACCACGAAGTTCAGCACGCTGTCTGCGCCCGGAATCTTCACGACCTGCATCACCGTGACGAAAGGGCTTCCGCCGCTCAAGATCTTGTCCATCGGAGCGATTGCCAGAATCAAGGCAAGCGTTGCGATGTAGAAGACGAACAGCCGGACGATCGTCACTCGGAATGCTTTCTTCACCGCCACTGCCGGGTTTTCTGCCTCACCGGCCGCAATGGCGATCATCTCGATGCTCAGGTAACTGAAGATCGACACGATCACGGCAAACCACATGCCGGACAAACCATTCGGAAAGAACCCGCCACCCGCCGTGTAATTGTGGAATCCATAGTCAGGGTTTCCACTACCGAACACGACATATGCTGCCATCACGATGAAAGCCACGATCGCGAAGACCTTGATCGTCGAGAACCAGTACTCCATCGTTCCGAAGGCCCTGACGTTGAACATGTTCACACCGATCAGCACTCCGGAGAACAACACGATCCACAGCCACGACGGTACGTCGGCGAACCAGAACTGCATGTATTCACCGATCGCGGTGACCTCGGTACCGACCGCGAGGACGATGCACGACCAGTAGAGATAACGGACGAGGAAGCCGATCAACGGTCCGACGTAGAACTCTGCGTACGCACCGAACGAACCCGATGTCGCATGTGCGACGGTCATTTCAGCAAGAGCGCCCATCAGCAGGAGGGCGATCAGCCCGCCGATCGCGTAGCTGATGATCACACTCGGGCCGGCAAACCCGATCGCGAACTTACTGCCGAGAAAGAGTCCGGTGCCGATTGCACCGCCGAGCGCGATCATGCTCATCTGTTTGGGGCCGAGTTCGCGTTTGAGACCTGATTCTCGTTGCTGGATGTTTTTGAAATCACTCATGAAAGCTCCTTGCGAAAGGCGGCACCTCCCGGTCCGCGGAAACTTGGAAGAAGAATCAGGTGACTGCGTCGCGCTCGCGGAATTCGGGGCGATCCCAGGACTTGTTCTCGAGGATGTCTCGCAACACGTCGACGGCGTTCCACACGTCGGCATATCCTAGATAGAGCGGAGTGATACCGAACCTCAGCACTCCGGGTTCGCGGTAGTCGCCGATGACGCCCCGCGCAATGAGTGCCTTCATGATCGAATAGCCCTCGGGATGAACAAAACTCACGTGCGAGCCACGACGCTCGTGCTCGCGGGGCGTGATCAACTCCAAACCGTAGGCCGCGCAACGCTCCTCGACGAGGTCGATGAAGAGATCGGCCAGCGCGAGCGACTTGCTCCGGATGTCGGCCATGTCAGCTTTGAGCGCGACGTCGAGACCACATTCGACGAGTGACAACGACGTGATGGGTTGAGTACCACTCAGAAACCGTCGTATTCCTGCCCGCGGTTCGTAGGCCGACTCCATCGCAAACGGTCGCGCGTGCCCCCACCACCCGGACAGCGGCTGGATTCCGGTGTTCTGATGGCGACAGTTGACCCAGATGAATGCAGGTGAACCCGGACCACCGTTGAGGTACTTGTACGTACATCCGACCGCGAAGTCGGCGTCGGCGCCGCCCAGGTCGACAGTCACGGCGCCGGCAGAGTGTGCGAGGTCCCAGATCATGAGCGCACCACATTCCTGCACTGCTGCAGTGACTTCCGTCATCGCATACAGGTTTCCGGTGCGATAGTTGACGTGCGACAGCATCACCACGGCGGTGTCCGGCCCTACCACCTCGACGAGGTCGCCCGGTTGGTCGATCAGGCGTAGTTCGTATCCCTGATCGAGCAGCGAGATGATGCCCTCCGCAATGTAGAGGTCCGTGGGGAAATTGTCTCGCTCGGAGACGATCACCTTCCGGCTGGGATCGTGTGCAGCCGCGATGGACAGTGCAGAGGCCAATGCCTTGAACAGGTTGATCGACGTCGAATCCGTTACTACCACTTCGCCTTCACCTGCTCCCAGCAACGGCGCAAGTTTGTCACCGAGGCGGACCGGGAGGTCGAACCATCCAGCCCCGTTCCAACTGCGAACCAAGCCGTTGCCCCACTCGTCGTCGATCACTCTCGCGGCGCATTCCTGTGCAGCAATGGGACGCGCGCCGAGCGAGTTTCCGTCGAAGTAGAGGACGCCCTCCGGAATCGCGAACTCGCGGCGGAACTCCCTCAAGGGATCCACTGCGTCGGCTTTGACGCAGCCTTCCAACGAAAGGGTGGTTGTCGATGTCATGACGATTCTTCTCCTGCATGTGTCGGCGTTGAAAGTGATGAAGGCAGAGTCCGGAGCACGGCGCGTACCGGGCTGGCATCGAGATCGAGGAACTTCAGCGGCAGTGCGATCAACTCGTAGTAGCCTTCGTCGACGTCGTCGAGGCAAAGTCCTTCGAGGATCGCGACGCCACGATCGCTGGCCGTGTGGTGCCCGTCCATGGTCTTGCTGTCCATCGGATCGAACGAGGCGCCGTCGATTCCGATCAGAACTCCACCGCGGTCGGCGAACCAGTGGGTCAGCTCCGGAGAAACGCCGGCGAAGTCGTTGTCCCACTCGCGCGGGTACTTCGGGTAAGTCCTCAGAATCAGCCGCTGCGGCAGATTGCCGCCGAGTCGCTCCACCGTCTCTTCGACGGGCCTGATGCATGCGGCACCGTCGACGCCCGTCATGTCGACCACCAGTGCTTCGCCGAGATAGGACTCGAGGGGAACAGAACCGATGGGCGCACCGTCGATGCGGGTGTGCGCCGGCGCATCGGCGTGAGCACCGATATGAGGAGTGGTGGTGATTCGGTTGATGGTGACGGCGTCACTGCCGCCGAGGTCTGACGTGACAGCGCGGGTGAAGGCGGTATCGCCTGGCCACACCGGCGTCGATTCGGAGATCGGCGGGCTGATGTCGATCAACCGTGCCACCCAGTCGCCCATGTGTCCGTCGCCCGTGTGTCGGCCGATCCTCGGAAGCATCCAGACCCCTTCGTCGCAACAGTCGACTGTGTCGATCTCGACCGTTTGATAATTCGATGTGTTTGGCAAAAGCTAGAATCATCGACGGGCGCGGTCAATAGTTGCTGAATATTTTCGCGACGGCAGGGAGAAATCGGATGATAAATGCGATCGAACGGGCAGCTGCCGCAGCTCGACCGAATCATGTTCGGCTCGACGACGTCGATACGGCGATTCTCCGCGAACTCGTCCGGGATGCACGCATCCCCAACAACGCACTCGCCGAGAAGGTCGGGATAGCGCCGTCGACCGCTCTGGCGCGGATGCGCGCTCTACGCGAATCGGGCGTCATCAAGGGGTTTCATGCAGACATAGACCTCGAGCTACTCGGCCTCGAGATCTCGGCGATGGTGTCGATTCTGATTCACTCCCACGCCAGGAGCCGGATGACGGAAATTGCCGAGCACCTGAGCGGACTGGATTCGGTTCAGCGAGTGTTCCTGATGAGTGGGGACCGTGATCTCCTGGTGCACGTGTCGTGTGAATCCCCCACTCGGCTTCGCGATTTCGTCAGCGCACACCTCAACGATCCGGCCATCGCCAATACCCAGACCAACCTGATCTTCAGCGAACTGAGTCAAGGCGGCTGAACTGCAGCTGTCGCCAAGGCGTCTTCGGGTGCTTCCGAGATCGACACCTCGATTCGAACTTCCCCCACTAGAGTCGAACGGCATGTTGCCACTCGGGTTGTCCATGCTCTGGGAGTCGGTGGAGTCGGAAGCCGCTCTGAAGCAGCGATTCGGATTCAACAGCTTCGGCGCAGCCACCCATTGGGTTTCGGCGGTACTCGAGCAGACTTGGGGATTGACGGCCCTCGAGTGCTCGCGAATGGCGATCAGTGACCAGAACGCGATTGTGTGGGTTGCGAGCGACCGAGGTGGGCTGGTGGTGAAGTGGTCGCGCGCCACAGAGCGCTTCACGAACCTGGAGGCGTCGACGCGCCTGCTGAGCGCACTCGCCGCGCAGGGCGTGCCCGTTCCGTCACCAATCACGTCCCTGAACGGATTGGACCGGGAAACACTGGAAGGTCCTTCGTGCGCAGTGTCGTTCACCGTACTGCCGGAGATGGCGGGAGATTGGTTGGACGTGCAGGACCACGCGGCGGTCCGTTCGGCAGGAGCATGTCTGGCAGAAATACACCGAACGCTCGGCGCCACCCATGTCGACGGATCGGTTTTCTCGTCGCGCAGCACCGGGTTGATGGAGCGCATCGGTGGTTGGCTCGAGAATTTCGACCACGGGTTCGCGCCTGAGGCAACGCGTAGGCTCGTGGACCTCCTTGCGCGGGTGCCCGAGCTCGATGACCAAACACAACTGGTACACAACGACTTCCGTGCAGCCAACATCTTGACTCGAAACTCTCAGACCACCGGAGTACTCGACTTCGACGACGTGGTGATCGACCACCGGGTGAGCGACCTGGCCAAGGCAAGCGTCTATCTGGGCACCCTGTTCACCGATTGGCGACCGACACCGATCGCGGTACGGCAGAGCCTGCGCGCCGGCTACGAATCTGTACGTCCCCTCAGCCGATCCGAGACAGAATGGTTCGAGATCCTCGAACTGTGGCACGGCCTGATGGCGATCCCGGGTGAGAACGACACCGCCGGTTGGGCATCAGCATTGTGACAAAAGTGGGGACGCCGGTACCGGCGTCCCCACTTTGTTCCGATCACATCAGGAACCGGCGCGGATCCATTCTTCGAGATGCGGCGCCTCAGTGCCGATCGTGGTTCCGTCGCCGTGACCGGTGTGGACCTTGGTCTCGGCGGGGAGCGCGAAAAGCTTGTCGCGAATCGATCCGATGATGGTCGGGAAATCGGAGTACGACCGCCCGGTTGCCCCGGGACCACCGGAGAACAAGGTGTCGCCGCTGAACAATTCGCCGGCCTCCGGCAGGTAGAGGCAGGTCGACCCCGGCGAATGACCGGGTGTGTGGATTGCCAGAATATCCGTGCCCGCCACAGCAATACGCTGATCATCTTCCAAGCTCAGATGCCTCACCCCGGGGTGAGTCATCTCCCAGAGGACATCGTCGGCCGGGTTCAGGTAGATAGGAGCGTCGAGTTTCTCGGCCAGCTCCGGCGCAACGGTGACGTGATCGTTGTGGCCGTGGGTGCAGACGATTCCGATCACCTTGCGTCCACCGACAGCGTCGATGATCGGCTGCGCGGTGTGAGCTGCGTCGACGATCACCACTTCGTTGTCGTCACCGATCAGCCAGATGTTGTTGTCGACGTCCCACGTTCCGCCGTCGAGGCTGAACGTGCCCGAGGTGACGACGCGATCGACACGCAATGTCACAGGACCACCACCGAACGAAGGACCTCGCCGCGGTGCATCGTCTCGAAGGCCTTCTCCACCTCGTCGAGCTTGATGCGCTCACTGACGAACTTCTCGAGCGGCAGACGCCCCTGCTGGTACAGGTCGACCAGAACGGGGAAGTCACGCTCGGGCAGGCAATCGCCGTACCACGACGACTTGAGGGCTCCGCCGCGCGAGAAGAAGTCCACCAGCGGCATTTCCAGCTTCATGTCCGGCGTCGGAACACCCACCAGCACTACGGTTCCCGCGAGGTCGCGGGCGTAGAACGCCTGCTTCCAGGTCTCCGGGCGACCGACTGCGTCGACAACCACGTCGGCACCGAAACCTCCGGTCAGCTCCTGGACTGCCTCGACGACGTCGTCGACCTCGGTGGCATTGATCGTGTGCGTGGCACCAAGTTCCGTGGCCCACTCCAGCTTTCGAGGATCCCGGTCGATGGCGATGATGGTATTGGCACCGGCCAGGCGTGAACCCATGATCGCTGCGTCGCCGACGCCGCCACACCCGATCACGGCCACTGAATCACCGCGTCCGACGTTGCCGGTGTTCATCGCGGCACCCATGCCGGCCATGACACCGCAACCGAGCAGTCCGACCACGGCCGGATCGGCCGAGGCGTCGACCTTGGTGCACTGGCCTTCGTGAACCAGCGTCTTGTCTGCGAATGCGCCGATGCCGAGTGCCGGCGTCAGTTCGGTGCCGTCTTCGAGCGTCATCTTCTGCTCGGCGTTGAACGTGTCGAAGCAGTACTGCGGGCGGCCACGCTTACACGCACGACACTGCCCGCACACGGCACGCCAGTTGAGCACGACGAAGTCGCCCACCTCGACATGAGTGACGCCGGGGCCAACGCTCTCGACGATGCCCGATGCCTCGTGCCCGAGCAGGAACGGGTACTCGTCGTTGATTCCGCCGTCGCGGTAGGTCAGGTCGGTGTGGCACACACCGCACGCTGCAATGGCGACCACTACCTCGTTGGCGCCGGGATCGGGAATCGTGATGGGGACGATTTCGACGGGGGCACCCTTGGATCGGGCGATGACGCCGCGTACCTGCTGTGGCATGGCTTTGCTCCTGGCTTCGTGCGATTGAGGACGTGTCGTCACATGGCGCCGTGTTTTCACATTGCGATATGTGCACTCGTTCAAAGGTTAGCCCGAAGCAGGTGCCCGCAACCCTGGTCGAACTGACTGACCGACCTGGCCGAAAGGACTAGGGTGCAGGCTTCACGCCGGCCTCCGCGCCCGCGGCGGCCGCCGCACCCCGACTCTCGACGCCCAATTTCCGCAGGACCCCGGCAACATGAAACTTGACTGTGCTCTCGCTGACGCCGAGGCGCTCCGAGATCGCCTTGTTTCGTCGTCCGGCCACCAGATGCTCGAGTACCTCGAACTCCCGCGGAGCCAGTTCGGTGAGGACGTCGCGGTTCGGTAGGGCGACGGGGGCGTCGAGCGGGATGGTTGCGCTGATCCGGTTCCCCCACCCGGGCGTCGACTCGGATTCGACGGTTCCACCCAAAGTCTCTACCCTCGAACGTAATTGGCGTTCCACGTCAACCACGTCGGCTTCACCACCGCCGTCGTCGCGAATGTCGATCGAGAGTGAAGCCGCGTCGAGCGTCCAGGCCACCCGGATACGCGAGAGCATCTGCTGATCCGACAACGCCAAGACCGCGCCGCGGACGACCGCGCGGGCGCCGTGCGCCACTTCACCGGGTAACCCACGCCCGTCGACGGGTGGCTCCACCAACTCCAACGCGATTTCCCGATGCTTGAGCAGCGAACGCAATTCCCCACGCATCCGTGCAAAAGCCGTGGTGGTCGACTCTTCGGCCAACTCGCGGTGCACGTCGACGGCTGAACGCAGGCCGATCAGAGCCGAGGCCGCAGTCTCCCTGGCCGAGGTTCGCGCACGTGTGTCGTCGAGATCCGCCGAGCGCAGCGTCGCCAGCATCGTCTCGAGGGTGGCCGCATGCACCTCCGTCATCTCCGCCACGGTGCGTGCACGCTCCGACGACGCTGCCCGTGACTCGGCGAGATATGCCGGGCTCGCGTTCCGGACCTGGAGCTGAATTCCGGTTGCAGTCACTGCGAACAGTGCCTGGATCAATTCGAGGGATGCTGTCTTCACCGGTACGGGGTGCGGTGTCAAAACGAGAAGCGTATCGGTTCGATCAAGCATCGCAAGCACTTCACGGTCCCGGCCGGCGATAGCGCATTTTCCCCGAAAGATCTGTCCGACAGTGAGATCCGTACGGATACGGTCGAGTTCGGCGATGGTCACACGATCGACGACGGCTGGATCCCCAGCGACCTTGCGCGGCCTACCGGTGCATTCACGGGTGAAGATCACCAGGGAAGTGTGCGGCGCCATGTCCGCGATCAACGTCGAAAATCGTCGGCCGATTTCGGGTAGTGGTCCCACCAACACGTCTCGAAGGGCAGTGATCAGTAGCGCATCGTCGGTGGTGCTCACCGTTCAACGATAACCATCCGGTTCACTGGTGCAGCGTGGTCTTCATGAGCATCACGTTGTAGTCGGACCAGGTGGTGGCGAGAAAGTAGAGGTCCTGCCCCTGTGACCAGGGGTGCATGTACGCGCCGTAGAGTCCCGGAACCTCGTCGGTGCCGATCACTACGTCGGGCGCACTCCACGGGCCGGTCAGGTCCGACGCCGTCCGCAGCACTAGCGCTCCCCACTCGTTGGAGTACATCGCGACGAACTTGCCGAGATAGTCGTTGTACTGCACCGACAGTTCGCTGACATCCCCGTCGAGAACTACTGCAGCGGCAGCGGGATTGTTGGGGACCCATGCCTTTCCGTCCCAGTATTCGTACGCCGCGACGTCCGCGATGGAGGCTTCCTTGACTCGCGAGAGACGCCCCTCGCCGAAACGTCCCGCGGGGGTACCGAAGTTGTAGACGTAACCACCGTCTTTGACAAAGGAACCCATCTGGAAGTTGTCGTTACCCGTCAACGGCAGATTGGGCCGGGACGAGGCCGGTTCGACCTGCCAGGTCTCACCGTTGTCGTGTGAGGACGCGATCTGCGAGAAGTTGGTGACCCACTCGCCCGACCCTCCCCACGAGCGGATCGACATGTAATTGACGTATTGAACGCCACCCACCGAGATACCCGTCGTCGGGATGCTGCTGGTTTCGACGCCGGTGACTTTCAGACTTCCGATGATCTCGCGCGAGTGATTCGGCCGGTCGGTCGGCGAGGAGTCGATGTTCATGCCGTCGGACAGATTTCCGTCCGAGCTACGGAACAGGACGTTGCTGCGCCAGTCACCGACCACCCCGGAACACAGGGGGTCAGATCCGATGCCGACGGTGTCACCGAAGGCTGTCAGGACCTGACCTGCGCCGTTGTCCCACATGATGCCGAGATCCGTGCCGAGAACATTGAAACGCTCGACGGTTTGGTTGGGGCTGAGCGCGCCCGTGATGTACTCGACCGCCGAGGTGCGGCCTTGCAATTCCGGCAGTTTGCCGTCCGTGCCGTTGAGCCAGGGAATCGGATTGGTCGGCCCACCTGATTGATCCAAGCTCCCGGTGACATTGCAATCCCACGGGGATGCATTGGCCTGGGTCGCCCCCAAGACCGCGGTCGACGCGAGTACACACGTCACTGCTGCTGTCGATATCTTCCGCATCCGGCGCATCGCTCCCCTTTCGCGGGGGAGATCCGGACTCTACGAGGTGTCTTGCTCGACCGGATCGGTTCATCCACCCACGACAACACAAGGTAACAGGTAAATCGGTCAATCAGGACAAAACGGCCTTATTCAACAGAGATCGATTTCAACCACTTCTCCATCACGGCTGCGGCAATCTCGAGCCCCTGCGACTCGGCTGCACCCAACTGCTCCATGAAGATGCGCGGACCGTCCACTCCCAACGAAGCATGCAGCGAATCGCGATACTCGGCCAGTTCCATCCATTCACGCGCCACCTCGGACGACGCTTCGAGGTGAAACTGAACGGCGTAACTCTGCTTGTACCGGAATACTTGATTCGGAAACTTGGCAGAACCGGCGAGCCGCACCGCGCCATTCGGGATATCGAAAGTGTCCGAATGCCATTGCATCGCAGGAAAAGTAAAGGGAAGGCCTCCCCACACCGAATCTTGCCGCCCCTCGGCTGTCAAGGTGATCTCCTCGACTCCGACTTCGGGCACTGCGCCCGTGTAGACGCGAGCCCCCAGCGCTGCGGCGAGCAATTGCGAACCCAGACACACTCCCCACACCGGGACGTCGTTCTCGACCAGATCGCGAATGTACTCGATCTCGGACGTCAGCCACTCGACCTCGCCTTGATCGCCGACGCCCATCGGCCCACCCATCACGATCACGGCGTCGAACCGTCGGTGGTCAGGAAGCGGGTCGGTTCCCAGAAGAACGGTCTGCACATCTCCGTAGCTCTCCAGGACGGGCGAATACGCCGCTGGGGGTTCGCACTGCGCGTGTCGTAGTTCCAGAAAATGCATGTAGGCAATTCCTCTCGAATCCGGTGCCGAAAGCCTATGGTTCTATTCGACATAAGGCACATCGACGGCGTCGGATGTGCTCTGCGCTCGAATCTCCGCTTTCATCGCCCCTTTACCGACAAGGAACGTCTGTGCGCGCACCACACCTCTTTTCGACATCGATTCGCCCGTCCTCAACTGCCGTTCGCATCGGACTCAGCGCATTCGCCTTGGCGTCACTTGCCGCGTGCTCAGGAACAAGCACCGACAGCGAGGCCGAATCAACATCCACCGCGACCACCACTGCAACCTCGACAACTCAACCCACGACGACTCAGGCTCCATTGACCACCTCGGTGGCCGGTACGACGAATTCTCCACTGGCCACGACCCCAGTCGCCGCGGAAGTGACGCCCGCTGCAGCTCCCGCGATCATGCCCAACGTCGTGTGCATGAATCTTCAAGACGCGCAGGACACCATTCAGTCGGCCGGAGTCTTCTTCTCCAGAAGTGCTGACGCAACTGGCGCTGGTCGACGCCAACTGGTCGATTCCAACTGGATTGTCGTCGATCAGACACCCTCTGCCGGAAGTCCTTTCGGGGAAATCGAAGCCGTGCTCTCGGCCGTGAAGATCGGCGAACCGAACCCGTGCTGATCGACCGAGTTTTCGAACTTCGCAATTCCGGGAACGCTGCGCCTTACTTGACAACTACCTCCGATCTCCTTCACTGTAGTCAACATTACGAGTATCCAATATATTGGATGCGAAAGGTTGGATTGCAACATGAAGGTGCAACGAATACGGCAGAGCGCCAACTCTCCGGCGGCCATGAGCGAACCTGTCATCGGAATACTCGGAGGCATGGGGCCCGCCGCTACTGCCGACTTCTACTCCAAACTCGTTGCGCTGACACCAGGTTCGACGGATCAGGAGCACCCCAAAGTTGTCATCTGGGCCGATCCCACCGTTCCCGACCGGACATTGGCACTCACCGAGAACGGCCCTGACCCCACTCCGTGGCTGATCCGCGGTGCGCGCGTTCTCCGAGAGTCGGGCGCGACGACGCTCGCCATCCCATGCAATACCGCCCACGCCTTCCTGCCCGCCATCTCGTCCCAACTGGGACTTCCCGTAGTCCACATGATCGACGAAGTCGCTCGGCACATCCGGACGCTCTCACCCGCCGTCACATCCGTCGGACTATTGGCCACCACGGGGACGGTCCGCACCGGGTTGTATCAACAATGGCTGTCGGAATACTCGATCGACGTCCTGGTGCCAGGACCTGCGATCCAGAACGAACTGGTGATGCCGGCGATCCGAGCAATCAAGAGCGGCAACGTCGGAGACGAGACCACCGACAAGCTCGTCAGGGCCGCTGATCTTCTCGTCGAATCGGGCGCGCAGGTCGTCGTGGCCGGATGCACCGAGATTCCGCTCGGACTGCCCGCCGACGCCACAACCTGTCAGATCATCGATCCGGCAACAATTCTCGCCCGCGCTCTGCTGCGGCGGGTTGCGGATGCCCGGAGACACCCCTCGATGGTCATTTCGGGCTGACCTGCAGTAGGGAGGCTGCAGAGTACGATATCCAGTATGTTGCGTGGCGGTAAACCGGTTGAGCGAGCACGAATGAGCGACATCGCTCTCGAACGCATTCGGCAGGCGATCGTCACCGGTGAACTGGCGCCGGGCTCGAAGATCAAGGACAGCGAACTCGCCGAGTATCTGGGACTGAGCAGAACTCCGGTCCGCGAAGCGCTCGCAAGGCTGGTCGACACCGGACTCGTGGAAGCGAAACCTGGTGCGTACACGCGCATCACCACCCTCGACCGCGGCGACGTCGAGGCGACACTCGCAGTCATCGAAGCTCTCGACCAACTGGCCGTCGTCACCGCAGTGCCGAACCTCACCGACGAGATGATCGGGGCGATGCGCTCCGCCAACAAAGACTTCGCCGCTGCCGTCAAGCGAAACGACATAGGCCGAGCCCTCACCGCCGACGATCGCCTACACAGCGTCATCATCGATGCTGCGGCAAATCCGCTGTTGAAGAAGCTGATTCACCAGGTTCACCCACAAATTCACCGCATCTACTACCGCAAGTTCTCGAGCCTCCTCGGGAGCCAGGACTCCGTCGATCATCACAACAGGCTGATCAAGCTGTGCGCAGACCACGATGCCGAGGCGGCAGCGACGCTGTCAGCCGAACATCGACGCCATCTCGGCGGGCTGATCGGCGAACTTTTCGACGCCGACGAGTTCGCGCTCTCGGACTGACCGAGTCCGGGGACAAGTTTCGGCGATTGCCTATATTGGTCATTGCCGATATAAATGACTGGTGCATGCATTCGACGTTCTCGGAGACCCAGTGCGGCGACGAATCATGGAACTCCTGTCCGGCGGCGAGCGCTCGGCGGGTCAGATCGCCGAAGTCGTGGCAGCGGAGTTCGGAATCTCGCAACCGACCGCGTCCGGACACCTGCGAGTACTCCGAGAAAACGGATTCGCCACCGTCCGCAGCGAAGGCACCAGGCGTCTCTATGCCGTCGAGCCCGCGCCATTGCAAGAAGTGGACCAATGGCTCGACGGATTCCGGCAGTTCTGGAGCGGCCCTCTCGACGCATTGGCCACAGAACTCGCACGCGGGAAACGACGCGGCTCGAAGCGGAGCAGATCTTCACAATCGAATTCTTCCGACGAAGGAGACTCACAATGACCGAGATCGCGAACCAGGACACCAGCCTCACCGCGGTGGAGCGGAGCATGGGTAACCGCGACATCGCAGAAGGTTCGGCTCGAACTGCCGTACTCAAGCGCCGCTACAACGCGTCGGTCGACGACGTCTGGGACGCCATCACGACCCCTGACCGCGTCAACCGCTTCTTCCTCCCGGTGAGCGGAGACTTCCAGGTGGGCGGCTCGTACGCCTTCGAAGGCCAGGCAAGTGGCGAGATCCTGGCCTGCGACGCCCCACACCTGCTGCGACTGCAGTGGACACCGCCCGGCGATCGTGGATACAGCGATCAGGTCGAGATCCGGCTGACTGCCGACGGCCTAGACGCCACCTGGCTCGAGTTGGAGCACGCCTCCGTAGCCGATGTCTTCCGCAACGACCCGGACACCGGCTGCTACGGCGTCGGAACCGGCTGGGAAGGCCCACTTCACTACCTGGGCGAATACTTGCGCGGCACTCTCCCTGATGCGCCGAGCACCGAGTGGTACACCTTCGACGAAGCAGAGGAACTTCGTCTGGCCAACTTCCGAGGGTGGGAGTGGGCAAAGATCGAGGCAGAGCACGGCGGCCGATAACGCCCAATTCTTCGAAAACGGTCACAGGATGGCCGTTAGCTTTGTATCGTGACCGAGCTGGACGTATGTCCAGTAGCTTTGGTGGCTTCCTTTCGTGCCACACCTGCTTCGGTCCACGAGAAGAGAGCTCCACATGGCGCCACAACCCGTAGTCGACAACGCGGCCACGACGCGACGCACGCACATCATCCGGACAGTTCTCGCTGTCCTCGTCATCGCACCGCTGTCGATTGCGGCGTTCTACATGTGGGCACTGTGGGATCCGGGCGACACGGTCAACCGCTTGCCCGTCGCCATCGTCAACGCCGATGCCGGCACAGAACTCGACGGAACACGTCTGCAAGCCGGCGATGAAGTTGTTGCCGCGCTCGTCGAGAGCGGAGACGTTGCGTGGAAGGTCGTCTCGCAACAGGAAGCCGCCAACGGCGTCAACGACGGCACTTATTACTTCTCGGTCGTCATTCCCAAGACTTTCAGCGCAGATGTGGCCAGTGCCGCATCGGGTTCGGGCCGCAAGGCCGAACTCGACGTCTTGTACAACGACTACAACAGTCTGGTCGCCGGCCCGGTCGGTGAAAGCATCATCGCTCAGGTGCGCTCGGCGGTCTCCGAGTCGATCGGCGAGCAGTCCATCGACCAGGTGCTGGTCGGGTTGGGTGAACTCGGAACAGGATTCGGTGACGCAGCAGCAGGAGCGCAACAGCTGTCCGACGGATCCTCCGAAGCGCTTGCCGGAACCAACGAGCTCTACGCCGGAAGCAAGGAACTCGCCACCGGCATGGGCGAAGCAAATCAGGGCGGCAAGGAGCTGGCCGCCGGAGCCGGCGAGCTGGCTGCTGGAGCGAACGAAGCTGCTGCAGGCTCGGGCGAGCTGAGCAGCGGACTCAACCAGTTGGTCGGGGGCACCGACGAACTCGGCGCTGGAGCCCGTCAGATCAGCGAAGTGGTCGACATGGTCACAACCCCGGTACTCGACCTCGCGGGGTCCTCCGACGCCGTCGTCGGGCAGATCGACGCCCTCACGTCGATGCTTCGAAACTCGGCCGATCCGGTCTCCGCCGGACTCGTCGAGGCCCTGGGCGGACTGCGGGCCTCCCTGACCGCGCAACCGTCGGACGACGACGTGATCGGTCAGCTCGGTCAGCTTCGCGACGGTGCGCGGGAGATCTCGCGGCAGCTCACCGATCCGAGCAGCGACTACCGTGGCGGGCTTCTTGCCGCGGCGGCCGGTGCGGGTGAACTCAACACGGGACTAGGCCAACTGTCCGACGGCGCAGGCCAACTCGCCACCGGCGCTCAGGAACTCTCCACCGGCCTCGGGCAGTTGGATACCGGAAGTATTGCGCTCCGTGACGGCCTCGGCCAGCTCGCGGCGGGCGTCGGCGAGCTCGACGCGGGTAGCGCGGAACTCGCCACCGGTTTATCCGACGGTGCCGCCCAGGTGCCGCAGTTCTCGGACGACGAGCGCGCCACCACGGCCAATCTGCTCTCTTCCCCGGTTGCCGTCGATGCGCGGAACAACTATCCCGCAGCCGGTTTCGGACCGGGAGCCGTCCCTGCCGTGATCTCGGTGGCACTGTTCCTGTGCGGAATTCTCACGTGGTTCGTCGTCCGTCCACGACGCGGACGTTCACTGAACTCGCACACCAGCGTGGTGCGTGAGGGGCTGCGCCGCTACCGCATTCCCGCCCTGGTCACCTTGGTCGCGGCGCTCGTGTTGTCGGTGGTGTCACTGACCGTGGCAAACGTCGAACCACCTAGTGTTCTGGCGATGATCGCAGTGATGATCCTGGTGGGTGCCGCCGCGGTCAGCTCGGGCAGGCTCTTCACCGTTGTGTTCGGAGCCGTCAACGGAACCTTCATCGCTTTGGGTGCCTTGATGATTCAGATCTTCGCCTTCGGCGCGGTGTACCCCATCGAACAGATGCCGACGGTGCTGCAGTGGCTGCACGCTCTGATGCCACTCACGTGGGCGCGCAACGCCATGCGCATGGTCCTTGTCGGATACTACGGCCCGAAATTCTGGGTGGCGGTAATCGCTCTGGCTGCTTTGGTGATCGGAGCCGTCCTGTTCACCATCTGGTGGCGCCGCCGACAAGAACCGCCGACAGAAGCCGACGACGACGCGCCGATCACCGAGGAGATCGTGTACCTCCAGCAAACGCAAGCGTGAGTCGGATCAGCGAACGAGCGTCGTACGCATCAACATGACGTTGTAGTCGGCCCACGTGGTGGCAAGGAAATACAGATCCGAACCACTGGACCACGGGTGGATGTATGCAGCGTAGATACCGGGAACCTCGACCAGATTGACCAGTGTTTCCGGTGCCGTCCACGGACCGACCGGACTGGGAGCGGTTCGCATCACAATCGAACTGAACGCGTCGGCGTACATCGCGACGAACTTGCCGAGGAACTCGTTGTACTGAACGGAGATCTCGCCGATGCGGCCGTCCATGACGGGTACGGCCGCAGCGGGATCGGCTCGGATCCAGCCGTTTCCGTTCCAATACTCGTAGGCGGAAAGATCGAGGATCGCCCCCTCGGGCGCGCGAGAAAGTCGAACCTCGCCGGATCGTCCCGCGGGGGTTCCGTAGTTGTAGACGAACCCGCCGTCCAACACCATCGAGCTCATCTGAAAGTTCTCGCTACCGGCGACGGGGGCGACACCCGCGGGAAGAACCCCACCGATGTTGGGGCGCAGCGTCTCCGGACGCATGGTCCACGTCTCGCCGTTGTCCGAGGAGGTGGCAATCTGTGAGTAGTTTGTACTCCACTGCCCGGCCTCGCCCCAGTTGCGCACCGACATGTAGCTCAGATACTGCACACCGTTCATCGCAATGCCGCTGGTGGGGATACTGGACGCCTCGACGCCCGGAACCTTCAGACCGGCGATGACCTCGCTTGCCTGACCGGCGCCGTCCATCGGCGCACTGTCGATGCGCATACCGTCGGCCAGCACCCGATCCGAGCTGCGGAAGAGTACATTGCTTCGCCACTCGCCCACCAAACCGTCGCAGGCGGGGTTGCGACTGAGCCCGGTGGTGTCACCGAAAGCGGTCAGAATCTGACCGGCACCGTTGTCCCACATGATGCCCAGATCCGTGCCCAGAACATTGAAGCGATCGACCGTCTTGTTGGGACTGTATGTCCCGGTAACTTTTTCGATCGCGGTAGTACGCCCGGACAGACCCGGCAACCCTCCGGTGTTGCCGTTGAGCCACGGCGCCGCATTGGCCGGACCTCCGCTACTACCGACGCCGCTCACTCCGACGCATCCCGGCGCTGCCGTCGCCGGCGAAGCCACCGCCGTGACTGCAGCAGTCGCCAGAGCAGCAACTACCCCGAACACCCCCAACGATCTCCCCGCGCGAAACATGACTCCCCCAAGGCCGGGATTGTTGGTGTTGTCGTCGTCGCTCCCCCCGAACCTCGGACAATCTAGCAACTGCAGTCACAGATAACCCAATCAGACAAAGACGCGAAAAGGCCTGAAAGTCACAGCAATTCAGACTTTCAGGCCTTTTCGGACAGAGAAAATCAGTCAGAGGTCAGCGCGCTCCGCTCGCACCGCCGTCGAGTGGAATCACCGCGCCGGTCAGGTAAGCCCCGGCACGTGAAGCAAGGAAGATGGCAAGACCTGCAGCATCCTGGGGAGTTCCGACCCGGCCCAACGGGACCGAGTCCGCCACAGCCTTTGCACTCTGCTCGTCCTCGAGGAGGAATGCCATCATCTTCGACGGGAACGGGCCCGGCGCAATGGCATTGACCGTGATCTGTTCCCCCGCAAGCGTTGCCGCGAGCTTGCGCGTCAACATGTGCACCGCAGCCTTACTGGCTCCGTACGAGAAGTTCTCCGAACCCGACACCACGAGTCCGTCGATCGATCCGATATTGATCACGCGCGCGGGATCTTCCGCAGTGGCCGCAGAACGCAACTGCGGCAACAGCTTCTGTGTCAAGAGGAAGATTGCCTTGACATTGATGTCGAAAATCTTGTCGAAGCCGGCAGCCGGAAAATCGTCGACGGGAGCTCCCCACGTGGCACCGGCGTTGTTGACCAGTACGTCGAGCGTCGGCGAAATCTCGGCGACCTTCGCAGCGAGGCTCTCGATCCCCTCGTCCGTGGACAGATCGGCCGGGTGAGAGATGCAGGTGCCGAACTCCGAAAGCTCTCGCGCGGCTTCGTCACAGGCTTCGGCTTTTCGGGCCGAAATGACGACCGTCGCTCCGCCTTCGACAAATCCGCGAGCGATCATGTATCCGATGCCGCGTGATCCACCGGTGACCACAACGGTCTTGCCACTGACGTCGAACAGTCCCTCGATCAAGCTCATGCGACCTCGAAAAGCCCGGCAGCGCCCATGCCGCCACCGATGCACATGGTCACGACCACGAGCTTGGCTCCGCGCCGTTTACCTTCCAGGAGCGCATGTCCGACCAGACGCGCACCCGTCATACCGTACGGATGGCCGACGGAGATACCGCCACCGTCGACGTTGTACTTCTCGGGATCGATCCCGAGCTTGTCACGGCAGTACAGGGCCTGAGAGGCGAAGGCCTCGTTGAGTTCCCAGAGATCGATGTCGTCGACCTTCAGCCCATGAAGATCCAGCAGACGCGGAATCGCGTACACCGGTCCGATGCCCATCTCGTCGGGAGCGCAACCCGCGACAGCCATGCCACGGTAGATACCGAGAGGCGCCAACCCGCGGCGTTCCGCCTCGCCTGCCTCCATCAGCACCGACGCCGAAGCGCCGTCGGAGAGCTGAGACGAGTTGCCCGCAGTGATGGAGGAATGCGCACTGACAGTCCCGTCGGCCAGAACCGGTCGCAGACTCGACAGCCCTTCCAACGTGGTGGAAGCGCGGTTGCCTTCGTCCCGGGTCAGCGTCACGGACTCGCTGCGGATCTCACCCGTCTCCTTGTCCTGCACCTGCTTGATCGAGGGCAGCGGGACGATTTCGAGATCGAACCGACCTGCGTTCTGAGCTGCTGCGGTCCGCTGCTGCGAGACGAGCGCGAACTCGTCCTGCTGCTCGCGGGTCACTCCGTAGCGCTCGGCGACGATCTCGGCCGTGTGCAGCATCGGCATGTAGATCGACGGCTTGTTTTCCTTCAGCCACGGATCAGCCGCGCGGAAGTTGTTCATATGATCGTTCTGGACCAACGAGATCGATTCGACTCCGCCGCCGACCGCGATCTGCATTCCGTCGTCCACGATCTGCTTTGCTGCGGTCGCGATGGCCATGAGCCCGGACGAGCACTGACGATCGATCGTCATTCCGGAAACCGAGTCCGGAAGCCCCGCCCGCAGCACCGCTTGCCGTGCGACGTTGCCGCCGGAAGATCCCTGCTGCAACGCGGCGCCGAGAATGACGTCCTCGACCTCGCCGCCCTCGAGGCCCGCGCGCTGAACTGCATTCGAAATGGCATGTGCAGCAAGCTCTTGAGCCTGAGTGTTGTTGAACGCGCCGCGGTACGCCTTACCGATCGGGGTACGGGCGGTGGAAACGATGACAGCTTGCCTCATCGGGGAAACCTTTCGTCGAACACGAAGTGCTGTGCGCCTTTATTAACCGCCGGGGTCAATAAAGGCGCACAGCAGAGGATCAGGGCTGGAACACGACACGACCGACAGTGGTGCCGTCGCCGAGGCGGCCGATACCGTCGGCCACGTCCGTCAACGACAGCCGCTCACTGATCAGGGGTTTGACCAGACCGGCATCGGCGAGCCTGGTGAGCTCGACGTGGCAATCGTCGATGGCCTGCTGGTTGTAGGCCTTGTACAGCCCCCAGTGCAGACCGATGATCGAATAGTTCTTGATGAGAGCATGATTGAGTGCCGGCTGCGGAATCGTCCCACCCGCGAAACCGATGATGACGATCCGTCCCTCGAAGGCGATGCACTTCGTGGACTTCGCGTATGCGTCACCGCCTACCGGATCGAAGACGACATCGGCGCCCTTACCACCGGTGAACTCCTTGACCGCTGCCACAAAGTCCTCACTGTGACGGTCGACCACGAGGTCTGCGCCCAGCTTGCGCGCGTACTCTGCCTTGTCCGGGCCGCCGACGACACCGATCACCTTGGCGCCTGCCGCCTTGCCGAGTTGCACTGCCGCACTACCGACACCACCCGCAGCGGCGTGGACCAACAACGTCTCACCCTCGAGCAGTTGGGTGCGACGATGCAGAGCGAACCACGCTGTCTGATAGCCGATGCTCAGAGCGGATGCTTCCGCGTCG
The DNA here is from genome assembly GCF_053470465.1 of Rhodococcus sp. GB-02. NCBI lineage: Bacteria > Bacillati > Actinomycetota > Actinomycetes > Mycobacteriales > Nocardiaceae > Rhodococcus > Rhodococcus sp. GB-02. The sequence goes on from NZ_JBPUKE010000002.1 coordinate 1,372,178, forward strand.
TCGAGAGCCGACGGCGCCGGGAACGTGTTGTTCTGATCCAGTACCGAGTACTCGGCGAATCCGCCGGACGGCAGACTCGGGTTACCGATCACCCGGTCCCCCACCGCGAACTTGGTCACCGATTCACCGACCGAGACCACTTCACCACACAGTTCGACGCCGGGGGTGAAGGGCAGCGGCGGCTTGATCTGGTACTCACCCCGGCACATGAGGACGTCGGGGAAGTTGGCCGGAGCCGCCAGCACCTTGACCAACATCTCCGTCGCATTAGGGGTGGGATCCGCGGTCTCCTCCAACGCGAGCACATCGCGGGGTTGACCGAGTTCGTTGACGCGCCAAGCCTTCACAGCAATTCTCCAGACAGATAGTGGGTGAAATTCAGGACGAGATCGGGAGGTCGACCAACTCGGCGAGACGTGCCCGATGCTGATACGCGGTTCCCAGCGACAACTGATCGCTCTTCGCCCGCTTGAGGTACAGGTGCGCCGGATACTCCCACGTCATTCCGATACCACCGTGGAGTTGGACGCATTCCTCGGCAGCGTGAACAGCGACGCCGCTGCAGAATGCCTGGGCCACCGTCGCTGCGATCCCCGCATCGTCGTCGCCGCGTGCATAGGTGTCCGCCGCGTATCGTGCTGCCGCACCCGAAGAACTGACTTCGAGCCAGAGATCGGCGAGGCGGTGCTTGATCGCCTGGTACGAACCGATCGCGCGGCCGAACTGCTTGCGCTCCTTCACATACGCGAGAGTCGTTTCGAGGCACCACTGAGCCACAGCGAACTGTTCGGACGCCAGAAGTGCGCTTCCGCAGAGCAACGCTTCCTCAACCGCCTGCGCCGCATTGCCGCTGTCGACCCGGACCGACGACGACCCCGAGAACTCGACGTCCGCCAATCGGCGCGTCATGTCCAGGGACAGAACCGGCGTGACGGTAGCGTCGGCGATCCGAACGGTGTGCAGCTCCAGGCCGCCCTCACCGGCAACCGGAACAACAAGAACATCGGACTCGGCGACGCCGGCAACCGTCGTGACGCTGCCGACGAGTCCACTCGCCGTTGCCTTGACAGTAGGTGTGAAAGTTCCTGGTGCAGTGGACAACGGGACGACCAGAGCAGCCGTCGAATCCCCCGCTGCCAATTGACCGAGCACCTCGGTCTCGCCGGCCTTCAGCAACGCCGTCGTCGCCAGCACCGCGCTGGTGAAGAACGGAACGGGAGCGACCGCACGTCCGATCTCCTCCATCACGACCGCCGCCTCACGCGTCGACGCACCAGCCCCGCCCAGTTCCTCGGGTACCAGCAGTCCCGCCAAACCGAGTTCCGACGCCAACGACTTCCACAGCCCGGTGAAGTCGGCGGACACGTCGTCGTACGCCGTGACCACGGTGTCGGCGCCGGCCCGCTCGCTCAGCAGTCGTCTGACGCTGGCCCGCAGATCTTGTTCGGTCTCGGAGTACAGCAGATCTGCGCTCATCGGGGTAGGTCCTTCCAGGCGATGTCCTTGTCGACGCGATGCTCGGGTGGCAAGCCGAGTACACGTTCTGCGATGACGTTGCGCAGGATCTCCGACGTTCCGCCCTCGATCGAATTGCCCTTGGCTCGCAGGTACCGGTATCCGGGTTCACGCCCGGTGAAGTCGACGGAATCCGGTCGACGCAGCGTCCAGTCGTCGTAACGCAGACCGGCTTCGCCGTGCAACTCGAGGTCGAAACCCGAAATCTGCTGGGCCAAACCGGCAAACGCGAGCTTCATTCCCGAGCCTTCGGGGCCGGGCTGTCCGGCGGCGAGCTGCTGGCGCAGTCGCTCACCGGTCAGACGCGCGACTTCGGATTCGGTCCAGAGCCGCATCAACTCGTCATGCATCGCCGGGTTACGCAGCTCGGGCTCGTTACGCCAGGCCTGAGCGACCTTTCCGATCATGCCGCCCTCACGCGGCGCGCCCGAACCGATGGCAACACGCTCGTTGTTCAGGGTGGTGGTCGCAACCTTCCACCCTTGGCCTTCGGCTCCGAGGCGATTGGCGTCCGGAATCCTGACGTCCGTGAGGAATACCTCGTTGAATTCGGCCTCGCCGGTGATCTGACGGAGCGGCCGGACGTCGACGCCCGGGTCGGTCATGTCGCAGATGAAGTAGCTCAGACCCGCGTGCTTCGAGCGTGACGGATCGGTTCTGGCCACGAGAATCGCCAGCTGCGCGTTCTGCGCGCCCGACGTCCACACCTTCTGCCCGTTGACTATCCAGTCGTCGCCGTCGCGGACAGCGCGGGTGGAGACGGCCGCGAGGTCCGAACCTGCGCCCGGTTCACTGAACAGCTGGCAGTAAACCGTCTCCGCAGTCCACAACGGGCGCAGGAACTTCTGCTTCTGCTCCTCGGTACCGAAGGCAGCGATGGTCGGTGCTGCCATGCCCAGTCCGATCCCGTTCTTGCCGGTGGCCGGGACGGGTGCACCGGCAGCCTCCAGCTGAGCGTTCACCTGCCGCTGAAAGCTCTGCGGTACACCGAGTCCCCCATGACCTTCGGGGAAATGAACCCACGCCAGTCCGGCGTCGAATCGTGCGCCGAGGAAATCCGATACCGACACACTGTTCGGATCGTTTTCCGCGAGAAGCGTGTTCACCTTGTCGGTGATGTCACGTGATACTGCCTCTTCGTCGAAAGCCATGCCCATTCCTTCGGTTCGAGCGGTGAGCGGACGGTCAGTCCTTGGGTCCACCGGCGACGTAGACGACCTGACCGGAAACGAAGCCTGCGCCTTCACTGACGAAGAACGACGCGGTGTGCGCGATGTCCTCGGGCTGACCGACGCGGTTGACCGGAATCTGCGAAGCGGCAGCGGTCTTGAAGTCCTCGAAGCCGACGCCCATGCGCTCGGCCGTTGCGGCGGTCATCTCGGTTTCGATGAACCCGGGGGCAATAGCGTTGGCGGTCACGCCGAACTTTCCCAGCTCGAAGGCCAATGTCTTGGTGAATCCCTGCATGCCGGCCTTCGCTGCGGAGTAGTTGACCTGTCCGCGATTACCGAGAGCCGACGTGCTCGAGAGGTTCACGATGCGGCCGAACTTCGCTTCCACCATGTACTTCTGCACCGCACGCGACATGAGGAACGCTCCACGCAGGTGGACGTTCATCACCGAATCCCACTCGGCAACGCTCATCTTGAACAGAAGGTTGTCGCGAGTGATTCCGGCATTGTTGATCAGCACGGTAGGTGCACCCAGCTCTGCCGCAACACGATCCACCGCTGCAGCGACCGAAGACTCATCGGAGACGTCAGCGCCGACGGCCAGTGCCTGGCCACCTGCAGCCTTGATCGCATCGACGGTTCCGGCACACGCCGCTTCGTCGAGGTCGAGCACGGCGACGGCAAAACCGTCTTCCGACAGTCGCTTCGCCACTGCCGCACCGATTCCGCGCGCTGCACCCGTGACAATTGCGGTTCTACGTTCCTGGCTCACTGGCCCTCCATACTTTCGTGATTCGACGGACACCGGACGATCTCGTCAGATCCCGGCCTGATCTGCAATTTCCCTGGCTTTGGCGACCAAGGCGTCAATACGTTCCACGGTGGGAGTTCCGCTCTCGGCGGCATTCTGCGGTTCGTCGCGGGCGCGACGCATCACGCCCTCGGCGATCACGGCGATCTTCCACAGCCCCAACGTGTGCCAGAACTTCAGCGCAGCAGGATCCCGTCCGGTGGCCTCGAGATAGATCCGGGAGATCTCCTCTCGCGAAGGGAACCCGGGGAGCGCCGACGCCGGAAAATCGCCGCCGGTATTCTCACCAGCCGCCGGCCAGTACGCCAACAAGCTACCGACGTCCGCCAACGGATCACCGAGAGTGCAGAGTTCCCAGTCGAGGGCCGCGACAACTTCGCCGTTCTGAGCGGAGGTGATCACATTGCGCAAGTGAAAGTCGCCGTGCACCAACGTGGTTTCGGTATGAGCCGGCTGAGCTGCAATCAAGCGTCGCGTGAGATCGTCGAGATCGGGGCATTCCCGCGTCTTCGACTGTTCCCATTGACCTCCCCAACGCTTCAGCTGCCGTGCAGCGTAGGGCTTGTGGCTTGCCAGGTCGTCGAGGCCGGCCTTCTTCAGATCCACGGCGTGTATCTTCGCCAACGTCTGAGCCAGCGAGATGCCGATTGCCCGACGACGATCTTCCGACAACGCCTCCGCAAGAGGCATTCGGTCCACCACTTCGCCGTCCACGAATTCCATGAGGAGCAGCGGAACTTCGGTGACGGCAGGATCCTCGGTCAACCCGAATACTCGCGGCGAAGGCACGTCGGTGGATTCGAGAGCGCTCAGGATTCGAGCCTCACGCGCCACGTCGTGAGCCGAGGCCAGCAGATGCCCCAGCGGTGGGCGTCGTAGCACCCAGCGATTGCCGTCCTGATCGCGAACCAGGTACGTGAGATTCGACTGCCCCAAGCCGATTCGATCGAAGGACAACGGCCCGGAAAAGTCGATCCCCAGGCCTGCGATCCACCCGGTGACCGCTTCGGTATCGAGTCCCACTACTCCGACGCTAGCCACCGACGGACGCTCCCTGCCGGAACGGGAGTGCGTCACCCAACAACTGGCCACCGTCGATGGTCATGATCTCGCCGGTGATCCACTGGGCTGCATCCGAAACCAGGAAGGCAATGGCAGCGGCCACGTCCTCGGGTTCACCGATGCGTCCGAGAGCAGTCGACGCGGACACCGCTTCTTCGTGTTCTTTCCACAGAGCTTCGGCGAGTTTGGTTCTCACCACTCCCGGCGCAACGGCGTTGACACGAATCTTCGGTGACAACTCGAGCGCCAACTGCTTGGTGATGTGGATCAGAGCAGCCTTCGACGCGTTGTACGTACCGATTCCCGCCTCGAACGCCATGCCGCCGATCGAAGCGGTGTTGACCACGGAACCACCGTGCTCGCCCATCCAGGCCCGCGCTGCGAGGCCGGTCCACAGGACTGGAGCCCACACGTTGACGTCGAAAGTCTTGGCGAAGCGCGAGTGATCCTGGTTGATGATCGGCCCGAACGACGGGTTGGTGCCCGCGTTGTTCACCAAGATGTCGAGACTGCCGAAACGCTCGATCGTCTGCTCGACGCACTTGCGTGCAGCATCCTCGTCCGTCGCGTGAGCGCCGACGCCGATCGCGTTGCCGTTCACCTGCGCGGCAGCCGCATCTGCGGATTCCTGTGAGCGCGAAGTCAGTACGACGTTTCCGCCCGCCGCCGCAATCGCCTGCGCGGTCGCGAGGCCGATGCCCCGCGATGCGCCTGTGACGATTGCCGTCTTACCGGTGAGATCCAGTCCTGCCATGTCAGTTCGCCTTGACTTCGCGGTACTTGCGCAGTTCCTGCTTGGCGATGGCGCGCTTGTGCACCTCGTCCGGGCCGTCGGCCAGGCGAAGGGTGCGCATGTGGGCGTAAGCCATCGCGAGCGGGAAGTCGTCGGTGACGCCGCCACCGCCGTGAACCTGGATGGCGCGGTCGATGATCTTGAGCGCGATGTTCGGTGCCGCAACCTTGATGGCTGCGATCTCGGTGCGCGCTTCCTTGTTGCCCACCGTGTCCATCATGTGTGCGGCCTTGAGCGTGAGGAGTCGAACCATCTCGATGTCGATACGAGCCTCGGCGATCCAGTCCTGGATATTCGCGTTGTCACTGACGGGCTTCCCGAAGGTGATGCGGGTGGATGCGCGCTTGCACATCAGTTCCAGTGCGCGCTCGGCCATTCCGATTGCACGCATGCAGTGGTGGATGCGGCCGGGGCCGAGGCGGGCCTGGCTGATCGCGAATCCTTCACCCTCACCGGCGAGAATGTCCTTGGCCGGGACGCGCACGTCCTCGAAAGTGATCTCGCCGTGCCCTTCGCGGTCCTGGTAGCCGAAAACCGGCAGGTTGCGCAGGATCGTGACGCCGGGAGCATCGATCGGCACGACCATCATCGACTGCTGACGGTGGGTGGCGGCATTGAAGTCGGTCTTACCCATGACGATCAGAACCTTGCAGTTCTGGTGCAAGGCGTTGGAAGCGAACCACTTACGGCCGTTCAGCACGTACTCGTCGCCGTCACGGTCCATACGGAGCTGGATGTTGGTGGCGTCGGAGCTGGCAACCTCGGGCTCGGTCATCGCAAAAGCGGAACGAATTTCGCCTTCGAGAAGCGGCTTGAGGTACTTCTCCTTGTGCTCGTCGGTGCCGAAGAGCGTGAGCACCTCCATGTTTCCCGTGTCCGGAGCGGCGCAGTTGGTGGCCTCGGAGGCCAGGTGGCTGCGGCCCATGATCTCCGCGAGCGGTGCGTATTCCAGGTTGGTCAGGCCGGGGCCCCATTCGGGATGGGGATGGAAGAGGTTCCACAGCCCGCGGGCCTTGGCTTCCTTCTTCAAGTCGTCGATGATCGGCGGCTGAAAGTGCGGGTTACCGGACTCACGCATCTGCTCTTCGTAGACCGCTTCGGCCGGGTAAACGTGCTTGTCCATGAAATCGAGCAGTTCGGCCTGGTACTTCTTGGTGCGATCCGAGAACTCAAACACTGACATGTGAACTCCTGACAGAGAGGGAAGGAAAATTGGGGGCTCGATGTTCGAGATGGCTGTTGACACCCTCGACGACATCCGGGCCGTGAAATGCGTTCAGCATCAGCGATTCCGCACGCCTGGCGGAATCGGTGAAGGTCGAGTGCGCGTCGGCACTCATCTGAGATTTGATGACGGAGAGGGACGTCGGCGAGCAGTTCGCCGCGATGTCCTCGGCGTAAGCAATCGCCGCATCCAGAACGTCACCGCCGGTGACCAGGTGGTCGACCAGACCGATGCGGTACGCCTCGTCGGCGTCCACCATCCGGCTGGAAAGCAGAAGATCGACTGCTCGACTGTGCCCGACCAAGCGGGGCAACATCCAGGAGATGCCGTACTCCGCAATCAGGCCTCGACGCGCGAACGCGGTAGTGAATCGTGTTGCGCTCGAACCGAAACGAACGTCGCAGTACAGAGCCTCGACCATTCCGAGCCCGGCAGCGACGCCGTTGACGGCGGCGATCAGCGGCTTGCGGATGGTTGTCGGGAAATGACGGTCTCGCGGCCGGACAAGATCACTTTCGGAGACTTCGCCGACGTTCTTCAAATTGCCGAGGTCAGCCCCCGAGCAGAATCCTCGGCCGGAGCCGGTGACAACAATTGCTCGGACACTGGGATCTTCGTCTGCCACGGCCAGAAAGTCGTAGTACTGATCTTCGAGCTCGTTGGTCCACGCGTTGAGAACGCGGGGCCGATTGAATGTCAGAACCAGCACCGCTCCTCTCTGCTCGGAGAGGACGAGTTCCTCGGTCATCGTGTTCCCGCGAGGAGCGACGCCTGGTACCGGCGCATCCCGCGCAGCCAACGGTCGTAGTCGGCGCCCTTCTGCCGGTACATGTCCAGCACGTTCTTGTGCGGAAGGATGAGAAATTCTTCGGCATCCACTGCCGCAAGAACGATTTCGGCGCATTCGGCAGGCTCGAGAACATTGCCTGCCGCAAGCACGGCTCCGGTTGCGGCCTTGCCGACCGGATCGCCGGAGTTCTCACCTTCGTAGAGAAGCTTGGTGTTGACGCCCATCGGGCACAGGCAACTGACGCGAACACCCTGATCTCCGTAGGTGATCGAGAGCCACTCGGCAAACGCGACCGCGGCATGTTTGGTCACCGAGTACGCGGCGGACCCGACCTGACTGAGCAAGCCGGCCGCAGAGGCCGTGCTGATGAAGTAGCCCTCCCCGCGCTCCGTCCAGCCGGGGACGAGGAGCCTGGCAGCGCGAATGTGGGCGCGAACGTTGACGTCGATCGTCGTGTCCCAGACGTCTTCACTGATGTCGAGGCCCATGCCACCGGTAACGCCGGCATTGGCGAAGTAGAGGTCGACCGGGCCGAATTCCTTTTCCGCCTGCGCGATCAGGCCCGCAATGACCGTCTCGTCGGAGACGTCGCCACCGGCAGACACGGCCGCTCCGGGACGCTCCGCGTTGATCGCCTCTGCTACTGCCGAAGCTGCTGCCCCGTCCAGGTCAGCCACTACGACGCGAGCACCCTCGGCAGCCAGTCGCTCGGCCAGTGCACCGCCGATTCCCCCGCCGCCACCGGTGACAATTGCTACCTTCTGGGCAACCTTCATGAGCGATTCCTCTCGCTTGCGTCATACCTACGCGCTGACAGTGATCCACGTCTCCCCTCATGTATAGTTGAATCCGGCGTCAGTTTCAACCGTCGAATCGCGACGGTCACCCGAACGGCCCGTTCCGTCCTCCTGAACTGCGAGTAAAGGGATAACGATGACTGAAAACCAATTGCCCGTCCGCCCGTCCACCTTCGCCGAGCTCGAGAAGCTCATCGGCCAGGAACTTGGCCCGACGGAGTGGTACGACATCACCCAGGAGCGCATCAACGCGTTCGCCGAAGCCACAAACGATCATCAGTGGATTCACGTCGACCCGGAACGAGCAGCATCGAGCCCGCTCGGCAGCACCATCGCGCACGGACTCTTCAGCCTCTCGCTGGGCCCCCAGTTCTCCTACCAACTCATCCACTTCGACGGCTTCGCCCACAGCCTCAATTACGGCTACGACAAGGTGCGCTTCCCCGCTCCCGTTCCCGTGGGATCCCGGGTCCGCATGCGCGCAACCGTCGTGTCCGCGGAGCAGTTGCCCGGCGGAATCCAGGTGAAGATGAGCCAGGTGGTCGAGCGGGAAGGTTCCGACAAGCCCGTGGTCGTCGCCGAATCCGTCGCTCGCGTCGTCGAGAAAAGCTGAACCTGCGTGCCCCGGCCGCTCCGAGCCTCCCGGCCCGGGGCGGCCCCTCGTCAGAGACGGTCAGGAAATTTGAGAGCGTTCGCCCACAGATCGGTCACCGTGGCGACAATCTGATCGAACTCCGGCGAACGCCCGTCCACCTCACCCTCACGGAGGGTGAACAGACTGTAGGCGAGTCGACTCACCATGCCGGACAGAGCAATCGACGCCGTCATCGGATCCAGCGTCGTGTCCGCGATGCCGCGGGACTGCAGATCTGCAATCCCGCGGGCATTACGGCGTATGAACGCATTGGCCCGCTCGCTGCGGAACTTCCGGAACTCCGGGTCGATGTGAGCAACCTGCTCCATGAGCCCCATCAACTTCGCATTGCGTTGGTACGCGGCCAGATACGCTCGATTGCTCGCCTCCAGCACGGCGTACGGATCGTCCGCGCCCGCAACGCGTCCCATGCCCGGATGCATCATGTCGTCTCGCGCGACCTCGAGGACGGCGGCGAACACCTCTTCCTTGTTCGCGAAGTACGTATAGAACGATCCCGTAGCGCAGCCGGCTTCTTTGGCGATGTCGATCAGACGGGCATCGAGATAGCCACTACGCTCGAAAACCTTACGGGCAGCGGCAACTAATGCCGCACGCGTGCGGGTCCCCCGCTCGGTGGTCGGTCGATCCCGGAGCAGCGCGGGCGGAGCCACCGGCAAGGCGGCAATTCGCGTTTCGTCGTCGAGCACGGTGCGCTCCTCATCCTTCCGAGTCAACATCATTTTCGGGACAATCCCAGCAGACTCGATGTTGACGCCGGATTCAAGTGTACGCTCTGGTGAGACCCAGGACACACAATCGGTCGATTCCTCCCGAAAGGCAGAACCATGGTTAGCGTTCTCGACCCGGTGACCCGTCACGCGGAAGCCACTCCGGACAATATTGCAATTCGCGGCACGGGCAATCATTGGACCTACCGGCAGCTTCACGACGCATCTCTGGCGTTCGCCGGCCGCATTCGTGACGAAGGGTTGAGCCTCGGCGACCGCGTTCTGCTCGCAGCGCCGTCGGTGCCGGAATTCATCGTGGCGTACATGGGAATTCAGGCCGCAGGTTGTGTCGTGGTACCGATCAACACGATGTCGGCGCAACCCGAAGTCGAGTACGTTCTTGACGACGCGGAGATTTCCCTGGCCATCGCCTGGCATCAGCTCGGCCCCGCAGTCCAGGATGCAGGGAGTGCGCGCGGCGTCCCGGTGTGGGCGCTCACCGAAGAATCGGCGAAGGCCGACCATCCACCGGCAACGGTGGTCGACCGCGACGCAGCAGACACCACGGCGATTCTCTACACCTCCGGCACCACCGGACGCCCGAAGGGTGCTCAGCTGACAGTCGGGAATCTGTTGTCTGCCGGTGAGATCGGCGCCGAGAGCAGCCGCGGAAACCCTTCGGACCGCACCGGAACCGGACTGCCGCTCTTCCACATCTTCGGCCAGGGCTCGGTCATGATGGCAACCTTCACCGGCGGCGGATCACTGTCCCTGCTCGCCCGGTTCGACCCCGCCGCCATGCTCGATCTGGTGCGCCGGCACAAACTCACCATCATGGCCGGCGTGCCCACCATGTGGAATGCCATGCTGCACGCCGCCGCCGACGTGGACCGCTCCGACTTCGAACAACTGCGGATCGCGATCTCCGGCGGTGCGTCACTGCCCGGCGAGGTGGCACGCGCCTTCGAAGCACGTTTCAACTGCACGATCCTCGAGGGCTACGGCCTGACCGAGACGAGCGCGTTCGGAACTTTCAACAGTATCGACCGCGTTGCAAAGATCGGTTACACCGGCCGCGCCGTACCGCGCACCGAGGTCGAGGTGCGTGATCACGACGGAAATGTCTGCGAGGCAAGCACAGTGGGCGAGGTGTTCATCAAGGGGCCGACGGTCATGAAAGGATACTGGAAGCGCCCGGACGACACTGCCGCCGTTCTGTCCGACGACGGATGGTTCCGCACCGGAGACCTCGGTGAGACCGATACCGAGGGGGATCTTCGTATCGTCGACCGCGTCAAGGACCTCATCATCCGTGGTGGATACAACGTCTATCCGGGTGAAGTCGAAGAGGTGCTCTACCAGCATCCCGACATCATCGAAGCTGCGGTGATCGGCATCCCTGACGACTACTACGGCGAGGAGGTTGCTGCAGTGGTGGCCGTGCGCCCAGGCGCCGAACTCGAAGCAGATGCCGTCACGTCGTGGGCTCGGGAACGCTTGTCCGCCTACAAGATTCCCCGGGTCGTCCAGTTCATCGACGCACTCCCCAAGGGGTCGACGGGAAAGATCCTCAAGCGATCGATCGACCGGTCCGAACTCGTCGCGCAGAAGCAGAACTGAAAACAGGTGAGCCCCAGCGAGATTTCGCCGGGGCTCACCTGTTCATACGCTCAGAGAGCCCGGTCCATGCGCTCAGAGAGCGTCGAAGTACTCGATCTGTGGGGCACCGGCCAGGAAGGGCGCCATCGCCTTTCCGGCAGCCTGGAAATGCTCGGACGTTCCGTGCGCCTTGATGGCAGCGCCGTCCTGATACAGCTCCATGAACTTGTAGGAATTCGTATCCGTCTTCGAGCGGATCAGTTGATACAGAACCGTTCCGGGCTCTTCCGTGCGCACCTTCTCGGCGAGTTCGGCGACTACGGCTTCGAACTGCTCGCCGCTTCCGTCCTTGACGGTGATATCCGCGATGACAGCAATCATTCATTCCTCCAAAAGTGTTCCGGCAGTATTCGAGTACTATCGAGCAACCTACAGTTTCACCGCGTGGACAGTAGTCCGAACGTCGATTCCAATTGTCTGCGAGTGCTTTCCGCGTCAGTGTGAAGAATGCCGGCGATCCCCAACCGCGCCGCACCGTCGAGGTTCTGTCGCAGATCGTCGATCATCACGGCATCTTCGGGCGCGACACCCAGGCGCTCGCACGCGATGGTGTAGATCTGACGAGAGGGCTTACGAATCCCGACTTCCGACGAGATCACCACCTCGTCGGCCAGGTCTTCGAGGACAAAGCCCGCATAACAATCACGCCCGAAAGCGTTGGACACGAGCGCAACAGGGTGTCCCGCCGCCCGCACGTCTGCGAGCAGGCGCACCATCTCCTCGTCTCGAATCAGCCCGGCCTGCATCCGGTCGACCAGCCCCGCGCTGTCGACGACGGCGCCGTGCGCACGTAGACGTTCCCCGAATCCTGCCTCGAAGGCTTCCTGGTCGATCTTTCCGGATTCGTGGTCGGAGAGCAGCTTCTTCGAGACGTCGTCGCGGGAGAGCAGGGTCAGCGGAAGGCGCGGGTCACCGCCGAGCGTGGCCCCGAAGTCCGCGAAGGCCTGCAGAACACTGGAGGTGAGAACTCCACCGAAATCGACGAGCACTGCCGTACGCGTGGGGGTCATTCCTCCATCAGACACCAAACATGAACCCGGCGTCAATATCAATTGAGGTGTAACGAGAATTGTAAAGTGTTGATCCACAACCGGTTGACTGTATCGAGCAGACCATCGAAGGTCACTCCGGCGGCGCCGTCCTCGCCGCCGCGGGATACGAAGTACCCGAACGCAAGTCGACTGATCATCCCGGAGAGTGCCCGAGACGTCAGTAGCGGATCCAGATTCGCGTCCGCCAGGCCGGCTTTCTGCAGCTTCTCGATACTGCGCGCGTTGCGTCGAACAAACGCGTCAGCGCGCTCGAGGCGGAGAACCCGGAACTCCGGATCGATGCTTGCGACCTGCTCGAGCAGTCCCATCAGCTTCGCGTTCCGTCGGTACGCCTCGAGGTATGCGCGGTTACTCGCCGCGATGACCTCAGCGGGATCGGCGCCTTTCGGAGTGTGCGGCATGCCCGGATGCATCATGTCTTCGCGCGCCAGCTCCATCACTGCCGCGAAGATCTCTTCCTTGCTCGCGAAGTAAGTGTAGAAGGTGCCGGCCGAGCACTGCGCCTCCACCGTGATGTCGATCAGACGCGAGTCCAGATAACCGGTCCGTTCGAAGACGGTGCGAGCCGCATCGATCAACGTTCGACGCGTACGCAAACCACGCTGAGTGGAAGGAAGTTCCCGTGACACTGTCGACGAAGCATCTTCGGAGCCTGTGCGTGCTGCAGCCATGCTCCAGTTATACGTCAGACGCCCGCCACCGGTGACCGGTAGCGGGCGTCTGTTCGAAACCGACGGTGTTACTTGGCGTAGAGATGCGCGCCGGGAATGGCGTTCGGATCGTCCCGAACTTCCTTCGGGTTGGTCTCTTTCAGTACCCAGGCACTGAAGAAGGTCACCAAGCCCATGAGTGCTACGAACACGGCAACCCACGTCGTGGTTCCGGTCTTCGCGATAAGCGCGGTCATGATGAACGGGGTTCCACCACTGACCGTGATCGCGGCCAACTGGTAGGCCAACGATGCTGCCGAGTAACGCACATTGGGTGCGAACAGCTCACCCATGTATGCCGCGATCGGCCCGTAGGTCATCGACTGGAACACGCTACCGACCGTGACTGCAATGAAGAACAGCGGCAGGGACTTGGTGTTGATCAACCAGAAGTACGGGAACGCCCACACCACGATCGCCGCAGCGCCGATCAGGATCATCGGACGACGACCGATCTTGTCCGACATCTTTCCGGACCACAGCACCACTCCGACGGTCAGCAACGCACTCAGGAGCGAGATGATGAGCAGCGAGTTCCGCTTCAACCCCAGTTCGGTTGTGCCGTAGCTGAGCACGCCGGCGATGCTGATGTAGAACAGCGCATTGGTGGCAGCGAGCAGTCCGCAGCCGAGCAGGATCTTGCGCCAGTGATCCTTGAGCGCCTGGGCCAACGGAGCCTGAACGACGACGTCCTTTTGATTCTTCTTGGCGTCTTCCTGCAGCTCGAGAAATTCCGGCGTGTCCTCGACCTTCGTCTGGATGTACAGAACAACGGGGAAGAGCAGCGCACTGGCGAAGAACGGAACCCGCCAACCCCAGCTCAGGAACGCGTCGTTGGAAATAGTCGCGGTCGCGACGAGGAAGACCAGGTTGCCCAGGACAACACCGAAGGAGACACCCATCTGACCGAAAGTGCCTGAGAAACCACGCTTCTTGGGACTCGCGGATTCGGTGAGAAGAAGGACGATTCCACCCCACTGACCACCGCAGGCAAGACCCTGAATGAATCGCAGCGTCACAAGAAGGATCGGAGCGACGACGCCGATCGCAGAAGCACTCGGAATCGCGCCGATCAGGAAGGTTGCGACAGCCATCAACAGCAGGCAGGTGACCACCGCGGGCTTGCGTCCGTACTTGTCACCGTAATGCCCCGCGACCAATCCGCCGATGGGACGAGCTACGAACCCGGCCCAGAACGTACTGAACGAGAGCAGGGTGCCCATCAGTGCCGAGGAATCAGGGAAGAACACATGCGGAAAGACCAGTGCTGCAGCCGTTCCGTACAAGAAGAAGTCGTACCACTCGATGGAACTGCCGAGCAGTCCCGCGCCTAGAAGTTTGCGGTGCGCCTTCTTCTTCTTCCGTTCCTGATCGGACAGGCCCCCTGCCTGCGTGCTCGAATCCACTGCCGATCTCGTCATGGGTTACTCCTCGATGGGTCGGACACTCGTCGCGCCGGAAGTTGAGAAGTGAAACCGGGCCAGAAGTAGAAACTGACACCAACTTCAACTCTGCGGCGTTGCGATCAGTCTGCGACACGAAAAGAGTGATGTCAATCACTGAAATGCATTGCCGCATAAGGGACTTAATTCCCTATCGGCATCCGGACGGTTCCACGACGAACAGCCGGCTCACCCTGTCGGCGGCCGGCAATTCGTTTGTCAGGTGGATCTAGTTCGGTACCCGCAGTTCGCGACGCAAAATCTTTCCGCTCACGGTCTTGGGCAGGTCGTTCATGATCTCGACAATGCGCGGATACTTGTATGCTGCAAGTCTTTCCTTGCAGAACTCGACCAGATCCTCGGTGGTCGCTTCGGATCCTTCCTTGAACGACACGAAGGCCTTCACAGTTTCGCCGCGATATGGATCCATGACGCCGACGACGGCAGCTTCCCGCACGGCAGGGTGTTCGTAGAGAACATCTTCCACTTCGCGCGGCCACACTTTGAAGCCTGAGGCATTGATCTGATCCTTCATCCGGTCGACGATGTAGAACCAACCGTCGCCGTCCATGAATCCGATGTCTCCGGTGTGAAAACGCCCGCCCGGCATGGCATGTGCGGTTTCCTCCGGCTTGTTCCAGTAACCGAGTGCGACCTGTGGACCAGAGACCACGATCTCGCCGTACTCGCCGATCGATACCGGCTTGTCGTTCTCGTCCACTACCTCCGCGTACGTATTCGATACCGGTACACCGACGGCGACTGCCCCCGACGACGGATCCACCGGCGCTTCACGAGAGTTCGGTACCACGATTGCCGGACTGTTCGTCTCGGTCAGCCCGTAGCCGTTGTGAATGTAGTGACCGAACTTCGCCCGGAACGCTTCCAACGCCGCATGCGGGATCGGCGCGCCACCCGAATACACCGATTCGAGACTGCTCAACGATTCCTTCGAGACTGCGGCGCTGTCCGTCCACGCGATGAATACGGTGATCGCTCCGATGATCGCGGTAGCCCGATGCTCCGAAATCGACTCCGCTGCAACGATGGGATGGAATCGGCAGGTCAGAATCGTGGGCGCGCCTGCCAGGAGTGGAGCCGCGACGTGCCCGATCAACCCGGTGATATGGAACAGTGGCGCCACCGCGAACATCGCGCCGCCGGGGCGCAACCCCAACCAGTCCCGATAGATCTGCGCTGCGAACACGACATTTGCGTGCGTGTTCATCGACCCCTTCGGCGGGCCGGTTGTCCCCGACGTATAGGGAAGGTAGGCAAGGTCTTCCGGGGACAGATCGACCTTCTCGGGATTCTGCCCTCGACGAGCCTCGATCAATTCCAGTAGATCCGGAAATCCATCATGACGAATCCTGGACGCCGAACCGAAGATCCGTTCATCGTCGCGCGACTGAAAATCCAGTTCCGACGTGGTGACCACCCGTCTCACTGCGGTGCCCTCGGACGCAGTAGCCACGGTCTCGGCCGAGGACTCGAGACAGATGACTGCTACCGCGCCGCTGTCGGCGAGTACGGTGGACAGCTCACGGTCCCGATACATCGGATTGACCGGAACGACGACGGCGCCGAGCTTCCAGACCGCGACCGTCGCGATCACAAACTGCGGAATATTCTGCAGGACAAAGGAAACTCTGTCTGCGAACCCGATTCCATCCTCGGCGAGGGCTACGGCGAGCGCGTCCGACATCTCGTCGAGCTCGGCAAAGCTGATGGTCCTGTCGAAGTACCGGATGATCGGGGCGGTGCGATCGCGCTCCAGCGACGCACGGAACATCGCGAGGGCGCTGGCATGCTCGATGTCTAGGTTCGGCGGAGTGTCGGCGTCGTAATTGGCGAGCCACGGCAGGCTCTCGTACGCGTTGGTCATAACTCAGCTCTCGAAGTACCGACGTGGGTTGTCCACCAGCATGGTGTTGATCTGATCCTCGGTGACGCCACGTTCGAGCAGCGCGGGAATGACCTGATCGCTGATGTGGGTGAAGTTCCAGTTCGGTACTGCGGCCGCCTTGGCCTCACTCGAGAACCAGTCGATGAAGCACGAGGCATCATGTGCCAGAACCATTTTCTCGGCATAGCCTCGGCGGGCCAGTTCCACGACGGTGTTCACCCGCTCCTCGAACGGGAGCAGAACATCGAGACCGAAACGATCCATCCCGAGTAGCGAGCCCGCATCGGCAAGTGCACACAGGTAGTCCAGGTCGGTGGAATCACCCGAGTGCCCGATGACGACCTTGCTCAGATCCGCACCCTCCTCGGTCAGAACCTTCTGCGCAACGAGGCCCGATTCCGTGTGCGGGTTCGTGTGAACCGTGATCGGTACCCCGGTTTCGACCTGCGCCTGACCGACCGCTCGCATCACACGCTCCACGCCGGGAGTCAGACCAGGTTCTTCGATGGCGCACTTGAGGAACGACGCGCGGATGCCTGTGCCGGCAATGCCGTCCTTGATGTCTTTCACAAATAGATCAACCATCGGCTCGCGCACGTCGAACAGCAAACCTGGACCGGTGTAATGGAATTGGAACGGAATGTCGTTGTAGGTGTAGACACCGGTCGCCACGATGATGTTGAGGTCGACCTGCTCGTTGATCCGCGCAATACGCGGGATGTAGCGACCGAGTCCGATGACCGTGGGATCGACGATCGTGCTGATCCCTCGCGACTTCAGTTCGGACAGCTTGGTCACTGCATCGGCTACTCGAGCCTCCTCGTCCCAAGGCTCCGGGTAGTCGGGATAGTTCTGACGCATCTCCTCACCCAGAACGAAGACATGCTCGTGCATCAACACCTTCCCCAGATCGGCTGTGTCCACCGGCCCACGAACGGTTTGTACTGAACTCATCGATGAAACCCCTGACTGTGATCGCCATCACTAACATGAGACAATGAGCTAGTGTGTCTCACGTTGCTTGGTTCGTCAATAGGCTCGATCCACCCGAAGCCCACCTCTGTTCGACCGCCGAAATTGTGCAGTACCGGACAACCGGAGAGAATGTCCCGATGCCTACCGACCTCGAACGCCGACGCGCGATCGACACCGCCGCGAGCATGTACCTCGCGGAGGAACCACTCGACATGTCACTGCTCGCCGAACGTCTCGGAGTAGGCCGCGCGACGCTCTACCGCTGGGTCGGCAACCGCGACGAACTGCTCGGAACAGTGCTGGCCGAGGCCACAGAACGGACATACCGGAAGGCGATGTCACAGGCGTCGGGTCAAGGTCCGGAGTACATCCTCGACGTATTCGGCCGCGTCATGCGATCGGTGGAATCGTCGACCGAACTGCGAGCGCTGACCAAACGTGAACCGATGGTGTTCATCAAACTCGCGATGATGCCCGGTTCCATCGAATCGATCTCCGCCTCCATCACCGCCGAAATCCTGCAATCCCAGGT
Organism: Rhodococcus sp. GB-02; assembly: GCF_053470465.1. Lineage (NCBI taxonomy): Bacteria > Bacillati > Actinomycetota > Actinomycetes > Mycobacteriales > Nocardiaceae > Rhodococcus > Rhodococcus sp. GB-02. The sequence continues at coordinate 1,389,984 of NZ_JBPUKE010000002.1, forward strand.
CGACGCCGGCCAGCTGACGATCACGCTTTCGCCACAAGTGCTGGGCGAAGCTCTCGTTCGCATCTGCGACGTACACCTCTACGCGCCTCTACTCGGGCGGGAAAAAGCGGAGATCGAGACGGCCCTCGACCTGATCGCACTGCTTCTCGGCGTCACCCGTAACTGACGGCATCGACCGCGTGAGCGCTGCTGCGACACGCCGTCAAGCCGAGTCCTCAGACGTCTGACGAGTTGCTACCCTGTCGGTACCCCCACGAGAGGCAAGCCGTGTCCGACGACCACACAGGATTCACACTTCGCAGTGGTCCACTGGTACCGCAACTCGAACAGTTGCTGCGCGGGCGAATCATGCAAGGAACGTGGGCGCCGTCCGAGCGCATACCGAGCGAGGCGGCGCTCGCCGTCGAACTCGGCGTCGGGCGTTCCTCGATTCGCGAGGCCATCCGCCTCCTCGCTCGCGACGGACTACTCGAAGTCCGACACGGCGTCGGAACCTTCGTGGCTGCCGCGTCCGAACTCGAGCACGTCGACGAATTCACCAAACTTCTTCGACGCTCGCGGATCCTCGAGGTCTTCGAAGTGCGTCGCGCACTCGAGATCGAGGCCGCCAGGCTGGCCGCGGAGCGGGTACAACCCGAGGACCTCGACGGCCTGCGGAGGCGACTAACCATGCGACACAGTCATTTCGAGGGTGATGTCGAGAAGTTCGTCGACGTCGACCTCGACTTCCACACCGAAGTCGTTCGGCTGTCCGGAAACGCAGTTCTGCTCTCGCTTTTCACGTCGGTGCGTCCACTCCTTCGTGAATCCCTCGTCGAGATGATGGCCCACGAGGCCGGCGTCCCCGACACCTCACATGCCCATGATCAGTTGGTCGAGGCCCTTCAAGACGCCGATCCAGAAGCCGCGGTAGCGGCAACTCGAGCAAACATCGACACCGTCCTACGACGCCTACGTGTGCTCGACGCCTAAGAGAGGTTAGTTCTCGTGCAGCACCCCACCGGCACAGTTCTGTCGACCGAACACGTGGATCTCGTCCGCGACGGCCGATACTTGTTGAAAGACATCAACATTTCGATCGAACCCGGACAACACTGGGTCCTCCTCGGCGCGAACGGCGCGGGCAAGAGCACGCTTCTGAGCCTGCTCGGAGCAACCGCCCACCCGACTCGCGGTTCCGTTTACGTCCTCGGCCACAAGTTGGGCCGCGTCGACATGCGGGAACTGCGAATGGACATCGGGCACGTGAACCCTCGTCATACGATCGGAATTCCGATCACCGTCCGCAACGTCGTGATCACCGGCCTCACCAACACCACCGAGGTAATGCCGCGGTGGTCACCGACGCCGGAGCAAGAGGCTCATGCCGACGCACTGATCGATCTACTCGGAATGAGTCCGCGTTCGGACGCACTGTGGCCCAACTTGTCCCAAGGTGAACGGGGACGAGCCCTGATCGCCCGCGCACTCATGGTCGAACCGCGCCTGCTCCTGCTCGACGAACCGGCGACCGGGCTGGATCTGGCTGCACGCGAACAACTCTTGACGGCATTGGACGACCTCCGCAATCAGAACCCGTCACTTGCCAGCATCCTCGTGACGCATCACATCGAAGAGATTCCGAGCACCACGACGCACGCCCTCCTGATCAAGGACGGCGTCGTGACCGCCGGCGGCCTCGCCGAGAATGTGATCACCACCCAGAACATCAGCGAGTGCTTCTCGCATCCCATCGAGATCGAGCGTCGCGGTGGCCGGTGGAATGCACAGTCTCGGCCACGCGAAAGAGTCTGACCGACAGGAGTTTCAGAGACGTCTGGCGCCGGGACCCTCCCGGCCCAGCTCGTCTCCCGGGTTCAAGAGGTTGCAGGTCTTGAGTGAGAGACACCCGCAGCCGATACAGCCCGTCAACTCGTCCTGCATCCGATTGATAGCCTGCTTGCGATCCTCGAGGCGTTGATTCCACTCCGTCGAGATCTTGCGCCAGTCCTTCTTCGTCGGAGTTCGCCCCTGTGGCAACGACCCGAAAACTTCGGCAACTTCAGCAAGCGGTATCCCGAATCTGACTGCCAGTTGGATCAACGACACCCGCCGGATCGAGTGACGCGGGAACTTCCTCATGTTTCCCGCCGTCCGCTCCGCAGGAACCAGACCGAGTGTTTCGTAGTAGCGCACCGCCGACACGGCGACGCCGGTTCGCGCCGATACCTCACCGATCGAGAGAAGTTCGTCACTCTTGCGGATCATTTGGCCTCCCAATGGCTGCGCAACATTGACCTGAAGCGCACTTGAGATTCTACCTTCGACAACATGCACTCCCCCACCGATGCTCCCTCCGGAACCTGGCGGCAGCTCCTGAGCGGTCGATACCTCGGCACCGCTACCGTCCTCGCAGGCGGCGTCGCGCTGTATGCAACCAACGTCTACCTGACGACCAGCCTGCTTCCGACTGCCATCGACGACATCGGTGGTCAGCAGTACTATGCCTGGACCGCAACGGTCTTTCTCATCGCTTCCGTCATCTCCTCGATGCTGGTCACCAACGTCCTCGCAGCCAGGGGACCGCGCGGGGCCTATCTGATCGGCCTCGCGATCTTCGCGCTCGGCACCGTCGTGTGTGCGGTCAGCCCGACCATGGAATTGCTGTTGGTCGGCCGCACGATCCAGGGCTCGGGAGGTGGCCTGCTGGCCGGTCTCGGCTACGCCGTCATCAACGCCGCGCTCCCCAGACATCTGTGGACGCGCGGCGCCGCGCTGGTCTCGGCGATGTGGGGAGTCGGCACTTTCGCCGGGCCCGCGATCGGCGGCGTCTTTGCTCAATTCGGCGCCTGGCGATGGGCTTTCGGCGTTCTGGTCATCGGGACGCTTGCAGTTGCCGCTCTCGTTCCCGGTGCCCTGCCAGCGCATGAACCGGGCCGCACCACCAGTAGCCCAGTGCCGGTCCTCTCACTGGCACTGCTCACCGCCGCAGCACTGTTGGTCAGCGTCGCCGGAATTCTGTCAAACCTCGCAGCGACCGCCGGGATGGTCCTCGCCGCTGTGCTGCTACTGATCGCTTTTGTCGCCGCAGACCGCCGCTCGGGCCACGGCGTACTGCCATCGTCGACGTTCAACGCGTCGTCTCTCAAATGGGTGTACCTGACCATCGTCGTCCTCGCCGTCGCGTCGACCGTCGAGACGTTCATTCCACTCTTCGGCCAACGACTTGCCGGACTGGCACCGCTCGCCGCCGGATTCCTCGGCGCCGCACTCGCTCTGGGATGGACTCTCGGCGAAATCCCGAGCGCCTCGGCCACCACCCCTCGTATCGTGCGACGAATCGTTGTCAGCGGTCCGATCCTCGTCGCGATCGGGTTGGGCATCATGGCAGCATTTCTCACCGAGCACGCCGGCGCCGGCGCGATGGTCGCGTGGGTGATCGGACTGCTGGTCGCCGGCGTCGGAATCGGCATCGCCTGGCCTCATCTTGCAGTCGGTGCGATGACCTCTGTTGCAGATCCCGGGGAAGGTGCGCGGGCCTCGGCTGCCATCAACACCGTGCAGTTGATCGCCAATGCCTTCGGCGCAGCTCTGGCCGGAGTGCTGGTGAACATCGGCGAACCGTCGACGCTTCGTTCTGCACAATTGCTTCTCTTCACCTTCGCCGCTATCTCGATCATCGGCATTGCCGTGGCCGGTCGCGCGCTTCCGCGAACGCTCGACAAAGTCGACAGACCCGAAATCGTTCACGACGCTCGCTAAACTGTGGAAAACCCACACCGAGGAGTTGGCCAGTGACAGAACCGGATCCGGACACAGTGGAAACCGACTTCCCGAAAACGAGCGCTCCCGCCCAGCGGGCGCTGATCGGCGCGGGTTACACCCGCCTCGCACAACTGACGTCCGTGTCCGAGAAAGAACTCGGCACCTTGCACGGGATGGGTCCGAAAGCCCTGAGGATTCTGCGCGAAGCACTCGCCGAACGTGGTCTGAGCTTCGCCGACTGAGCTCTCGCATCAGACCAGGCTCACGCGAACCTGGTTGCCACCTTGCCGCTTCGCTTCGTACATCGCCGAATCTGCAACACGGAAGAGTTCGGCAAAGGCTTCGCCGACCGACTCGTCCGAATTCCGTGGCGCGGCGCGGACCGCCATTCCGACACTGGCACTCGTTGGCGGATCATCGGTCGCGCCGTCCATCGCCGAGCGGATCTGTTCTTCCAACCTGGCTATCACGCTGACCGGCACCCGCTCGACCACGACGAACTCGTCACCGCCCATACGAGCTGTCAAGGCGGACTGGGTGGCCCACAAACGGATGCGCAGTGCAGTTCGCATGATCGTGCTGTCTCCGACGTCATGGCCGTGAACGTCGTTGATCGTCTTGAATCGGTCGAGGTCGATCACCACTACGAGTAGTGCGTCCGCTTCGGTGGCCGGAGCGCCCATCAAGTCGTTCACCCGACGGGCCAATCCGCGACGGTTGAGCAGACCGGTCAACGGGTCGATATCGGAAGTGGTGGCGTCCGAACCCAGAACCGCTAGAACGATTTGCGACACAACGGGAATCACGATGATCGTGGCCAACACAACCGATATCTTCGCCAGCCCCAGCCCGACGTCGGCCGTTGGCCCGAACAACAGAGTCCACCCCGAAAACACTGTAATGACCGAAGCGAAGATCATGTGTCCTGCTTGCAGTTTCGGATCATGAAAGAAGGCAATGTATCCGCCGATCGACGCAAACACGACACACGCGATCAATCTGCCCAGCGGCTCCGAATCGGTTGCCGCCGCCGCCGCAATCGCAATGTCGGAACCCACTACAAAAATGTACGACCACAACCGCGTCGGCGGAAACAACCACCAGATGAGTGCCGCGGCGAGGCACAGCACGATGACCGTCAGATTGACCGCTCGCGAGAACGTACTTTCCGGACCCGCGTCACTGAATCGCGCCGACAGCAACACCAACCCCATCCAGAACGCAGTTCCGCCGACCAGCACCCGGCGAGAAGCCAAGAGCCCACGGTCCTCGAGGTAGCGACTGAAACTGTAAAACTGGTCCGGCAACCGCCACCAGCGCAGGACGACTTCGACGAGACGGTTCATCGCCCGTCAGCCGATGCGGGGCTACAACTTTCGGGCCTACTTCGACTTAGCAGACAAGCTGATTTCCCCCCGGAGCATACTGGCATAACCGGCAGCATAGTCAGCCACGACGGGCAAACCAACATTATGCCGACTTGGCCACAAGGCGCGAACCGGCGAGGTTCGGCTATTGCTCAGCAAGGATTTGGCCATGGCATCGCGCTCACTGTCACGCCGATCAACTCAGGGCGCCAAAGGCCGCCGCTACGTACTGCGCCGATCGCTCCGAACCGAGCAGACCCGGACCCATCTTGTTCATCACGTACGAGAACGTCATGCGCTTGTCGGTGTCGATGATGATCTGCGAGCCACCCCAACCACCCCAGAAACAGATCCGCCCCTCCGGAATGAACGGGACGGACTCGGGCGTCGGCAAGCCGAATCCGACGCCGAACCGGACCGGCACACCGAGGACGAGGTCGACTCCGTACGACTGCTCCTCGAAGATCTTGTCAATCGTCTCCTCCGACAACAGACGGACGTCACCGACCTTGCCACCGCATGCGATCACCGACTGGATGCGTGCGAGCGCCCTCGCATTCGAATGACCGTTGGCCGCGCCGATCTCGGCGTCGCGCCACCCGTCGGTCCATGAATCAGTCGCGTCAGCCGGCGGTGCGGTGAAGGTCTTCACCATGATGTTGTCCATCCCGAGTGCCTCGATGTCGATCGGCAACGGCGGTGGCGCAATGACATTCGAGACTCGCCCGTACTCGGACTTCGGCAAGCCCAGGCGGAAATCAGCATCGAGTGGACCGGCTATTTCCTCGTCGATGAAGTGGCCGAGGGTCCGTCCGTCGATGCGCCTGACGACCTCACCGATCAAGTGACCGTAATTGAGGGCGTGATATCCGGATGCCGTACCCGGTTCCCACCAGGGAGCTTGGGTCGCCAACCGGGCCGTGGCGTACTCGTCGTCGCAGATGTTCTCCAAGGTGAAGGGTTGATCCCACCCCGACACACCCGACGTGTGAGACAGCAGTTGCCGGACCTGAATACGATCCTTGCCTGCTGCGGCGAACTCGGGCCAGTACTGCGCGACAGAGGCGTCGAGATCCAGCAAGCCGCGGTCGACGAGCATCAGCGCGGCCAGTGCGGTCACGGTCTTGCTGCAGGACCAGACGTTGGTGACGGTGTCGCGGACCCAAGGAGCGGTGTGCTCGACGTCGACCCAACCGCCCCACATGTCGACGACGGATTCGCCGTCGATCGTCAGTGCGATCGCTGCCCCGACGTCCTCGCCGGAATCGAGATTGCGTGCCAGCGCCTCCTTCAAGCCAGAGAATCGCTGGTCACATACGCCTTCGATGTTCGCCACTGACAGCCTCCACAGGAATGATGAAACTTGACGTCAACTTCAACTATGTTGAGTATGTGTCCGGTTTGCCTGTGGTGTCAATCACTTCAAGTCCCAGAGTCGGCTCAGACCAACGGGATTCCCTTGGCGATCCGCCGACGCAGATCCCAGAGATAGAAGTTGTAGGGGAACATCCGCAGAATCTTCGGACTGAACCGATTGACCAGCGCGGCGACACGCATGGATCGGTCGAAGTTGCGCTGCCGACGCACTGACCACGGAAGCCGCATTTCGTCGCGAAAGGCCTGGGGAAGGAACCCGGTGGTGAGAAATCGATTGAACGGGCCGACCACAGGATGCAACAACTTCGGCGTGAATGTCGCCGACGCGATTCCGTACAGATGCTCACGAATCGTCTCGTCGATGGCAACCTTGCCGAGGTTCTCGTTCCAGTAGACCTCGAACGCATCCCGGTCCGCCGGCCACATGTCGCGTCGCATCTGAAGGGTCGTGCCGAACGTGGCGCTGCGCTGATAGAACGCGTCCCGGGTCATCGGATCGAGATCGCCGTACAGAATTTTGTACACATCCTCGAAGCCTCGGTACAGGCAGGCGGCCACCCACAACTGCAGTTCCGGATCGAACGCGTTGTACTCGACCGCACTGTTCTCATCGGAGCGAACGTGCTTGTGCGAGCCGTTGACTGCGCGTCGGTACAGCTTCTTTTCTTCCTCCGTCGCCAGGCTCGCGACCGCGAGATACGTCAGCGTCGTCCGGGTTCGCTTCACCGGGTGTCGGTCCAACCGGCCTGTCTCGACCTTGCTCTCATACACGCCGTACCCCACCGCCGGACGCGCCAACTGCATGATGACGTTCGCACCGGCGGCCAACAGTCCGAGACCGGACATCGCCTTTTCGACTTCCGCATCGATGTCGATCGCTTTGGTGCCGACCGCTTCGATACCGCCGACTGCCTCGGTTTCCCCGAGCCCGCCCGTCGAATCCCTACTCACCGTCATGGCAGAACCCCTTCGAAGTCATATCTGCGAACGCACGTTCTCAGATGAGTGAAACGCTGAAATGCCGAGATGTCAAGCAATCTCGGGATGCAAAGATGGTCTTCATGAATGACCAACCGCGTTCGTACGGTGGCGTCGACGGCGCGCTCCGCGTAGCCCAACGACGGGAGATGCTGATCGAGGCCGGTCTGGAACTCATGGGGTCGGCCGAACCCGAACTGACGGTCCGCGGAGTGTGCAAGCAGGCCGGTGTAGCGGCGAGGTACTTCTACGAGAGCTTCACCGATCGTGATGCATTGATGTCGGCCGTCTACGACACCGTCATCACGGACATCGCCGTTTCAACCCAGGCCGCGGTGGACGCCGCCGAGACCGAACGCGGCAAGGCGCTCGCCGGAATCGCGAACATCGTCCGCACTATCGCGAACGATCCCCGTCGCGGACGTCTACTGTTCTCCAGCGCCCTGACGAGCCCTGTCCTGGCCGAGAAACGCCAAGCGTCGACGACGATATTCATCGGTCTCCTGGCTGCCAACGCCAAGACCTTCTACCGATTGAACGACAGCGGTCATCTGACCCTGACGGCAACATTCCTGGTCGGCGGCCTGGCACAGACCCTCAGTGCATGGCTCGACGGGTACATCGACGTGACGGAAGAAGAGCTGGTCGCCGAGTGTGCGGCGATCCTGCTCGCACCCGCCCTACCGCCGTCTTGAGCTCCTGATTCAGTCCCAGATACCGATGTTGTCGAGGTGCGCCAGCAGTCGGGCAGCGCCGTCGGAGAACTGCAGACCCATCTGCGCGTCGACCTGCTCACGATCACCTTTTTCGAACGCTTCGATCAGGCTGTCGTGACTCGATACCGCAAGCTCACCCCAGCCGGGATCTGTCGCGTAGAGACGAGCAGGGGTGTACCGAATCGCGCCGAACAGGAACCACGCCAGTTTCGCTCCGCCTGCGGCTCGGTTGATCAGGCGGTGGAACTCGAATTCGCACTGCTCGATCGCAGCTGCATCCGAGGCGTCGACCGCCGCTCGCAAATCGGCATTGAGTTCCGAGAGTTCCACCAGTTGATCAGCGGTGATTCTGTCCATCGCCCGCAAAGCCAGCTTGACCGCGATCTGCCCCTGCAACCAGAAGATGTCTTCGATGTCCTGGCGACTGAGGGGCGAGACGAGATAGCCGCGATGCGGAACCAACTCGACCATCCCCTCGCCGCGTAATGCGACGAGGGCTTCTCGCACCGGCGTGACGCTGACCCCGAGGTCGGCTGCGGTTTCGTCCAGCCTGACGAACTCGCCCGGACGGACCGAGCCGGACATGATCAGGTTGCGAACGTGATTGGCCACGTCCTCCGACAACTGTGGCCGTCTCCTCAGCTCAGATGTCGCTCTCCGAGTGCGTGCAGACGTTGCCACAACCGATCCTCACAGTCCGTACGTTTTGCCGATGATGTCTCGCTGAATCTCGTTGGTACCACCATAAATGGAGGACACAAGAGTCTTTCGCACATGATGCTCCATGTCGAACTCAGTCGCGTAACCGTACCCACCCATCATCTGCATCCCCTCGAGCGCGACCTTCTTGGCAGTCTCGGTCAGCTTGAGCTTGGCCATCGACGCTTCCCGCGGGAACATCTTCGTCGGGTTGGCGTCGACCATCCTGGCCACGCTGTAGACCAACAGACGGCCGCATTCGATCTCCGTGGCGAGATCCGCGATCCTGTGGCGAAGTGCTTGAAACGATCCGACCGGACGGCCGAACTGCTTACGCGTGGTGACGAATTCGAGGGTGTCGTCGAAAGCGCGCTGTGCGGTCCCGAGCATCATTGCCGCGAGGATGAGGCGTTCGATGTTGAGTCCGGCCATGAGTTGACGCCAGCCGTTGCCGACTCCCCCGACCACCGCGTCCTCGGGCAGGAATGTATCGGTGAAGTAGAGATCGTTGACCTCCTTGCCGCCCATGGTGTCGATCCCACTGATCTTCAATCCGGAGATGTCGGCCGGGACATGGAACATGGTCAAGCCCTCGTGCTTGCCTTCACCTCGGGATGTGCGAGCCACCAGAAGGATGTTCTCGGCGAAGTGCGCGTTGGAACACCACGTCTTCTGGCCGTTGATCAGCCACCCACCGTCGACCTTCTCGGCGCGGCAACTCAGATTTCCCACGTCGGAGCCTGCTTCGGGTTCGGACATCGAGATCGACTGAGACGCGCCACGGACGATCCCGCCGAGCACTGCCTCCTTCTGGGCTGGGCTGCCGAACTTCTCGTATGCGGCCCCGGTGATGACGGTCGGGCCGAGTCCACCGATCGGTGCCATGCCCTTGGCGGCTTCCTCCAGAAAGATGCATAGGTCGACCGTGCTTCCGGCCGATCCCCCGTACTCCTCCGGGACGGTCAGCCCGAGCCATCCCAATTCCGCCATCTTCTCGTAGAACGCCTGGTTGTGATTGTGGGCGCCGTGATCGGTCAGCAGATCTCGCTGCTCGCGGGTCCCACTTTCCTTCTTGCAGAACGCCGCTACCGACTTGGCGAAATCAGACTGCTCCTGCGTGAAATCCATGTACATCGAAAACTCCCGAGTGAGATGAGGCTGGAGGCTTGTCGGAGCTCGGTCCGACGCATACTGTGACTACCAGCACAGTAAATCACATCACATATATGTGATGCACCGACATGTGGAGGATCTGAAGAACATGACAGAACAGCTCGGCCGCCAGAGCACGTCCACGTCGACAGATCCGAAATCGGACGATCACACCTTCGCGAGCCTCGACCCTCGCAACGATTCCGTGGTCGCGCAGCACCCCATTGCAGATCAGCAAGAGATCGAGAAAGCGGTCGCCGCAGCACGCACGGCGTCGAAGTGGTGGGATCAACTCGGATTCCAAGGCCGCCGGAAGGTGCTCGGCAATTTCCGTGCCGCGATCGCCACTCACGCCGAATCGATGGCGGCGATCATTTCCGCCGAGACCGGAAAACCCAGCGACGACGCCCTTCTCGAAGTCATGCTGGCCGTCGAACATCTCGACTGGGCGGCACGCAACGCCCAGAAAGTGTTGCGCCGCAGACGCGTCGGTGCAGGACTGATCAGCGCCAACCAGTCTGCATCCGTCGGCTACCGGCCGATGGGTGTTGTCGGCGTGATCGGCCCCTGGAACTATCCGCTGTACACACCGATGGGGTCGATCGGCTACGCACTGGCCGCCGGTAACTCCGTTGTGTTCAAACCGAGCGAACTTTCACCAGGAGTCGGCGTCGAATTGGCCCGGTTGTGGAACATCGCGGCACCTGGACACCCTGTCCTGCAGACCATTACCGGTGACGGCAAAACCGGTGCACTTCTGTGTTCGTCCGGTGTCGACAAGATTGCATTCACGGGCTCGACGGCTACCGCAAAGCGCGTGATGGCCGCCTGCGCGGACACCCTCACTCCCCTGGTCGCCGAATGCGGCGGCAAGGATGCCATGCTGGTGGACTCCGACGCTAATCTCGATGCGGCCGTGAGCTTCGCCGCGTTCGGGGCGGTGGGCAACGGCGGGCAAACCTGCGCCGGCGTCGAGCGAATCTACGTCGCAGCGCCCGTGTACGACGCCTTCCTGTCCAAGCTCACGGCCGCGCTACGGGACGCCCACGCCGGCGCCACCGACAGTTCGACCTATGGGCCGATGACGCTGGGAAAGCAGACCGCGATAGTCCGGGGCCAGATCGAAGACGCTCTCAGTCGCGGCGCGAAAGCTGTACTCGGCGGACTTGATTCTTTCAACGGTCCGTTCATCGATCCGATCATCCTGACGGATGTTCCGGAGGATTCCACGGCGATCACCGAGGAAACGTTCGGCCCGAGCGTCGTGGTGAACAAGGTCGCCGACATGAATGAGGGTATCGAGCGTGCCAACGCGTCGAAGTACGGCTTGGGCGCCTCGGTGTTCACCAAGAGTTCGTCGAAGGGCCGAGCGATTGCCGAGAAGCTCGAATGCGGTGTCGTCACGGTCAATTCGGTTCTCGGATTCGCCGGAATCGCCGCCCTGCCATTCGGCGGGGTCGGCGATTCCGGATTCGGCCGTATCCACGGAGCTGACGGGCTGCGTGAGTTCAGCAGTGTGAAATCACTGGCCGTTCAGAAGTTCAGCGCTCCGCTGGACCTGCTGACCATCGAGCGAAAAGCTCGGGACATGAAGATCTCACGTTGGATGCTGGCGAAACGCCACGCGAAGTCCTGAGAGATCAGGCAATCAGCCGGCGGTGACGAGCACCTGCTCGTCACTGTCGGCTGCTTCGAGTTCACGAACCAGCGGAAGCACCTTGGCCCCGAAGTACTCGATCTCCTCCTGGAAGTGCAGGAATCCGCCGAGAATCAGATCAACACCGCGACGGCGATATTCGACGATCCGATGGGCGATCTGTTCCGGCGTGCCGATCAGTTGTGAGCGGAAGCCGTCGTTGTACTGAACCAAGTCCTCGAACGTCGAATCCGCCCACATCCCGTCCTTGGACGCGGTCGACGCGCCGGCCTGTTGGACTGCATTCTTGAATCCCTCGACCGCAGGGCGGTTGGCCTTGGCGATGATCTCGCGCAGTGTGTCTTTTGCTTCCGCCTCGGTGTCGCGGGCGATGATGAATCCGTTGAGCCCGAACTTGACCTCCCGATCGTTCTCACGAGCAACCCGGCGAACGTCGACCAACTGTTCGGTGACTCCGTCGTAGTCCTTGCCGTTACTGAAGTACCAATCCGAATACCGGCCCGCGTTCTCACGGGCTGCCGCCGAGTTACCACCTTGGAACAGTTCGGGATTGGGACGCTCCGGAGTGTTCAGAGGCTTCGGCTTCAACGTGAAGTCGTGGATGCGGTAGAAGTCGCCTCGGAAATCGACGTCGTCCTCGGTCCAGATCTTTCGAAGAACTTGAAGGAACTCGGCGCTACGCCGATAGCGCTCGTCGTGCTCGAGCCACGGCTCGCCCAGATGAGTGAACTCGTCCTTGAACCAACCACTGACGACGTTGACGGCAAAACGACCGTTCGACAGGTGGTCGGCGGTAGCGCCCAGCTTCGCCAACACTGCCGGCTGCCAGAGTCCGGGATGCACCGCAGCGATGACCTTGAGCTTCTCGGTGGCCAGGAGAAGCGCAAGGCTGAAGCTCGTGGATTCGTGCTGGAATTCCGCCCCGTAGCTCGCCTCGTAACGAACCTGGCTCAGGGCGTACTCGAAGCCGTTGTTCTCCGCGGTCTGCGCCAGCTTCTTGTTGTACTCGTAGTCCCAGCTGGTCCGCTGCTCGATGTCGGAGGTGACCAGACCACCACTGACATTGGGCACCCAGTAGGCGAACTTGATCTCGTCGGCGATACGTTCAGTAGACATGAAACCCAGCAAACATGCAGTTCCCAGAGGTTTCCAGGGTAGCGATCACACAGGTTGTAAGTGTTGGGTGGGTGCTGCGACTGTGAAACGGTGGCAGCATGACTGCTGTGGACATTCAGGGGATCGCGCACCGCATCACCAGTGAAGACGAGGCGCTCTCGGTAGCGTCACAGCTGTCCGACGAGTTCGCAGCAGGTGCCGGCGTCCGCGATGCGCAGCGCCTCCTTCCCCACGACGAGGTTCGCACCCTGGCGCGGTCCGGTCTGCTCGGACTCTCGGTGCCGAAGGAGTTCGGTGGCATCGACGCGAGCACCGAGACGTTGGCCGAGGTCTTCCGTCTACTCGCCGAGGGCGATCCCAGCATCGCGCAGATTCCGCACAGCCACTTCACGTTCCTGGAAGCGCTCCGGCACCAAGGGTCCAAGGAGCAGAAGCAGTTCTTCTACGCCGAGGCATTGTCGGGCAAGCAGTTCGCCAACGCCCAGAGCGAGCGCGGCAACAAGACCATCGACATCGACGGCACCACACTCACCCCAGACGGGGAAGACTTTGTGCTCGAAGGTCGCAAATTCTATTGCACGGGAGCGCTCTTCGCCGATTGGATAGTAGTGCGTGCCGCCAATACGGATCAGCTCACAGAGACCGGCGCACAAGTGAAATCCGCGGTCTACCTACCCCGGAATACTCCCGGACTGTCGATCGTCGACGACTGGGACGGTATGGGGCAGAAGACAACTGCAAGCGGAACCGTGACCCTGGAATCCGTTTCGGTGCCGCGGTTCAACGTCGTACCCTTCACGTCGCTCTTCACTCACCCGACCACCTACGGGGCACAGGCCCAGATCCTGCACGCCGCGATCGACACCGGCATCGCGTCGGCTGCACTGCGTGAATCCGTCGAACTCGCTGCAAAAGCGCGTCCGTTCTTCGAGGCGAAAGTCGATACGGCGGTAGAGGATCCACTGCTCGTGCAACTCGCCGGTGAAGCGGCCATCGAGGTTCGCGCTGCCCGATCCCTCTTGGCGGAAGCAGCGCGATCGATCGACGTGGCGCGTCGTGATCCCACCGAGAACTCCACTGCCCTAGCATCCATCGACGCCGCAACTGCCAAGGTTGTCGGCGCCAGGGCGTCGTTGGCGGCTACGAGCACGCTGTTCGAGATCGGTGGCACCAGAAGCGCAGGCGAATCGGCGAACCTCTCGCGGTTCTGGCGTGACGCGCGCACGCACACCCTGCACGATCCGACGAGGTGGAAGGTCCAACACATCGGCCGCTGGACACTGTCCGGGACAATCCCACCGCGGCACGGGCTGCTGTAAACACTCTCAGCCGGAATTCATGTATCCGCTGATCAAGACTTCCAGTCCTTCCAAGTAACTCTCAGTCGTCGTCCCTCCCGGCCAGTCCTCGAGCACCTCACTGAGTACCGGCAGTTTCTCGGGGCCGATTTCTCGGATCTTGACCGCAAGAGGCGACACACTGCCTTCCGGCCGCGTCGTGGTGTCGTAGATGTTGAGCAGTGCGCCGAGTGTGTAGTTCCACAGCGCTCGATAGACCAGCAGAGCGCGACGCGGCGACATACCGAGTTCGACACACGCGGCCATGGCCCGGTCAACCAAAACCACGGCACCGCTCCCACCACGGCCACCGCGCTGAAGCAACTCGATGATCCAGCGCTCCGATGCCAGCTTTTCGAAGATCGCGGTGAAGATCGTGCGAAGCCGATCGACCTGATCCTGCGGCAGAACCAGCGCGCCGAGATCTTGTGAATACACATCGAGCACCGCGCTGATCAGCTGTTCCTTGTCGCCCACGTGCCGGTACAGGGCCATCGGCGTGGTGCCGAGCGACTTCGCCAACGCTCGCATGCTCAACGCGTCGGCGCCGCCGGTCTGAAGTTGCCGTTTCGCCTCGTCGACTATCTGCTCCGACGTGATCGTCGGGGGACGTCCGAGCCGCGGTGATCTCGGTTCCATCTTTTCGGCCATCCGTCGATTCTGCGCGTTCCCGCTACGACGCTCTCACCCGGGGAACCCCTTGCATCTCAGCAGCAAGCAAGGTAAACCTAACTACTTATGAGAACGCGTATACAAATTAGGCACCTGCAATGACAACAACAACTCGAGCGGTAGCCGCGCCGGCTCTGGTCCTCACCGCCGCCGCGGCAGCGCAGTTCCTGGTGGCCTTCGACATGTCGGTCATCAACGTCGCACTGCCCGACATCCAGGAATCGCTGAACTTTTCCGACGCCGGGTTGTCCTGGGTCGTCAACGCGTACGCCCTCGCCTTCGGCGGACTGCTGCTTCTCGGCGGTCGTCTGTGCGACGTGATGGGCACTCGTCGAGTTCTGGTTTCCGGGCTTCTGCTGTTCGCCCTCGTCAGCATCGTCGGCACCTTCTCCGTGTCCGCCGAAATGCTTGTCGGAGCTCGGGCGCTTCAAGGCGTCGGCGCTGCACTGATCGCGCCGGCCGGGCTCGCCGCCCTCAGTCAGGCCTTTCCCACCGGACGCGCCAGGGCCAAGGCGTTCGGCATCGGCGCAATGTCATCAGCACTGGGCGGCGCACTCGGTGTCGTCCTGAGCGGCATTTTGACCGAAGGGCTCAGTTGGCGATGGGTGATGTTCGCCGGCGCACCGGTGTCCCTGATCGCCGCAGTTGCCGGTGCCCGTGGCCTGCCGGCCGGCCAAGCCGCTAGCGGCGGCTCCCTCGATCTCCCCGGCGCCATTTTGGCGACGGCCGGAATCACCGCCCTTGTCGGCACAGTGATTACCACTGAATCACATTCCTGGACTTCGGGTTACGTGCTGGGTGGATTCGCGCTCACGATCGCCCTGCTGACCGCCTTCGTTGTGATCGAAAGCCGCTGCGCCACACCACTGGTACGACTGTCCACTCTGCTTCGACCCCGAATCGGACTGGCCAACGCCATCATGTGCCTGGTATGTGCGGCACAGTTCAGCGCGTTCTTCTTCGTCTCGCTCTTCCTGCAACGTGGACTGCGCTATTCACCGACCACCACCGGCCTGGCATTCCTGCCCTTCTGTTTCGGCCTGGTAATCGGCATCCTCGCGTCCACCAAACTCCTTCCGCGCTACGGAGTTCGGCCGCTGCTCGTAATCGGAACAGCAGTCGCCGCAATCGGAACTTTCATCTTTTCGACGATGAACCTAGACAGTTCCTTCTGGGCCGTCATCCTGGTGCCTTCGCTTCTGGTGAGCATCGGCATCGGTCTGTCGTTCATGCCGCTCAGTAACATCGCCACCGCCGACGCTCCCCCAGAAGAAGTCGGCATGGCATCAGGGCTACTGAGCACATCGCGTCAGATCGGCGGTTCACTCGGACTAGCCGTTCTCGTGAGCGTCGCCGCTTCCTCGACGGCGCACTCGGACAGCGCACCGACCGAAGCACTGGTTTCCGGATACTCCCAAGCCCTCTTCGTCTGCTCTGGCCTACTGCTGGCCGGCACCCTCCTGTCCTTCTTCTTCCCACGAATGGATCGTTGACCTCAGATGTTCACCACCCGAACCGCATTCGGCATCGTCTCGGCGCTTCTCCTCACCGTTGCCGGCGCAAGCGCGTGCAGCAGCTCCGCCGAGTCCGAAACCGCTTCTGCAACTCGCTCCGTCACACACGAACTCGGCACCGTCGAAGTTCCGGCCTCACCGCAGCGCATTCTCGCGCTCGACGAGTACGCGGGGCTGAGTGCACTCGCACTCGGCGTGAAGCCCACCGTCGTCTACAGCACCCTGCGATCGGACGTCGCCAAAACGATTCTGCGCGAGCAGGGCGTCGAAGTTCTCGACAAGCCGACTTTCTTCGCCAACCCCGCCGTCGAAGAGATCGCGTCCGTCGAACCCGATGAGATCCTGATGAGCAATGCCGGTCCACTACCGAGCCTGTTCGCACAGATCAATTCCGTGGCGCCAACCTTGGTCCTCCCGTACTCGGCGCCGTGGCGTGACGTGCTCGAACAAGCTGGGGCACAGCTCGATCGAGGCAGCGAAGCAACCGCCATGATCGGAAAGCTGGAATCCAGCCTCGAAGACGTCAAGTCCGCGTCTGCCGGCCAGAGCCTTGCGATCCTTCTCGGCTACAGCGGAAACCTGTTCACCGTGCCACCGACCACTCCCATCTCCACACTCGTCACCGAGGCCGGATTCACCAGGCCGGTATCGGAAGTCAACGCGACCAACAATCAAGACACCGGCACGATTTCGCCCGTCTCACCTGAACTCCTACCCGAGCATGCGGCGCAGACCGTCGCCGTACTTTCCGGGCAGCAGTACGACGCATCTATCGTGCGAAACACTCCACTGTTCGACAACCTGACACCCGATCCGGCGCACGCATTGGACGTCAGCGGTGATCTCTGGTTCGGCAGCCACCCTTTTGCCATCTACTGGATCATCCAGGATCTGGACGGCATCGCACATGGCAAGGGGCAGAACAGCATCGGAACCCTCGACAGCGCCGACGCGCGATGGGCGGCGTTCAGCGCGCTCTGACGTCCTGACGGAAGGTCAGCGGAGAAACACCCACCCGGGTGGCGAAGAACTTTGTGAAGTTCGCAGAATCGTCGAACCCCAGCTTCGACGCCACCTGGGTGACCGTGTCCGTGCCGAAAGACAGCAGACGTTTCGCTTCGAGCACCACACGCTGATCGATGTACTGCTTTGCCGTCATTCCGGCAGCAGCTCGGGTAGCTCGCAATACAGTCTTCTCGGAGTACCCGATCTTGTTGGCGTACTCCGAAACCGAACGGACCGTGGCGAAGTCACGTTCGACAACGGCATGAAACCTTTCGAACACGTCATTGTGTGCCAGCACGGAACTCTGTTCCTGTCTACCGAGGTGGGTCAGTTTCAACAGAATTGCCGTCAGCGTGTGCCGCAGAATGGCCGCGCGAACGACGGGCGCGGAAGTATCCGGGCAGCCGTAGTTCAGGTTCAGGTGTTTCATACCTGTGCTGATGGTCTCGAGGTTCTCGCCGGACAACTGCCACGCTGCCTGCCGACTGTGAGCGTTCCCGTCCAACAACTGCTGGCTGACGGCATCGAGCGACGAGGGTGTGAACAGAACGACCATCGCCTCGAAATCCTGGATTCGCCCCCACTGTTGCACCTGCCCCGGTCTGACCCAGAACACGGTCCCCGGGCTCACCGCGTAGTTGACGAAGTCGATGGTGTGTAGTGCCGAACCCTCGGTCACCAGTGCGAGTAAGTGAAACTGCGGGCGTTGGGGTCCGACGAACTCTGCACTACCCCCGTTGATGCGAATGGTGTCCAGGCTGAGTACTTCGATCTCGGTCGCGTCAGCCACCGAAGACGCGTACCCGACGTCCCGGACGGGTACTTGTCTGTTTTTCACTAGTTCGGGACTCATCTTCACCGTGACCGAATACCCGAATGCGACATACCGTCAGAGTATCAATCAGTTCGCGCTCGGATAGGAACCAACAATGCAACCAACAGGCTCGAAAACAGCAGGCAAAACGCAACTCACCTACGTCTTCGACGCCTATTGCGGGTGGTGTTTCGGCTTCGGCCCGGCGTTGACGGAACTCGTCCGTCAAAATGCCGATTCCATCGACTTGTCCGTGGTCAGCGGCGGGCTGTTCACCGGTGAGCGCGTCGCACCCATGTCTTCGGCTCCGTACCTGAAATCAGCCAACGCCACCATCGCAGCCCAGACGGGCGCTGTCTTCGGTGACGGATATTCACAACTGGTGACTGACGGGCGGTTCGTCATGGATTCGACGGATGCAGCGATCGGACTCGCCGCGCTGCGCGAGCAAGATCCGACACGCGCACTCGACATCGCGGAGGCCATGCAGATCGCGTTCTACCGAGACGGCCGCAGTCTCTCCGATCCCGAGACCTACCGAGCCGTGGCGAAATCGCTCGGACTCGACCCATCTGCCGCAGTGTCTTCCCTGTTCACCGCCGCTTCGAAGGACGCCGCCCGCGCGGATTTCGCCCGTGCACGCAGACTCGGTGCTACTTCGTTTCCGACGCTGTTGTTCCACGGGAGCGACGGGTCCGTCGTGAAATTCGGTTCTCCGACCAGTACAGCGGCTGATCTCACCCGCGACCTGAACACGTGCGTGCGGGCGTATGCGGTGGCTTGAGCCCCCGCCTTCCGAGCGAAAGGTACGTTCAGCGCCTTCAGTACGCCGAACGTACCTTTCGCTCAGCGTGACTTCACCCAAATCACTCCGGCCCCCCTTCTGGTTTGATGAACACCGAACGAATCGCACCAAAGGGGAACGACAGTGGTTTCAGATCCGATCACGGGCCTGGAGATGGAACTTGCCGACATGTGGCAACGAGGACGCGCCCAGGCGCGCACCTATGCGCGTGCAATTCATCCCAAACTCGATCCGGCGCTCTACCCGGTTCTTGTCATCCTGAACCGTTCCGATGCCGTGCGGATGTCTGACTTGATCTCCACGCTCGATATCGAGAAGTCCACCCTGACCAGGCAAATTGATGCCGCAGCTCGGCTCGGCCTGGTGGAACGGATCCCCGACCCCGACGACGCTCGCGCGAAGCTGGTGACCCTGACCCCTGAGGCTCGGACGAAGCTCACGACGATCCGCAATCATCAGATCGATCGTTGGCGCGCCCGACTCGCAAAATGGGAAACTGACGACATCACTACGCTGACGGCCTTGCTGCACCGACTGGGCAGTTCCGAGGACTGACAACAAAGTAGTTGTGCAGTGCAACCAACTTGATCTATAGTTGCAAATATCAACTATTCGAGGAGGTGGCCGTGATCACTCACGACAGTGCCGAGGCAATCCTCGACAACCTTCGCGCCCTCGTCCGGCGCCACCGCGAGGTTTCGTCGACCGGCTCACGCCAACTGTCCCCCGACATGTTGCCGGACCCACTGGGCGCCCTCCTCTCGCAGTTGTCGGCCGCAGATTCCACGAGATCGACGGATCTGGCGGAAAAGTTGAGAGTGACAGTCTCGACACTGAGCAGACAGATCACACACGCCGAATCTTGTGGATACATTCAGCGGCGACCGGACCCGGATGACGGACGGGCAACGCTCCTGTCCTTGACTCCACTCGGCGTCCGGACCCTGGTCTTCCATCGCCGCGCCCAGGCGCAGCGACTCATCGACCATCTCGACGGATGGACCGAAGAGGACGCCGTCGACGTCGCATGTGCACTCGATCGACTACGACGCTCGACCTGCCCAGAGTCCCACGCGGCGCACTGACCGACGCTGCACGATCAGATCGAATCATTCTCCGATGCAAGGACATTCATGAGTTCTTTCACGTCTACCGACGTTCCACCATCTCAGTCATCGACCGATGCGCCGATGACCCACAAGCAGAAGATCGAGGCACTTGTCGGGCTCCTACTCGGCATGTTCGTCGCATTCCTGTCATCGACGATCGTCTCGAATGCACTCCCCACCATCATCACCGAACTACACGGCACCCAGGATCAGTACACCTGGGTCGTGACGGCAACGCTGTTGGCTTCCACCGCAACAACTCCCATTTGGGGCAAGTTCTCGGATCTGGTGAGTAAGAAGCTATTGGTCCAGCTGTCCATCACGCTGTTCACGATCGGCTCGATCCTTGCGGGCATGTCGCAATCGGTCGGCATGCTGATCGGTTTCCGCGCTGTTCAGGGACTGGGCCTCGGCGGCTTGCAAGCCCTCGTGATCATCGTGATCGCGGCGATGTTCAGCCCGCGTGAGCGTGGCCGATACCAGGGACCGATCGCAGCCGTCATGTCCGTCGCGACAGTCGCCGGCCCACTGATCGGCGGCCTGATCGTGGACACTAGTTGGCTCGGCTGGCGCTGGACGTTCTTCGTCGGCGTGCCGCTGGCAGTCATCGCATTGATCGTCGTGCAGCGTACGTTGAACCTCCCGATCGTCAAGAAGGACGTCAGCATCGACTACGTCGGTGCAACCCTCATTGCCGCCGGTGTCAGCACTCTTTTGATCTGGGTCACTTTGGCAGGTAAGAACTTCGAGTGGGCTTCTGCGATGTCGTTCTTCCTCGTCGGACTCGGCGTGGTGCTGCTCGCCGCAGCACTGTGGGTGGAAAGCAAGGTCAAGGAACCCATCATTCCGCTCCGCCTCTTCCGAGATCGGACTACCACGCTGGCGACGCTGGCAAGCATCGCCGTCGGCGTCGCAATGTTCGGCGGAGCAGTGTTCTTGGGTCAGTACTTCCAGATTGCCCGCGGCTACTCTCCCACTGCCGCAGGTCTTCTGACACTGCCCATGGTGATCGGTTCC
Source organism: Rhodococcus sp. GB-02 (assembly GCF_053470465.1). Lineage (NCBI taxonomy): Bacteria > Bacillati > Actinomycetota > Actinomycetes > Mycobacteriales > Nocardiaceae > Rhodococcus > Rhodococcus sp. GB-02. Next base: position 1,411,063 of record NZ_JBPUKE010000002.1, read on the forward strand.
ATGCTCTCCGCCGGCCTGTCCGGGGCAATGATCACGAAGTTCGGGCGCTGGAAGGGCTTCCTGATCGCCGGTGCCGTCGCAATGTCGGCAGGCTTCTTCCTCCTCTCGACCATCGATCACGCGACGCCGATGTTCTGGGTCGGACTGTTCCTCTTCGTGCTCGGCGCCGGGATGGGCATGGTGATGCAGAATCTTGTTCTCGCAGTTCAGAACACCGTCGCGCCTAGCGATCTCGGCACCGCAAGTTCGACGGTCTCGTTCTTCCGCTCACTCGGCGGCGCGGCAGGCGTGTCCGTCCTCGGCGCAGTGCTCTCCACTCACGTTGCAGATCTGACGACCAAGGGCCTCAGCGCAATCGGGGTCGATCTGAGTGCCTCCGGAGAGTCCGGCGCAGGGCTGTCGAACCTCAACGAACTACCCGAAGCGATCCAGGATGTGGTCCGCGCTGCGTACGGCGATGCCACCGCACGGGTCTTCCTCATCGCCGGAATCCTGGCTCTGTTGAGTCTGATCGCGATCGCCTTCATCAGGGAGAAGGCGCTTCGGACGGAAAGTGGTGACGAGCAACTCCTGGCGAAGATCGCCGTTCCCGGTGAGATCGATTCCGACACCGTCGATGCCGAACTTGCGCTTCTGACCGAAGGTGACGACGAGTTGCAACGACGAAAGTAGCAACCCAGAAACAGTTCCGCGTACCGTCCGGGTGATTCCGGCGGTACGCGGAACTGTATGGGCAGCTGGGTGCGTCAGGTCGCAGCGATCACGCCTGCGACCGGGATCCGGCCGAGAACTGCAACCCGGAAGTCCACCATCGCGCGTTCCACGTGATTGGCGCTCGAGACCACAACCACGCCCGTTGCTCCTCGATCGGCGAGAATCCGCGCAGAGTTGAGCGCGTTCTCCACCGTGGACCACGACGTTCCTTCTTCGGTGATCCGGCCCGGGTCGACGCCGTTGGCGACGAGCCACTCGCGCATCGCCCTGGCTTCCGTCACTCCGGCCTTCGGGGCCCCACCGCTCGTGATGATCGGAGACTGCGGGTACTGACGAGCCAGCTGCAGCGCCGCCTGAAGTCGGTCGACCAGCATCGGACGCATCGTGCCGTCGTCGAAGAGGCCGGCGCCCAAGACGACGATGTTGGTACCCACCGGGTTGAGGTCGAGCAGCACGGGCGACTGGCGCGTCAGCGTCTCAGCACCCGTGCACGCAAGGATGAGAGACCGCACCGGCGTCTGGCAGCCGCCGACAGTCGACAAGATACCGTTGACGACCGTGGTCGGTGTGATGTCGGCGCTCGCTGTCGCCGGCGAAAGGCCCACGCCAGCTGCGGCGATCACCGAAGCAGCGATCAATCCCTTCGTCACAGACCTGCGAACATTTGCCATGTAGCCGAACCCCCAGATTGTCGGTTGTCCAGCACACGGTAGCGAACATTTCGCCACGGTTGCATCATTTGACTCAAATTTACTGTTCACTGACCGTCACACAGACTAAACATAAATATTGGGCAACAATTCGGGTTCGAAACCGTCATCTACCAGCATCTCGAATCTACGCGCCCGCCGCATTACCTATCTGAGCAGCAGCGTCACCGAGAAGGTTGACAACGCTGAACGGCAACAACTCGTCGTTACAGATCACGATGTTGCATCCAGGTGTTCCCGCCCGCCCCATCCCGACCAGGGTGTCGAAGATCAATTCAGGGTTCGCGAAACCGACAAGCTCTGCCGGGTCGTCGACGAGCGGACCACTCGAACCGTGTATGGGTGGCCCCGCATACAGCGCCTGGCCATGTGCCCCGGCCGGATCGCCAGCCCTCCGGCTCGTTCACCGAGAACCGCAGACGCATCACATTCGGGAAGAGTCCGCCTCCATTCCGATTGCGCGACGCGCTCCCAGCGCCATGGCGACTTGCACGAGATCCTTCGGAGACGAAAGATCAAGTCCTGTAAGAGAACTTGCCTTTCGTAGGCGGTACACCACTGTGTTCGGATGTACATGTAGCTGCCGGGCGGTGGCGGCTCGATCGAATCCGGAGTCGATGAAAGATTCGAGCGTCTCGAGTACCGCACTATCGGACTCCAACGGCAACAACACATCTGCCAGTATCGGTAGGGCAGCGCTGGGCCGCGTCAATTGGTACTCGACTGCAAGATCTTCGAGACGGACTACGCCACTGGTACGTCCGTACTTTCGGGCGACGTCCAGCACCTCGCGCGCCTGAGTCACGGCTGCAGGAACTGCGACCGGTGCGGCGAGATGTACGGCGGCCACTGTGGATGCACCGATCACCTTCTCGAGGTCCCCCAACCGTCGACACAGCGTCAGGTACTGCGGGCTCGACGCCCAGTTTCCCCCTGCTGGTTCCGATTCCACAATAGGGATCAGCACGGCTCCTCCACTGCTCCCGAGCACTCCGAGGGCTTTGTCCCGCCCCACCTGATCCAGCTCGCGTTGCAGGTGGCGCACCTTTCTCCGCTCCGCGACGGCAGTGTCCACCTCGGTCGAGGACTCGTCGTCGTTCCGCTCGACGTGCAGCGCCACCACCCAGTACAGGCGCGCCAACCTGATCCCCACCTCGTCGGAGACTCGATCCACATCGACACCCGTCGAAAGCGCTACGAACAGCGACCTTCGCGCCGAATCCTCGTCCGTCTGGGTGGCGTGGTCGGAACCGTAGCCGGCAAGAACCGCGGACGTGGAGGCCGCGGTGTATGCATTCAAGAGTCGTCCGGTGCGGGCAAGTGCGACACCGTCTTCCGGAACTGCCCATTCGCTGATCGTCTCCCACCACAACCCTGCTGCCAGGTGATATGCGCGCAGCACCTCGCCGAGCGGAACCAATTCCTGCGCCCGTTGACGAGCCGATTCGCTGATGTCGGCGAGCAACTCGGGCGCCAGATCTGCGCCCGTCCGGAGCATCGAGATGAACAGTTCCAGGTTTCGCCTCACGATAGTGGTGACGTCGTTACGCAACGCCTCGTCTGGGAGCAACCGGTAGAAGGTGACGTCGCGGTGAACCAGGTCGACCGTCGCCATGACCAGCGGATGGGTGCGTTGCGCCAAGCGATCGGCCAGAGATCTGCCACCAACCGCTATCGGCTCGAACGGCAAATCTTTGTTTCCAGACACAAAACCCTCCACAGAATTGAATTGCCACCACAAGGTCGACCTGCCTTTTTCCTATCACTATGTAACCCACGCCACTCTCGAATTCACAATCGGTGGCGTAACTGGAAGTCTCACTTTCGACCAATAGGAGCCTCGAGTGACGTGGAAGACGCGCAGCGCAGCCCTTCTGGCAGGCGTCGTCACTGCCGGTTCGATCGCCGCCATCGGGACCGGCGTATCGAGCGCCGAGACGTCTGACAGTGCTGTCCAGTACGTCGCGCTCGGCGATTCCGCGGCGGCCGGCCCGCTGGTAAACGCACAGGACTCGTCGTCCCCAGGCTGCCTACGATCACTCGACAACTACCCTTCCGTAGTGGCGCAAAGACTCGGCGCTCAACTCACGGACGTGACCTGCTCGTCGGCGCGATCCGCCAACGTCACGGACACCGCACAATCGACGTTCTCCGGTCAAGTACCGCCGCAGGCAACAGCATTGGGTCCTGACACCGACCTCGTCACCATCACCATCGGCGCCAACGACATCTCGTTGTTCCCGACAGTTCTGAGCTGTGTCAATCCACTTCCCGAACCCACCGGAACCTCCTGCCGTGACAAGTTCACCGCGGGTGGCGTAGATCGACAGCGACAAATGATCGAAAATGCCTCCGCAGGTTGGAGTTCCATGATCGAATCGGTTCGCGACCGTGCACCATCGGCGCGCATCGTCGTGATCGGGTACGGGACATACATCGCCACCGGCGGATGCCCCGGCACCCAGCCGTTCTGGCCGCGCGACGCCGACTATCTCCAGAGTGTGATCGACTACGGCAACACTGTCATGGCAGCGACCGCTGCCCGTCACGACGTCGAGTACATCGATATCACCGAAGCCACTGCCGGACATGACATCTGCACGGATCCGTCAACCGCGTTCTACACCGGAATCGTCCCGACCCAGCCGGCGGTTCCACTGCATCCCACCGCAGTCGGAATGCAGGCCATCGGCAACGCCGTCGCCGACGCGCTGTCCTGAGCCCCTCCCCAGCACAATTCATTCAGCACTCGCGAAAAGGGTGGAACAACCATGTCAATTCAACGAGACGCTCCGCCGCTGCCGTCAGTCGACGGCGCCCCTGTCGGAACCCGTGACAAACTTCTCGGCGGCACACTCGTCGCACTGTTTCTCGCAAACATGCTCAACTTCTTCGATCGGGCGATCCCCTCGGTCGTCGCCGAGCCGATCAAGAACGAGTTCTCGCTCAGCGACTTGCAATTGGGATTGATCACCTCTGCCTTCACCCTCGTGTACGCGATCGCCGGACTGCCGCTGGGCCGGTTGGCCGACACGAAGAACCGTCCCAAGATCATCGGGATCGGACTCCTGGTGTGGAGCGGACTGACGGCAGCAACCGGTGCCGCCGGCAGCTATGTGCTGTTCATCCTCGCGCGTCTAGGCGTCGGTGTGGGCGAAGCGACCTTCACACCCGCAGCCAACTCGATGATCGGTGATATCTATCCGGCGGAGCGACGCTCACGCGCACTTGGTGTCTTCATGCTCGGTTTGCCAATTGGCCTCATGCTCGCCTACTTCACCGTCGGCAAGATCGCCGAGGCATTCGACAGCTGGCGTGCACCGTTCTTCCTCGCGGCGATTCCCGGTGTCCTGCTGGCAGTCGTGCTCTACCGCATGGCAGATCCGGTTCGTGGTGGTTCCGAAAGTCCGGAGGCCCGCGCAGCCGCTGTTTCACAGGCACCGATCACCCGTCCGATCCGTCGCCTGCTCGCAATTCCCACGCTTCGTTGGCTCATCCTTGCCGGGCTGACGTTCAACTTCGCCGCCTACGCAGTGAATTCGTTTGTCGTTCCGCTGCTCATGCGCCAGTACCACCTGAAACTGACTGCTGCGGCATCGGTCACCGGCATCATCGTCGGTATCACCGGTCTGATCGGATTGGTTCTCGGCGCCAAGTACGCCGACAAGGCCAGCGCACGCTCGCCGCGCGCACGGTTGATGATCGGTGTCGGAACCTCGGCATTGGCAGCACCTTTCACGGCACTGGCGCTGTTGCAGCACGGCAATAACGTCGTGATGTTCACTCTCTTGTTCTCAGCCGGCTGGTTGTTGGCCTACGGCTTCTACATCAGCGTCTACCCTGCCATTCACGACGTCGTGGTTCCCAGGCTCCGCGGCACTGCGACGGCGTTGTTCTTCGCTGCCATGTACCTTCTCGGCGGATTCTCGGGACCGGTTGCCGTGGGTGCGATCTCGGACTGGTTTGCCAAACGCGCGCTTGCCGATGCCGGTACAGGGAAGTTGGCTCAGTACGCCGGCGACGGGCTGAACTCGGCCATGTATCTCGTGCCGATCATGTTGGCACTCACCGCGGCATTCATCTACCTGGCTACCCGCACTGTCGGCAAGGACTCAGCGCGCATGCAAGCGGAGCTGAGCCAAGCCTGACCGACGAGTTCACGGGCGGTGGCGGGACCCCGAGGCCCCGCCACCGCCGAGTTCAGTTGACCGTAATCGCCAGAGTCGACAGCATGGACCGCAACATGTCCGGCAAGCGAGCGATCATTCTCTGCCGTGACCGAACATCTGGGCCACCGGGCCGAGCGCCGAGAACAACGCGGGGTCGCTCCGGTTGCCACCGGTCCACTGATGACTGGGCGCGCAGTTCGCGCCCAGGCTGTCGTTCGCCTCGGCGTACCCGATGATCTTGCGTTCACCTGGTGCAGTGCCGTCCTCGGGGATTATCAGAATCCCGGTGCTGATCACCTGCCGACCGAAGTGATCAGTGGCCGTGTACATGAGCTGGTGAGCCGAAACGACGTCCGGGCGGACCTGGTAGACCTGAACGCTCACCGGACGCGCCTTGAGAAGAGTGCCTGGGGCGGTGCCGGGCTCGATTGCAGGCTCGTCGAACCACGGATCGTCTGACGAGAGCCCGAGGGGAGTCAATTCGGTCGAGATGTCGGCGCCCTGAAGTGCCTTCACGACCAACGGGTTGGACACGCCGGCCAGGTCGACAATCTCCTGCGCACCAGCCGGCGACCCCACCGCAAACAAGGCCACTGCCAGGGCCGATGCCGTTCCGGCGCGCCATGACCACCGTCGCCACGTCGAGTCAAACATCGTTCACGGGTTCCTCACTTTCGGGTAATGAGCACCCCTGCATTCCCATTCACCTGCATTAACAGACAAGTCGGGCACCGATCCGTTGGCCGAAAACCTCGATCGGGCTTAGGCTGACGGCACCTGTCCGGCAAGTCTGGCGTGGGAGGTTTGTCTGTGAGTGCACCGACCCGTGTATCGCGAGCTACCGGCGATTCACTCCAAGCTCGACCGCGGCCGTCCAACATCACGTGCAAGATTCTGATGGCCGTGACAGGACTGATCTTCGCCGCTTTCGTTCTCGTCCACATGATCGGAAACCTGAAGGTCTACACCGGTGCCGATCACTTCGACGACTACGCACACTGGCTACGAACGGTGTTCGAACCCTTCCTGCCCTACGAGGGACTTCTGTGGATTCTTCGCATCGTCTTGCTCGCGTCATTGGTCGCACACGTCTGGTGCGCCTGGCTGCTCACCGCCCGCGGACGCCGAGCGCGAGGAAAATTTCGACGTAAAGGCTTGGGAATCAAGTCCTTTACAGCGCGCACGATGCCCGTCACCGGAGCAGTGCTGCTGCTATTCATCATCTTCCACATACTCGATCTCACGACCGGAACCCGACCCATCGGCAGCAGCGAGTACGAAGCGGCCACGCGCACACAGAGTTACGCATACGACAATCTGGTCGCCAGCTTCGAGCGTCCACTCGTGGCGGCGTTCTACATCGTCGCGATGGCTCTACTGGCAATGCACCTCGCGCACGGACTCTGGAGTGCGGTCAACGATCTCGGTGTGACCGGTCAACGGCTGCGACAGATTGCCGTTGCACTCTCCGGAATCTTTGCGCTCGTCGTGATGGTCGGAAACATGTCGATCCCCATCGCAGTGATGACCGGCGTCATCTCGAAGACAGGAGCGTCATAAGTGAACAGCTTCGAACTCGAAGATCTGCGCATCATCGGGGCGCCGGTGGACGGTAAGGTCCCGGCCGGCGATCCGCAGACCGCCTGGCCCACCCGAAAACTCGACTACAAGCTCGTCAGCCCACTCAACCGGCGCAAGTTCACGGTCATCGTCGTCGGTACCGGCCTCGCCGGCGCGGCCTGCGCCGCCTCCCTCGGCGAACTGGGTTATCACGTCGAGTCCTTCACATTCCACGATGCACCCCGCCGTGCACACAGCGTCGCCGCACAAGGAGGCATCAACGCCGCTCGCTCTCGAAAGGTGGACAACGACAGCCTTGCCCGCTTCGTGAAGGACACCGTGAAGGGCGGTGATTTCCGGGGCCGTGAGGCCGACTGTTTCCGTCTCGCCGAAGAATCCGTACGCGTCATCGATCACATGAATGCCATCGGGGCACCGTTTGCTCGCGAGTACGGCGGCACTCTCGCCACTCGATCGTTCGGCGGCGTACAGGTGTCGCGCACCTACTACACGCGCGGGCAGACAGGCCAGCAGTTGCAGATAGCGTCGTCGCAGGCACTGCAACGTCAGATCGCAGCCGGAACGGTCAACCTTCACACCCGAACCGAGATGCTCGATCTCATCGTTTCAGACGGCCGAGCACAAGGGATAGTCACACGCGATCTCGTGACCGGTGAGATCGGCGCCACCACAGGCCATGCCGTCGTACTGGCATCCGGCGGTTACGGCACCGTGTTCCATAAGTCCACACTTGCGAAGAACTCCAACGCCACCGCCGCATGGCGAGCGCACCGACGCGGCGCCCTGATGGCTTCACCCTCGTTCATCCAATTCCATCCGACGGCACTTCCCGTCAACTCCGAGTGGCAGTCGAAAACCATTCTGATGAGCGAATCCCTGCGCAATGACGGTCGGATCTGGGTACCGGCCAGGCCAGGAGACGATCGTGAGCCCGGCGACATTCCCGAAAATGAACGCGACTACTACCTCGAGCGTAAGTATCCGGCGTTCGGGAACCTCTCTCCCCGCGACGTCTCGTCACGGGCCGCCCGCGAGCAAATCGACTCCGGTCACGGCGTCGGCCCTCTGAAAAACAGTGTTTACCTGGATTTCCGCGACGCATTGGCACGGCTCGGCCGTAAGACCATCGAGGAGCGGTACGGAAATCTGTTCTCGATGTATCGCGATGCCACCAGCGAAGACCCGTACACGGTGCCGATGCGCATCGCCCCCGGAGCCCACTTCACCATGGGCGGACTGTGGAACGACTACGACCAGATGACCTCCATCCCAGGCTTGTTCGTCGGAGGCGAGGCGGGCTGGGGATATCACGGAGCCAACCGCCTCGGCGCCAATTCGCTGCTCTCGGCCTGCGTCGACGGCTGGTTCACCCTCCCGTACGCGATTCCGAATTATCTTGCGCCGCTACTCGGATCCACTCCACTCGAACTGTCCGATCCCGCTGTGACGTCGACGCTCAGTGACGTGAGTGGTCGGGTGGACCTGCTGCTCTCGGTCGGCGGGACACACGGTCCCGACAGGTTTCATCGACAACTGGGCGAGATCCTCTATGCGGGTTGCGGTGTCACCCGAGCGGCCGAGGGCTTGACCAAGGCCATCTCCGAAATCCGAGCATTGCGAGGCGATTTCTGGTCGAACCTACGAGTTGCCGGCAGCGGAAACCAGTTCAACCAGGAGCTGGAAAGGGCCGGCAGGGTGGCCGATTTCCTCGAGCTTGCCGAACTGATGTGCGTCGATGCTCTCGATCGTGACGAGTCCTGTGGAGCGCACTTTCGTGCCGAACATCAAACTCCCGACGGCGAAGCGCAACGAAACGATCAGGACTGGTGCTTCGTCTCCGCGTGGGAAACCGCCAAGGACGGCAGACATATTCGACACGACGAGCCGTTGTCCTTCACCGCTGTTCCACTGCAGACGAGGAACTACGTATGAAAATCACCGTGGACGTATGGCGCCAGTCCGGACCCGAATCGCCCGGTACATTCGACACCTACCAGGTGGACGACGCGACAGTGGAGATGTCGCTACTGGAGCTCCTCGATCGACTCAACGACCAACTCGTGGAGAGTGGCAACGAACCTATCGCCTTCGATTCCGACTGCCGAGAGGGGATCTGCGGGTCCTGCGGCATCACGGTCGACGACATTCCCCATGGGCCGGTTGCGAACACTCCCACATGCCGTCAGCACCTACGAAGCTTCTCCGACGGTGACCGAATCAAACTGGAGCCGTTCCGCTCCGCAGCCTTTCCCGTGGTCCGAGACCTCGTCGTCGATCGTTCGGCGCTCGACCGGGTGCTCGAAGCCGGTGGATACGTTTCGGTCAATGCAGGAGCCGCGCCGGACGCAGACAGTCAGCCGCTCTCGCATCAAAGTGCCGAAGCTGCACTGGACTTCGCCGCGTGCATCGGCTGCGGCGCTTGCGTGGCAGCCTGCCCGAACGGTGCCGCGCACCTCTTCACCGGGTCCAAACTGACCCACCTGTCTCTCGTCACGCAGGGCCGCAACGAGCGTGGCAAGCGGGCCCGAGCAATGTCGCACCAGATGGAGGCCGATTTCGGGCCGTGCTCGACCTACGGTGAATGTGCGGAAGTATGTCCCGCGGAGATACCGCTGACCGCGATTGCCGCTGTCAACAAGGAATCGATGCGATTCGGATTGCGGCGCAAGGACAACTGAGCCTCACCAGGCGCCGATCAGCTTCATCCAGGCACCGCCGATGATCGTCCAGATCAGGATGATCACGACGCTCATCACGAAACCGATCCGGAACCACTCCGAGGTCTTGATGTATCCGGAACCGTAGATCACTCCGGCCGGACCGGAAGCGTAGTGCGAGATACCGCCGAACAGGCTGCCGATGAAGCCGAACACCAGGGCCGAGAACAGCGGCGGTGCACCGGTTGCCACCGCCGCGCCGAGAAACACCGCGTACATCGCGACGATCTGCGCAGTGTTCGATGCAAACAGATAGTGCGCGTAGAAGTAGACCAAGGTCAGGATCGCGAAAGCCCAGATCCACGGCAAACCGTCGACGCTCGAGGAGACCTGGGTTCCGATCCACGAGATCACGCCGAGTTCTTCGAGATGGCTTGCCATACCGACCAGAACGGCAAAGAACACGAGCGTCTGCCAAGCCCCGGTGTCGTGGACCAGGTTATTCCACGTCAGCACCTTGGTCACCAACAGGATGCCGATTCCGACGAATGCTGTTGTGGTGGCATTGACGTTGAGCTGCGAGCCCAGGCACCAGAGCACCAGCAGCAGAACGAAGGTGGCGGCCATGATCTTCTCGTTGCGACTGATCGGGCCGGCCTTGCGGAGTTCCTCCCTGGCTTGCTCGGGCGCCTTCGGTGTCTTCAACATCGTGGGCGGGAAGATCTTCGACATCACCCACGGAATTGCGATGAGGCTCGCAATTCCCGGAACCGAGGCTGCGAGCGCCCATTTGCCCCAGGAGATGTCGATGCCGATCTTGGCAGCCGCATCGACGGCGACGGGATTACCCGCCATGGCGGTGATGAACATCGCCGAGGTCACGACGTTGACTTGCAGCGACGTGAGCAGCAGATATGCTCCGAGTTTCTTGCGAGAGGCCTCGGGCTCGGGATTGGAGTCCTCCAACTTGCTCAGCGAGACGATGATCGGATAGACGACGCCACCCGCACGGGCGGTGTTCGACGGCGTCGCCGGAGCAAGTATCAAGTCCGTCAACGCCATTCCGTACGACAATCCGAGGCTCGACTTACCGAGTTTTGTCACGAACATGAGTGCAACCCGTTTGCCGAGTCCAGTGACCAGAAAGCCTTCGGCGATGAAGAACGATGCGACGATCAGCCAGATCGTGGTGTTACTGAAGCCGGACAATGCTTCTGTCGGCGTCTCGGTCTGGGTGATCATGGCGATCGACAGGCCCACCAGCGCCACAGAACCCGTCGGCAGGGGTTGCAAAATCAAGGCCACGATGGTGCCTACGAAGATTCCGAGCATGTGCATGCCCTTGGGATCCACACCGTCCGGAACAGGCATGAAATAGATGATCAAGCCGAGGACGACGGGCACAGCAGCCGGGTAGTACCGCCTGAGCACCGATTGTTTCGACGGCTCCGTCGGCTGTGTCGTCTCAGAAAGAGACTCAGTGCTTTCGGATTTGGCCTCGGACATCTGCATCTCCTCGACTTGTCGCCCCAGGTGATCGCCCCTGATGATTGTCCCCCAAACATCAGGTTTTCGTGCGGTCAATCCAAGTTCAAGAGAAATTGCCCGGAAGTACGACAGTTGTCCTTACGAGGCGCTGCCTCCGATGGACGCTTCAGTGGGAGAATGCCCATCTCTCTCCAACGATTGCGCCAATCGATCACCAGAGACGCCGGCGTGCCGCACGCTTGAATCTCGGAGAGTTGATCAACTTGCCTCTGCGAAAGGGATTCGTTGGCAGGATGTTTGGGTCAGGGCTGCGTGGATTGCCGACCCCGACCGGACCTTCGCGTGTGATGTGATCAGATTCTGAAGCATGACGGCCGGCAGGTAGACGCACGAATCGAGAAGGTTCGTATCGGGCCGGCGACTGGTGGCGCCATCTATTGTCGGGAGTGTGACGGAATCCGACGCCCACGAAGACTCGGCTGAATCGACTGAATCGACTGTGGCTGACCGCCGGAGAAAACGCCCACTGTGGCGTGAGATCCTGATCCTCGTTGTCGTCGCACTTGTGCTCAGTGTTGTCATTCAGAACTTCGTCGGACGCATATTTCTGATCCCGTCGGAGTCCATGGAACCGACGCTTCACGGATGCACCGGCTGCACGGGAGACAAGATCCTCGTCGACAGGATCAGCTATCGATTCGGAAATCCGCAACCTGGGGATGTGGTCGTGTTCAAGGGACCCGAATCCTGGAACGACGAGTATCAATCGATTCGATCCGACAATTCGGTGGTTCGCGCGTTTCAGGGGCTCGGGTCTATCGTCGGCTTGGTCCCGCCGGACGAAAACGACCTCGTGAAGCGGGTAGTCGCGGTTGGAGGCCAAACCGTACAGTGCCTGTCCGAGGAAGAGGGGCTCAGAGTGAACGGCAAGCCGCTGACGGAGCCGTACATCGACGATCGCATCTCGGGTAACGGTATTCCTTGTCAGGGACGATATTTCGGTCCGGTCACCGTTCCCGACGGGAATCTGTGGGTGATGGGCGACAACCGCGCCCATTCGAAGGATTCACGATTCCATCTCGATGACGAACGCAGCGGAACGGTGCCGATCGACAATGTCATCGGCAAGGTTCAATTGATCGTCCTTCCCTTCTCGCGGTGGGGAACTGTGAGCTCGTTCGATCCGCAGTAACAGTTCGAATCAGCCCGGTAGCCCGAATCTTCGTACGGCACAGTCGACATCACTCCGCTTTCGGACGATCATCGAGCGCACCTGTTGCCGAGGCTAGGAGAACCACATGCGTGCACGACGCATCACCGCCAATCTCAAAGTCGCCGATGTCGGAACCGCCAAGGGTTTCTACTCCGACTATCTCGGCCTGAGCACCGAAGAGTTCAACATGGGGTGGGTTGCTCGCTACACCTCTCCCGACACCGGCGCGAACGTACAGCTCGTCACGCACGACGCCACTGCCGCCGAGGACTCGGCCATCTCCGTCCACACGGACGACGTCGACGGCGCCTACGAAGAGGCCCGAAGGCTCGGCTACGAAATCGTACACCCCATCACGACCGAAGAGTGGGGTGTTCGCCGATTCCTCGTCCGGGCACCCGACGGCAACGTCGTCAACATCGTGCGACACCGGGACTGATCACCGGGAAGACCCCATTCGACGTTTTAGGTCATTTGACCTAGAGTTGAGTGCATGACCGATTCATTGCAGTATTCAGCCGACGGCCCGATCCTCGTAGCAGGCGGATACGGAACCGTGGGCAGCGCCCTGACCACCTTGCTCGCCCCTGACTTCCCGCTACTCCTCACCGGACGCACCCCCGAGCGAGGCAACGAACTGGCCAGCCGTCACGGCGCTTCCGTTCGTCGTTGGGACCTCATCGACCCGACCCCCTTCGACGCGTCGGTACGCGCAGTCGTGTCGACGGTCAACGATCCCCATGACCGCGTGTTGTCCGCGGCTGTCGAGGCCGGAATCCCCTACGTGGATATCACTCGCTGGACATCCCGCGTCGCTCGCGCCGCCACTCTGGCGGGTCAGATGTCGCCGAGCGCACCGGTATACCTCTCGTCCGGATGGATGGGCGGAGTCACCAACATCGTCGCCGCAGCGCTGGCCGAGGAACTGGGCGGCGCGAACACGATCGACGTCTCGATTCGCTACGACGTCAACGACATTGCCGGGCTCGACTCCGTCGACTTCATCGATCGTCTCGGCCAGGATTTCGAGGTGATGCAGCAAGGAAACCCGATCACCGTCAGCCCGTTGACGGATACACGCTGGGTCGACTTCCCCGGATCGCGCACCAAGGTCGGAAGAATCGACACTCCGGAACAATTCACGTTTCCCATGACCCTGGGTGCCGAAACTGCCAGTACTCGAATCGGTTTCAGTTCAAATGCGTCCACTACCGCCCTGCTTGCCGCAAAGAAGGTGGGTCTGTTCCGTTGGGGTCGCGGCGATCGCTTCACGCCGCTACGACGCGGACTCCTGTACTCGCCCGGCAAGGGCGGGAGCGCGCAAGTACGCATCGATGTCACCGGCCCGCGCGGCACGACAAGCGCAACGATCGTCGACCCGCAGGGCCAGGCTCACCTCACCGCGGTGGGCGGCGCGCTCGCGGTCAGACGCGCCTTGGACGGCGATACTCGGCCGGGAGTTGCTTTCCCCGAGTCGCTTCCGAACCCGCGCAGCACCGTCTCCGAGTTGGAGAACTTCGGGGTGGCAGTATTGCGGGCATGACCCCCTCCAAGGGTGCCGCCCGGGCGGCAGCACTTCTCGACGCAGCAGAACAGGTCCTCACCACGCAGGGCAATGCCAACTCGGCAATGCGCGATTTCGCGGCCGCGGCCGGAGTGCGGGTGGGGCACCTGCAGCATTACTACCCCACCCGTGCGGATCTGATCCGCGCAGTGATGTCACGTGCATTGACCCGTTCACTGGATCGCCTTGCCGTCGTCACCGATACGGATCAGAGTTTGTCCCGCGAGGAATCCGAACACTTCATCGCAGTCCTGCTCGGAGAACAGGACGACGAGGCAACAGTGCGCTTGTACGTCGAAGTGTGGGCGATTGCTGCGGCAGACGAGGAAGTGGCTGTGGTGGTTCGAGACTTCTACGCGCAGTACATCGCACACGTGGAGCGCGCTGTTGCGTGTGCACAACCGGATCTGGATGCGGTGGACCTCAGCGCAACGGCCCAGACCATCGTGAGCCTGCTCGAAGGTTCCGCCGTTCTCCGCTCGGGAATTACCGGCCGAAAGTCCGAGGCTTCGGACCGAAAGCTGGTGAACACGCTCCAGTACCTGATTCACGGGTCCTGACTCGGACGTATCGTAAAGCCCATGAGCGTTGCAAACGAATGGAGCCGAATCGAAGCGTGGTGCCGTACACACGCACCGGTGACGGCTGCAGCGTTTCAGCCAGGGCTCGGTGACGCCGTTATCCAAGAATTCGAGGCCTCGACCGGCGTCACCTGGCCTCAGGAACTTCGCGACCTGTACCGGGTGCACAACGGCAGCCTGACCCACGACGACCGGACGGGACTCTTCCTCGGCAGCGTGCTCCCCGACAAGTTCTTCTACCCCATCGACGTCGCAACCGAAGTTCGTCTCACTCTCCTCGAAACGTGGGACGAGACGATCTACGAGAATCCCGACCTCTATGCCGAGGACGAGATGGATCGACACGATCAACGCGACGCCGGCACTGCCGCAACCATGTTCATCCCTTCGTTCATTCCCTTTGCCGGGCTGGACGAGTACCACTACTTCGTGGACACGCGCAGCGGCGCACTCCATCATTGTGTGACCGAGTATTCGTCCGATGCCACCGACAACGGCGGGCCGATCTGGGCGTCCATCTCGGTCATGCTGGCCGCCCATGCCGCTGCGTTGGAGTCAGGATCCACGATCGGAGTGTGGAAACCCGTTGTCAGCAAGGGTGTTCTGGAATGGGAAGTCGACGCATGACGCCAGAGCGGAACCCGCACCGACGCCCCCTCGCCGACGGGCGTCAGATCTTCTACTTCGACGATGCCGGCCGTAATCGCGCCCACACCGCACGAGATACCCGCGAATTGCCGACGCTCGACCACTCGTCTCGGATGAGGTACGACGTGCTCACCGGCGAGTGGATCACCGTGGCCTCCCATCGCATGACACGGACCCATCTCCCCTCCACTGCCGAATGCCCGTTGTGCCCGACCACCGAAACACGCACGCCTACAGAAATACCCGATGCGGACTACGACGTCGCCGTGTTCGAGAATCGGTTTCCGAGCTTTGCGTCGGCACCCCAGGATGCCGCTTACAGTCCCGGAGACGGTTTGGGTGATCGACCAGCGGTCGGCCACTGCGAAGTGATGTGTTTCTCGAGCGATCACACGGCGTCCGTGGCCGAACTTCCGCTCGAACGCATGCGCACGATTGTGGGCGCATGGATTTCTCGGACCGAAGAGTTGTCGGCGGATCCAGTTGTGGAACAAGTCTTCTGCTTCGAGAACCGCGGCGAAGAGATCGGGGTGACACTCACCCATCCGCACGGACAGATCTACGCGTACCCGTATGTCACGCCACGCACCCGATCGATGCTGACGCAAGCTGACAAACACTTCGAGCGCACCGGTCGCTCACTACTCGCCGACGTTCTGGCGTTCGAGCGAGAGGACCGGACCCGGTTGATCTACGACGGCGATCACTGGAGCGCCTATGTCCCGACCGCCGCACGATGGCCCATCGAGATTCACCTGGCACCGCATCGCGACATCCCGGACCTTCCCTCGTTGAACGACGAAGAGCGCGAGGAACTTGCGGTCGTCTACCAAGATCTCCTGCGCCGTGTCGATCGCTTCTATCCGGGCGTCGACCGGGTACCGTACATCGCGGCCTGGCACCAAGCTCCCGTCCGCATCGACCGACCTCTGGGTCGACTGCATCTTCAGCTGTTCTCGATCTTGCGCGCACCAGGCAAACTCAAATACCTCGCTGGGTCCGAGTCCGCCATGGGCGCCTGGGTGAACGACGCCATTCCCGAGGCAGTCGCGGCCCGCCTACGGGAGTTGAAATAGTGGATCCAGTCTCGAAAGAATCCGTGCTCCAACAGTTCCACGACACCTACGGATATCCGGCAACCGGGGTCTGGGCGGCGCCCGGTCGAGTCAATCTCATCGGCGAGCACACCGACTACAACAACGGCTTGTGCTTGCCCGCCGCTCTCGAGCAGCGAACACTGGTAGCCGCCGCGCTGCGCAACGACAGGACCGTGCGCGTACACAGTCGGCAATCCGACAAGACATACTCCGGGTCCGTCGGCGACATCGCAGCTGGATGGGCCGCCTACCCCACGGCCGTCATCTGGTCGCTGGCGCGCGAAGGTCTTCCCCTCGGTGGAATCGATCTGACAGTCGACTCGTCGGTACCGGTCGGGGCCGGACTGTCGAGCTCCGCTGCCCTCACCTGCTCTGTTGCGTTGGCCGTCAACGATCTTCACGGTTCGCCGTTTACCCGAGATCAGCTGGTGAAGGTTTGCATCCGAGCGGAGAACGAGGGCGTCGGCGCACCGACCGGCGGGATGGACCAAACCATTGCCCTCTTTGCCAGACCCTCGACTGCGTTGCTGCTGGACTGCCAGGACGGATCCACCGAACCCATTCCATTCGATCTCCACAATGCCGGCTTCGAACTGATCGTCGTCGACACTCGGGTCAAACACTCGCTCGCGGACGGACAGTACGGGTTGCGCCGCTCCCAATGCGTCGACGCTGCAAAGGCTCTCGGCGTCGGCAGCTTGCGAGAGGCTACTGCAGACCAAGCCGAGACAGTGCGAGATCCGATCCTCCGGGCGCGGGCACGGCACGTCGTGACCGAGATCGAGCGGACACGGAAAACCGCAGAACTTCTGCGCAGCAGCAGATTCAGTGACGTCGGAAAGCTGTTCGACGAATCCCATGCGTCGTTGCGTGACGACTTCGAGGCCTCGTGCGAAGAACTCGACGTCGCCGTTGCCGCAGCACGACGCGGCGGTGCGATCGGCGCCCGGATGACCGGCGGCGGATTCGGAGGCTCGGCCATCGCGTTGGTTCCGGAAGGAAGCGGTGCGGAGGTCACCGCGTCGGTGAACCGCGAATTTGCAGCGCGAGGCTGGCGAGCACCCCACTTTCTCACCGCCGTTGCCGGGGGTTCGGCCACCCGGTTGTGAGCGAACGGTACGTTCAGCGCACGGACGGCGCCAAACGTACCGTTCGCCCCGGTTGGGGCACCTCGAGATCCCCCTCACATAAATAGTCATCTCAGATGCGAATTATGTAGGTTCAGATCATGCAACTGACGCAGTTCACCGATCTGGGATTGCGCGTCGTCATGCGGTTGGCCGTACTCGACGCGGATGCCTCCCCCAGTACCCGGGATGTTGCGCAGCAGCTCAACGTGTCGTACTCCCATGCCACCAAAGTGGTTACACGGCTCGGCGAGTTGGGCATCGTCACAACCAGACGTGGCCGCGGCGGTGGGCTTTCCATCACCGAACTCGGCCGCACCGCCACCATCGGCTGGCTGGCCCGACGCCTCGAAGGGCCAGGCGAGGTCGTCGACTGCGAAGGCGACAAGCCGTGCCCACTGCGCGGCGGTTGCCTCCTTCGAAGTGCATTGCGTGACGCGCAGGAAGCGTTTTTCGTCTCACTCGACGCGGTCACGATCGAAGACGTCATCCGTCAGCCGTCCAAGACTGTTCTGCTTCGCCTCACCACTCGGAGCGACGAAGCAGGCTGATCAATCGAATTTCGACCGAACGGAGCAGCTCATGCTTTCCCCACAGTCAACCGAGGTCATTCGCGCCACCCTTCCCGTGGTCGGCGCCGCTATCGGCGATATCACAACCCTGTTCTACCGCAAGATGTTCGACGCACATCCCGAGCTCGAACGCGATCTGTTCAATCGAGGCAATCAGAAGCAGGGTGAACAGCAGAAAGCACTCGCGGGCGCTATCGCAGCATTCGCGACATTACAGCTCGAACCCGACAGCGCCAAGGTTGATCTCATTCTTTCCCGTATCGCTCACAAGCACGCGTCGTTGGGCATCACCCCCGACCAGTATGCGATCGTCCACGAACACCTCTTCGCCGCAATCGTCGAAATACTCGGCGATGCAGTCACTCCCGACGTCGCAGCAGCCTGGGACGAAGTCTACTGGCTGATGGCCGAAACCCTCATCACGATGGAGCGTGGCCTCTACCAGCTCGCCGGAGTCGAAGCCGGTGACGTCTGGCGCACGGTCAGGATCAGCGAACGAGTTCTTCAGTCCGCCGATACCGTCTCCCTGACGCTCACTTCGCTCGACGGCAGTGCACTCCCCACCTTCGCACCCGGACAGTATCTTTCGGTCGGGGTTACGCTGCCCGACGGCGCTCGCCAGATCCGCCAATACAGCCTGTGTTCGATACCGAGCAGCGCAGACTGGCGGATCAGCGTCAAGCGAATCTCCGGCACTCCTGATGGCGAAGTGTCTAACTTCCTCTACAACAACGTATTCGAAGGGCAGGAACTCTCCGTCACCACACCTTTCGGTGATCTCACCATGCCGGATGACAACTCACCTCTCCTACTCGCGTCGGCCGGAATCGGTTGCACACCGATGATCGGGATGCTCAATCATCTCGTGGACACCGGCGCCGAGCGTTCGGTCTCCGTCATTCATGCTGATCGATCCATCGCGGACCATGCTCACCGCGCGGAACTCAGCACACTCGTCGACAAGATTCCCGCCGCAACTTTGCATCGTTGGTACGAGGATCTCGGCACGCACGTGGCGTTCGGATCTGTTCACGAAGGACGGGCGGATTTGCAAGACATTGCGGTGGAGCCCGATACCCAAGCCTTCCTGTGCGGGCCGATGCCGTTCATGTTGGCGATGCGCGCATCGTTGCTCGAACGGGACGTCCCGGCGCAGAATATCCACTACGAGGTCTTCGGACCGGACAGCTGGGCCAATACCTGAGCGGACCACTGTCTGCGAACTGGACCTTGGCCCGCCACGGCAATCCCTTGTGTACTCGACGAAACATTCATACCGAGTAGTGGGAGACCGACATGATCACGTCAGCGTCGATGACGGGAGTCGCGCTGATAGCCCTGGCGATGGTTCTGACACCGGGCCCCAACATGATCTACCTGGTGTCACGCAGCATCAGCCAGGGCCGCCGGGCAGGCTTGATCTCGCTCGGAGGAGTCGCAACCGGTTTCCTGGTCTACCTCGCCGCCACGTGCGCTGGACTGACAGCGGTTCTCTTCGCCGTACCCGCGGTGTTCACCGCGGTGAAAATCGGCGGCGCCCTGTATCTGGCCTATCTCGCCTGGTCGACACTCCGGCCGGGTGGGAAGTCAGCCTTCGAGGTGGGCGAAGTCGACCGCCACGGTAGCGGCCGTCTGTTCGGGATGGGGTTGACCACCAATCTGCTCAATCCCAAGATTGCGCTGATGTACGCGGCCCTGATCCCCCAGTTCGTCGATCCCACTGCTGGCCCGGTCTGGCAACAGGCACTCGTACTCGGCGGCGTGCAGATCCTGGTCGCAGTCACCGTCAACGCGTTGATCGTGTGCTGTGCGGCGGCCGTGTCGACCTTCCTCGTGGCACGTCCGGTATGGATGCGGGCTCAGAAGTGGCTAGCTGGTGGCATTCTCGGAATCTTCGCCACCCGCATGGCGCTGGAGTAGTTTCAGTCCTTCGGGCGTTGGTCGATCAGCCGACGCGCCTTACCGATCGAGCGTTCGAGTCCGCCGGGTTCGAGAACGTTCACCTCGACCGTGACACCGATCTTGTTCTTCACCAGCTTCTGCAATGCAGACGACGCTGCCGCATGGTCCGAAATTGCCGCGTCGGGGCGAGCCTCGACGCGAACTGTCAGGGTGTCCATACGACCCGGTCGGTCCAGTACACACTGGAATTGAGGCGCGAGGGCGGGGACGGTCAGGATCAGTTCTTCGATCTGTGTGGGGAACAGATTGACTCCACGCAGGATGATCATGTCGTCGGTCCGGCCGGTGACCTTCTGCATCCGTCGCATCGAGCGCGCCGTCCCTGGCAACAGACGGGTCAGGTCCCTGGTTCGGTAGCGAATGATAGGCAGCGCTTCCTTGGTGAGCGAGGTGAAAACGAGTTCACCTTCCTCTCCGTCCGGCAGCACCTCACCCGTGACCGGGTCGATGATCTCCGGGTAGAAGTGGTCTTCCCAGATATGGAGCCCGTCTTTGGTTTCCACACATTCCATTGCCACGCCCGGGCCCATGATCTCGGAGAGTCCGTAGATGTCGACGGCGTGCATGTCGAGTTGTTGTTCCAGCTCGGTACGCATCTGTTCGGTCCACGGCTCCGCTCCGAAAACTCCAACCCGCAGCGAGGTTTTCGAAGGATCAATACCCTTCTTGATCATCGCATCCACGATGGTCAACATGTACGACGGCGTCACCATGATCGCGTCGGGTTCGAAGTCCTCGATCAGTTGGATCTGCCGCTCGGTCATGCCACCGGACATGGGAATGACCGTGCAGCCCAAACGCTCCGCACCGTAGTGTGCTCCCAACCCGCCGGTGAACAGACCGTACCCGTAAGCCACGTGCACCTTGTCCGAAGACCGCACGCCGCCGGCCGAGAGACTGCGCGCGATGAGATCGGCCCAGTTGTTCAGGTCGTTGCTCGTGTACCCCACCACCGTCGGGCGACCGGTGGTCCCCGAAGACGCGTGAATTCGCGAGACCTTGTCCTGGGGCACCGCAAACATCTTGAACGGGTAGTTCTCGCGCAGATCCGCTTTCGTGGTGAAGGGGAATTTCGCGAGATCGCTCAGGTCCTTCAAGTCGCTCGGGTGAACGCCGGCGTCGTCGAAAGCTTTGCGGTAGTGCGGAACATTGGTGTACGCGTGCATCAGGGACCATTGCATCCGCTCGAGTTGGAGCGTCGAAATGCGGTCCCGACTGGCAAATTCGATTTCTTGCGAAGTAGCAGTGGCGAGTTCGGTCATGATTGTCTCCGGTGGGCTCAGTGAGGGCGCTGTGCGGGCGGTCAGGCGTCGAAATCGACTGTTATCTGTTCACCGACAGGAAAGGTCTGGCAGGTCAGCACGAAACCCGCGTCGACTTCGTAGTCTTCGAGTGCGTAGTTCCTGAGCATCTCGACATCACCGCAGGTGACCTTGGCGCGGCAGGTTCCGCACACTCCGCCCTTGCACGCGAAGGGCAGATCCGAGCGGTACTGTTCGGCCGCATCGAGAATCGACTGGTCGCGTGGCAACGTCGCGGTGGTCGATCGACCGTCGAGAGTAATCGTCACCTCGCTGCTCGGTCCGACAATTCCGCGCTCACGATGCACCGCGACCGGCGGAGCGACGTCGTCGACGTAGAACAGCTCGTGATGGATGCGATCCTTGGCAATTCCCAAGCCGGCCAGCACTTCCTGGGCGTCGTTGACCATCCCGAACGGGCCACACAACCAGAAGCCGTCGACCTGGTCGCAAGGAACCAGCGAGGTGAATATCTCACGCAACCGGTCGGCGTCGAGACGGCCCGAGAACAACTCGACCTCCCGCGGCTCGCGCGAGAGAACGTGAATGACGTCCAGACGCGCACCGTACCGGTCCTTCAGGTCGGCGATCTCTTCGGCGAACATCACCGAGCGCGTCCGCCTGTTCCCGTACAGCAGGGTGACATCGGCGTCCGGGTTCGCCAAAAGTGTTGCAGCGATGGACAACATAGGCGTGATGCCGGAGCCCGCCGCGATCAGAACGTGCCGTCCACCCAGTGCCGGATCGGCGACAAAATTGCCCGAAGGACCCTGGACGTCGATTTGATCCCCGGCCTTGACGTCGCGCACCAACCAGGTGGAGAAGAGTCCGTCTGCTACTTCGCGGACCCCCACACGTGGAGACGCCCCTACCGGCGCACAGATCGAGTAGGAACGACGGTGTTCGACGCCGTCGATCATCCGCCGCAGTGTCAGTGACTGCCCGGCGCCGAAATCGAATTGATCGGCGATATCGGCAGGCACGTCGAAGGTGACGGCAACTGCGTCGTCGCACAGTGATTCGACACCGGCAACCGTCAACGGGTGAAAGGGTTTGTTCCGGTTCGTCGTTGCGGTACTCATCTGTTCAGATCTCCTTCACGTGATCGAACGGCTCGAGGCAGTCGAGGCAGCGATACAGCGCTTTGCACAGGGTCGCACCGAATTCCGAACTCAGTCTGGTGTTTGCCGAACCGCACTGGGGGCAGAGGATGCCGCGGGGCTTGGCCGTCAAGGTCAATGCGATCGGCCCCGAGGTGCGGCGCGGCGCTGCCCCCGGCACCGAGTACCCAGCCGTCCGAAGTTTCGCGAGCCCCTCTTCGCTGATCCAATCCGAACTCCAAGGCGGCGACAGTTGAGTCTTGATCTGGACGCTGCCGTATCCCGCATCGTTCAGCTTGTGCTCGATGTCGTCTCGCATCGTCGCCATTGCGGGACACCCAGAATAGGTGGGAGTGATTGTCACACAGACGAAGTTCGCTTCGACGTCGACCGATCGGATGACGCCGAGATCGACCAAAGTCAACAGTGGCATCTCCGGATCCATCACCGAGGCGACGATCTCCCGCGCGGAAGAGACGGCAGTGGAAGAGACGGCAGTGGCAGCCACGGTCACCACACCCCTTCCGGGTGCTCCCGAGCGACGCTCTGCATTTCGGCGAGAAGCAGTCCCAGTGCCCCGGTATGCAATCCGGCACGTCCACCGCGGCCGCCGACGAAACCGGAGAAACGTGCAGGGGGTTCTTCCATTTCGGCAGCGTGCAGGACCTGGGCAAGAACAGCGTCGAACTCCGGCCGAACAGTACGCGGATCCACTCCGACGCCAACTTCTGCCAAAACGAGTTCGTCCTGGGTGGGAACAAAGAGTTCGTCCACGAACGGGAAAATCTCGAGCAGGGCTGCGGCTGTACGACGCTTGGACTCTGCCGTGCCGGCCCCCAAGGTGACGACCCATCTTGCCGCGTAGTCGCGGTGATAGGTCAGTTCCTTGACACCTTTGTTCGCCACGGCAGCGAGAACCGGATCCCGCGATGTGCGGAGCCGATCGAACAGCGCCAGCCGCCAGGTCGAGAACACGAGTAGCCGAACGACCGTGTGCGCGAAGTCGCCGTTGGCGAGCTCCACCAGTCTCACGTTGCGGAAACCGAACTGATCACGAAAGAAAGCGAGCGCATCTTCGGCCGGCACCGGTGACGTATCCGAGATGAACGGAACCACATTGGAATCGGCTGCTGCCGCGCGAGCAAGCAGCAGCCTGGCCTGCCCGATCAGGTCCAGGCCGACATTCGCGAGAGCCACCTCTTCTTCGAGTTCCGGTGCCCGCGTCGACCATTCGGCGAGGCGCTGCGAACTGACGAGCGCGTCGTCGCCGAGCATGAGGCAGTAGCGCGCCAGAGCACCGAGATCGACGTCATCCGGCACCGTGGTGTCGACTCCGGCGAGGGGGTCGTCGAAGCTGGTTCCGAACGCCCACTGACCGTGGCCGTCGCCGTCGACCAGGCCGTCGTAGGCACTGTCGTGATCGTTCATCTGTTGGTCCTCGAAGTCGAAGTGGTTTCTCACATGTGGGGAACGGAGTCCGGGATGTCGTAGAAGGTCGGGTGCCGGTAGACCTTGTCTCCACTCGGCGCGAAGAACGGATCCTTCTCCGCCGGACTCGAAGCCACGATGTTCGCGGAAGGCACGACCCAGATACTCACGCCTTCGTTACGTCTGGTGTAGACGTCGCGCGCGTGGCGTAGGGCCATCTGATCGTCTGCCGCACGCAGGGACCCGACATGCACGTGGTTCAGTCCGCGCTTTCCCCGCAGAAACACCTCGTACAAAGGCCATTCGCCCCGTACCTGATCGCCTTGTACCTGATCGTTTTCGCTCATGATGTTTCCCCGGTCGTGAGATCGTGCGCGACTCTCTCGCGCTGTGCAAAGGCGTAGGCGGCGTCACGGACCCAGGCCCCGTTGTCGTGGGCAGCTTTCCGATTGGCGATCCGCTCGACGCTGGCCGCACCGTTACCGCGGACCACGTCCATGAATTCACTCCAGTCCGGCTCACCGAAATCGTGTGCACCACGTTCGGGGTTCCAGCGCAGATCGGGATCGGGGAAGCTCACACCGAGTACCTCGGCCTGCGGTATCGACATGTCGACAAATCGCTGTCGCAGTTCGTCGTTCGTGTGTCGCTTGATGCGCCACTTCATCGACTGTTCGGTGTTCGGCGACTCGTCATCCGGGGGTCCGAACATCATCAGAGCGGGCCACCACCATCGGTCGACGGCTTCCTGCACCATCGCGCGTTGAGCGTCCGTGCCTCGCATCATCGTCGCCAACAGCTCGAAGCCTTGCCGCTGATGGAACGATTCCTCCTTGCACACACGGATCATCGCGCGCGCATACGGCCCGAAGGAGCTGCGGCACAGTGGAACCTGATTGCAGATAGCGGCTCCGTCGACCAGCCAGCCGATCACTCCCACGTCGGCGTAGGTCAGTGTCGGATAGTTGAAGATCGAGGAGTACTTCTGCTTTCCCTCGATCAGTTTGGTGGTCAGATCGCCGCGATCGGCACCGAGCGTCTCGGCCGCGGAGTAGAGATACAGACCGTGCCCGGCTTCATCCTGCACCTTCGCCATCAGGATCGCCTTGCGTCGCAGCGACGGCGCCCGGGTGAGCCAGTTTCCTTCGGGCTGCATCCCGATGATCTCGGAGTGCGCGTGCTGGGCAACCTGACGGATCAGAGTCTTGCGGTAGCCGTCCGGCATCCAGTCGCGAGGCTCGATGCGCTGGTCTGCCGCGATCGTCTCGTCGAACAAGTTCTGCAGGTCTTGTGGAGCTTCCACGTTGGTCATCGTACCTACCTTTTATTACCGAATGATCGGTTGGTAACTAGTATGCACCGAGGTGTCCCAGCACACAAGAGAATCTTTCAGAGCAATCGAATCAGCGGCCCTCGAAAACCGGATTCTGCTTCGACAGGAACGCCGCGACAGCGCCTTGATGATCTGCCGTGGAACCCAACTCCACCTGCGCACTCGCCTCGGCCTCCAGCGCCTGGGGAAGCCCAGGAGCGGCGGCCCTGATCAGTGATTTCACGTGCACGAAGGCGGCGGTGGGTCCGTCGGCAAGTCGACGGGCAACCGAGCGAGCCTCGGCCGCAACGTCCTCGTCGGCCACCACCCGATGGACCAATCCCCACTCCAATGCACTCTGCGCGTCGAACTTGTCGCCGAGCAACATCAGGCCACTGGCGCGGCTCGGTCCGAGCGCATGCACGAGCACATGACTGAGCCCGGAGTCACTGGCCAGACCGATGCCGGTGAATGCCGTCGCAAAGCTGGCGCGAGCCCCCACGACACGGATGTCCCCTGCCAACGCGATTCCCAACCCGGCCCCGACGCAGGCCCCGCCGATACCCACCACCACCGGAACAGAGAGCGTCGACAGCGCCGTGACGATGGGGTTGTAGTGTGCGGCGACGGTATCCATCGCGTGAGCCGGATCAGCATCCAACGCTGCCGCGTGCTCGCCCAGATCCTGACCGACGCAGAAGTTCTTGCCTTCGGCGAGAATCAACACCGCTCGAACGTCTGCGTCCGTGTGGACCTGCAGCAACGCTTCGAGCAGCTGAGCCTTCATCTCGCCGTTGACGGCGTTGGCGGCCTTCGGCCGGTCGAGAGTGATTGTCGCCAAACCTCGCTCGATCTCCAAGCGAATCACGTCAGTCATCGATGTTCCTTTCGCAGGCAGTTCGGTTCAGCTCCATGTGTGAAAACCCTGTCCTGTCTTGCGCCCCAACTCGCCGCGAGCGACCTTCTCTCGCAGCAGTGCGGGAGGCGCAAATCGATCGCCGAGTGTGCGCGCGAGGTGCTCGGCGATCGCCAGGCGCACATCCAACCCGACCAGATCTGTCGAACGCAGCGGGCCCATCGGATGCCGATACCCCAATTCCATGGCCCGGTCGATCGATTCCGCGTCCGCCACACCCTCTTCGAGCATTCGGATGGCTTCGAGCCCGAGACCGACGCCAAGCCGGCTGGTCGCAAAACCAGGTGAGTCGTTGACGAGCACCTCGGCTTTGCCGAGCATCGACACCCACGCTCGTACCGAGTCGACAACCTCGGGGCGGGTCTGAGGCGCCCGGACGATCTCAACCAACAGCGACGCCGGGACAGGATTGAAGAAGTGCATACCGATGAACCGGCTCGGATCCGTCAGCGCTGCGCCGAGTTCGGTGATCGACATTGAACTGGTGTTGCTGGCGATCACGGTGCGTTCTCCGGCAACGGTTTCGGCAGCGGCGAGAACCTCGACCTTGAGGGCCGCAATTTCCGGGACCGCCTCGACGATCAAGTCGAGCGACGGCGGCAACGAGGTCACTGCGTCCACGGTGCTCACGCGCGCCAGCACAGTCGCGGGGTCCTGGTCGTCGAGTTTCCCTCGCTAGTGGGCTCTATCGAGGCCGGTGGAAACACGCTGCAACGCGGCCGCGGTGTCGCCGCTCTCCGCGATGGTGACCGCCCCGCCGAGACTGGCGAACACCTGGGCGATACCCGCACCCATGCGTCCACCGCCGATGACTCCGACGGTCTTCGGCGCAACTGCTTCAGTCATGATTTCTTCTCCAGGAAGGCCGTCATGCGATCGCGCTTGTCCGAACTCTCGAACAGGACGGCCTGGGCGATGTCGTCGGCAAACGGATGCGATCCCGGCGCGTCGACGATGATCTTGGTCAATCGCAGAGCCAGCGGGGACAGTCGGGAAATGCGGTCGAGCAGCCGATGCGCTGCGTCGACGTGGCAGTTCGGTTCGGTTACCTCGACAACCAGGCCCGCTCGTAGCGCCTGCTCGGCGTCGAGGTTCCTGGCACCGAGGAGCACCTGCTTCGCGATCGAGACGCCGACGAGCTTCGGCAGCCGATAGCTGGCGCCTGCGGCTGCCATTATGCCGAGATTGGGCTCCGGATTCCCGAAGACCGCCGTGGTTGTCGCGATGCGAATGTCGCAGGCGTAGGTCAACTCTGCCCCACCGCCGAGCGCGTAGCCGCTCACGGCGGCCACGGTGGGAAGCGGGAGCTTTCCGATGCGGTCGAACAGCGTGCGGTTGATACCCGCGAACGCTTCCTCTCGTCCGCGCTCTCGGAGCTCCGCGATGTCAGCGCCGCCCGCGAAGTGGTCTCCGCGCCCGGCGAGCAGGAGCAGCTTCGGATCCCGTTCGAGGCGTCCACACACCTGATGCAGTTCGTCGATCATTTCCGCGTTGATCGCGTTGCGTTGCGCGGGCCTGTCGAGGGTGACCACGACGCGATCCTCGCGCTCGTCCACGTGCAGGGTGTTCACATTCACTCCTTCTCACTCTTCTACATTAGTAACCGAACATTCGGTCGTTTGGCAAGGGCGAAAACGAGGATGGTGCACAGCTTTGCCCGAACTGAGAAGATGGGGACATGACTACGGCACGCCCCACTCGACGCACCGGCCTCCCCGGACGTCCCGGCTACGACCTCGATTCGCTCCTCGCCGTGGCCGTGAAGGTGTTCAACGACAAGGGCTACGACGGCGCCAGCATGGAGGTGCTCGCCAAGAAACTCGGCATCACGAAGTCCTCGATCTACCACCATGTGTCCGGAAAGTCGGAACTCCTCGAACTTGCTCTTTCCCGTGCGCTCAACGCACTGTTTGCGGTCACGACCGAAGAGGGTGCCACCACCGGCCCCTACATCGACCGACTCGAATACCTGGTCCGGCGCAGCGTAGAGGTGCTGGTAGCAGAGCTTCCGTACGTCACTCTGCTCCTGCGCGTCCGCGGCAACACGACGGTCGAACGGGCCGCACTCGCCCGTCGGCGCGAATTCGACAACTTCGTCGGAGGCCTCGTCTCGTCAGCCGCAGCGGAGGGCGACCTGCGTCCGGACATTGAACCAGCCCTCGCCAGCAAGCTGATGTTCGGCACCGTCAACTCGCTGATCGAGTGGTACAAACCTCGCACGGGTGAGTCCGTCTCCGACATTGCCGACGCGGTCGTCGCCGTCACTTTCGACGGACTTCGTAAGGCCTGATTCCAGGCAGTTCTGCCGAATCCTTGACAACGCGGCGTTACCGGGCGATCGTAATTACCGACCGAACGTACGGTGAGATGGAGTTGTCGTGAGCAGACTGTTGGAAAGCTATGTAGCCGGTCAGTGGTACGCCGCACCGGACGCAGGTACCCCGTTGCCGAGCGCAGTGGACGGATCGGAGGTGGCCCGGATCTCCGCAACCGGCGTCGACCTCGCCGAGATGGTTACGTACGCACGCGAGGTCGGTGGACCTGCACTGTCTGCGATGACCTTCCACGAACGTGCCGGCGCGCTCAAGGCTCTCGCCCTCACGTTGATGGCAGGAAAAGCCGAGTTCTACGCACTCTCCACTGCCACCGGTGCGACGACGCGAGATTCCGGCGTGGACATCGACGGCGGATTCGGGACCCTGCTGAGCTACGCGAGCAAGGCTCGGCGCGAATTGCCCGACAGCACAGTCTATCTGGACGGAAACGTCGAAACTCTGGGCAAGGGCGGAACTTTCCTCGGGCAACACATCTATACATCACGTCGCGGCGTCGCCGTACAGATCAACGCCTTCAATTTCCCGGTGTGGGGGTTCCTGGAGAAGCTGGCACCGGCATTCATCGCGGGGGTGCCGTCCATCGTCAAACCTGCCAGTTCCACGGCATATCTCACCGAACTCGTCTTCCGGCGCATCATCGAATCAGGCTTGCTCCCGGAGGGTTCCGTCCAACTGCTCTCCGGTAGTGCACGCGGCCTCCTCGATCACCTCGGCGGGCAGGACTCAGTGGCATTCACCGGATCCGCCGACACCGCCGCAACGCTGCGTGCTCACCCGAACGTCGTCGGCAAGGGCGTCCATTTCAATGCCGAGGCCGATTCACTCAACGCGTCGATCCTTGGCGAGGACGCTGTGCCCGGAACACCCGAATTCGATTTGTACGTCAAACAACTCGTCACCGAAATGACGGTCAAGGCGGGCCAGAAGTGCACGGCGATCCGGCGCGCCCTGGTCCCGGTCTCGCTGGTCGACGCCGTTGTCGATGCAGCATCCGAGCGACTGAACAAAGTGGTCGTGGGGCACCCCGATGCTGATGGCGTCACGATGGGAGCTCTCGCCAGCATCGAACAGCGTGACGAGGTCTTGAAATCCATTCGCGGTCTGACGAAGTCGGCAACTATCGTATTCGGAGACCCGGACAACGTCGACGTGGTCGGTGCCGACGGCCAGTCGGGAGCCTTCCTTTCCCCTGTCCTTCTCCGGGCGGAAGAGAATGCGCACGAGGTACAC
Source organism: Rhodococcus sp. GB-02 (assembly GCF_053470465.1). Classification (NCBI taxonomy): domain Bacteria; kingdom Bacillati; phylum Actinomycetota; class Actinomycetes; order Mycobacteriales; family Nocardiaceae; genus Rhodococcus; species Rhodococcus sp. GB-02. The sequence goes on from NZ_JBPUKE010000002.1 coordinate 1,440,769, forward strand.
GAGCTGGAGGCCTTCGGACCCGTCAGCACCGTCATCGGATACGACGGCATCGATCATGCGATCGAACTCGCGGCCCGTGGCGAAGGAAGCCTTGTCGCCTCGGTGGTCACTGCCGACACCGACATCGCACGTCGACTGGTGCTGGGCCTCGCAGCTTTTCACGGCAGAGTGCTCGTGCTGAACCGCGACGACGCCAACGAATCCACCGGCCACGGCTCTCCCCTTCCAGTCCTCGTACACGGCGGTCCCGGCCGTGCCGGCGGCGGCGAGGAGCTCGGTGGCATCCGCGGAGTTCTGCACCACATGCAGCGGACCGCGGTACAGGGCACACCCGACGTGCTCACCGCGGTCGGCGAGCGCTGGTTCACCGGGTCGCAGCGCACGACCGAATCCGAACATCCATTCCGAAAGAGTCTCGCCGAGTTGAAGATCGGCGACACTGTTGTCGGCGGTCCGCGCCAAGTCACACTCGCAGACATCGATCATTTTGCAGAGTTCACCGGTGACACCTTCTACGCTCACACCGATCCGGCGGCCGCAGCGGCGAATCCACTGTTCGGCGGCATCGTCGCGCACGGCTATCTGGTTGTCTCACTCGCTGCGGGCCTGTTCGTCGACCCGGCTCCCGGCCCGGTTCTCGCGAACTTCGGCGTGGACAGCCTCAGGTTCCTGACTCCGGTGAAAGCCGAGGACCGCCTGACGGTCACCCTCACAGCCAAGACCATCACACCTCGCAGCAGCGCCGACTACGGTGAGGTTCGTTGGGATGCCGTGGTGACGAACCAGGACAACGATCCGGTCGCGACATACGACGTCCTGACTCTGGTAGCCAAGACTCGCCCCGAAGGGAATTGAAAGCACATGACCTATCGAGTAGCAGTGTGTTACGGACGCCCCACCGATCCGGAGGCTTTCGACAAGTACTACAACGAGATCCACGTCCCGCTCGCCAGCGCAGTGCCAGGGCTCTCGGACTTCACGTTCAGCAAGTGCTCGACGCTGGACGGCTCCGATCCAGTCTTCTACGCCGTCGCCAACCTCGTGTTTCCCGATCTCGAGACGATGCAGAGCGGCCTGAAGTCCCCGGAGATGGGCGCCGCTGGAAAAGACGTCGCAAACTTTGCCACCGGCACGGTCGACATGTATGTCCAGGAAGTTGTCTCGGTCCTCTAGACCCCTGCAGTTCTCTGATCCCACAGGAGTTTCTCTCATGAGCACAGGAAGCATCACCGCGAGAGAGATGTTCGACGCGGACCAGGCGTCTCGGGCACTCGGTATCGAGATTTCCGAACTGGCGCCAGGTAGCGCAACCGTGACCGTCACGGTGAGCGAGAACATGGTGAACGGTCACGGAATCACACACGGCGGCTTTGTTTTCCTGCTCGCGGACACCGCGTTCGCGCTCGCCTGCAACGGCTACGAGGATTCAGCCGTTGCAGCGCGTGCGGACATCCGATTTCTCCGTCCAACACGTCTGGGCGACATGTTGACCGCCGTCGCGTGCGAGAAGGCACGAGGGGGCCGAAGCGGGATCTACGACGTGACGGTTCGCAGTGGCGACACCGTCGTGGCCGAGTTCCGCGGCGACAGTCGAACCATCTCCCGGTAGTTTCACCCCAAGGCGTTTCACCCCACGGCGTTTCACCCCACGACGGGAAGCTCCAAAGGGCCGGACCCGTCGGCGAAGATCGTGACCGGCATGCCTTGCAATCCCCCACGGAAACTGATGTCGCCACCGGTGATTGCCAGGCGAACAGAATGCCCCGGCTCGAATCGATGCACTATCGCCGGCATCGTCACCGGTACCGGTTGCAACGGATCACTGATGCGAACAGGTGCGATGAGCCCGTTGATCAGCGACGACGTCCCGTCCGGTGCCACGTCGTATAGCTTCGCGAACACCACCGGCTGCCCAGGCGCCGCGACGCGCAACGTCACGGTGGGAGCTCCCACCACGTCCATTGCCTCGGACATCGGCGGCCTGGTCCACAGCGCCTCGGTCCCCGGAATCTGTGCATTCGGAATGTTTCCGGCCGGATTGATATTGAGCGGCTCGACGCCCGTCGGGAGCCCACCCGGTGCGGTGACAATCGTCTTCGAACCAGGGGCCACCGGCGCACCGTCGGGCAGTAGTCCCCCGTCAGCGGACAGATGGAAGGAGCGGGCGGTCCCGACATCGACGGTGTCGGACGTCGCGTATGCCGGCGCCGCGTTCCCCTCGTAGTCGATCCAGTTACGGAAGTACGCGAACTCCGGTCCGGTCTCCGTGTTCTCGTCCTTGAGGTAGTGATCAAACCAGTCCATGAAGCGACCGGTTTCGTACTGGGTGTCTTCGTCGGGTGCGGAGAAGCTGAATTCGCCCGGCGCAGCAGCCAAGTGGCTGTGTCCCCACGAATGCCAGATCATCTTGGCGTCCACGCCGCGCGCTTTCAGGTCGTCGTAGGTCGCGGTTGCCTCGTTCAGATCGAACAGGGTGTCTTGTTGTCCCTGCGCAAGCAGTACCGGAATGTTGATCCGGTCGACGAACGACGACACCGACGACGCTCGGAGATCACTCACTACCTGCGGTCCGATGTCGCCGGTCACCACCGCCTCGGCGATCGCGTTGCACATGTACGGGACGTAGTTCGGGCAGCCGGGTAGTCGTGCGGGGTCGGCGATGTAACCGTCCACACCGGGGTTTGCAATGCCGGCACCGAAGAGCAGCGACGCAAAAAGCACTTTCGCGGCTCCCGGTTCAGCAGTCGACACACCGGAGATGATCCCGGTGCTGTTGGGCGCCAGGGAATACGAGAGGTCGTTCCAGGTGATCATGGGGATGATCGTGTCGATACGGGGATCCACACTCGCGGCGGCGAATTGAATGCCACCGCCGTAAGAGCCACCCGTCATGCCGAGCCGCGGGTCGTTCGTCGACGGTGCACCGTTGTGATCAACAGAGTCCTGCACCACCGCGGTGAGCGCCGGATAGGGCTGCGTCAGAGCCTGATCCGTGTAGGCAATCCCCTCTTGGCCGCCGAGGAAACTGACCAACTTCGAAGCGGCGACGCCGTCGTATGCGGGAGAGTCGAGTGTGATCTTGCAACTCGAGCCGCCGAAGCCCAATCCCGAATACGTCAGTCCGACATACCCGTTCTCGGAAAAGTTCTGCAGAGCGGGAATCTGATCCTTGTACGAACCGCCGAACCCGTTGGTGGTCAGGATCGCGGGAGCTGGGTGGTCCGCATCGACGCCGTCGGGAACAAAAAGTTCACCGACGACGGTGCACGGCGTCGAGAGTTCAGGCCCGACATCGACCGAGAAGTACAGTAGCTGTGACGAATACGAGCCGTTCGGTGAATCCGCGAGCGCCGGCGGCGAGAAGCCGAGGGCACAAACCACGAGCGTGACGATACTGATCGCTATTCTCCGGCGCACCTGAAAACCGTACACCCGGATCTGTTCTCCGCCAGCCTGATCGGGTGCGTGCCGCCGAAGTTTCCGCAGCAGGTGTCACGCCGGGCCGGGTCGACGTCTACTTGACCGTCAAGGTGCCATGCATGCTCGGATGATAGGTGCAGTGGAACGTGTACGTTCCCGGCTCGTTCGGCACCGTGATGGTTTCCGTCTCCCCAGCTTCGATGTCCTCGTTGAACAATCCTGCGGTATCGGACGTGACCGAGTGCTCGACGGTGTCGTTGTTCTGAATGGTCAGTACCTGTCCAGGCATCACCGACTCCGGTGTCGAGTACTCGAAGCCGCTGATCACGATTCCCATCGATGACGCTCCCGGCGTCGACATACCCAGAGGCATGCTCGGCATCGACATGCTGGTCGGCTCGCTGGTCATCGCCATGCCATAGTGATCTGCCGAATCGCTGTCCGACGAATCGCTGTTGTCACTGCACGCGGTCAGTGCGAACACCGCCAGGATCAGCGCTGCGAGCACCGCGAGAATCCTCCTCATTGCTTCGCCTCCTGCTCGTTCCCCCGCAGTCTGCTGATTACCCGCCGCCTAGAGGGCCAAACAGCTCCGATGTGGTGCCTGCGACGCTGATAGTGCACGATTTCTGCACCAGCTCCACTTGCAGACCGACACTGAAGGACACAGCACAGATGGCCAAGATCAAAACGTCGAAGGCAGCCAAGACGAAGGCGCCGGTAGCTTCAAAAGCGCCCGTGGCGAAGGCGCCCGCAGTCCTCTGGAAGGACCTACCGGACGAGCACGACTACCCGGCGGCCCGCGATTACCTCCAGTTGGGCGCGACACCGGTCCAGGTTCAAGCTCTCGTGTACGCCCTCAAGACGGCGACGCTGGTCTCGAAGAAAGCCAAGGACATCCTGCGGGCTGCTGGGCTCCCTCTGCTTCCGGTCGACAACCCACACGTGGCTGCCGACCTGAAGAAGATCCGCAAGGGGATCGCGCTGTCACCGATCCTGCTGGTGCAGGGAGACTTCCGCGCCGGAGTACCGGCGCAAATCGCCGACGGCTACCACCGGGTCTGTGCGAGCTACCACGTGGACGAGAACACCGGCATTCCTGCAAAGATCGCTCCCTCGACAGTGACGTCGTAGGTCGTCGATGACCTTCGGCATCCTTGCCCTCGTCGCACTGGCCGGCATCCTCGGTCCGCTGCTCGGCGCTCGCGTCAGCTGGCATGTCCCTGTGGTGGTCGGCGAGCTTGCCGCGGGCGTCGTCTTCGGTGTCACCGGTTTCGGGCTACTCGACTCTTCCGACCGAACTTTCACGTTTCTGGCCGATATCGGGTTCGCGCTCACGATGATGGTGGCCGGCTCGCACGTCCCGGTCCGCGATCCGGCAGTTCGTGCGGCAATAGGCAAGGGTGCCGTTCGCGCGGTTGTCGTCGGACTCCTGTCGGTTGTTGCCGGCTACGGTGCAGCGACGGCGTTCGGCACCGGCCACGCCGCGTTGTACGCCGTCCTGATCGCATCGTCGTCCGCGGCGTTGATTCTCCCCATCGTCGATTCGCTGGCGCTCGGTGGAACCTCGGTTCTGCAGATGACTGCCCAGGTCGCGATCGCGGACACAATCTGCATTGTCGCGCTGCCGTTGGTGATCGACCCGGACAATGCCCCTCGTGCCGGCGTAGGCGCAGTGGCGGTGGCGGTGTCTGCAGTTGCCTTGTTCTTCGTACTGCGAGCCTTCCACCGGTCCGGCCGTTGGCGAAGGCTCCACAAGTTCTCCGAGAAACGGAAGTTTGCACTCGAACTCCGGATCAATCTGGTGATCCTCTTTTCTCTGGCAGCGCTGGCCTCCAGCACTCATGTGTCGATCATGCTCGCGGGCTTCGCCTTCGGGCTCGTTCTTGCAGCGATCGGCGAACCTCGCCGCCTCGCCAAACAGCTCTTCGCCATCACCGACGGCTTCTTCGCGCCCCTCTTCTTCGTCTGGCTGGGAGCGGCGATCAATCTGCGCGACCTCGTGACCCATCCATCCGCCATCTGGCTCGGATTGGCCTTGGGCGGCGCAACTCTCGTCGTTCACGCAGCGATACGAATCCTCGGTCTACCTCTCCCCTTGGGAGTGCTGTCCGCCGCACAACTGGGGGTACCCGTTGCCGCAGTAACGGTGGGCACCCAACTGGGGGTGATGGGCAACGGTGAACCCGCTGCCATCCTCCTCGCCGCCATGATAACGATCGGAGCAGCAACGCTGGCGGGTGCTGCCGCGTCGAAAGCTGGTCTCACGAAGCCTGCTTGACCGCGGCCCTCTCCACCGTCAGCAGGCTCTCCTCCGAATGCTCAGCGTGATACGCCGCGCCGCCGCCACGGACTCCGAAAAGCCGCTTGCTCCAGATCAGCCACACGACGGCAGCGATGTTCACCAGCAGCAACCCGGCCCTCAACCACGTGACCTTCTCCGTCAATTCGTAGATCTCGAGGGGCAGGAACAAGCTGGTCGCCACCACCGCGAAGTACTCGCCCCAGCGTTTGACCATCCACAGTCCGACAGCCTCGATCACTTGAAGGCCGGCGTAGACCAACAGCCCGACTGCGATCCAGGTGAGCGTCGTCGCCGACAACGAAAACGCCTGCTCGATGTGATGGACCAGTTTGGAATCGTCGATGTTCCAGCCCAATTGACGGGCGAGTGGCCTGATCAACGGCAATTCGTTCTCGAAGGCGTCCTCGGCGCGTCCCTTCGACGACCTCAGTTTGAACACACCGATCGCCAGAAGAACCAAACCCAGAGCGCGGAACATTCTCTCGGTGGCGAGAAGTCGCATGATCAACCGGTCGCGAAGCAGCCGTCCCCGCGGAACCTCGGGGGCCGCGTCCGCAGGTCCGGATGCTCGGGGCGCTCCCGGGACGAAGTTGCCGCAACGAAGGCACCGCCACGCCTGACCCACCGCGGTATCCACATGAAGTCGATCCCGCAGTTCCGGTTCGTCCGGAGCGTAGGTCTCGTGACCGTGCCAACTGCACGAGCGCAATGCGAAGTCCACGGGTGAACTCTATGCCGCATATGCCCGGTAGCGTGGATACCCGCTGACCGTGCACTTCGAACGACGAGGATTCCGATGACTACCACCAAGATCGAAACCCGGCATGGCGTCATGGCCGTCGACGACAGTGCCACCGACGGTTTCCCGGTGGTCTTCATCCATGGAAACTCGGCCAGTCGCTCCATCTTCCGCAACCAGGTCGACGCCGACTGGGCCGGCGGCTACCGCATGATCACCCTTGACCTACTCGGTCACGGTGATTCCGAGGACGCGAGCGATCCCGAAGCCGCGTACACCCAGGGCGGCTACGCCGACGCCATCGTCGATGTTCTGACCGAACTCGGCGTCGAACGGGCCGTGGTTGTCGGTTGGTCGCTCGGCGGACACATCGCCCTCGAGTTGATCGCGAAGTTCCCCGGGCTCGCTGGAATCGTCATCACCGGTACGCCGCCTGCCAATCCCGAGACGCTAGGCGACGCATTCAATGCCGGCGACGGATTGTCCATCGGCGGTACCGAGGTCATCACCGAACAGGAAGCCGAACTCTACGCTCGGATGACCGCCGTTCCCTTCGAACAGGCGGCCCTCGAGGCCGCGATTCGTACGGACGGTCGCGCTCGCAAGATCATGTTCGACGCATTCGGCGCGGGCCGCGAATCAGATCAGAAAGCTCTCGTCGCAACAGCGGCCGTGCCGCTCGCGGTGATCGACGGTGCCAGGGACCCGTTCGTGAACACGTCGTATGTCGCGTCGTTGACCTTCGCGAACCTTTGGGAGGGCACCTATCACCTCATCCCGGGAGTCGGGCATGCGGCGTTCTGGGAAGCCCCTGAGGTCTACAACCCGCTGTTGCAAAGGTTCCTCGGCGGTTTCGCGAGGTAACCAGCTGGACGCGACGTCCAATGAGATAGTAGCCCCTCGACAATCCGGCCATGTCCGGATTGTCTATCGCCGTCCTACAGTTCGGAAAACGACTGGAGGCACTGCGATGACCATTCTCGAGCACGGCACGGAAACGTGCATCGGTGGACCAACCCTTCCTCAGGTACGACGCCTCGTCACCGAAGTGCCTGGCCCCAACTCGCGCGCTTTGGCCGAACGCCGGGGCGCCGCACTGCCGGCCGGACTGACCAGCGGATCCAGCATTTACGTTGCTGCAGCGGGCGGAGGAGTTGTCGTCGACGTCGATGACAACTCGTTCATCGACTTCGGGAGCGGCATCGCCGTAACCACCGTCGGAAACAGCGCGCCGCGCGTGGTCGAACGGACTACGCGCCAGCTCGGTCAGTTCACCCATACGTGTTTCCTCGCAAACCCCTACGAGGGATACGTCGAGGTCTGCGAAGCGCTCAACCGCCTGACCCCGGGCGACCACGAGAAGCGAACAGCGCTGTTCAACACCGGCAGCGAGGCGCTCGAGAACGCCGTGAAATACGCACGTGCCGCCACCGGTCGCCCGGCAGTTGTCGTCTTCGACCACGCATTCCACGGTCGCACGCTGATGACCATGACGATGACAGCCAAGAACCAGCCGTACAAGGCCACATTCGGCCCGTTCGCTCCCGAGGTCTATCGGGTTCCGATGGCCTACCCCTACCGTTGGCCGAGCGGCCCCGAAAACGCGGCCGACGAAGCATTCGCACAGTTCCGTCTTGCGATCGACACTCAGATCGGTGCCGAATCGGTAGCCGCCGTGGTCGTGGAACCGATTCAGGGTGAAGGAGGTTTCATCGTTCCGGCACCGGGATTCCTGAAGCGCGTCGCCGAATTCTGCCGTGAGCGCGGCATTCTCGTCGTCGCGGACGAGGTCCAGACCGGTATCGCACGAACCGGCGCCTGGTTCGCCTGCGAGAGTGAGAACTTCGTCCCCGACATCATCACAACTGCAAAAGGTCTCGCCGGCGGAATGCCACTCGCCGCCGTGACCGGCCGTGCCGACGTCATGGACGCCGCGCATCCCGGTGGTATCGGCGGTACGTACAGCGGCAATCCAGTTGCCTGCGCGGCCGCCTTGGCAGTTTTCGAGACGATCGAGGTGGAAGGCCTCCTCGACCGTGCCAAGGACATCGGCGAGATCCTGACCGCAGGACTGTCCGAAATCTCTTCGGCCACAACCATCATCGGCGATATCCGTGGACGCGGCGCCATGATTGCGATCGAACTCGTCCACCACGAGGGCAAGGCTCCGAATCGCGCGGCCGTCGCCCAGATCGTCAGCTACGCCCACACACACGGTCTCCTTCTCCTCACCGCCGGCACCTACGGAAACGTCGTCCGGTTCCTCCCGCCGCTGAGCATCTCCGACGAATTGCTGGCCGAAGGCCTCGATATCCTTCGCGACGCAGTGGCCGCAGTCCGATGAGCGTCGCAGTGCGCAGCTTGATCGGCGGAGCTTGGGTCACGGGATGCGAAGGCACACTGACAGATACCAACCCGGCGCGTCCCGACGAAGTTGTCGCCACCGGAGGCCGCGCCGGTGCCTCCGAAATGGCGACCGGCGTTCGCGTCGCCCGAATTGCCGCAAACGACTGGGCGCGCCTGCCGATGTCCGTGCGCGGCGCATACCTCACTCGCGCAGCAGAAATCATCGAATCCAACGCCGAGGCCTGGGGTGAAGAACTCACCCGTGAAGAAGGGAAAACACTGGCCGAGGGTATCGGAGAAGTACGCCGGGCGGCGCAGATTCTGCGTTACTACGGCAACGCCGCCGACCGCGAGTCCGGAACGATGTATTCCTCCCCTCGCAGCGGCGAGCAGATTCTCGTCACTCGCAAGCCTCTCGGAGTGGTAGGCGTCGTCACGCCCTTCAACTTCCCGATCGCGATCCCGGCATGGAAGATTGCGCCCGCCCTGGTATACGGAAACACCGTCGTCTGGAAACCGGCTGCCGCGGTGCCTCTTCTGGCTTTCCGTCTCGCACAGGCATTGACCGAAGCAGGCCTACCCGACGGTGTCCTGAACATGATCCTCGCCGACAGCGCGGCCGGTGAAGCGCTGGTCGATCATCCGGACCTCGACGCCGTAACCTTCACCGGTTCCACCGGCGTCGGCCGAAAGATCGCGGGAGCTGCTGCGGCGCGCGGAGTTCCGGTCCAGGCGGAGATGGGTGGAAAGAACGCAGCCATCGTGCTTGCCGACGCAGATCTCGAGCTTGCAGTCGAGCAGGTCATGCTCGGCGCATTCCGATCAACCGGCCAGAAATGCACGGCCACTTCACGTCTGGTGCTCCACGAATCCATCGCCGAGGAGTTCCTGGCGAGGCTGACAGTCGAGGTCAAGGAACTGAGAGTCGGAGATCCACTCGATCCCGACGTCACTACAGGTCCCGTGGTCAGCGCATCCGCACAGAAGTCGATTATCAACGGGATCGATCGAGCCGTCGGCGGCGGCGCCAGAGTTGTGGCCACCGCCGAAGCGCCGGAGACAGGCCACTACGTCCAGCCGACGGTGCTGGAACTACCGGCGAGCACCGAACTGTGGTTCGAGGAGCTTTTCGGCCCGGTACTGGCGGTGCAGCGGGCAGCAACAACTGCAGACGCATTCCGCTTGGCAAACGAGGGCGAATTCGGTTTGTCCGCAGCGTTGTTCACCCAGGATCTGGCCAACGCCCTTGCCGGTATCGACGACCTGGACGTGGGGATCCTGCACGTCAATTCGGAATCGGCGGGCGCTGATCCTCACGTACCTTTCGGCGGCGTGAAAAAGAGTGGATACGGGCCCAAGGAACAAGGCGACGCGGCGCGAGAGTTCTTCACTCACACCACCACCGTCTATCTCAGGGGCGGCCGAGCGTGATCTGAATTCGATTCCGCCTGCAGCAGTTCACGAGCTTTGAGCGCGACCCACAGCTCGGACCGAGTGTGGGCGGAATCGAGATCTCGGCCGATCAACTCGGCAGCCTTGTCCATGCGGTTGCGCAGCGTGTGCCGGTGAACACCCAACTGCGCTGCAGCGGACTCCCATTGACCATTGTGGTGCAGGAACGCTTCGATCGAGTCCACCAGACGAGAACCGTTCTCGGCGTCGTAGTCTTCCAGCACACCGAGACAGCCGTCAGCGATCGACTGCAGAACATCGTTCGACTGCACGCTCAACAGGATACTGAAAGTCCCGAGTTCCGAGAACGAAACGAGCGTGTGACCGTCGACCTGCCCCACTTTGGCAGCAGAGACGGCCTCGCGCAGACTGGCTGCTACACCGCTCATCGGCCGGACGCTTCCGATTCCGCCGTTGATGCTCCGGCGTGAATTCTCCCGCACTCTCGCATAGGCACTGCGCGTGACCTTCTCCGCAACTTCACTTTTCACGACGAACCACACGCCGGTACCGTCATTCAGCGGAGCCAAGAGGTACGGCACCGCCTCTTCTTCGAGGGCCGCTGAAGTGATGTCGGTTGCCGCCAGCAATGGTCCGACATCGGTCAAGGCAGTTGCAACCACCGGCGATTCGGATTCGAATCCGAAGTACCGCAACAGACTTTCGTCGACGTCGCCGCCGGCCTGGCGCACCATCGTCGCGACCGCCAACCTCAGCCGCTGTTCGGCATTGACAACCCGTGACGGCTTGGCAAGCTCGATGGTCAACAGCGATACCGTGTGCCCGACCAACAGTCGTTCGGACTGATCCAAGGCGGCGTCGGACGCCACGGCGAGCGTGCCGCTCACGGCAAGCCGGTGAATAGCCAGGTGGCCGTCGTCGTCCACCACGACCCGGCTGCGCTCCTTGCCTGATCGCTCCCTGATGCGTTCGGGCAGAGACGAACTCGCACCTTCCGTCAGAGCCAGCACCGCTCCGTCCCGATCGAGAACACACACTGCTGCATGAACGGCTCGACCCAGGGCAGTGATCAGGGCCGGCACCCCGTCGAGCAGGGCACGCGCCAATTTCTCCTGCGCGTCGACCACCGCCTGCACCGTTCGTATCTGGTCGGCGGTCAGTTCGTCGATCACGGCCCGCGAGATGGCGATGAACGGCGTCTCCTTGGCGACGGAAAGCACGGCGAAACCCAGTTCGTCGCCGGCCCTGATGATCGCGTCCGGAACCTTCGCGTGCACGGTGCCGGTGTCGAATGCCAGTGCCACTGCACCGGTCTGCGCAATGCGCTCGACGTACTCGTATTGCTTTGTCGCCGAACGCGAAAGGTGCAGTCCCGTCGTCATGACAAGTTCTCCACCGGCGAGCCACCGACTCGGATCCTGCAATTCGATTGCGTGCGCCCAGCTGATCGGCAGATCCACGTCGTCGTGACCTGCAACGATCGTCAGGCCGAGCGAGGTGGTGGCCGCCAGCCGCCGAACAGTCATCGGCATTGCCGGAACCTCCGAAGGCAGTGGACAGAACTGACAGTTTCCAGTTGAGTTTTGTACATCAGGTCCATGTTCTGGATCACACGATGAGTTTAGCGTCTCTCCGAAAGAACTGATCGCGTCATGTAATAGGAGCTGAGCCCAGATGCCCGACAGCAGCACCGAAACAGCCGAAGCCGCCAGTGTTCATTCGACGCTCAAGACAGGCCTGAAGAAGCGCCACCTGACCATGCTTTCCATGGGCGGTGTCATCGGAGCCGGTTTCTTCGTCGGGCTGAGCGGAATCATCAACCAGGCCGGGCCCGGCGCCGTCATCACGTGCGCGATCTGCGGCATCATCGTGTTCCTGGTGATGCGCATGCTCGGTGAAATGGCGGTGGCCAAACCGTGCACGGGATCGTTCACCGAGTACGCGCGAATGGCGTTGGGCGACTGGGCGGGCTTCACCACTGGCTGGCTGTACTGGTACTTCTGGGTGATCGTCGTCGGCATCGAATCCGTCGTCGGAGCTACTCTGCTCTCCCGGTGGATCCATGGCGTCCCACTCTGGCTCATGTCAGCGGTACTCCTGTTGGTGATGACCGGAGTCAACCTTCTCTCCGTCAGCAACTTCGGCGAGGCCGAATACTGGTTTGCGGGTATCAAGGTCGCCGTCATCATCGGCTTCATCGTGCTCGGCAGTCTGTTCGTCTTCGGCATCTGGCCCGGCAGTGAAGTCGATTTCAGCAACCTGACCGGCCACGGAGGATTTTTGCCGAACGGCTTCACTCCCGTACTGGTGGGCGTCGTCGCCGTGATCTTCTCCATGACCGGAGCCGAGCTCGTCACGATCGCCGCAGCGGAATCCGCCGAACCGGCCGGAGCGATCAGACGAGCCACGAACACCGTCGTCTTCCGTATTCTCGCCTTCTTCGTTGTCGCCACCTTCCTCCTCGTGTCGATGCTGCCGTGGGATTCGTTTGTCGTCGGCGATTCTCCGTTCATCTCCGCACTCGACCTGCTTGGAATTCCTGCCGCCGCCGACATTCTGAACCTCGTGGTTCTGGTCGCGGTGCTGTCCTGCCTCAACTCCGGCCTGTACACGGCGTCGCGGATGCTCTTCGCGCTCTCGGTCTATAACGACGCGCCGGCCTGGATGACGCGGACCAACAGCCGCGGGGTGCCGGTGAAGGGCGTACTCGCCTGCACCGTGGCCGGCTACTTCTGTATCGCGGCCGGGTACATCTGGCCGGATACGATCTTCTTGTTCCTCGTGAATTCTTCCGGCGCAATCTGTTTGTTCGTCTACATCCTGATCTGTGTATCCGAACTACGCCTCCGTCGCCGATGGGAACGTGAAAGCCCCGAGATTCTGAAATTCCGTGTCTGGCTGTATCCCGGCCTACCGATAGTGGTCACCGGCCTGATTCTGGTGATCCTTGTGGGAATGGGTCTCAACGAACCCACGCGCGCGGAATTCGTCCAAAGCCTGGTCGCGCTGAGCATCATTCTCATCGCGTACGGTGTGAAAAAGTCTCGTACGCGAAAAGTCGGATCGTTCGTGACTGTCTCGGACAACGTGCACAGCAGTTCGGACAACGCTTGAAACAGGCATCGATCGAGCAGAAATTTCTCTTTATCCGGATTCAGGGCAAGATAGACAGCACGCCGATCACTGCCATCGCCTCCGAAGGGCACAGTTCTCGGCGAACGCTCCAGGAATGGTTCAACGAACCACACGACAACGAGTGGACAAAGCACCAGAAATCCGGCCGAGCGATCATTCCGATTCGAGAGCGCCCGAGATGATTCTTCTTGTCTCGCTTTCACCGTCGTTGATAACACCAAATTCAAGACGGAGAATGATCTTCGCGGTCACGCCGAATCAAAGGCGTGGAGCGGCGGCGCTTCCGCAATCCTGGCCGCGACGAATGTCGCGGATTCGATGATGTACCAAGAAGAAGCGGCAGGCGGCAATACCATCCGCTCGGCTCAGATCTGATTCACAGCCACGTCAACGGGTGAACGCTCCGACCGGATTCGGTGTCGGTTGCCGCCAGATACGCATCGACGCGCTCAGCCGTCAGAGCCTTGCTGATGTGATAGCCCTGGACCAGGTCGCAGCCGACCCACTGAACTCGGCGGAACTGCTCGATGGTCTCTACTCCCTCGGCCAACGACTTCATGCCAAGTGCTGCAGCCAACTCGACGATGGATTTCACCACGGACATCTTCGGATCGTCCGAGTCGGTGACAAGCATGCGATCGATCTTGAGAACGTCGATCGGCAGTCTCTGGAGCGTGGCGAAAGACGAATAGCCGGTGCCGAAATCGTCGAGTGCGACGGTGACACCGAGTTCACGCAGCTTGTAGAGATCCCGGATTGCCCGATCGTCCACAACACCTGTCTCGGTGATTTCGAGTTGGAGCAGATGCGGAGGCAAACCCGAATCCGTCAGGGCCTTCTTCACCATCGCGCCGAACTCTCGCGACACCAACTGCACTGGTGAAACATTGACCGAGACGCCTATTCCGCTCGGCCACCCCGCAGCAGCCGCGGTCGCCATCGCCATTGCCTGCGCGCCGAGGGGGATGATCATTCCGGTTTCCTCTGCCACCGAGATGAACTGACTGGGCCCGATGAGGCCGCGACTGGGATGGTTCCACCGGAGAAGAGCCTCGAAGCCCACCACTTCGCCGGTCTGAGTGTCGACCTGGGGTTGGTAGTGGAGATCGAACTGCCCTTCCTCGATCCCTCTGTCCAGCTCGTGCAGCGCTGTTGCCCGCGCCGATGCCCGCGCTCGCAGTAACGGCGAGAACTTGCCTACTCGATTCCGTCCCGTCGACTTTGCTTCGTACAGAGCCAGATCCGCCAGCATCACCAGTCCGTCTGCGTCGATGGAATCCTCGGGTGCGCTTGAGTAACCGATCGTGGCCCGCACCTCGATTCGACTGCCTTCGACGAAGAAAGGCTCATGGAGCGCTGCCAGATAGCGATCGAAAATGACACTGGGATCATCGCCGGCCGAGGTACAGACGATGAGTCCGAATTCGTCGCCGCCCATCCGCGAGCACATGTCCGAACCGATGACGTCGCGCAGGCGTTTCGTGACTTCGAGAAGTAAGTGGTCCCCGATCGGATGGCCGAGGGTGTCGTTCACCGACTTGAAGTTGTCGAGGTCGAGAATCCCGACGAGAACCTGCTTCTCCGGCACACGAGATTTGATGGCCTCCTCGAGCGCCACACCAAAGGCGCGACGGTTCGGCAACCCGGTCAGCGAGTCGGTGGCAGCAAGTCGAAGGATCTCCTGCTCGTGGACATACCTCTCCGTGATGTCCGATCCGACACCGCGCCAACCCAGAATCACCCCGGATTCGAGAACGCGAGGATTACCGGAGAGTGACCACCAGCGTCGCTTACCGTCGACATGCACTGGAACGACGGCGTCCCGGAAAGGAGCACTCGATTCGAGTTTGTCGATCAGCTGGGCTGCGGCCGCACGCCCCTCCGGACTCGACGCGATCTGGAGTCTGGTGAGGAGTTCTCCGAAGGCGAGTTGCTGCAACTCGTCCACCGTCATACCTGCAACCTCGGCGAGACGTGCCGAGGTGTGGGAGAACCGGCCGTTGGTGTCGCACTCCCACAGCCAGTCTCGGGAACCGCCCTCGAAACCGTCGAGCAACAGTGCCACAGTCTGACGCTCGGATTCCGCCTGAAACTCTGCGAGACAACGTCGCTGGAACGAGGCCGACAGATAGACCGCCCCCACAGTGAGCGCAAACATGTAGATGCACAACTGAATCGCAAGTACGCGAAAGTGGGATTCGGTGTGGACGACGAGAACAGTGAATACGCCGAGGCCGTGAATGTAGATCCAGGTCAGGCTCACCGATCTCAGGCTGGAGAACGTCACGGTCCCGGCGCCCATGATTCCTGCCATCGTCGCGATCAGAACCAAGTCGCGGAAGACGTCCATGTCGTGGAAAAGCAGGGCAAAAAGTGTGACGTCGAGGCCCGCGACCACGATCACCTCGAGGAGCAGACCCGCGTAGTCGTAGCGCGGTGTGTGTTTCGACGGTCGCCAGCGAAGGGGAATCCAAACTCGAATCGAGTTTGCGAGGACAAGAAGGACGAGCGCGCCACCCAGCCACCTGAGCGTCTGACGTCCGGGCGGAACGGTATACGCCAGAATCACCACCAAACTCGCCATGTACGCAAGATTGGCGAACGGTGCGACGGCCGCGGCTTCGTCGATCTGACGGCGAAACAGGCTGTTACAGTCGGATTCCGAAGCAGGATCTTGCCTAGCTGATCGACTCAGACGGTTCATCAGCGAGGCATCCTGACATCTACGCAGGCGCCATCAGCGGGCGTCAAAACCGCTCGCCTGCCCATCCGAACCTCCCCTGGCTCCCCACCGAACCCTTGTCCGGTGAAACGTCAGTGTTTCAGACTCGCTGCTTGTTTCCTTCACAACGGTAGCCATCTGACGAAACGATTGGGCGCAGATCACTATATCCAGAGGTCGATCGACCGATATTCCAGGATGACAAACAATTGCTGAATATTAGCTTGATGCACGCTTGTCGCCGACCGCGACGCGGGGGATACGAGAGGTGGGGAACAACGCAGCGATCGCGAGCAGCGCTGCCACGGCAAAGGCGACACGCAACGCGTCCAACCTGGCATCTTCGTTCACATTCACGATCGCGTCCGCCGTGGATTCGGCGACACCGGCATCACTGAGAGCTGATCGAAGTTGCGTCGTCGACAAGAAGGGCACGCCCGAGTCCAGGTCGGTGCTCGCTTGCTGCTGCACCGAGGTCGGAACTGCCGGGTTGTCTTCGATCCCGGCAATCGCTGATGTCGTGAGAGTTGCAATGAGAACTGATCCGATCAGCGCGGTCCCCAATGATGCGCCCAGGTTCGTGGCAGTGTTCTGCAGCCCGCCGACCTCGGTACTGCGATCGTCCGGGACCGCCGACACGGTGACCGCTCCGAGCTGCGAAGACAGGCAGCCCAAGCCGAAACCCATGAACAGCATGGGGATCATCACGACCGCCGCGTTGGCTCCGGGGTCCATGCCCGCCACGAGCATCAAGATGCCGAAGATCATGACCAACAATCCGACCCGAACCACGCGCCGCGGATTCGCGGTAGGCCGCAGCTTCGGAATACCGATCGCAGCCAACACGAGCGCCGCCGACAACGGCAGGATGCGAACTCCCGTCTCGAGGGCGCTGAGTTCCAGAACTACGGACAAGAACAACGGGACCGCAAAGAACACGCCCGCCTGGACCAGAAACTGCGCGAAGAACATGGAAAGCCCGCCACTGAGCTCGCGGTTTCGCAGCATCGCCGGATCAAGCAACGGTTCTTTCCCCATAGCGGCCAGGCGCCCCTCCCAGCGCAGGAATCCGTATACGACAAGAAGCCCGGCGATCAGCAGCCACACCACCGGTGAAAGCCCCACCAGCTGTGGCCCGTCGGGTTTCGCCTGAACCCAACCCCACTCGCTCGAACGCAGAACAGCGAAGACGATCATGCCCAGGCCCACCACAGACAGGACCGACCCGAAGTAGTCGAGGCGCGACTTCGACGGTGGGACGTCGACCACCTTGCTGAGCACCAGCAAGATCAGGACAACGATCACGACTTCGCCGACGAACACGTAACGCCACGACGCAAATGTCGTCGCCGCGCCGCCGATCAGCGGCCCCACTGCCACGGCTATCGCGCCGGCTGCAGCGACGAGGCCGTAGGCCGCCGGACGCTTCTCCGCAGTGAAGTTGGTGGCGACCAGCGCGACGATCGCGGGCATGATGAGCGCCGCACCGACGCCTTCGAGGAACGACCATCCAATCAGCAGGACCGCGAGATTCGGAGCGAGCGCAGTCGTCAGAGAACCAGCGCCGTAGATGACCAAGCCGAGTGCGAAGGCTCTACGACGGCCCAACATCGACCCCACCTTGCTGCCCGTGATCATCAGAGTCGCCATGACCAGGGTGTACAGCGTGATCGCGGTTTGAATGCCGGTAATGCTCGTGCCGACGTCCTCGGCGACGGTTGCCATCGAAACGTTCATGACCGAGCTGTCCAGGGTCATCAGGAACTGGCTGCTCGCCAACACCGTGAGAACCAGTCCCGAACCCGCCTGCATCGTCGAACCAGCAACCTGTCCCTCACCCATCGTGCGGGTATACCCGGTGTTCAGGTCCTCGAAGCAGACCGGTCAGTGCTGTTCGAGAGTCAGCTGATCCGCCCAGGCCGACACGTCCCCGCGTTCCAGCGCCACCGCCAGCAGTTCCGGAAACTTGTCCGGCGTGCACGCAAACGCGGGAATGCCGAGGGCACTGAGCGCCGCCGCATTGTCGTGATCGAACGACGGTGCCCCGTCGTCCGAAAGCGCCAGGAGAACCACGACTTGAACGCCGGAGGTCTTCATGGCCGCCATGCGGCGCAACATCTCGTTGCGGATACCGCCCTCGTAAAGGTCGGAGATGAGGACGAACATCGACTCGGCGGGACGCGAAATCAAGGACTGGCTGTACGCGATCGCGCGGTTGATATCTGTGCCGCCACCGAGTTGAGCCCCGAACAGGACGTCAACGGGATCGGACAGTTTGTCTGTCAAGTCAACGACGGCGGTGTCGAAAACGACGAGCGAAGTCTTCAGCGCCTGCATCGATGCCAACACCGCGCCGAACACCGATGCGTAGACGACGCTGGACGCCATCGAACCCGATTGGTCGATCGCGAGGACCACGTCGCGCTGCACGGATTTCGACTTTCGGCCATACCCGACGAGCCGCTCCGGGACGACGGTTCGATACTCCGGAAGGTAGTGCGACAGATTTGCTCGGATGGTTCGGTTCCAGTCGATGTCGCGCAGCTTCGGATTCGACGTTCTGGCCGTCCGATTGAGTGCGCCGGTAACTGCAGCCTTCGTTTTCTGTGCGATTCGCTCCTCGACTTCGCGAACCACCTTGCCGACGACCATCCGAGCAGTTGCCTTGCTGGCCTCCGGCATGACCTGATTGAGGCTCAGGAGGGTCCCGACCAGGTGCACATCGGGTTCGACCGCGTCGAGCAGTTCCGGTTCAAGCAGCAACTGCGCCAAACCCAGTCGGTCGATCGCGTCCTTCTGCATCACCTGCACCACCGTGCTGGGAAAGTACGTCCGGATATCGCCGAGCCATCTGGCGACGGACGGCGCCGACGCCCCCAATCCGGCTGAGCGGCGTCGCCCCTTGGTCGGGCCGGACGAATCGTAGAGTGCGGCAAGAGCTGCATCCATTCGACTGTCGCCCGGTTGGCCCAGCCCACCCGTCGATTCTTCGGCGGATTCCCCGAGCATCAATCTCCAGCGTCGAAGGCGCTGATCGTCGTCGCTCATGCGCCCACCCCCAAGATGTCCGCAACGACCGCCATTGCCGCTCTGCCGCGTCGAGCATCGGTCTCCACTGTCGTTTCGACGCGTCGTCCGCCTCTGACCGCCTGACCGATCGCCCGACGTTCCCCTGCTTCGAAGGCTCCGAACGTGCGTCGAAGCAACGGAAGCGTGTCGATGAAATCCTGCTCACGAAGTTGGCGAACCCACGTGTCGATCAGAGTGAGCAGCGCTCGATCGTGAACGAGCACAAGCCCTCCTCCGCCGAGAAACCCGTCGACCCACCCAGCCTTGGCGGTTGGTGCGCTTCCCACCGAAAGGGCCCGAGACAAACGCTGAGCCGCAGCGGTTTCCGTAATGGAACCGCTGTCGCGCAGTAGCCGCACCATCCGGCCGACGAGAAGCCCGTTGACATCGTCACGGTCGATCACCCCGGCCATCGCCTGCAACCACCGTGCGCTCGCATCACTGTCGTCACGGACCATGACTGCCGAGTGCACCTTGTCGAGGTGATCGCGAAACTCCTCGGCGCTGGGATCGTCCAACCCGGTGACGGCGACTGCGAGGCCGGTGCAAATTCGGATCAGCAAGCTGTCGGCGACGTCGATCAACGCCGACACGTCGGTTCCGCGCACGTCGCCGTATCGCAGTGTTCGGGTCAGCGTGGGCAGCGCGGCCATCAGATGTGACACGTCATGATCCAGCGCTGCAACCGTTTTCACGTTTTCCAACACGGCGGACAGCGCGGCGGGAAGGTTTGCCAGCAGCGAGTCCTCCAGCAGTTCGATGAGTGAAGCAAGAGTGATTTCCGGTTCGTGAATCTTCGAGACGACCCGCGACGCTGCCGCTTCGGCCACCGTCGTACCCCACAGCGACGCCTCGATCACCGACACCGAGAATTCGGGTTTCCATTGCAGTGCCCAGGTTTCTCGGAAGGTTCCGGTGGAACGGACCTCACTGTCGGCCGGAGTCCCCCAATCGATCTCGAGAATTCCCAGACGGTGCAGGAACTGGGAACGCTCGACGTCGATGTCGCGTCGCAGGTCCAGATCGAGATCCTTTGCCCCTGCTTGTTGTTTGAGCCGCAAAGTCTTCGAACGTGCGCGCAGGTCTGCTTCGAGTGGGACTGTCGGCGTCTCCTCGGGCACGGCGCCCAGTGCTTCGCCCACAACGA
This sequence comes from Rhodococcus sp. GB-02, assembly GCF_053470465.1. Classification (NCBI taxonomy): domain Bacteria; kingdom Bacillati; phylum Actinomycetota; class Actinomycetes; order Mycobacteriales; family Nocardiaceae; genus Rhodococcus; species Rhodococcus sp. GB-02. The sequence continues at coordinate 1,461,065 of NZ_JBPUKE010000002.1, forward strand.
GCCTCCGCGTGATCAGATCCAGGAGAACATCGTTGCCGTCGCACATCACCGACCTCGTGGCCTCGGTAACTTCCGACAATCCCGCTAAGGGGCGAGAACGCAGTGCTGCCAACGTGTCTGCCAACCGGACAGCCTCGATGACGTGGGCACTCGAGATCGGAAGGTCCTCGTCTCTGAGCACCCGGGCAACTTTGGTGAGCCACCGGGTGATCGCCTTGTAGTTCGCGGTGAACAGATGGTGATACCAACCCGGCGACGTGATTCCGGCGCCGTAACCCGATGCCGACGCAAGGCGTGAATGTGTCCAGGGAACCCACGTCAGCGACGTCTTGACCTTGGACATTCCTTTGAGAATGCGGGCATCGGGGGCTGCAGGACCCAAGGCACCGACCAACGCCGGCGCGTGCCACGCACCGCAGACGACGGCGACCCTCTCAGCGCCTTCTTTCAACGTCTTCCGCAGCACTTGGCGCATGTACGCTTCGCGATGCGCTGTCTCCTCGTCGATCGGTACGGTTTCACGCAGCGCCTCCATCGCCTCGGTGATCGCATCGAAAGAGTCTGCGCCCGAGCTCGATTCGATCACCGAATCCCACCAGCGTTCGGTATCGTCGAAACCCGCGGCCGACGCCAGTTCAGCCAGAGGATCACCCTCGCGTGTAGTACGAATCCCCTGATCCGCCAACACGTTGAACGCGGGCAGGTCGCAGAACCGTGCCTGCACACCGTTGTTCGCAGCCCACTGCAGCGCTTGCCACTCGGGTGAAAACACCGCAAATGGCCAGAAAGCCGCCTTCGACGGTTCACCAGTGGCGTACGCAAGCAACGCAATCGGCGGTTCCATCGACTCGGATGCCGCCAGCATCACCAACGGGTCTGCATCCGAAGGCCCTTCGATCAGGACGACGTCGGGCGAAAACTCTTCCAGACCTTGCCGAACCGAACGGGCAGATCCCGGGCCGTGGTGACGGATACCGAAGACCCTGACACGCAGGTCCGGAATGGCGATGGTCACCCGGTGACCTCGCGGCATGCCCGGTAGAAGTCGGACCACTCTCCGCGCTCACGCACTACAGCCTCGAGGTACTCGTTCCACACGACCTTGTCTGCGACCGGATCCTTGATCACCGAACCCAGGATTCCGGCAGCGACGTCGGACGCCCGCAATACACCGTCCCCGAAATGCGCGGACAGCGCCAGACCATTGGTGACCACCGAGATAGCCTCCGCCGTCGAGAGGGTTCCCGAGGGGGACTTCAGTTTGGTGCGGCCGTCGGTGGTAGTTCCCGATCGTAGTTCCCGGAACACTGTGACGACCCGGCGAATTTCCTCGGCTGCTGCGGGGGTCGTCGGCAATTCCAGTGCTGCGCCCAGCTGTTCGACTCGGCGCGCCACGATAGCCACCTCGTCCTCCTCACTGGCCGGCAACGGCAGGACAACGGTATTGAACCGTCGACGCAATGCCGACGACAGATCGTTGACACCGCGATCACGATCGTTGGCGGTTGCGATCAGATTGAAGCCCTTGGCTGCCTGCACCTCGATGCCCAGTTCCGGTACCGGCAACGTCTTCTCGGAGAGAATGGTGATGAGCGCGTCCTGCACATCGGCGGGAATACGCGTCAACTCTTCGACACGAGCGATCTTCCCGGTTTCCATCGCGGTCATCACTGGAGAATGCACCAACGCACCTGCCGTCGGTCCTTCCGCAAGTAGGCGGGCGTAATTCCAGCCGTAGCGGATAGCTTCCTCGGGAGTACCGGACGTACCCTGAACCAGGAGCGTCGACGCGCCCGAGATTGCCGCCGAAAGATGCTCGGAGACCCAGGTCTTGGCTGTTCCCGGCACCCCCAACAACAAAAGCGCCCGATCGGTGGCAAGAGTTGCGACGGCCACTTCCATCAACCGCCGCGGACCGACGTACTTCGGCGAAATGACTGTTCCGTCATCGAGAGTGCCACCCAACAGATACGTCACCACAGCCCACGGCGACAAGTTCCACGACGGCGGGCGCGGGCGGGTGTCCTGCGCGGCAAGCGCCGCGAGTTCGAGCGCGTACTCCTGCTCTGCGTGGGGCCGCATCAGCTTTGCCGGTTCCGCGAGCTTTGCCGGTTCCTCGAGCTTTGCCGGTTCCCCGGCGGGCACGGTTACGCTGTCAGTCACTTGAGCTCCTCGAGCAGAGTCTTGCGGTGGGTGATGGCACTGGCCGTTCTGGCGAAGGTTTGCCGCCAGTCCGGGTCACGAGCACGCTCCGCCGCCCGGTCCAGCAAAGTTACTGCGCTGTAGGGAAATCGAGTCTCGCCGAGGCGCAGCGAGGCCACGTACTTGTAACGTGAGAATTCGCCGGCCTTGGCGCCCCCATCGGCGCGTCTGGCCGCAACTCGTTCCCACTGAGCCACGACTGCCCGGGTGATGTCCTCGGGCCATGGACCTCGTAGAGCGTCGTAGATCGCTGCCCGGCCCGGGTGCAGAACATTGGCATCCCCGTTTCCGGACCTCAACAGATCCGCCAGCGCCTTGACGGGCACCAATGGGAGAAGTCGACGATCGGTGGCCACGCCTCGCATGCGAAAGAGTTCCAGGGCCCATTCCGCATTGTTCTGCGCCACTGCAGCGTTGGACCAAGCGTCATGAAGGATCGGCTCCCAACCTTCGTCGACGCTCATCCCCAAAACCTTGTCGGGTCCACCGATCATGTTGTTCCACAGGGACAAAGGTGCAGAACTGATCGCTTGACGGACGTACTCGGCGCGATAGTCGGTGTGTGGATTCGGCCGGTCTTCGATGCCGTCTCGTCTCGCCGCTGCATCGACTTCCGCAGGCGGCACGATGACAAGCGTGGACCGAAGGAGTTTCCGTTCCACCCGCACCCATTTCTGAACCCGAGCAGCCATTCTCTCCCCGAACTCCGATTCGGGGAGTCGTCCAAGTACCTCCACCGCTGAGCGTCGCACGTCCTTGCGACGGTCGTCGAGGGCTTCCTCCAACAATGGTTGATCATCCGCGCTCAGTCCGTTTGCCAGCGCCACGACGAACGCAGCCTTCTGTTCGCCACGCTCGGTCGCCCACGACCTTCGGAGTTCGGCCAGCGCCAGCGCGGGGTCAGTTCGACGAGTGTCTATCAGCCACTGCGTGCGCTGGGACGAACTTCCGTGGCGCCACACATCTGGGTTTGCATCCCTGGTTCGGACGAGCTTGCTCCACTCGGGGTTTTGCGCGGCAAGCCAACGACCCCGCTCGCCGACCAGCTGCAGAATACTCTCACGGTGAGTCTCGCTCGCCCGAGCAAAGGAAAGCAGTTCGGCAACAAGATGATCAGGCGCACGGTAGTTGTGCGCCAACGCGACGATGAACCATTCGTCGAGCAAGGTCGCCTTGGCAGCGAGCATCGACAGCAGATGTGCGGATGACGATTCCGGCAGGGTGAATCGCGCATCGTCTGGAGCAGGCGTCGGCACCGTCGCCGTGGTGGAACCCGCACCGCCACGGCGGTACGCCCGCTCCAGCGCGACTGCTGCGAGAAGCAACTCGGCAGGATCTCCGTATAGTTCGCACGCGTAGGCGCGCACGTCGGCCGGAAGGTCCTCGAATGTTGTTACTGTTCTGGCCGTCCCGAGAAGCGCAGCCGAAATCAATGTGCTCACAGGACGATCACCTGTCCTCCCGTGAAAACAGAGATCGGGGTAAGAGCCTGCGCATTCCACGTTCCACAGACCGTGACCGGGTAGCCACCGGAAATGCCCAGCAATTTCCACAGTAGGTCCGAATCGCCCTCTGCCCGAATCGCTGTGCCCGATTCGTCGACGAGAAACCAGGCGCCGTCGACGAACGAGGGGACCACCGAACTGATCACTGCCGGCCACGACCGCAGCCATGGATCTGCCGCGAGCGCATCGGTAAACTGCTGCAACGCAGCGTCGATGCTTCCGGACGGCATGGTCGTGAAGGGCTCCGGTTCGCCATGCGTTGCTCCCAACCGGGCGCGCAAAGCCGACGCACCGGGATAGAAATGAACATCGGCGTCGACCAGATACCCGACTAGCGGCGTTTCGGTGGAAAAGTTGGGTGACCCATGTGAGAAGTCGAGCAGCATGGCCCAACGTCTCGAATTCCTGCCGAGCATCCACACAGTTCGGGTGAACAGGCGCTTCTCCTCGGTGATCCCGAAACCGAGAACCATCCAGTTCTCGCGCACCGGAGTCGATTCCATCACGCTGTCGGCGGAGACGGGATAGCCGACGTGCGCTTTCACTGAATGGGCAAGATCTTCCGGCAGCCCGGGCAGCTTCTGATGCGCAGCGACCAGCAGGCGCAACCGAGCCAACTCGTCGAGGACTTTCTCGGGCCAGTTTTCGTTAGATGCCGCGGTTCCCGCCAATGCTCGAAGCGTGCCTGCAATACCGGGCGCCTGAGCATCCACCATTCGAGCGGCGACTGCGTCGAGGCCCGCCCAGGACGTGTCCATCGCCGCCAGTCCACTCCGGATCTGATCGGTGATCCACAGGTCCAATTCGACGAGACCACTCGCAACGCGGTCGGCGCGCTTCTGCGCTGTTGCCGGGTCGCGAGTCTTCTTGGGTGCCTCGTCGCCGGCGGTCTCGGCGCTGGTATCGGCCTTTTCCTCACGGCGCAACAACCACTCGGCAGCGAAGTCGGCCGGCTCGTCCGCCGAAGGCACTCGCCCTTCCGACCATTCCACCAGCAGCCCCAGGGCATGTTTGCACGGAAACTTCCGACTGGGGCACGAGCACTTGTATGCAGGGCCGCGCAGGTCGACCACAGCTTGATACGGCTTCGAGCCGCTTCCCTGGCACAGCCCCCAGAGCGCGAGGCCCTTGTTACCGGCGTGGCTCCACGATCCAACCAACTTGCGAGCAGCCGCCAGCGATGCGGCGTCGGGAGCTACCGATGCCACCTGCCCAGCTGTCCACGGCGAAGTCACTCGACCACAGTATGACAACCCGCTGACATCGCAGAGTCAGGCCGATCCCATGCACAACACGGCTCACTTACATCAACCTCTTGGCCCCGATATGCTCTCGCTTGCCAAGCATGGCAATCCGCCGCAGTTGGCTGGAACGGAAAGAACATGCCAGTCGCGCAACACCTCAAATAGGCAGTCCCTCTGCAATTCTCGGAATGCGACCCGAGAAACACTCCTAGAAAGTTGAGCTTCAACAGGCTCTTGACTCGAACGCATGTTCGAGTATTGTTGGGGGTGGGGATCGGGGGATTCAATGAGCATCGACACATCATCGGACGTGGTGTCTGGTTCTGCGGTGGGGTTGCGCGGACGCCTGTGGCAGTTGTCTGCTGCCGAGTTGCGCACGGCCGCTATCGAGGCGAGTGCGGAGATTCTTCGCCTGGAAGCCGTGCGGGTGGCCGTGGTGGACGAGCTGTCGATGCGCCCGGATGATCAGGTGATCGCCAGCCGCGGAGTGGGTTGTTGGTTGGCGGCGAACACGATGCTGCAGGTTCGAGACGGGAAGAAGATCGCCGCCCTCGGTGCAGCGCTGCGCGCGTTCCCGGCCGTAGCGGCAGGCTTCGATGACGGGGATTGCTCCTTCGAGCACGCCGCGCTGATCGTCTCGTTCTGTGAATCCCCACCTAAAGGCATGCCTGACGAAGCGCTACCGAAGTGCATCGACCTGCTGCTCGCGGCTGCGTCGGGTGTGGAAGCGACGACGACGAAGGTGCGGCACGTCATCGCAACCTTGGAGCGGTTGTTCGAATCGGATGAGATTCCGCCCGCCGAAGATGTCGATCGCAACGAGCTCCGGATCGCCTCGACGTTGAACGGTCGGGTGGTGGTGCGCGGAGATTTCGACGCCCTCACCGGCGAAATGCTGCTGTCGGCGTTGTCGAATCTGACGATGCCCACCCCGGCGCCGGACGGCACCCCCGATGCCCGGTCCGCGGCGAAGCGAACCGCGGACGGGTTCACCGAACTGATCCGCCGCTACCTCGACTGCGCCAACACCGGTACCGATGGTGGGCAACGCCCGCATGTCAACGTGCACATCAACGCCCGCGATCTGGCTGAGCATCGGGACTGCGCCGCTGCGCCTTCTGCTACTGATGTGGACGGCGAAGGCTCACCCGATCTGAACCTGCCGGATCTCGATGTCGGACACATGCCATGGCTCGGGCCACTGTCCGTCTCGCAGACCAGGCTCCTCGGGTGTGACTGTTTCCTCTCGACCGTCCTGCTCGACGATCACGGCGCACCACTCGACGCGAAACCCGGAAAACGGTTGGTCACCGCCGAACAACGAGTCGCCCTGATCGCCCGAGACAAAGGCTGCGCGTTCCCCGGCTGCACATGCGTTCCGGCGTGGACGGACGCGCACCACATTAGGCACTGGGCCAACGGCGGCCCTACGGTGATGAACAACCTTGTCCTGCTGTGCCGTTCACATCACCGGCTGATGCACCGCAAGACCGGGTTCGTCGGAAGATGGGAAATCCGGATCGGTGTCGACAACAAACCGTGGTTCATCCCCCCGCCCTCGATCGACCCCGGGCAGCAGCCACGGCCGGCGAACACCACCTTCAAAACCTGAGAACAGCTTCTCGGGGACAACAGAACACGGCCAGGCTCCGCATCGGACATCAAAACCCGATACGGAGCCCACAGGCCATGCCGCATCCAATACTCACAATGTTCGAGCGGGACGCAAGACCGATCTACCCAACAACTCACAAACCTGCAGCGCCAGAGCGAGATCCAACTTGTCTCGACCCGCAGCAACAGGATCGCCGAGCGCCTTGTTGATACGATATTTCACCGTATTGCGGTGCAAGTTCATGTAATTGGCCGTGTGCAGATGACTTTCCCCGTGGGCGAAATACACGCTCAGCGTCGTCCGTAAGGATGCGGCAGAAGGTGTATCGTCCGCCAACGGACCAAGTACCTCCCAGACCCATGACTTCGTAGCATCGATGTTCTCCGAGAGGAGCGATACCACGGCTATGCCTCGGTCCCCGAAACTCACCACGGGACGCTGCGGCGTATCCGGCACGGCAGCAACGGAATAGGCTGCAGTAGCCTGTTCGTGGGACCGTTTGAATCCTTCGACCCCTGAACCTGGCAGTCCGATTGCCACCCGCGCTCCGCCGTCCAACGGCACTGCCGCCGCGAGAACTTCCGGATCCGCCGCAGGCACCCGTCGACCGAAGGGCAACCACGCCCACACGGTGCGTCGATCGATGGCGGTGATGATCGGCGGCTTGTCTGCTCCCGCCGCCGCGCCGAGATCGCGAACGAGTCGGTCCAGGGTGTTGATGCCCATGACGTCTGCATCCCACGTCGACCAGACCACCAGGGCGACGTGGTTCTGACCAAGGCGGTATCCGGTCTCCGCTTCGAAAGCAGCGGTATCTGCGTTGGTGCCGGACAGGAGGGCGTGGATCGCGGCCGAATGGAGATTTCCCTGCGCTGCCATCCATCGACTGCGTTCCCGCTCGTATGCGTCGAAAACGTAGAGCGTGATCCAGTCGATGTAGCTGTAGACCACATCCGAAGTGTGTTTCAGGACAGCCAAAGTGAGTCGTGCCGGAATATCCAGTGTGCTGATCTCGTCGTGACAGATTCGCATCAGATCGCCTTGGCCCATATGGTAGGCGCGAACGAGAGAGTTGGACGGAACATCGCGTTGCGCCAGCCGCAGAGCGTATTCCACTGCGGCAGTAGTCGGTTGGAGATGATCGATCGGAATGTCGTTGGCCAATACGTGGATGATCGTCGTGATGTTTCCCTGCACGCTGGCCTCGAGCATTTCGAGCAGATTGGCATCTGCGTCCAACTGGTCGATTTCGTGCGCCATCATGAAAGCCATCTCACGCGCGATATCGGCGCTGCGCGCGTCGAGTCGCCGCGCCAATTCGGCAACTACGGCAAGCACTTCCGGCTCCGCGGCTGCAGGCACCCGGGCGAGGCGCCGCATTGCACCGGCGCCTCGCTCCTTGTGCGATGGGCTACTCACAGAACCTCTGCACCCTTCCGCCGCAGGTACTTCAGTGCCGACTCTGCCGCGTTGTACCCGCACATTCCATGCGCTCCGGCACCCGGCGGGGTCGAGGCCGAACACAGGTAGGTGCCCGCGATCCCAGTGCTGTACGGATCGACTGCAATACGCGGACGCAAGACAACTTGCAGCTCGGTGTTGGCACCTCCGATGATGTCGCCGCCTACCTGATTCGGATTGTCCTGTGCCAGGTCAGAGGTGCTACGACTCGACGTCGCGACGATCTGTTCCCGGAACCCTGGTGCAAACCTCTCGATCTGACGAGTTATCGCCTCCGTAGCATCGCCGGCGTAGCCGTGAGGCACATGGGCATAGGCGTACAACGGATGAATGTTCCCGGCAGAGCGGGTGGGATCAGCCAGGTATTGCTGACCGAGAAGCACAAACGGTCGGTCCGGCATACGGCCTGAATTCGTGTCACGCTCAGCTGCCACGATCTCCTCGAAACTACCTGCCAGGTGGACTGTTCCGGCCCGAGCGCAATCCGGATTGGTCCACGGCACATGGCCTTCGATGACGAAATCAACCTTGAAGGCCCCGGGAGCCTGCTTGAACTTTCGATAGGCCTTCGCCACTCGGCCGGGGAGACGATCACCCAGGATTTCGAGCGCACCACCCGGATTGACATCCAGCAGAACAACATCGGCGTCAGGAATCTCGGAGGCAGTGCGTATCCGAACGCCGGTGTCGACCTTGCCACCGTGATCGAGAAGCATCGCCGCCATGGCGTCGGTGATCGAACGCGAACCTCCCTCGGCGACCGGCCACCCGTAGCGGTGACCGGCCGCCGTGATCATCAACCCCACCGCCGATGTGGCCGGACGGTTGAGCGGATAGAACGCGTGCGCGGCGACCCCGCCGAACAGCGCTCTGCCCTTCTCCGTCTTCCACAGTTTCGCGGTCACGGTTGCCGGAAGCAGTGCTCGCGGGCCGAAAGCCGCAAGCCGCAACGGATGGCGCGGAACGTTGACGATCGGGCGCATCAGGTCGGACGCCAGAGCGTCGAATCCCGTCGACAAGTCACCGAACATCCGTTGCCATCGCTGCCCGTCCGCGCCCAACCCCGCCGCGGTCTGCTCCAGCGAGCGGTACAGAACGCCCGCGTCGCCGTCGTCGAGCGGATGCGCACAGTCCACCTCTGCCCATCGCCAGATCAGCCCGTATCGCTCGAGGTCGAGTTTTGACAGGTACGGCGAGCCGATGCCCATCGGGTGAAACGCCGAGCAGTGGTCGTGGATCAATCCGGGTACGTCGATCGGACCGGAGCGGGTGCCTCCGCCGATCTGGTCGGCGGCCTCGAGCACTTGCACGTCCACACCGCTACGTGCGAGGTGTACCGCGGCAGCGAGCCCATTGGGCCCGCTGCCGACGACTACGGCCTTTGTCACTTACTCACCTCTTGCTCGCTACCGCTGACCCTCGTACGCATCTTCGGTTCGGAGACGACCTGCGGATCTGTCGCCGCGCGGTCGGCCCGTACGTCCAGTGTCCACTGAACGTCGAACGGAATGGGTCCGTTCGGCAACCACGGCTGTTCGGCGACTGCGTCGGCGACCTTGAAAGTACCCCGTTCGATGACACCGAGAGCCGCATCGATCACCTGGTACTCCTGTGTTCCCTTGTGGATGGGCTGCGATTCGATCCAGGTCACCAGGAACTCACCAGGTGCGAAATTGCAGCGACGCTGAATAGCGGCGATCAGTTTCGCGTCGTGCAAGTGGCCGTCACCGAAGTTGAAGGCGACGATGGAGTTGCACATGAACTCGGCTTCGCGCAGCGAGTACGTGTTGATGTCGTCACCGAGGTGCCGGATCATCAGAGAGAACAACGCACGCCCCTGGCTGTGCATGGAACGCCAGCCCAACAACTGATGCAGAACGACGTCGGACACGTCCTCGGGGTACATCGTCATCAACTGATTGCGGGTATCCGGCGACGGACGCTTGATGCACTGGTCGATCTTGGCTTCGGCGCCCGGCGCGAAAGCCCACGTCGCCGATGCCCAGTTGCCGGCGTACTGACGCATCGACGGCAGGAACGACACCAGATCGGGTCGAAGGTTTCCGAGAATCGGGAAGAAGGCAAGGGCTGCAACGATTCCCGCAGTAATCCACGGTGAGGACATGGCGCCGAGTCCGTAGCCGTCCCACGCCGGGAATCCCAGGAACAGGAAGACCGAGGCGTAAGCGAACAGAAGATTCCATTCGAGCGGAACTGCCAGCGGGAAAGTCGACGCGATGAACAGGTGGAATCCGACCATGAGGATCACGGCAAGGATCGTGAGGGTCTTGTTCGTCGAGAACAGCAGTATCAACGGGGTGACGATTTCGACCATCGTTCCGGCCACGTGAGCGACGCCGCCGCCCAGGTGCGAAGGCCGCAGATCCTCCGGGAAGTTCCGGTAGTGCGCACGCTTGATCTTCTTCGACGGGATCCACGGCGTGTTGCTGAGCATCGGGGGGACCACCAGCGAGAAGTGGCGACCGAACTTCGAGACACCGGCACCGATCCACACCATGACGATCAGCAGTTTGAGCGCCAGGATCATGTCGACAAAAGGCAGGAACGTGAAGAAGAAGATCGCGGGCAGGTACTGCTCGCTACGTGCAGCGATGAAGGGCACCTTGTCACGCAACCCGAGAATCACCATGAGCACCAGGAAGGAGTACAAGACCGTCGGGCGTACCAGTCCGGCATTGTCGGCGATTGCCGAATCGAGTCCGGTGGTGTGAACTCCCGGAAGAACCGCTGCAACAAGTAGATTGGCGACTGCAGCGACATAGATGAAAACGTCGAACACCGAGCGGGAGTCGCCCGAGGTGAGCGGCACTTTGCCCGGCCACGGTGGCAGGCGAATCGTGCCGGGGCGAATCCAGTAGAGAACGCCACCGGTCATCGGCTTGAAGTGGCCGGCGAGCGGTCCCCAGGATCCTGCCAAGCCCAGCATCTCGAGCATCATCGTCCAGATGATGAGTTTCTGGTAGACGATCGGCTGGTTCCACCACGAATCGACGTCGAACCACGAGAGGCCGGAAGTCAGAGTGGCAACGGCTGTTCCAGCTGCCAGGTAGAGGAACAACAATTTCATGATGTAGACGGTGTGGACCATTTTCGGCGTACCGAAGCCGTAATCCACCCAGTGCGTGGACATGTCACGCAGACGCTCGAGAAACGGCTTGTCCATGAACGTTGCCGGATCGACGGGAGGGAAGTTTCCTTCTTTGAATCCCATGATGTGCTCCTGAAATACGGAATGTGGGCATGACGGATCGACTCGACGGACGTCGTCGAGTTGTGCTGGTATTACGGGGAAGTGACTAGTGAGCGGGAGTTGCGCTCAAAGCTCGTCTCATTCCAGGTTTGTCGATCTTGCCCACCGGGTTTCGGGGAAGCGCATCGACGACGTAGATCGCCACTGGCACCTTTACTCGGGTGAGCAAGGCCGTGACATGTTCGAGCAGTTCGTCTTCGGTGACGGGTGCATCGGGGTAGGCAACGACATAGGCAACTGGCACCTCTCCGTAGACCTGGTGCGGAGCGCCGATGACGGCGGCCTCGAGCACGGAAGGATGTGTGGCGAGAGAGTTTTCGATCTCCTTGGGGTAGATGTTCTCTCCCCCACGGATGATCATGTCCTTGATGCGGTCGACGAGGGTCAGGTAGCCGTCCTCGTCCAGGACTCCGACGTCACCGGTGTACAACCAACCGTCCCTGACTGTCTTCGCGGTCTCCTCCGGCTTGCCGAGGTAGCCACGCATCACGTTGTCGCCCTTGATGACCACCTCTCCGGCAGTGCCGACAGGAGCAAAGGTTCCGTCCTCGGCAAGAATGGCAATCTGCTGGCCGGGCAACGCCGGTCCGACCGTACCGAGTTTGCGCACGCCGTCCACAGGATTGCAGGCCGACGCGCAGGTCCCCTCGGTAAGTCCGTAACCCTCCACGATCACGAACCCGAAGCGCTGCTCCGCGCGGTCGAGGAGTTCCTTGCTGATCGGCGCCGCACCGCACACGGCAAACCTCAAGGATGACGTGTCGATGGAGGAGTCTTCCGGCTGTGAGGTCAGCATCGCGTAGATTGCCGGCACTGCCGAGAAATACGTGGGGCGAAGCCGCGCAACGTCGTCGAAGAATCTCGAAACCGAGAACTTCCCGGTGACACTCACCTGTCCGCCGACGAGCAAGGGCGTCAAGACGCTGACGCAGATCGCGTTGACGTGGAACAGCGGCAGAATCAGCAGGCAGTGATCTGCGCCGGTGACACCGATGTTCTTGCCCATCGACAAAGCCATGAATTGCAGGTTGGCATGCGAGAGCATCACTCCCTTGGGGCGTCCGGTGGAACCGCTGGTGTAGATGAGTAGAGCCAGATCGTCTGCTGCAACATCGATTCCGGGCCGAGGGTCCGTCGGTGGCGCTGTCGCAAGATCATCGACGACCAACACCGCACGGCCACCCGAGGGCGCGTCGGCAGTGGCGGTGATGACCAACTCGGCCCCGGAGTCCGCGATCTGGTAATCCGCTTCGTTCGCGGTGAACATCGGATTGATGGGGGTAGCGGCAGCACCGATGCGCCAGGCAGCCATGGTCGCGATCAGCAACTCGACGCGATTGGGCAGCATGACCGCCACCACGTCACCGAGTCCGATCCCGAGTCCGGCCAATTGCGCGGCAACAGCTTCCGTGCGATCTGCGAACTCCTCATATGTGAGTTCGACGTGGTCGTCCCGCAGGCACGGCTTCTTTCCGTACTTTTCTGCAAGATCCCAAGCCAGATATCCGATGTCCGCCACGAGAGTCAGCACCTTTCATTCGTGTGTGACTCAAAACACTATCGGCGTCCCGTGGTCGAAGAAACGGTCCCAGGAGATCAACTTATCCAGGTTCTTTGTTCCCGGAGCACAACGCCGCATGTGCTGCGCACGTCAGATCAAAGGCTGATGCAACACCTCGTCAGCCCGCTGCGTCACCACTTCGGAGATCCGACGCAAGACTGGCGACGACAGTTTCCACTGCTGCCAATACAGCGGAACGTCGTCCACGAAGTCCGGGTCGAATTCGATCAGCGCCCCGGAATGCTCGTCGTCGCCACGCTGCAGGTCCGGTATCAGCCCCCAGCCGTATCCCCGCCGAACCGCGTCCGCAAAATCTGCCGACGAAGGAACAAGATGGCGGGGCGGATCGACGGGATGGCCGACTTTTTGATCGAGATACCGATCCTGCAAGAGATCCTTCCGATTGAACACCACTAACGGCGCGTCCGAAAGAGACTCGGCCGTAACACCATCCGCAAACCAACGACGACAGAACTCCGCGCTCGCCATCGGTCGATACCGCATTATGCCGAGCCGACTGGAAGAACAACCTTGAATCGGCGACGCGACCGACGTGACAGCTGCCATAACCGAACCGTCGCGCAACAGCTCAGTGGTGTGGTCTTGGTCGTCGAGATGGAAGTCGAAACTGACCTCGTGCGTGAACTCCGCGAGAGCACCCAGAACCCAGGTGGACAGCGAATCTGCGTTGACCGCGATCGAGACTCGGGCGAATGTTCCCGAACCGTTTTCAAGGCCGAGTTCTCGCACGGTATCGCGCGAAAGGGCATCTATCTGACGGGCAAGACGCAGGACTTCCCGTCCTGAATCGGTAACCCTGATGGGTTTGGTGCGCTGCACCAGGATCCGGCCTACCGCGGTCTCGAGAGCTTTGATCCGTTGGCTGACCGCCGACGGCGTGATGTGCAACTTCCGCGCCGCCGCGTCGAAGGTTCCCTCGTCGACCGCAGCGTGCAATGCCCTCAGTTGCTCGAAGTCCAACATAATCTGAAGCTACTCTGATGCATCCTAAGAATCATTAGCTGGACTGATTAACATCTGCGGGGCAGGCTCGACAACATGCTCAGCACCACCGACCCTGCGTCGGCCCTCGTCGGTTTCGGAGTCGGACTCTCTCTGATCGTCGCAATCGGCGCACAGAATGCATTCGTCCTTCGCCAAGGCCTGACGCGCTCGCACGTACTCCCGATCGTCGCAGTCTGCACCGTCTCAGACGCAGTTCTGATCCTTGCAGGCATCAGCGGAATCGGGGCCCTCCTCGAACACGCACCGTCTCTGATCACTGCCGTTCGCATCGCCGGTGCCCTTTTCCTACTCAGCTATGCACTCTTCGCTGCCAGACGAGCACTTCGACCGCAGACGTTGGCACCGGATCAGCATGGCAACGGGTCGAGGCTTACCGCCGTCACGATGGCATTGGCACTCACCTGGCTGAATCCACACGTCTATCTCGACACCGTTGTCCTGATGGGTTCAATTGCCAACGGTCGCGGCGAGATCGGACGGTGGTGGTTTGCGGCCGGCGCCATCACCGCAAGTGCAGTCTGGTTCAGCGCCCTCGGTTACAGCGCACGTCTGCTGACACCGCTTTTTGCAAAACCCAGTGCCTGGCGGGTTCTCGACGCTCTGATCGCCGTGATGATGACAGTTCTCGGAATCAGTCTGCTCACCGAATTGTGACCCGTCGATACAAACACTTTCCGGTGTCGGGATGGGTTACCGTCCAAGGTGAGGAAGGCTCAATTCACCTGTCGAGAGTTGTGACCATCAGGTAGGGCTGATCACGATGACCGAGGACGATGTCGACTCCGAACCGCGTGCCTCCAACCGCGGACTGGGCTTGCTGTGTCTACTTGCTGCAGTCGCCGGCGTCGTGGTCGGATTTGTCGGCGGCGCGTTCCGATGGTGCCTGATCAGGGCCGACGAACTTCGTCAGACGATCGTGAACTGGGCGCATCACGTTCCGTATGTCGGGTGGCTCGTGCCGGTGGTCCTGGTGGCCTTGTGCACCGTACTTGCCGTTCTGATCGTCAGACGAATACCCCTCGCGCAGGGAAGCGGGATCCAGCACGTAGAGGCAGTGTCCCGCGGTGAGGCTAGACCGCCGGGAATCAATCTCGTGCCTGCCAGATTCATCGGCGGGCTCTTGGCGATCGGCTCCGGTCTGGTTCTCGGCCGTGAAGGCCCCACTGTACATATGGGTGCGGCGATCGGGGCAGAAGCGGGACGGCGGGCCCGCCTTGCCGAAACGGACGTCGCTATGCTGCAAACATCCACGGCCGGAGCAGGACTCGCCGTCGCGTTCAACGCGCCGATCGCCGGCGCACTGTTCGTCTGCGAGGAGGTGACGCACTCGTTCCGGCTGCGCACCGTTCTGCCAACGCTTTTCGGCGTTTCGGTCGCGGTCGGCTCTGCGCGACTTGTCATCGGCGATCAACCAGATTTCGAGGTCGGCACCGTGCCGACACCTCAACTCGCACTCTTGCCGCTGTTTGTCGTCTTCGGAATCCTCACCGGACTGCTGGGTATCGCGTACAACCGCTTGATTCTAGGAATACTCGATATCGTTGCACGACTCGACAGGATCCCACCGACCGTCATCGGCGCAATGATCGGCGCCGTCATCGGCCTGACGCTGTTCCTCGACCCACTGGCCGGTGGGGGCGGTGACGTCCTTGCACAGATGATCGTCGGTGGCAGGACCTTCGTTCTGCCGATTCTGCTGCTGTACTTGGTGGTTCGGTTCTTCACGGGCCCACTGTCGTACGCCGCTGGAACTCCCGGCGGACTTTTCGCTCCCTTACTCGCACTCGGCGCACTCTGGGGGTCGATCTTCAACGGACTGTCGAGCTTCGTGCCCGGAGTCGGCGCCGGACTCACGATCACCATGGCCACCGTAGGCATGGCCGCGTTCTTCGGTGCTGTAGTACGCGCACCATTCACCGGCATCGTGATCGTGATCGAGATGACAGCGGTGACGTCGACGCTGGTCCCGATGCTCGCGGCCACGGCCGCAGCGGTATTCGTCGCTACCTTGGCAGGGGCGGCCCCCATCTACGACAGTCTCCGAGAACGGATGTTGGAAGCGCGGCGCCCGCCTCTGGGATGATCATGATCAACATCGGGCCCGCCATAATGTGTACGTTGAGGAGCATCCATGACCCCACGAACCGACGTCGGGGAAGTCCTCGCCCTGGAGCGGGAATTGCAAACTGTCGAATGCAGGCGCAACAGCGCACGTGTGCTCGCGTTGCTTGCCGAAGACTTCATCGAGATTGGCGCGTCGGGTAGCGTCTGGGACCTCCCGTCGACAGTTGAATCGCTGCGGAAAGAACCCATCGACGGCGACGCCATCGAAGTCCACAATATGACCGGTCGAATCATCGACGACGGATACGTCCTCACGCAGTGGGATTCGGTTCGCGGGATGCGTCGCGCGCGGCGCACATCCCTGTGGCGACGCGCCCCGGTCGGATGGCAACTGGTACACCATCAAGGCACGCCGCTCCACTGATTACGCGCCGCAAATCTGCGAATACTCTCTAGATCAAGGGCGTTCCGACATAGTTCTCGGCAATCAAGGTTCGTCCGGCCACCGAACGCGTGACCATGTCCAGTTCGGCCAACTGACGACGATGGCCGAAACCGCTGTCGTCTGGCAAGCGATGGAGCATCGACGACATCCACCACGAAAAGTGCTGCGTCCGCCACACTCGCGGCAGCACCGTTTCGGTATACCCGTCCAGCATCTTTCGGTCGGACGAGGTCAAGAAAATGTCCATTGCCTTTGCCAGAGCGTAAACGTCGGCGATCGCGAGATTCATTCCCTTCGCGCCGGTCGGCGGCACGGTGTGCGCCGCATCCCCTGCAAGAAACAGGTTGCCGTGCTGCATCGGCTCACAGACGAAACTGCGGAACTGAAGGACCGACTTCTGAAAGATCTTGCCGTCCTTGATCTCTGCGCCCTCACCGTCGACTCGCATGTGCAACTCGTCCCAGATTCGATCGTCGGACCAGTTGTCCACGGAGTCGTCCGGATCGACCTGAAGATAATGACGCTGCACCTCGGGCGTCCGTGTGCTGATCAGCGCAAACCCACGCTCGTGGTTGGCGTAGATCAATTCTTCCGATGACGGCGGCGCCTCGGCCAGGATGCCGAACCATGCGAAGGGATACTGCCGAAAATGATCCGTGCGGATCGCCGGTTCGGGAATCAGCTTTCGCGTTTCGGTTCGTGACCCGTCGCAACCGGCCACCAGGACGCACTCGAGCTTCTGGTCGCTTCCGTCCGAGTCGACGAAAGTAATACTCGGGCGACCTGATTCGTGATCGTGTACTCGCGCGTCGGTCACTCCGAATCGAATGTCGCCGCCATCAGCGAGGCGTCGCGCAATCAGGTCCTTGAGCACCTCGTGCTGCGGGTACACCGTGACTGCGCGCCCGCCGGTCAGTTCGTCGAATGCGATGCGGTGCCCTCGCCCACCGAATCGCAACTCGATTCCGTGATGTTCGAGACCTTCTCGCTTCAGTCGGTCACCGAGTCCGGTCTCAACCATGAGATCAACGGTGTTCTGTTCGAGCACACCCGCACGAATGGTGCCTTCCACCTCTTCACGGGTGCGGCATTCAAGGACGATCGAATCGATTCCTCTCAGATGCAAGAGATGCGAGAGCATCAACCCGGCGGGACCACCACCGACGATTCCGACCTGGGTGCGCAACGAAGACATACAGAGAACTCCTGAGGTGAGTGGCGATTGAGACCACCCTCAACCACGGCCGCTCCCCGGAACAGCTGCAATTTCACTCAGTGAAAGACCGAAAATGAGCTATCGAAACCCGCCGCCACCAAGCCCGCGTGATATTCCGCGAGCAGCCGCGGCCAAGGCCGGCAGTAAAGGAGCCGGATCCTGCTCCACCGGAACAACTGTCGACACCGCTGCGACGACATTGCCGCCGGCTTCGCGGACCGGAGCGGCGACGGCAAGAGTTCCAACGTTCAGATACTCACGACACACCACGAATCCGGTGCGTCTGATCTCGTCGAGAGTTGCTCTCAAGATGCGCTCGGACGTAATGGTTTTGGGTGTGAACGCCTCGAGGCCGGCTCGGAGGACGTCGTCGAGAAGCTCGGTTCCGCCGTGCGCCAGGAGAATCAATCCACCGCTGGACGCGTGCAACGGCAACCTACCGCCGGCGCGGCCGACCACGGTGACGGCGCTACGCGAGGACAAGCGCTCGAGGTACAGAGCCTCGGTGCCCTCACGGACAACCAACTGCACGTTCTCCCGGGTGACCTCGTAAAGGTCCTCGAGGAACGGCAACGCCACCTGTCTCAGACCGTGCGCCCCGGGAGCGAGAGCGCCGATCTCCCACAACCGGACCCCGACCTGGTATTTGCCGTCGCTCCGACGCTCGAGGCCGCCGGCAGCGACCAATTGCCCACACAGTCGATGGACGGTGGGCAGAGGCAGATCGGTGCGGCGACTGATCTCCGATTGAGTCAACCGAGGAGACGTCGCATCGAAGGCACCGAGCACGATAAATGCCCGGCCGATCAACGAACGGTCGCCTGATGCCATTCACACAGTGTGACTCACAAAGCCGTGTGACTGGCATCAGGCGAAACGTGTTCAGACGGTGCAGAGCTACGCGGAGTGCGCCAATTCCGATTCGCGTTCGGTCACCGGCGGCGCGGCCTCGATCTTCATCGGCTCCTGCGCGTAATGGAAGTGCGGACGACGATGGCCGATGAACGAACCGAACCACGACATCACAGCGACGTACCGATTGCGGAAGCCCACCAGGTACATCACGTGGACGGCCAGCCACATGAACCAGGCGATCGTGCCCTTGAACTCGACCTTGCGGACGCGACACACAGCGCTGAATCGGCTGATGATCGACATGCTGCCCTTGTCGAAGTATTTGAAAGGCGTTCCGGCCTTGACCTTTCCGTTCACAGTCTTCGCGGCGTGACGGCCACCCTGCATTGCAACGGGCGACTGACCCGGCAGACCGTTCAGCGAAGTCATGTCGCCGACGGCAAAGACGTTGGCAAACCCGCCGACGGTCAAGTCCGGATTGATGAGCAGACGACCTGCGCGGTCACTCTCACAACCGGTTGCCTCTCCGAGCACTGCAGCGAAGTCGTTCGCGCGTACACCGGCCGACCAGATGACGGTCTCGGCGTCGATGCGCTTCTCTTCCTTGGTCTTTGCCGAAGAGACGGTGACACCGTGCTCGTCGATGGCGGTGACCATGGTGTTGAGGACCACCTCGACACCCGACTTCTCGAGCGAGGCCTGCGTGTACTCACTGAGCTTGCCGCCGAAGGCCGGAAGCGCTACACCGGCGCCTTCGACCATGGTGACCGTGACCTCGTCGGCACTGATGTTGTTGATGGCCTTCGCAAAGTAGCGACGCGCCAGTTCCTTGATCTGTCCGGCGAGCTCGACGCCGGTCGCGCCTGCACCCACGACAACAAAGCTGAGCAGGTTGCGGCGAACCAGCGCGTCGTTGGTGGTGTGGGCTTCTTCGAAGCAGCGCAAGATCTGCTTGCGCAGTACCTCGGCATCCTCGACGGTCTTGAGCTTGTAGGTGACCTTCTCGAACTCGTCATGACCGAAGTACGCCTGCGTGGCACCGGTGGCTGCGATGAGCGAGCGGTACCCGAGCGTATGGCGGGTACCCGAGGCTTCGTAGACGACGGTGTTCTCTTCGGCGTTGACCTCGACGACGCGGCCGAGGCGCACGTCGGCGTTGGGGTACTTCTGCAGGATCGTGCGGATGGGCGGAGCAACCTCGCCCGCCGACAGAACACCCGTCGCCACCTGGTAGAGCAGCGGCTGGAAGAGGTGCTCGGTGGTGGCGGAGATGAGGACGAACGGCGTCTTGGACTTCGCGAGGGTCTTGGCCGCGGCGAGGGCTCCGAATCCCGAACCGACGATCACTACCTGAGTCTGCTCGTGTCCAGTCGCGTCGATGTCTGCGCGACCCGCAGCTGTTCTATCCACAACAAATCTCCTCAACCAAATTGAAAGTATGACTATTACGGTATGGACTGATCATGGGTCCGGTCCAGCTAGCTGGAGTATTCGCAAGACTGTTATCTCGATCGCTCATAAGTAAGCTGTCCTCATGGACTTCCGCCAACTCAAGTACTTCCTCGTCGTGAGCGAGGAACTGAGCTTCAGTCGAGCTGCGGAGCGCTGCTTCATCTCGCAGTCGGCGATCAGCCACCAGGTCGCGCGACTGGAGAAGGAACTGGGCGCGACGCTCTTCGAACGCTCGACCCGAGCTGTTCGGCTGGCCCCGGCAGGATCGCGACTGGTGCCCATCGCGCAGCAAGTCCTCAGCCTCGAGACGATGGCGTACTCAGTCGCACGCGACCCGAGAGCCCGGATCCGGATCACCGGAAACATGAGCTTTGCCGCTCAGACGCTGGACGCCATCGCACACGTACGCGAACTTCACCCCGACCTGGACGTCGAGTTCGTCATCAAGAGTTTTGCCCACCGCATGGACGCCGTGGCCTCCGGCGATGCGGACATCGCACTGATTCGCGGCGGCGTCGACCGCCCCGGGCTCGAGCCCCTGGACCTCGGCGTCGAGGACCTCTTGGTCGTCATGTCGAGCCGGCACCCCCTGGCCGGCCAGCAAAGCGTCGATCTCAACGATCTGGCCGCATATCCCCTGCTCTTGCCGCCACGCCAAAGCCAGGTGCTCATCCACAAGGTGGTCGAGGACGCGTTTCGCGAAATAGATCGACGCGTACAACTGGGCCCCGCAATTCCGAGCGACCACACCGCCACGCTGGACGTGATCACCAACCCTCGAGCCTGGACCCTGCTGTATTCGATCACCGCAGGCGAATCTCCACGTGCTGGAATCAGCTTCATGCGAGAATCGCATGGCCGCTTGCGAATTCCGGTGTCCGGGGTGACCCGCAGCGGCATCACCTACTCCACCGAGTTCGCCGATCTGATCCAAGCACTCAAGGACGCAATGAACCCGTCTTTCACTGAATGAAAGTGTGATGGCGATCGACCTCCTCGCAGAGCAACGTAGTGGGCAACCATGTGATGCGGCGCGCAGTCGCATCCCTTTCTCGAGGAGCGGCCATGTCGAGTTTGTTGAGTGAACCTGTGTGGGAATCGAAGATCTTCGACGGTGAATGGATCCGCGGTAACGCCGAAGATCGGATTGTCGTCGAACCGGCCACGGGCAAGCAGTTGACGACGGTGGGCATGGCAACACCAGACGACGTGGCAGCCGCTGCAACAAAAGCTACTGCAGCTCAGAAGGATTGGGCAGCACGACCCTACACCGAACGCGCCGCCGTTCTGCGCCGCGCCGGTCAATTGTTCGAGCAGTACGCCGACGAAATCGGGGAATGGGTGATCCGGGAGGCCGGCAGCATCCCGGCCAAGGCCGGACTGGAAACCCATACCGCTGCCGAGGAGTGCTACAACGCCGCAGCCCTGGCCGCACACCCCGTGGGTGAAGTACTGCGCTCGGAGCAACCTCGACTGAGCTTCTCTCGTCGCGTACCCGTCGGAACCGTCGGCGTCATCGCACCTTTCAACTTTCCGATCATCCTGTCGATTCGTGCAGTCGCTCCCGCACTGGCACTGGGTAACTCGGTGATCCTCAAGCCTGACCCGCGCACGGCGATCTGTGGCGGTGTGGTTCTCGCTCGCATCTTCGAAGAGGCCGGCTTGCCTGCCGGCGTGTTCAGCATGCTGCCGGGCGGCGCTGACGCCGGTGAGGCAATCGTGGTTCATCCGAGCGTTCGCGTCATCGCATTCACCGGGTCGACCCGGGCGGGACGGGCTGTCGGCGAACTGGCGGGCCGCCACCTCAAACGAGCGCATCTCGAACTCGGCGGCAACAACGCGCTGATCGTCATGGACGACGTCGACCTCGAAAAAGCCGCATCTGTCGGCGCTTTCGGCTCATTCATGCATCAGGGGCAGATCTGCATGACCACCGGCCGTCAACTGGTCCACGAAAGTATCGCTGCCGACTACACCGCACTCCTTGCCGAACGCGCCGACAAGCTTCCGGTAGGCGACCCGTTCACCGGTCAGGTCGCACTCGGTCCCATCATCGACGCCAAACAACGCGACCACATCCACTCCCTGGTCACCGGAAGCATCGCGGCCGGAGCAAAACTGGCTGCCGGTGGCACCTACGAGGATCTCTTCTACCGGCCCACCGTTCTGGCTGACACCCCACTGACCGCCCCGGCCTTCGCCGACGAGGTCTTCGGGCCGGTCGCACCGGTGACCTCCTTTGCCACCGTCGAACAAGCCGTCGCCATCGCCATCGATTCCGAATACGGATTGTCGCTGGGCATTCTGACCTCCGACGCCATGCGCGGACTCGAACTCGCCCAACAGATCCCCACCGGCCTCGTGCACATCAACGATCAGACGGTCGGCGACGAAGCCGTCATCCCGTTCGGCGGCATGGCATCTTCGGGTAACGGTGGCCGCGTCGGCGGTATCGGCGCAAACCTCGACGCCTTCACCGAAACGCAGTGGGTGACGGCCCAGAGCACACTCCCGATCTACCCCTTCTAGTCCGTCAAACACCGAGCTAGACCGATAAATACCAGGCGCGACCCAGGGACTCACTGACCAGCATTGACGGGATCGATCTCGCGGACTTACCATCCAGAGAAAATTACTTCGCCACATTAAGCATTTTCTCTTGTAATTCCCGAGAAGGACCCACTTGACGAATTCAGTGACCACCGACAGTGCTGCGCAGCCAACGGTTTGCGACACCCCGGATGTAGCCGTCGTAACATCACCGCGCCGCGAGGCCGTCATCATCGGGGCCCTCAGCCTGGCCGCGATGATCGTCTCCATGATGCAGACGCTGCCCGTTCCGATCTTGGGACGCATTCAGTCCGATCTGGGCGCATCCGCGGCTGGAATCAGCTGGGTGACGACGGCGACGTTGCTCTCGGCCGCCGTCTTCACTCCCCTATTGGGCCGCTACGGCGATCAGCACGGCAAGAAGCGCACGCTGGTCGGCGTTCTGATCGTGATGGTCATCGGTTCGATCGTCGCCGCGTTGGCACACAATCTGCCACTTCTCATTCTCGGACGCGTCCTCCAGGGAACTGCCACCGCCATCTTCCCGCTGGCTCTGTCGGTCCTGCGCGAAGAGGTTCGCCCACACAAGCTTCCCGGCGCGATGGCATTGGTCAGCGGAACTCTCGCATTCGGCAGCGGACTCGCCCTCGTAGCCACCGGACTTCTCACATCGGCGCCGGATGCCGACTACCGCAGCGCCTTCTGGATGGCCACCGGGTTCGCGTTGCTTGCCCTCGTCGCCGTCATCACGCTGGTGCCGGCAACCAAACACAAGAGCGGTGGACGCGTCGACGTCATCGGTGCGCTGAGCCTGGGCGCTGCACTCCTTCTGCTCCTGTTGTCGATTTCGCAAGGCCACCAATGGGGTTGGTTCTCGCCCTTGACCATCGGTGTTTTCCTGGGGTCGATCGTGATGTTCGCAGTCTGGGTCTGGATCGAGAAGATCGTAGACGAACCACTGGTCGACATGCGGATGTTCGTCCACCGGCCCGTGATGATGGCGAACCTGGCGGGGGTCATGCTGGGCTTCGGAATGTTTGCCAACTTCCTGGGCATCTCCTATCTCGTCCAACTTCCCCACGCCCTCACGGGGTACGGATTCGACGCCAGCATTCTGCGTGCGTCGGTGGAATTCCTACTGCCGGGAGCGATTGCCTCGCTGATCGCAGCGCCGATCGGCGGGCGCCTCATCAGAGTGCGCGGGCCACGCTTCGTCCTGGGACTCACCGCGATCTGTGGTGCGGTGCCGTTCGCCTGGCTCGCATACGACCACACGCACACCGCATCGGTCATCGGGGCCGGCATCGTGATCGGCACCGCCGTCAGCCTGGGTTACGCGGCCATGCCCGCGATCATCATGTCGAGCGTTCCGCATCGCCAGAGTGGAATAGCCAACGGCATCAACTCGATCTCGCGTTCCACCGGCAGCGCCATGGGCAGTGCAGTGGTAACCACGATTCTCGCCTCGATGACCATCGCGAATCTGCCCGAGGGCGTCGCCGCTCTGCCCAGCGAATCCGCCTTCACCGTCACGTTCGTCACCGCCGCTGTGGCCTTCGCCCTCGTCGGTTTGGTCGGATGGCTGGGTCTGCGCCCGGCACGTTCCCCAGCCTCCTCGGAACAACCTCCCGCTGCGTGAGATCGGAAGTACCGCAGGGGGTTAAGCGCACCGTAGCCTGCGCAGATGCCAGGTGAGACGCTCTACGTGATCGACCGGATAGTCACGAATCCCGGATGCGGGCAGAAGTTTGTCGACGAATTTCGCGCCGGCTACCTGCCGAATGCCAGTCGCCGCAACCTGACTCTCGACAATATACTTGTCAGTCCGCCGCTGTGGGCCGAGGACGAGTCCAGCATCGTCACGATCACGTGGACCGTCGAAGGGACCGCCGGTTGGTGGGCGATGACTCGTTCGAGCCGCGGTGACGGCACTCTGAGGCAATGGTGGGACGCAATGGCTCCACTCATTGCGGAACGAAGCCGCACCATGGCTGCCACCGCCGATGACGTCGAGGGACTGGCCGATGTATAACGTCACGAGGGTGGTGTTTGCAGCCGACAGCACGGACTCGGCCAACTGGGTCGATGCGATGAACACCATTGCAGCAGTGGCCGAATCGTCGGGATCAGTTCGCCATCTCGTCACCGCCACACTGCCCGGCGTCATCAACGGCGGAGATCTGATCATGCATCTCCAGTTCGAGGACGAAGCGGCGTGGCAGGCCGCTCGCGGTGCCGTTGACGCCGGACTTCACCACGGCGCCATCGAGCACTTTCACGGCGCCGAGTACGTTTCGGGCACCGAGGGCCGCTCGGGCGCCACCGGCAAGAACGGGGTGTACCGAGCGCTGCTGATTCGCGTTGCACCCCATACCTCCGAGGACGCAATCGAACGCTTCGAAAGTGACTTGCTGAAGATGCCAGGGCATATCTCCTCGATCGCTGCCTGGCGGCTCAGTCGAGTGAGTGCGGCGACCTGCGCGACATCTGCATGTGACGAAGCACCGTGGACCCATGTGTGGGAGCAGGAGTTCACCGATCTCGTGTCACTGCAGACCCAATACCTCGACCATCCGATCCATTGGGGCGTCGTTGATCGATGGTTCGACCCCGAATGCACCGAAGTCATTGTGCGGGACAGAATCTGTCATACCTTCGGCGAATTGAGCGAAGAGCTCCTATCGAGTGACGGCTGACGCCTCGCGGATCATCGCCCAAACTTTCTGTCGTGCCGGTTCCGTGAGCGACAACGACGGAATAGTGAGGAACCCGTGAAATAACCCGTCGAAGCGATGATGCTGCACGGGGACGCCGGCGGTGGCAAGCAGTTTCGCGTATTCGTCGCCGGACGAGCACGGCGGATCCAGCTCGGCTGTCACGATGACGGCCGCTGGAAGATCGGTGAACGATTCTGCCCGAGTAGGTATCACCCGCACGTCATCTCGGCACTCGGGTGCATATTGGTCCCAGTACCACTTCATGGCCGTGGTCGTGTTGTAGTGGTCGGTGCCGTAGAGACGGTAGGACTCGGTGTCGAAATCGTCGTCGATCACGGGATAGATGAGAACTTGCGCCGCAACCTCCGGACCTCCACGATCGCGGGCGGCGATAGCAACTGTCGCAGCAAGATTGCCACCCGCGCTGTCGCCGGCAAGCACGATCCTGCTCGGGTCTGCGCCGTACTCTGCCGCGTGCTTCGCTGCCCACTCTACTGCGGCATAGACGTCGTCATGTGCTGCCGGGGCGGGATGTTCAGGGGCCAGACGATAATCGACGGAGACCACAACGGCGCCGACACCTTCCGCCATGGACCGGCAGAATTCGTCATGGCTGTCCAGGTCGCAGAACACGAAGCCTCCGCCGTGAGCGAAGACGACCAGCGGAATGGCGTCGGAGGAAGTGTGCGGGCGGTAGACGCGGATCGACAGATCTCCCCCGGGACCGTCGATTGCGAGATCTTCGACCGCACGCATATCGGGAAGCCGCTCCAGCGGGGCTCGTCGATTCCGAAGCAGAGCACGTAACTCCGACGGGTCGAAGCTGGTGACGTCCGGGAATGCTGCGTTGAGCGTGGCCAGCATTGTGACGACTTCCGCGTGAATTGTCATGGGCACTCCTGATCTCGGACGTCGGGCATTCGCCAAGGTAGATCGCCCACGGCCGAGTGAGAACACACCTTCCCGATCAGTGGTCTGTTTTGTAGCGAGAGTCGTGAGCAACGAGAAGGGAGACCACACCTCGTTGTGTGGTCTCCCTTTTCGATTCGGTTCAGCCGATCAGGTGTCAGCTCCTACTGCGAGCATCCACCTTGTCGTCGTCATCACGATCGCCGGCCGCGAGCTCGATGCCCGAAGCCTCTATCTCGGCTTCACTGCCTGCCTTCTCGAGCTCGACCGGAGTGTCACCGGGCGCAACCTCCTCGGCGTCAGGCGCTTCCGGTAGCGGTTTCTTGAGGCTCAGGATGATCGAGCCTGCCAACACCACGATGATCACCGCGAGGCTGACCAGTGAGGGAATCTCGGGGATCGACGTGCTGATCACCTTGTGGCTGGCCTGCATGATCAGCTTCACGCCGATGAAGGCGAGGATGATCGACAGACCCTTGGACAGGTAGTGGAACTTCTCGAGCAGACCCGAGAGCAGGAAGTACAGGGCACGCAGTCCCAAGATCGCAAACGCGTTGCTGGAGTACACGATGAACGGATCGTCACTCACTGCCAGCACTGCCGGGACGCTGTCGACTGCGAACACGAGGTCGGCGGCTTCGATGGCGACGACAACGGCGAACAGCGGTGTTGCGACGCGCTTTCCGGCTTCCTTGACGAAGAACTTGGTTCCGGCATATTCCTCACGGACCGGCATGATCTTGCGCAGCAGGCGAACTGCCAGCGAGGTTCCCGGATCGAAGCTCTCGTCGTCATCCTTGAGCAGCTTGTACGCGCTGTAGAGCAGGATGGCGGCGAAGACGAACAGCACGGCCGTGAACTTGCTGACCACGGCAACGCCGGCGGCGAGGAAAATTCCGCGGAAGATCAGGGCGCCGATGACACCGAAGAACAACACGCGGTGCTGATACTCACGGGGCACCTTGAAGTAACCGAAGATCAGGGCGAACACGAAGAGGTTGTCGACGGAGAGACTCTTCTCCAACAGCCAGGCCGTGGTGAATTCGACGCCCGAGTTCACCCCCAAGGTCAGGGTGACAACCACCGCGAACACGAGAGACAAACCGACCCAGAGTGCACTCCACCAGGCCGCTTCCTTGAAGCCGATGACGTGCGCGCCGCGGTGGGCGAGCAGGTCGATGAGCAACATGACGACGATGACTGCGGCGAACGCGGCCCACGCCCACATGGGAACGTTCATCGCTGACCACCTACCCGAATGGCACTGATGACTGCGGTCACGGGGAGCTCCTTCACTGAGTTCGGACGGCCGTCTCGCCGTCTCCTCCAGTGTTCCTTGCCGACTTCTATCCATCCCTGTCGAAATATCGACGACTTTTACACTTGAAGTTGCCGAGACCATGCAATTTGAGGGTGTTGCGTCCGAAACCGCTGTTGGAAGGCATCTTGTTCTAGCCTGGCAGGCATGAGCACCTCGTTGTACTACTCCGCCGTCCGCACCACACCGCTGACCGATGACGAGAAGGCCGAAGTCGACCGACTCATCGCCGTCCACAACGACGAATTTCCGTTCGACTACGAGGTCCTGGACCTCTACCCGTCGGATATTCCCAACACCTTGCTCAACGGTTCCACCAAGATCTCGAGCGATCCGACCGAGGTAATCCCTTCGCTCGTCTACTGGTTCAGCGCTCTGACCGAGCTGCGCAGAGCAGTGCCGGACGCCGACTGGGACGTTTCACTCGACGACACCCCCGCCGATTGGGATGACAACTCCGGCTACTCGCTCCCCGGTCTCGACGACCTGCAGTAGCGAATCACTCGGCCGGCAAGATGCTGACCCCGTAGCTCTCCAGAGCGATGAGAGCCAACTCCGTCGGCAGGCGTCGATCGTCGACGCTGCGACCTAGTAGCGTTTCGGCCTGATCGAGTCGGTACCGCACAGTGTTCTTGTGCAGGCCGAGCGCCGCGGCCGTAGCGGCCGCGGTGCAATTGTTCTCGTAGTAGACCCGGACGGTGTCACGAAGACGCGTCGCGACACCATCCCCGCCGGCCAGGCCCTTCAGTTCCCGAGCCACCAACGCACGCAGTTCCCCCAGATCTTCGGTAAGCAGACAGGGAACCTGAACGTCCTCGTAGACGGTGACGGGCGAAGAACCCGTCGACCGGACTGCGACGCGCTGCGCGGCGAGCGCCTCGCGATGACTGCGAGCGAATCCCTCCATTCCGTAACCGCTGGCCCCCACTGCGACACGAAGATCCGCATTCCGAGCATGATCGAGCGGCGCCCACTCCAGGTGGTCGAAATGCGCGACCCACGACCACACCTCGCGCGCACCCGAAGGTAGCGTCAGCACACGCTCGCCGTTCGACTCGTCCACCAAGGAACGCGCATACGAGTCCAATCGGGCCAATACGTCTGCAGCCGGGTCGGTGTCATCCGTCCAGAGAACAAACGCAGTGTGATGGCGCCGCATCGGGTAGTCGAGAATCTGCGAAACCTCTTCGGAGTGAAGAGCTTCGCCGGCCACAAGCGCGTGCACCGTCTCGGAGCGACGCGCAAAAGCGCCGCGCGCCAAATTCTCCCGCTCCTTCGCGTAAGTGGCCACCAACAATTCGGTGGTCACCTCCAGCCATCGCATCGCCGAACCCCACACCCGAACGAGAAGTGCGCGTTTGAGTTCCGGACCGATCGGCAGTGCCTCGATCGACTCGTCGACGAAGCCCAGCATCGCGAGGCGTCCGGCGCCGTAGATCTTGAGCAGGACTCGAAGATCCATTCCGCGCCTGGCAACGGTGAGCGCAAGCGCAACCGACTCCGCCGGCGGCGTGACCTCCTGGGAACCGCCCGCGATCGCGGCCACGATGACGCGGAGCTGCGCCGCGGTGCTTGCATCCACATCGCGTCGCAGCTCCCTGTCCGCTGCGACTTCCGGATTGGCCAGGGCAATGGCGTCGTCGATGCGTTGGACAAAACCGTCGATCACCTCCGGCTGGAGATAGATGGGTGCGAGATTTGCAATCCAGCCGTCCAACTCCGATGTGTCCATATCCGCCTCCCCGATTCGTGGCCCTAATTGTGACTTTGTCACAAACCTGGCGTTTGAGTTCGGCCACCAAGGCCTAGTAACCCGGTTTCGGCTGGTCCACAATCACATCTCACTGCAGATTCATCTCACTGCAACCCCATCCCCTATCTTTGGAGACGCTGGAGCAAATGAACAAGCCTTTCGACGGTCAGGTAGTGGTCATCACCGGCGGCGCCCGAGGCATCGGATACGCCACCGCGAAGCGGCTCATCAGCCTCGGTGCGACGGTCGCGATCGGCGACATCGACGAAGACACTTTGATGCAGGCGGCGCAGGATCTGGGCATCCGCACGTTCGGCCGCCTCGACGTCACCGATCCCGCATCGTTCTTCGACTTCCTCGACACCGTCGAAGGTGAACTCGGCCCGATCGACGTACTGGTCAACAATGCGGGCATCATGCCGGTCGGCCGGATCGTCGACGAGGACGACACCGTGACCAGGCGCATCATCGAGATCGACGTCCTCGGCGTGATTACGGGAACCAAGCTCGCATTGCGGCGGATGCTGCCGCGGGGGCGCGGACACGTCATCAATATCGCTTCGCTTGCCGGCGAACTCCCCTGCCCTGGTTTGTCGACCTACTGCGGCGCCAAGCATGCAGTCTTGGGATTCACCGATTCGGTCCGCAAGGAAGTTCGTGGCACCGGAGTGCACGTCTCGTCCGTATTGCCGACGCTCACCAACACCCAACTCACCTCAGGCACTTCGGGAATGAAGGGATTCCGCGAGGTTCAGCCGGAAGAGATCGCCGAAGCCATCGTCGGATTGATCACCAAACCTCGACCACGCGTGCGCATTACGCGAGCGTCCGGACTACTCGTCCAGGCACAAGGGTTCTTCCCCCGTCGACCGTACGAGGCATTGAGCCGCCTGTTCGGCGTCGAAACGCAGTTTCTCGGCGACGTCGACATCGCAGCGCGCGCTTCCTACGAGGAGCGTGCCCGCGCAAGCTGATCAGGTCAGCTCGGAAGCAGGCCAATCGAGCAGCTTCGCGCCCAGTACAGCGGCGTGCAGCGCGAAGCTGTCGTTGGGGTCGTTGACGTTCTGGCCGGTGAGTTCACGGATACGGTCCAACCGGTACGTCACCGCGCGGACAGACAGATGTAGGTCTCGGGCGGTCTTCGCCGTGTTGCCGCCGGCAGAGAAGTACGCAAGCAGTGTGTCGATCATCGGCCCAGCGCCGCCACGCGCCTCGAGCAGCGGTGTGAGAAGCGTCTGGATCAGGTCGGTGACCGCTGGTCTGTCGTTGACCAGGACTCGGTAGACCAGCAGATCGCGAGCGTCGATGATCGGCGCGTTCAACGACAGTCGCTGCGCCAGGTCGAGTGCGTCGAGTGCCTCCCGGTACGACGCCACCACGCCCGAAGCGGTGGCGCGCGGGCGCCCGACCGCGATCTGCCAAGTGCCGTCCAATACGCGTCGCTGCAACTGCACTCGCCCGTCGTTATCGGTTACGGGGCCTGGTCCTGGTCCGAGAGCCGACCGAATGCCGGCCAGCACGTGGTCGACGGCATCGCGGTCCGGCGCCGCGAAAACGACGACCAGTTTGCCGCTCTTGCTGGCAACCAGCGCGTCGGCGTCACCTTTGCTGCCCAGAACGGCACGTTCGACAGCCCGCACCAAAGGGTTGTCGTCGGTGAACTCGCGGGCAGCGTTCACTACCGCCACGGCATGCGGACCACTGAGGTGGAGACCGAATCCTGAAGCACGACCCAATAATCCGACGACGTCAGCGCCGCCGGTCAACAAGTCGTCGACGAACTCGCGGCGTGCCGATACCTGCGAACGAACCAGCGATCGCCTCGCCAACTGAAATCCTTCGGCCAATTCGGCCACGGCATCGTCGACGGCGCGCAGCATGACTTCGCCGGCGGCGACTACGGCAGTCGGATCCGATTGTGCCGCAACAACAGCGGGAAGCTCACGCCACAGGCGCCAAGCCGAGGAGAGATACAGATCGAGCAGGGCTCGCAGGGCCACACCCTGCTGCGCCGCTTCTTCACCGCGGGCGCGGAAACGGTGCAGCTGACGTCGCTGCAGCGGTTTCCCCTCGCATACGGCGACACTGAGCACTTCCAGGAAATCACCCAGCAGTTCGACGGGTAGGCCACCAGCGTCGTCCGCCCCCGCCGCGGCGACACGGCGTATGGCGTCGTCAGTTACCCCGGTTCGGCTCACCCTCGCATTCTCTCACTGTCAGCGGAATTGCCCGGCGTCAGGAAAGGCGCATCGAACCCGTGTCGATGTACCGCTGATGGAACGAGAATGCCTCGCCCAGGATGTGCGGCGTCTGCCCCGCGCCCGGCTGAGCGTCGGCGCGAGCGATGTAATCGCGGAGCAGTGGCCGGAACTCCGGGTGAGCACAGTTGTCGACGATCAGGCGCGCGCGTCGCCGCGGAGACAGACCGCGCAGATCGGCCAACCCCTGCTCGGTGACCAACACCTGAGTGTCGTGCTCGGTGTGGTCGACGTGCGGAACCATCGGAACGATCGCCGAGATCTCACCCCCGCAGGCCGTCGACGGGCTCAGGAACATGGACACGTAGCCGTTACGAGCGAAGTCTCCCGAGCCGCCGATTCCGTTCATGATCTTCGTCCCCATGACGTGCGTCGAGTTCACGTTGCCGTAGATGTCGGCCTCGAGCATGCCGTTCATGGCGATGATTCCGAGTCTGCGCACCACCTCTGGGTGGTTGCTGATTTCCTGCGGACGGAGCGTGATGTGGTTGCGGTAGAAGTCGATGTTCGCGGTCAGTTCTTCGATGCCCTCGTCGGTGAGCGCCAAAGCCGTCGACGACGCATGCGCGACGGTTCCGTCCTTGATCAGCTTGAGCATCCCGTCCTGGATGACCTCGGAGTAGCAGGTCAGGCCGCGGTACGGCCCCCGATCGAGACCGCCGAGCACCGCGTTGGCAACATTGCCGATGCCTGCCTGCAGCGGAAGCAAGGTATCCGCCGGCATCCGTCCGGCGCGCACCTCGAAGTCGAAGAATTCCAGGACGTGGCCGGCGATCGCCTCACTGACGGCGTCGGGTGCAGTGAGAGGGCTCGCGCTGTCTCGGCAGTCGGTCTCGACAACGGCCACAACCTTCGCGGGATCCACTCGGAATGTCGTCTGGCCGATCCGGTCTTCGACGCGGGTGATCTCGAGAGGCTTGCGATGCGGCGGCAACGCGGTGCCGTAGTAGACGTCGTGGATGCCTTCCATCGCCTCGGGCACCCAGGAGTTGACTTCGAGAATGACCTTGTCTGCGACGTCGAGCCACGTCTTGTTGTTGCCGATCGACGCGGAGGGAATCAGTTCACCTGATTCGGTGATACCGGCGACTTCGACGACCGCGACGTCGACGTTGCCGTAGTAGCCCTCCCACACCTGCTGAGCAACGTGGGAGAGATGGATGTCGACGTAGTCCATGCGACCGTCGTTGATGCGGCGACGCGCGGTGGCCTCGGACTGATACGGCATACGCAGCGCGATTCCGTCGACCTCGGCGAGCAGCCTTTCGGTCTCGGTGGACACCGAAGCACCGGTCAGGAGATTGATCGTGAAGTTCGATCCGTTGCCACGGGTGTGGTGAATGCGCTCGGCCAGTGCCGGAATGATCACCTTGGGAGTACCGGCGCTTGCGAAACCGCTGATCGCGACCGTGTCGCCGGGGTGAATGAACTTCACAGCGTCGGACGCGGCCATCACCTTCGACGCAAAGGCTGTGGCGCGGATGCGGCTGGAGGTGGCTTTGTGTCCGGTCTCACCGAAAGATGAACTCACGCCACCAGGATAAACAGGGCACATCGGAGCGATTTACGGGGATAACCCAGACAGAATCGCTCCGACGTGCTATGCGCTCGGGTCAGCTGACGACGCCGTAGGCGCCCTCGCCGACCAGGCTTGCAATTCGATATTTCTGAATCTTGCCCGAGCCGGTCAGAGGAAATGCTTCTGCACTGAACCACTCCTTGGGTGCTTTGTGGCGTGCCAGTCGCTCGGTGCAGAACTCGACCAGTTCGGCTGCGGTCGGCTGGTCGGACTCGTCTTTCCACCTGATGACGGCAACCACCCGCTCGCCCCATACCTCGTCAGGCACACCCACGACCGCCACATCGAGGATCTTCGGATGTGTGAAGATCACGGACTCGACCTCTCGCGGATAGATGTTCTCCCCGCCGCGGATGATCATGTCCTTGAGCCGGCCGGTCACCCGGACGTATCCACGCTGATCCATCGTCCCCAAGTCGCCGGTATGTAACCAACCGTCCTTGTCCACGGTGGCGGCCGAAGCCTCCGGGTTGCGGAAGTATTCGGTCATGACGAGGTACCCGCGCGCGCAGATCTCACCTTGTTCGCCGAGTGGCACGCTGTCCCCGGTCACCACGTCGGAAATCTTCACCTCGACCTGCGGCAACGCGAGACCGACCGTCTCCGATTTGTCTTCGGGGGTGTCGGCGGGGCTGGTCTGCGTGATCACGGGGCTCGCCTCGGTTTGTCCGTAGACGATGCTGAACCCAGCACCGAAGGCCGACTCCACCGTGCTCACGAGTTCGGGCGGGACCGACGACCCACCCGACACGACCACCGAACAGGTCGAGAAATCGCGGCTCGCGAAGCTGGCGTCGTTGATCATCGCGATCAGCATCGTCGGAACTCCACTGACCACATCCGCGCGAAAGCGTTCCGCCGCTTCGAGAACCGCAGTCGGGTCGAAATACTGGATCAGACCGATGGACATTCTTCGCTGTGCGGCGCCGAGGACCAGGATGCCGCACCCAGCGGTGTGGAAGAGCGGCATCGCCGACACCACCGACCCCCTTTCGGGGAATTGACCTCTCCGACTGACGAAATCGGCATTGTTGACCAGTCCTCGGTGATGCAGCAGCGCACCTTTGGGAACTCCGGTGGTTCCCGACGTGTACTGGATCTGCGCATTGTCGTCAGGAGAGACTTCGGGCAGTGCGCCCCGTTCGCCCGCCCAACCTCGAACCTGACGATCCCAATCCTCGAAGTTCACTGCCAGAACTTCTGCTCCCGCAATCGAAATCGCCTCGGATGCCACCGCCGCCATGTCACCGCCGCAAAACTTTCCGGTGTGGAACAACCCGCGGGACTGGGACTGCGACAAGACGTACGCCAACTCCTCGGCGCCCAACGCCGGATTGGCAGTCACCAGAACCATTCCGGCGAGCGCGGCGCCGTACTGCAGAATCATCCACTCCGGAATGTTCGGAGCCCAGACCGTTATCCGGTCGCCGCGGTCGAACTGCGACAAGAGGTAGTGCGCGCACCCCTCCGCTTCACCCAGGAGTTCCGCAAAGGTCCAGGTGCGATCCGTCTCGGAGGCACCGGACAACGAATGCGATTGCGTCGGAACCACTTCTCGGATTGCAATCAGGTTCGGCGAGTCCGCGGCGCACTCTCGGAGCAGCCCGCCGACCGTTTGTTCCACTATCGGGTCCGACACGTCGGCGGGGAAGTACGACGTTTCGAGAACACTGCTCATCTCACATCCACTTTCTATCGAGGAGGGGTGTCGGATTCGGGGAGCGGCCCGCCTCCGTCTGGAATCTTGCGGCCGGAATCGCGGTACTGCACCGCGGCATGGAAGCCGTCGCGTTCGGCAAAATCCTTGAACCAGCGCCCTTCCGGAGAGTGACGCGTAATTCCGTCGAACAGGGTTGCCAGCACCTGGGTGCCCTGCAACCCCATGTTGTCGTACGCCTGATTGATCATCATCTTTTGCATTGCCAATTGATTGAGCGGGACACCGGCGATGCGATCCGCCAAGGCCTCCACCGCAGCGTCCAGTTCGTCGGCGGGCACCGATTCGAGTGCCAATCCCCAATCGGCGGCGGTGACACCGTCAATAGTGTCTCCCGTCAACAACATTCGCTTGGCACGTTGGGCCCCGAGGCGGTACACCCACATAGCGGTGGTCGGGCAACCCCAGACGCGAGCAGGCGGGTATCCGATGCGGGCGTCGTCAGCCATGATCAGCATGTCGCAGGACAGTGCAATGTCGCTTCCACCTGCGACCGCATGACCCTGAACTTTGCAGATGGTCGGCTTGAGCGATCGCCAGAGGGTGAAGAAGTCGTCGGTGTTCTGCTTCATACCCCGAAAGTCCTTGATGGGGTCCCACACCGGGCCTTGATTCCACTTTCCGTCGAGATCTCCTTCGGCGAACTTCTTGAGGTCGTACCCGGCGCAAAACGCCCTGCCTGCGCCTTGCAAGATGATCACGCGAACGTCGTCGTCGTCGTTGGCCGCCGCAACTGCATTTCGGATGTCCGACGGCATCCGATCATCGATTGCGTTGAGCCGATCGGGGCGGTTGAGGGTGATGTACGCCTTACCACCAGAGGTCTCGTATTTCAGGGTCGCAAAATCTGTCATCATCGGTCCTGTCGATCGAGCACACCTCGAACGAAACGAGTTGCGCTAGTTCTGAGTGAGCAGCAGGCGAACGACGCCCGCCCATTGACTGATCGAACGACGCGCGGAGGCATCGCTCTTGTGCACAGCCCGGGACAACGCCAAACCACGGAGCATCAGCACGGTTAAATCTGCAATTTGCGAATAGTTCTCGGAAGCAACAATTTCAGGCCCGAATGCGTCGTGGACAACTCGCTGCAAATCCCGCCCAGCGATGCGCTCCGACTCGCGGAGAACGCCCGCCAAAACCGGATCCGTCCGAGCCGCCGACCACAGTTCGAGTTCCGCTTGGAACGGCGGCTGAGTCAACGCCGAATACAGAGCGGAGATCGAGTTCTCGATCGTATCCACCGACGGGTCCTGTCGAGACATCGCCGACCTCACCGCCGCCTCGTTCCGCACGACGATGTTCGATACCAACGCCGCAGTGAGTTCCTGCATATTCGGAAAGTGGTGCAGGAGAGCGCCACGACTGACTCCGGCAGCCGTTTGAACCGACTGCGTCGTCAACGACGAATACCCGTCCGCTATCAGTAAATCCGTTGCCGCATCGAGAATCCGGTGGCGCGTCGCTTCGCGCTGCGCGTCACGCAGAGTCACGGTCACACCTCCAGCTTTTCAAGTGGCATGGCTCACAGTTTCACAGTCCATTTAGACTGTCAATAGGTCTCGGCTCCGCGCGTACGCTCGGGGAACCCGACCCGCATACAGGATGGAGCTTCGCGTGGAGACCACTCCGCCGACCGTCGCACTGACGCTCGATCAACTTGCCTCACGCGCTGATTCCCTGATCACTGACAACCGCCGGCACATCCTCGGCATCACGGGGGCGCCGGGAGCCGGAAAATCGACGGCATCACAGGCTATTGCCCGGAAACTGGGTTCTCGTTGCGCCATCGTCGAGATGGACGGTTTTCATCTGGCCAATCGGGAACTCGACAAGCTGGGCAGGCGTGATCGCAAAGGCGCTCCGGACACGTTCGACGCCGGCGGATACGCGGCTCTACTACGCCGACTCCAAGTCTCGGAATCCACCGTTTACACACCCGTCTTCGATCGCGAGATCGACCAATCAATCGGCAGCGCAACCGCCGTCGAACCACATACACCGTTAATCGTCACCGAAGGGAACTACCTCCTTCTACCGACCGGTGAGTGGCCTGAAGTGCGTTCGGCACTCGACGAGGTCTGGTATCTCGACGTTCCGGAGGCAACACGCACGGAACGATTGGTGAAACGCCACAGCCGCTTCGGAAAGAGTCCCGAAGCGGCTGCCGAGTGGGTGAAACAGGTCGATCAACCGAACGCCGACATGATCGCGGCCGGAAGATCACGTGCCGATTTGATCGTGGAGATCCTCGGCTGACTGCCGAAATTCGGCAGCTTCCCGCCATCCAACTGAACTCCGAAGACTCGGTAGTTTGGTTTCAAAAACCCTGGTCAAGTCGACTCTGCATCTTCATGCATACGTACGTATTGATATTTCTCTCTGCCATCACCTGCGGGGCAAGAAACTCTACCGCTGATCGCGCCGTCAGTTGGTCTCCGCAGTGAAGCTCGACAGTTGCACAGCAAACAGATTCAGTACGTTGCGGTTACTCGTTCAGTGAAAACATCGATGCGCGCAACGACGATCGCTTACCTCGCGTGGTGCCACACCCCCGGCGTGTTGCCCCGAGCCACCGACGACCTGGCGTCGTTCGAGGGCGTCAATTCCGGCCGCTGCACGAGCGGCGCTCGATCTCGGTCTGTCAATTCCCGGAAGCATCTTGGTCGCCCAGGACAGTGACGAGCCCGCTCTACTGATCTCCGATCCCCCGATCACCGCCGTCAACTTTTTCCGGAAGAACAGGCAGCGTCGGCGGTGGGTGCACTCGGCACCGATAGACTGATTTCCTGACAATCGTCCGTCGCAGACCGAGAGGAATCAAGCCATCGCGCACCGCTCCCGCGACCGCTTGGCCAGGTACCTCGCCGTAGCGCTCGTCTGCATCTTCACGCTCGTGATCTCGGTCGCCAGCGCCTCCGGTCTCGACCGCGATGTCCCTCCGGTACGCATCGCTTACGCCGCTGCCGCAGATACTTTCGGCGATCTGTATCTTCCGGCCGGATCGGACGGCGACCTGCCTGTCGTCGTATTGATCCACGGCGGCGGCTGGGCGCAGAAGAGCAATCTCGAGTACGCGGGTGCGTGGGCAAAAACGCTGACCCCCTACGGAATTGCGGTCTGGAACATCGAATACAGACGCATAGGCGGGCAGGGTGGTTGGCCTACGACACTCTCCGATACCGTTGCGGCGACCAATGCGCTTGCCGGCATCGTTCAGGAAAAGGCCTCCGGGCGACTGGATTTGAGCCGCGTGCACATCGCCGGATACTCCGCGGGCGGACAACTGGCGGCGTGGGTCGCGTCGCGACCACAACAGGACACAGATGCTCCCGCGCCTGAACTCACCGTGCCGATTCGTTCGGCGACGATCATGGCCGGCGTCTTCGACATGACACTCGCCTCAACCGTGGGCAAAGATCGATTTGTTCGAAATCTTCTGGGCGGCATGCCCGTCGATCACCCTGACCGTTACCGCATCGCATCACCGATCGACCACCTCCCCATCCGCCTCCCCGTCACGGCGATCCACGGACTCGGCGACAAGGTCGTGTCGATCGAACAAAGCCGGCGCTATGCCCGTGCCGCACGAGCAGCAGGCGACGTGGCCGACCTGATCGAACTGCCCGGCGTCGGCCACGGCGACTTCGGAAACCCGACGAGCACCGCCTGGGCTACCACCAAGCAAGCAATAATCGATCACGTAAACACTTCTTGAGCAGGTAAAACCGCCTACTGTGAGCACGATCGCCTGCAAAAGGATTAGCTGAAACCGACTCCATGACGTACGGTGGGGTTATCAGAGGGCAGCCGTCAGTCAGGCAGCCGGTCGCTTCGCCCGGAACGACAGTTCCAATATTCGTTCCAGGGGCAGACTTCCAGTTCGGTGCAAATCCGCGCCTTTGATCACTACGCACTTTCATCAGTCCCGCAGATTGTTGACCAGGCCGAAGGCTCCGACGGAGTCCGCCGCCAATCGCGTACCGACTGCACCAGTATCAACATGCGCTACACACCGCTCAGGTCCAAAACCTGCGTGGTTCAAAGGAATACCTTGATCAACACCATGATTCACCCCGACAACACGACAAACGGTCTACGGATCCCGACAACTTCGGGCCGGACCCGCCAGCGTGCACTCGAAATCGTCTGCACCCTCTACCGTTGCAGCACCGACGAAGCTGCCGACCTGCTGGTCCGACATTCTCAGACCAACAACCTCAAGGTCACCAGCCTGATCAAGGCGCTTGTCGCCCTGATCGACGAAGACACGTCCGGCACCGGCTACGGAAGCAATAACGCACTGGCGTCTCACTTCTGGCTGCGTGAAATCAGAAATCTCAGCCAGGCACACCGACGCAGCGATCACTTTCATCGCCATCTCGTCAGCGCGTAACCGGCACTGAGCGCCAACTGACCTGAAACGACAGCTGGGGCAGTACACGGAAATCGTGTACTGCCCCAGCTTCGTGTTTTCAGTTGTCAGGCGGAAGCCGATTCTCGGTAGTCAGGCGGAAGCCGACTCTCGGTAGTCAGGCGGAAGCCGACTCTCGGTAGTCAGGCGGAAGCCGATTCCTTGTTGAGGTCTTTCCGGACATCGTCGATATCGGTCGCCTCATCCACATGCTGTGGAGCGAAGAGCAGGCAGACGATGCTCAAGATGCACATGCCGATCAGCAGGGCGATGACCGGCCAGATGCTGCCGGTTGCCTTGTACATCAGCGTCGACACCAGCGGTGACAAGCCGCCGAAGATAGCGCCTGCACCCTGGTACGCCAACGAGATGCTCGTGTAGCGTGCCTGCGGCTTGAACATTTGCGACAGAACAGCGGCAATCGGGCCGTACGTGGCAGCCAGCACCAGTCGCATGACAGCGAAGGTCAGGAAGATCAGGAACACGGACCCGGACTTCAGCACCAGGAACTGCGGCGCTGCGAGTATTGCGACCGCGGCAAGACCCCAGATAACTACGCGAACGCGTCCCACCTTGTCACCGAGCCACGCCACTCCGAGAGTCGCGATCAACTCGACCACTGCCGCGACGCTGAGCGCGTTGAGAATCAACGTCTCCGACAAGCCGACGTCGGGGTCGGTTGCATATGCGGTGATGAAGGTCGTCACGAGGTAGTAGCCGCCGACTGCGACGGGCAGAATGCCGATGCCCAGGATGATCGGACGCCAGTTGGTCACCAGCGCGTACTTGAGCGGCAGCATCTCCGGAACGTCCGCGGACTTCACCTCGGACTCGAAAACCGGGGACTCTTCGACCTTCAGGCGAACGACCAAGCCGACCAGAATCAGCAGCGCAGAGCAGAGGAACGGCAGACGCCACGCCCACTCCCGCAGAGCGTCGTCGCCGAAGGTGGAGAGAATGCTGAAGAAACCGGTAGCCAGAAGCGCGCCGGCCGGGTTGCCCAGCTGGGCGAATCCGCCGTAGAAAGTCTTCTTGTCCTCGGGCGCGTGCTCGACGGCCATCAAAACGGCACCGCCCCATTCGCCGCCGACGGCAAAGCCCTGGACGAAGCGGAGCAGTACCAGCAGCAACGGCGCCCAGAACCCGATCGACGCGTAAGTGGGCAACATGCCGATGAGGAACGTGCCTGCACCCATCAGCGTCAAAGTCACAACCAATGCTGTGCGTCGGCCCATCTTGTCACCGACA
Source organism: Rhodococcus sp. GB-02 (assembly GCF_053470465.1). Taxonomy (NCBI): domain Bacteria; kingdom Bacillati; phylum Actinomycetota; class Actinomycetes; order Mycobacteriales; family Nocardiaceae; genus Rhodococcus; species Rhodococcus sp. GB-02. The sequence goes on from NZ_JBPUKE010000002.1 coordinate 1,501,445, forward strand.
TGGCCGAACACGATTCCGCCGAGCGGACGAGCGAAGAAACCGACGGCGTACGTCGCGAACGCCGCCGCAACGCCGGTCAGGCGGTCGGTTCCGGGTGGGAAGAAGATGTCACCGAACACCAGGGCGGCTGCCGTGGCATACACGTAGAAGTCGTACCACTCGATAGTCGTACCGACGAAGGCTGCAAATCCCGCCTTGCGGGCCTTCACGATCTGTTGCTCTCGGTTCATTACTTTTCCTCGGTGGTCGAAGTGCTCGACAATAGGTGGTTATGACCTGAATGTGCGAGTTCGCCGTCGATCCAGGTCTCCCGGACATCGATCTGCGCAATCGCGTCGGCCGGAACCTCGAGGGGATCCGCACCCAGAATCACGAAGTCGGCCCGCTTGCCGACCGAGATGCTGCCAAGTTCCGCTTCTCGGCCCAGCGCACGCGCACCGTTGAGCGTGTGAGCCTGCAGTGCCTGGTCGGCGGTGATGCGGAGTGCATCGGAGCCGAGCTGATGGCCCTGACGCGTCACACGGGTGACAGCAGCCTGAATCGCTTCGAGCGGCTTGGGCTCGGCCACCGGGGCGTCGGAGCTGATGGTCACGGGAACCTCGGCAGCGATGAACTCGCCGAGCGGGTTGAACCGCTCACCGGGAGTCCCGATCGCAGCGGTGACGCCCTCACCCCAGTTGTAGTAGTGCTGCGGCTGGTTCACCGGGTAGACGCCGGCCAGGTTCATCCGGGCGATCTGCTCGGCCGTCGGGAGTCCGCAGTGCTCGATGCGGTGACGCGCGTCGGCGTCGGGGTGAGCCTTCTGCGCAGCTTCGATGGCGTCGAGCACCATGTCGATGGCGGTCGGTGACTGAGCGTGCGTAGCGGTCTGCAGACCCACCGAGTGTGCCTTGGCAATCAGCTCCGAGTAGTCCGCCGGCTCGTGGTAGAGCTGCCCGGTACGGCACGGGTCGCCCACGTAACCGTCGGGGAAGTATGCGGTCCAGCCACCGAGAGTGCCGTCGGCGTAGAACTTGATGCCGCCGAATGCGAGACGCGAATTGCCGAAGGCGCCATGCATTCCCGTGTCGATGACGTGATCGAGAAGGTGGCTGAGCATGTACATGCTGACGCGGGTCTTGAGCTGATCCTGTTCGGCCAGACGCAGGTACATGTCGAATTCACGCCGAGTCACCTGGCAGTCACCGATGGTGGTGACGCCACCGGCCAGGAACTTGTCCTGAGCGACCGACAGCTGACGAAGGTGCTCTTCGGGCTCGTCCTCGAGATGGAAGTTGGGTCCGTGATGACCGACCTTCACCCCGTTGACGCCGGTGAGGATGTTGCACGCGGCGTCGGACAGCTCGCCCGTCAGCTCGCCGTCTTCATCTCGGAAGAACTCTCCACCGGCCGGGTTCTCGGTGCTCGCATCGATGCCGTGTTTGTCGAAAGTGAAGGAGTTGACGACGCCGCCGTGCCCGCTCGCGTTCATGAGGTAGACCTCGCGATCGGTGGCCACCTGATCGAGCTCTTCCTTGAGCGGATGACGCCCTTCGATCAGGTTGCGGTGCTCGTAGCCGTATCCGCGAATCGGGACACCCGCAGGCGCTGTGAGTGCCGCTTCCTGAAGCAGCGCAATGATTCCGGGGATCGAGTGAGCCTTCTCCGGACCGCAGTCCACCCAGCTGAGCATCTGCCCGTACATCAGCGGGTGTGCGTGCGGATCGACGAATCCGGGGACGACGGTGGCACCCTCGAGTTCGACCACCGCGATCGTGCGAGTGCTCAGGCGACGCGCCTCGGTGCGGCATTCCTCGAGTGTTCCCACCGCTGCAAAGCGGTTTCCGTACACCAGGAATGCTTCGGCTCCCGCCGTGTTGTCGTCAACGGTGTGAATCTTGGCGCCGGTGAAGATCGTGGCGGTGGCGTCGAGCGGCGAGGCTTCGTGCGTGTGCAACTTGCGCATGGTGGTCCTTAGTCGAGATGGTGGTGCAGGTCACTGCGTGTTGAGCGAAAACTACGCCCTGACCTGGAGCTATGCAATGCATCAAAGTTTCAGACCAGGCGGTATACAACTTTTTTGTATGAGCTTTCGAGCATTTCTGCACTTATCCGCATAATTCATGGCCACATGCGACTGTTCTAATAGGAAGCGAGTACAGAAAAATCTCTGGAAAAGTTGGGACATCCATGACCGTCGACCTCGATTCCAAGCTCATTGCCGCACTTCAGCGCAATGGGCGAGCGACGTACCGCGAACTGTCCGCGGCGGTCGACGCACCACGAGCGGCGGTGTCCACCAGAGTCCAGGCACTGCTCGACTCCGGAACGGTGTCCGTGGTTGCCGTCGCACACCCCGAACTTCTCGGACTGAAGGCGCTCGCACACGTCTCGATCGCCGTGTCCGGACCGATGGCACCGGTGCTGGACGCGTTGATCGAATCCGAGGCCGCCGTCTACATCTCGGCAGTCAGCGGGCAGTACAACGTGATTGCGGAACTTCGGGTGCCCAGTCACGACGATCTGTACCGCGCCATCGCCGAACTCCGCTCACAACGTGGCGTTCGATCCGTGAGCACGCTGGTCTACGTCGACGTCATCAAGGGAATCTTCATGCCCGAGACCGCTTTACAAGCCGACATCCGACTCGATTCGACGGACGTTGCCTTGATCGAACTACTCGAGCGCAACGGGCGCATGCCATTTCTCGAGCTGGCCGAACATACCGGTCTGTCGCCGAGCGCCGTACGCAACCGCGTCAATCACCTGATCGCGAGCACGGCACTTCGCGTCGGAGCCGTCGTCAAGCGGCGAGGCGGTGGCCGGACATTGGCGATGGGCATCGGCGTCAACCTGGGCTCACGGGACGACAACGCGGTATCGGAGATCGAGTCGCTGCCCGGAATCGAATTCCTCGCCCGAACCCTGGGACGATACGACGTGATCGCGACGGTTGCCGCCAACTCCTCGAGCGACCTGCATGCGCTGTCCGAACGAATCCGCGGGATCGACGGTGTCAGCGGCTTGGAATCCTGGGCACATCTCGAGGTATTCAAGGAGCACTACGCCCGCAGCCTGGACGTACGGGGATAGTTCGCAAGTCATTGACCCACTTATGGGGGCACGCTAATCTCGGACAAGTCATTGACTCACTTACCCGAGGTTGCATATATGTCCGACTCCGGACGCAAGGTCGACACCGTCGCCGCGACGATCGAGGAGGCCATCGCGTCCGGACGATGGACCGTCGGGTCAAAACTCCCGCCGGAAACCGCACTGGTCGAGGAATTGGGAGTCGCCCGAAACACCATGCGCGAAGCGGTACGGGCGCTTGCACATGCCGGAGTTCTGTCCGTTCGCCACGGCGGCGGCGTGTACGTCACGGCGGCGTCGCCGGTCGAAGGGCTACTCGGGCGTCGACTCGCCAAAGGTGACGTTCTCGACGTGCTGAGCTTGCGACGCGGACTCGAGGTCGAAGCCGCACGACTTACAGCGCAGCGCCGCACCCCCGAAGACCTCGCACGGATCCACGCAGCCTGGAACACCCACCCCGATCACGCCGGCGGCTTCGGCACTACCGAAGCCGGCATGGCCCTGCACCTTTCGATCGTCGAGGCGTCACACAATTCCGCGCTGATCGACGTCTATCGGGGAGTCCTTGCCGCCGTGGCGGATTCACTGTCCGCGGTGTGCGTCGGTCCAGGATTCCACGTCGACGAGCATCAAGCCTTGATCGCAGCCATCGAAGAACGCAACCCCGACGAAGCAGCACGCGCGGCAGGCGCAGCACTCGATACGGTCATCGACGCAATCGAGAGGAGCTTGTCATGAATCGGAGAAACTGGAACAGCGCAACGTATTCGACTCTTGCCGAACACCTCTCACCGGCGTCGATGGAGGCACTACGCTCGATCGGACACGTCAGCACGGTGTACGACGTCTGCACCGGAACCGGGAACTTCGCCCTCCCGGCGGCCCAGTGCGGCATGGCGGTCCACGCACTCGACCTCTCCGGCAGCCAGCTCGAGGCCGCGCGCGAACGCTGGATTCCCCGCCCCGGCATCACTGAACCCACCTTCACGATCGGCGATGCACAGTCCTTGCCGTGGCCGGATTCGAGCGCCGACGCCTGCGTCAGCATCTTCGGGATCATCTTCTGTCCCGACCCAGCGATCGCTCTCGCAGAGATGATGCGGGTGACCCGGCCAGGCGGAAAGATCTGCGTCGCAACGTGGTCGGAGAACGGGTGGGCAGCAGCACTCCGCAGAGAGGCAGCCTCAGCATGGAAAGGCATCACACCGCTACCGACGACGTGGGCGAGCTCCAGCGAATTCGAGAAGGCAGGAGCGGGATTGGAATCGGTGAGCTCGTCCTCTCATGTGCTCGAGTGGCACCTACCAGCCGGGTCGGACCCCGTCGAGGAACTGTGCGACCAGGCACCGGCGTTGAAGAACTTTCGCGAGGCAGTCAGAGAAACCGAAAGCTGGGCTTCGATGTCCTCTCACCTGCGCTCGACGCTTGCTCCCTTTCTCAGGTCGAGCGCAACCGGACCCGTCGCTACCAGTGAATACATCCTGCACGTCGGGACTGTCCCGAGCCCTAGGACCGCACCCCTTCGAACGCGCGGGTAACCCGTGGGGCCGGATACGGTCTCTTCATTCACCGTCCACCGACCCGAAGAGGCCCGCTCGATGTCTGAATCTAACTCCCTGACTGAAACGAAGCAAGCGTCGAAACACACCTTGTCCATGACCGTCCTCATGACGCCGGACATGTCCAACTTCTCGGGCAACGTGCACGGCGGAACGATTTTGAAGTTCCTCGACCAGGTTGCCTACGCGTGCGCGAGCCGATACGCCCAGACCTACGTCGTGACCTTGTCGGTGGATCGTGTGGTGTTCCGCGAACCGGTGCATGTCGGAGAACTCGTCACGTTCAGCGCTTCCGTCAATTACACCGGGCGCACCTCGATGGAAATCGGGATACGTGTCGAAACCGAAGACATTCTTCTCGGAAAATCTCGACACACAAACAGTTGTTACTTCACGATGGTAGCAATGGGCAGCGACGGAAAACCCGCTGAGGTACCCCAACTCCGACCGACCGGAACAGTCGCGAGGCAGCGGTTCGAAGCCGGGCGTCGGCGTCGTGAACTGCGCAGAGAGAACGAGCTTCGTGAACACTCCATCCGGGCCGCAGTTCGCGACTTAACGCCCGAACACGACGACTAAATCCAGTCTGCTCCCCAACGACGGCGGAATCAGCGTGCTGGTCATCCTCCCTGCCCTCGACAAGCTCGGATCGTTCGCTGACGACCTGTCTACCCCTTTCCTCGAGTACACCAACGCATTACCCGGCGTTCCGCCGATTCGTCGTGGGCACCTCGTGGGGAAGATCGTTGGTACCAAACACTTCTCCACAACCCTCACCGAACCGGTAGGTAACGGGTTCGCACTCATCGGCGACGCCGCGGCGACCAACGACCCGTTGGGGGCATCGGATGCTCGTGGGCACTCGAGACCGCTCAGATGCTTGTCGGCGCCACCGCGCTCATGCTGGTGGAGATGACGGCACACACACTCGATTCACATCGCAACGTGAACGCCACATTGACCGAATACCGCAGTGCTAGAGCGAGTATGACGAGTCACATCGACTACATGAGTGGTTACGCCGGTGGGCGAGAGTTCACCGTATTCGAACGTCTGCTGATCTCCGCGACCACCCATGACAAAGACGAATCTCGAAGGTTCTACTTGTTCGTCTCCCGGTTGATACCTGCCGAGCAGTATCTCTCGGCTCGCTCGGTCGCTCGGTCGCTCGGTCGCTCGGGCAGCACAAAAACATCTCAGGCACCGTCTGCGTCGTAGATCTGTGGCCTGGACGTAATCTGCCAAGCGTTTTTTCGGCGCCCGCAATGGGGAACCCTCCGATCGCAACCGAGCCGGAGGAGCGACCATGCGTGCACACATCGCCATTCCGAGTGAATCGACATGTCACAGGTACGTAGTCGCTGTCGCCAGCTCCACCTTCGCCGAGTCGGTGATCTGGTGCGACGGTCCCGCGTTCGACGCAGTACTCGTTCTGGGTAGCGAAATTCCGCAGCACAGCGGCCACCGAGCGGTACTCGCCTGGAATCACTACTTCGGGTGGGCTCTTGGTGTGGAAACCACACCGGATGCATCGTTCGCCGTTGTCGAATGCCTCGGCATCGGGAGAATGCCGGATCCGGAACTGTGCGCCGACCGCGCTGTCGAGTTGATTGCCCAGGCGGGTAGTTAAGGAACTCGTCGCGCGGCGCGCAATCCGCCGGGCATAAGATCGAGCGCGAGTTTCGCACGCCCGACGAAAGAGAGCCCGACATGGACCCGCTGAACAGGCCTGCCGGTCAGCTGGCTCTCGAGAACGAACCGGACGGCAGGGCGACTTTGCGCGCGCGTCAGACGCCCCGCAGTGAGCGTCGCAAGATCGGGAAAGGCCTGCGCAAGCGAGTGGCACGCTCGTCGCTCGGTGATTGGACGACCCCACCCAACCGACGTGATCCGGTCGATCAGGTCAACACGGCACACGAGGGAAGACTCGACTGGTTGGTTCCGATCCGTGTGGGACGCATGGTCGCTTCACCGTACGGATTCCTGCGCGGTACCGCCGGCTTGATGGCCGAGGACATGGCGCAGCTCCCGTCAACCGGCATCACTCCCGTCATCTGTGGGGATGCGCACGTCGGAAACTTCGGGTTCTACGGGTCCCCGGAACGCGAACTTGTCATAGACCTCAACGATTTCGACGAAGCACATCCGGGCCCCTGGGAATGGGACCTGAGAAGGTTGGCTGCGAGCATCTGGGTGGCCGGGCGGCAGAACGGTCTCACCGAAGCTCAATGCGAAACAGCAACAACCTCGTGTGTGTCCGCATATCGCCTCCACTTGGCAAAGCTGTCCGAGCGTCCTCTGTTCGATCGCTCCTTCGACCGGGTCGATCTCGACGGACTCACCGACCACGTCACTGATCCCGGGTTGCTGGCCGAGATCCGACGCGCCGCGGAGCGCGCACGACGGCGTACGAGCGATCACGCGGTGCCCCGGTTCACCGTCGAGGATCACGGACGGCGCCAGTTGGTCGAGAACCCGCCGCTCACAACACGACTCACGCCGCAGGACACCGACTTCCTCCTGGAGGGTCTGGACGAGTATCTCGAAACCCTTGCACCACACTGGCGCCGAGTCGTCTCGGGATACAACGTCATCGACGTTGCGCACCGGGTTGTCGGAGTCGGAAGCGTCGCTCTGCGTGCGTATGTCGCCCTGTGCGAAGGGAGCATCCCGGACGACGTCATCTTCTTGCAGCTCAAGCAGGCTCGCCGATCCGTCGTTGCACCCTTCGTGCACGGTGACTCGGCCTGGCACGACCATCAAGGACGACGCGTCGCGGAATACCAGCAGGCTCTCCAGACAGTCAGTGATCCACTGCTCGGGTGGTGCACCGTGGACGACCGCCAGTACTACGTCCGTCAGTTCCGGAACATGAAAGGTTCTGTGGACCTGAACAATATCGATGCAGCAGCCTTGACCGATTATGTCGCGATCTGCGGTCGCCTACTGGCCAAGGGACATGCACGAACCAGTGGCGCGTCACTGATTTCCGGTTACCTGGGAACCTCGGACACGGTCGACACCGCCCTCACCCGGTTTGCTCGGCTCTACGCCGATCAGACCGAACGTGACCACGACGCCCTGTGCCGGGCGGTGTCGGCCGGCACGCTCGCCGCGGAGCCGGGAATCTGACCCTCACGCCGCGACGATCCTGCCCTGTTCGAATTTCACTCCACCCCAGATTCCGGTCTGGCCATTGGCAGAGGCGAATTCACGACATGAATCCACAATCGGACATCTGCTGCACACGTCGGTGGCGTAGTCGTACCCCTCGGACGGAAAAGGAAACCAGCGGTCCGGCTCGGGGTCTCCTCGACATTCCGCCTGCCACCAGGTTCGGTCGTCCGAGATCGGCAGAAGCTCAGCCAGATTCGAGATTTCGTCAGCGCACATCACTTACTCCTTTCGACCGTCACGTCCGACTCAATTCACGCCAGATCTTCTGCTGCACCTTCTCGATGCGGCGAGGTGCCTTCGGTTCCCACAGCAGCCGCATGCCGGCCTCAGCCGGTGTGCGATCCGCTTTGTGCTGATTGCAGGAACTGCAGCACGCCACCAGATTCCCCCACGTATTGGGCCCGTTGCGGCTTCGCGGCTGGACGTGGTCGATGGTCGTTGCTCTGGCGGCGCAGTACACACATTGACGACCGTCCCGGTCGAAGATGCCGGCGAAGGTCGCTCGGCTGGAATCGGTGACCGTAACCCGGTGGGCGACATACACGTACTCGGCAAGCAGGATCGTCCGAGGCAGTGGGATCTCGACGTGCTTGGAGCGCACCGGAAATATCGGGATCACGTCTTCGGTGGACTGCGCGGAACCGGTGGCGATCAGGACGACCGCACGATCGGCGCTCACTTCACCGAGGTACTCGTACGTTGCGTTGAGTACCCGGACGGACCGGTTCATCCAACTGTGAGAAGCGGCGGTAGATGCGCGGTTCGGGTTCCGCATGAGACGTCTCAGTTCATGTCGAGGAGTGGAACTCCTGGACGTGAAGACGGGTCAGGAGCAAATACAAGAAACGGGGAACGGCATATATTCAGCGCCAATCTGTTCCCCGAATGCGGGATGGGAAATGCCGCGGGGTGAGTGCCCGCGCAGGTGCAACGCTTGCTTCGAGTCGCGCATGCCTGTCCCTTCCACTTCTTGTTCTCTTCACCGGCGATTGCCGGCGCCCATCATCACACGGAAGGCATCCTCAGCGATATTGATTTATCAGGCCGGAAGAGCCGTCCTGGAAATACCGCGGTTTGACGCCGGAACACGCGGCTTGATCGAATGAGCCATGACTTCGTCGTACATCGACTTACGCTCGGACACCGTCACCAAGCCTGACGCGGAGATGCGCAAGGCGATGGCTGACGCCGAGGTCGGTGACGACGTCCTCGATCACGACCCGACCATGGCGGCGCTCGAGGAAGAAGTGGCGCACACTCTGGGGTTCACGGCCGCACTGTGGGTGCCGAGCGGATCGATGGGCAACCTGATTGCGCTGATGCTCCACCTTCGCCGCGGCGATCAGTTCCTCGCACCGGAGCACTCTCACGTCCTGGGTTCCGAATTGGGCACCGCCGCCTGGCTCGCCCAGGGAATGCCGATGGCATTGCCGCATGACGGCGGACCCGGGCGTCCCAGCCCCGAGACGGTCGTGAAGGCGGCGGGCTCCCCCGGCCCGTACTTCACGTTGAACACCACGCTGCTCTGTCTCGAGAACACCCACAATTTCGCCGGCGGCGCCGTCATGAATCCGACGGAGTGGACGAAACTGGTCGCCGCGGCGCGATCACGCGACTTGAAGGTTCACCTCGATGGCGCCCGCCTCTGGAATGCCGCTGCTGCACTCGATGTTTCGCCCACCGAATTGACTTCCGGCGCCGATACCGTCCAGGTGTGCCTGAGCAAGGGACTCGGTGCGCCGGTCGGCTCGATTCTGGCCGCATCACCTGAATTGATCACCGAAGCCCGAAGGATCCGCAAGATGCTCGGCGGCGGCGTTCGTCAGGGCGGGGTGCTTGCCGCAGCCGGCATCGTCGCGCTTCGCTCACAAGCTCGCCTGTCCGACGATCACGACAATGCGCAACGCCTGGCGTCGGGCCTTCGTGAGCGCGGTTGGGCTGTCGACGAACCCGCAACCAACATCGTTCTCGCTGCCACAGCCGATCCGTCGGCTACCGTCGCTCAGCTGGCCGCTGTCGACGTCGGTGCGGTCACCGTCGCCGGGAAGGTTCGGTTCGTGACACATCGAGACGTGAGCACTGCCGACATCGACACCGTTCTGTCCCGAGTGGCCTCCTGAACTACAGAACCAGCGGTTGAACCTCCTGCGCGACAAGGCGAATGAACTCTCGGACGTCCGGCTCGTCAACGGTCGGTTGGAGTACCACGGTGGTCGCACCTGCGTCAGTCCATCGTTGCGCTGCTACCGCAACTTCGGCCGCGGTGCCCGCGGCAATCGCTTCCTCCGGCGACTCGCTACCGGACGCTGAGGCTTCGGCAAGGGCGCGCTCACGACCGCCTGAACCAAACGCGCAGATGACGTAAACGACCACCTCGTGATCCTGTGCTCCGATGTGAGCGATCGCTCGACGCACGCCGTCCGGGGTCGTCCCTCCCGAGAGCACGGTGCCCTGAGCCAACTCGCCACTGAGCGCCAAAGTCTTCGGCCCCGTGGCACCGACGAGCAACTGCGGCACCTTTTCCGGGGGCCACGCCAGCTCGACGTCCGTGAGATTCACGTATCGACCGGAAACCGTCACCGACTCACCGCGCAGTAGCCGCTCGACTGCTCCGAACTGCTCCCGGAGGAGGGTCAACGGCGAATCGGCCTTGGCGCCGATCTGCCGCATCCAACTCTGAACGCCGTGACCGAAGCCGACCCGCAGTCGATCCGGATGAACTCTGGCCAGCGCCGAAACCTCCATCGCCGTGATCGCAGTGTTGCGCATCGGGGTCGGCAGCACACCGATCGCTACTCCCAGACGCTCGGTTGCAGCCAATACAGCTGCAGCAGTGGCAATTCCTCCGCCGAAGAAGCAGTCCTCCCACAGCCAAACCTCCTCGATACCCGCTTCGTCGGCATACCTCGCATGCCGAACCAGATCCTCCGGGGACTGCTCCGGGCGCACGACGACGGCGATCCGTGCGGCGCTCATGCCGTCACCAGAAACGCGGCGATCTCGTCGGCTGTTCGACGGCCCTGTTCGCGGCCGAGCTCAGCTGCCGGACGTCTGGTTGTCGGCGAGAGGGAGTTGGTTCCGATCGCTTCGACGACGGCGTCGTCGGCGAAGATCGGCAGTACGCGCTTGGGCGCTATCACATCGATTTCCTCTCGTAGACTGCCGCCCAGAAGATTCGGGGCGGGGTCGGCCGCAGGTGAAAGAACCACGACCACATCGCAGTCGGCAGCCAAATGAACATTCGAGCCACTTGCCATTCCGCCGTCCATGTACCGCTCGCCGTCGATCGTGACTACCGGCCACACCCCGGGGACAGCGCAACTCGCTCCGACTGCGTCGATCAGGTCGACGCCGGAGGCATTGCCGAACACCCTCAACTCACTGGTCTCCGCGTTGATCGCCGGGATGCGCAACTCCCGGTCGGGCCACAACCGATTGGGCAGCCGCGCCTCGATGACCGCACGACGCACGACGGGTTCGACGGTATCGGCTCTCATCGCTGCCTCGCCGAGCAAACGGAGCTGCTCGGCCCGGTCCTGCGACCCTGCGATCGCGTCGACGAACATCTGACCGAGTACCTCGACATCGACCTTCGGATCGATCTCGCCGGTCGCCTCCGCTGTTTGTGCGTCGAAAAGTTCTTGCAGTGGTGCCCCGCCCGCAATCTGAGCGCCCACCGTGGAACCTGCAGAGGTGCCGATCAGCACGTCCGCCGTCAGCAGCGATGCAGCAGTGTCAGGTGATTTGTCCTGAACGCCCAACAGGAAACCTGTTTCCCAGGCGATTCCCGCAACGCCGCCACCGGCAAGTACCAACCCCAATTTCACGCCGTCCACCTCTCGTCGATCGTGATCCGTGCCCGAAGTCGACGTTAGACCTACTCTGAAATGATGTTCATGCGCAGCGCAAAGACATTTGTTCCCGACGCACTCCGCGGGTTGATCGCATCCACCGACGACATCGCCTGGAATCCCGACCCTGGATACCTCACACGCGCGAGGCCACTTCCCCGCGGACGGGTCGCGCTCGTCTCCGGCGGCGGCTCCGGTCACGAACCCATGCACGCCGGATTCATCGGCGAAGGAATGCTCACGGCCGTCTGCCCCGGGTTGGTCTTCAGCTCACCCAACGCACTTCAGATCCACAAGGGATCCAAGGCTGCCGCTGCAGGAGGTGGCGTCCTGCACATCGTGAAGAACTACACCGGCGACGTGATGAACTTCGGTATCGCGCGAGAATTGCTACGCGAGGACAAGATCGATACCGACGTCGTACTGGTGGACGACGACGTCGCGACCGAACGCGCAGACGGAAGCGGCCCGGGGCGGCGCGGTACTGCGGCGACCATCGTGGTGGAGAAGGTGTGCGGTGCATCCGCCGCCCGCGGTGACGACCTGGCCGAGGTGACCCGGATCGGACAACACGTCGCACACTCCGCACGAAGCATGGCCGTCGCTCTGCGCCCTTGTACCTTGCCGGGGGCTGACGAGCCGTCCTTCGACCTACCGGACGGCCAGATGGAACTCGGTATCGGAATCCACGGCGAACGCGGCACAGAACGCGTGGACGCCCTGCCCGCACCGGAATTGGTGAAGCGGCTGACGGACCCGATCATCAAGTCCCTGAGTCTCGCCGAAGGTGATCGCGTCATCGCCGTCGTCAACGGTCTCGGTGCAACCCACCCACTGGAGTTGCAAATACTGTTCGCCGAACTCGGAGAATATCTGGACGAACAGGGAATTCACATCGAGCGGACATTGATCGGAACATTCGTCACTGCATTGAACATGGCCGGGGCATCCATCACCCTTGTTCGCACAGACAAAGAAATCCTCGAATTATGGGACGCACCAACAAAAGCGCCCGCCTGGCCGAATGCTATGGGGCGTGAGTACACCGGTGTCGGCAAGCGCGAATCATTCGGTCCCACATTCACACCCGACACCTCACGCACGGCCGAAAGCAGCTTCGTCGGCAGCTGGATTGCGGACTGGGCCGAAAAGGTACTGGAGCAGGAACCGGCACTGACCGATCTCGACCGACGAGCGGGCGACGGCGATTTCGGAACCAACATGGTGGCCGCACTGGATCAGCTCGACATCTCGGCAATCCGTGACACATATTCCACCGCAACGATATTCGATGCAGTCTCACAGGCGTACCTCGGCCATGCCGGTGGTACGTCCGGCGCGTTGTTCGGCATCTGGTTCCGGCATTTCTTCCGCGTCGCCGCAGACTCGGCGGACTCCGAACTCGACCTCGGCGCGATCGCGGCTGCAGCGCGAGCGGGGCTCGACAACATCACTTCGCTCGGCGGCGCACGCGTCGGCGACAAGACGATGGTCGACGCGATAGTTCCGGCGGTCGAGTCGTTGGAGCAATCCGTGAGCTCGGAAGCCGATCGAGATGCTGCGCTGGCGAGCGCAGCGGAAGCCGCAGCGGCCGGGGCGGAGTCGACCGAAACCATGCTCGCAAACCGCGGACGTGCAAGTTATGTGGGCGAAGCCGCTCGCGGAGTGGTCGATCCAGGAGCGCTACTCATAGCGTGGTTCTTCGCCAGTGCAGTGGGTCACTAGCGAGCACTTCGGAGCTGTGACTAATCTGGCAGCCACAGCACATCGTTTGTGACGACCCGTGGGCAAAAGCACCGGTCTCACACACCACACAGGAGCAGCCCATGCTGAGCACCATGCAAGACGCCCCCCTCTCCATTGCTCAACTTCTCCGCCACGGTGCCTCCGTTCACGGCGCCTCCGAAGTTGTCACGTGGACCGAGTCCGGCCCGCGCCGTGTGTCCTACGCTGACGTCGGCAAGCGCTGCGCACAGCTCGCGCACGCCCTGCGCGGGCTCGGCGTCGAGGGCGACGAGAGAGTCGCCACGTTCATGTGGAACAACTCCGAGCACCTCGAGGCGTACCTGGCGATCCCCTCGATGGGCGCTGTGCTCCACACCCTGAACATTCGTCTGTTCCCCGAGCAGTTGATCCATGTCGCCAATCACGCCGAGGACCGCGTGATCATCGTCGACCCGTCCCTGATTCCGCTTCTCTCTCCGCAGCTTCCGTCGCTGACTACCGTCAAGCACATCGTCGTCACCGGCTCCTCCACTGCAGGACTCGAAGCTCCCGAGGGAGTACAGGTTCACACCTACGAGGGCTTGATCGCCGATCAGCCCACCGAGTTCGACTGGCCCGAGGTCGACGAACTCAGCGCTGCCGCAATGTGTTACACGTCCGGCACTACGGGTGACCCCAAAGGCGTCGTCTACTCCCACCGTTCGATCTACCTGCACTCCATGCAGGTCTGCATGAGCGACGGCCCCAACCTCGCGCAGGGCGATCGTGCACTCGCCGTGGTGCCTCAGTTCCACGCCATGTCGTGGGGACTTCCCTACGCCGCATTCATGATCGGTGCTTCGCTGATCATGCCCGACCGCTTCCTCCAGCCTGCCCCGTTGGCTGCGATCATCGCCAGCGAGAAGCCGACGTTCGCCGCAGCCGTACCCACCATCTGGCAGGGCCTGCACCTCTACCTCGAGCAGAACCCGCAGGACATCTCCTCGATGCGCGAGGTTCTTATCGGCGGGTCCGCGGTACCGCCGGCCCTCATGCACGCATTCGAAGCCGATCACAACGTCTCGGTCCTGCATGCCTGGGGCATGACCGAAACCTCCCCGCTCGGATCCGTTGCCCGCCCGCCGGCCGGCGTCACCGGCGACGCAATGTGGAAGTACCGCTACTCCCAGGGGCGATTCCCGGCATCCGTCGAGGCACGTCTCATCGACGACGACGGCAAAGTTGTTGCACACGACGGAGTTTCCGTCGGCGAGCTGGAAGTGCGCGGCCCCTGGATCACCGGGTCGTACTACGGCGTCGACGCGGAAGACAAGTTCAACGACGGCTGGCTCAAGACCGGCGACGTCGGATCCATCACGGCCGACGGCTTCCTGAGCCTGTCCGACCGCTCCAAGGACATCATCAAGTCCGGCGGCGAATGGATCTCATCGGTCGACCTCGAGAATGCCGTCATGGGTCACCCCGATGTCACCGAAGCTGCAGTCATCGGCGTGCCGGACGAGAAGTGGGACGAGCGCCCGTTGGTCGCGGTTGTTCTTCGCGCCGGTTCCGAGACCACGATGTCCGAACTCCAGCAATATCTTTCGGACAAGGTCGCCAAGTGGCAGCTCCCCGAGAACTGGGCTGTGGTTCAGGAAGTCCCGAAGACGAGCGTCGGCAAGTTCGACAAGAAGCGCCTGAGGGCCGACTACCACGAGGGCGGACTCGAAGTAACGCGACTCTGACACGGAGTGAATTCTGAAGTACGAATACTGAAGGTGGGCAACAGGTTTTCGACCTGTTGCCCACCTTCGTTCAGGCCGAGACACTGTTACGGACGATGCCCGACCGTATGAAATGCGATGTCGACGTACTTCTGCGCCAATTGCGACGGTGACATCGGGCCACCGGTCTGAAACCAACGCGGTAGTGACTGCGCCATACCGAGTATGGCCCGGACGGTCTCTTCGGTGTCGGCGACCGAGAAATCTCCAGACGCCACACCGTCATCGACGATCCTGCGCATGAGCAACTCGAGCCGCTTACGACTGGCGGCGTATCGGCTGCGGCTTTCCGGTGAGACATGCCGGATCTCGGTGTCCAACGCAGCATGCCGCGACCGGTGGGTCATGTAGAGCACAATCGCCTCCACCACCAACGCGAAGCGTCGTACCGGGTTTTCGCCGGCTTCCGCCTCTGCCGCTTCGGTTCTGGTATTCAGCTCACTCATCGAGATCTCGAACAGAGCGACGAGGACTGCCTCTTTGTTCGCGTGGTGATAGTAGAGCGCGGGAACGGTTACCCCGACACGATTGGCGATCTGCCGCACAGTCGTGCCGTGGTAACCGTTCTCGTCGAACAACTCGAGCGAGGCCGTCAGGATGTCGGTCATCACCAGCGGCGGGAAGGACCTCCAGTCCGCTGCCACCGAATTCACCGACCTCACCTCGCCAGTCATGTATTGGCCGAAATTACCGCGGTGCCATACGGATTGCACCGTCGAGGCGGATCGTCTCACCGTTGAGCATCGGATTGGAGACGATGTGCGCAGCAAGCGCGCCGTACTCGCTGGGATCACCCAGGCGTGAGGGGTGGGGCACCTGCTGACCCAACGATGCCTGGGCAGCTTCAGGCAGTCCTGCCAGCAACGGGGTCTTGAACAGGCCGGGTGCGATGGTGTTGACGCGGATCAGCAGCGACGCGAGGTCACGGGCGATGGGAAGCGTCATACCGACGACGCCGCCCTTCGACGCGGAGTACGCAGCCTGCCCGATCTGACCGTCGTACGCTGCGACCGAGGCGGTGTTGATGATGACGCCGCGTTCGCCGTCGATGGGTTCGGTCTTCGAAATACGTTCCGCAGCAAGACGAAGGACGTTGAAGGTGCCGATCAGGTTGACGTCGATGACCTTCTTGAACGCGTCGAGCGGGAAGGCGCCCTTCTTGCTGACCGTCTTGACTGCGTTGCCGATTCCGGCGCAGTTGACTGCCACGCGCAGGGGTCCGAGAGACTCGGCCACGTCGAGTGCAGCGGTGACCGCAGCCTCGTCGGTGACATCTGCCGCCGCGAAGCGGACCCGGTCGCCGAGTTCCTTGGCGATGGCTTCACCGTTCGACGACGGAAGGTCGATGATGACGACGCTGGCGCCGTCGGCAAGAAGGGCTTTGGTGGTGGCCAAGCCGAGGCCGGATGCTCCACCGGTGACGACGGCGACGCTGTCGTTGACGATCATGGGAGTTCCTTTCGAAAGGTTATGTTTTTCAGATACGTTCGATGATGGTGGCGTTGGCCATGCCGGCGCCCTCGCACATGGTCTGCAGACCGTAACGTCCGCCGGTGGCCTCGAGGTGGTTGACCATCGTGGTCAGCAGACGAGTACCCGAGGACCCAAGGGCATGGCCGAGAGCAATGGCGCCGCCCCACGGGTTGAGCTTTGCCGGGTCGGCGCCGAACTCGTGAGCCCAGGCGAGTGGCACGGGAGCAAATGCCTCGTTGACCTCGTACGTGTCGATGTCGTCGATACTCAGACCGGCGCGAGCGAGCACCTTGTGTGTGGCCGGGATGGGCGCGGTGAGCATGAAGATCGGGTCATCGCCCGCGACGGAGAAGGAATGGAAGCGTGCTCGCGGCGTCAACCCCAGCTTCGACGCCATTTCTTCGCTCATGATCAGTGCCGCGGACGCGCCGTCGGTGAGCGGCGACGAGTTACCGGGAGTGATCGACCACTGCGCCTCGGGGAAACGCTGCGCGTACTTCTCCGAGTAGAACGACGGCTTCAAGCCGACGAGGCCCTCTGCGGTAGTGGACGCACGAACCGTCTCGTCGACGGTGTGCGAGAAAGTCTCACCGGCAGCATCGGTCACCGAGATCGGCAGGATTTCCTTGTCGAAGAGCCCCTTCGCCGCTGCCTCCGCTGCACGCTGGTGGGACTGCGCAGCGAATGCGTCGAGAGCCTCGCGGTCGAACTTCCACTTCGCAGCGATCAACTCCGCGGAGATGCCCTGATTGACCAGTCCTTCGGGGTAGCGAGCCGCGATACCCGGACCGGAAGCGTCCTTCCCCATCGTCGTAGTGCCCATCGGGACACGACTCATCGATTCGACGCCCGCCGCGATCACGATGTCGTATGCACCGGCGATCACACCCTGCGCCGCAAAGTGCGCAGCTTGCTGACTTGATCCGCACTGGCGATCGATCGTGGTGGCGGGTACCGACTCGGGGAATCCTGCCGAGAGGACCGCGCTGCGGGTTATGTTGAGAGCCTGCTCACCGGCCTGTCCGACACAACCGCCGATTACGTCGTCCACCAGGGCGGGGTCGAGGCCGTTTCGCGAGGTGATGGAACGCAGAACGTGGGCCATCAGTTCGACGGGGTGCGTCCCGGACAGTGCTCCGCCCGGCTTCCCCTTACCGGACGCGATCCGGACTACATCGACGATCACTGCCTTGGTCATCTTCGTTCCCTTCGAGGACGTGCATTGCTGGGGCGGTCCGGCACCCGAGTTTCGTGGCGCCGGGCACCGGACCGAGATCGAGGGCGCACCTGACTTAGCGCTCGCTAAAGAACTACCACCGACGTGACCCGCGCGTCAAGAGGAACCGTCAGGCTTCGAAGCAAGTGCTGACCAACGATGGTTCGCGCGATCAGCAACCTCGCCAGGCCCCAAGCCATCCGTTAGTACTTTCGAATGATAGGTTTTCAATCTTCGCCCGAAATGTCCGGAATCGGATAACCTTCCGCCACAAGCAATCCAAGCCACATGGGGATTCGGGACGTGGCACCAATCGATGACAAACCGCAGGGGGACTGACCGGGAGGTTGAGCGTGGACCTGCGATACGTTGCCTTCACACGTGCCGACTCGCATTTCTACGACCGAATCAGAACTGCCACTCGACCTGAAACACCGACTGATCAGCACTTTGTCCCTGCAAAGTCTGTGGAGTGGTCACTCTGGCGGCGAGGTCCCCAAAGCGGGCCGTGGAACTACTTCCAACCGCCCGACGGTCTGCTGCCAGAACAAGGATGGAAGATTCACTGCTCCGCTACCCAAGCCAATGCACAGGAACTGCTCGATACTGTTTCCGCGTATTGCGGCCACAATCTGGTGCCGTTCAAATTTCTTCGGACGGCGACAGACCTCATGTTGTCCAACAGCAAGCAGGCCAATCGAACTTCCAGCGGAAAATTCATCACGATCTATCCGCCGGATGGTGTTGCCACACAACGTGTCATCACCGAACTGGACAGGCTTGTAGCGGGTGCCGACGGGCCCTACATCCTCAGCGATGTGCGCTGGAACCGTGGACCGCTCTACCTTCGATACGGCGCGTACCTGCCCATGCAGACCTACGATTCGTTCGGCGATCGTGTCCCGGCAATCCGGCGTCCTGACGGATCGCTCGAGCCAGATCTGCGCGGCACTTCCTTCAGAACTCCCGACTGGGTACAAATCCCGGACTTTGTTCGTGCGCAACAAGACAAACTCAAATCACCAGGTGAGTTCCCCTTCTCGATTCGAGAAGCCCTGCACTTCAGCAATAGTGGAGGAATCTACTCTGCGTTCGACAGCAGCGGCGTCAATCTGGTCATCAAAGAAGGCAGACCCTTCACCGCCCCGGACGCCAACGGCCGGTACGCAATCGACCGCATCCGCAACGAGTACGACAAGTTGACACACCTCGCCGACAACCCGTACTCACCTTCTGCCATCAGCTTGTTCGAGCGCGAGGGACACCACTTCCTTGTCACCTCGCGCGCTCCCGGCACTCCCCTGAATCAGGAAATTGCGCTCCGCTACCCACTGATACGTGCGGACCAGACACTCGGTTCCCGAACGGATTACAGAACCTGGGCGCTCGATATTGCACAACAGCTGACCACCGCGGTCGAGAGCTTCCACAACGCCGGAATCGTTCATGCCGATCTTCACCCTGGCAACGTCATGTGCTCACCGTCTGGTATTCGGATCATCGACTTCGAGATGGCCCATAACATCGACGCGCATCCGCCCCGGTCCACCGGAGCCCCCGGATACACCGCGCCGCAACAGTTGACAGGAATCGAGGCGGATCGATACTCCTTGGGATGCATCGAGCTGGGACTCTTTGTCCCACTTACTACATTGTTCCCTCTCGATTGCAACAAGATTCCCGAACTCATCGCCTATGCGGTGTCTCGATTCGATCTTCCTCATGCCTTCCGTGCCTCGCTCTACTCGATGCTCGACGTACAGCCGCCGGAACCGGAGGAACGCCCACATCGTTGGGACACGTCGTCGAAGGAAACCTTGCAACGTACGGCCGCTCTACTGCGCTGCGGCATCCTCGCCTCGCTTGATCTCTCCCGCTCTGATCGACTCTTTCCCGGCGACATCGCCCAGTTCGAACTGAACGGCTACGGCATTGCTCACGGCTCTTGCGGAAACCTGCTCGCCGACGATCTTCCCACCGACACCTTGGAGCCAGTTCTGGAATGGACTGAACACCAGGTTGATTCGGATGCGCCACCACAGTTCGGCTTCTTCGACGGGCTCGCGGGTGCGGTGCACACCTTTCGGCAACTAGGACGACACTCGACTGCCGACAGATGGGTCGAGACTTTATGCAGAGCCCCACTCGACGAGCTCGACTCCAGCCTTTTCAGCGGCCTTTCCGGAATCGGTTGCCTTCTACTCGAGGAATCGGTTTCACGACCGACGGTGTCACCCACTCTCGCTGTCGTGACCGAGACTCTGCGCGAACGAATTTCAGCTGCTCGCTTGCATGTCCGCGACACCGGCGGAACGCCTTGGGCAGTGGCCGGCCGAGGCGGGCTGATGCGGGGACCGAGCGGACAAGCGCTGTTCTGGACTCGCCACTACGAACTGAGCGGTGACCCTCGATCGCTGAAACACGCACGCCAGCTCGTCGACATCGATCTGTCTGTGATGCCGATGTGCCCCGACGGTTCGATGCAGCTGCGAGAAGAGCGCCGGACAATGCCGTATCTGGGATCGGGATCCGTCGGTGTGGGCCTGGTGCTTCTACAACTTGTGCGACATGTCGACGAACCGCGCTATGCGTCTGCCCTACTTGCCATAGCCCGCGCTGCCGCCGTCGAATTCACTGCCCAAGCCGGACTACTCAACGGGCGAGCTGGATTGATCCTTTTTCTGGTCGAGCTTTCCAGGACTCCCTATGTCGACTCCGATTGTGAAAGAACATTGGCCCAGCAGTTACAGCTTCTGGGCCACCACTCCGTCAATCACCAAGGAAGCCTGCACTTCCCAGGCGAGCAGAACCTGAGACTCTCGACAGACTGGGCAACCGGATCTGCAGGAATACTGGCATTGCTCCGACATACCGGCTCGGCAACTGCCCGACAGCCGTTTCCACTGATGTGTGCGTCGAACTGCCACATCTCCTAATTGTTCGGAAGTTATCACCACCGGGAGATTGGAGCACAGAAGTATCAGGCCAAGAACCTGAAATGAGATCAGTACCGCAAGAAAATTCGATCGATCAAATCCATCGGTAAGAACCGATCAACAAAGGAAATAACAATGGACGCTATTCTCTCCCTTCAAGATCTGTCAGTCGCCGCCGGCAACGTCGGAGATGCCGGCCAACTTGATCAGAACGCGGCAATCAGTTCGCTCAGCTTCTTCTGCTGAGCTCGGGCCGATACCTCGGATCAAATCCGGGGTATCGGCTTTCGAAATCCGTGCATATCACCAAACGAACAGTATTGTCTGATCATGAGACGCATCAACACATCACCGAGTCGCGTACGCCGATGATCTACGCGACCTGGCGACAATGCCGAGGGCAGATCGTATGGTCATTGGCGGTGATATTCCTCCTGATCCTGACCGCCGCAATCTCAGGATGGTTCGTTCAGCGTTCAGGCAAGAGTTGGGTTTTCGGAGATATCTGCTCACGCTGGTACGACGGAGGTGGCGGTTGCCGCGCCGACACCGCTCTCACCTTGACGACGCTTCTCGTACTTCTACTACCGTTCGTCTCAGGAATGCTGGTCGGCGTCACTACATTCTCGAGAGATTTCGAGCAGGGGCCCGAGAATCTCGATCTTCGGGAATCCACCAGCCTTGTTCGGTGGTATTTCTTGCGGATCCTGGTGGTCTTCGTGCCGGTCACGCTTGCGATGACACTCCTGGGTTTGGTGCTCGGCTGGACCCATTCGCTGGGTCGGGGAGCAACCGCAACAGATGAAATGACCTCGTTCTCCTTGATGGAGTTCCCCAATTTTCACACGACGGGAATCGTCTTCGGCGCCTACACCTTTGTCGCCATGGTCACCGGCAGCGCGGCCGCATTGCTCGTACGCAACACCGTCGTCGCAATGGTCACGACTCTTCTCGTGTTCTTCATCCTGCCCGTCGCACTGAGCGCGATGGTCCGCGAGCATTACACGGCTCCCGACATCGACGTCCAACCCATCGACGGACTGGCCCGTGCAGCGGAATACGCACCGTCGCCGTATCAAAATCTCGACTCGAGATGGGTCATCGGTGCCGGCTTCGCCGATACGGACGGCAACATCATCGACGCCGACTACTCAATGTGCTGGGGCTCAGACAATTCCGATCGCCAGCAGCAAGCCCTCGAAGTCGACAACTGCCTTCGAGCACAGGGAATCGATCACCATGCCGTGGTCTATCACCCGCAGAGCCGGTACTGGCATTTTCAGTTCATCGAGACTGCCGTGATGCTGTTGTGCTCCGGGTTGATGATGGCGCTCGCACTCGTCGGCGCACATGGACTGCGTCGGCAACCCGCCGAGAACCGAATGTCCGAAATGCCGAAATCGGTTTAACAGCAGCAATTTTCGATCAAACTGTTCTTGCGTTCGAATCTGTGTTCGAATATGATTGCCGCATGGACAGCCGGGATGCGTGGCAACTGGATGGCGAGGACCTCAAGAGTGAGGTTCTCGATCTGGTGCGTGTCCGGCACGAGTTGCAGTCGCGGATGGTGCTGCTGATCGTGGAGATGTTTTCCCGTGAGGTTCTCGGTGGGAAGGGTTTTCGGGCGATCGCGCAGTGGTTGCATGGTTCGACGAATCTGGAGATCGGTGAGTGCAGTCTGCTGGTCGGCCTGGCGCGGTTGTTGATGCTCGAACCTGTTGTCGCGGATGCGTTTCACCGGGGCGATGTTGATGCGTTGAAGGCGCGGCAGGTGGCGTCGTTTTGTCAGCATCCGCCGAAGAATATGACCCTGGCGGAGGTGGACAAAGCTCGCGGGATCTTGTTGTCGTTGGCGTCGAAGAATATTGCGGATTGTGATGCGGTGCGGGCGGCGATCCGGAGGATCGAGAAGCAGTACGGCAAGCGTGAGGACGGTGTTCCGGTCGGGGAAGACTCTGAGCGCAATGAGTTCTACGCCTCGAAAGGCCTGTACGGGCGGGTCACAGTCAAGGGCGATCTGGATGCGGTGAACGGGGCGCGGTTGATCACG